>NZ_CP018620.1:2821448-4232173 GCF_001908275.1 Paenibacillus xylanexedens | reverse complement strand
CCGGTAGGATCCTCTATTAGATAATCCAAAATAAACATAGCCGCATCTTTCATCGTGGAGTAAACTTTTTTGAGAAACTGAACATCCTTATTGTATTCGTAGTGGTCCCATAGATGTAATGAAAGCCATGCTCCTCCCATAGTCCAAAACGTCGATGTCATACATACATCCTGCGGAGCAGCGTCTGCCCAGATATCCGAATTGTGATGAGCAACGAACCCCTTGCATCCATACATGGTTCTAGCGGTTTCCTTTCCCCGGACTTGCAGTCGATCTATAAAATCAAACAATGGAACGTGACATTCAGACAGATTGCAGCTTTCTGCAGGCCAGTAGTTCATCTGTGTATTAATATTAATCGTATATTTGCTATCCCATACAGGAAGCATGTCTTTATTCCATATCCCTTGAAGGTTTGCCGGTAAAGAACCTGGACGGCTGCTTGAGATAAGCAGATAGCGACCAAATTGAAAGTATAGACTCATCAGTTCCGGATCATGCTTACCAGCTCTAAGCCGTTCAAGGCGCTGATCGATTGGAAGTTCGGAACATATCACATCTTTATTTTCATCTTCGAGATGTATATCCATCTTTTCGAATAAGGATTGATAGTCCGAGACATGATTGGCGAGCAGTTCGCTATATGGTTTTGTTGAAGCGGCCTCAATTCTTCGGAGGCACTCCACTTCGAGTTGTTCCTTGGGTACTCGGAAATCCGTGCACGCCGTAATTAGAATAGTCGCTGAATTACCATCCTTCAGAGAAAGCTGACCGCTTGAATAATGAACCTGCCCTCCTTCAGATATAAGGCGAATCGCACAACAAAATCGGATTCCTTCTTCTCCCCCACTTCTTCCCCGGATGATCAAGTTATTCGTTCCACGCCTCTCAATCCGGTCCAGATAGGATTGGAAACCAACAGGATGCTTAAGAATATCTGAATAGGATGTTGATTTCAGAACGGTTCCCCTGCCAAAAACAGTGGAGAAAGATAACTTTCCAGGCACGCTAGATTTGAGATGAACAACGAGCACTTGATCCGGGTAGCTAGCAAAATAATCACGGCTGTAAATGGATTGATCTGCGGTATAATTCACGTTTACCTTACCTTGTTCCAGATCGAGATGTCTTTGATATCCATTTGGTTCATGTTCACTGTGATCCATAGCGATATAGAAGTCCCCTAATGGCTCATAATGTCTTTGCCCGTCAGGAACACCTACCAAAGTATCTGCTGCGAGTTCTTCTGCTTCCCTAATCTTACCGTCAAAAATCAGGCTTCTGATCTGAGATAAAGATTCAAGTGCTTGAGGATTATTCCGCTGCATCGGACCACCATACCACAGACTATCTTCATTAAGCTGAATTCTCTCGATCTGTGTTTTCCCAAAAATCATGCCTCCAAGAGTTCCATTTCCGATAGGCAATGCCTCTTCCCATGTTCCAGCAGGTTGATTAAACCAGATATTTTTGGTCTTCACGTTAAAACCTCCAACGAATTATAATTCATCACATTTTTCATGTTTAGTGTGTTCCATTTGTATGTTCTTTCAGTGTACTGTAATCTCTTAAGCATCTAAATGAACAAAATTAACTTGAATTATCATAATCTTATCCCAGCATTAGAGGTATAATCGTAAATTCCGAAACTGACAGTACAAATTCTTTGTTCTGGACAGGGAAGTTTAGCTATTGGCAATAAAAAAAGCCGCTATAATAGCGGCTCTGCTTCGTTCATTTCATTTAGCTTACGTGAAGCTTGGCATAAGTTATAAGATATTTCGCTCCATTTGTTGCATGAATTGTCTCAGTATCATCCGATCTTCCGAAGAAATGGATTGAAGTAGTTTCTCTTGCTGCTCTCTCCATTTATACTCAACCGGTTTTTCTAATTCTTTGCCCTTATCGGTTAGAAAGATACGCATGATCCTTGCATCCTGTACATCACGTTTGCGATATATAAATCCGTTCTGTTCCAGTGATTTGACCATGTTTGTAACCGTTGGTGGTTCGCATTTCATATGTTCACTTAGTTGCATCTGTGTTACCCCATCACCCAACCACAGCCGATACAACAGATTATCTTGTCCTACATAGAGATTAAGTTCCCGAAGAGATTCACTATAATTTCGACGCATTTGGGAGGAAATTCGATCTAAAGACTGTCGAATATCACAATCTACTGTATCTGTCATGAACGATCCCTCCCTAACATCCGAATTATATTTAGCAGACTAAATGTATCATGTGGTTATATAGGTGTCAATTCGCCTTAGTATCGTTATAAGGGCCTTTCCTAACCAAGTTCCATAACAAAGATTGGATTTATCGTAAAGCTTATTTTTTGGCAAAACCTTGCTTGTTCAAATAGGCCATCATTTGCGGTTGAATACTTCTCTCGAGGTGATCCTGGATATGGTCACTCCATCCTTTTACTTTTTTTACGGTGAAAGGAGCTCTCGTCGGACGATTTTCATAATACTTCAGCATGGTCTCATCATAGATTGCTAATTTCTCTTGATCCATTGGTTGGTATTGATTATCAAGCAATACCATGGATTGAGGGAGCCGAGGTTTCAGTTCCGGCTTATCTCCAGCTGGATTACCGATACATAATCCCACCAGAGGTATAACATATTTAGGTAAATTCAATACGTCAGATAGTTCGCTTATATTGGCTCTGACCCCACCAATGAACACTCCGCCAAGTCCCATCGATTCAGCCGCGGTTAACGCATTTTGTGCCATCAGGCCGGCATCGAATGAACCAATCAACAGAAATTCAATATATTCAATATCCACATCCGGAGCGATTTCATGATTTCGGTTGAAATCTGCACAGAAGACCCAGAATTCTGCCGCTTCTTCAATATAGGGTTGATCGACACAGAGATGTCTGACTTTTTTTCGAAGAACTGGATCTGTGATGCGAATAATGGATACCGCCTGCAGAAGACTGAACGATGAAGTTTGATTTGCTGCCTGAAATATTGCATCTATTTGTTCCTCAGTTAGGGGTTGAGATGTGTAAGAACGAAACGATGTATGGTTATGAAGCAATTCGAGTGTGTTATTCATTAAAAAGCTCTCCTTTATTCGTTGATTCCATGTTCCTGCAATCCGTATTCGTAAGGAACGCCCATATTCTCGCGTAGTGTTTTCCCTTCATATTCCTTATGGAACAAACCGCGTTCCTGCAAGATAGGTACTACCTGATTCACAAAATCTGCAACGCCATCAAAAGATACATCGGGAACGACGGAGAATCCGTCACATGCTTCAGCCAAAAACCATTCTTCCAAGAAGTCAGCAGCCTGTGTCGGGGTGCCTGCAACAACCGGATGATAGTTGATGACCCCGTGAGCGAGAACATCCCTTACAGAGAGTCCTTCTTTTAATAACTTTAAGGCTCTCGGAGAACGTGGGTCCATGGGGTTGGCATATGCATTTTTTAACAAATCTCCCGCTAAAGGTTGATCTATATCTACAGAATTTACCGATAAGGGTAAACCAACCATGGATCCGAGGTAACTTACCCTGCTAGGGATTTCCTGGGGATTAAAGCTCATAAGCTGTTTCCGACGATCCAGAGCTTCTTCCTCCGTTGAAGCCAGAGAAAACATAAAACCTGCAAACATTTTGATATCATCGGGGTTTCGACCAAAACGAACAGCACTTTGCCTTATGGCTTGTCTGTGTTCACGGGCAGACGTAATATCATAAGGATTGGCGTACACTCCCGAAGCATATTTCCCAGCTAATTCTAATCCTTCACCTCCTCCCCCTGCCTGGAAAATCACTGGCTGTCCTTGCTCAGAGGGCGGAATGGGCAAAGGACCACGAGATGCATAATATTGACCCTGAAGGTTAATAGGCTGGATTTTGTCCATATCAGCAAATTCCCCTCCTTCTACATCTAACGTCCAAGCTTCTGGTTCCCAACTCCCCCACAAGGCCTGAACAATTTGTATGCTTTCATGTGCCTTGTCATAGCGCTCTTGGCGATTTTCAACCCGGGCACCGAAATTAGCCGCCGCTAGGGGGTCGGATGTGGTAACCGCATTCCATCCCACACGTCCATGACTGATAACATCCAGTGCTTTGAACTGACGTGCAATGTTGTAGGGATAATTAAATGTTGTAGAGAGGGTAGCAACAAGTCCAATGTGTTGTGTCTCTCTTGCTACTGCCATCAGTGCCAACATGGGGTCCATAGGGAACATAGGCGTCTGTGGGCCTAAATTGTTGGATAATCCTGGAGTGTCAGCGATGAAAATCATTTGAAATTTTCCTTGTTCAGCTAATTTAGCCCGTTCTACATAACTATCCATATTGCTGTAAGCTGCAGGATCCGTGCCAGGCATTCTCCATGCGCTAAATTCGGCTCCATAACCCGAAACCATCTGTAAAGCCAGTTGCATTTCACTTCTTTTTTTCATAACGATTTTCTCCTTCGTTCTGGACAGGCACAGATATGTGTGCCCTTTCAATAGTGCGAATATATTTAGCATGCTAAGTATCTGGATAGATCGGATTTTGTTCCGTTGAGTGAGGGTTATAGATATTGACGTTCACCGGTCTGGGCTGATTTCTCGACGGCATCCAGTAACTGATGAAGTTTCACCGCATCCGCGAAATTAGGTGCTAAGGTAGTACCTTCTTGAATATCTTTGGCAAACTTACGATAAGCCTGAGCCATGTTCAGAACAATTCCGGAGTCGTTATATAAAGAATGTGGAGCCGAGTAATAGGCATCGGGAATGGTTAGTTCACGAAGCTCGTTGTCCGTAGATCCTGCACCGCGTAATTGGTGTGATCCGAATTGAATGGATGCCGGGGCGCTCAGCACAATCGTGCCATTGTCTCCGAAAATTTCAAGTGTGAGTCCTGTCTGATGTTTAACTCCACCTTGAATATGAACACTGGCTGCTGCACCATTAGTCAATTTTCCTGTAATCATGATCTGATCATCCGTTGTTTTCTTGATGACTTTCTGAATATCTACCAATTGAACTTCTGGAAACTGTTGAGCTGTGGTGGCAGACAATTCTGTAAAGTCCCCAAGCATATAGGTAAATGCATCCAGATTGTGTCCACCTACAATGGTCAGCAAGTTCCCTCCAACTTTCCGGTCATACAAGTACGCACTCGACTTGTCACCAACGCCACCCATGCCATCTATAGAGATCTTCAGGTTGGCAGATAACACTTTACCCACATAACCTTCTGCCAATAAATCTTTTACATATTGAACGGCCGGGGCTTGTCTAGCCTGTAGTCCAATCGCATTTGGCAGTTGTGCGGACGCTATCCATTCCTGCATTTCAAACGCTTCCTCTGTATTCGACCCCAGTGGCCATTCACAATAGATTGGTTTGCCAGCAGGCACGACGGCTTTAACGGCGTTATAATGTTCCTTGACATTAATACTGACAACGACCATATCCACATCAGGATGCTGAGCCAACTCCTCCATATTATCAAAGCCGTGATCTGCATAGAAAGCTTCTGCGCTCTTCTTTGCACTTGGCATATTACTTGTTCCCACTGCGGTAAGCTCGAACTCATCCAGGTGCTCAATAGCTGGAATATGTGTGCCACTCGCCCATCCGTTATTAATTGAAGCTCCTATGATACCTGTACGAATTTTTTTATTCATTGTTAAACATCTCCCTTGTTAAAATTTACAGTATGATCGAATATCGGTTTTTCTCCAGCCCTTATCAGTCACTCGTTTCTATGATATATTTATTTAGCTTGCTAACTATTCAATCGAGATAACATTAATTATTCTTTCACACTTTAGGTAAACTAAAATTATTTTGGTGTTGACACCATCATAGATGTATTTGTTTTATTAGCAAAGAGGGCAATTTAAATGAACATAGTACATCTTTTTGTACCTTTGGATCAGGAGTGATATGAATGAGAGTTTGCAATGAAGGATTTGAACAAGAATTTATAGATGGAAAAAGTGACATGTACGCCATAGCTTTTACTCAGAATGTCCTTTCTGGGCGTTGGAAATATTTTATCTTATGGTACCTAAAAGACGAAACACGTCGATATACGGATATCAAAAAATTTCTTGGAGATCTGTCTCAAGGCTCCCTTACAAAGCAGCTTAAAGAGTTGGAGAATGATGGTGTTATTCAACGTGATGTATATCCGGAAGTTCCTCCGCGAGTTGAGTATTCGTTAACAGACAAGGGGATGAAGTTACTACCGATCCTTGAAAAGATGGAGGACTTTGGCAAAGAATACGGCTAAGCAACTTAAACTAGGCTTCCACATTACTTATCTTTGTTAAAGGGGGGATAATATGTTTTTCTTCTTTTTCTTTCTGTTGCTTGGAATGATTGGTTTATTCTTTGGGGTTAGAGCACTGAGGCGACCTAACTCGTGGCCTTTTAATCGTACGAAGGATGAACTCCATGAATACGATATGATGGGTATCAAGTTTAGAGGCGTTTTTCTCCTTGCTTTTGGTATTGTACTGACTATCGCCTCTTTCCGGCTTCTACTTATTTAATAAAAACCAAAAAAGCCGCTAATAAAGCGGCTCTCAATCGAATATGAAATTCCCCACTATGATTAAGATAATCGACATCCCGTACAGTAATAGAGGAAAAAACGTATTTTTTCTTATGTTAATCGTATAGACAAATAAAGTTGCTATTGTAGCAACTTTATTAAAAGGCATTTTTAGATTTCTTAAACATTTTCAGGTTCATAAATTCCGTAACCATTCTTGCCATTCTTTTTAATCTTGTACATGGCTCCATCCGCATGTCTCAGAAGTTCGGAAGGCTCCTGTCCATGCTTGGGAAATAGGCTGATACCAATACTCATCGAAAGGTTGATATAGTTTCCGGCAATTTTGAAATGGGTACTGAATGCAGCTTCCAATCTTTTAGCGATAATTTCAGCATCGTGATCATCTTTCAGGTGGCTTAAAATGATGAATTCGTCCCCGCCAAGCCGTGCTACTGTGTCCGTACTTGGAATCGTTTCGCTTAATCGCTTTGCCATCTCCAGCAACACTTGATCGCCAACATGGTGTCCATATGTATCATTCACTTGTTTAAACCCATCAGCATCCACAAACATAATGGCAAGTTTATTATGGTTTCTTTGAGCATGACTGATAGCCCAGGCAAGACGGTCATTATAAGCAAGACGATTAGGCAGACCTGTAAGTGGATCATGCAAAGACAAATGTTTGCTGATTTTCTCGGAGATTTTGATTTTGGCGTACTCCGTCTCCAGTTCTTTAATCAGATTTTTAAGTTTATATACCCGGGTGTTTGTGTTTGTCATGTCAGTAATCTGAATAAGGGCATAACTGCGATCTTCATGATAGAGCGGTTCAACATGCATATTTTGTCTGAATAGTTGCCCATCCTCTCCGCCATTAGGAAGAATGAATGCCTTATGTAAAGCGCTTGAGCAAAATCTGCTCTGTCCATGATACAGCGCATTTTGCAAAATATTTAGATACATGTTCGACTTAAACCGCGGGCAGACCTCAAGCAGATTCAAGCCTACTACCTCTTCTGCATTTTTGCCAGTAAAACGTTCCAACCAGGCATTCCACACAACAATTTTCAAATGTCTGTCCACGATCATTATTCCCATATGGGCTTTGTTCAAAGCTTGCGAAATGAGATTATCCATTGTCCGCCTCCAACAAAGCGTCCATTTTGGCCAGCAGACTCGATATGGAGTTCATACTTAATGCTATGACAATGATACCTGTCACATCCGTATCGGCAAGTAAAAATGAGGTATGTAAAACCAGGACATAAACTTCATTCTGAAGCAATATTTGTTGATCGGAATTGGTGACATAGATCAGTTCAATATCAGGCAGGACGTATTCCAGTTTCATCTCCAGGAAATTACCGAATTCTCCAATAATGGCGTTAAGCAGGACATTACTAACTTCCTTCAAAACGTCCAAATCCGTGTCCATCAGGTTCGGATCGTTTGGTATAACGCTCTCACCCAGTTCTCCAAGACATATGTTTGCCAATACTTTAGCCTGCTCAACAGGAAACATCAGAAATGCTTTTCCCTGAAATTCGTATCCAAACTGTAAGGATGATCTAAACAGGTGACCTTCACTGAAGAAAATGTTGTATCTTCGATCTCCAGGATCAACATCGGATATGGAGATTAGTTCCACTTCCGGAATATTCAAAACGATACGCTTGTCTACAATCTCTGACAACATGTTAGCCGCTTGTCCCACGTAAACGTTCACAAGTTCAGTCAGCAAATCCTTCTGTAAATCATTCAGCATGATAGGCCGCCTGAATCAGTTGAATCATGGTAGTTGCCTTCTCTGCGGTTAACGGTTTGTTCAGGAAGCCAGAAATGCCCAGCATTTCAACTTCATCCCTAGTTGTCTTCTGAATATCTGCAGATAAGATAATAATTTTGACATTGCTATCCGTTTCTCGAATCATTCGAAGCATCTCTTGTCCGTTCAAACCAGGCATCAGCAGGTCGGTGGTTATAAAATCAGGTTGAAATTCCTTGAATAGGTTGTATCCTTGCTCTCCATTGTTAGCAATCTGAATCTCGCATTCTGGAATATGATCAACAATCAGTTTTGTAAGTAATTTCTGTACGAAAATGGAGTCTTCCACAATTAATACTTTCATTTTCTCTTCAGTCTCCTTGATAAAATGGTAAGAGCTCGGGATGGTCAGGCGCTGTGGACAGTTCTTGATATAGGGCTTTCGCGCGCAGTGGCACCCTGAAAAGAGACTGACTGGTGAATCAAGTAAATATAAATTATAGTAACTTTAATTTAATTGTCAACAACATTATTGAATAAGTTAGATTCGTGTGCAATTGACATACTACGGCCCGCCGTTTAAAAAAACATAAAAAAACGGTCACCTAGTGACCGTTTTTGATCGGTTATCTGGAACTGCATTAAGTTTACTCTTTTACCCCTCCAAGCTGCAAGCCATGAACGAAATACTTCTGCAAAAATGGATATACGACTAAGATGGGTAATGCGGCAACAATCGTAATCGCTGCCCGAATAGATACAGGTGTGACCATGTTACGCGCAGCGCCAAGATCTGCACCATTGGCAACGGCTGCACTGCTGTTGGAATTCATAGAAGATGATAATAGTTTCATCAACTCATATTGCAGCGTGCTCAGGTTTTGTTTGGAAGATGCATACAGAAACGTATCAAACCAAGAATTCCATTGACCGACTGCAATGAACAGTGCAACAGTAGCCAGAACCGGTTGGCACAGCGGTAGAATAATGGAAATGAATGTTCTGAAATCTCCAGCACCATCAATTTTGGCAGATTCGATCAATCCCTCGGGTAGTGTCTGGATATAGGTTCGAATAACAATCATATTAAAGGCACTGATCAGCCCAGGAATAATGTACACCAGGAAGTTGTTTAACAAATGCAAATCTTTCATTAGGAAGTAAGTTGGAATAAGACCTGCACTAAAATACATCGTAAGAACAACTGTAATGGTAATGGGCTTTCGTAATATATAATCTTTTCGGCTTAGTGTGTAAGCCAGCATGGAGGTTAAGAATAGACTTAAAACTGTCCCCAAAACCGTTCTCGCCACAGATATACCAAAGGCGCTGAAGATGGTCCCTCCTGCAAATACTGCTCTGTAGTTTTGATCTGTCCATACCCGAGGCCACAGATAAATCCCACCCCGGATGGTGTCATTACCGGCATTGAATGATACGGCGAGTGTATTCACAAACGGATACAGGGTAACAATCGCGATTGCGATCATCAGTATACCATTTAACGTATGGAAGACAATCGGTTCAAGCCGAGATTTATTGATTCCCATCTCTAGTCCCCCTTATATTAATCGGTCTTCCCCGAGCCGTTTGGAAATTGAATTCGCCGCAAAGATCAGCGTGATACTAACTACTGTTTTGAAGATACCTGCCGCAGTAGCCAAAGAATAATTCCCGATCTGTAGTCCGTATTTCAGGACAAATATATCTATCGTCTGTGACCAGTCGACAACCACACCATTACCTAACAGATACTGAACCTCGAATCCAGCTTCCAAAATCCAGCCCATATTCATGATCAGCAAAATGATAACAATGGATTTGATTCCGGGTAAGGTCACATACAGCATTTTCTTATATCGGTTCGCACCATCAATCTCTGCCGCTTCATAGAGGGAAGGATCGATAGATGTGATGGCTGCCAAATAAATAATGGCATTCCAGCCAACTTCTTTCCATACATGGGATGCGCCTACAATGCCCCAGAAGTATTCCGGAACGCTAAGCCACATGATAGGTTCTTGAATGATATTCAGCTTCATGAGTACCACATTCACAATCCCACCATCTACAGATAGTGAACTTGCTACGATACCTGTCACAATAATCCATGAGAGAAAGTGAGGTAAATACGATATTGTTTGAATGGTTCGTTTATATAACTTATGTTTGATCTCATTAAGTAAAATGGCAAATATAATGGCTGTCGCAAATCCGAGTACCATATTGATGACGCTCATCGCAATGGTATTACGAAGCACGTTAAGAAATGCATCGTCTGTTAGCAAAAACTTAAAGTGTTTGAGCCCGACCCATTCCTGCTGGGTGAAACTCTTCGCAGGACTGTAATTCTGAAAGGCCATAACCCAGCCCCAAATGGGATAATACGAGAATACGAGAATGTACGCAACGATGGGCAATGACATGAACATGAGTTGTCTTTGTCCGCGCAATCGTTTTAACAGTGGTGCTTTGGTAACGACTGTACGGGTAGTTTGCTCTGGTATGGCTCCAGGCGTGTTCGCCATCTTTCACTCCTCCTATTGGCTTGCAGCGACTTTAAGCATGATGTCCTCGGAAGGCACTCGCCTGAGTAATCCTTTGGTTGGTACCTTCCGAGAGAATCATTGCCGCATTTTTTTATTTAACAGACCAGTTCTCGATTCTCCATTTCAGTTGGTCATTAATTCGATCTTCATAGGATTTGACATCGATTTTCTTGTAAGCGTCTACATATTCAGTCCAAATGTTATCGAACTCATCCGGTTTGGACATGATTGCTTTAGGCAAGAATTTCAATGAAGTGTCTGTCATTTGTTTGTTCGCTACCGCAGCATCAGAGCCTTCTTTCAGATCGACCTGCCATGCTGGATAGTACACTGGATTCTCTGGTGCAGGAGAGAAGAAATCACTCCACGTCTTGAAGCCATATGCATCCAAGAGTTCTTTATCTTCCGGTTTGAGGTTGTCATAGAATTCCTCAGGTTGGTTGATCGCTCCAATTGCATTGCCATCTTCAAATGTTCCTTCGAGCTTCGGTGCAGCAGCGTAGAAACCTTCAGCTTTGTTAACCAATCTCCATGCCGGGTCATCCTGCTCTGTCCGTTGCTCTGGTGTACGATAGAATCTTCCCTCTTCATTCACTTGATAGTCTACACCCTCTTCACCCCATGACAAGAGCTTTTGGTACTTCTCGTCCATAAGCTTATCGAGGAATTTGATGAGTGCGACAGGGTCTTCGGCATCTTTACTGATACCAAAACCATTGTTCAAGTTAATGACCGGACGGTCCAGATAATGATCTGTGATACTTGTATCATAGACAAGCGGGAAGCCTACGTATGTCTGGCCAATTTTCCCCTGTGCTACGAGTGGGTCTTCGCCGGCTTGGAAATTCCAGTGCTGGTCGAACATACTAAGCACACGTCCTGAAGAAATTTTGGCCAAATATTGATCATAGTTCTGAACAAAGGCTTCTTTATCCAGCAATCCCTCATTATACAGATTGTTTAGTTCTTTATAGTACCGTTTGGAGATATCTTTGTCGGCAAAAACGGTTGCGACTCCACTATCATCTACGACTACGCCCCCGTCATTGGGGTGACCCGTAAGATGTTCAGGTGGGTTAAGCAAAGGGAACGTCCGCCAGTCTGAAGCCAATGTAGTGAAACCAATCGTCGGTTGACCATCAATCGTTGGATTCTTGGCTGCATAATCACGGATCAACTTTGTGAAATCATCCAACGTTTTAGGAGTCGGGTACCCGGCATCCTTCAGTATGGACTTTTGAATCCAGAATGCAGGACCAGAATAATAGTTACTAATGAACTCCCCTGTATACACACCATAGTTAGGCAACCAGTAAATATGTCCATCACTGGAGTCTTTCATCCGGTTCCAGTCTTTACCGAAATGTTTCTTCAGATTAGGTGCATGCTCTTCAATGAGATCTTCGAGCGGAATAACCGCACCGGCTGATACCAATTTGGTATCTGCTGTGATCAAGTCAGGGAAATCGCCACCGGCAATCATAACGCCGAGCTTCTGTTGAAGATCACCCACAAGAAACTCCATCTCAAGATTAACGCCGAGTTCATCCTGGATCTTCTTGTAGATTCGGTTATCTTTAGCTGGCGCCTGATTTGGCGTTCCGATAAAGGCCGTGATGTTCAGTACCTCTTTCCCATCCTTTGTAGTCGTTTTCTCATTGTCACCGCTGCATCCTGCAAGTGCCAAACTCAAAGCCAGAACGAGTGATACGGAACCCCAAAGCTTCTTTTTCTTAAGTCCCCCCATGTACTTGCCCTCCTTGGAAGTGGTATGTCTTACTGTTTTTAGTATGAAGAAATGTATGCGGTTACAAAATATATACATTTAAGGTCTACCCCCCTGTAATTGTAGGTCTTATTCAGGAGGGGTTCTTCTTTTTCATGGATCAATTCGCATACTTTTGCCTGTATTCTAAAGGTTTCATGGCTGTTCGTTTTTCGAAGTGTCTGAGAAAATGCTGGTAACTGCGGTACCCTACCTGCTCTGCAATCGCACTTGATGTTTGATTCGTCTGCTGGAGGAGACGCTTCGCTTCTTCCATTCTTAGATCATGTACTACCTCGATGACACCCTTGCCATACTTTCGCAAAAAGGATTGCCCTAAATGGACAGGGTTCACGTAGAATCGTTCTGCAAGCTCCTGAATCGTAAATGTCTCTCTGTAATGCATCTGCACATATTCAGCAACCGTCGCCTGGATGCCACCAAGTTGCCTCTCCCGGAAAATAGCCAGTTCTGCCTTGCATTGCAAACAGAAATGTTCCAGATTGTTAGCAACCTCTTCTATGTTTCGATGGCCCTTCTCCAGAATTCCGCTTGCCAATTCATTCATTAGAGCATTAGGTTCTCCTCCTAATTCTCTACACAGGGACAGTCCGCGGAATATAATGTGAGTAGAGAAAATATGTACAATCTCTGGGGCAGCCTTCATCTGTATAAACAGTTCAAAGGCACCACGAATGGAACTTGAGAGTTCCTCTACAGAACCGTTTTCAAGCAAATCGCAAATATGGTCCACCTCTGACAGCGTTTCCGGATCAAACTGCCAATTCTCCAGCTGAATATCTTCGGCAAACAAAAGACGCTCTTGATTAAAAAACAAATAACGCCCAACTTCCTGAGCGGAGCGGAAGGATTCAGATAAATGCTCCAGTTTGTTGACCGTTAATCCAACCGCGATATGAATTTCTTCGCAGCCGTTATGTTGCATATTGTTCATTAAACGCTGTGTAAAAGCTTTAATTGCTTCAAATGTCTCATTTCTATCATTCGTTTCCTCCCCCCATACAAGTCCGAATGAGTCTCTTGTTCTGTCTATCACATAACAGCAAGTTGTTTCTTCAGCCGTTTGTTCGGCTACTGAACAGACTTCCTGAATATCTCCCTGAAAGGCTATCCGCAGGTATGCCCAATGGGACTTGTTTAAACGATGAAGAATCTCTGACATCTCCTCCTCCGATATATTTTGCTTATCCTTAATCAGTGCAGACAAAAACGTTTTGATCCTTTGCTCGTTTGCTTGTCCTCTTATACGCTCCTGGGTTTCACGCTCCTGCAATTGCATACGGAGGCGGACCAACATATCCTCTGCTTCTGTACTGTCAACCGGTTTGGTTAGATAGTTGGAGACACCTAATCGAATAGCTTGTCTGGCATAATTAAAGTCACTGTATCCACTCGTGATGACAAACAGCACAGACTCATGTTCCAATCGTCGTGCTTCTTCTACAAGTTCCAGCCCATTCATCACAGGCATACGAATGTCTGTCACCACGAGATCAGGTCGATCTTGTTCCATCATCCGAATGGCTTCCTCACCGTTGGCGCACACGCCTCTGATTTCGAAACCATACTTTTCCCAATTGATCAGAAGCTGTAACCCTTCAATGGCATACGGTTCATCATCGACTAACAGTACTTTATACATGAGAGTTTACCTCCTATTTCCTCTGTTCCAGCTTGGAGATCGGTATACGGTACCCTGCAATGGTTTCCTTTCCGGGTACACTGCTTAGATCAAATATCGCATTTCCTTCATAAAAGAGTTCCAACCTGCGGTAGACATTACGGAGTCCTACATGCTCGCCGTTCCTGGGTCTTTCAGAACGAATATCTCGCAGGAGTTCGGTTAATCTCCCTGCATCCATACCGATTCCATTATCGATCACCTGAATAACCAGTTCAGAAGCATTTCGTCTCGCAGTTATCTTGATCTCTCTTCCATTTTTTCGCGCCTGCAAGCCGTGTTTGCATGCATTTTCGACGAGCGGTTGAATACTCATGCGGGGAATGAGCGACGAAGCTGCATCAGGATCAACCTCGAAGGTGTAATCAAACAGCTCTCCAAAGCGAAACTTCTCAATCTGGAGATAAAGATTCGTAAATTCCAGCTCTTCTTGCAAAGGAATCAGATTGTCAGAATGACTGAGCAACTGTCTCATCAGTTTGGACAGACTTTTAATAATCTCAATTACTTCCGTATATCCATTCTTTGTACTAACGACTAGCAAGGCATTCAATGTGTTAAATAAAAAATGGGGATTCATCTGACTCTGGAGCATGGACAATTCAGTCCTCACTTGATCCAGCTCCAGATCTTTTTGGCGGATTTCCAGTTTATATACGTCATTAATCAGCGTATGAATTTTACCAATCATGATGTTAAATGTACGAATAAGCCCGCCAATTTCGTCGCGGCCTTCGTGAATTTCAATCAGATCGAATCGTTCGTTACGAACCTTCTCCATATGTCTGGATAACTTGCGAATCCGATAGTGGTAGGAACGCAAAATAATGTAGATCAATACAGAGGGGACCACGATACTTAATGCGAGCAACCCCAGAATTGATTTAAAGGCTTCTTGCAGCAGGTGGTCAAGGTGACGCGTATCGGCAACTCCAATCAATTTCCAGCCCTTTAGGTAGGCTAGATTCCCCAACGATTTTTCGAGCGTGTAAGCAGAATCTCCAGATTCCTTGAGCATTGATTCATTATCAAGGGGGGATAAGTCAGTTTCGCTGAATTCCCCACTTGAAACGACAGTTCGATTGTTGCTGTCCACCAGACGCAACTGAAGACTGTCTGATTCACGATTTAAAATGCTATACACCCGGCTAAGTTCCAGATCAATCTTGGAATACTTGTTGTAATTGGCATAGGAAGTATAGGTATCCATTTTGCCAATCACACTGATTCTTCTTCCCGCGTTAAATCCGGATGGCTCAATATAATCAACGACAAGAATGCCTCCACTGGTGGATTTCAGCTGTTTCAATCCAGGGAGTACATTCTTGTCTTTCATCACGATATAATGACTGCCCGTCTGAATGGTATCGTTATCCGTATAGATACGCACCTCCAGAATATTCGCTGACATATACCGTGTTAATTTATCTCGCAGGAATGCATGATAGACGTTGTAATAATCCACGGGGGAGTGATAGGTCCGATCCAGTGCCTCATAGAGCGAATCATCTGCTGCAATAATTCGGCTCAGGGCAACGCTCTCATCAATCATGCCTAGCAGTTCCCCTGCAGCTCTGTCGATGGATTTACGCAGATTTTCCTGTTCTCTAATCTTGATATCCGCAGAGGTTCGTTCATAAAAGAAGATATTAATCGTTATTACAGGAAGGAGAATACTAAGTACATAAATAAGCAGAAATTTGGATCGGAGAGGAATATCATTAACCTTACTGAACATCCAGAATTTATGACGCATGTAATCACCCTTGGTTTTTGTTTTTATAGACTGACGGAAGCTCCCCTGTATGCGCTCTGAACTTTTGGGTGAAATATTCAGCATCATGATATCCTAGCCTGAATGCAATGTCAGTGATCTTCATATTGGTACGTCGCAGGAGTTTACGGGCCTCCTCAACACGAAGCTGGTGCACATAGTCACTGAAACTGACCCCCATCTCCCGCTTGAACTGTTGACCCAGGTAGGCAGAATTCACGTGAATACGATTAGCTACATCTTGTAATTTAATTTTACTTCGATAGTGTTGCTTCAATTCATTCACTGCTTCTGAAACCAGCCCTCCCGTACCCGTCTTTTGCTTTAATTCAGACTGGGAAAGTTGCTTCGACAATCGAACACACAGGTCTTGCAATGTGCCGGAAGACCAACTCGCAGCATCATGCCAATCTTTTTCACATAGTATTTCTCTGCAACCCTCTCTTTTTCCATATTTTCGTAGCAACTCCCCATGGATATATCGAATGACATGATGTATCCATTCCAACGAAACCTCTGCTTTTTCACTTTTCTCTAGCAGTGCACTCACTGCAATATCGATAGAATACGTATTTTCTGCCTCAATAAACGCCAAGATCTCTTTGGAGATGTTCATCATTTGCTCTAAATCATATTCTTCGCTTATTCGATATTCATGAAGATGATCTTCATAGGTTTCATCTGTAACCATGACTCCATTTTGCTGTTTTTGCTCATTTCTGCGTTTGTCCAGAGGTTCAATCATTTCCATAAGGATTTGATGAATTTCCTCGGGAACAAGTGGTTTAAGCACATACTGATCGACCTGATACCGTATGGCTTGCTTCGCGTAATTAAAATCGGAGTATCCTGTAACGATAACAATTTTAGAGGTATAGGCGAGATCTTCTCGCAAGGTGTGAATCAAACCAAGACCATCCATAACAGGCATTTGAATATCAGTGACGACAAGATCCGGTTCAACCGAGTTGAATAAAGCAAGTGCTTCCTCCCCATCCGTTGCCGTGCCGCATAGTTCATATCCACAAGCTCGCCAGTCAATCATTGTTCTCCATCCTTCTAGCATAAACGGCTCATCATCCGCGACAATGACCTTGTACATTAGCTCACCTCACTTTTATCCTTGATCAGCTGCATGTATTTTATCTATATCAATAGGTAGATTCCAGTTGTTCTGAAAACGCTAAACAGCAGAACAACAGCAGGATTGTTGTCTGCTCGCACAACTTGGAGAACAAAATTTCTACCAATCTCATCGTCATTAATCAATAACATAGAAAATGGTTCCATCAGACCGTACTATAAGAACGCTCCGATTGTAGCGAAGCGCCGGGATAACAATTCAAGTGTAACGCTTACATTTTGGTACAACAACCTGATAAACTATAGGTTTTCACCCGACAAATTATAGGTCGGGTTCAGAAGTAATCTATTGTCAGGAAAAAGATTTTTTATTCTCCACGCACAATACGGAATCCTTGATCGGGACCAAAACCATTTGCATCAAATTTGCCTCGAAATGATATTTCATTGTTATTGACACCGCCAATCCAGCCTCCGCCTTTTACAACTCGCCAGGATTGATTGGGACTCTCCGAATCACTGTACCAGTCCCAGCACCATTCTCTCACATTCCCAGACATATCATAGATTCCTAACTCATTCGCCTTCTGAGTTCCGACTTTTTTGGTTTGATTACGATTGCTCTCAATAGCGGGCCAGCTCCAGTCACCCGTCAGAATGTTCTCGCCGGCATTTACCCAGTACCAAGCAACTTCATCAGGATTGTTACTTCCACTGTATGTGTAATGTAAGCTCTTTTGACCTCCGCTTGCAGCGTATTCCCATTCTGCCTCTGTGGGTAAACGGTAACCGTTGGCGTCCTCGTTGATCGTTACATTCCATTTTATAGTGTCGTTTTCATTGTGATTATTCGTGTCCTGGTTGTCTTTATCTATATTGTAATAAGGTTTCAGGTTTTCTTTTATACTTTTTTGATTACAGTATTCCACTGCGTCATACCAGCTGACCATTTCAACAGGCTGGTCATCTCCCTTGAAGCCAGAAGGGTTTTCCCCCATAACCTCCATCCATTCTTTTTGAGTTACTTCGTATTTGCCAATATAGAAGGAATCCAACGTTTCATTCCTATCAATCTGACTTGGCTTACTACTCTTGAAGGCTCCCCCTTCGACAAATACCAAGTCATCGTTTAATTTGGTATTACTTGCTGAACAAGCACTTAGACTAACAACTATAGCGATTAAAGTTAACCATACCAGCTTCCTCATTCAATTATTCTCCTTTACTAAGCTTAAATCCGGCAACGTCGAGGTCGTTAGTCTGGAGAATAACGTTACTCAACGCTACCGGAAAATTGAATTCAAATGCAGGTCAGAAGTTGAACTGCATCACATCATTTTTACCAAACCGTCACGTTTGCGCTTCCGCTGCTTTGATAACCTTCCGTTGCCATCACCTGATAGGACCAGCTGTTGCCTAAGTACATCCCTTTGCTCGCCCATGCATTCACATGATTACTGAACGTGATGGTAGAATTGACTCCGATTGGTTTCTTGGACTGTCTAACACTCCAATACTGAGGGAAAGTCTGCGTACCATCAATGGAAGGTGCATTGTATCTCATCGTTGTATAGATGTCATATGTGCCGCCATCACTAGTCATAGAGCCCTTATACGTTCCGGTCGGACGATACGTTCCCCAGCTATCCACCACGTAATATTCAATTAGAGCGTTTCTAGTCCAACCATAGAAAGTGAGATAGCCGTTACCTGAAGGAGAGAATACGCCGGCATTGTAATTGACCACTCGATTAGGCGTACCAGATGTCCACCCTTTCCCAACAACAAAGTTGCCTACATTCTGCCAGTTTACACTATAATTCCCTCCTGATCCGTTAACAGCGTTGACCGTTCCTCCACCATCTGTCCAATTTTGCCAATAATCTGTTGCAGCGCTGGATGTTGCTGCAAAGACACCAAAACTCATGGAAGCTGCGAGAACAACGGTCATTAATTTTTTGCCAAATTTGAACATGGATGATACCTCCTGATATTTTAATAGATTTGGTTGATGCTACAATCCGATATGAATGTTTTTCAGCAAATTCACTTAAAAAGACGTTGCGAAAACAGATACAGATCGTTCTTCCACACGGGCCAATCATGTCCTCCACTTTCCTCATGCCAAATGTGAGGTACTCCGTGTTGCGCCAAATATTGGTGAACCCCAAGACTAATCTCTATAAGATTGTCCTGTTCACCGCAAGAGATCCATAACAGCGAGAGTAATGAAGGCGCTTTCGAAAGATCAGGGACAAGTAGCTCCGGACTTCTGGTGTTTGGGGCTGCGGAGAAAGCACCGATCCATGCAAAATGGTCTAGATTACTTAATCCGATATTTAAGGATTGACCTCCACCCATGGATAAACCAGCAATCGCCCTTTTATCCCGGCTTTTATGCAAAGGGTAGTTCGACTCCATGTAAGGTATCAAATCGTTGAGCAGATCGGATTCAAACCGTTTAAATGCTTTGATTTTCTCAGGTTCAAACAGGTCTCCTTCGGCTCGGTCATTCGACATTGCGCGACCGTTGGGGAAAACAATAACCATCGGCTCAAGCAAGTTATCGTTGTACAGATTATCGAGAATAATTTGCGGAGAACCGTGAGTATGCCATTCGGTTTCGTCTCCACCAATACCATGCAAAAGAAACAGTACAGGATACATCGTTGTCGAAGAAAATTCTGGTGGGGTGTACACCATCGCTTTACGGGAATTGCCAACCGTGGTGGAAGGATACTCTACCGTCTCCATGACTCCACGTGGTATATTCTCCCGATACTGGTCATATCCCGTTACTGCTGGTGAGATCAATTCCATTCTCTTTTCCTCCGAACATATGAGTGACTATCAGTCTTCAGTTAATCCACATATCCAAAACCCAGAATGGTGAAGCATTTATGTTCATGACCTTCCGCCATTTCGATCTCGATGAAGTGCTCCCCCACATGCTCTTCGTTAAGCAGAAGTGTGGCATGGCAATGGGTCCAGTTCACTTGACGCGGATCGACTTTTTGGACGAATACCCCATCTACCTTGATATGTGCAGTTCCGAATTCATCGTTACCAGAATCCTTGAAGATCAGAATGAGGCTTTTACACTGCAAACTTATCCGAAAGCTGCTCTGAGCCTCTTTGTCCTCTCCTGTACGCATCCAGTTGTTGGGGAACTGAGGTGTACCATAGTCATGAGCATCCATCTCAGCCATCTGCAGATCCGTGTCTGTTTTACAAAAAGAGCCTGCATCAATTCGGGCAATATGATTGCCGTTTTTCCGATCCAACAGCTTCACATTAACAAATTCATTTCCAATTAGCGGAGCTTTTTCAATATCATGATCTTTCTCATCCCACTCAGAACGATTCGTCACGTCGAACAAATATTCCAAACAATCGGCCATAATTCGATGCCCTATGTTAGTTGGATGATATATATCATGGAAAAATTGCTTTTTGGAAATAACGTTGCCTTCACCTTTTGTCTTATTGAACTGATCTACGACAGCATCTTTCACACTTACCATTGGCAGATCATAATGCCAGCCTACCGGAGCGAGACGATCCTGTAGATTCCAGTCATTTTCGAATACACTGAATAACAAGATGACCGCTGGCTTGTTATCGGCAGTAAGTGCTTTGAGTACCAGACTCTCGTAACATTTACCTTGGGTTTCATCATCTGCGTCATTGACTGCGAATTCGATTATGACAATATCCGGCTGAACGGCACCTCCCCTCAGCACATCACGATCATAACGTACAATCCCCAGTTCTGAAGGAGTTCCACCTACACCTGCTTTAATCAGATGAATCGGACTATCTTTTGAAAGCGCAAACATAAACTTGAACGACTCATACGACCGATAAGCGTAACTTTGGAGATGAATAGGTACTGCACCAGCACCATGGGTAATGGAGCCTCCAATATAAGCGATAACGACAGGTTCGCCGTTTTTTGCCTTCTCAATGGCTCGTTTCAATCTGACATTATTCCCTTTGTTCAGAAGAGATCGGCCAATCATGTCGCGATATCCATGTGATTCAAAATCAATTGCGGGCTTGACTGCCGACGCTGTCACTCCAACTGGATCGCGCGGTGCAGTGAATTCCGTGTTTTCACCTGCATCTCCTGAATCCGGGCGCATAAATCACCATCACATCCTTCCGGTTAGATTCTGACCATCCTCAAACAACATTTAAAGGATCACAGCTTGTATTATTATTAGATCAGATGTGATCCTTCTCCCAAAGTGTAGCGCTTACATAATTTTACAACAACCTGACAAAGTATAGGATTTTAACTAATATATCATTTTAATTTGAGTACAATGACATGCAGATCAGAACACCTATAATTTTTCATGTAAACGCTTTAATTTGTACACTATTTCCATGTTATAATTTTGAAAAACCGCATTGATGAAGGAGGATACTCATGAATATCACGGGTCAAGGCGCGTGGGATACGGGTACATATACAAATCTGTTTTTGACGCTAGGTTACGATGAGAATGAGATCACGAACAGATTGGAAGAAACATGGAACGAGCTGTTTTATGGCGATGACAATACTCGAATATATTACCCCATGGGTGAGGACAAGGGTTATTTGCTGGACACTGGTAATCTCGATGTTCGCTCCGAGGGCATGTCCTATGGCATGATGATGGCTGTTCAGATGGACAAAAAGGAAGAATTTGATCGACTCTGGAATTTCTCACACTCGTTTATGCAGCATAAAGCGGGTCGTTATAAAGATTATTTTGCCTGGCAATGCAAGCCTGACGGAACCCGACTCTCGCAAGGTCCTGCTCCTGATGGTGAGGAGTTTTTTGCCCTGGCACTTTTTTTTGCCTCCAACCGCTGGGGCGATGGCGCTGAACCTTATGATTACAAGGTACAAGCCCGCAAGATCCTTCGTGCATGTATACATCAGGGCGAAGACGGCGAAGGCGATCCCATGTGGGACCCGGAAACAAAACTGATCAAATTCATACCAGAAACACCGTTTAGCGACCCATCCTACCATCTGCCTCATTTTTATGAGCTATTCGCGAAATATGCGGATGAAGAAGATCAGCGCTTCTGGAAAGAAGCGGCGGCCGCTAGTCGCGCTTACCTTCATACAGCCTGCCATCCCGTAACGGGACTATCACCTGAATATGCGAACTATGACGGCTCTCCGGCTCCAATACAGCCGCATGGTGATTTCAGACATTTTTACAGTGATGCCTACCGTGTTGCTGCGAATATAGCGCTGGACTGGGAATGGTTCCGCAAGGATCACTGGCAGATCGAACAATCCAATCGGATTCAATCCTTCTTCAGTGATATTGAAATGCCCGATTATCGTCGTTATACAATAGAAGGGGAACCTTTCGACGAACCTTCACTGCATCCTGTAGGTTTGCTGGCTACCAATGCCATGGCTTCACTGGCTGCGGACGGTCCACATGCTGACACATTCGTTCGCAAGTTCTGGAACACACCTCTGCGTCAGGGAGAGCGACGTTATTACGACAATTGCCTGTATTTTTTCAGCATGCTGGCCCTAAGCGGAAGATATCGCATGTACTAAGGGAATGTGCACGAGCCGTTGAACCTGTCCTGTGAACGTTTGGCTTGCAGGACAGGTTCAATCACTGAATTTTAAGAAGGATGCAATGATATTACGATTTAATCTATATCAATAAAAAACGTTCCCGGCTCGCATATGTTGACTGCGAACTGGGAACGTTTGGTTGTAAAAATACAGGCAGTAACTTTTCCCGCTCTGTATGATTCAGATACTTTAATTATTTGGAAACAGAAGAAGTATCATAGGAAGACTGCATAATCTCCAGATATCGATTAATGTTCAGTCCCTCCAGGCCTTTCACATATTCATCCCAATCCTTATCCAGACTTTTGGCGCCTGTAATAAATTGCAGGGCGTTCTGATCGATGTAATCCTTGAGATTGGTCTGCATCATGCTGGCTTCATCAGCTTGGGACGGATCTACCCACAATGCCCAATGAGGGAAAATCTCTTTCGGTTCCTTGCCCTCCATTAACAATGTCGCCTCATAGAGACGTCGCTCACCACCATCATTGGCATAGATGTCTGTCCCCTGTACTTCGGAGTCCCGATATGCCTGATAATGATTGTACTGACTCAATGCAGCCCAACTGTCATTACGAGGTTCTTCTCCAGAAGGAAGCGGAATGGCTTTATATAACGGCTCAATCTGATCATTGAGCGCCACTTCTCCTTCTTGTGGTTTGCGCCAACTTACGCCCTCTTCTCCCAGATATGATGCCATGGTTCCTTCCTGGGTATAGAGATAATCCAGCAGCTTTATGGCCGCGATCTGCGTTTTCTCACTGGCTTTGTTTGTCAGTACAAAAGACGCTCCGGGATCAATCGGATAGTTGTACGTAGCATAAGCAGCATGGGGTCCCTTCAATGGAGGGATGGGATTGTAATCATTCCCGTAAGGAGAACCTTCGGCAGTGGTTACGAATAACGATGGATGCATCGCTGCTCCCGCACCGAGAAGCTGTGCATCAGCGTTATCTCCAATTTTTTTGAAGGCCCCGACGTTTTGGGTAAATGCCCCGGGATCAATCAACCCTTCATCGTACAGGGATTTAATATAGGCAAGCCCTTCTTTCCACTCCGGTTTGTTCACTACGGTCTCCACTTTCCCCTGATTGACAATGAGATAATTCCGATCGTCGTCATAGATGAAACCGTTCATCAAGTACGGAATAATATGCACACCGAAATTTTCAGTCGAACCGCTTAGCGGTACTTCGTCGGCTTTACCGTTCCCGTTCGGGTCTTTCGTTTTAAATGCCCGAAGCATTTCCTTAAATTCTTCTGTCGTCGTGGGTTCGGTCAGGCCCAGTTGTTCCATCCATTTGGTGTTGACCCACATCTTGTTTGGGTATGAACAGTGGAAACATTCATTCAGCCCCGTCAGACCGTAGATATTTCCGTCTGGAGCGGTGTTCATGGCCCGATAATAGTCATTGCTTTCAAGCACTTTTTTAATATTGGGAGCATGCTCCTCAATCAGATCATTCAGCGGCAAAATAACCCCCTGCTGACCAAACTTCAACAAGTCTGTCTGGGAGAAACGATCTACCCAAGGGATGAGCAGATACAAGTCCGGATAATCACCGGAAGCCAGTGAAATCTGTCTTTTCTCCGCTGCACCGTCGAATGGAACCGTAGTCCAGTTGAACTGAATATCAAACTTCTCTTCCATTTTCTTCGTGAATTTATTATTGGACAGGTTGGTATCCGAACCCTGGTGGGCAAACACATTAATGGCTGTCTTGCCTGATGGATCGCTGCCTTCCCCGTTCCCCTTATCAGAACTTGAACATCCGGCAAGTACCAACGAGGTAAACAGCATACAGGCAAGAATGATGAATTCCGCTTTTTTCAATACAATCCTCTCCCTCATGAATAATAGAAAAAATGAACTTATCCTTTGACTGAGCCAATCAACATACCTTGCACGAAATACCGTTGAACAAAAGGATAGATGATTAGCACCGGCAAGCTGGCCATCACAATTAACGAGTACTTCATGAGTTCAGCCATTTGCTGCTGTTTGATCATTTCCGATGCATCCATGCTCCCCGTACTGCTGTTCAGAATAAGAATGCTGCGCAATATCAGCTGTAGCGGATAGAGCGACTGTGATTTCAGGTAAATGAGGGCGTCAAAGTATGCATTCCACTGACCAACAGCGTACATAAGTGACAACACGGCGATAATCGGTTTGGCGAGTGGCAGGATAATACTGAAGATAAACCGGATGTCACTGCAGCCATCGATGTCTGCTGCTTCGGACAATTCTTCCGGTATCGAATTCTGAAAAAAGGTACGGGCAATGATGACTTGCCATACCCAGACGGCATTGGGAATCAGCAACGCCCAGCGGGTATCAATCAGTCCCATGGTTTTGACCACCAGATAGGTAGGGATCAAACCGCCTGAGAACAACATGGTGAAGGTAATAAACATCATTAACGAGCTGCGACCAACAAACGTTTTTTTGGATAATGGATAAGCAATCATAATGGTCAGTGCCACGCTGATGAAGGTGCCGCAGGCTGTATAGAAAAGGGAATTGGCATACCCGGTAAGGACTTGATCATTCCGCAATACAGACTTGTAACCGTCAAACGTCAGGTCAATGGGCCACAACCAGACTTTTCCCGAAGAGACGGCAGCTGGGCTACTGAGCGAAGAACTCACAATATATATCAAGGGATACAGCACGGCAATCAGCACCACTGTCAACATGAAGTAAACAACCGTTATAAACACGCGGTCTCCCCAGGATTCACGAATCGTACTACTGCTCTTGATCCGCGAACGACCTGCATTTGTCTGTGTGTTAGGCATGAGTTGGTTCTCCTCCTTTCGCTCCCGTTACCATAAGCTTGTATTGGACAGTCGCTTGGCGACCGCGTTTACGATTAATAGCAGAATCAGGTTAATCACCGAGTTGAACAGGCCAACCGCAGTAGCGAAGCTGTAATTGGCATTCAGCAATCCTATTTTATAGACATACGTGGAGATGATCTCCGAAGCAGACAGGTTGAGCGGATTTTGCAGCAAATATATTTTTTCGAACCCAACAGCCATGATATTCCCTACACTCAGGATCAGAATGATGACTGCTGCCGGAAGTAGTCCAGGCAGATCAACATTGATGATTTTCTGTATTCGGTTGGCTCCGTCCACTTTGGCGGCTTCATACAGGGATGGATCAACACCTGCCAGAGCAGCCAGATATATCACAGCGGAGTACCCCATTCCCTGCCACACATCGGAGAATACGTATATGGATCGAAACAGTCCAGGCTCACCGAGAAAATTCACCGCTTCGAAACCAAGGGCACCTGCAATCGTGTTGACAATACCCAGCCTAGGAGACAGAAAGAGCATAATGATGGAGACCATAACAACGGTAGAGATGAAATATGGAGCATACGTCACCATTTGTACTGTTTTTTTGAATCGTATGTTTTTGATTTCGTTCAGCGCCAGCGCCAGTAATATAGGAATCGGGAAACCAACGATCAGGCTGTAAAACGAAATGTAGAGCGTGTTCTTGATCAGCATGACAAACGCCGGATTTTTGAAAAGTAATTCGAAATACTTGGTTCCGGCCCACGGACTGCCCCAGATCCCCTTGATGACGTTGTAATCTTTAAATGCCAGGACCGCATTCACCATGGGTACATACTTGAAAATAATAAAGTAAGCAATCGGTGGCAGGATCAGCAGATACAGCTGCCAATGTCGCCTCCAGCTTCTGGATAATGCTTGCTTCAAGGCAAACGCTTTACTTGGTTTCTCCACGGACTTTGATTCACTGGTCATTGCGGTTCTCAGAATCATCCCCACCATTCTTGGCTCCCAATCGTGCTGAACTTCAGCTCAATTTGGTAGCGCTTACTTTTTGGGTAATCATAAGATTGCGCTGGGGATGCGTAAAGGTACAGTTACGCTGAGAAAGTACAAAAAGCGAATATAGTTCCCGAGAAACAGCCTACATTAACCGCTATGAACGTCCATTTTCCGAAATACACTCGGAGAAATGCCGCGTACTCGCTTGAAAGCTCGGCGGAATGAATGTGCACTGTTATACCCGGTGGCCTCCGCTATCTCGTCAATGGTCTGAGCAGTGGAGTGTAACAAGTTCGAGGCAGCATCAATGCGTACCCGTTCTACATAATCGGAAAGATTCTCTCCCTTGTGTTCTTTGAACAGTTGGGAAATAAACTTCTCGGACTTGCTCATGTGCTCGGCAATCCGATAGATCGTCAAGTTTGCATCCCCATAATGTTGTTGGATAAAACAAATCATTTCGTTTACAGTATCCGCATGTGCTCCTGCTCTTCTTCTCTGGAAATCACCGCAGATGTCTTCCGTTAACCGTTTGAACTTTGCACGCAGCGAAGTAATCGTTTCTGTCAACTGAATGGATGTCACCCGAGATTTATATTCCTCCAGCAGGGAGGCATCCAGCTTGAATTTTGGTTCGTCCAGCTTCAGAAAAGTCCCCTTCAGCTCCATGATGAACTGCTGTGTCATCTCGTAGGACAGTTCCCGCTCCTCTAAATTACGAAGAAACAATTGCTCCAGAATACGTACCGCCTCTTCAGGCTCCCCGACTTTGATTGTGTTCAGCAGGCGCTGTTCAGACTCAATCGGATAATAGAACATTTCATTTTCCTTCATCGTATCTTCAAATCTCACCAGATGATCTGTTCCCATATGAATGGCATAATCCAGAGCTTGTTTGGCTTCGTCAAAGGAACGCCCTGCATCATTCCAGACCTCGTAAGCTGCGCCTGTGCCAATTGTTGTGGATATCCGATGCTCCCGGTAGATCACTTCCATCAAGGTGTTCAGCTCTTTTTCACATCTCCCTATAGCTTCATTCAGTGAGTTCTCATCCAATGGACAGGCAAAAGCGATCTGGTCTGTTCCCCAATCCGTGATCAGCAGCTGCGCATTCCACTCTGTAAGTACCTGTTTGATGAGCAGCCTTGCGACACCCAGTTCATGGATCGTTTCTTCACTGTCCGGATTGGCATATCCGTTTACCTTCACTAAGCCTGTCAAGCCCTTGCTGCTATGAAGAGAAATGTGCGCCTGGGATGAGATAACCTCCAACTCAAGTGAGGTATAGACTTCTCCCGTTAACAAACGTTTGATAAAACCGTCTCTCAATAACGGAATCTGCTCATTCATGGCGTTTTTAAGTGAGTCATTATTAGCAATCAGATTGTTAATATGGCTTGCCAAAAAATCATATTCATTGCCCCGTCTGCCTGGGGAATCGGTGATTTGTTCCCGAAAAGAGGCCAACAATCTGTAAACGGGTGCACTATTAAGATAGGCCAGAACCAGCCCGAATAACAGTCCCAAGGCAATGGTTGCCAGAGTAAAGACCAGCGTGACTTGTTTGATTTGGTCCGCTTTTGTCATGAGTGCTTTCTCCGGAATCCCTGCCATGTAATTCCATCCATTTTGACTGGACTGCATCGATATCAGCAGCCGACCATCACTTCCAGGCCGTACATTCTGCACGTTCAGCTCCGTTTCCACAGCGTTACCTTCTCTCTTTCGACTCTGTGCCATTTGCTCGGCTTCGGCTTGTTCAATGCCATGGGAGAAAATGATCTGTCCTTCCGCATCAGTGACGAGAGTCCAGCCGCCATATTGATCCACAATATTTTGAGTAAGGCTGGCCATCTGATCCTGATCAATCATGACACCAATCGTTGCTTGCGGTTTGTTGAAGCTGTTCAAAGGCAGAGATTGCAGAAACGTAATGGCGGGAACATCTGCAAGCACAGTGCCGAGTATTTCACGTTTATAGTTTCGAAGCGGTATGATTTCATTAAAGTGTGGTTGTTTGAGAATTTGGTCATGCCATTGTTCAAACGACATACCGTCCAGCTGATTGGCAGCATAATAATGCTCTGGACGATAATACACAGTTCTTGGTGTGATGATGGCATTGTAGTTCGGAATGTGAATGAAGAAATGGGACAAGTAATCATTGGTACTGCTGTACATGGAGAGGCTCCGCTGCATGCGGTTCATACCGTAGACATTGTAGAGATCATGCGGCTTTGGGCCAGCAATTAAATTTTGCAAATCGGGATTGACGGCAAGCTGTCTGGTAAAAGCTTCAACTTGAAGAAGGTTACGCTCAATGATCTCTTTCCCGAGACTCAGCGACTTCAAGCTGTTTTCAATGGAGCTGGAACGGGCCGCTTCAATAGAAGCTCGGTAAGAGGCATATCCCGCAATTTGAGGAATCATCAGAATGACAAGATACGAAATGAGGAATCGACGGAACACGGGTGAAAATTTGGACCATAGGAGCTGCATATGTACCCTCCCTCTTTTTATCAAGCGCTTACATCTCTCTGTGATAAGGTAGCTGTTCAATGATACACCGGGCATTTCTTCCTGGTGAAGGTACAACTTCTTCCTTATGGTACATTTACGTACTGTAGCGTACAATGCTTGCATGAAAATAATTGTCGGTCTGCGGGTTAGCGCACAAATATAGTTGTATTTTACCTTCGCATGACACCCATCACAGAGTATCAAAAATAAACGCAAAAAACCTCCCCAAGACATGGAATGACTTGGGGAGGTTTTTGTTTAACGTTGTGCTATTAGTTGCTAACGGCAACAAATTTCCATTGTTGGTTTGTAGCACCTGTGTAGGTGTTCTGCTGCAGCTTGGCTCCATCCGAAGTGGAAGCATTCGCCACTTCAATCGCTTTATTGCTGTTCACGTTAATGATACTCCAGTACCCGTTACCAAGATCGTTGACCTTAAAATGCTGAGCGGTTGTGTTCAGATTGCTCATGAGTTGAACCGCTTCCCCATTGGTGAGGGTACCGTTGCGAATGTCGATGACTTTGTCCGGCGAGTTCACACTTGTCAGTGTATAGTTGCCGTTTCCGATCGAAGTCAGAACCCACTTCTGAGGGTTACCGCCCAGATCGCTCCACTGCTGGAGCTGAAGATTGTTTTCGTTTTGACCACCAGGGACATCAACAACCTTGTTGGAATGCCGGGCTACAATTTTATATGTTGCACCGGATACAAGACCTGTTGTTGGTCCACCTGTTCCACTGCCCGGGTAAGTCTGAGCACGTTCATGGTACCAGTTAAACAGGAATCGTCCCATGGCACTCCGTGAAGCATCTCCATCCCATTTCAGTCCAGCCGTTGGGTCGGCAAAGGAGCTTCGTGGTCCTTCACTTAGAATGAATCCGTTCATATGAGCTGCAATGCTGACATTGCCTGATGCGTTGAAAATCGTTTTGGTATTGGTGCCAAAACCTTCATTGCTGCCATTAAACAAGTTCCAATAGGCCGAATCGCCAGGTTTGTTTTTGAACCAGGTTACCTCGGTAATATTAATCGGATATTTGTCAGCGGCTGCCTTCACGTTGGTATTCCACTGGTCTTGCAGGATAGAGAAGTTGTCATATGCGCCATAACCAGGGTACCAGTGAACCGCATATCCATAGTTATTGAGCGGATCAGTCAATGGATGGCTTGCCGTCAAGCTGTAAAATTGGTTGTATCCCAGACCTGCCGCCCAGATGACGTTGTCCGCACCTTTGCTGCGAATTGTTGAAATCATGGAATTTTGGAAATTACGCAGGTCATTCCAGTGATCCACAAAGTCATTTTCCCCGTTGTATCCGCCCCAATGTCCATTAGCATAGGATTTCACCGGTTCGTTGACCAGTTCGAAGTGAACGTTATCAGCACTTTTGATCTCCGGGCGTGAAGCGAGATAACCCCAGATTTCGTTGAATTTTTGCAGGTTGGCAGGTGTTGTCGCCTGATCATCCTTCAATGTGAAGTCCAGTCCCAGGACAACATAGACACCTTTTGTTTTGGCATATTGAATGTACGGAATAATTACATTTTGCGTAACGGTCTGCACACCGGCAAAGTTATATGTACCAGCAGCCACATCTCCCATGTCCTGACGATCGATGAACAGACGTACCTGATTCATATTCCAGCCATGATTGCTTCCGTATTTCGCGCTGGTGTCAGCAAAAGTATCGGTAATGTCTTTCAGATAAGCCAGTGTAGCTGCATGACGGTTATTGCCGTGCAGATTGAGGTAATAATTGCTGTCCTGATATGTCCAGTAGGCACCTGAGGGTTGATGCCAACCGTTCAGTAGCACAGGCTGGTTGTTGCTGTTCACCAGGTTTTTGCCGTTTACGTGCAGCTTGCCCATCGGCATGCCCACCCATGCTTCGGCACGGCTGCCTCCCCATGGAGCAATTGTGATCAATAAAGCCAGAATGAGTACAAGTTTACAAGATGTCATGAACTTCTTCACTTTAATTCCTCCTGATCTGATATATTGCCTTGCAATAATGCGAATATGCTCCGTCAGAGTATCTCTGATTAAACAGATCGCTCAGGTCGGCGCCCGCTCCCGCAGCCCGTTCCACACCAGCAGGGGGATCCTGCGCAGGGAAGGATCGCGGTTCTGCTGTGAGCAGACGTTCATGAGATCGTTACATGCCCCCTCTTCACAGATGGAATGTTGCATGAAGTTCCTCCTTCCTCTTCCCAGTCTGATCCCACTCCAAACGTACAGAAGAACTTAACTTAACCGACGATTCCCGTACGCTCTACACTCTCTACGAAATATCGTTGCACAAACAAATAGATGATGATCAAAGGCAGAATGGCAAGAAGAATTCCTGTATCCTGGATCATGCTCAAATAGAACGGATCGGCCTGGGAAGCTGCACCGTCAGTAACCTGCTGGGCCAGATTATACGGAAGGGACGATAACTGAGTCGACATGACTTTACTTGAAGTCAGATAAGTCGTCGTATAAAAGCTGTCGTTCCACTGCCATACGAAGGAAAACAGCATGACTGTTACCATGGACGGAATGGCATTGGGCAGCATGATTCTTGAAAATGTTCGTCCGATGCCCGCGCCATCCACATAGGCCGCCTCCTCCACTTCCTTCGGAATACCTCTGAAGAATTGCCGGAAGATAAAGATGTACAAACCGGCTTTAAGTGAATTGGCCGTAATCGCCGTCAGAATAAACGGCCAATAGGTATTAAGCAAATTAACAGGTTTGCCGGCTATAAGCGTCATAAGCCCCATCAGATCAAAGCTTTTCAGATTCAGGTATACCGGAATGAGAATAGTCGTTGGCGGTACAAGAATCGTCAGAATTACACCAGCAAACAGCCAGTTGCTTCCCCTGAATTTCAGTCTGGCGAATCCGTATCCTGCAAGTGCACAGGATGCTGTAGTCAGCAGTGTAGTCGTTGCAGACAGGGCAAACGTATTAAACAGCGTTGCCCAGTAATCCATTACGCGTATCGCCTCTTTGAAATTGTCGATGGAGAAGTTCTGTGGAATCCACACCACCACTGCCGAATACAGATCACCTTTAGCTTTGATGGATGTGGAAACCTTCTGAAATATGGGAAACAGGATAACGAAGGAAAGCCCGGTAATCAGAACGAATCGGATCATGGCCCACAGCCAGCCTTTCCAATGCTCCAGCGATAATAATCGTGATGTTGTCACGTGGGACACCCTCCTTTCTAATCTTGATAGAAGACTCGCTTCGAGAAAATGATGTTTATGATAACCAGAATGATGGCAATGGCCAGAAAGTAGACCCATGCCATGGCAGAACTTAATCCAAAGTCAAATTTGACGAATCCGGTATCCCGGATCAGTTCCGTCATGGCGTTATTGGCAAACGAATCAATGATTGTATAGATCGCATTGACAAAAATAAGCGGGCTGACCATTGGAAACGTAATTTTCCAAAAGGCTTCATAACCCGTTGCCCCTTCCATCTTCGAAGCCTCATACAGTTGAGGGGAAATCGTCTGGATCCCTGCCAAAAAGATCAAAATCTGTACACCGGATTGACTGACGATCTGATAGATCCGATCTACGGCGCTGCTCAGATACGTAACGATCCAATCGCTCACTCCGGCGTTAACCATCAGATTTTCGAGTTCAAATGTCCCGAGTGAGCTTCCACCTGTGCTGCTCTGATTAACCGCTTCAATCAGGCTGGTGCTCTCGAGTGTCATAATCACTCCCGATGCCAGAATAACGGGCAGGAAAAAGATCGACCGCGCTACAGCCCGGCCCCTGAACTTCTGATTCAGGATGACGGCAAGGAACAGACTGAATATAACGATAAGCGGTACGTTGATGAGCACGTCTGTGATCGCCTCAATTAACGCACGGTTAAAGCTTGTATTGACGGTCAGCGCCTGAATGTAATTGGCAACACCGTTGAACTGAATCGCTATGCCTTCCGCGTTAGCCTGAATTGTACTCATGCTGTATCGCAGAGAGGCTAACAGCGGAATGAAGAAAAACAACACAAAACCAATGAGCCAGGGAAGCACGTAGATTACGCCCCACATGGCTTTCTGCTGAGCATACGTACGACTTCCCCATTTCCATTTCAGGAGCGTCTTCAGAGCTGCTCACCACCAGTCACATAGCTTTGGGCTTCCACTGTATCGTTGTCAACTTCTACAGGGAAGTCGTTATAATTGACGATTACGAACCCGCCACCTTCATATGTTGTCCGGAAGACGCCCTCCTCCAGGGATTCATGAGATATCATGGAACGTCCGGCAAACGGCTGGTTCACCTGGTTCACCTCGTTGTAGATCTCGGCAGCCAGATCGATCCATTGTTCATAATTCGCCGCGTAGAGATCATCATAATCCGTTTCTTTCACAACATGGTTTGGCGCATTGAACCATGCAAAGTAAGGACTGGCTCCATATTCAATCAGCTTCAGCACATATTGCTTTGCATTGGTATATGTGGAGAGATTGTATGGCGTCCCCGTATAACCGATGCTGCCGTGCACAACGAGCTGATAGAACGGAATCTCTTCATCCTCCAGCTTGAAACGACTGCTGGTCATCGGCGCATCTGTCAGACCAGTTACATACGGCAGGGCATAAGCGTTCCCGCCTTCAGCAACAAGCGAGCCAGCCTGCTGCCCGATCTGTTCAAGTGCCTTCTTTACGGAGCCAAGCGCTTGTGTTCGGTCCACCAGCTTTTTCGGATTCATATCGCTGTTTAACTGAGCTGCCAGATCATTCAGGCTTAGTGACAGTCCATCCTTTTGAAGGGACCTCAGCTCATCTAACATGTCTGCCGTCACGTCCTCCAGCATGTTGGGCGAAAGCACATAGGATGGTGAACGATCCCGGTCCCGCCGCTGGATGGCCTGGTTCATCGGATATAAGACCGCCGGTTCCTGAGTTAATGTGCGTGAAGCTTCTTTGGACGGTTTAAACCCTTTTTTGGATTGCACATTCAGCAGAGCGATATCGGGATAGAAACCGATACCCGCTTCTTGTGTGTATGCGCTGAATTCCCGCAATCCCTTTTTCCCGCCTACCGCGCCGTCTACTTGGATGGAATCCGGCAGTCGATGATGAAGCCCGCCGTTAAGCCATCCTGCATAGCGCACCTGAATATTGGATACCTTCTTCTCCGTCAAGGCGGAGAGAATGTTTTTGGCTTCATCAAACGTGGTCAAAGCCTCCGTTGAATCATACGGTATGCCCAACATATGCTGCCTTGTTGTCATGCCGCCGAACAGTTGCAGATAAAAGGGAACGTTACTCTGCTCCTTGCTGGCGTTCAACTCGGGAAGTCCGCCGTTTTGCATCAGATAATCCCGATAGAGAGATGCAAGCCCCGAGTACGATGCCTTATCCGCCCCGACAAAAGCATATCGAACGACGAAGTCGGACACAGTCGGTTTCTTCTGGAATTTCGGAAGTGTACGAACCATATCACTTGCCTGAAGCGTCACATCGCTCTTGTTCACCACATAGAAGCTTGGATATACGTTGTTGTAACTGTTCAGTTTGCCGCTGATATCGGCATTCACAACTGCAACGGCATCCCCTTCTTCAATAATGCCCAGGAAAGCTCCCTCTTTCCGAATCAGTCCAAATACCGGCAACCTGGCTCTGGCTTCATTCGAACTTGCTTCCCGCAGTTTCATGGTCATATCCGGTCCGTATATATCTTGTTGATAGGCAGGATACTGCAGCTTGCCATTGTTAAAATGGATCAGTGCTCCCGAACCGTCCGGCACCAGTATGGAGCCCTCTTCTTCTGAACCCCCAGCCCCGAAATAATCCATTACAGATATGCTGTTGATCGGATATTCCTCCGGAAAATGAATGCCTGAGGACGGAACACGCACGAGCAGATCCTCTCCATCTAGCTCATATTCCATCGTAAGCATAAACAGCCGTGGTCCACTTCGTTCCTCTTCAATGCCAAACTCGGCATGATCCTGAGCCAGATCCTCCGATGTGTAACCGGCTGTGTCAAAAGCCTTCAAGGCCCGGGACAATTGCAATCCTTGCATCGCCTTATCAATCCGGACGTAAGCGCCTTCATCCTTGTCTTCCGCATAGCCGACCTTCAAGGCCCTTTGCCCGGCCTTATCTAGCTGTGCAAGCAGCTTTTGTTCAAATCGCTCCTTACTGATCTTCATCGGCAAGTCTTCTATGGATCGCTCAGTGCTTCCAAACTGGTAGTGGACCCGCACGCCGCTTGGCAGCACCTCGTAGCTTATTTGCTTGTGTGCAACACTATCCGTGAAGGAATTCACGGTGCTGCTCTGTCCGAGGCTGTTGAAGAAGCTGAGCTTCGTCTGTGATGACAAAAGGTCTTTGTTTATCCCGGCAGCAACCCCATCCTGCTCACGATCTGCAGGATTGCTGCGCCAGATCTGCCCGCTCTGCGTGTGAATCACTGCAATTTCGGCAGTCTCTTCGTTAATGAACAACTGCAGCGCAGCATTCTGCGCAATACCTACCATGCCGGGAAGGCGGACATCGCTGAACGATGATTTCAGTTTCTCTCCGGGAGGCAGGGAGGGAAAGTCCGTCTGATCAGCGGCAGTCACTGTCTCGTGAGCGAGCGGTGTTGGCGAGAATTGACAACCGCCCAGAAGCAGACTGCCCGCGAGCAGCATTCCTGTTATTTTTTTGGCTACGGTATAATTCATAACAAATTCCTCCTCCCTTAGCCCCGAAGCACTAATTCCTGATAGATGGTTACGACAAACGATACAATCTGCTGTACAAGACTGAAGAATAACAGGCACAGAAATGCCATAAACGCCATCGCTACAAGTGTCAGCAACATCGTGAGCACCGTTTTGGCTGGTGTGTACTGATGAACCGTCATATTCCCCACAAATAACAGATATACCGTCCATACAACGGCGAGTGCATTGGAGAAATAATAAAAGGCAGTTTCCTGCGCAGAGATCACAAGACTCAGCCAGATCCATGGAAAATGAATGAGTAACAACGGTACCAGTGCAAAACACGTTGACATGAAAATTTCGGAGAACTTGCCTTCCCCGTCCATCAGTGTGGTTAACGACCAGTTCGCCACACACCAAAACAGTACCGGTATAATGACATATAACATTTCGAGCAGACTGTTCAGGTACTTTGGATTACTGAGATTAATGAGAAAACCGCTGTACTGGGCATGCAAAATTTTGGTGATGACCAGAAGCACCAGGATCATGAAAGCAATCAGCAGTGAGTTTCTCTGGTTCCGTTCATATTTCAGTTCCCAGTATCCGTCAAACGGATGAAAAATCAGATGCAGCGGGTACTGGTATAGTTGCTTACTTGATGCCTGCATTCGTAGTCCTCCTTTTCTGCCTGCGAACGATGATGACGGTGACAATCGCAGCGACAGCCAGGAATATACCGGACATCATCCATGAAAAATGGTCACGCATCAGCTCTTTCCGGTACAAAAGAAAAGCTTTGGAATACCCTTTGGGCTCCATGCTGCGCTTGAAATATTTCGCAGACTCGGCGTATTCCTTCTGACGAAGCAATGCTTTGCCAATTCCCGCATACGCATATTCCAAGTTAGCGTTCATCTCGGCAGCTTGGGCAAACAGCACCGAAGATTGATCTTCATCACCGTTATAGTAGCTGCGCACCGCTTCGTGGAGTGTACGTCCGTATTCAGTTGTTTGAAAGACGGTGATTTCACCCAGCGCTTTATCCAGAACTAACATCCGGTCTCCCGCACGTTCCAGGGCAACAGGTGTATTAAATTGGCCCAGCCGGTTCCCGATGCCGCCATAAATATGGAGCAGATATCCGTCTCCATTGTAGGTAAAGATTCGACCCTTGCTGGAATCCAGTACGGAATACATGTCACTGTCACCCACATCCACATCAATCAGGCGGGATGGCCCTGCTTCCTGGGTATACAGCAGATCACCCTGCGGAGTCTGATAGCCTTCTCTGCGCAAAATGTCTGTACCCTGGGCATTCAGCTTCTTGACCGGATCTTTGCCGCGATCCCCGCTAGTGGCGTAGATGAAGCCCTCTTCATCCATATCCAGATTGGTAAATTCCGTTGGAGTGAACATCACCATCTGGCTGCGCTGCTCCCGTGTTGCAAACCGTTTCCAAAGATATTCCACCGGGTCCGCCTGAACTCTGTTCGCTCCAATGAAGGAAGAGAACGTACCATCGGCGCTGAACTCCATGAATCCATCAAATACGCCTTCGGCCATGACGTAGATACGCTCCCCCTTGTCCATAACAATCCGCATCGGTTTAAACTGGAAGTCTGCTTTTAGCAGATCCGATTTTGGTTCAGACACGATCTTGACCAGCTTCCCCTGTTCATCCAGATGCACCACCCGGTGATTATCCGAATCAGCGACCAGCAGATGGCCTTTTTCCGTGACGTACAATCCCTGTGGATTTTTAAAATGATCTTCCTTGCCTTCCTGCTCAAATGAATCAATCGTCCGTACCAGCTTGAAGTTGCGATCCATCTCAATGATGCGACCATTGCCCGAATCTAGCACAAAGACGTGCTGATTGGCGGTAACATGCATGTCACTTGGCTCTTTCATAGGAGTTGTGTTCAGCTTCTTGCCGGTGATAATGGTTGTTGCCTCATATGCCGCGGGTGAAGGAACTGCGTCACCCCAGAAGGAATAATGATACGCATCCGTTTTACCGTCTGCACTCACATAGGGCGCCTCTTGAACGAACAACAGGAGGCAGATCATGCCCATGATGATCGATTTACGTTTTTTCCATGTGCTTCTCCGCACCTCGCTGCCTCCTTTCTATTCTTTCATGCCCGAAGTGGCCATCGTCTGCATAACACTGCTCTGAGAGATGATAAACAGAGTGATCGGTACAATCATCAGCAGCAAGGCAACAGCCGCACCTACACCGGCCCTTGCAATCCCTCCCTGCACAATCTGACTGAGCGCATAATGCAGCGTTTTGAGATTTTCACTGTAGATGAAACTCCCGCCATCCGTTCCCCATAACGCTGGAAACTGCAGGATCATGAGCGTGAGCCATGCCGGCTTCACATTGGGCATCACGATGCTCCAGAATATCCGGTATTCATTGGCTCCATCGATTTTGGCTGCCTCCAGCAAAGCATCGGGAATCTGCTCCATGAACTGTTTCATCAGGAAAAGCCCCAGCGAGAACGCAAGTGATGGCACAATAATGGACGCATGAGTGTTAATCCAGCCAAGCCAGGACATGACCATGTAGTTCGGAATCGCCGTAACATGCGGCGAGAACATCAGGGACAGAATGACAATGGTGAACAACACTTTGGAACCCGGAAAACGATACTTCGCCAGCGGATAAGCCGCTGCAGATGCAAGCAGGATATGCCCGGCTGTGCCAAGTATCGTAATGAGCAATGTGTTGGCAATATAGCGGGATAACGGCACCCACGAATTGCCCATGAGGTTGATCAGATCGGCAAAATTCTCCGTTGTCGGATTGTTCACCCAGAAGCGCGGCGGGAAAATAAACAGCTCATCCAGCGGCTTGAATGCATTGTTGACAGCATAGATGAGCGGAAGCACCATAAAGGAGCCGAACACGCCCAGCAATGCAAATAACATCAGGCTGACGGTAAATGACCGATTAAGCCTTTTTGGCATGCCAAACACGGCACGTACTTTGCTGGTCATCGTCATTCACCTATCTTTCTAAGCATTTTTTGCGTGAAAACGTTTGTACCCAGCATCAGGGCAAACAGAACCGTTGCGATGGCCGAGGCATAGCCCATCTCGAAACGAATGGTTCCGAAGTCCATCAGATGTGTGACAACTGTGTGTGCCGCATAGTTTACGCTCGGGAAACCTGCCAGTGCGATGGAGATCTCAGCTACGGCGAAGGAAGCGGTAATCTGCATTACCGCACCAAACATCAGCTGCGGTCTCATCGAAGGCAAGGTGATGTACCAGAGCTCCTGCCAGCGATTTTTGATCCCGTCTACGGTTCCTGCTTCAACCAGAGAACGATCAATGGTTTGCAGTCCTGCAATAAAGGCCAGGAAACTGGTTCCCAGGCTCAGCCAAAGTTGTACAATAATGACGATTGCCAGTACATACTTCTCGTCTGCGAGCCATTGGATCGGTTCCAGTACGACGCCAAGGCGCATCAGGAATCCGTTCATATACCCGTAGCTGTCACCCGAGAAGATGATCAGCCAGATGAAAAAGACGTTGCCCGATATGGATGGGGCATAGAAAACCAGCGTCATGACCGCCCGAATTTTAGGAGACAGCTCATTGATGATCCACGCAAACAAAAAGCAGGCTATATAACTGAGAGGGCCTGTAATTACGGCAAAAAGCAGCGTGTTTTTGAGCGCGATCAGAAATACGTCATCGTTCAGGAAAAGCCGGGAATAGTTCTGCCAGCCGACAAATCGCGGCAGCTCCAGCATATTGAAGTGAAAAAAGCTGAGCCCGAGTGAAATGCCGACCGGAATGACAGTAAACATGAAAAAAATCAGCATAAACGGTGCCATCAATACGTAATAATGCCTGCTGAGATACAGATCCCGCTTCAATAGGGACCACCAGCCGACCTGGCGGGTATGGACGGCAGGAGCGGCGGCTGTCTTGGTAGTTTTAGCTTGCAACCGTTACCCTCCCTTTCCTCTATTTCAGATTAAATTCCTTGCGTTTCAACTCTATTTCATCATCAATGTACAACACATAATCCGATAAGGCTTCACGCGGATTTTCATTTGCATTGACCACCTTACGGAAGGCGTTGTCCAGATGTCGTCCCGTGAAGTAACCTCCAGGAAGCTGCGGGATTCCCTGTACCCATTCCCATTGTTTCTCGAGATTTTGATAATCCTTCACAGGCCAAGGCAATTGCTTTAAGGCCTCGATATTGGCCGTCGGGTAACGGGCAGCCGCTCCCATAAGACCTTCCATTTCTCTCCCGTATTCAATCTGGGTCTGCTCATCAGTCCACCACTTCATGAACTTCCACGCCGCTTCCTTGTTGTCGGCATTTTCGAGCATCATCACCGCGCTCGTAGCGCTGGCCACTTCATGCCGTATGGATCCATCCGGAAGCTGTGTACCCGGAACAATCGTAAAGTCCCAGAGATTGCGGATTTCCGGAGCCATAACCGTCAGCATGTTATACGTGGTGTAATCAGCAATCCCGATCGGCATTTCCCCTGTACGGAACCGGTTCGGAAAATCGGCTTTGAGCGGAAACTTGTAATTGGTATAAAATTGCGTCCAACGTTTGAACGCGTCCATTGAAATCTCCGAATTCAGTGCACTTTTCTTCTGGTCTTCGGTGTAGAACGTTCCGTCATTCTGATATAACAACATCGCAAAGGTTGAATTCGGAACCAGGTTGGCATTGTTCAACGTATCCTCTATCGGCAGATAAAACTCCATGTTATGCTTCTGCAGCACGGCGATGGCGTTATATACGTCTTGCCACGTTTTCGGCGGTTCGAGGCCCAGTTCATTCAGAATATCTTTGCGGTAAAAGAGCATTGGAAAATGCTGTTGCTCCGGAAGGGCATATACCCCGTCGTTGTAGCGGTAAGGCGTCAATCCGCTTTCACGGAACCTGCCCGAAATTTCCTCGAAATCGGGGAACTGGCTCAGATCCGCTGTTGCATTCCTCATCGCATAGTTCACCGGAATGTCTTCGCCCATCTGCATGGCAACATCCGGTCCTTCTCCCGAGAGTGTTGCGGGCAGCAAAATATTCGGAGGAACGAGACGTAACTGCACAGATACATCCGTATCCGGGGTAAACGAATCGTCGATCATGCCTTTCAGTACTTGGGCCTGATCTCGTCCGGTCGTGATCCATACAGTGATGGCATCCTTCTTTTGTTCTACGTTACCAATGCTGTCGTAATCTTCGGTATACGAGGCAACATATGCGCCCAGTTCGTGCTTCACCTGCTGGACGGTGCTCGCTTCCGCTTTGGGCAACGATTCACCCGGCGGAGATACGACAAGGTAATCCAACGTAATTGGCTGTTCACGTACCGATAGAATCCATGTGCCGAGACCACCTACGTTAATTTTGAACGTATCCAGCCGTTTGGGAACCGTCTCCGGTCTGGCCGCCATATCTTCAAGCTGCAATACCATGGCGTGCAGTACGGCCACTTTGTCACTTTGCTCACCCGTGGCTTTTTCCAGGTAATCTGCAACGGAGCGCAAGGTGTCAGCTTGTCGTTCAAACACCTCCGTCATCTCCGGAATACGCCGTTCCAGCTGGTAATCCCGCAGTGGGTCCGGACTGTTGGAGGTGATCATTAATATTTTGCGATACATCTCATTCAGTTCCAGCACACTGGATTCCACGGTCCGCAGCAGCGGAGCGATGTCGCCAAGTGTAACCGTCATTCGGATGCGGTGTTTCCCTTTTTCCAGATGAAACTGATATGGCTGATCTTCTCCCGATCCCAACACCTGAGTTTGCCAGGCCGGGCTGTAGTTAAATCGAATGCGTTTCATTTCCTTAAACGGAACTTCGCCGTTAATCGTCAGGCTGCGGGTGGCATAGATGCCACGCAATTGATCCTGCTTCACCTTAAGCGCGATTTGATACAATCCGTCTTCAGGCACGTCAATTTCCCATTCAATCCATTCGCCCGGCAGCTTCCAGTTAATGCCCCCGATAGCGTTCATCCGAATTTTCGATACATTATAAGGCTCGAGTGAAGGGCTTGATCGGTCCGAGATGGGTGCCAGTGTAGGGGATGATTTGCTGACAGCTTCCTCCCCCTGTACTTTCAGCATGACAGGAGCCGCTTGTTTCAAGCCGAGTGAGGCATAGGTCTTCTCCAGCTCTGTATAGGACGGGACTTCATTTTCCTGGTACAGCTCGATATAATCAATCGCCATGCTTTCTCTTAATGAAGTGAGCGAGAACTCCTGATTGCCTTTTTCAAAATAAAACTGAAACGGTTCCTCGAAGTACCCTGCACTGTCCTTGAAGGAAGTCAGTTGCCATTCGGGCTGTTCCACTTGTCTTGGTCTAAGCTCGTTGCCACGATCGTCCTGCCGGACGTTATCCTCGCGATTCCCCCATACCCTGTCAAACAGAAGAATATCGGCCCCTCTGAACGGGACCTTACCATTAAGTTCAAGCCTGCGTTCGATCCCGGAGCTTTTGCCTTCTACGGGATAATAGTGAATGCGAATGTTGTACAAACCGCTCACTTGAACGGGAACATCCCAGCGAATGGTTCCAGTTTCCGGCGTAATCACGGCACTTCCGTCTAATCCGGCGTACCCTTGCACAACCTCAAATTCCCCATCCTCTGCCTGAACATAAGATTCGCCTTCGATGCGTACAATTTCATCCGGTTTGGCCGTATTGTCATGAGCAGTCAGATAATGCTCATAACTGAATGAATCCTCGGTTCCCGATACCGCCTCAAAGTCCTCAAGCGCATGTACCGTTCCCGGATTACGATCCCGCGATGGATATAGTGTCCATATGGAGAGCACCAAGGCCAGGACAAGCACCAGGATTAGTCCCTTTTTCTTACGTGACCGCATGTTTGAATGTATCCCCTTTCCTGTAAGCGTTGAGAGAACTGAACGATTGACTAACCCGGACAGACCGCACCTTCACTGGTGCGTTCTGCCCGTGTAACGTGATACTTATTTGTAAACCTCATCAATCGCAGCCTGGAAAGGAGCCTTGTATTTCTCGATCAGCGTAGATACGGATACCCCTTCTTTGAGTTCCCCATCAAAATCCCAGAACGGCAAGGACGGGAATGTGTTATGGTCGAGAACCAACATACCTTCCGCAACCTCTCTGGCGTTGTTGATATCTGCTTCATCGGTCAGATGTGTCTCCAATGTGGATTGTCCTGGATACTCATAGATCGATTCGATCTCATTAATTTTCTCCCAGATGTACATCAGTTGTTCCGGATTCTCTACCGCTTTTGGAATTGTTATAGCTTGGTAACGTGACTCACCGGAGTGATACGCTGTTGCACTTGGACCTTTTGGAAACGGTACAAAACCAATATCATAGTCCTTCATATCCGTCATAATACCTTCGACTTCGTACATGGCACCTGAATACATCAAGGTGTTGCCTTGACGGAAGAACGTGGATGGCTCTGTCCAATCGCCGCCCTCAGAAGCTCTGCCGACCTTCTCGGTAGCCAGTTTGGACAGGAAGTTCAACGCTTCTTTCGTTTTTGGATCTTCCAGGTTCTGCTTATCCTCTTTGGTCAGAGAAGCCTCGTTGGAATACAGAATAGGTTCCAGCAAGCCCGTTTGAGCGAGTCCCCAAGTGTCTAGCTTACCATCATTGTTTCGATCTTTGTTCGCTTGCTTGGCAACACTGATGAACGTATCCCAGTTCCATTCATCGGCATCTACATACTCCTGAAGTGGCTTCAAGCCGAGCTCTTGCATGAGTGTGCGATTATAGAAAATTCCGTTGATAAACGAGGACTGGTCCTCGGTAAAGCCGTAACCTTTGCCTTCATACTGCATGTATTCTTTGGTTGTTTTCTGATTAAATACCTTGTCGTTTTTAATATAATCATCCACCGGCCATAACAGATCCTGTTTGGTCAATGCCGGAATGGCATAGTTTTTGCCCAGTCTCACCAGATCGCCAAGCGGTTCACCGGCCATCAGGGAAGCAACTACTTTTTCCTGATATTCACCAAAATCGATGGAAACATATTCAATATTAAAGTTGTGTTTTTTCTTCAGTGCTTCGAGATTCTCAAGGCGTTGAATGTTGTCTGGGTTGTTCCCCTGTATTTCCATGTCCCACCAAGCAACAACCTTGATCGTTCTGCCACCCATGTCAAAGTCCATTTCTGGCGTGGAGTTTTCATTCTTTGGCTCGGTTTCCGCGGGTTTTTGTTCCTCCTGTGGTGTTGTCTTTTCCGGCTCGGGTTGAGCGGTAGGTGCAGAACTGCATGCAGCAATTACCAACAAGACCGCAAATACCAGGCTCAGTAGCATGAACTTGTTTTTTCTCATCGTCTTCCCCCCTGATTGTCGTTTGCTATCACAGTGTATCGTTCAAATGAAAGCGCAAACAACCTGCCGAAATACAGATGTTTACCCGGGCTGAATATAGATTTGCGTAATTTTGCACGAGCAAAGTGCATTATAGGTTTTAATTGGTAAAGAAATGCACTGTCTACAAAAATATGCACATTGTATGCGCTTTCTTTTATTACCATAATGAAATTAAGTCAAATTTCAGTTAATCTAGCGCATTACAATTCAGCAGAAGGTGAGGTATTGCTTCATGTATGATATTTTACTTGTGGATTTCAGCCGTCGTTTGTGCGGAGAGTTGCAACAGATGTTGCTACGGAGCAAAGCTCAATATACTATCGCAAATTGTGTGTTCTCATCGGCCGAGGCTTTGACCGCATTGTCAGAACGAGACTTTTCCCTTGTTATGGTACATACAGAGAGGTTTGATACCGCGGGGCTCTGGTTATGCAATGACATCCGAAAAAAAAGTCAGATACCTATCCTCCTGATGGGTGGAAGAGATCACTTCAGGTTCGTACGCAAAGCCCTGACGTATCAGGTAAATGATTATCTCCCGTATCCTGTTAGTCCCTCTTCTTTACTTAACAGTCTGCATGGACTTAGATCCCACCTTGAAACCGACCCGGCACACAAAACGTCGTCGTTCTTCAAAACACCCGTTCAAATGAACGGTAAACCCATGCACTCCAGTCATGTTATTCGTATCGTTAAGGCCTATGTACGGGATCATCTGAGTGATGAAATCACGCTGAAGAAGATCTCTGACATGCTTCATTTTAACTGTGCGTACCTTGGACAGAAGTTCAAGCTGGAAGAGAAGATGTCTTTCAATGATTATATGCTCCAGCAACGTATGGAAAAGGCACAGCAGTTGTTGTCTTCCACGAATCTGCGAATATATGAGATTGCTATTGAGGTAGGTTATAAGGATATTGATTGGTTCTATAAAAAGTTCAAAGCATATGCCGGATCGAGTCCCAATGCTTATAGAAGACAAAAAATCAACACGGCCTAAGGTGAAACGCCGAATCGCTTTGTTTATCAAGTAGATAATAACCACAAAAAAAGCAGGCTGAAAAATACATCCTGCTTTTTTTTGTGGTTATTTGGGTTTGGTCAATTCCAGAGTATTCACCATTAACGTACCAAAAGGGATTCCCGGTATTCTTGGGGAGTCATTCCCGTTATTTTCTTAAAAAGTCGGGTAAACGAATGTGCAGCCTCGTACCCCACTTGAAGTGCGACCTCACGTACCATAAGATTTGTGTTCTGAAGCAATTCTTTGGCTTTCCGTATTCGGCAGTCGTCAATGAATTCTGACACGTTTATTCCCATTTCCTGCTTAAAGAATCGCGACAGATAGGATGGATTAAAATGATGAAGTTCTGCCAATCTCACCAGAGAGAGATCTTTCTCCAGGTTCTCCTTGACGTAACTGCATAAGGAATGAATGACAACGTTAGCGCGTTCCTGTTCATTTGACCTTTTGTAGCGTACTAATTCATCGGCAGCACGATATAAAAATTGTACTGCATCCTTCATGCATGTATATTCCCCTAAGTGCAGCAAGCTTCGTTGATCCGGGATCTTCTGTTGAAGACCCCAGCGATTGATCGTTGAATGCAATAATAAGGCCAGATTGTAGTATGTCTCCATGGCACGTTCCATCGTAATATCCTGCTGCAGCAGTTCGCCTGCAAGCTCCTCAAATATATCGTAAAATGGCTGAATTCGTCCCGTTTCCAAATATCCTGACATAATCTCGATCCGGTTTGAGATCCGCATGGATTCTTTGGGTACATCAGATGAGAGATCATTACGATGATCCGTGAGTACCATGGATACACCATCCCCAATTTTCATCCACTGGAGTAATCTCAGACGTTCATATTGTTTGGTTAACTCGGACCAATTGCAGCTTCGACTACTTAATGAAAAAGCAATGGATACGCCGAGTGATACCATGCACGCTTCCTGTACCAGTTCTAGTGTACCTTCTAGAAATCGCACAAGTTTATCATTGGTCATCTCTTCCTCCTGCTTCGGCTGAAGCAGCCAGATCGTATCCCCATAATGGTCCGTTACACTTGCACACATTGTACGCTCATTCATCAGAGAAGAGCCGATAATGCGAACAGATTCCTGAACTTGTGTGAGGTCCGAACCCTTTTCTGGCGGATTATTGAACCGCCCCAGTATGAGATAAACAGGCGAGTTGATCTGTAATCTTATATCTCGTTTGGATAATTCGTCCTGCACGTCCCTAGTAGAATCTAGAATCGCTGTACAGTCTTGAAGTAACTTCCGTAAATACTCTTTTTGCTGAATCAGTGCAAGCTGCGAGTTGACTTTATGAGAGTGTTCCAACAACTCAACCATGCTGTGACTTCGCCGGATCTCTTCCATCACATCTTCTACAACCGACATCACCTTGTCATAACCTTCCGTCTTGAGCAAGTAACGCACATTAGACATCTGAAAAGCTTGATAGGCATATTCAAAATCGCTATGTCCTGTCAGAAAAATGACGCGACAATTCGGCCAACTGGCTTGAATCCGCTCTGTCAGTTCCAAGCCACTCATGCCCGGCATGCGGATGTCCGTTAGAACAATGTCAATTCTCGAACGTTGCATCCAGGACAATGCTTCTGTTGCAGAGTAGGCCTTACATACATCAAGCTGGTCGGGTATATGTCTGGCGAACGTTTCATAGAGACTATCCGTAATAATCTCCTCGTCATCTACAATCAAAAGTCGATACATTCGTTTTCTCCCTCTTTCCACTGGATTCGAATTGTGACTTTTAACCCTTGCAGTTCACTTCTGGATAGGAAAAGGCCACTTCCTTCTCCATACGTCAGGATCAGACGTCGATGAATATTTATTAACGCGGTCATTTCGTCTGTACCTCCGTCCTTATGCAAACGTTGTTGAAGAGTTTGAATGTGTTGCTCGTCCAACTCATTTCCATTATCCTCTACGGTGATCTCGGCATATGAACCTTCCATATTAAACCCAATAATTAGAAGACCGGAATCCGTATTCTTTTCAAGGCTGTGTTCGTAGGCATTCTCAATAATAGGTTGAATAATGAGTCTGGGAACTTTAATATGTTCCATCTCAGCAGGTAGTGACCCAAAATCAACTTTGATTCGTCTGGAGAATCGTAATTGTTGAATCTCTGTATAGATTCGTGAATGCTCAACTTCCACTTTCAACTTCACATGATCTGTTTCATTCCGGGTAATGAACCTGAAATACTCTCCGAGCATGTTCGTGAATTGCTCAATACGTTCGGTTTCTCCTGTCCTTGCCAGTGAATTCAGAATAAAGAAGCTATTGTACAGAAAATGAGGGTTAATCTGCGATTGGAGCTGTTTCAACTCGGCCCGCTGCATCATCAGTGTTTTCTTGAAATCTCGATCGATAAGGGATTGAAGATTTTCAATCATTAGATTGAAACGGGTGTAGAGGAAGCCAAATTCATCCTTTCGGTTATGCGCAATGGGGACATCAAGCATGCCTCCCTCCATTTTTTTGAATCTTTTCACCAACAACAGTAACGGGATATGAATCAACTTGTAACTTGAATAGAGATATGCCGTGATGGCAACAAATGATGTAATTGCAAACAGCCAAGCCCAATGATAGAACTTGCTAAGTGGCTTGGTAACAATTGCCTCAGGTAGATATGTAGCTACGGATAAGCCCAGGGAGTCCATATGCAACTGACTAACATGGTACATGGTGTCCCCCACCTTCATCCGAAAGCCATCAAGTGTACCCTTTACACTGTGCTCACGGTAATTCGCGAGAATAACACTAGCTTGATGTTTATCTGTGATGGCATGCCCCGTTTTGTCCTCAATCAGAAAAGTTGAACTCTCCGGGTACAAATTAAGCCGTGTGAGTTCATTCTGAAAATGGTATGTATCCAGCTCCACTTGAATGACAAACAGCGGAGGTTCTCCTCTCGTGCCTGTCAGCCTGACGGCACTTAAGTTCAAAGCGTCCTCTTTCACAGTGAAACGTGTACCTTTTCCTTGCATGCCCGAACTGAAATATAGATATGAACTTTTATCGAAATCATCGATGCCTTGGATCGCGGATATACTCTTGCCAACAGAAGGGATATGTACATGAACGTTTTTGATATAAGCAGTGCTATTCTTGAATGAAGCGAGTCGTTCAGTCAGGTAATTTAATGTATCACGCCGCTCAACCTGATCCATCATGTCCCAGAGAATGGCTAGACGATTGAGTTTTCGATCCTCAACGATATCAAACTGCTGTAATTCCATCCATTCCATCTCTCTGTTCAATTCCAACACATATTGGTTCAACCGTCTCTCCGTTGACAACGATATTTCCTGGCTTGCATTGTCATAACTCCAATGATACAGATACACGCCAAGAAGAATAAGGGGGAGTACAAATACCAGATAGGTGATTATTAATCGCGCAAATATACTGTTAAACCATGATTTAGCAGGGATCTTGATCAATGCATTCACCTCCAATGCCAAGGGCTGAGTGGGTTCCTTGTAAGAATAAAGTGAACATTAGCGCTCCTTTGGCTTGCTGGTGCGAAACCACGCGTTAACCTCCGATGTGATCTGATCTCCCCCCAGCTTGCGCCAGTTCTCAACGAATTGATCAAACTCATCTATCGACCTGCCTAGAATAATGTTCATATAGGCTTCAAGCTGAAGATCTCGAAGAATAATTTGTCGATCAACCATCGTGTCCGTAATTCCGCCCGTGAATTGATCATAGAGAAGTTGGCCGTTCTTCTCGTATGAATCTGCAATGCTAAAAGCACCCGAAGGCCCATAGGTTTGTTTCCAGCCCCAGCCGCTCTCTACATCTTCCGTTTCATAGGCCACAATGCGCTTGTGAATGGCGAGAGCTTCATTCTGCAGAGCCGAGAAATCTCCTGTACTTCTGGCATCACGAATTTGTTTGTATGCATCTATATTTTTATTACCGGGAAAAGGAGTTACCGGTGAAAGCATCCACACAGCTCGGGAGTCGTCATTGTAGTATGTTTCATACTGTGCCTGATCCCCCCAGTTGATGTCCAGATGCAGATTCATGAGCTTTACAACAACTTCCGGATTAGAGAAGCCCTTTTTTACAGCAAAGTATTGCCCAGTGTTGGAACGTAGCGGTACGAACAGACTCCGGTCCGACTTGGCAACAATGGGATATGCCTGCCATTCTACATTTATATCTGTATCACGGGTGCTCTGAAGCATAAAGGATGTCCACTGTTCGCCGTAAAGCATCCCTATTTTTCCATCTTGAACTAGACGAAACGCCTTGTTTCCACTTTTATAACCGAAATCCGGATCAAGTTGGCCATCACGATACAACGTTTGCAGTACTTTCAGAGCCTCCCGAACTTCAGGCTGTATACCTCCATAAGTGAGGTTTCCTTCTGCATCTTTAACCCATATAGTAGGGTAGGCACCGTAGCCGGACATGAACCCTGCAGCTCCCATAACTGGATCCCATAGATGGTTCGTTAGCGCAAGTCCGTAAGTATCATGCTCTCCGTTCCCGTCGGGGTCCTTATCTGTAAACGCTTTCGAAACCTGGAGAAGCTCTTCCATCGTTTCAGGCGGTCGTAGCCCCAGTTGCTCCAACCAATCGGTTCTAATCCATAGATACTGCGCTGTCTCAATCGAGGAAGATGATTCGGGAATAGCCATGAGTTTGCCGTCAATGGTTGCCGCATCAAATGCTCCTCTTCCCTCTGCCTCTAATATACTCTTCGTAAGTGGTGAAGCATGTTCTTGGTACACATGGGTTAAATCTTCGATCATTCCAGCGTTGCTCAGTTGTCTAAGTTGATATGGATTTACTTTTACCACATCTGGGAAACGTCCTGCGGCAAGGGATACACCCAGCTTCTGATTGTATACATCTCCATTAGCAATCCAGTCATAGTGAATTTGAATACCTAGCTCTTTCTCATACACACGAGTCCAGCGATTATCCAGCATCGTCTCACCAGGTAACTGACTAATCATGCGCTCAAGGTCATCTCCAGTTTCCCTGACAAAAGAGACCACGATGGGAGGAGAATACCTCTCAAACGTAGCGGGAAGTTGAATCTGTTGCCCATCTTGCTGCGGATGATGTTGTTTGGTATTACCTTCGGTGTGACCTGATGGTATGGACACAGCCAGGAACAGAATGAAGGTCCATCTTGTTATGTCCAGACATCTCTTATACATGACGACATGCCCCCAGTTCGGTTTGAACAACTCTCTTCTCTCTGTCAACTTTGAATCCATATCATTGTACAACAACTTGTACTCATTGAATACGAAAAGCCGCCGTTGGGCGGCTTTTACGTATTTTCATTGTTTCTCATCAGGATTAATTACGCGATATTCGAAATTCGAAAAGTCAGCTGTTCCTCCAGCTATTTCAGTTGAATATACAAACAACCCCGTTCGGCAACCCATAAAATGATCCAGTTTATATATCATTTTATGGACAATCCCTATATCTCTCCATTCAACCCCATCAAAATAGGCAAAAGAGCACTCATCCAGATTGTTCTCAAAATTTCCGAATGCTTTTAGTTTAACTACTGGATCTGATACCGGGATACGTTCATGTTCAGTGGCTGGCTTCTGGTCGATCAGATTGCCAAATATGGTTGAATCCTCACTATCTCTGGCATGCATGACCAAGTAAAACTTGCTATCCTGCTTCGTGAGAGCGATCATACCGTACGAACCGATCAGAAAACACAACCCGGCATAATCCCCATCATTCAGACGACTGCCGTCAAGCGTAACTATTGCTTCGCAAGCGGGCCCCATTGAACGCTGGGTTAGAGTATTTACCGCGAACGTCAGATTTGGACTGATCTGTCCCGTTCGAACACGATACACCCCCGATTTCTCTGTAACGGACCAGAGCTCATGATTAGGTGTATGATTCCATTGCCAAAAATCACGGAGGCGGATACTTCCATCTTCCTCGGGTTCATAATTGAAACTGTCGCTACCCACTAACGGGTTATAACGGTGCTCTGGTCTCGTGCTCGGGATATCAATCTGTTTCGGCGCTTTGTTTACAAAGATCGGTTTACCTTGATCAAAGTGTAGCGGAACCAAAACAGGAACCCGCCCAACAGCCCCATGATCCTGAAACAGCATTGCATACCAGTCTCCATCCGGCGTATCCACGATACCACCCTGAGCAACACCTGAATTGAAATAATCCATATCGTCATTGAATACTTCTCCACCAGTGAAGACATCTTCCAGAGAGTCTGCCATATAAAAAGCCTGTGTTCTCCGTCCGGAAGCTTTCGTGATATGAATCAGGAACACAATATATTTACCATTGATCTTGTAAAAATGTGCTCCTTCATAACCAAGGTGATGAGGCTGCTCGTCTTTTACAATCAAGCGATGCACTCCACCAGGTTTGGGCCCGGACAGATCAGAGTTTAATTCGGTCAGATAGATCTCGGTATTACCGTACACGAGATATGCTCGTTCATCATCGTCAAAAAATAAGGAGCAATCATGGTAGAACCCTTCCACGATCTGCTTCTTCCAAACTCCCGAGATGGTGGGGGACGTATACAAGTATGTCTTACGAGTATCATTCGCAACAAAGATCACATAGAACATCCCTTGATGATAACGGAGTGATGCAGCCCACATGCCTTTACTATAAACGTGATGACCATCCACCAGCCGTTGTGCAGGCGTATCGTCCAATGTGTCGTATACATATGTGGCTACTTCCCAATGGATCAGGTCATATGAACGCAGGATGACACATCCCGGCATCATGTGCATGGTTGTACTGACCATATAATATGTGTCCTCTACACGAATAACGTCAAGATCCGGGTAATCGGCCCAAATAATCGGATTCGGATACATGCTTCAATTACACCTCATTTTTTCTGTTAAACTTCCATTCTCTTAAAAGGATGGTTGGGCTGTCTGTTGAACTTTTAAGCTTAATATACAAGTCTTGCACACCTTTCGCACCCGTAACATTAGTTGTTAGTTCCATCCATTGAAGGGATTCGGTCGCAGGCGGAACAATGATTTCTCCAATTAACAGTCCGTCTGTATGATCAAGTCGAAGTTCCAACGTACCTTCGGTTCCTTGATTCGCAATCGTGGCTGTGAAGGTTGCCGGTCCTTCACTTTCAAAGTCGACCTTGGATATAGCTATCCAGCTGTCATTTTGCAGCTTAGCGAAGATCATATTCGAATCTGATGCAAACATCTCACCAGAGTCAAGATATTGCTCAGTTGATACTCTGCTACTCCATCCAATCGTCGTACCGCTTACCCACCCATAGGGATCGAAGCACTTGATTTGATCTACGCCCTGATAATCGGCATGTACCTTCTTGATCTTACCCGTGGCCTCATCATGCTCGACTCGATTCAGATGTGTTGAACGGTAACCTTCGGGGATATCCATGGCTTGGCATAATGTCTGGGCATGATAGGCAATGTACCACTGATCCGATAGTTGAAATATAGCATGGTGATTGTTGCCGCCAATATCAAAAAAGTGTCCTGGATTCTGGAGTAGCGTACCCTGATATGTCCATGGCCCCATTGGCTGAACACTGGTCATATATGCAATCTCACCAGGTGGTGGGCTGTCATCTGGCCGATCACCCTCAATAAAATTGGAACAATACGTAAAGTAGTAACTATTATTATATTTATGTATCCCTGAATCTTCAAACATATAAGGCGCCTGAATAACCTTCGCTTTGCCAACAACGCTGATCATATCTTCTCCCAATCGCATCACTCTTGCCGTATCCGGTCTTTCTGCTTTCCCCTGTGGAATACCACCACCGAAATATATGTAGGCCTGGTGATCATCATCTACAATGACAGCCGGATCGAATAGCCAGGTTACTTCCTCCACTCCCGGAGTCTCTCTTGTAATAAGTGCTTTTCCTATAGGGTCTATCCACGGACCTACAGGTGTGGGTGCAGACAGTACACCTATTCCACTGGCATTGTTGGCGAAATAAAGAAAGAAACAGTCCTTGCCATCCAAGATTCGATGAGCAGCTGCCGGGGCCCAGGATTGCGAAGCCCATGTTGCTGCGCCTTGAGGTCCAGCAACTCTGATCTCCCCATGATCGGTCCAGTTGATTAAGTCATCCGAAGAAATGACCGTAATCCGGTTGATTGAACTGTAGCTATTTTTCTGAGGAAGACCGTCCTTATCATATTCCAGCTTATCACTAGTCATATATAAGTAGACTCGATTGTTAAATACCAAAGCATAGGGATCGGCTCCAAATTTGTGGGCCACCAGAGGGTTAGCGTTGGGACGAAGCTTTCCAATCTCCCCTGGAATACTCTTCAGATTGGCAGCTTGGTCTTGCTTTTGCTCACCAGCTTGTGGTGTAGAATGATGATTCATCAAAAGAATCCCCCTATAATCGTTTTTAGTTATGCCTTTTTACGAGAAAGCGTTTGCAATACAAAAGGTATCATGATAGGATGATTACATTTTAAGGTAAGCTGAGTACAATTTCATTGCGTTAACCGCTCTATTTATTGCGTGAAATGACGGGAGGTACTTCATGAGTGGATCCTCTGAGTGTTTTTATGATCCCATCCAGCCTGAGCTCTTATATCTACACAGCGTAACGACGTATAAGCTGGAAACGAGCTATCATCGCCATAATGCATACGAGATCTACCTGTTTCTTCGTGGCAACGTTCACTTTTATGTAGAAAATCGATGTTACCATGTACAGCCTGGTGATCTGCTTGTGATGTCACCCGAGGAGATGCACCGAGCCTTTATTCTGGATGAATCTGAGTATGAGCGAATTACAATCAACCTCAAAAAAACATATCTATTTCAACTTTCCACACCATCAACCAATCTATCGTCATGTTTTGATCATCGCCCCAAAGGAACAGGCAACATCGTACATTTAGACGACTATAACTTGAAACAGATGCTGCAATGTACAAACGAACTGGAAGGATTGCTTGCTTCCGATGCTTATGGCACTGATATCAAAATAAATGCAGCCGTAGCCCAATTGTTGGTCATGATTAACGTCTGGTTTCATAACAATTCCTTTGTTCCCAATGACATTATGCCTGAACTGGTTCGTGAAACCATGGATTATATTGAAACACATCTAAATCAAGATATTACACTTCGCAAACTTGCCGAAGTGTTCTACATGAACAGTACTTATATCAGCCGCCAGTTCAAAAAGCATACTGGATTGACCATCCGTTCCTACATTTTGGGTCGTCGTATTGAACGGGCCAAATTCCACCTGTCAGAAGGAATGAGTATTACGGATGCATGCTTTCAATCAGGCTTTAGTGACTATGCCAATTTTATTCGCAGTTTTACCAAAATGGTTGGCATCTCCCCCGGTAGATATATCAAACAAAGACGTGATGCAATGGAAGCTTTGCCAAAATAATGACAAGCTCATTCAATGTAAACTAAAAAACATCAAGCCATCCTGCATGGCTCGATGTTTTTTAAGTTCTTGATATACTTCGGATCTGCAAACAGTGCATTACTTTGATTATATCCGCAAGTTAATTGATCTCTTTACCCGTCCACAATCGAACGCGATCTTTAATCCACTCCGTATACTGCTGTTCCATGGCTACTGCACCTGCATTATCAAGTTCGGTAATCATATTGTCGTATATGTCTTCAAAGGCACTCGGAGAGGATGTAATCGCTTCGGCGATCCGTTTCTGAATAATATCCTGCGTTTTCTGATACACAACGTTATAATCCCCGCTATCCGAAGGAATCGGCATATTGTAAGCAGCACCCCACTCTTTCACCGGAAACTCCTTTTCGGAAGGGAACAAGTCCTTCCATGTGGTGATGCCATAGCCTTTCAAAGCTTCTTTTTCCTCATCGGAATAACTTTGCTGAATCTGTTCAGGATAATTTGTTGTATAGTAGTTATCCGTTGAATCTTTAACACCATCCCCGTAGTGAGCACCGAAAATGTAATACAAGCCTACTCCGGTTTCTTTGGTGAATGTGTTATTGTCTTTGTTTTTACGTTCCTGTACATCGGCCGGGATGGTGCGAACACCCTCTTCCACGTTATATTGCTCGCCTTCAACGCCCCAGTTTCTCAATACTTGTCCTTCTTCAGAAGACATCCAATCCAAAAATTTGATGGCACGGACAGGATCTTCACAATCGACTGTTATGCCAATACCATAACCATCAAAGCCGATATTCTGGAAATCTTTACGTTGAAAACTATCATCTAACGTTACCGGATAGAATCCGTAGGTCATATCGTCTTTCCCTGCGCTTTTCAACGCATTTTCCGCATCACTGAATCCCCAGCTTGGATCAAGCAAGGATAACACGCGACCACTGGCGATTTTGGATTTATACTGGTCATCCTTCTGAACAAAACTGTCCTTGTCCAGCAAACCTTCATTGTACATCTTGTTCAACCACCGAAAATATTCCTTCTCCTCAGGACGTTTGTAATGTAGAACGGCTTCGTAGGTGTCAGGATTGATGAAATACTCACCATCTCCAGGTCCTCCAGTAGACATGACAGCGGGATCAGTAACAGTGATCATTCGCCGCCATCCATCTGCACTAAGCGTCAGCGGAATTGTGGGTTGGCCATCATCTGTGGTCGGATGTTTCTCGTAATATTCACGTAGCACATTTTCGAAATCGTTTAAGGTTTTGATCTCAGGATACCCGAGTTCCTTGACTACACGATGTTGAATGGCAGTACCATTCGTCGCATCAAAGCTGACCTGATCGATCGCACCATTCGTTGGAATCCAATAGATTGAAGGATCGTCATTACTGTATTTCAACCGATTGAAGTGCTCACCGTAGATCTTTTTCAAGTTGGGGGCGTGTTCTTCGATCAGATCCGTCAGATCAATCATTGCCCCGGCATCAACGAGTCTGGTCAAGTTCCCTTTGGGGAAAATCAAATCCGGATAATCACCGCTTGCAGCCATCAGGGAAATGCGGTCGTTTCCACCTCCGCTCGAAATATCGAATTCTGCATCAATGCTTACACCGGTTTCTTCCGTAATTTTCTTCCCTACAGCATCCTGCATTTTGTTCCAGTTCGGACTTGCATCTGCGCCGAAGAATGTAAATGTGATTGGGCTGTTGGGGTCACTCGTATTTGATTCGGAATTCTCTGCAGCATTTCCGCAACCGGCGGAAACTAACACAACACTTGTTACGAGACATGCTCCTAGCACTTTTGATACGGCTCTCATTATATTTCTGCCCCCTAAATGATGTTAGTCGTAATAACCAGTCCAGACATTACGATGATTCACTTTGAAATAGTATACGCTTACATGTTCAACCGTTAGTAAACGACTACAATCCTGCCTACCCTATTCCATGTTTAAAGTATAAGGAAGTCTAATCACCCCAACCTTGATTATTAAGCCATGAAAATAGCATGATCTAGACATGAGTCTCAGTAAAAATGTAAAGACCAAAAAAAGCGATGGTTGCCCATCGCCTCATAAAGCCAAAGCTACTTTTCAATAATATAATTCGAACGTAAATCCTTGGATCTCACCTTCCACATCCCGCAACAATTCCATGACTTGGTCAGCGTAATCTCCAAGAATCTCTTTGCTTTTCTCAAAACCAATCCATTGAACAGTAAGCGGCATGCTTACAGCCCCAGTCAAGACATCCCACAGTGCGTCCAAATTGCCTCCATAGCTCTCGTCTAACTCAAGCTGGTTCTGCAAAATTTGATGAAGCTCTTCCTTACTGTTAAAGTCGTTTCCGTTAATCTGAATGATGCTCATATCATTTCCTCCGTTTATTTTAACTGTTCAAATGACTTGTAATGATCTGTCGTCTGGTAGATTAAACCGTCATTTGAGTATAGAATTCGGTCGCTTCCGCGCCGTCCTCCTGAGTAATTTATATCGGCTTCATACCATATGCGGCCTTTTTTCTTGGGAAGTAGTCCTTCCCGGTTTCCGAACACGTCGCCGCCAATGCTTTTGCCCGGAGCAACTTCTCGTAGGTTACCTTCACTTGGTTCCCAGCCCAATTCCCTGGCCTCTTTCTTGGTAATGTAATTTGGTGGGAGTTCATTATGCTCCGAGATATAATTGGCAACCTCATCAAATCCCATATCCTCCGAAACTTGAGGTGATCCGAGATCACGCAAAGACTCTGACGTACAACCTGAGAACAATAATGCGGCGATGATGATCACTAACGTGTAAGCAAATTTTCTGAAAAACATAATCTTTTCTCCTTTTGATGTTCTTGCTCTTTCTGTCTTCCGTTTTGGTGCTATTTCGATGACAATGCTTCTAATGTTAACGATTTGTGGTAATTAAAGCAATTCTGTAAGCCTATTATGGAGTTGAAATTCAATCAATTAAAGCTGTTACCCTGCTCCATTGAAGCATTATTTTTATTCTATAACAAAAAAAGCCGCTAAAATAGCGACTTTAATCGTACCACGATCATTACCATTCAATACATTCATTTAGTACATTATTTTAATGTATCCATCCAGTTCTCTAGGGCTACAACAACCTCTTCCAACTGCTTTTCTTCTGTAATTGCAGGTTGATTATCTCCTTTTTGCATGCCGTATGAGCCAAATTGACCGTGATTTCCACCCTCAATACTCACATATGTCGTGTCTTCCGGAAGATTTGCTTTGGAGTTCTCCCAGTCTTCCCAGTTAAGCACTCCGTCATCCGAGCCTGTAATCTGTAAGATAGACAAGTCCGTATTCTTCACGCTCCCCCCTTCATCTGCATAAGAAGCCAAGAAAAAGACGCCTTCCAACTTCTCATTGTGCTCCGCAGCATACCGTGATGCAAATGACCCTCCCAAAGAATGGCCACCAATAACAAACGCTTCGTCAGGATGTTCCTCGATAAAGGAATCAGCCTTGTTTTGACCGAAAATCGCCAAGTTTATTGGCATGTTCGCGATATATACGCGGTGACCCTGTTCTGCCATTTTTCTGGCAAGTGGAGAATAACTTTCAGGTTCAACCAGACCGCCTGGATAAAAAATAATATTCGGTTCGGTTACCTCTGTACCCACGGGTTCAAATCGGTAACCGTCCTTAATCTTGGTGACATTAACCTGAGCATCACTTGTCATCGCCGTTTCAGCTCGCTCAGAGGGACTATACGTTACCGAATTAAGATATACGTAAACACCGGCCACGATGATAACGATGGACAAGAGGGTCCACATGATTATTTTTTTCCATTTGTTAGTACGTTGTGCTGTCTTCAACCCTAAAACCACCTTAGTATGAGGATAATGATATGTCTTTTTTAACTCTACATAATTATACTTACCGGTAAGTATAATTACAAGATGATTTTGCTTACTATCGTTATTTGTCATAAAATATTCATGGAGGGAAGTCCAATGACAGAAAAATCACCCAAACGATTGCCTGGAAGACCCAAACATGGCAACGACGATATCTCAATTCAGCAAACCATTATTCAAACTGCTTCACAGTTATTCATGGAGTATGGCTACGAAACAGTCACGCTTCAGCAAATTGGCAAAACATGTAGCGTATCAAAACCAACCATTTATTATCATTTCACCAGCAAACCAGAGCTTTTTAAGGTTGCCTTTACAACGATGTTACAGAATGTGAGCCGGTTAACCTCGCATATCCTTGATCAAGCCGAGAATCTGGAGTCGGGGCTTGTGCGTCTGGCAGAGGCCAGACTGGGAAATCCACATGCGGAGATTGAAACCATGCTCAGAGAAGCTGAGCCTTTTCTTGAACCAGCTCAAATTCAGGATATACGCAACGCGGAGCATCAGATTCATGAAGTGTTAGCCTCCCATTTCCAACGGGCAATGGATGAAAACAGACTACGAACGGACGATCCATTTTTCCTGGCAGAGACCTTCTCGACATTGATGTTAATGGGTAATCGGGAAGATAACCTGCATAAATATGGTTCCAACTTTTCGCTAGGCCAGAAGCTAGTAGATATTTTCATTCGCGGAGCGCAGTAAAACTGAACTGATTATGTATTAGTGGTTAGTTACATCTTTAATTGATCAATCGCTTTATCCATTTTACTCAAGACGAGAAATTCTACCCTATATAAGCATGATAAACGCAAAGGAAGGTGTAGTTTTGGAAATTCTAACATGGCAAGAGGTTCACTTGATACTTCCTCTTCTCATAGAGATCAAGAATAAAGCTGTATTTGTGTATTCCGTACTTGAGCAAAAACAACAAGGAACTGTATACGTAAACAACAAGCACAACATAACTTCAGCCCTGATCACAAGCTGTGGTGGTTTTTACTGTCTACTGGGGACGGCGAGCAATCCAAAATTTAATGATGACGTCATTCGATTTTTAATAAACAAAAAGAATCATAAAATAGATTTTTATGCACTGGCACTATTTTCGGAAGATTGGATCGATTTACTTGATAACTATGAATTACCGAACGCAAAGAAAATCAAACGCACATATTTTTCGTTCAATAAGATGAAGTTTACCGAGAGATACCAAGGAGATACTCTCACTTTAGGTAAACACTTTAAACTCGTAGGATTAAATCCATCCATCGCAACCAAGTACATTAAGGATTTTTACTCCTACTATTCAATTGTATGGGACTCTGCACCGCACTTTATTGCTAATGGTATTGCGCATTTTATTACTCGAGATAGTGAAATTGTTAGCGTCTGCTCCTCCCCATATGTAGGTGGTGGTTATGCGGAGATCGATATCATCACACTTGAGGAACATAAGATGCAGGGATTGGCTACAGCTGTCGGCGTTCGGTTTATTCAAGAATGTATACACAAAGGATTAGTACCGAACTGGTGCTGTCACGCCGATAACATTGAATCATTACATATGGCAAACAAGCTTTGTTTTGATAAAATCGAGGAGCAACCAATGTATTGGTATAATGCATAAATGTGCAAAATTCAGGGCAACAAGGAGAGCTGACATGAATATCCCTAGAGGAACCTATGGGTTTCGATTTGCGGAAGACAAGGAGCTCCAACTGTGTGTACTGTATGCGGCTGGATGTGATTCAATAACAGATCCTTCTTATCATTGGGATGGACTCGAACGTTCGGACGGGCCTCTCCTGTTATTCCAATATACAATCTCGGGTGAAGGTGTGTTTGAGTCGAATAATCGCATTCATCATGTTACCGCAGGACAAGCTTTTTTGGCAGAAATTCCAGGGCCACATCGCTATTACTACCATTCAGCATCAAAAGAACCTTGGGAGTTTCTGTTCCTGCTGTTCAGGCCCACTCTTATTCTGCCCCATTGGCAAAAATTTCTTCGTGAAGCGGGAGAAGTTCCCTATCTTCCCGCTGATTGTACACCCATCCGACTGTTGCGGATGATCGTGACTGATGCGGCAGCAGGCAGAATCACTGATCCTCTGATCGCATCATCCAGCGTATATCAGTTCATGACAGAATTGACTCGGTTACAGAAAACAACATTGCGCAACAGGGAGAATTGGTCTGAAAACATTCAAATAGCCGTTGAATACATAGAAAACAACTACTCGAAGATGATCAGTATCGATCACCTTGCGGAGCATGTTTCCCTTTCCAAATATCACTTTATACGTCGCTTTTCCTCCAGTACGGGCTTGACGCCTGGTGCTTATCTGACCCGTGTACGTACCGAGAAAGCAATGGAACTTCTGCGCGGAACTACGCTTAGTATTGAAGTCATCGCCGAGCAAGTCGGGTATTCCAGCGGAAGTTATTTTATCAAAGCCTTTCGCAACATAACCGGCGTTACGCCAGGTGAGTTTCGTAGTGGCGGAGAAAGCCTTGTGTACCGTAAATTGTTCTTCGACTAACCGCAATATTTTGCTATTCCACACTCAACATTACTGTAGATATTAATAAAATCCTTTATTATGATAAATTTAGCGAGAGCAATAATTAATCCATAAAGGAGCATCCCCATGAATCATACGCTTGCAGCATCAACTCCACCGCTTGGCTGGAACAGCTGGGATTGTTACGGCGCAGCCGTTACGGAAGACGAAATTCGTGGCAACGCCGAGTACATGGCAGAACATCTTAAAGACTTCGGCTGGAGCTATATTACGGTCGACATTCAATGGTACGAGCCTTTGGCTAATTCTTCGCAATATCGTCCGTTCGTTCCACTAATCATGGATGAATATTCACGGCTTATGCCTGCCGAGAATCGGTTTCCCTCCGCTGCAGGCGGACAGGGATTTAAGCCGTTAGCCGACTACATCCATAGTCTTGGGCTGCAATTTGGCATTCACATCATGCGAGGTATTCCACGTCAAGCTGCACATGCGGCTACTCCGATCCTGGGTACAACTGCCACTGCGCGTGATATTGCTCATCCGAATTCCATCTGTCCGTGGAATACAGATATGTATGGTGTCGATAGCTCCAAAGAAGGCGCACAAGCCTACTACGATTCCCTTTTTGAACTATATGCACAATGGGGCGTTGACTTGGTGAAGGTAGACGATATTGCTGCTTCAAGGCTCTATGACACCCATCAGCCCGAGATCGAAATGATATCCAAAGCGATTGAGCGCTCCGGTCGGCCCATGGTACTAAGTCTCTCTCCTGGCCCTGCTCCGGTGGAATACTCAGAATTCTTGGCTGATCATGCCAACATGTGGCGTGTCACGGACGATTTCTGGGACCTCTGGCCGCTGTTATTGGATATGTTCGACCGCTGCCGGACGTGGCAGGGCGTTCCCCAAGCAGGCTGCTGGCCAGACTGTGATATGTTGCCTTTGGGTCATATCGGTATCCGTTCTGTTGACGGTGGTGGAGCGGATCGCTGGACTCGGTTCACGCCTGACGAGCAATTGACGATGATGTCGCTGTGGAGCATCTTCCGTTCCCCGCTCATTTTTGGTGGTGAACTGCGAGATAACGACGACTGGACACTGTCCCTGTTAACTAATCGTGAGGTTCTGCGAATGCATCGCGAGAGTTATGGAGCCAAAGAAGCCTTACGCAAAGACGATCTTATTGTGTGGACTGCCCAGCATGCGGATGGTTCCTCTTACATCGCTGTGTTTAACATCGGTGAGAAAACTCTACCTGTGGATCTGTCCATTAATGAGGTCGGACTGTCCGGCATTACCGAAGGTACCGAATTGTGGAGCAGAGAAGCAGCTCAATTAACAGAGAATTCCTTAGTTACTACTTTACCTGCGCACGGTGTGCGTCTCTATCGGTTTTCCTAAGCTTGCAAAAGAAAAGAGAGGTCTGTCGTTCATTAGACAGGCCTCTCTCTCATTTCATCAGTATGTATCCATGGCTTGAACGGCCAGATGAAATGCTCTAATCCTTCTTTCCAGAAGAGTCTTTTGCGGGCTACCTTCTTTGGACTTGGCATACATGTTCTCAAGAGATGGGAACAATCCCATCAAGACAAGACGAGCTTCTGCGATATCTTCCTCCGTGTAGGGATGAGATTTCTGATTCCATACCTTTTCCAACAGTGCTAGGCCGATGTATAAAGCTTGGAGACGTTTCTCTAACAATGTCGTGTTATTCCTTTTCTGAGTCATATTCACTAAGGCATTTTCCGATTTGCGGATCGTTGATTGAAAGGCTTTAATGGATTGCAGTTGATCTTCTTGTGACACGTTTTCCATGGAGTATAGACCTCACTTTCTTGGCTTAGTTTGTTCGGTCTTTCTATTAAATCACCTCATAAATATAACAAAAAAAGCCGCTAATATAGCGACTTTCAATGTGTTCATTCTCGATTCAGTGCTAGAGTACCTTTTCCAAAAAGCTGATCGTCCGTTCATTCTTCGGATTTCCAAATATCTCTTCCGGAGTGCCCTGCTCGACGATATAACCACCGTCCATGAAGATCACACGATCGGCTACTTCACGGGCAAAACCCATCTCATGAGTAACGATCATCATCGTCATGCCTTCGCTCGCGAGGTCTTTCATAACCCCAAGCACTTCTCCTACCATCTCAGGGTCGAGCGCCGAAGTTGGTTCATCAAATAACATAACGTCCGGATTCATAGCAAGCGCACGAGCGATAGCTACACGTTGTTTTTGTCCACCTGACAGTTGTGTTGGGAAGCTGTCTGCTTTATCAGACAGACCCACACGTTCAAGTAATTTGAGTGCTGTATCACGCGCCTGCTGTGCATTTAATATCCCGAGTTCTCTGGGCGCAAACATGATGTTTTTAAGTACACTAAAATGAGGGAACAAGTTAAAATGTTGAAATACCATGCCAATATTTTCGCGAGCTTTGTTCAGGTTCGTTTTAGGGTCATTCAAATCCTGATCATCCACAATAACCCGGCCTGCCGTAATCACATCTAATTGGTTGATGCAGCGCAAGAAGGTACTTTTTCCCGAACCGGAAGGCCCGATGACACAGACAACTTCTCCTTCGTTGACCGCCATATCAATTCCTTTGAGAACCTGATTCGTACCAAAACTTTTCTTCAAACCTTCAACTTTTATTTTAGCCACGACGAACCTTCACCTCCAGATAATCAGCAACTTTGGTCAATGTGATAATGACAATCAGGTACATAACCGCAACCGTTAACCATATGTCAAAAGAGGAGAACGTTCTTGCAATAACGATTTTACCCGATTGTGTCAACTCTACGAGACCAATAACGGACAAGATTGACGTATCCTTCAACGTGATAACCATCTGGTTAATGAAGGACGGAATCATAACCCGCACTGCCTGCGGAATGACAATCTTTATCATCGCTTTGCGATAAGGAAGTCCCAATGAACGAGCTGCCTCCATCTGACCACGATCAATCGATTGAATCCCGCCTCGGATAATCTCGGTTACGTACGCCCCTGCATTCAGACTAAGTGTCAGAATAGCCGCCAAAAACAATGGCATTGTGAAGCCCATCGCCTGTGGAATCCCGAAATAAATAAAGAATGCCAGGACAATCAGTGGAATGCCGCGGAAGATATCTACAAATACAGTGGCAACACCACGAAGGAATTTGTTCTGTCCCACCTTCATAAATCCGAAAATCAGACCGATGATAAACGCGAAGAACAGGGATACAATCGTGTATAAAAGTGTGTTTCCCAGACCTTTAAAAAGTGCAGGAAGAGATTTCTGAATTAGCTCCCAGCGACCTTGATTAGCAACAGTCGGAGCGTTCTCACCCAGATATGTTTCGGTAATGCGTTTATACTCACCGTTAGCTTTGATGTTCGCAAGACCTGTATTAAACATCTCCAGAAGCTCCTGGTTTTTCCCCTTGCTTACTGCAAAACCATAAGGAGCGCCATCTTCTTTGTCGGTAACAATTTTCAAACCATTGTTCTGATTAACTCCATAGGCCAGTACAGGATAATCTTCAAAACAGGCTACGGAATTACCGGTTTTTACATCTTCATACATTTGGTATGACTCATCAAACGGAACGATCGTAAATCCATACTCTGAAGCGATGGACTCTGCAAAACTAAACCCTTCTGTTCCGGTTTTCACGGCTACCTTCTGTCCACGAAGGTCTTCATAACTCTTAATTGTGTCATTGTTGGCACTAACACCCATAACGACACCTGATTCAAAATAAGTATCCGAAAAATCAAATTTTGCTTTTCTTTCATCCGTAATACTCATCCCTGCGATCACACCATCGACTTGATTCGCCTCAAGTGCCTGTACAGCTGCGTTAAATCCCAGGGATTTGATTTGATACTTGAAATTTTGATCTTTGGCGATGGCATCCAACAAATCCATGTCGATACCAACAAAATCACCATTCTCATCTTCATATTCGAATGGAGCAAATGTGACATCAGTTCCGATAACATAGGTTTTACCGGAATCGGACGCTGCAGCAGCGTTCCCTACCCATCCTGATAGACCGCTCACCAGGAGCAGCATCAGTGAAAGTATAAAAAATGAGATCTTCGTTGTTTTCATGTGTCCTCCCCGTCTCGGTATTGTCCGAATAATCATTATTTTCTTTGGAATCGGTATTACGGTTATGCTTTTTGTCGATCTTCTGCCCATTTGATTGTTATTATTTACTGTATATTAACAATCAATGCTTTGCCTTTCCACTTGCAACATTTTCCTCCATCATTTTTTTCCAACCAGTAAAAGTCCTTTTAATACTTACCCTTTAGGTAAGCTTCGCGAAACCCAATATTACATTGTGAATCTGAAAAAAGGTACATTTACTTTAAAACGTATTATTTAAAATTTAAAACTCAAAAAAAGCCGCGATTTCCGCGACTTTTTATTGTACAGTTTTTTATAATCTATTAATTTGCTCTGGTTGTCAATACAATCTCGAACTTCGAACCAGCTTCACCCGCGAATACAATAGTTCCGTTCTCAGGCAACACAATTTCGTTTTGTCCACTGACCACTGTATGATTAATGCCTATGCCAGCTTGGTTATATACAGCAAATGCGCTGTTTGCAGACATCTTGACCGTCATTTCTTTACCTGTTGCTGATGCTGGAATCGAATACCATGTGGCATGACCATTCGCCTGAATCGTTGTTTTTGATTGTTTTCCCGCATAGATCGGTTTGATGATGTCTTGAGCAGCATAAACGTTGCCTCCAGCTGTAACATATTCCACGCCATTTTCCTCATAGAAATTAAACTCCATCGTGTCACGGCCCGCTAATCCAGGAATTTGCAATTGGTTCACAGCTTGGTTAACTCCAATGATTTTATTCGTGTAGACATAACCCGGTAGCTCATTAAAAGTATGAATGGGAATCATCGGCATCGCTGCGTTGTACAGTGTTGATGTATATTTTTCATTGACCAACACGTAGGCTTTGCCTTCCCGTTTTTGCCATGCGGCCTTTACCTCTGCAGACAATTCATTGGTTTCAAGCTTTTCTGCCTTATATTCCGAGGAAGCAACTTGCCCAAGCCCAGGCACAGACTGATACGAGCGAGACCACAAGTATGTGTTCCCATTGACTTCCTGAACGAACTTCAGCTTTTCCGTAGCCGCATCATTAACAAATGATCCATCAGCGGTGTACGTATAGGTCTGATCAGAACTGTTAGTAGACGACAGATTAGATAGCGTTAATTGCCCATCATCTTTTACGTCCAGCTTCATTAACATGTTGGCCCCACCAGCGTACATGCCTGTGTGCTGTGAAAGTTCTGTTGGCATGGTGGCTTTCACAGGTGCGTCATATGACTTCTCCGGCTTGCGTTCCGGAATGATATTTTTCTCCTCAAGTGCGCCCAGCAAAAGTTCAGTTGCCAGCAATTGATCCGTTGAGCTATGACCACCCGAAGAAGTTACGGCAGCAGCCATATTATATTCCGGTAGCACAATCAATGAGGAGTGATAGGTTATTGTATTGCCGCCTTTGCTTACTGCCTGGATGCCGTAATCATTAAAAGGAAACAGGTTCACGCTGTCCCAGCCCAGGCCGTAACCAATGGACGAATCGCCTTCTTCTGGCCACATGCCTCTCTTATATTCTTCTTGCTTCATGGCCTCTACGGATTCCTCCGAAAGAACACCTTCAACCTCACCTGTAAAGATTTTCGAGAACTGAACCAGATCTTCAGCGGTGGAATAGATGCCTCCCGAGGCAATCATATTTGTAGTCTCTAATGGAAGTTGCTCCTCATGCGAAGGGGCATATGTTGCTGCCATCTGGCTAAAGTCCACAATATCCTGCGGTGTTTTGGTATGCTCCATACCCAGGGGTTCGGTTATGTACCGGTGCATGAAACTGGTAAAACTCATTCCGCTGACCCGCTCAACCAGAATCTCAGCTAATGTGAAACCATCATTACTATACACGGAGTATGCGCCAGGGTCGGCCTTCAGATGTTGCGTCGCCAATTGTTCCAGTAACGTATCATGTGCATAGGTATCCTTATCTCCAAACAGTATTGCACTGTTACTTGATGTTCCGAGAAGTCCGGATGAATGATTCAGTAACATGCGTGGTGTAATCTGTTGGTAACGCTTGTCTTTCATTTTAAAGTCCGGAATATACTTCACGACAGGCTCATCGAGATCTATCTTGCCCTGATCAACGAGCTTCATTACGGAGGTTGTGAGCATCATTTTGCTGGTTGAACCAATGCCATACATGGTATCTGAAGAAAGCGGGATGTTGTTTTTCAGATCATTGTTGCCTGCCTGACCGGAGATCACAATCTCACCCTCATCCATCAGTGCGTACTGCACACTTGTCGTAGCGTATGATTCAGTGAGTACCTTGGCCTTTGCACTTACTGCCTTTTTAGTTAGATCATACGTAGAGCTACTACCTTTACTGGTAGCGGGTGTGGCCATGGCCGACATTGGGGACATCATTGCAAACACCAAGGTTATGGCGGCGATAGAAGTTCGTTTCTTTCGTGTCAATCTCATCTTCTCCTGTCTAGTCTATGGATTAGGAATCTCTGTGTTCGTACTCCAGTAGTGTAACCGAAGAAGATGAACTGTCTGTGGCTTGAATATGAATCGAGTATGAACCAAGCAGGACCAACCCAAATAGGTTGGACACACAGTAAAAATCCCTTTAGTCCAGCTTTGTTTTGTTTGCAAATTAAACTTTTGCTATAATGGTATATCAATCAATGGAGTGCCAATAACATGGCTAAGTACATAAATAAATGCAATCCATAATTCAGTATGAGTAATGGAGTTGAAGCAATGCTAAAAGTTAATCGGAATGACCAACGCCCGATCTGGCAGCAACTTTTGGATCAAGCGATTCATAATATCACAACCGGGAAATGGCAACCAGGCGAATTGCTACTCCCCTCACGTGAACTTGCTCAATTAATTGGTGTTTCACGGTCAACCATACAGATTGTGTACGAGGAATTATTCAGTCGAGGGTATACGGTAACCTCCCGACGAGCCGGGACAAGAGTTAGTGATTGGACCTATGCACCTCGTTCATCAGAAGACGTCACGATGCAAGGGCCTATTCCGCCCGAATTGCCTACACTAAACGAATCGATTGGTCATCTGCATAGTTGGTTTGGCAATAGAGACAATCGCAAAATAGAAATTGATTTTAATCCCCACGAGCCTTATCTGGATGAAAGTTTCACAAAAGCCTGGAGGCAATCTTTTTTACAAGCTTCCACTGAAACTAATCTGGATATATGGGCTTATGGCGATGCCAGAGGGTTACTAGCGTTAAGAGAACAGATTCAGCGTTATTTGTCACTTGAACGAGGCATTCATATCGATGTTGATCAAATCTTGTTAACCTCAGGTGCACAACATAGTATTGATTTAATTGCCCAGGCACTCTTAAGTGAGGGAGACACAGTTTCCGTAGAAGATCCCGGCTTCCCAGCCGCTTGGATGGCGATGAAATACCGCCGGATGCAAGTCGATCCCGTTCCAGTCGATGAGTATGGATTATGTGTAGATCATATTCACCCACAGACAAAACTTGTATTTGTCACACCTTCTCATCAATGCGCCGTTGGTGTTATTATGTCGGAGCCACGCAGGCAACAATTGATGCACTTGGCAGCTCATCATCGATATTGGATTGTTGAGGATGATTACGATAGCGAATTTAGGTACCGTGGAGATCCGCTTCCAACTATATTTAGTCAGCAACCTCAGAATACGCTTTATATGATGAGTTTTTCCAAAATGGTTGCACCAGGCATTCGACTATCCGCTATCATCGGCCCCAAAATAGCTATCGATCGCCTTACTCAAGTTCATGAATTAACCTATCGTCATCTGCCGATTATGGAACAATTAACGCTAACTCATTTTATTGAACGTGGTCATTTCATGCGCCATATGAGAAGAGTTCGTAACATATATCGACGCAGACACGAAGTCATGACCAAAGCCATTGTTGCTTCTGGGTTAGGCTCACGATTTACATTAAGTGGTGTGGAAACAGGATTACATATGCTTCTAGAATCTGAAACGTCATTTGACGAAGAAGCGCTGACGAATGCTGCCCTTGATCAAGGTGTACGCGTGTATCCGCTTAGTAGATATTGCTTGGAGAGTCATCGAAAAGGATGGATATTAGGTTTTGCGAAAGTGGATGAGGAGCAGATTGAGGAAGGCATACATCGGCTTGCAAAGATTGTATTATGATGGAGAATATGCTCTCCAATCGGATTCGAAAGGATGTTTTTTGTAATGAAAATTTTAGTGTTAGGAGCCACCGGACGGGTTGGAAGTCATTTCGTCTCTAATGCCCTACGTTCCAATCATCATGTAACTGCACTGGTTAGAAGCCCGGAAAAGGTACAAATCAACGATGACAATTTCGTTCTGCATCAAGGAAACGCTTTAGTCAAAGAGGATATTCATCACGCCATACAGGGTGTAGATCTCGTTGTTAGTTCCTTAAGTACCGATGGAACGACTACATTATCGCAATCCATGGGGCATATTGTTGAGGCTATGGCTCAGGAGCGTATCAAAAGAATCATTACCATTGGTACAGCAGGAATATTGGAAAGTCGAACGGATCCTGGCTTGCTTCGTTTTCAATCCCCTGAGTCCAAACGTAAGTCCACGCGAGCAGCTGAGGAGCATCTGGAGATGTACAACACTCTCAAGGCTTCAGAGTTAGAATGGACCATCGTGTGTCCTACCTACTTATTTGATGGAGAATCTCTTGGTAAGTACCGGGTTGAGCGCGACTATTTGCCTGACGGTGGAACTTCTATATCTGTAATCGATACTGCGGAGTTTGCTTATCAGCAATTAATGTCTGATGAGTATGTACAGTCTCGTGTAGGTATAGCCTACTAGGGCGTCTTAAGTTTCAATATAAACAAGCACATTACGAGCCTGCAATTGTTATCCATTAGGAACAATTGCAGGCTCTATTAGTGTCTGCTGTTGAGCTATTTAAGCCCTTCATATAGAGGAAATTGCGAAGTGATTTCACGGACATTTCCTAATATCTGTTTTTTCACATCTGAGTTCTTTGGATTTTTAAAAGCAAGCCCTATCAGCTGAGCAATTTCTTTCATTTCCCTGGCTCCAAGTCCTCTTGAAGTCATAGCCGGAGTTCCAAAACGAATACCGCTCGTAACCAAAGGACTTGCCGTATCGTGAGGGATTGCATTTTTATTCGCCGTAATCCCTACTTCATCCAGTAAAGCTTCGGCTTCTTTGCCTGTAAGGCCCATAGTTCGTAAGTCAACCAACACGATATGATTATCTGTTCCTCCCGATACAAGGGTGAGTCCTTCATTTATTAAAGTTTCTGCCAATACGTTGGCGTTATTCAGTACACCTTCAATATATGTTGTGAACTCGGATTGCAATGCCTCGCCTAATGCCACCGCTTTCCCCGCGATAACGTGCATGAATGGCCCACCCTGGGTTCCCGGGAATACAGCTTTGTCGATCGCCTTTGCCCAGGAGTCCCGGCACAAAATGGCTCCCCCTCGTGGTCCTCGTAAGGTCTTGTGTGTGGTGGTTGAAACAAAATGGGCATGTGGTACCGGGTTAGGATGCAAACCTGCCGCAACAATTCCTGCTATATGCGCCATATCTACAAAGAAAAGAGCTCCCACTTCGGCGGCAATCTGGGCAAACAATTCAAACTCAATGGTCCGCGGGTATGCACTTCCACCTGCAACAATCATGCGTGGACGATACTTATAAGCAAGTTTACGTACTTCGTCAAAGTCAATGCGGCCCGTCTGTGCATCGACACCATATGGAACAAAATTGTAAAACCTACCCGAAAAATTAACAGTACTTCCGTGTGTTAGATGACCACCTTGGGATAGATTCATGCCAAGTATTGTGTCCCCAATCTCAACCGAGGCAAAATATACTGCCATGTTGGCCTGAGAACCGGAGTGAGGCTGCACATTCGCATGTTCAGCGCCAAAAAGTGCTTTAAGGCGGCTATTCGCTATCTCTTCGACTGTATCGACATGCTCACATCCGCCATAATATCTTCTACCCGGATACCCCTCCGCATATTTATTGGTCAATACCGAACCTGTTGCTTCCATCACAGCTTGACTTACAAAATTCTCTGATGCAATCAGTTCTATCGTATCCCGCTGCCTTCCAAGCTCTTGCTGGACAGCCATTCCTATTACTTTATCTTGCTTCTCCAAATGTTTCATGAACATCTTCCTCTCAATATTACGGTTATTTATTCGTTCCAAATTGTTTTTTGGGAAATTTACTATTCATCAGTAGATGTGCCATCATTCCTGCAAACAGTCCCCAAAATGCACCCCCGACACCAAGCAAAGTCACATTCGCTGCTGTCGCCAAAAACGTAATCAATGCAGTTTCACGTCCCTTAGGGTCCGTTAATGCATTGGCAAGACTGCCACCGATGGTTCCAAGTAAGGCCAGTCCCGCTAATGTTGCAATAAAGGTAGCAGGAAGAATCAAAAACAGAGCAGCCAATGTTACGCCAAAAATGCCGACAAAAATATAAAAAACACCACAAGCAATACCTGCAATATAACGTTTGGTTGAATCCTCATGTGCATCCTTTCCTGTACAAATCGCTGCTGTAATAGCTGCCACATTAAAAGCATGTGATCCGAATGGGGCTGCAAGAAGCGAACCCAAACCTGTTACGGCCAAAATAGGATTGGCACTTGTCTTGAATCCATCATTACGCAGAACAAGCATTCCGGGCATATACTGCCCTGTCAAGGTAATAATGAACAGCGGTAGCGCAACGCCAAGTAAAGCATTTAACGAAAATGCTGGAACAACAAATACAGGCGATGCTACCGCCAATTGGATCGTACTGAAGTCTGTTTTCCCCATGCATATCAAATAAATCAAACCGATTGCCAATATGCCAACAATGGCGTAACGGGAAGTAAACCTTCTTAGCACGATATAGCCTGCAAACAGTACAATCACAAGCAAAGGATCTACCTTCGCCCCTCCAAAGGCCGAAATACCAAACTGTAGTAAAATACCAGCTAACAATCCGGAAGCGATGCCCGGGGGAATAAGTCGAACGAAACGTTCAAACATGCCTGACAAACCTAAAATAATAAATCCGACTGCTGAAATCATGTAAGCCCCAATAGCTTCTGGATAAGGGGTTACCGCTAATGCTGAAACGAGAAACGCCACACCCGGTGTAGACCAAGCTGTAATAATCGGTTCCTTATATCGATAACTGAGCCAAATTCCCGTTACGCCTACCCCAATCGAGATGGACCAAATCCAGGAAGCGGTCATTTCCGGGCTTAAACCAGCGACTTTTGCAGCTTGAAACACAAGAATAAATGTACCCCCGTAATTAACAATTACGGATATTAAAGCGGCTATAACCGGCGATATCAAATCACGGCCACGTAACGAAGCGGATGCTGTCTTCATATTTAACACTACCTCTCACTTAATCATCGATGCGTGTGTTTTCATTCCAGTAATACTCGTCCGGTAAATAGCGTTGACCAAATACACTTGTCCCTACACGTATCATTGTAGCTCCTTCTTCAATGGCGACTTGGAAGTCACCAGACATACCCATTGATAAAATATCCATTTCTACGCGTGGAATATTTTTCTCTTTAATCTGTGTACGGATCTGGTTTAACAGTCGAAAACAATGTCGTGTTTCTTCGTTCGTTGCATTCAGTTTCCCAATGGTCATTAAACCTTTCACGTTTAATGTCTCGAATTGAGACAACTGTTCTACAAGCTCAACGGCTGTTTCTGGAGAGGCACCAAATTTACTTTCTTCGTAGGACGTATTAATTTGCACAAGAATGTCTATGGTCTTATTCTCTTTGAGAAGCTGGTTATGTAACGCTTGACCCAGTTTCAGACGATCTACGGAATGGATGAGAGTAACATATTTAACTACGTCCTTTACTTTATTTGTTTGCAGATGTCCGATAAAATGCCATTCCACCTGTTTGCTTTGTTCCATGAGTGGGAATTTGTCTCGGAGTTCTTGAGCTTTGTTTTCTCAAAACAGGACCTCGCCTGCTTGAATAGCTAATTGTAATTTCTCTAGCGGTACCGTTTTGGTCGCGAGCAACAACTTGATGTCCTCTATGTTGCGACCTGAAGCCTGGCAGGCCAATGCCATTTGCTGTCTTACAGCTTGAAGATTTTCTTCTACTAGCTGTTTCATGTCAGCCACCTTCTTTCTATTCCAAACAGGAATGAATCAATGAGATTAGCTCCTCCTTATGTATTGTGAAGACTGTGTGGAACGTCTTGCTAGTATAGCAACGCATGGACTGGATATAAATATCCAAAAATGCTATTTTGGAGCAGTCCAAAACGACAAAGTGGACATTAATTCAATTGGGGCAGCTTTAATATGCTTTTAAAAGTCAATAATCTGATTGATGTGATGCCCGCACGCTTCTTCCAAAATGAAAAAAGCCGCTAATTTAGCGGCTTGGTTTAGTTCTATGTTCATGTCCAAAACGAAGATACATGTTTTATGATGATTTACTCATTCACATTTTCCTTGGTTACCAGCTTTAATTCAGCGGGAATCGATGACTCCACCTGCTTGCCACTGAGCACATCCAGAGCTGCTTGCAGCGCCAGTTGGCCAATCAGTATAGGCTGCTGAGCGACTGTTGCCGTCAATTTCCCATCCTGAATGGATTTGATTGCATCATCATTGCCGTCGAATCCGATGACCGGAATGTCTTTACCTGAGCTTTGAATCGCTTCAATCGCACCAAGTGCCATCTCATCATTATGGGCAAATACTGCCTGCACGTCAGGATTACCCTGAAGCAGATTCTCCATGACATTTAATCCTTTGGACCGATCGAAATCAGCAGATTGTTTGGAAACCACATCAAGTTGCTTGTCAGCCACTTCATGGAAACCTTTACCCCGTTCTCTTGTTGCGGAAGCGCCAGGTACACCCTCAAGTTCAATGACTTTTGCTCCCTCACCCAGTTGTTCCACAAAATATTCAGCTGCCATGCGTCCACCTTTAACGTTATCCGATGCCACTAGTGCCGCCACTTCGCCTTTATCTGCGGAGCGATCCAGCGTGATCACAGGAATGCCCACACTATTAGCGGATTGAACCGCTGTGGAGATCGCTGCAGAGTCCGCAGGGTTAATTAGCAGTGCACTAACGCCTTGCTGAATGAGATCATCAACATCATTGGTTTGTTTTGCCGAATCGTTCTGCGCATCCACCACGATGACCTGTATTCCCTGTTTTTTGGCTTCAGCCATTACCCCGTCCTTCAGTGATACAAAGAATGGATTGTTTAGTGTAGATATCGACAGACCTATTTTCTTCTGTCCATTACTTTTGTTTGGGTTGGGTTTCGCCCATTCCGGTGGCTCCAGAGAGCACCCGGCCAGAACGATGATCATCAGCATACTTATGAGTGTTACAGTCCACTTTTTCATATTCGCTTCTCTCCTTATGCTGTTTTCTTGCGGTCCAGCAGGACGGCAATGGCAATGACGATACCTTTTACAACCATTTGATAAAATGAGTTTACTTCAAGCAAGTTCAATCCATTATTCAACACGCCGATAATCAGAACACCGATCAGTGTACCAACGATGCGTCCGCGTCCTCCAGCAAGGCTTGTACCACCCAATACAACTGCTGCGATTGCATCCAGCTCGTAGGATGTACCTGCCGTTGGTTGCGCTGAATTCAAACGCGATGTCAGAATTGCACCTGCCAGAGCAGCGAGCATACCTGTCAGGGAGTAGATCATAATTTTCACGCGATTAACTTTGATACCCGAGATAATGGAAGCTTTCTCATTACCGCCGATGGCGTACGTTTTACGACCAAAAGCCGTTTTATGCAAAACAATCCACAGAATCATGAAGGTAATCAGCATCGTGATTGCAGGTACCGGAATGCCCAGCAGGTAACCGCGGCCAAACAGTTGGAACAACAGGTTATCCCCGAGCCCTGTAATTGGATTACCATTGGTGTACACCAATGTCAGTCCTCTGAATATCGTCATGGTTGCCAATGTAGCGATAAACGGAGCCATTTTACCTTTGGTAATCATTAGTCCGTTCACCATACCCATGACACCACCGAGTGCTACACCAATAATGATGGACAAGATCGGATCGAGACCAGACAACATCATATTTGCTACAAAAGCACTGGATAAAGCCAGGATTGAGCCGACCGACAGATCAATTCCACCCGTCAGGATAACAAACGTCATACCAAAAGCAATCAGCGCATTAATCGAGACTTGACGCAATAAATTCAAGATATTGAGCGGTTCCAAGAAACTTGGATTCAACACCGATACGATGAGAATAAGAATGATTAAGCCAAGCAGCGGTCCCAATTTTTGTATCACGTTTGAGAAACGGAATCCGCTTTTAGCCGTTTTGTTTTCCTGCATTGTTGTCATATCACTGTCCCCCTGTGGCCAATGTCATAATGTGTTCTTGTGTTGCTACTTCCCTTGCAACCTCGCCACTGATGTGTCCCTCATGCACAACCGCGATCCGGTCGCTCATGCCAAGCACTTCAGGCAGCTCCGACGATACCATGATGATTGCAACGCCGCGGTCAGTCAGTTCATTCATCAATTCATAGATTTCGCGCTTCGCCCCGACATCCACTCCGCGGGTAGGTTCATCCAGGATAAGTACGCTTGGTCCGATACCAACCCATTTCGCGATAACCACCTTCTGCTGGTTACCCCCGGATAGATTCCTTGCCGCCGTCTCGGAGGATTGCGTTTTGATCTGTAGACGTTTGATCAGTGTATCTACGAAGTCTTGTTCTTTTGAAGTTGAGATGAAACCTTTGCTTGAGAAACTGAACAGATTTGGCAACGCCATATTCTCGCGAATAGAGAAGTCTAATACCAGCCCCTCATCCTTGCGGTCTTCTGTAATAAACCCGATTCCATGTTTCACTGCATCTGCCGGTTTACGAATGTTCGCTTTTTTGCCGCGGATGAAGATTTCACCGCTATCCAACGTATCCAAACCAAAGATGGTTCTCATGATCTCTGTTCGTCCAGAACCCATGAGTCCAGAGAAACCGAGTATTTCCCCCGCTCTCACGGTGAAGTTAATATTCTCGAATAGACCTTTGCTGCTTGCATTCCTTACTTCGAGGACAACTTCACCATAAGAAGGATTCCGGACAGGATAACGCTCGGTAAGTTCACGACCTACCATTTTCCGCACCACTTCATCAAAGCTTGTCTGCGGAATAGCTTGTGTGTCTACCGTTCTTCCGTCACGCATGATGGTAATCCGGTCACATATCGTGAATATCTCCTCCATTCGGTGAGAAATATAGACGATGGATACGCCTTCCTTCTTCAGCGAGCTGATTACACCAAACAGCTTCTGGATCTCACGCTCCGTAAGTGCTGCTGTTGGCTCATCCATAATGATGACCTTGGCATCTGTCATTAGCGCTTTGGCAATCTCGATCATCTGTTGCTGCCCGACAGAGCACTCTCCCGCAGGACGTTCCAGTGGTATGTCTACGGAAAGCTTGGCGAACTGTTCTTTGGCAAGCGCTTTCATTTGTCTTGTATTGAGCAATCCGAACGATGATGTCAGTTCCTTACCAATAAAGAGATTATCCAGCACCGTCATTTCAGGCCATACATTCAGCTCCTGATGTATGAATGTGAGACCCAGTTTCTCGGCTTCCTTCGGACTTGCAAAATAGTTTTCTTCTCCGTCTATGGTAATGGTTCCCTGATCACGCTGATGAAGACCAATCAGAATATTCATCAGTGTGGATTTGCCGGCTCCATTCTCCCCCATCAGGGCATGAACTTCACCATCCTTTAGTTCAAAATCCACTCCGCTCAGCACCTGATTCGTTCCAAACGCTTTATGAATGTCTTGCATCTGAATGTGCATTACGCAACCTCCTTTTAACCGAAATGGACTCCCGATTGTAAAATGCAATTGGCATAGGGTGTGGCTTCACCTGTGCGGATGACCGCTTTCACCTGCCGAGTTAATGCTTTGAATTGTTCATGGCTGACGGAAGCATCAATTGCTTCTACCCCGAATTTCTCTGTGATGAATTGCATAGCTACGGGATTGCCTTCGCAAATCTCTTCAGCCACAATGACTTTCTCAATGACCATATCTTCTGCGATCGCTTCCACCACTTCGCGAAAACTTGGTGTTCCCAGTTTAAGGGCCAGATCAATTTTGAGTACCCCGTCCGGTACCGGCAGACCTGCATCCGCAATCGCAATCATGTCCGTATGGCCCAGATCCGACAAAATCTTGGAAATGTGACTATTCAACATGCCATTTCTTTTCATTACAAGCTCTCCTCTACTTCATCACGCGTCGGCATGCCGCCCTGCGCTCCGAACTTGGTGACGGACAACGATGCAGCCCGATTGGCGAAGCGTATACTCTCTTGTAACGCTTTTCCTTCAGCCAAAGCAACTGCAAATGCGGCGTTGAACGTATCCCCTGCCCCCGTAGTATCAACAGCCTCAACTTTATAAGTTGGGACTAGAATTTCCTCAGTGCCATCAAAGTACCGTACACCTTTACTGCCCTCCGTAATGAACAACTTGTTAGGATACTGACGTAATGCCTGTGCAGGACTCATGCCCTGAAACAAAATCTCGGCTTCATGCTCGTTTGGCGTGATATATGCGGCATTGTCGATCACTTCTTGCGGCAATGTTCTCGCCGGAGCGGGATTAAGCAGCAGCGGTGTTCCGAGTTCTGCACACAATGCACTCACATGCACAACCGTTTCCTCCGGAATTTCCTGCTGAATTAATACGATATCTGCATCGCGGATCACTTCAGCTGCTTCATCGACATATGCAGGAGTAACTTCCCGATTCGCCGCTTCAACCACTACGATACTATTATCACCTTCTGCCAGAATGATATGAGCCGTTCCACTTTCTAAATGTGTAACCGGTTTCACATTTTGCGTATTTACAGCATTTGCTCTAAAGTTCTCTAAAATATCTTTGCCAAAAGCATCGTCGCCTACCCGGCCGATCATCGCAACCTCGGCACCCAGTCGTGCAGCGGCAACAGCCTGATTGGCTCCTTTGCCACCAGGAACCGTTTTGAAGCTATCGCCAAGAACGGTTTCACCCGCCCCCGGCCGTCTTGACGAAGTAACAACCAGATCCATTGAACTGCTTCCAATTACACATATTTTAGCCATCTGATCTCACCTTTCTCGTAGTGCCCCGTTCGATGAAACTTACGGGCAACTGTATGTTTTTATTCTCTATTGCAGCTTGTTCCACAAGCTGGATAAGTAATCCCGCCGCTTCTCTTCCCATCTCATATGCTGGCTGACGGATGGTGGACAATGCCGGCGATAACAGGCTGCTCATCGGAATATCATCGAAACCAATCACTTGTACGTCATCAGGAACCTTTCTTCCGATTCGTGATGCCTCATGCAGTACTGCCATGGCTGCGATGTCATTGCTGGCAATGACCCCGTCTGTGTCCGCATATTTCCTGAATAATTCTTCAGCCCATACACCTGCCTCGTTAATTGAAAATGAGGTCGTCTGGATCACCCGGTAGTCTAACCCAGCATCACGGATGATTTCAATCGCCCCTTCAAAACGATCTTGAGCGGGTCTGATCTGTGACGGTCCCTGCATAACTGTGATCCGGCGACTGCCGCGTTTGATAATCTCCCTTGCAGCTAGTCTTCCACCTTCCCTGCCATCCGCATACACGGATGGACGATCCAGTGAAGTTCTGTCCAGAAACACAACGGGAATCTTCAGGTTTTCATATATTGAAGAATGAGGATAGTTCGTTGAAGAGATCACACCGACCACATTGTTCTGGATAAACGTCTGGATGTAATCCTGCTCCTTCCGTTCATCCTCATCACTATTTCCAAATATCAGTCTATAATCCTGCTCCTGCATCCGGTCCTCTACGCCGCGGGCCAACTGCGGGAAGTACGGGTTCGTAATATCCGGTAATAATAGGCCAATCAGTTTGGATTTACGCTTATATAATGAGCGGGCCACTTCATTCGGCGAAAAGTTAAGCGCCTTCACAGCATCTTCCACTTTTTTGCGTGTGTCCGCATGAACATAACCTCTATCATTAATGACCCTGGATACGGTGGCTACAGATACGCCAGCCAGTTGAGCTACGTCTTTAATTGTTGTCATAAGTTGCTCTCCTCTATGTGTAACCGGTTACAGACATTAAATTATCATATTATTTTCAATTTGACAAGCGTTTTCATTCTGGAAATTTCTCCAAGTATACATAAAGTGCACTGGAATTCATCTATATCATGGTTTCTTCCTGCCAGGGAGATCGATACTTCATAGACGTAAAGAAGCCATCACTCGATTAAAACTCAGAGTGATGGCACCCAGATCAACATAAATCAGCAATCTCCTGAACTTAATTAGCCTTTAATTTAACAAATTAGACAGTAACATTTTCGAATAAATCAATTCATAGCGTTTATATTACAACTTCCCGTAAACTTCATCTGTAACAGGTTCCAACCATTCCGGTGTACCTGCAGTGATCGCAATGTGTTCAAACCAACTATCTTTGGCGGCCCCATGCCAGTGTTTCACACCATCATGAGTCACAATAACATCGCCGACTTTGAGGAATTGAGCAGGTTTTCCTTCTTCCTGATACCAACCTTCCCCACCAGTCACTAACAACAGCTGAAATCCACCGCGATGGATATGCCAGTTATTTCTGCATCCCGGTTCAAACGTAACATTCCCAACACCCACATTCACTTTGGGATCAGCAACCAAGGATTGGAGATAACTTTGCCCTATGAAATATTGGGAAAATGCTTCGTTTTTTTCTCCTACCGGGAATATCACTCCACCTTTAACTTCTTCATGTTTAGCCATTTCATTTCCTCCAATGTGATCTTATTGATTAATCCGTCCTGCTCCTATGTTGACCTAAATATGATTACACACTTAAGTGCGATATCGCACATTTGTGTATAATATAAAATAATTGCACTGCCTCTGCAAGGATCAAATGAACCCGATCTGTGCCTTATGGCGCAACGGAACAACATTTGTGCAATTACTCTCTGGAAAGAATGGTGATTACTATCGTTTCTATCACAGATCGAAGAATACTTAAGTCTCAGGAAGCGATCAAATCCGCTTTTATCAAACTCATGAATGAGAAACCTTTTGATACCATTACGATGCAAGATATCTCTGATCATGCAAATGTCGGCCGCAGAACGATATACCATCACTATTCGGACAAATTTGACTTGCTGGATAAATTAATTGAAGAACATATCGATGAACTACGAAGATTGTGCAAGGAAGCATCCGATCTGGATTTTATAGAAAGCAATGTACTTTGGTTCGACTATTTTGAAGTTCACTATTCATTTTTCTCGGCTATGTTACTGAGTAAAGGAGCCCCTTTTTTCCGCAATCGCTTCCTGGCTCTTGTCATTGAAGAACTGGAAGATGAGGTGAATGTAACGGAGGGCAAAAATAAAGGACTAACGAAAGAAGTTATTCTTACGTTCTTTGGTACAGCAATCGTTGGTATCGTGGAATCCTATTTCACGAATGGATTTCCCCGGCAACCTCACATTGTGGCAGAACAAGTTGGGATTTTATTAGAAAGGAATCTATAACATAGACTCCGCATGAACCGTTCCTTCTTGATATTCTTACCACCTGAGGAGCGGTTTATTAATTATCATTACAAAGATTAGCGATATGTGATATGGTCAGTGAGGATATTAATAGATTCATACATACATATGTACATGAAATGTGAGGAGAAGATCGAAAGTGATAGAGAGAAATACCCTTGAGAAACCGAGTAAATTTAGTGATCCCATTTTTGTTATGCTCGTGGCAAGCCTATGTTGCTTGTTATGGGGAAGCGCGTACCCATCCATCAAACTTGGTTATATCGCGTTTAACATTCTGCCGGAAGATATTGCTTCCAAGTATGTATTTGCCGGATACCGATTTACATTGGCGGGCTTGCTGCTCTTGCTCCTGTCTCGTATCGTTAGAAAAGAGAAGCTCCAATTGTCCAGGCCGCAGTGGACAAGCCTTATCATGTTAGGTATATTGCAAACCGGTTTGCAATATATGTTTTTCTACGTTGGCGTAGCCAATACGACGGGTGTCAAAGGCTCCATTATGAACGCAACGACAACCTTTTTCAGTGTTGTTCTGGCCCATTTCATCTATAAAAACGACAAATTAAGCAGAAATAAAATCGTTGGCTGCTTGCTCGGATTCATTGGTGTAATCATCGTAAACTTCCATACGGATCTGCTTGCTTTTTCCTTTTCATTCACAGGCGAAGGGTTTGTTATTATAGCAGCACTTGTTTTTTCCGTTACGGCCCTTTACGCAAAACGTCTCACCGCTACGATTGATGTTCTGATCATAACAGGGGTCAGCCTGTTTGTTGGGGGACTGGTACTTACGCTGTTAGGTCTATCACTCGGCGGTCGGGTTACTCATTTCACCTTGGAATCCACCAGTAACTTGATCTACCTGGCCTTGCTGTCATCCGTCGCATTTTGTTTGTGGAATATGCTTCTCAAGTACAACAAGGTCGGAAGAGTGTCTGTCTATAACTTCCTAATCCCTGTGTTTGGAGCTTTATTATCAGCGTTATTCCTGGGGGAAACGATTCTTGAACTGAAAAATCTGGCTGCATTACTGTTCGTGTCGGTTGGCATTTACTTAGTCAATCGTGTGCGTTCTGTGCAAAGCTCTAATAACACTTCAATGAAATAGACTACGCGTCCCACTTTCATGGATAACAAAAAAAGCCGCTAATCAGCGGCTTTTTTTTTGTAAATGTGATTAAGCTATGCTTTCATTTCTTTACGATGCTACACCTTAATATATACTCGTAAAGTCAATCAAGTCCTCTTCTTCCTCATAGTTGAATACAATTGCGTGATTACCTAATTGGTATACCATCTCATAACCATCAACGACTTCATTGTAGTATTCTGAGGAGGGTTTCCCCATCCATATTTTCACATTCCATGGTGAAAGATTCTGCTTTTCATTGTACAAATCAAAAACGGCAATACGTGATTTGTTGGTAAGCTCGTGCATGTATGAATCAAACCCGACACCGAATTTAGAATAATAATAGACCGCTCCCCATTCCTCATTTGAACGAGAGGTTGGTTTCCCCAGCTTTTTTTGCGCATTTTGAAGCGTCATGCCAATCTTGATGTCCGTCCGGCCCGGTAATGCACCCTTTAAAGCAGCTTCCTTCAAGCTTTTCAGGTAAGCGCGATCGCCAACACCCGAGTTCGGCCAAGCTTTTGAACGGAGGTTACGCGTATCTTCCAACCGCAACTCCGATTTGTTTACATTCAACTTAAACGTATTAACTCCATAGACGAATTGAAGGTTGTTGTAATTTTTGAACTGTACTCGGGCACCTGAAAGAGTACGGATTCCATCATCTCTGCTTGCAGAGTAGGAATCGTCGATTTTTTTACCCTTATTATCGACATATGTTACACGGCGCAATTCCCCGGAACGAACAATATAGGTTTTCACCTCATTAAAATTAGAAGTTCCCCAATCGGTAATCATCAGCATGTCTGGTGTACTAGTCTCTTTGCTTTTCACAACGAAGTTCCAGGTTTGCGGCAAAATAATCGTATTCAGATCCAGTTTTGCTGCTTGGACTGTTCCGTATACTGCACCTTTTTTCAGCAAGGCTGCGCGATACGTGCCTGAATAACTCTTGTCGCCTTTTTTATTGTTTGTCCAACCATTTTCTTCGGTCAGCGTGCTCTTCTGTTCATCATAAGCGAAAATATAAACGGTGTAAGCCGTTTGTTTGGCATCACGAAGCGTAAATGAAAGCCGGCTCATACTTTCGAGCTGTTTGGCGGAGATGTGCTCTCCTTTGGCAGCGGCATTGAGTGGAAGCAGAAGCAATGCGCTCAGAACATAGCCGATTAAAGTTAGTAGGGCCAGAGAAGCCCATTTTGATTGGTGCTTAGGGTTTATCATTGTTGACTCTCCTTTGAGTAAAAAAAATAAAAATCTAGTAGCGTTTTTCTAATTTTAAACCGTGCACAATCTCAACATTCAAACAAGTAATTGCTAGCGTGTAATCTTGATCAAACTATGTAATTAATATAGGTTCATGTTCAATAGGCATATCCTCCTACTAGTACTATTTTCCTAAGAATGATAACATACCCTATCTAATAAAGAAATATATAACAATCTGAATCAATAGTTTTCCTTCCATATAACATAAAAAAGCCGCTGATCAGCGGCTCTTCAAGTAACTTCGAATACGATATGATTTACAGGCAGGAGTACACGACATTTCGTAAGCGTCGTTGAACGTATGGCTCCTGGCTATTCAGCAAATGCTGGGCATACATAACTGTAAGCTCTGAATCCGGATCAATAATAGCCATACAACCAGCAGCGCCGCTCCATCCAAATTCGCCAATTGGACTCAGTGAGCCGCTTCCTGCTTTGGAGATATGTGTGCGAACACCCAATCCATAGCCGTATCCATACATATGATCCCAGGAATAATCACCCCGAGTCATCTCGTTCAGGTGATCCGTTCGCATCAGTTCCACTGAAGCTTGTGACAAAATGCGGACGCCTTCGGGACTCGTACCACGCCCAGTAAGTGCGTTCAGAAAACGTGCATAATCACTAACGGTTGACAATAACCCAGCACCGCCGCTCTCCAGCTCGGTACCCACACGGAATCCATTACCATCCATACGTACAGCCTTTTCAAGCTCATCATTATAAGCATACTGCGGAATCAGGCGCTTCTGCTGCTCATCGTTCAGATTAAACGCTGTATCACTCATACCCAGTGGTCCGGTGATTTCGTCCCGGAGATACGTACCAAAGCTTTTACCACTGACCACTTCAATCAAGGCTCCCAGCACATCATGGCACATGCTGTAATTCCAGTGTGTTCCTGGTTCGAACAGCAACGGTTCTTTTGCAAGCGCTCTCGCGAAGTCACGTGTCGGCAATGTTCCGTCGGTTCTTTTGACAGCTTCCTGTATGCTTGGACTACCCACGTCATAGGAGAACCCGGCGGTCATGGTGAACAAATCGCGCACTGTAATGGCTCTTGTCGCCTTTTCCAGCCGAATCTCTCCGTTCGCCATCGTTTTCTTCACGGTCATATCAGCATACTCTGGCAGATAATCGGACAGTGGATCACTTAACAGCATTTCACCTCTCTCTACCAGTTGCAATCCTGCCACGCAGGTCATGATTTTGGTCATGGAGTATAGATTGAAGATCGCTCCATCACCGATAGGTGTTTTGTCTTCCAGATTGGCGTATCCATTACGATAATGGAAAACGGTATCATTTCGATGCATAACCAGCACCTCTGCCCACGGTATACGCCAGGATGTCATGCGGTCAATAAATGAAGCAAGCGGTTTAAAATCCATTTTTTCCCGTCCTTCTATGTAAAATCGTTTATCATATTGCGATGTGGTCCATATTCAATCCCACAATCGACATATTAATAATATACGACCTTTTACAACGATTGACCACCACCTATATACTCTCCTATGTGCAATTACAATACATATTCTTTGTGCATCACACTGCTCCACACGAATAAACCGATCCATGAAAGGATCGGCTTATGTTGTAACGTTTTAGACTTCGCCGCGTCTGTTCTCAACCGATTTCATACGGTTTTGATCATCTGGTACCCGGTCAACACTGAACTCTTGACCAGCTTCAACCTCGCCATGGCCTGAAATATTTCGGGAAAAATTAGTAAACTGTCTCTTTTGCTCATCCAGCTCGTGTTTTTGCTTCAACAGCTCTTGCGGGTCCTGCTTTGTCACTATGCTAACCTCCCATACATACTTGAAGTCATGCAATTTAACTCGCACTACAGAAGTTTTCCATAAGTGAGCTGGGCTTATGCATGAAGTACAAAGTATTACTATTTAACAAGTTAAACAAAAACGCGCTGGCAAGAGTATTCCTCCTGTCAGCGCGTTTTTGTATGTTAGTGAATATCTTTCTTTTTGAAATTTCCGCCTCTTACTTCAGCTACATCGTATACGACTACAAAAGCAGTTGGGTCAATTTCGTGAATGATATCTTTAATTTTACTCTCTTCCATCCTGTTAATGACACAAGTGATTTCCTTGAATTGTTCATTAGAGTAGCCACCGTAAGCCTCAGTATACGTTGCTCCACGGCCTAAGCGGTCCCGAATGGTTTCAACCATAATCTCAGGTTGATTCGTAATAATTTTAAACGTTTTGGAGCCGCTCAAGCCCTCTTCAACAATATGTATTACTTTAGAAGCAATAAAATACGCAAGTCCTGACAAGATCGCACCTTGCAGACCGAACACGGTAGAAACGACAATAAATACAAACATGTTGAGGAACAGAATGAGATCACTGGTTCCAAAAGGTACTTTTCGCGAAAGGAGTACAGCCAGCATATCTATGCCATCCAATGCGCCACCATTACGTAATGCAAGTCCCATACCAAAACCGATAATAATCCCGCCGACAACCGTAACAAGCAAGGTATCACCTTCAATGATAGTTGGTACATGGTGCATCAGACTCGTGCTGATTGCCAGTGAAGCAATACCGATAATCGAATATAACGCAAAGCTTTTTCCGATTTGCTTGTACCCGAGCCACACAAATGGAATGTTAATAATCCCGATGAGCATCCCCAGTGGTAATCCGAACAGCTGTGATCCTACGATACTCAGACCTGTGACACCACCATCTGAGACATTATTCGGGATCAATATGGCTTCGAGGCCATATGCCGTTATAAATCCCCCAATGATAATCAATAATACTTTGGAGAGAATCTTTAACTTGTTTGACTTTTGTTTTCTATTTTGATGCATTGCATTTCCCCCTTGATGAACAACCGATAAAAAACAGTCTATAATAAAAATCACTGTTTTGGCAATAGATCGTCATTTGTGTGTGTTAGTTCATTGTCCGATGAGCGCCCGATACGACGAAATTTTATGCTCAAGCATCTCATCTGCTGTGTTAAGTATGTGCATCTGTTTTTGAATCGACTCTTTATGCTCCTCCAGCAGCTTCAAACGATCCGCCGCCGTATGCTCCCCTTCCTGAAACAAGGACGCATACTTCTTAATAATAGCAATGGGCATTTGAGTCTCTTTTAATTTGATCACAAATTGCAGCCACTTCAGGTGTGACTCGTTGTATCGCCTGTCTCCACTGGCATCTCGGAGAGGAGTTACAATCTGTTCCTTCTCATAATAACGCAACGTATGTGCACTGATATGGAGTAATTCTGCCACTTCACCAATGGTATGCATGGTTAACCTCCCCTCCATTTTCCCGCTTGACTTAGAGTAAGCTCTAATCAGTATAATCAACTCGTGGTCACATCACAATAAAAAATGAAATCAGATCCAGGAGGAATTCCCATGAAATATACAGTGATTACCGGTGCCAGTTCAGGCATTGGATATGAAGCGGCTTTAGCTTTTGCAGCTCGTGGCAAAAATATAATCCTGGCAGCACGCAGAACCGATGAATTGGAGAAGTTAAAAGCAAAAGTAGCTGAAATCAATCCTGCTCTGGATGTTGTCATTCGTACAGTGGATTTGTCCATTGCCGCTAATGTGCATGAATTCTATGAGAGTCTTCAGGCTTACTCCATTGAGACGTGGATTAACAACGCCGGATTCGGAAATTTTGCTTCCGTGGGCGAACAACATCTGCCCAAGATTGAACAAATGCTTCATCTAAATATAGAAGCTCTTACGATTCTTTCTACCCTGTATGTACGTGATTATGCAGATGTTGATGGCACACAGATCATTAATATCTCCTCTGGTGGTGGATATACGATTGTAGCCGATGCAGTAACCTACTGCGCAACCAAGTTCTATGTAAGTGCCTTTACGGAAGGACTTGCGCAAGAGTTAAAAGGTAAGAACGCAGCGATGCAAGCCAAAGTTCTCGCACCGGCTGCAACCGAGACAGAATTTGCGAAACATTCCTTTAATGTAGACGAGTTTGAATATGAAGGCAGAGTTCCCAAATTCCATACGGCGGAACAAATGGCTGGATTTTTGCTGGAGTTGTACGACAGTGAAAGTGTAGTCGGCATTGTGGATGGGTTGACGTATGATTTTGAACTAAGAGAACCAATTTTTCCGTACGCTGCACGAGCAGCCTCGAAACCACAAAATTAACCCGAAAACTGAAAAGTCGAAACTGAATTCGAAACTGAACTCGAAACCGAATCACAGGAATACGGTTAGACATCATCTAACTCAGCTAATAAACATCATTAAATCTAATCGTTAAACTTCAGTTAACGTTAAAAAGGGAACCTGTCTCCAGGTTCCCTTTTTTGTATTTATTTTCAATTCTATATTAATACTTACTATATAATGAAGTAATTATGCCAGCCTCATTTTGAAATCCTGATATCCGAATTCGCGAACAACTTCGCAATCGCCGTCTTTTCTTTTGACTGCAATCGCTGGAAGCGGCATGCCATTAAACGTATTGGTTTTCACCATGGAGTAAATCGCCATGTCCTCGAATACCAGACGGTCGCCTTCTTGCAAAGGCTGATCGAATGAATAATCCCCAATCACGTCACCGGATAGACAGGTTTGTCCACCTAGGCGATACAGATGAGCCTTCTCGCCCACTTCTCCCGAACCGATCAGCGGCGGGCGATATGGCATTTCCAGCACATCCGGCATATGGCATGTAGCTGAAGTATCCAGAATGGCAATGTCCATACCGTTCTTATGGAAGTCCAGCACAGAAGTCACCAGATAACCCGCATTCAGCGCAACAGCTTCTCCCGGCTCCAGATATACTTCCAGACCATAGTCGTTCTGCATACGCTTGATGCATGCTTCCAGTCTTGGAATATCATAATCTTCACGTGTGATATGGTGTCCACCACCGAAGTTGATCCATTCCATTTGCGGCAACCATTTTCCGAACTTCTCGACAACTGCATTCAGCGTAGTCTCCAGATCGTCGGAGTTTTGCTGACACAGTGTGTGGAAGTGCAGTCCGGAGACACCTTCCAACATCTCTGCATCGAAATCCTCCAGTTTCGCGCCAAAACGCGAACCCGGAGAACACGGATCGTAGATCTCATGTCCTTCTTGGGTAGAGCATTCAGGGTTGACGCGCAAGCCGACCTTACGGCCAGCCTGAAGCGCCTTATCCTTGAATTTTGCAAGCTGTGAAAATGAATTGAAAATAATATGATCGCAGATGGAGATAATCTCGTCGATCTCTTCTGCGCGGTATGCCGGAGCAAAGACATGATTCTCTTTGCCCATTTCCTCATGGCCCAGACGCGCTTCATACAAACCGCTCGCCGTTGCACCGCTCAGGTATTCTCCAATCAGCGGATACATCGCAGTCATGGAGAATGCTTTTTGAGCCAGCACGATTTTGGCACCTGTACGCTGCATAACACCGTTCAGGATTTTCAGGTTTTTCTCGATAAGCGCCTCGTCAACAACAAAACATGGTGTCGGTAATTGCTCGAACCGCATTTTAGCGAACAAGCTCCGATTCTTTAACTTCTTCTGGCAGCTCATCAACGAGTACCGGGTTGAAGTCTTCTACCCATGGGAGGCCCCATTTGTTCAACTCTTCCATGAATGGATCCGGGTTGAACTCTTCTACATTGTATACGCCTGGTTTGTTCCATTTGCCTGTCATAACCATTGCTGCGCCGATCATAGCTGGAACGCCTGTTGTGTACGAGATCGCTTGGGAACCCACTTCTTTGTAACACTCTTGGTGATCACAGATATTGTAAACATAATATGTTTTGTCTTGACCATCTTTTTTACCTTTGAAAATACAACCGATGTTTGTTTTACCTACAGTACGTGGTCCAAGGGATGCTGGATCAGGCAGTACTGCTTTCAGGAATTGCAGTGGAATAATTTGTTTACCTTCATATTCAATAGGCTCGATTGAAGTCATGCCTACATTTTCAAGAGCTTTCAAGTGAGTCAGGTAGCTTTGACCAAATGTCATGAAGAAACGGATACGTTTCAAACCTGGCATGTTTTTTGCCAAAGATTCCAATTCCTCATGGTACAGCAGGTACATGTCTTTCTCGCCAACTTCTTTGAAGTCGTAGACACGTTTGATTTCCATCGGTTTTGTTTCGATCCATTCACCATTCTCCCAGTATCTTCCGTTCGCAGATACTTCGCGAATGTTGATCTCAGGGTTGAAGTTGGTTGCGAACGGATAGCCGTGGTCGCCGCCATTGCAGTCCAAAATGTCGATGTACTCAATTTCGTCAAAGTAGTGCTTCAGGGCATAAGCGGAGAATACGCCAGTCACACCTGGGTCAAATCCACTACCGAGCAATGCAGTGATGCCCGCTTGTTCAAAACGCTCTTTGTAATCCCATTGCCAGCTGTATTCAAACTTCGCTGTATCATGTGGCTCATAGTTCGCTGTGTCCATGTAATTTGTTTTAGTTGCAAGACAAGCATCCATGATTGTCAGATCTTGATACGGCAATGCAAGATTCATAACGATATCCGGTTTAACTTCGTTGATCAGAGCGATCAGTTCGTCAACATTGTCAGCATCAACTTGTGCTGTTGTAATTTTTGTTTTTCCGCCGTCCAGCTTGGCTTTGAGTTCATCACATTTTGATTTTGTACGACTCGCGATGCAGATTTCCTCAAAAACTTCGCTGTTTTGAACGCATTTGTGTACTGCCACGGAAGCAACGCCGCCGGCGCCGATGATTAGTGCTTTTCCCATTTTACATTCTCCTATCCCAATATGTATTTTTTTTAATTGGTTTAATACGATGACAACAAGACAACAAAAAAAGCAAGGTGAAAAATGCTCGCAATCGCGCATCATCACACTTGCTTATCGATATACATCATAAAAAAGACGTGAAGTCTCCATGACCAAAAAAGTTCACAAGAACTCCTTTGGCGGAAAGCTCCTTCATGTATATCAATATTGGATCAGAGTCTATATAGCAAATAATTCGCCTTTACCACTCTTATTGACCGTTTCACAAGTTGATGTGCAATTGCACTGGTTGTAAAGTAACCAACTTATAAAATTTGAGCTTTGAACTCAATCAATAAAGCAACGTAAGTTGCCAATCGGCGTTTGACCCGGCTGTCCGTATGGCCTTAACTTCCTGGTGAAGTGGTCAAAATTATCTGCTGGAAAGCTCTAATTCATATTGATAAATTAACTTCCCAAAATCACAGGTCTTACACTATCAGACGTTGAAAAAAAAATCAAGCAATTATCAAAAAATAATTTTTTGTCCGGATAACGACTAGGATTGAAATTGATATCCTTCGAATACTTTTAACCCTTCTGTGTTAAGTAATTCCCTTGTTACTTCAGGCTTTTGAGGACTTTTGTCAAATACTTCTTCACACGAGATCATGATGTTGCCACCAGCAATTTCAGCTAATTGATTATGGGCCGAATGGTTCGTTTCCTTCTTTGCGAGCTTGCAGAGCAATCTCAATGGCTTTATGCATGAATTGTTCATCTTTATTCATAAGGTTTACCTCCACCACAAAAATTATGTATCCCACTTTATCTTTTACATTAAGCAGTGTTCAATCCAGTAACATGTTTCTTGTTCATTCCATTCTATCATCTATACAAATAAAGAGTATGACGAAAATTCGTCATACTCCAATGGGTCGTACTAAGTTTATCTATTAAAATTTCACAGGCAATGCTGCCAATCCCTGTGATGACAAAGCAGAATGCCACTGAATCTCTTCCTGAGGAATACTGAGTTGAATATCCGGTAGCCGACGTAAAAGCGTGGTAAACGCCACGTCCCCTTCTACACGAGCAAGGGGAGCGCCAAGACACATATGGATGCCGTGTCCAAAGGCCAAATGCCGTTTTATTTTGCGTTCGATATCCAAATCTTCGGGGTCAGTGAACTGATGCTCGTCCCGATTCGCTGATTTCAGAAGGGGAATCACAACATCTCCCTTTTGAATCAATTGTCCATCCAACTCCGTGTCCTGTGTTGCATAACGAGGACCTGAAGAAGTGGCGGGTCCGTTATATCGTAGCAACTCCTCCACCGCAGAAGGAACCAGATTCAGATCTTGTTTCAGTTGTTCCAGTTGTTCGGGATGGGTCAGAAGAAGATAAGAGCCGGTTGCAATCAGATTGGAAGTTGTCTCATGTCCAGCAAATATCAATAACGTGATCATGGATATTAATTCATCTTCATTCAGTCGATCACCCTCCTCCTCAATCGCAATCAATTGACTGATGAGGTCATCTGAAGGTTCTAATCGTTTGTTCGCCACAAGCTGTGAGGTGTACTCTGCGAATGATCGCAAGTGCTGCGCTACGGCAGGGTCCTGTTTACCAAAACCAAGACCTTTGGCAATGGCTTCAGACCATACATGGATCTGAGGTCGGTCTTCCTGAGGTATACCCAACATCTCGGAAATAACGTTGATTGGGAAAGGATAGGCATAGTCTTTTACAAGATCCATCTCTCCTTTGCCTTCAAATTGGTCAATCAACTCATCCGCAATTTCCTGAACGCGTGGACGCAGGCTTTCCATATATCTTGGAGTGAACGCTTTGGAAACCAGGCTACGCAGTCTACGGTGATCCGGTTCATCAACAAAGAGCATCGATTTTCCGGTAAAAAAAGTCTGGGGTTCCGATGAACCAAGCTCGCCTGATAGATTCTTTCGAATATCATTGCCACTATCAATAGAGTTCATATCTACCGTAAATCGAGAGTGATCTTTCAACACTTCCATAGCAACGTCCATCCGAGTTACAATCCAGGTTTGCCCTGCTCCACCCATCGGATTAGGAATAGGAACAACGGAGCCTTTGGAACGCATCTGTGCAAACATGGCAAATGGATCCTTACTATTTTCTTCGCTAAACAAATTAAATTCTACTTTTTCTGATGTCTGGTTATTCGAGTTATTCATATAAATCTTCCTTTCGAAGTGAAGTTATTCAAATCTATGGAAATATATGTTCATTTCGATTATATACTACTCGTATATTTAATTTCAAATATCATAGTTTAAACAACATGAAACAACTGTTATAACAACATTTTATTATTATACTAATAGTATATTAATAAAAAATAGGGGCATAAAAAAGCAAAAAAAGAGGTTGGCTTTGAGCCAACCCCCATATTAATTCCGTTGCTTCACCAGTTCCAAGTACCACCAACAGGCTTCGGTCATTCTATTGGCTTCAGATTGAAATGCACTGGATTTGTACTCTTTGTGAAACGCCTGAAGCACCACTTCGATTACAGGAATATTTAAATCCTCTTGATCCTGTAGTAGCGCTAAAAGCCCCTTCGAAAGTTGCTTTAATGATGCAGATTCCTTGGATTTTTGAACACGGTTGTTGAACTCATCAAATTCGATCAATACATTATCGATGTCCAGACCCATATCATGGTTACGCTCATCGGCATTCAGGAAATAGAGAGACTGAAAGTCGAAAATATGTTCATTTCTCTGGTGCATTGTTCTTAGGATCACTTCAATGTACGTTAGTACTTTTGGAACCACTTCGCTCCATACCGGTTTTTGCGTATTTAGACTTCTTGATGTGTTGGCAATCTGATGTAACATGCCGTAACACAATATTGCCCCTTCGTTGGCATATAAGCTAATGTCGTTCCCGTACACCTGAATCAAGCGTGCGGACAGCCATTTCAGGTGAACTGTGGCCAGTTTGGCTGAGTTGATCTCCCCGGAATAAAAACCCGTCCAATATAATTCCCATACTCGCTCTTTATTAGGTACAGACATAGGAATCGCAATCTGATCTACGAGCAGGTCATAATCCGATGTATAGTGATTTTGTTCAAGCTCTTTGCGAATGAAAACATCCTCTTGCATACGCTGATCAATAATCGAATATAAACAGTCTTCTTTGGAACTGAAAAATTTGTAGAATGTGCCTTTGGATACACCCGATTGATCCAGGATCATCTGGATTGTTGTATTTGCATAGCTATGCTCTAAAAATAGTGCAAGTGCTGTTTCCAATAAACTTTGTTTACGACTACTCATATCTCGTTATCGCCCCAAGTTTTTCTATTGATTTTAACATTCATTCCTCAGGAGTTGAAGCATTGATTCGTAGTATAGCCGCCATATAAAATAATTGCACAATGAGTAAATTTGCACAATGAGCAACTTGTTTGTTATGATAAACCTCACAAAGTGCATGTTCAGTAAGTGTGCTCTTCTTAAAGAGAATTAAACCATAGTCATTGGTGTTGGAGGTGAACGCATAAGCGGAGAATAATGATTAAACGAAACTTGCGACATTTGAAGAAAGAAGCCACTGAAAAAGCACTTGCTGGTGCTGCATTTGAACTTACCCTTGAACATGGGCTTGATGGCTTTACGGTCGAAGATATCGTGCATCAGGTGGGTTGTTCACGTAGAACATTTGCAAACTACTTCACATGTAAAGAGGAAGCCGTAGCAAGAGGTGCGATATCCGTTCAGAATACAACGGAACTCGAAGAGTTACTTACCGAACTGCCCGACAACGTCTCCTTGCTTGACGTACTGTATAACCTGATCAAGATGCAACTTACAACAGAACTAATTGGAAGACTTCATCAGCTGCTCTCACTATCCCAGACTTATCCCGTGTTAGAACCGCATTATCTTGGAGCCATGCACCGGATGCAGACACAGGCACAAGATACCTTATTAGACTTATCCAACGGGAAGTATGACGATATCTATACTTATCTTCTGATTAACGCACTATATGGAACGATACTGCCATTAATTGATGGAAGACTCAATGTGTTGCTGCCCGGACAAATCATGACTGAAGATACCAAGCCCGGTGCTATCACCTTTGATCAATTTTTGGAAACCACATTTAATCATTTGCGGGCAGGATTCGAACATGCCAACCATCCACATTCATCATAGAGGAGTGTAAATTAGAGACATGTCTACATTATTATACAGAGTGGGGAAAACCGCTTTTAGCAAACCTGCAACCTTCATCATTGGCTGGGTTTTAATTCTGGGAATTGTCATCTCCATGATCAGCATCAATGGTATTCACATCAGTTCTGAAATGAAGATTGAAGGCACAGAGTCACAGAAGGTACTGGATCAATTGGCAAAAGAACTGCCAGCCGCCTCCGGCGGTCAAGGAAGTGTTGTCTTCAAGGCACCCGACAACGAGCGTTTGGATACGCCTGAACGTTTGGCTGCCATGATGAAAGGTGTTAACGAAGTTTACGGATTAGACAAAGTCATTAATCCTGCGGACTATGCAGCTGAAGCGGGTAATTCGGGTGCTTCGGCGGAAATGGCTCAGAATGCTCAGGCTACCGATACGGGACAATCCGCAACAACCACGCCTCCTCCCTATGGACCTTTGATGGTCGATGGTGTTCCTGTACCTGGTATGCTGATCTCTTCGGACGGTAGTATTGCACTGTTCCAGTTCCAATTTACAATCGAGCAGTCTGCCATAACACAGGATGTATTTGATTCCGTTATTCAATCTGTTATGGCAGTAGAGCAAGGAACCAACATTACGGTCTTGCCGGGCGAAACGCTCAAAACGGTATCGATTGGGGTTGGCTCGGCTGAGATTGTCGGATTGGTGATTGCTGTCATTGTATTGCTGATCACCCTTGGCTCCGTTGTTGCAGCAGGTCTGCCTCTGATCACCGCACTCCTCGGAGTTGCCATTGGAGTTGGTGGTGCGTTCTCCATCTCCAAATTCATCGAAATGCCTAGTGTTACTTCCGTCCTGGCTCTCATGGTTGGATTGGCTGTTGGAATCGATTATGCTCTCTTCATTGTTAATCGCCAGCGTCGAATGATCATTGATCAAGGCTTGAGCGCAAAAGAAGCCACTGCCAGAGCCATTGGTACATCGGGCAGCGCGGTATTTTTTGCCGGATTAACCGTCATTATTGCACTGTGCGGTATGCTTGTCATCGGTCTCACATTCTTGTCTACGATGGCTTTGGTCGCAGCTGCCACCGTACTCATCAACGTATTTGTTGCTTTAACCCTGTTGCCTGCTTTACTCGGATTGGTAGGAGAACGCATCTGTTCCGCCAAAGCTCGTGAGAAAAGCGCGAAACATCCTAAAGCCACTAGCCGCGGAGTCGCGGACAGATGGGTGAAATTCGTTATCAAAAATCGTTGGGCTACCATTATCGCCATCATCGTCATTCTTGGTTTTGCCGCGACGCCGATTACCAAAATGGAAATGGGTATCCCTGGCGCTTCCTCAGCGAATCTGGATACAACAGCAAGACAAAGCTATGATGCCATCTCCGAAGGCTTCGGGGAAGGGTTTAACGGACCACTTATTCTGGTCGCAGAGCCTAATCAGTCTTCCTCAAAAGTTACACCGGAACTCATGGGTGGTCTGGTGATGGAACTCCAAGGTCAGAATAACGTTGCACAAGTCACACCGCTTGGTATGACAGAAGATTTAGCTATTTTCAGTCTCATTCCAAAAACGGGTCCTAACGATAATCTCACTAAAACACTGGTCACTGATCTACGCGCGGCTGATTCCAGCATCGCACAGACCTATGATGTGAAACTCGGAGTTACTGGACTCACAGCTGTTAACATCGATATGTCAGCCAAACTGGCGGAGGTGTTCCCTATTTATGTAGGCATCATCATCCTGCTCTCGCTGATCATCCTGTTACTCGTATTCCGTTCGATTATCGTTCCAATTAAAGCCACCATCGGTTTCCTGCTTAGTATCCTGGCTACATTCGGGATCACAACTGCTGTATTCCAATGGGGCTGGCTGCATTCGCTCTTTGGTTTCGATACCGGCGGCCCGCTGCTGAGCTTTATGCCGATCATCGTGACAGGTATCCTGTATGGCCTCGCGATGGACTATCAAGTCTTCCTGGTTAGCTCCATGCGGGAATCCTATGTGCATGGTCATCGCGGGACCGAATCCGTCGTTCATGGGTACAATCAGGTAAGTCGCGTGGTTGTTGCCGCAGCAGTGATTATGGTCTCTGTATTTGCAGGATTTATATTCACTGACGATGTCATGATCAAGCAGATTGGTTTCACCTTGGCGGTAGGCATTCTGATTGATGCTTTCATTATCCGAATGGGCTTGGTCCCTGCCATCATGGCTATTTTCGGAGACAAAGCTTGGGCACTTCCAAAATGGCTGGATCGCATTCTGCCAAACCTGGATGTTGAAGGTGAGAAGCTGATTGCTTCCCTGAATGCTGAAGAGCATACCAACACGAAGTCTGGGTTAAAATAATCATTCCACAACAATGGTAATATCACGATTACTATTACGACTACATTCACCAATACAAAGACCTCCTGTTTATAAATCTGTTTTTATAAACAGGAGGTCTTTTTTTCTACTCCAAATTTATGCGGTGATGTCTTCAATATGGATATTATATCGTGCGGATTGAGAAGCATTAACAAACGCTGCAAATAACTTTTGACTATAGTCATCTACTTTATAGCTGTACTCTGGATGCCATTGCACAGCCAAAACAAATGAACGGTTCGGCATGACCACGGATTCGATGAGTCCATCTTCAGCGACAGCCACGGCAGTTAACTTATCCGATAACATTTTGATTCCCTGATGGTGATAACTGTTCACTTTTATCGTATCTGTTAGCAAAATATCGTATAGGATATTATTTTTCTCAATATGTACATTATGTACAAGATTCGTATACGGCGGACTTTGCTTATGATTAACGAACTTGTTCACATGAAGTTGAAGACTAGTCGGAATGTCTTGATACAACGTTCCACCCAAAATAACGTTAAATAGCTGTAGTCCACGGCATATGCCAAAGGCAGGCTTATCAAGCTCAATTACCTTTTGTAATAACATCGACTCCATCATATCGCGCTCAATACACAACTCTCCACAGGTAACCTCTGCATGCTCATGATACAGCTCAGGATTGAGATCATGTCCCCCGGTGAACAGGAACCCATCGAACTCATCAGCCAGCGTTGCTATGATCTCGGTATCCGTTGTCAAAGGCAGCATAATTGGAATCCCACCTGCTCCTTCTATCGCGTTCATATATTCTGGAAGCATCCAGTAACTTTTTTTGTCTGTGTCGTACAAAGGCAGAACACCGATCATCGGCTTTTTCATGGGTTCCCCCTCCTATCTTTTCATTCATTTTATCAGATCTCTTCATATACAAATTCACTGAATTATTGCATTTTCCTACCTTTATAATCTGATTTGCGAATCCGTTTCTTCCGGAATACAGGAAAACTAAAATACAAAAAAGCCGCTAATATAGCGACTTGTTTTTGTGCTTTAATTTCTTTAATTGGACTAGAGCTTAAACCGGCGAACCAATTCTTGCATGTTCTCAGCTGTTTTGGAGAGCTGTGCAGATGATGCCGATATCTCCTGCATTGCCGCCATTTGCTGTTGGGCTGCTGCTGAAGTTGTCTGAGCACTGTCAGCCGACACTTTAGAGATATGACTCATCGCGGCAACTGTAGCCGAAACTTCTTCCGTACTGGCTGACAACTGTTCGGAGACAGCGGAAATATCCTGAATTTGATCCACGATATGCGTTGTATATTGTTCAATGTTCGATATGGTTGCAGAAGCTTCTTGGCTAATCCGCATTCCTTCACCGACTTGATTGCGAACTTTATCATTCATAAGAGATGTGGATTTGGCAATCAAGTCGAGCATTTTGCCAATGGTAGCGCCAATGTCGTCCGCACTCTGTTTGGATTGCATCGATAACGTGCGCACCTCACCAGCAACGACAGCAAAACCTTTTCCGTGTTCTCCTGCTCTTGATGCTTCAATAGAGGCATTCAGTGATAGTAGGTTGGTTTGCCGAGAGATATCCGCAATCGCTTCATTCATTCGATTGGCTTCGGCAGACAGACTGGACAGCTCATTAATCAATGCCGAAGTTTCTTCAACAGCTCCGAGAATATGTTCCATTTGTTCTCCGACCTGATTTATCGTTTTCCCACCATTAGCAACAGCGCGCTCCGTCTCTTCAGCCGAATCCACAATCGCACTCGCAGATTCTGCAATTGTACTGATGCCTCTCGCCATCTCTTCTACGGCATTCGCGGTTTGTTCCGAATTCTCCGCCCCAACGATAGCTGATTCCGCAGTCTGTTGCATGGTTTCAGCCACATGTTGAACCGATTGGGTGGTTTGTTCTGTACTTTCCTGAATCATTTGGGAAGAGTGGCTCAACAACGATGATGTCTGATGAAGTTCAGCAACCACCGATTGAAGGGAACTGGTCATTTGATCAAAATCATTTGCCAATATACCAAATTCGTTTTCGGTTTTCAGATTCACCCGTTCAGACAGATTCCCTTCGCTTACGCTACGGGTGGCCTTTCGCAGTTTTTGCATAGGTACGATAAAAGATCGCAGAATGAAGAAAATAATTACAACGGCAATCAATACAGAGATAGCAATGACGGTTAGACTGGATACCATAATAGGCTTCGCAGCGGCAATAAAGTCTTCATGCCCCATCAGAGCAATGACATTCCAACCCGTCAAAGCATTAACACCGTTATAAACCTCCAGATCATACGCCAGATCCGTTCTAACAAATTGGGAAAATGCCATCGGTTCATCGGAACTTGAAGCCGTATTTGGATGGACTGGAATTCCCTCGATCAGTGCTCCGCCGAGCTCTCCTCCCCCACCCTTTACAATGGCACCAGACCAAGCTGCGATGGTTCGATTGGAGTCAACCACAATGAGGCTCCCATTACCTCCTACATCCACATAAGATATTTCGTTTGCTAATCGCTCCAGATCAAGTTTAATACTTGCTACACCTTGTTGATTTGAAAGAGCCTTTGAAATTTCTACATAAATCTTCCCGGATACCGGATCTGTCATAATACTCGAAAAAAAGAGTGATCCATTGTTACTCATACCATTGGTGTACCATGTTGTGCTGCGTGGATCATATGTTACATCTTCTATTGCTGGAGATGATATAACACCACCTTGGTCGCTGCCCACAGTGATGGCAAGAAGATCAGGATATGTATCAGCTAATTGGTCGATTCCTACTTGTACTGTTTCGTTGTTCGCCTGACTGGGAGTGGAGCCATACATACTGTCTATATAACTCAATAATGCTGCTTTTTCCCCTATCAGATTGTTAATATGCTGTCCTGTCATCGTTAATATGGTATTGATGGGCTCTGTCATTTTTTGTTGCACTTGATCTTTGGCACTATGATACGAGAAATAACCGATAAGTGCAGTGGGAATAATAAGCACCGCAAGGAAAGCTGCAATGAGTCTAGTACTCATTAATCGTAAACTGGCTCCTCCTTTCCTATAAAATGACCTTTTTTTCTTTTTCTTTTCCAAAGTGAATCTTCCTCTCTTTATCCATTTTTGGTAGAATCAATCGGCAAGTAAACGCAAAAAAACCCATATATATGCACACCCAAAGAGACTTTGAGCGTAAATATACATAGGTATTGCCTGAATGAATTCAGTAACAAGCCGTATTTGTTTAGTATTATAACATAAATAAAAAGGGTTTGTTAACTATGATTGGGTCTTTATACCAGACATCTGTTGTTTATAATCGGTAGGACTTAGTCCCGTATACTCTTTGAACACCTTCGAGAAATAGTGCTGATCGCTAAACGACAGCAAATCGGAAACTTCCTTAAACTTCATGTCCGGTTGACTTTCCATCAGTCTGCAGGCTTCCTGAATGCGAAGCTGGGTATAATACTGAACAAACGTAATTTGCGTTGCATTTTTGATCACTCTGCTGACATACGACGGGCTAACGTGAAACTTCATGGCAATGTCGTTGATAGACAATGGAGAGTATTTATTTAGTTTTACGTAATCGTCAATCTGTTCGAACAGGATCGCTTTACTTTTTCGAACGTGGGATTGCAGCATATCAAAGCACTGTCCCGTCCATTCCGTCAGTTCCCGACAAAAATCGGAATAGGACTGTGCATGGGCGAATTGTCTTGACCGAAGCTCCAGACCCAATCTCATGCCCGACCCCTGTTCCTCGTACAGATGAGCAAACGTGTCTACAATCAATCCAATAAACCGCTCCACCTCGGTCATATGTACATTTTCCTCTGCCCATCGATTCAGCAATTCAGATAACTTAAGAGCAAACCGTTCTTTCTGCCGAGCCTGTATCATCTGTACAAAAGCAGATTCCTGCACGGGATCCAGACAGCCTGTCTCTGATCTGGCCATCGACACCGGATTCCCGGTATCCAGCGCTAATCCTTGTTTCAACCGTTGCTGCTCAGACAAAATGGACGACATGCGGTGATAGAGCTCCGGCAGATTACCAGACTCAGCGAATAGAAGTTGTCCTCCAATGATCGCATCGATGTCATGCGCAACCAAATGCCGTCGCAACGATTCAAGACATTCATGTACGGAAGAGTACACCTCAAGTGCACTCTTGTTAACAAAAGCAACAAATTGATATGGGGTTTGACTGGTGTACACACGACAAGCATGGAATGTAAAAAAATCCTGCACTATACCCTCAAGATCCACCTGTACCCATCGTTCATGCCCTGTGGTAAAAGGCTGTTTGCTCATAATGATCAACATCTGGCTGAATAAAGGCGGAAACTCCTCCCCCTGTTTCGGCGTAGTCTCACATTGAGGATGAATGATTTCCTGCAAATCCAGCAGTTCCTTGGACATCTGTTGATCAAGTTGGTCAATTACCCGACCCATGACTTCTTCAAGCGCCTCTCGCTCGACAGGTTTTAACAAATAGTCAAACACTTGCAGGTTCAATGCTTTTCTTGTGTATTCAAAATCGCTGTACCCACTAATTAGAATGACCTTCAGATCCGGGTTGGCAAGCTTGGCTTGCTCAATCAGGGACAGGCCATCCATTTTTGGCATTCGAATATCTGTCAACAGCAGATCAATCGGTTCCTGCTTTAACGCTGCCAAGGCTTCCTCTCCATTCGTTGCCGTAGCCGCTACACGAATCGGGAAGTTGAGCGTTTCCAGGAGCATTTTAATATTACGTAATATCGGTTTGCTATCCTCAACGATCATAACGTTATACATTGCCTATGCCTCCTAGTTAGTAAAAATCCTTTGTCAGTGAGCCGATGATTTGAATTGTTGCTCCATGTTGCTCTTCCGCATGATTGTTAAATATATTAATGAAGAGCCTGTTGTTATACATTAGTTTGAGTCGATTGACGCTATTGATAATCCCCATGTTACCAAGGGCTGTTCCACCAACGGAAGTCTGGTTCATTCCAGAACCCGATGCCTGAATATTGGCTAAAATCTCCTGGATCTTATCCGGTGGAAAGCCCTCTCCATTATCTTTGATCTCCAAAGCCCATAATCCGTTATATTGCTTCACGGTAATCTGGATACGCCAAGGCGGCGTGGTGTTGGCAAAGGCATGTTCAATGCAGTTTTCCACAAACGGCTGAATGACCAACCGCGGCAACCGGATAGCGTTCGCCAGCTCGTCAGCACAGATGTCCCACTCCAGATCCTCTTCGTACTTTTGTTGTACAAGGGACAGATAATGTCTCGTATGTTGAAGCTCCTCAGCCAAAGTCACATGCGCGTATGGTGAAGAGACAATATAACGCAGACTGTCCGAAAGATGTTTGCACATATCCGATACAACTTTGGTCTTTCCCTCTTGGGAGGCAATACTGATCAGGTATAGAACATTATGAATAAAATGAGGTGCAATCTGGGCTTGCAGCGCCGAATTACGCGCCTTTACTTCTTCATGAAGCGCCGATTTTTCCCGGTCAATGGATTGCTGCAGCCTCTCCATCAGATCCTGAAAGGCTTCATTCAGCAATAAGAGATCGTTATTCTTCGGCGTTTCATCCACTTTCAGATTCATATTGCTGTAGTTCATGCGCCAGATCTGACCGCGTAGCTTGCGGATAGGCAGCAGCAGGTTACGTGTCGACAAGAAGATATACACAAACGAAACCAGCATCAGTGCTGTAATCAGCAGAATGGACATCGTCTGAACCGAATGGATCGAGCCAAGAACAGATTTTTTGGGCGTTATGATATACGTGATCCAGCCTGTACTGGGTGAAGTGGAATGCGTGATATAATTGTCGTCTTTGTCCACATCCAGTCCCTCGTCTGATGCAGGCTTTGTCCAATTGGTAAATGTCGCACCCTCTTCCGAGCCCGTCATCTGCTCCCCTTGTTCATTCAGAATATAGACATCGCCAGCGGTAATGCCCTCCGTTAGGTTCTGTATATAGGCCTGTTCCATCTGGATGCTAAGATAACCGTACACCTTGCCGTTCTGATCATTGATCGTGCGCACAAAGGAGATCGTATCGCCTTGACGCAGCAGAACAAAACCACTTTCCGTCCAATCTCGTCCGACCTGACTACTCTCCATCATGGTGTTCAGGATTGCGGGAGGATTGCCCGAACCCAAATATGATGTCAGGAGAACCCCGTGATTGTCGTAGATGGACATGTCCTTAATATTCATACTCGGCCCGATGGCCTGAAACATAATGTCTTTGATGATCCGAATCTGTTTCAGCCTTTCATAATTACTATGCGCTGAGGAGCTCTTGTCCATGGCTGCAAATATATTTTTGCTGGATAATATTCGCTGTGACATCTGGTTCTGTTGTTCTACGTAGAGATCAACTTGCTCTCTTACCTTCGTAGCTGTAACGAGCGTATCCTGCTCTGTTTTCAGTTTGAGCGGTCGGACAACGATCACATTCACATACACGATAAAACAGCCCAGCACAAACAAAAGCAGAGCCAGAAACGTCAAAAACACCTTCGTCTGCAAACTGAATTGAGTTGCCTTATGTATGAGCTTTGCCATTCTTAGAGGTGCCCTCCTGTTCTGACATGATGTGAAATCCCTTACATTCATGTCTACTCTATCACGGTATTTCATGAAATGATAGCGATTTCAAGTTCAGAATTTTACACATCAATGTTCAAGCACAGACATGTACCGGCGAGGGAAAAGACTCTATAATCGGACTTGTAAACGGATTCACTACACGTTTTAGAGGGGGATTTGCATTGAAAACAATAAAAAGAAAAAAGGCGATTTCCATTATTCTGGCCAGTTTATTATCGGTCTCGTTAACGGCTTGTGGATCAGGAGGTACGGATTCCGGCACAGCTGCTGGCGGGGACAGCAAGAGTGGCAAAGTTACATTGGAGCTGGCCATCTCTAAAAGTTCTCAGGACTCTGCCTTCATCCAGCAGGACATTCTTGATGCATTCGAAAAACAAACGAACATTCGCGTTAATTTGCAGCTGATTCCAGCGGAACAAACGACAACTGTACTGCAAACCAAACTGGCTGTAGATGAAACGCCTGATATTATTCAGTACAATCTGGCGAGCGCAGTCACAGACCTGAACCTTGAACGTAACTTCGAGATTCTGGATAACGAGCCTTGGGCAAGCAGAATTGTGAACAAAGACGTCCTCTCTTCTGGTGGCCATCTCTACAGCTTCCATGTCAGCCAAGATACGGGGATGCAAGGGGTCGTTTATAACAAACAAATCTTTGAAGAACTCGGGTTGTCGCTTCCAACCAACTACGAAGAATTCCTGGCGATCTGTGAAAAAATCAAAGCAAGTGGCATTACACCTGTATTCATGCCTTACAAAGATGCCTGGGCTGCCAACATCTGGCCTGCTGCAGCTTTTGCCGATTTTGTAGCTAAAAATGAACCGACTTTTTTTGATGAGTTGAACAGCAACAAGAAAAAATGGTCTGATATCCCGGAATTCAAAACATTCCTGGAGCAACAATACGAGATTTACACCAAAGGGTATACCAACACGGATGTGCTTAGTGACAGCTATGACATGGCCGTAGGTAAATTCCTGAACAAGGAAGTTGCCATGATGTTTATGGGCGATTGGTTAATTGAAGGCGTTGCCGAGCAAGATCCAAATATGGAACTGGGCGTATTCCCGATTCCATCGTTGGATAATGCCAGTCTGGGCGCAAGTCCACTGGGCGGACAACTGTTCATTCCGAAGAAATCCAAACATCTGGATGAAGCCAAACAGTTCCTAGACTATATCGCTTCCAAGGATGTCGCACAACAGATCGTCGATTCCAAAGGATATGTATCCAATTTCAGTGACGTCACAACACCGGAATTGCCAGCTTACAAGCAGGATATTGTAGACAACTATATTACGCCGAAGAAAACCGTGCTGACAACGGATGCTTATATGCTGGTTGATCGCAGCGAACTGTACCGATTGTTGCAGGATCAATTTGCAGGTGGATTGTCACCGGAAGAAGTACTGAAATCCTGGGATGAGAAGTTCAGTCAGCTGATGCAGGATAAAGGTGTAGAAGGTTTCTAAAGAGTGAAATATAAGGCAGCATAACAGGATCGACCGTTATGCTGCCTAGTTATAACGGAGTGTGAGACATGAAAAGGACTAAAAATCTGTACTCGTATTACATGATATTTCCCGCACTGATTATCTACTCCATCTTTTTCGTTGTGCCTGCTCTCGCCGCTTTCTATTATTCATTCACGGATTGGCGGCTGGATCGGCTGGAGCTGAAGTTCATCGGGTGGGATAATTTCGAGAAAATTTTCTCGGACAAAACGCTTATTCTGGCGCTGAAAAACACGGCAATATTTGCGATTGTCACCGTCGTTGGCAAAAATGTCATCGGCCTATTGCTGGCCGTAGGACTTAACATGCGACTAAGAACAAAGAACCTGCTACGCGCGATCTTCTACTCCCCTTCTATTCTCAGCATCCTTGTGATCAGCATTCTGTTCACTCCCATGTTGCGTACCGAAGGTACAATCAACAATTTGTTGGAATCCGTAGGATTACATTCGTTAAGCCAAGCTTGGCTTACTAACCCATCGATTGTGATCTGGACGATTGCCATCGTCTCGATCTGGCAGAGTGCCGGGTTCCAGATGGCCATCTATCTGGCGGGCCTGCAGTCCATTTCTCAAGAGTATTACGAGGCAGCCAAGATTGATGGCGCAAGTTCGTGGAGAAGTTTTTTCAAGATCACACTACCACTCTTGCTGCCCGCGATTAACATTAACCTGATGCTGACATTGATCGGTGGACTCAAAGTATTCTCCGAAGTATATGTCATGACCGGTGGTGGCCCGGGTAACGCTTCCCAGGTCGTAGGTACGATCATTCTGCGATCTTTCGGCGAAGGCAACTGGGGACTTGGTACCGCGGTCAACACACTTCTGTTCGTGGTCGTTACCATTATTGCTATACCGCTATTGATCTTCATGCGGCGTAAGGAGGTTACGGAATAACATGGGCTATACACGCAAACTCGCCATCCGCAACTATATCGTGGAAGGTTTCCTGATTCTGGCCTCTCTTATCGTTCTGTTGCCGCTTGTCATTCTGATCTTTGGTTCATTCAAAACCAGTGCCGAAGTGCTTAGCTTCTCCCTGAGTTTTCCGGAAACATGGCAGTTCTCGAACTATGTTCGTGTCTTCCAGGAAGGCGGTCTGTCGCGAGCGTTCTTCAACAGCATTTTGATTACTGGCGTATCTTCCATCATTAATATCGTTGCCTCTTCGGCAGCGGCATTCATTCTGGCACGTCGGGAAACCAAACTATCCGGCACGATCTACATGTATTTCTTCATGGGACTGATTGCGCCAATGTCGATTATTACGACCATACGTGTTGTACAGGGATTGGGATTCTACGGCAGCATCACAAGTGTCATCCTGATCTACGCCGCGTTAAATACGGCTTTCAGTGTATTCTTGTATAGTGGATTTATCAAAACCATTCCACGAGCGCTGGACGAAGTGGCATTTCTGGAAGGAGCAAGTGTGTTCGGGGTGTTCTTCCGCATCGTCACACCGCTCATCCTGCCCGTTAACGCAACGGTAGCGATCATGGTGTTCATGTCCGTCTGGAATGACATCACGATTCCGGTGTACTTCCTGACAGACAGCTCCACATGGACGATGCCACTATCGATCTACAATTTCTACGGCAAATACAGCCGGGACTGGAACCTAATCTTCGCCAATCTTGTGCTCACTTCGCTGCCTGTATTCATCCTGTATCTATTTGGGCAAAAGTATATTGTCAGCGGCCTTACTGCCGGTGCAGTTAAAGGTTAAACCTTATATTCTCACGGTTCTCAAGGCATAGAATTGGAGTATTCATGACGTACTCAACCCCCACCATAACTGGTGGGGGTTGTTTTATTTATAGCGTGAAAATGCATCTACACTTCTCTATTTTTGAAACAATTGCGGGTAAAGGGCAGCAACACCACCAGCAAGACCCTGTTGTACATTCCGACTGGTATCATCAGCAATAATCTCGTAGAGATCCGCTTCGATGGAATCTATTGCAATTTTGGCAATATCCGTTGGGTTCGTTTTTGGTGCGTCGATACCTGCAGTCATATCCGTATCCATGAACGCCACGTGCAATCCGGCAACACTAACGTTCTTAGGGGCTAATTCCAGACGTAATGCATTCGTAATTCCCCACTGAGCGGATTTTGCAGCTGAATATGCACCTGAGTTACCAAGGCTGAGCCAGGATAGAGCGGACAGGATATTCAGTATCGAACCGCCCCCATTCTTCTCTATTACCGGTGCAAACGCACGAATCATTGAATGCGTACCGAATACATGTGTATTGAACTCCAAGTGAATATCGTTCAGCTCACCTGTGAGCAGAGAAGCACCCGTAGCGGAACCAGCATTATTAATTAGAAGGGTTACATCACTAGCTACCTCAGCTGCAGCCATGACAGATTGTGGATCCGTAATATCGAGTTGCAGTGGAATTGCCCCCGGCAGATCAATGGATTCAGGGTTTCGCGCGCCAGCATACACTTTGGTTCCCCTCGCCAGCAGTTCAAGAGCAAGTTCCTTGCCCAACCCTCGATTAGCCCCACTTACAATAGCAACTTGTTTGGAAATATTCATTTATTATTACTCCCTCTCATTGAGAATTTATTCATTTTCGAGTTGTTATGGGAATGATCTTTCTCATAATCTCTAATAACAATCTATCACATCGGGAACGATCAGTAAAGAATAACTTTTATGATTCATGTCTTTATAAAAAGAAGATGCCCGATAACATTTGAAAAAAGGCTCCGAGCATCTTTCTTTGGTCCTTCATTGAGAACGGATTTACATATGGATTATGATTTTATGTCATATAGATACGCAGGTAATGCCTGCACAAACGGTGACCAGTCACTCACTGTATATAGATGAAGTCGGTGCATGGCTCGTGTGCAGGCCGTATACAGAAGCTTGCGATCATATTCCTGGCTGTAAGCAACGGGTGAAGCATCATAGACCAGGACAGCATCGAACTCAACTCCTTTGGCGAGATACACAGGAATAACCATGATTCCTTTTTCGAAAATCTGTGTGTCCTTTGTTATGAGCTGCAACCCTTCGCCGCCTTGACTTTGCAACCTTTCATAGGCGTCACGGCTTTCAGCCGCGGTCTTTGTAATCACAGCGATGGAATCAAACCCCTCCGCCTTAAGCGCGGCGATGTCTGCGAGAATCTGCGCACCACGCATCTTTTCGTCCTTCAATCCTGTTAAAAGAGGCTTCTGATCTCCCCTTTCAAACGGTCTAATCTCTTCTCCCCCTGGTAACATCTGTCTCGTGAATTCAACAATCTCTTTGGTTGAACGATAACTGCGTACGAGCCGTATCAAAGTAGTTTCGCCTTCTCCATATAGGTGAACCAGTGGCGAGTTGGATGCTGCCAAATCCGTAGCCTGCATAAAGATCGCTTGCCCGAAATCCCCCAGCACCGTCATGCGGGAACGAGGAAACAGTTTCTTGAGATATTCGTATTGAAACGCCGAATAATCCTGGCCTTCATCGACAAAGACATAACGAATCTCTGTGTTCGTCCGGACGCCTTCGATCATCTCTTTTACATATAAATACGGAGTAGCATCCTCATGGAACAGCTTGTTCTGAAGGATCATTGCCTTGGTCTGTTTACAAATCTCAGGCCAGTGCTGTGGGGGGATTGCCCCATTCGTTTGTTCCCGATAAGCGGTCTCATCTACAAATAGTTGTTCGTATATCCCTTTCACATCCACGAACTGAAATTTCCGCACACTCTTTCTTAAAGGTTTAAACATGTCTTTCACCAATTTCTGACGAAGCAACTCCTCTTCCCGCACTCCAAAGTTAAAGGCACCCTCATCTTGCACTGCCTTGTTATTTCCGTTCTCACGGGCTGCATATTTTTCCGCCACATCAAACACAGGCTTTTCTTTGTGCAACATGCGGAAAGCTTCCACATACTCATCCGTGTCCAGATAATTCAACTCCTCCAGAACCCAGTCTGCTTCCCGTTCCAGACGTTCCAGCGAAACAAGTTCTCTCAGCAGCCATTCCTGCAAAAGAAGTATACGGTTGGACAAGGTAAGATTCTGATCCAAACTGTAAAATTGGGTCTTGATTTGATCTGAAGTGATGAATTCACGTCCCCGAAATTGAATGCCGTTGAACCGCATGCCCTCTCTTCCTAACCACTTAGCGTAGTTTTGGAGCACTTGCAGGAATGTCTCGGAAGCTTTGTACTTGATCGCCTCCAGACGAGCTTCATATCCCGGATCATTCTGAGCTGTCAGCACATATTCAATCTGATCAAAGGCATCCTCTGGTCGGATGGAGGAATCCAGCCAATAATTCAGATATTCCTGAAAAGTGGTCTGCTGCATGTTCTCTTCACCAAGTTCCGGGAGTACGGTGGAAGTATAACTGGTAAACATCGGATTCGGCGAGAAAAGTACAATCTGATCTGCTTTAACTGTCTGGCGGTGTTTATATAGTAAGTAAGCGACTCGCTGTAACGCAGCCGACGTCTTGCCACTGCCAGCTGCCCCCTGAACGATAAGCATTCGGCTTCGGTCATCACGGATGATGGCGTTTTGTTCCTTCTGGATAGTTGCTACAATACTCTTCATTTGTGAGTCTGCACCCTTGGCGAGCACTTGCTGCAACAATTCGTCACCAATCGTCTCAGTTGAATCAAACATGCTATGAAGTTGCCCATGTTGAATCTGGAATTGACGCTTGAGCTCCATCTTTCCTTCGATTCGTCCTGAAGGTGTGTCATAACTTGCTGGCCCGGGAGAGTGATCATAGTACAGACTCGCAATTGGCGTACGCCAGTCATAGATTAGAAAGTTCAAACCATCTTCATCCATGAAGGATGATACGCCGATGTAGATCTGTTCAGTCAATGTCATGCCTTTTTCCTTATAGTCGAAACGGCCAAAATACGGCGTTGGAAGCAGTCTCTTTGTATTTTTCCATTGTTGTGTTAACAGCTTGTGCCCGCGCTCCCTCTCCGCCAACACTCTCGACTGCTGATTAATGGTATAGAATGCATCTTCAAAATCCGTGTACGAACCGGTATTAATCGTCACTTCTTCCCAGAACCGTTTACGAATTTCGGCAACCTGTTCATGCATTCCGGCAACCTTCGGTTCTAACTCGTCGAGTCGTGCCTGAAGCTTGTTCCTCACCTGCACTAGTCTTTCCTCTTCCAACTTCCATTCCACTGTTTTATCCATGAATGAGTCCACTCCCTTTTCCATTTATTAGGGCCAAAAAAAAGAGCATTGACAAATCGGAATGTCGGATGTAAAATTAAATTAGGAGAAATAATGATTCATCCTTTAAATTCAATATAAATGTCAATTGCGCTATAGATTATATCATGGCTTTTTTTCACGTTCAATGCTTTTTTTCGTTCTGTCTGAGTTGAACAATAATTTATATTATATAAGGTGTCCCTCGAGCTACACTAGGGGCATCTTTTTTTGTGTCCTGGGCATGGTTCATATCCTGAATGCGCTGTAAGCTATACACCCCTTTATAAATTCGATAAAATGAACGAAACATGAAACATGAGTTGATGTTTTTGGGAGGGATACATAAACATGAATATAGAATCTGTGGAGGACCGTTGTCCTGTTGAGTTTGCAGTCAATATGATTGGTGGGAAATGGAAGTTATTAATTATAAATCGGCTCATCCGCCATTCAACAATTCGATTCAATGAATTACAGAAAATGCTGGACCCCATTACGCATCGCACATTAACCAGGCAATTACGAGAACTTGAAGAAGCTGGTTTGATAAACCGTGTTACCCACCCTGTAGTTCCGCCTAAAGTCGAATATTCCCTTACAGAAAAAGGACAAAGCCTGACTTCGATCTTGTTTCAGCTAGGTGATTGGGGATCGAAACATATGTAAAACGCCTTCCCATAGTATCCTAAGGGATACTCTATATCATTAATGTGCGTACTTACGCTCCTATTCTAAATCCGTTATGCTGAGGTCATTGTTGAGTGTTAACTCATTCATTCCAATCACATATTGAAAGGAAGTTATTGACCACTATGACACAGAATGATCGATTTTTAGTATATGGGGCATCGGGCTCCCAAGGCGGCGCTGTCGCTCAATTACTCGTTCAACACGGTTGTGAGGTTCGCACGATTACTCGAAATGAGGCAACAGCCAACACACTGAAGGAACAAAACATTGAAGCTTTCATCGGGGATCTATCAGATGTGGAACAGCTCCATACGGCGCATGAAGGTGTAAGTAAAGTCTTCCTGAACCTGCCGGTGGAGTTCAATCCGGATAAGATCAGACAATATACTAAAAATGCAATTGATGCTGCTATACAGGCAAACGTTAAATTGATTGTAGTTAACACAGGTACCTATGTTCCTGACCCTATCACCCATTCCAAAGGAATTGAATTGAAACGTGAAGTTATCCACGAATTGCAGCAAAGTGGTCTTCCATATATCATTGTGGAACCCATTGTATACTTGGAAAACTTCCTGATTCCCGGAATACTGAACAATGGCGTTTTGGCCTACCCGGTACCAGCAGACAAGCCGATCTCCTGGATTAGCTTAAACGATGCAGCTCAATTCCACTATTATGCCTTGACTCATTCGGAATTGGCAGGAAGCATTATCCCAGCACCCGGATTAGAAGCCCTGACAGGTACACAATTAGCGGAACAATTCAGTGCTGTATTAGGTGAAAAGATCAGCTTCATGTCTCTTCCTTTTGATCATTTTGAAGCAGCGATTCAGCCTTTGTTGGGAAGTGAGACAGCAGCAGGTCTTAAAGGATTGTACCAATGGATTGATGGGCATACAGATCTTCTTCCACGGTATGAAGAGTTAGATGATAATATCAAAGCCAATCTTAAATTAACCAAAATAAGCGATTGGATTCATCAAACAATGATTAAATAATATTTTATGAACAAGCCCTTTGAATCTCCAACCAGAGAAACGAATGGCTTGTTCTTTTTATATGAGAACTTTAATAGACTCAACTGATTCAAATTCAGAGATTCTGATAGGAATAGGCAAAACTTTGATAGAAATGTGGTACAGGTTGTTCCCTTCGTTATGACATAATAATGTGTATATAGATCACCCTACAGGTGGCAATAATAAACATTAGAAAGGATTTGAACATGACATGGAATATACTAAACTTGGTAATACAGGCTTGGACGTATCTCGATTTTGCCTGGGATGTATGGGATTTGGGGATGCCAGTAAATGGGTTCATGAATGGGTACTGAATGAAGAAAATTCTCGCCCGGTGATAAAGAAAGCGCTGGATCTAGGCATTAATTTCTTCGATACAGCGAATGTATACTCTCTGGGTACAAGCGAGGAGTATCTTGGTCGGGCGTTAAAAGATTATGCCAATCGGGATGAGGTTGTCATTGCAACCAAAGTACACGGACAAATGCATCAAGGACCCAACGGTTCTGGTCTTTCCAGAAAAGCCATCCTGAGTGAGATTGATAAAAGCCTGAAACGATTGGAAACCGATTATGTGGATCTCTATATCATTCATCGTTGGGACTACAATACGCCTATTGAAGAAACCATGGAAGCCTTACATGATGTGGTGAAGTCCGGTAAAGTGAGATATATTGGCGCTTCGGCCATGTTTGCATGGCAGTTCCAAAAAGCATTACATGTAGCAGAGAAAAATGGTTGGACCAAGTTTGTCTCCATGCAAAACCACTTGAATCTCATCTACCGTGAAGAGGAACGAGAAATGTTGCCTTTATGCAAGGAAGAAAAGATTGGTGTGACTCCCTACAGTCCTCTTGCTTCAGGCAGGTTAACCCGTGACTGGTCCGTATCAACACTTCGATCCGAGACAGACAAAATTCAGAAATCCAAGTACAATGCGACAAGTGATGCGGATCGGCTTGTTGTTGAACGAGTTGCATCCATTGCAGAAAAATACGGTGTCCCTCGCACACACATTGCACTTGCCTGGTTGCTGCAAAAAGACACTGTAGCGGCACCAATTATCGGTGCCACCAAAATATCGCATCTGGAAGATGCGGTAGGTGCTCTTTCTGTTAAGTTGACCTCAGAAGACGTCTCATTCCTTGAAGAACCCTATGTACCTCACCCTGTAGTAGGTGCTCAATAATCGCTTTTGCTTAAAATATAGAAGACCTCCTCTTTCCGTATCCGGAAGTTGGGGGTCTTCTTTTTATATCGCGATTTATTTACGCCAGAATGTTGAACATTCTGCCTTATCCGCTATATTGAACTCAATCATTCTCTCAAGTAACGAAAAATCAATCTCCTGTTTCCACTTCATCCGAACCAACTCTTTGGTGTGATCATAACCCGCCTGTGTGATCTCTTCCGAAAAACGATTAATTCCTGCCTTCTCGGGAGCAACAGCCAAGTGTTGCTTGGATACACTAAAGCCAATAATAAAGGTCTCATGGTCGGTAAACATCGGTTGATTCCAGGCTATTTTTTGCTTTAAATTCGGGAATTTTTCAGCAATCCAATTCAAAACTTCTTCCGTTCGTGCCTGGTGTTCCGGGTTATCGATGCGTGCTATAAATTCTGCAAAGGTCTCCATTTGTTCCCCCCTATATCATGAAATATACTACTTATATTGTCCAATTCAAACTCATTCTATCATGAATATCAAATTCAAAAACCCTTATCGGTTGTTTTAATGCAAAAAGAATTTGTAACAACAAAGTTCTCTTTAATAGGCGTTTTTTACGTTGTATACAACAGTTTAAGAAATTTAAGATTGGATTGCAAACCTGCTTCCAAATATATTGAACCTCCATAGAATATAAAAAGCCGTTGATTGTTGTTATCAACGGCACTCCAACTATTATTTAGTTACCTTGTATTTAATCAGATTATATCGGTGGTCGCTAATCACGGTGCGATAGACCACATTTTCGGACGAGTCATATGCAAAGTTACTCTTATGCACATCATCTAAAACAAAGTATTTACTAAGTATTATGTCTCCATTATCTTTCATTAAGGTATACCTCTCTCCCCATTTGTCATCAATGGTTCCAAAGCTTGTATACTCAATATAGCTATCGTTTCGGTAGGAGCTCATAAAACCATTAAAATTAAGCTCTCCTTCATACGCACGAGAAAACAGCTTTTTGAAGTTATGATCATATAAAGTGATACTGTGTTCAGATTTGTTATCGATTAATAGTTTACTTCCGGTTGAATGCATAGAAATGTTCATGTTTCTATCAAGCACGGTTTCCCATTTGAGTTTACCATTAACTCCATAAGCCATTAATTTCTGTCCACCATATGAATTGGATCTTGCATATTCTACAATTAATGTACCGCCACTTAATTGATGATAACCCGCAACGTAGAATCCACCAAACTTTTTGGAGTTAAATGTAAATAAAGGCTTTTTCAAAGAGGTTACATCTTTGAAAACCTCGATTTTATTCTCACCTACAAAATGGAGTACATAACCAGAAGTCAGTACTTCAGTTTTATAACCTAACACAGTTTCGCTTGTCGTTATTCCTTTGGAATTTAATGTGATAAAACGAGACTGATTTTTAAGATAATCTGTTTGTTGTAGAACAATTCCGTTTTTATAAGGATAGATATTTGAGAAACTTAAATCCTTCTTCTCGAATAAACGCTTTCCTTTCGAATCCAAACTAAGAATGTTAAATGTTTTCCCGTGATTCGTAGAATACTGATAGAATATACTGCCGCTCTCGTTGTAGAACCAAGCGTGATTCAAAGGGTAAAAATTTTTCACTTTATTTTTTATGTCGTACGCCCAGGCAATTTTCCCTGTCTTATTATTTATCGTGTATAGGCCGAAGTTATTACCAGACAAAGTACCCGGGTTTAGCATGACAAGCTGAGCAGCATGGTTAATACTGTCTTGAGGATTGTATCCTAGTTCAAAGTTCAGATAATTAAATTCTTTAGGAAGAGTATGTACCCAGTCTTGCTGTAGCCCTCCGTGCTCCTCTAAGCTTAATTCGGTAAATTCTGCATACATCTGATTTGTGCTACCTACATACAAAGTTAAAACTACGAAAATTGCTAGCAATCTTTTAGATATCTTACCTTTCAATACTGGCACAGCCCTTCTCTTATCTTATGATTTTTTCGTTACAAAGAATATCCTAATGTAGCTTACTTCTGATCAAATATAACATAGGGTCTCAGATTCATCTCCTTCTAAACCTTAAATGTTTTCCTTTATCCAAGATCGCAACTTATCCGCATAGAAAGCGCGTTCATCTGGATCGGACGGAGAACCATTTGTCAGATACAGTTGATCATTCACGTATCTGGGGTAAACATGCAGATGATAATGCCACACGTCTTGATTACCAGCAGGTTCATTATGTTGCCGCGTCGAAATCCCATCGCATCCATATGTATTTTTCATTGCAAATGCTGTAAGCTGAGCCGCGAGGTGAATTTCAACAGCGTAATCCGCAGGGAGTTCAAAGATGTTCTCGAAATGTTGATTCGGAACAATAAGAACATGTCCTTTATTGTTTGGCCACCATTTGCCCGCTATAAATGCCGTTACCTTTTCATTCTGATAGATGATATCCCTTTGTTTTGTTCCCTGATCAGGTCGCTCGATACCCCAAATACGACAAAATGGACATTCGTAACCTTCCGGCTGATGTGAAAATGATACTGTCATCTTTCTCATACCGCTCCTTTCATATTTTTCCAACTTGTTATTAGACGCAGGTATCTTCTGTTCGTTGCGAAAAGAGCGCGGGTTGTAGAATGATCAGCAATTAACAAACTGAAAAACAGAAAAGCAGCTAACCTTGGCGGCAGCTGCTTTTTTTTCTATCTTTAACTATCATTATTGCACACTTCACAATTACATGGTGCTGATATCAATAACAAAGCGATATTTCACGTCAGAAGCCAATACACGTTTGTATGCTTCGTCAATTTGGTCTGCGGAGATGACCTCAATGTTAGGCGCAATATCATGTTCTGCACAGAAATCAAGCATTTCCTGTGTCTCACGAATGCCACCAATCATGGAACCTGCGAATGAACGGCGATGACCGATAAGAGAAAAAACGTTAACAGCTAAAGGTTCTGCAGGAGCACCTACGTTCACAAGTGTACCATCCAGCGTGAGCAGTGAGAAATAAGCGTTAATATCAATATTAGCACTTACTGTATTAATCATCAGATCGAAGGTGCCTGCAAGTTTCTCGAATGTTTCCGGTTCGCTTGTGGCAAAGTAGTGATCTGCACCAAATTGCAGTCCATCTTCTTTTTTGCTTAAGGATTGGGAGAGAACCGTTACCTCGGCACCCATCGCATGTGCAATTTTGACAGCCATATGACCAAGACCACCCATACCTACAACGGCAACCTTCTTACCTGGGCCAGCTCCCCAGTGATGCAGTGGTGAATATGTCGTAATACCGGCACAGAGCAAAGGTGCAGCAGCATCAAGTGCAATGTTATCAGGGATGCGAACGACGAAATTCTCTACGACAACAATATGAGTTGAATATCCACCTTGCGTAGGCTCACCGTATTTGTCTACTCCAGCGTAAGTTTGAATATTTCCTTTGAGACAGTATTGCTCTTCACCTTTGCGACAGTTAACACATTCACCACAAGAGTCCACCATACATCCGACCCCTACTCGGTCACCGACCTTGTATTTGGATACTCCGGTTCCTACATCCGTTACAATCCCGGCAATTTCGTGTCCAGGAACGAGTGGATAATTCACAGGTCCCCATTCACCGTGGGCAGTATGGATGTCAGAATGGCAGATACCTGCATATTTAATCTCGATTAATACATCATTGGTATCCAGATCACGTCGTTTAATTTCAGCACTTCTGAATTGTTGGTCTGGTCCGTCAACGGCTCTGGCTTTAGCTATAATCAATGGTATAACCTCCTAGTAATTTAAAGTTCAAAATAATCTTACCCCCTCTAGTTAACTCTAGGTCAAATGTTTATCTTATTTTTTTATCTCCAACGTACTTTGACATCCAGTAATCCAACATGTTAGAATTCACTCGGATCAATCCTAGAGCTAACTCGAAGTCTACCCCTATTAGAAAGGAATTCATTCTAAATGACCTATTCAATCGGTGAAGTTGCCAAAAAATTAGACCTTACGGTATATACATTGCGTTATTACGATAAGGAAGGACTCATGCCTTTTGTGGAACGTACCACGAGCGGAACACGCTTGTTCAAAGACTCCGACATTGATTTTCTAAAGATCATCCAATGTCTGAAGCTGACCGGCATGCCTATTAAAGACATTAAGGACTTTATTGAATGGTGCTCTGAAGGGGACTCCTCGCTGAAGCAAAGATATGACATGTTTACGGAGCGAAAAGCTATTGTCGAAGCACAAATGGAGGAACTAAGAAGAACCATGGAAGTCATCGAGCACAAACGCTCCTACTACGAAACAGCTTTGGAAGCGGGAACCGAAGAGATTCATAAAATTAAACCAATGGAAAATGCCATCACCAATTGATGGTTCATGCATTTTCTAAAATAGCGCACAAAAAAAGTAGCTTGAAGTCCTCTAACGGATTTCAAGCTACTTTTTTGGGTATGTCTCTACTCATCATTTTTCCAAAAGTTTCATCGTTACATGGATAATCCGGTTTAATTTTTCCTTATCCGTCGAGGTTCTTGCCATGGCTCTGATGCCGACAGAAATATTATGCAGGTACTCTGCCATTTCCTTCGCATCATGATCAGAAGAGAATTCTCCCTCTCGCTGCCCCCATTGAATAATCTGCTCGAACATTCGCTCAGCTTCGTTAAACGATTCAAGAGATCGGTTGTCCACTTCCTGATCACGTGTGCCTAGCTCCACAGCCGAGTTCACGATCAAACAACCCGATGGTGTCTCTTCTGCTTCACTGATCATAACATCAAAAATTTTATGCAGTGCTTCCACTGCCGTCTTGGATGCCTTGATTTCTGCAAGTAATGTGGTGCTGACCTTACCTCTGTAACGATCCATTGCCTGCAAAAACAGCGAATGTTTGTCGTCAAATGTATCATATATACTTCTGCGATGAATTCCCATATGCTCAACCAGGTCACTCATCGACGTTTTCTCGTAACCTTGTTCCCAGAAGATCTTCATTGCTTTATCCAATACTTCGTTCACTTCAAACTCTTTACTTCTAGCCATTCGACTTCCCTCCCAAAATCAATCTAACACATCGGGAACGATCAGTAAATAAAAGATGTAGATACCCTTTTCATTCTCATCTGATCATGTATTAGCTGAACCGTAAGTGTATATCTTCTGTACTTGTTGTATATCATGACCTGTGTACTTGTGATTATGTAACCAGCAATCAGAATGTCTTATCCATTCACATCAAATGTTTGCCTATTCCTATCCGTTTTCTACCGCCTTCGGTCAATATACGATAGAATGTGTTTATTATGTTGTGAGGAAAAAAGGAGAACTTTGCATGTCTGATCAAATACACGAACAACAAAACGAATTAGCCACACTCATTGACCGTTATTCCAACAAGGATGGGGTGCACCCGACGGCAATCCCTTCATTATCTCTAATCCGTGAATCGGTCGTTACTGAACCTATATTTAGAGTGAATGAACCATCCTTCTGCATTATCGTTCAGGGTGAGAAAGAGGTCCTGCTGGGACAGGATCGTTTCTGGTATGGTCCAGGAAGTTATATCGTGGCAACCGTTGACTTGCCGGTTAGTGGACAAGTGATTCAAGCCTCGTCTGAGGCTCCCTATCTGGCCCTCAAACTTGAATTCACATCCAGTGAGATTCTGGAGGTATTGAACCATTCCGATTTCCCAGCAAGACCGCGGAAAACGACGAGACGTGCGATGTTTGTCAGCCAAGCCGAGCCGTCTCTGCTGGATGCAGTCGTCAGGTTAGCCCGTTTGTTGGAAGATCATTCGGAAGACATCCCTCTGCTCGCTCCTTTGTTCAAAAAGGAAATTCTCTACAAAGTTCTGAAAGGCCCACATGGGACTGCCCTGGAACAAGCTACCATGGAAGGCAGCCATACCTATCGAATCAGAGACGTTATTGAATATATTATGAATCACTCTGAGCAAAATTTTCGGGTTGAGGAATTGGCGGATTTGGCAAATATGAGTACTGCCTCGCTGCACAGACACTTTAAAGAAGTGACTGCCATGAGTCCGATTCAGTTTCAAAAACAACTTAGGCTGCAAGAAGCGCGCCGCTTGTTATTATCCAAGTCCACCGATGCAGCAGATGTAGCATTTCAGGTAGGTTACGAGAGTCCCTCCCAATTCAGTCGTGAATATTCTCGCATGTTCGGATTCCCGCCCAGAGAAGACATTAAACGCCTGCGAGGCAGAGCCGATGAAACGACTACACTCTATTGATGAAGACTGGCTATTATGTTTCTTTACCTCCTCTAGAGCGTATCTTCAAACCTGCCGAAAGCCGGAACGTAACTGAACGTGTTTGGAGCAGAGCATGGAGCGGGAGCGCTAACGAACCTTTGACGTCTTATTCAGCGATTTGAAGCAGCCGCAGCAATCTAAGGAATCTGAAACACGCTATATTGGAATAACCAGCCGGTTACAGCGTGTTTGTTAGGTGAATTTGGTAAATAACGTGTCTCAGGTTCCTTACAAAATAAAAGGAGGACTTGAAGGCTAAATAAGACGTACTCGGTTCCTTAGAAAATCGTCTTGACAATTCGCTAGGATCAGCGAGCCTGGCGAATTGTCAAGACGTTGGACCCTGACATCCTTCAACGTATTGCATGCCTGAGTTTGAAGACACACCCTAGTTTAACCCAAAAAAGGACTCCTTCTGTTTTGTCAGAGGAGTCCTTTCTTATTCATGTATTAATGAAGATCTCTAAATCATCAACATTAAATTATCAATACATTAAAAGCCAGTTGTATATTGTTTTGGAACGTCCGTTGCCTTACGCAAAGCAGACGCTGCTTCCAAGGCCCAGTAAGGATTTCTTAACAGACCTCTGCCAACTGCAACGAGATCGGCTTCTTCATTGCCGATGACTGCATTCGCCAACGTAGGATCATCGAGTCTTCCAACAGCGATCACGGGCACATCAAGAGCCTCTTTGATTGCTTTAGCGAGAGGTACTTGATAAGCCGCGTGAGTTCCTGGTCTGCCCCATGCAGCGATAGGTCCTTCGCCACCAGATGAGATGTCAAATACGTCAACGCCTGCCTCTTGATATGCCTTGGCAAACTCGGAACTTTCGTTAATGCCATAGCCGCCTTCTACATATTCTTTGGCTGAAATACGCATCATCAAAGGCATATCCTCGGGCATCTCTGCCTTAGCAGCCTGAATAATCTCCCGGCCAAATAACGTTAAATCTTGACCGTATTCATCTTCACGCTTGTTTGTTAGTGGAGAATGGAATTGATGAATTAAGTAACCATGTGCACCATGAATCTCAATTGTATCAAATCCCGCTTTAACAGCACGAGCTACAGCACTCCGGAATTTTTCAACCATTCCTTTTACTTCATCCGTTGTGAGCGCTCTAGGTTGCTTGGAATTCTCATCAAAGGCAATCGCGGATGGAGCAACTGGAACTTCGGCATCTTCTGCTTTGCGGCCCGCATGAGCAATCTGAATGCCAACCTTGGCCCCATAACTGTGACACGCATCTACGATCCGCTTCAGAGCTGGGATCTGTTCATCTGACCATAACCCAAGATCATAATCTGAGATCCGGCCATCCGGCTCCACATCTGTCATTTCAATGATAATGAGACCTGTTCCTCCCACGGCACGACTAACGTAGTGCATATAATGCCAATCTGTTGCAATACCATCTTTTTGCTCAACTGAATATTGGCACATTGGAGCCATTACGACACGGTTTTTAAGCTCTAGGCTTTTAAAAGAATATGGACTAAATAAATCTGTCATCAAAATAAAACTCCCCTTTTCATGAATCATGAATAATAAAAATGCATGCGCAAGCATCGAATAAATGCCTACAATTAATAACTCCGTATGATTTGGAACTCATGTATATCTTTTACTTCATCACGTAAAGACATTCAAATCCATGCTTTCGCAAAATACGAACAGCCTTTTTGGATTGAAGCATACCAGGTGACATTATAATTACGTTATCTTCTCGAAGAAGGTATTTTTCCCATGTGAAAGCAAGACGCCCCAATGAGATGTTAATCGTATCCGGAGTAGGATTAGCCATATAATCCGTCGCATCTCGAATATCAATTACTTTATACTGCCGAAAATCACGCTCTTGTCTGAGAAATACTTGATAATCTATATATTCAAGATTGCGCAGTGGCCAAAATTGACGTACAACGATGAAGATACCTAATATGAAGGTCAAAAGCATCCACATAATCATTGTATAGCCCTCTCTTAACTGATCAGATATCGTCGAAAATTTTGTTTTGGATCAGAGCCCACTCAATGCCTCAGATATTGTATCCTCACCAGCGATTAGATCAAATGAACGCTTGTAGGTATTCTCCTCACTCAAACTGGCCAAAATCACATGAGCTACATCTTCACGAGCAATATTACCGGATGTGATATTCTCAGCAGCAGTAACTTTACCTGTTCCCGGTTCATTCATTAGAATCCCTGGACGTATAATGGTATATGTTAATCCACTGATCTCTAACAATCTATCAGCATAGTGTTTCGCTGCATAATATGGAAGGATGTTATCATGCCAGTTCTCACGATTATTGGCTTGGATCGCACTCACCATGATAAATCGATCAATACCCGCTTTTTGAGCCGCTTCAATGGTTTTCCCGGCACCATCCAGATCAATCAGGAGTGTTTTATCATATCCCGTTGTACCGCCAGAACCAGCTGCAAATACAATGGCATCACAACCCGTTACAGCAGCTACAAGTGAGTCAACCGTACCTTCCAAGTCGGCAAGCACCGTTTCCACACCCTGTGCTGCAAATGAATCTACCTGTTCTTGTTTTCGTACCATGGCAAGAACGGTGTGTTCTTCACTATTCTTCAAAAGATGAATAAGCTGTTGACCAATCTGTCCATTTGATCCTACAACGAAGACCTTCATGTTCAATACCTCCTTTATACAAAATCACCGCATCCATATTAAATTCATGCGCATGCATTTAATTTAACGGATATATTAATGAGTGTCAAGTCTTCTTATAGGGTAAATGACTACATTACCCTATATTTCCCCTAGCCTTAGAACAATTCTTTAGTGAGGTTCTCTAATCGAGTCTCAAATCCATCCTGTTCCAATTCAGTTTGCAAGACCTGATTAAACGTTTGAAGTGCTCTCTTGTATTTATTCTCTCCAAGCTCCGTAATTCGAGTGTAAATGCCACGCCGGTCATCTTCACATGCATGTCTTTCCAGAGCCCCACAGTCTTTGGCTTCCATCCTAACGACGAGCCTGGAAGTAGCACTTTGGCTCAACCCCACTAGTTCTTGAAGTTGCTGTAGGCGTAATTCCTTACCCTCCGCATTATATATGAAGTTTAACACATAAAATTCCTTCAAAGATAAGTCATATTGTTGAAGCAGAGCTTGTTCCAGCTTCTCGTTCAGATGGGTATGAATGTTAGAGAAAGCCAACCAAACATTCAAACGTTCACTCTTTTGCTGCAATCTAGATCACCCCACTTGATATTTAATGTTCATCAGCTGTTATCCTATTGTATCAAGCTTAATTACATTGGTCAAAATCCATCCAAGTTCGACATATATAACATTCTAATCTCATAAGAAGAGCATTTCCCCGTCTTGTAACGACATTTGGAAATGCTCCAGTATTACCATTTATGCAGTCTAATCTTACTTCGCGGCAAGCAGGCTATCGGAAATAAATTGCAGCTGACCTTCCAACGTTAACGGATCGTTGTACGAGTCTGAAGTTGGGTCAAGTTGGAACACATGATTTGCCTTCACCGCAGGCAAGTTCTTCCATAATGCATTATCATACACGATCTTGGGATCGGTTGTATCTCCCGACCACGGGCTGGTGAAGATGATATCACCCGCATACTCCGGTAATAGTTCCATGGAGATCGAAGCCCATCCAGTTCCGCTGTCAATAGCTTCAGCTTGGGCCTTGGCTGGTGCTTTGAGACCAAACTCCCCGTAAATAATTTCACCGCCTCGACCATAGTTATGACCGAATACAAATAATCCTTTGGCATACGGATTCAGTATGGAAACGGTGCGATCGCCTACAGCTTCCTGAACTTTAGGCTTCAGTTCGTTGATCTTCGCTTCCCATTTCGCATTCCAAGCTTTCGCTGCGTCTTCTCTATTGGTGAGCTTACCCATTTCGAGCATCAAATCTTTGAAATCGCGCTTACCAAATGTAATCTGTACGACAGGTGCAATCTGCTCCAGCTTATCGATGCCCTCTGTGCCAGTGTACACGATAAAGAGGTCAGGTTTTAAGCTGATTAATTTTTCTGGGGTAGGCTCTTCACCCAGATCGCTGGTGCCTGCTGCTGCAAGTTGGTCCTTGATATACTTGTTGTTCATCGCACCTGATAAAGCGCCGACTACCGGTGCATCCAAGGCAACAAAGTACCCCGTCGAAAATGATGTCAAATCAATAATGCGCTTAGGATTCTTGGGCACCTGTACTTCGCCTGCATCCGATTGATATGTAACAAGTTCCTCTTCGGCAGTTGCCGCTTTATCAGCGGAAGAAGTTGAATCCGAGTTCGTCTTGGTTTCTGTCTCCGCAGCTGCACTCGTGCTGTCCCCGGTTGTACTATTGGTCGTAGCAGACTGACCACATGCACTAAGTACAATCAGGAAGATGAGTGCTATCATGATCCATATTGATTTTATCTGTTTACGCAAAATAAACCCACCTTTTCGTTGATATTGATAATCGTTATCAACGATATCATGCTATGCAGGATTTGACAAGCTATGTTTATTTCACCCCCTATATGAACTCTAACTTGCAAGTCACCAAGTTAAACAGCTATCATCAATAGAGTAGACAAGTCACTTTTATTAAAAAGAGAGATCATTGGAAAGCCAATGAAACGTATTCAAGGAGGACAACATGGAAGATATTATATTGTGGTTAAAGTATTTGTTTTTAGGTATTATTCAAGGTGCGACGGAGCCGATTCCCGTCTCCTCAAGCGGTCATCTGATCATCGCTCAGAAACTCATGGGCATCAAGCAGAATGGATTGTCATTTGAGATTTTAACAAACACAGCATCACTTATCGCTATTATTTTTATTTTCCGGGAAGATATCAAAAAGTTGATTATTGGTGCATTAGGTTACCTGCGTACTCGTAAAGAAGAATATCGAGCAGACTTCATGTTTTGCTTATACATAATTATTGGTACGATCCCTGCTGCTGTCGTTGCAGTCCTGTTCAAGGACCGAATTGAAGAAATTTTCTCGTCCGTATATACCGTTTCCATCGCGCTATTAATCACCGGAGTTGCCTTGTGGCTTATTCGTAATCTTCGTGGTCGCAAGCAAGACGGTGATCTGTCTACGAAAGATGCATTGTTGGTAGGTCTGGCTCAGGCGGTCGCTCTTATTCCGGGCATTAGCCGCTCAGGGGCAACTGTAATTGCGTCCATCGCTGTTGGCATGAAACAGGAAACAGCTCTGAAGTTCTCCTTTATGCTGTACATTCCCATAAGTATTGGTGGACTCATTATGGGTGTATCCGACATTGCCAATGATCCGAATCGATCACAACTCGCTATCCCTTATCTGATCGCATTCATCACGACGCTCTTCGTCACCTATTTCTCCATGAGATGGTTTATGGGCATTATGGCCAAAGGCAACCTGAAATACTTTTCGTATTATTGTTTTGCCGCAGGTACATTGTTACTGATCTTCTTATAAAAAATAGCCCACACACCAAAAGGAACAACCAGCGATGGTTGTTCCTTTGTTGTATAGTGGCAGAACCTTAATGACCTATAGCAAGAGCTAGACGGTCAGACGTGTAGCCTTGTTGCTTTTGTTAACCAGCTCTGTAGCCGCGAACATGACACTGAACAGAATCAGCAGGATCAGGGGTACCATTGACATTCCCCATTGGCTGGCTAGGAGTCCCATACCTAACGGGAGGAGTGTTGAACCTGTATAGGCACTGGCCATTTCAAGTCCAATTACACTTGGGGATGCCTTCTCACCGAAACGTTCCGGTGTCGCATGAACAATACTCGGATAGATCGGTGCTCCGCCCATTCCCACGATAAATAAAGCCCCTGCGGCAACCCAGTAAGGAATCGGCATAACCAGGATAACTAATCCGAAGCATCCAACGATTCCACCATATCTGATGAGATTTTTGCTGGATATATGAGTCGAAAGAAAGCCTGAGATTACACGTCCCAAGATAATGCCAATGAAAAATAGAGAGGATAGTGCTGCGGCAGTGCCTGGAGAAACTCCTTTGCTAACAATGAAGAAAGAAGCCATCCACAGACCGGCAGCAGTTTCGGAACCATTGTAACAGAGCATCGCAAGCATCGACATTTTCACGCCAGGGATACGTATGGCCTCACGGTTGCTTACGCGTTTCTTCTCATCGCCTGAACCCTCTACTCTTCCCTTCTCAAAAATCTTCCATAGAGACAAAGTTGATAATAAGACTACCACGATCCCAAGCAAAATCAACCCCACAGTAACGTATCCTGCACGCCAGTTGTTTGCTTGATTCAGCCAATATGCCATAACGAGTGGGCCTGTCACTGCGCCAATTCCCCAGAAACAATGCAACCAGTTCATATGCTTGGCCTTGAAATGCAATGCTACATAATTACTTAGTGCCGCATCCACCGAACCTGCACCTAAGCCGAGAGGGATCGCCAGAATTAGTAAAAACACAAAATTCTCAGAGAATGAGAACCCCAACAGTGCGATCGTTGTTGAGAGGATACTAAATAATGTGACTTTACCCGTTCCGAATCGGTGTAACAATCGGCTGGCGGACAGACTGGACACTACTGTACTAAATGAAATGAATAGCGATATGTAACCCGCCATTTCTGTTGTCGCATGTATATCGTTTTTCATAACGGACCAGGCACTGCCAAGTAAAGCATCCGGTAATCCCAGCCCTATAAATGCGAGATAAATAATGATTAACAATAACGTGACCATCTGGGTGTCTCTCCTCAGTTTGTTTAATTTCTGATTCTCGTCGAACCACCCATATAATAATATTGATATTTTTATCTGTAATCTTCCTATATTTTGACTCCTTATATCAGTATTCTGATTTATTCTGGCGACTTATTACCTATATCACTGGTTCAGGATAGGTATTTCTCCAAGCAAATTCTTCAAGTTAATGGCATCCCACGGCATATGCTCAGTTATCCCTAATCCAACTACATCTGTTTCTTCAGACAGTTCTTTGATTAGATGAAGCAAGTGAGGTATTTGCATGGTTCCCGCTGGTGAAAACACATAAGGTTCCCCTGGTTTGGCGAATAACAATGAACGGAACATGTTGGGATCAAGCACATCCAGATCAAGATGAATTGCCAGATGTTTGATACCAGTCTCTTTAATCCACTTCTTAATCGAATCCATGCCATGGGTTAATTCTTCAGTTCCAGCCGTTCGGATACCTAATCTTTGAATCACTTCGGTTTCCTGTTCCGTGGCGGTTGTCAACCCGGCCATGAAGACATGTTCAGGCTTCAAGGGGACACTCACATGTTTAGCAAACTCCGGATCGCCTTCCCCAAGAAGGTTCCCAAGCGGTAAAGTATGACCGTTGTCATAGCCCTCGTATCTAACCAGATCACCATGTGCATCAATCCATATCAAACCAAGTTCTCCGCCATATCGTTCATTTAAATAAGCAAACGGGGCTTGTTCAACCAAACAGTCACCGCCAAACATGACAATGCGATCGGGCTGGTGAGCTTGAATAATATGCTGGGCAGCCTGCAATTGCTGAAGTAACTGTGCTCTGCCTTTTATCCCTTTCTCGCTTACCAGAGATGTTCCATCATAAGCCTCAACAGGAACATGAATGAGAGGTTGATCATTGTCAGGTGCGAGCCATGCAAGCAACTCCGCTCCAAAAGAGTAGTTAGGATTATCTCCACCTTGCCATTGTGGCATAAGCAGACGTATTGTTTTTTGAGTCATCGTAAATCCCCTTTACTTCAAAGTAAGGTTAGTATAAACTGAGCCCAAACAAATAAATAGTACGGTCTTTTATGATAGGTACTACCCGGAAGGATAGTGTAAATGATGAGTATGGCTGAATACCACGGTAAAGTTAAAAATATTCAAGATACCCCTTTTGGATATACGTTGTCTGTCATTGGTGGCAAATGGAAAATGGTGATTATGTATCTTCTGGCTGATAACCAGCCTGTCCGCTTCAATGAACTTAAAAGACAGATCGGCGCTATCACGTATAAAACGCTGAGTTCACAGCTCAAAGAATTGGAAGCAGATGGTATGGTGGAACGGAAAGAATATCCCCAAGTCCCTCCTAAAGTCGAGTACCGTCTGACAGCCAAAGCTGAAACGTTATTGCCCGTTTTGGAAGGACTATGCGAATGGGGTGTCCAACATCAGGAACCTTCGATCAATACTAGCGCAACGGATTGAACACTTTTGTCTGTATTTTCAGATGAGATAATTGGAGTATATGGAGTATATGGAGTATGTTAAAATGCAAAAAGTCGCCAATCGGCGACTTTTTTACTTTTATCTTGTGTTCCTCTGTCCGTTCAGCAAATAAAAGCTGTGATGCGTATAATTATACTTTTTCGTGTACCAGATCTTTCTGGTAGGCCAACACTCTGTCCCAATTTCCACTGAAAACAGGAATCCGATAATACCCTACACGCTCATACAGCGCTGCAGCTTCTGGTTGCAAGGGACCTGTTTGCAGTTTCAGATTGGTATAACCAAGTTCGTTCGCAAGACGCTCTGCCTCGGCCAATATCGCCTGGGCAATCCCTTTACGGCGGTAACCACTGCGTGTATACATGCGTTTAACTTCTACAGATGTATCATCAAGGGGTCTAAGTGCTCCGCAACCGACCGGATACCCGTCGATCCTGGCAACGATAAAAGCCGCACGTGGCACTTCAACGTCTGACAGTTGAAATCCCGCCGTTCCATCACCGCCATATAACAAACCGAGTTCTTCACTCAGTTCCTTGATCAATAGCAGCGAATCCTCGCTCCGAATATCTTCAGCTGCTGCATGCACGATATGTGTCATCCCACATACCCCCTTTATCTTATTGGACTTATTGGTTTTAATGATATATCTAAATTATCATTCCCAACATCAAGCGTCAATTCCCTCATTCATTGAATATTTCTATAAGTACACCCTATAAATACAAGAACGTATCTTATTGCCGTCTTTATTCGTTTACATAAGAAATATAAAGATCAACGATGTATATGAATTTAAATTCTTGGAGGTCTGATATTATGGAAATTTCAAAGGGAATAGCGATGCTTCAGCTTGATTTTGAGGGGAATATAATTCACCCTGTTCTGATATGGGATGAAGAAATGGTTGTGTTAATTGATACAGGATTCCCTGGACAATATGACGATTTACTTATCGAACTCGAAAAGGTTGGCGTGCCGATCAACCGACTTAAAACAGTGATTTTGACGCATCAGGATGTGGACCATATCGGGTGTCTTCCCGAGATTTTGCAGGAGTGTGGCTCACAAGTCAAGATATATGCACATGAGCTGGATAAACCGTATATTGAGGGACAGCTCCCTCTACTCAAAGACGGTCACCTTGAGCATCCTCCAATGGGCAAAGTAGATGAAACTCTAATTGATGGTCAGGTACTGCCGTTTTGCGGCGGAATTCGTGTTATTCATACACCTGGTCATACGCCAGGTCATATCAGTCTATATTTGATGGACAGCAAGACGCTCATCGCCGGAGATTCAATGTACAGTGTAGACGGCATGCTTGGAGGCATTCATGAGCCAACTACACTGGATATCGAAACGGCTCGTTGCTCCTTAAAGAAGTATATTGAACTCGACATTACATCTGTGATTTGTTACCACGGTGGACTAAGCCAGGGGAATGTAAATGAACAGATCTCAGGGCTAGTTAAAATGAACTAACGAATATTTACACTGGACACTCCGATGACAGAACAACCTTCCGATCGCTGTTATCCCCAGATTTTTTTAATTCTTTTTATAAAGGGTAAATCCGGGGATAACGTATGCTTCCGATGTAGCTTTCTTGCAGAAAGCTTGTAGGCGAACGCTCCGCTTCTTCAGGTTCTTTCTGTCCTCTCCGTTTTGTGTAAATGTTTAGTTCAATTTATATAGTTAAGGGTTTATGGTTTGGCATACTGCAAAATGGCTGTAGCCGCACGAATTCGCAGCTCTTCTTCTTCACTGTGTAACGCTTCTCTCAGCACCTGGAGAGCTGTCTGAATTGTGGCTTCATCTACCCCTGTTGTGAGAGAGTTCGTTGCTTCGGCTGTTATGCTGACTGCAAGACCTCGATCCAGCTGTGCTTGTGATATAGGATACTCAAACTTCGCAAGGATGGCTGAATCATTTTGCAGTGCCTGCACTTTGTCATTCAGCTCAGCGAGAGGAATACGACCCAACCATGTAACTCCGCGACGGTGACAGATCAAGTCGTTTTCTGTGCCAGCGGAATCGTCGTAATAATAATCCCCGATATCCCCAACATACGTCCATTCATCATCGCTAATTAATACATAATCTCCATCCTGCATGAGGTTACCAAACATATGTAATGTCGCGAGTGTGCTCGCCAATTCTGCTTCATCCAAGGGATAGTGTTGAACCAACAGTTCCTTCCATAGTTCCGGGGGCGTTTGCTCCAGATCCCCTGTACTTGACCAAGCAATACCAATATAATTGTCTTCCAGAAATGATGTTACTCTGTTGATTCCGTGCACGGTGGACTGGATATGATACAGATTCATGCGTACCGCCTTCCTTTCAATCATTCGTATGAACATAGTTCACCATTGTAACATTAGCGGGGTCTATTTCAAACGTAATGATCTCTTTCCCATATGGCGGGTTATGTGGACCGTAGAACGTTCTGACTTCCAGAACGGTTCGAAAGTTATAACCACCTTGTATGCGCCTTTTAAGTTCCAATACATGGATATCATATAGACCGTAGCTAGGGACCGGCATATGATTTGCCTGATAATAGCTGGTAATCTCACGGGAAATGTATGGGTTGAAAATCGTAAGTGCCAATGCCTTATAGTTTTCTTCCTGTACGCTCTCAGGATCTGCATATGTAACATCTGTGGATAGGAAAACACTATTTAACATTAATGTGATAGCTGCAAGTATTGAGAGAAAAATTTGTTTTTGAATTACCATACTCATCCACCTTTTTACTTTCTATTATCCCGAGCGAATGCAAAAGCATACAAAATATGATTATGATCTATTTTTTATCCTTAGCTGAGTTGGAAGGTTATTTTGTCATCGGAGTGGCAACTGTAAATACTCGTTAGTTCAACTTATATAGCATACACCTTTGGATATAGCCCTAGGCTATAACTAGGTATAATTTAATGGAATTACATTATAACTCCGGATCTGTGATAAATTTTGTGTAACATAAAAGCAGAGGGGTTTTAAACGATGACAAAAAGTAGTGTATTGGGATATCCGCGTATTGGTGCTGATCGGGAATGGAAGAAAGCGTTGGAAGCGTTCTGGGCAGGCAAGCTGGAGGAATCAGAATTTCACGCACGTTTGCAGGAGATCCGCATCGATCATTTGCGCAAGCAACAAGCAAAAGGCATCGACATCATTCCGGTTAATGACTTCAGCTATTATGATCATATCCTGGATACGGCCGTGATGTTTGGCATTATTCCTAAACGTTTTGCTTATGATGGTGGCTCGGTTCCGTTGTCTGTATATTATGGCATTGCCCGTGGAACGAAAGATGCCGCAGCAAGTGAAATGACAAAATGGTTTAACACCAACTATCACTACATAGTACCTGAACTGGACGGGGCTTCCCCAACTCTGACGGAGAACAAACCACTTCTCGCTTATCGTGAAGCAAAAGAAAAACTCGGCATTGAAGGGAAACCGGTTATTGTTGGACCGCTAACCTTCCTGAAGCTCTCCAAAGGCTATGATAAATCCGAGACAGACGCTTGGTTAGACCGCTTGCTTCCACTCTATACTCAATTGCTTCAGGAACTTGCGAGCGAAGGCGTTCAGTGGGTGCAGGTCGACGAACCTATTCTGGTAACCAAATTAAGCGATGAAGACGTACAGCGTCTGAATAAAATATATCAAACATTTGCCGCAGCCGTTCCAGGTCTGAATATCATGCTGCAAACGTACTTTGAATCTGTCGAAAACTACAGCGACATTGTTGCACTGCCAGTTCAAGGTGTAGGACTTGATTTTGTACACGGACTCTCTGGTAACACACAATCCATTCGGACATCCGGTTTCCCGGCAGACAAAGTGCTTGGTGCAGGTATTATTGATGGACGTGGGATCTGGAAAGCTTCCCTTCAAGCAAAACTGAATTTGCTGAATGAATTGACTGAGTTCGTGACACCTGAACGTATCATCGTGCAATCATCTTGCAGCCTGCTGCATGTGCCAGTTACAACAGAACGTGAGACAAAACTTACATCTGAACTGAAAAATGCTCTTGCATTTGCAGATGAAAAGCTGGATGAGATCGTTCTTTTGACTACAGCCTTATCTTCACCGAGTGCAGAGATTACCGCCAAAATAGACGAAGCTGAGCTTACCCTTCAGGCGCTTCAGCAATCCGAAGATCGGAACCGTACCGCTGTACAGAAAGCCGTTGCGTCCATCAGTGTTCAACAGCCAGAGCGATCCCGTCCTTTTGCAGAGCGTCATGAAGCCCAACAGGCCAAATGGCAATTGCCACTCTTCCCGACAACAACGATTGGTAGTTTCCCACAATCTGCTGAAGTCAGAAAAGCACGTCAGTTGTGGCGCAAGGGTGAGTTGAACAACGAACAGTATGCTGCCTTCATCCGGGATCAGATTGATATCTGGATCAAGATTCAAGAAGAGATCGGAATTGACGTACTGGTACATGGCGAGTTTGAGCGTACCGACATGGTTGAATTCTTTGGCGAGAAACTTGCCGGTTTTGCCTTTACACAGTTCGGCTGGGTACAATCATATGGTTCCCGTTGCGTGAAGCCACCTATCATCTTCGGAGATGTTGCGTTTACTGGTGAAATGACGGTTGAAGAAACGAAATATGCCCAATCGCAGACTGAGCGTCCTGTCAAAGGCATGTTGACTGGCCCGATTACCATCATGAACTGGTCATTCGTACGCGAAGACATTGCTCGTGAGCAGATTGCCTATCAATTGGCGTATGCGTTGAGACAGGAAGTCGAAGCACTTGAACAGGCAGGCATTGGCATGATACAGGTTGACGAGCCGGCTGTTCGTGAAGGGCTTCCGTTGAAAGAAAATGAACAAGCTGATTACCTGGCTTGGGCAGTCAAAGCGTTCCGTATCTCCACGTGCACGGTGCATGAAACGACTCAAATTCATACGCATATGTGCTATTGCGAATTCCATGACATGATTGATTCCATTGAAGCTATGGATGCGGATGTTATCTCCATTGAGACATCCCGTAGTCACGGTGAACTGATTCATAGTTTTGAAGAAAATACGTATGAGCTCGGTATCGGTCTTGGCGTATATGACATCCATAGTCCACGTGTTCCGAGTGTAGATGAAATGAGCAGCATGATTGAACGTGCCCTGCGTGTTCTTGATCCGAAGCTGTTCTGGATTAACCCGGACTGCGGATTAAAAACCCGTGGACAGGAAGAAACGGTAGCTTCTCTGCGTAACATGGTTGACGCAACCAGAATCGCTCGTAACAATCACGCTTCAGCTGCTGTATTGTAATCGGCTGCGAAGCAGCATATCTTCAAAAGTAAAGCCGGACACCCCTTCGTTAAATGGGTGTCCGGCTTTTTATCTGGTTACTTTTTGTAGTTACTTTTAACGCAAATTCATTTCACTTGTAACATGGCGATCTCTGGCGTTCCTGCCCCTTTTCTCACCATCCAACGCTTACAACTAGATACTATCTTTCAGCCATTGCTGCAATGGTGTATCTTCAGTCAGTTCACCGAGCAATATATGACGGAACTCTCCGTCCTTATCAATAACCATTGTTGCGGGCAAACCCGTTATACGATACATACCTGATATGTTGCCCGTCACATCAATGATCACCGGGAAATCAAACGCCTGCTTATCCATAAACTCACGAATCGTACCCTTCGATTCTCCCACGTTAACAAACAGGGTTTCCACGTCGGTCTGATAGTCCTGAGCAATCTGGTGAACGAGCGGCATCTCCCTTACACAAGGTGTGCACCATGAAGCCCAAAAGTTAATCATGACGGCTTTGCCCCGATAATCCGACAGTCTGACTTGTTCGCCTGCTGAATTAACCGCTGTGAACTCAGGGGCTTTTGCACCTGCTTCAATGGCGTTTCCACGCCCAGACTCGGGTGTAGATACATTTTCGAAAATGGCCCATGTACCTGCTAACAATGCGATTACACCAATCAAAATTGTAAGTGTACGTCTGCTTTTAAAACTTTTTTTCTGCAATAAACTCACCTTCACTTTAAACCAAGACTTTGATGGAATGCTGCATGGAGCGAACCGAATTGATCACAAAAGTCGTGAGTAGAGCCCTCTCCAACATTACGTCCATGATTCATGAATATCACCTGATCCGCAATGTCGTCTGCAATCTCCAACTGATGGGTCGAGAACACGACCATGTGGCCTTCCTGTTTGATGCCCTTGAGCAGCTGAGTTAATTCCTGCATCCAGAATGGGTCCAATCCATTCGTTGGCTCATCCATGATGAGCAGTGGAGGTTTCGACAGCACAGCCTGGGCGAATAACACACGTTGGCGCATGCCTTTGGAGAAGGTCGTAACCCGGTTTTTCTTTTGATCCTCCAAACCTACCATGGTCAGTACTTCCTGTACTCTCTCCTTGGGAACTTTCCTCAGAGAAGCCCAGAACAGAAGCATTTCCTCCGCACTCAGTCCTTGATTAAATTGATAATCGTCCGGCATATATCCAATCTGCTCTGAATAACGCTTGCGCTCCTTCAACCATCGTACATTGTTCACTGCAACCTCACCGGAGGTAGGCCGAAGAATTCCTGCGATCATACGCAGCACCGTGCTCTTTCCTGCACCATTCCCTCCACAGAGGGCAAGCACTTGGCCTGAAGTAATGCGAAAGGAGATATCCTCAACAATCGGTTGCTTTTTAATGGATTTGCACAATCCCATCACTTCGAGTCCCATCTTATCCATGAGAACGCCCCCTCTCCCAGATCGCATATACCGCCAAGACAGAGAAGGCAATCCAGAATAGGCATATCCCGATGAAGATCCAACTGCCACTTGGTTGTTGCACCCACTCCACCCATCGATAATATTCTGGTCCAAGAATGGAGCCGCCTCCCAGTTTGATGACTACAAACAATCGCACCAGCTCGGCCGGATTGATGAGCGTTAGTATAATCAGCAGCGGTTTCACCCATAGATAAGGCATCAGTCCCAGCACAGAGAGCAATAAGGTCGGCCATCCAATGACTGCAAAAAACCATACGGTCACGGATATGGTTAACGCCTGCCACCGATTGCGCGACAACGAACCGATAAATAGCGCCAACGTCAGGAATAACAACACCAGTCCACAAGAAAATGCCAGAAAGAGAAGATATGTCACGGCATCCAGTGGATTCCCGATTACTCCGCTAATAACCCCCATCAGGCCGTATCCAAACGCAACAATGGTAATTAAAACAATCGACAGCCCAAGATACTTGCCCACAATAAAAGACATCGTGCCAATGGGATACGTGGACAGCAGTTGCCAGCTACCGTCTTCCTTTTCGGATGTTAGTGAGAAGGAACCGAGGAACAGCGTCATTAATGGTAAGAGGTAAAGAATGAGATTCAACATCGAACCTGTTGTGCCCGAATATCCTTCAACCAGATTCTGCGAATTCAGAAGTAACAAGCTTAAGCTAAATGTGCAAAAAAGGATCAGAAACGAATACGCCCAAGGATTGCGAAATCCCATTTTCACTTCTCGTCTTGCAATCTGTATCATATCTGACATCATTGATCACCATTTTCTATTGTCATACTTAGTGGCCTGACTCTTCTTTCATCTCACCTTCCTGATGCATCTCGTTACCGTCTCCTTCTTCACCATGTCCGTGCTCATCATGCCCATGTTCACCCATCATGTCCATATTCTCTGTGTTCTGTTTCCAGTCATGAGAGGCAAGATCCTCAGCGGTCATAATGGTTCCTACACCTTGCTCTGCAATGAAAGCTTCAGCCGAGGGCTTGTCCTTAAAGTTAAGAATTCCATAGGCCATAGGTGTACGCAATGAAGCGTCGTATACATACGTGGCTTTGCTGTATTCAATCCATTCCTTGTCATTATAGTCACGTACATAGTCCATGCCGATGTTATCTGTGCCATTTTCTGTTTTCCACTGGTTCATGCAGCCGATATCATCGAACTTGTAATTTTGGCCGTCTTTCGTAGTGAGCTGTGTTGCATATGCATCGTCCTTCACCTGCATTTTACAGATCGCACAGATATCCACGTCTTCATTGATCGGCAATGCCGCGTATTTTGTTCCGCAAGCGCTTAACAGCACCATGCCAAACATAAGTACCATGAGGAATGTCCATCTTCTGTTCAAGCTTTTGTTCATTTTCGTAATACCCCCATATAGATGATTATAAAAGTTGCCATACCCAACAGAATTAACCCGAACAACCACACCACATTGGAATCTGTAGCACTTTCTACTGACATGTGCAGATCAGATTCCGTATCCATACTCATTCGTGGCGATTTGTCGGTAGTCCATTGTTCTCTGCCTTCTGTAAACAACTCACTCAGAAAGACCATACCCGGTGATTGGAAAAAGAGCTGATACGCTGAATTTCGACTGACCAGTTGCTCATAAAAAGGATTGATGGCATAGGATATTTCACTGATCCCATCCCGATTCAGATCGAGCCCCTGAAAGGAGTCCCAGTAGTTCTCCATCAGGACATTATTCGGGCTATCCAGCGCCGAAGCTTCAATGACATTAGACACCAATTGGTTACGTGTAAACTCATTAGCTTCTGCCAGAACAAGCTGTATGCCAACAAAATTCCGAAGCACCGCATTGTCATGGATCTCATTGCCCGATGACTCTGCAATATTCATGCCGACACGATTACCCTCCACCACATTGTTGTGAATTGAGGATTGATGCACGTCATACAACAAAATCCCTTGAGAATGAACATTAGTACTCTGTTTGCGAAAAGAATTGCCCGATATGACCGTATTCTTGACGCCCATAATCATGGCACCTGTCATGTTCTCCTCTCCGATATTGTCCATGACAGAAGAGCCGTCAATGTACATACAGTGGATGCCGTACCTTGTATGTAACAGCCTGTTATTTTGCACCGTAGACTTGCGACTGTTTTCCAGATAGATTCCATCCCTCATGCCAGTGATCTCATTGGCTTCAATGAAGCTATCATGGGAGTTGTACAGATCAATGCCATTGCCCTTCTGGCCACTGGAAGCAGAATCAGCCCCGGCCCACGTAATGTTGTTCCGCTGAATCGTTGCCTGACTCGAATTCCGGATGATCATCCCATACCCTTGGGTCTGAATATGAAAATCCGTGATTTCACTGTTTTTCCCTTCAACCTGAATCGCTGCGGTCTGTTCATTCGCATTATGCTCAATCGTAAACCCCCTTAACTTCACCCCATCCGACTGAATAGTTATTGTAGAAGTGGTTTCCTCATTCACGACTATGACCGTAGGATCACCCTGAATGGTGATGTTCTTATCAATCGTTACAGGGCCTGAATATCGACCTGATGCAAGTACAATGACTTCTCCTGGCGCAGAACGGTCAATCATAGGCTGAAGGGGAATGAGATCACGATGTCCGGAGGAGGCAATGACTGCACCGTGTGGAAGGGATAGCAGGAGCATCATCATTCCGATTAGAAAAATGAAACCCGTAACCCGACTCTTCTTACAACTGTTGAATACACTCAAGCCTGCCCAAGGATTACTCATAATTCAAACCGCGCAATTCCGGCTTCTTGTTACAGTTGCTTATTGCTGTGGCAATGTATTCAACGGGTCTTACGTTAATCCAAAATATACGTTGATTGTACACACCATCCCTCCATTCCACTTAAAATCAACTCTCCATGTTCCTCATCCATTGAAGCAACGTAATAAATGAAGCGTTATCACAATCCTGATCATAGTGTACTTAAAATGATATTTATTCCATATAGCTCAATTAGGCTATAGACGCTCCATTTTTGTGTCGATATTGTGATGTAAATCAAAAAAAGCCGCCATATAGGCGACTTCTAAGTAATATATTATTCAAATGGATAGGTCCAAAATGTTTCTCTGCCAAAACGTTTCTTGATTTCTTCATTATTCAGCTCACGATTTCCTACAAGCTCTGCTGCCTGGAATTGTGAACGATGGGCACGAATGGACGCCATTTTTCGATCCAAAAATTCGGATACGTCAACAAATACATCCGGTTTGCCAATGTACTGTTCCTGATTATTAGCGAACGCAACGCAGTGAACAATCGGACGTTCATCCACAGGAAGTTTAGCGATTGTACGTATAACAGCGGCTCCCGTTGCATCATGATCGGGATGAACACTGTACCCCGGATAGAACGTAATGACCAGCGTGGGGTTCAACTCTTTAAGTAGCGACATGATGGTATCTTCCAGTAACTGTGGGTCTTCGAACTCCAGCATTTTATCGTGGAAACCCAGCATTCTCAGGTCCTGAATACCAATCGCTTCAGAAGCTTCGATGAGTTCCTGTTTACGGATGCCAGGCAACGTCACTCGGTTGGCAAATGGAGGAATCCCCATATTGCGCCCCATCTCGCCAAGTGTTAGACAAGCATAGGTTACATGGGCACCGCCATCTATGTATTTGGCTAACGTTCCCGATACAGAGAAAGCTTCATCATCTGGATGTGGATACACCACCAAGATGCGCTCATGCTCGTTGTGTGTAGTATTCATGGTTATTCAATCCTCCGCTTTCATCAGAACATCTCTCGGCTTAATTGTAACGCCACAACTAGTTTACCCTGGCTGTCGTGACCGGCGAGAATCAGTCTTTCTTGTTCCTGCTCATCAATATGTGTAAGTCCTTCGGCGTAAAGCCATCCCTGCGTTGTTTTCAGACCAACACGGTATGGACCTGTACCTGAAATGGACCCCTGCGTATATCGTATGGCCGCATTAGTAATGAATGCCGATGCTGGATGTTTTGTACTGTCCATGTGTTGTGCGTAAGCACCTGACGTAAGTTCTAGATGTACGTATAAGTCCTGATCAGCAAGATTATTGATCCGGAGCTGAATGTCTTGAGGTTTAATCGGTTGCATAGCGGCCTCCTTATCTAATGTAATTGTACGAACTTCATTTTAACATAACCACACAAGAGAATATACATGGAGTGACCCTGTCGACCTCACATAGAGCCCTCTCATGATGATTCCAGTTTGAAAACAAGAACAGATTTGCGTGGTTTTTTCTCTTTTTATTCATGGATCATATCTATATTATGAAGTGTAGGCAAAAACGCCCGTGATGAAGAACCTTAAATTTTAAATGAATCTTGCTCCAACATGTTTGGAAAGGAGTTTAACTCGACTTGAAATCTCTAATACAACTACTTCATTTTGGCTATCATCAGGCAATGAGCTGCATATTTCCCGTAGCGATCTTTGGAACACTGGCACTGTCCAGCGTAATTCCTATTCCTTTCCTTCATCGATATGATGCCATTCTGCTCGTATTGCTTGCTGTGCAGTACCTAATGTATCGAAGCGGCTTGGAAACCAAGGATGAAATCAAGGTCATCTGTGTATTTCACATTATTGGCCTGGTGCTAGAAATCTATAAAGTATGGATGGGATCATGGTCATACCCTGAGCAAGCATACAGCAAAATCCTGGGTGTCCCTCTTTATAGTGGATTCATGTATGCAAGTGTAGCCAGTTTTATGTGTCAGGTGTGGCGAAGACTGCGGATGGACATGACCGGATGGCCTGGTTTTGCACCTTCGATGCTGCTCGGAGCAGCCATCTATATTAACTTTTTCACTCATCATTTTATGCCCGATTTTCGCTGGTGGCTGACGGCGCTTGTATTTATTGTCTTCTGGAAAACCTGGATTATTTACCGGGTAAGAGCAACGACCTATCGAATGCCCTTATCGCTTGCTTTTATCATCGTTGGTTTCTTCATTTGGACTGCTGAGAACATCGCTACATTTTTCAATGCCTGGAAATACCCTGATCAGCATGATGCCTGGCAACTGGTTAGCTTTAGCAAAATTAGTTCGTGGTTCCTGCTGGTCATCATCAGTGTCATCATCGTTGCGCAGCTCAAATATGTGAAGGCCAATCGAACCGCAGATGATCCAAAGTCCAGGTAACTATTTATTCTCTAACCGTAAAACAGCAACAATCTTAGACTCGTACCTAAAGTCTTCGAATGCCGCTGTTTTTTACTGGAGTTCTATTTGAGATTATTCAATAAATAATGAGCCAAAGCCATCTGCCTCTTCAATGTCTTTGTTGATTAAGAGGCTCTCCTTTTCATCATATGCTTTGATTGTATAAGGAGGAGTAGCTGATGAAGGCAGGAATGCATACCAGATTTGTTGGTTCTCACCTGCCTCAACCAGCTTCGCATCGAAAATTTCAGGCTTTCCATTTTGCTTGATTTCAACAGTTACACGTTTGATAGTGGAGTCTATGATGTCACCAAATAACATCGGTAACGGGGCCGAGACTTTTTCTAATTTCGGTATGCTCATATAATTCAACGCAAACTTGGATTCAACTGATTCATTAATGGAATATCCTCCACCCCATACCCATTTCCATCCGAAAATGTTCTTGCGGGTATACTCCATCTGAAGATTACTGTTATTTTCCCGACCCTTTTTTTGTGTAAACAAAATCATGCCCCCGTCCACAGCCTCCTGATGAATGAATTGGGAGGTATAAGATTCACCTCTAAATTCTTGAACGGCCCCTTGAGGACTGTTCGCTATAGGAATACGTATAGGTTCATTCAATCCCCAAACTTTGGATATCCGTTGATCGGCTAGCCCACCAGCTCGTTCATTCATATACATATATGCCAAGATTGACAGGGGCGATAGTAAAATTACCATTGCAGAGATTAGCAAAATTCTCCTGTTACGCTTGATTATCTCCATGTACACTCCTTATGATAACGATGAAATATTAAATACAATCACTCTGATATTACCATAATTAGCATATGAGTTCTTGTTTGAGTATAATTCATACAATCAAAAAAGGCCGCCATTGGCGACCTTTCAAGTCATTCATCAAAGCTATTCTCCCAGAAAGATTACTTCGGTTTCCAAGTCAACTTGGAACGTATCATATACTTTCTTCTGAATAAATTGGATCAGATCCATATAATCCTGGGCAGTAGCGTGATCCACATTTACGATGAAACCTGCATGCTTCATGGAGATTTCAGCGCCTCCGATGCGAGTGCCCTGCAAGTTACAATCCTGAATCAGTTTACCGGCAAAATGTCCTTCGGGTCGTTTAAATACACTTCCACAAGAGGGGAATTCAAGCGGCTGCTTGGATTCTCTTAGGAACGTTAATTCCTTCATTTTGCTTGCAATATCTTCCTTGTTTCCTTTTTTGAGCCCGAATTCGGCCTCCAGTATGATATAGTGATCCATCTTGAAGAGACTATTTCGATAACCAAACTTCATCTCTTCTCGCGGAATCTCCAACACTGCACCGTCTTTGGTGATCACAGTCGCACGTTCCACAACATCGGCGATCTGACCGCCATAAGCACCCGCATTCATGTAAAGTGCGCCCCCCGTGCTGCCAGGAATGCCACAAGCAAACTCCAAACCGGTCAAGCTATGCTCCAAAGCAAGTCTGGATACATCAATGATATCAACGCCGCTTTGAGCAATCATGCTGTCCTCATTCACTTTAATTTGATCGAAGTGGCTAAGAGAAATCGTTACTCCCCGGATGCCCCCGTCTTTAATAATGACGTTTGAGCCTTTTCCAATGACCGTCAGAGGTAACTGATGTAAGTTGGCAATTTCCACGATTTTAGTGATTTCGTCTATCGTTGTTGGATGGATGAGAATATCTGCGTTGCCACCTATTTTAATAAACGTGTGATTTTTTAGTGGTTCATTGAATTTCACTTTTTCCAAAGGTATCTGATGCTCAAAAATATTCATGATTTTCTCTCCCTGAATTCATAAAGAAATGATTGCACCATCGCGAAAATGAGATGCTCCTTCTTTATTATATGCTAAATAGGAGATTTTGTTTGAAATTATGTTGTTTTCATAATAATTAATGGTATTCTCTTTAGATTTTGAACTTTTCTGTGAGTTCCTGAAGACGTGATGCCATGCGGGCCAGATAAGAAGAAAATGAGTTGATCTCTTGCATGGAAGCAAGCTGTTGCTCTGTTGCGGCAGATACTGTTTGCGCTCCTTCGGCCGTTTCCCGCGAGACATGAGAAATGTCCTCGATTTTCGCCACCACATGGGAGGTTTCTTGAACGATATTATCGGCCATGGTGGACACTTCGCTGGCTTTGCTGTTCACCGTATCCACGGACAAGGTGATTTCGTCAAAGAGCTGGCCCGCCGTATTCATTACGTTCATCCCTTTGGAGACTTCACCAATTGCCTCAACCATGGATTGATCTGCATGCTGGATTCCTTCGTTAATGCTGCCAATTAGTGTGGTGACTTGCTTCGCTGAATCAGCAGCTTGCTCCGCGAGTGTACCTACTTCTCTGGCTACAACAGCAAAGCCTTTACCATGCTCACCTGCCCGTGCAGCTTCAATGGACGCATTCAAAGCCAGTAAATTGGTCTGACGGGAGATGTCCGAGATCACCTTGATAATTTGCCCGATCTCCAACGAAGTCTGAACCAGATGGTTAATGCCATCCGACACACGGTTGACAGAATGGTGGATAGTTCCCATTTGCGCCACAGCGCCATTGATAGCCTGCCCACCCTCCTTTGATTTCTCTGCAACATGTTCTGTAGCTAAAGCTGTTGCTGAGGCGTTATTTGCGATACGACCAATTTGTTCCGCCACATGATGAATAGTACGCAGACTTGCTTCAACCAGCGCGACCTGTCTGTCAGCGCCTTCCGCCATCTGTTCAATCGTTTCAGCGATATGCCCTGTTGCCGTTGCACTTTGTCCCGCATTAGCGGATAACTGTTCCGAAGCAGTGACCAGTTGATTAGATGAATTCTTCACCTCGGATACAATGGAATTCAGGGAACCGACCATAAGGTTGAAGGCATCCCCCAACTGACCGAGTTCATCATTTGAATGAATGGCTGCGCTTTGGGTCAAATCTCCCCGACTGACTTCCTCAGATACATCATTTAATGTTTTGAGCGGTTTGGTGATCGAACGCACGATCAGGATTGTCATCCCTATCCCTAGCAGGGCAAACACGGAGATGACCATTAATGTATTGTTCCAAATGGGTTTGGCTGCTTGCACGATCTCGATCGGCGAGCGATCCCCTGCGATTTTCCAGCCCGTAAGCTGATTGGTAATATAGACGAGCTGACGTGTCTCTCCTTCAGGAGAGCTTTGCGCAATTTGGCCGGAGTCGCCCTCAAACATCGTTGTCCCGGGTCCTCCATCACCTTGAGCGGTGTCTTGTTCTGCATCGGAAGAAGAGTTGAGCGGTGTTGCACTACCATTTGCCGCATCCTCACCCTGAGAACCTTCAGTTCCCCATGGCGGAGTTACGATCATAGAGCCATTCGCGCCAAAAATGACGACAAAGCCGTTATCTCCAATTTTGATCTGGCCTACAATCTCTTGCAGAGTGCTTAAATCAAGGGTTACGGCGACGACTGACTTGCTGTCAATAGACGCTTTCGCTAAGGTGACTACCGTGTTACCCGACTGTTCCGAAGTGAACGGCTCTGTCAGAACAACCTGTCCTGGATCAGCCATCGCCTTTGAATAGAATTCGCTCTCCAGAGATTTATCGTTGCCCGGCTTGCTCTGACTGGAAGAAGCGTACACATGCTGTCCGTCGTTGTTAACAAAAATAGCTGATTCGACCTCCGAATGGTTATTTGTATAGGCTTTTAATGCGGCTTCAGGAGTTGTAGATGTAATGGATTCGGCTAAGAGACCCACATCTGATTGTTTAGCTTGTATGTATTGGTTGACCATGCTGCTAACGAGCGATATGTCGGTGTTGGCCATGTTGGCTAGTTGTGTATCTACTTGCTGTTTAGCGGTAAAATAGGCGAATCCTCCGATAACCAGACTGGGAAGCAACAATACGATTAAAAATGATGCTACCAGACGGTTCCTGACCGTACCGATTTTTTTCTTGAATTTCATAGGCGTTTCTCCTTATGTATGATGTATCGTAGCTTATTCTCTATTAAGCATGAAATAGATGAGGGTACGATTAATTTCAACTTAAAGATATATGAAAGTTTTTCATGAAACTAAATGTTCTCTTTCGAAAATAAATAAAAAAACGCCTTGCGGAACCAGCATCTAGGCCGGATGAACACCGCAAGGCGTTTCTCATGCAATATCGTTATCTCGTGGACAAGAAAACTACATGATTATGAGAGTTCTATGTCTGTTTGAGTCAGCTTGGCCGATAGCTCCCATAAACGAATAGCTTGCTCGGGGTCGATAGCATACTTCTTGACCCCATAGAAACCTCCATCCTCAGGAGCCATTTCACTGATGTCACAATCCTCGCAGTAGACACCGCCTTTTTCCTCAAGCTGAGGAGAGGTTGCTGCCCAGACCTGCGTCGCTGCCCCCTGCTCAGGTGTTTTGAACGCAGGGTTGGCCACTTGTCCAGATTCATCAATCCAGCCCAGAGCAATCATTTCCTCTTTTGGCATATGACGCTGTAGTGGTGTCATAATTCCGCCTGGATGAACTGAGAAAGCCCGTACGCCGTGCTCTGCACCTCGACGATCCAGCTCAACACTGAATAAAATCGTTGCTGTTTTGGACTGTCCATAGGCAGGGAATTTCTCATAGCCATGTTCAAATTGGATGTCATCCCAACGAATAGGTGAGAAATGATGTCCCGCTGATGCCAAGGAAACAACACGTGCTCCCCCCTGACTTGCGAGTGCTGGCCATAACAGATTAGTCAGGGCAAAGTGTCCCAGATGATTTGTTGCAAATTGAGCTTCCCAGCCAGGACCAACCCGCGTCTCCGGGCAAGCCATGATGCCCGCATTAAGAATCAGCATGTCAATGTTCCGATCACTCGCCAGAAACCGCTCGGCAAAAGCACGAACGCTGGATAAATCAGCAAGGTCCAATGCATCTATTTCAACACCTTCCAGACCCGAAAGTGCTTCCTTCGCAACCGCTGGACGACGCGCAGTCACCACTACACGGGCTCCCGCATTAACAAGCGCACGTGTCGTCTCCAACCCGAGGCCGGAATATCCACCCGTTACAATAGCAAGCTGTCCTGACAAGTCCATATCTCTCAATACATCCTCCGCTGTACTGTTATGATTGAAGCCAGAGTCCATTTTATGTTGTAAAGTTCTAATATTATTTTCCTGTGTCATTCTGTTCATCTCCTTGGCAATATTTCTTCTTCTTCAAAGTCTACACCCTAGAGCGTACTCTAAGTCAAATGGAAGTGAATACATCACCTCGCAATTTTCTGTGCAATCTGTAAAGGTGAAAAAAGTCGCCAGTTGGCGACTCTCGTTGAAATGATTATAGTCATCTAATTTACGCATCACCCTGAACGGTGGATAACGAAACAAGGACCGGACTGGCGAAATCAGAGGCCTCTTCTCCTTTTGGATTATGAAGACGGAATAGAAATGCGTCCCCTTCTTCTGATTTCCAGACCATATAATCGCTAATACCTTCTTCACCAGAGGCCTGAAGATAGAGCTCGGCATAACCAAGCGGGTGTTCTACCAGTTCTCCACTATAATCGGATACCTTACCGGCTTTTACTAATTCTTCTTTACCCGCTGTCTCCAGTTCTGCCAGATTATAATCCGAAGGCAGTGGTTCAATATCCACATAATAGTCAGCGTTACTAGTCAGTGACAGACGGCCTTGAGTAGCATCAAATGTGAATTTCTCGAATACGTACAAGGAAAATCCTTCTCCTTGTTGCAAGGTCGCCTCTAGTGATTGATTGCCATCTGCGGTCAACATTTCAAAACTTGCGGTCTGTGGACGCTCCGTTTCATTTGCTTCTTCTGTTCCATCTGTTTCAGATGGTTGTTCATTTTCTGTTGAAGGTGCTGGAGCAGGTTCACCTACTGGCATTGATGGTTGAGGGTTAGGCAAAGGTTCATAACTACCAGAGCAAGCTACAAGTGTTAGAACTATAACGATTAACGAGATACTCATCATAATAGAACGTGGTTGAAACATCAGGTGCATTCCTCCCTGTCTATATTCTGCGCTTACATGTTATTACCCATGGCAGAGACTCGGAACCCATAGGTCCAACCTATGAGTTTATCCATAATCAGTATTTCCCTTGATGCCTTTAAGTTTGTAAAATATGGAGAAAACCTCAAGGAGTGATGAGCACATGGAATTCTCAGTAAAGCAGCTGTTTGATAAGGTAGCCCAAGATTATGATGTGCAGCGAAAGCAGCTTATCCCTTGTTTTGATGATTTTTATGGAATGGCTCTGGATCTAATGAAAAGCCCGCTCGATTCTCCACGTATTCTTGATCTGGGTGCAGGAACGGGACTGCTCTCCGGATTGGTCCTGCAAAAGTATCCCAACGCGCGATTAACCCTGATCGATATTAGTGATCAAATGCTCGAAGGAGCACGTCGAAGATTTGCTGATGCAAACCAAGTACAGTATGTGATCGGGGATTACTCCAAGTACGATTTCACCAGTTCCTACGATATGATTATTTCCTCCCTGTCTATTCACCATCTGCCCCACGCTGACAAGAAAAAGGTGTTTGACTCTGTACACAAGTTGTTAGAACCAGGTGGATGCTTCATCAACGCAGATCAAGTTCAGGGAAGAACCCCCGATACGGACACCTATTACCGCCAGCGCTGGTTAGAAGCGATTCATCAAAGTGGTTTGTCTGAGGAAGCCATCTCGGCTTCAATAGAAAGACGCAAGGTGGATATCAATGCCACGCTGGAGGATCAATTGGTGTGGTTGGAGGAAGCGGGGTTTCGCGTGGCAGATTGCATGTACAAATACTTGGACTTTGCAGTGTTTTATGCGCAAAAATAAAAAAAGACCGGATTATGGGCAGCTATGCCGTAATCCAGTCTTCTCACATGATTTTTGTTCAGCGGCAGATGCAGGTAAATCATTTATTTCAGCGACGCTGGCAGCTTAACGCCGAGAAGTTTGCCTTCGGCTTGGATGATGATCATTCCGTTTGTCTTCAACGTCGTGTTGTGCAGATCTCCACCGGTGGAGACGCGGAAGACCGACTGACCCGACATCATGTTGAGGACAAGCAGTGTGCCGTTACGTTGTGCTCGATACATCCCTTTGCCGTAAACATCAATCTGAGAAACGGGGGCATCACCATGCCACTGGACCTCTTGACTATTAGCCAGCTTGATGCCTGTAAGTTCTCCCGTGTTTCCGTTTTTGAAGATCAACCTTTCCTGTGTAACGCCAAGCCATACCATATTTTCGCCGTAAGGACGGTGAAAAGTTCGAAGTGGCGCGGTTCCTGGATTGCTTGAGGTCAACGAATACTCCGCTATCTTATCCCCTTGTAGAATGTATAGTTTGTCTTTATTGGAAAATATCCCTCCATACCCATTCACATACGGTGGATCCCCCGGCATGGTCCACTTATACTCCTGACTTCCTTTTAACACACCGGTCTTCAGATTGTACGCATTCACTTTCCATTTGCGTTCTGGTGAAGAATCGTCATTTTCCAACATCGAAGAATAGTAGTCCGCTGAGTATACAAGACCGTCTTTGATCTGAATAGCTTCCCCCTGACCAAAATGACCCCATAGCTTCTTGCCCGTTTTCTTGTCATATGCATTAAGCTGTAAGGATGTAAGTGCCCCTTGGACAAAAAAGGTTCTCAGCACCACACCATTAGATTCTCTCAGATACTCAGTACCATTACCTTCACCTAATGGTTCATCTGCTTCCCAGCGCAGTTTGCCTGACTGGATATCCAGTGCAAACGTTGTACTCCCCTTAATCACGTAGAGGGTATCCACCGTTGGAATCAGAGCTTCCGTACGGTTATACGTATCAATCCAGGTGGATGTGCCTGACTGCCATTTTGCTTTGCCTGTCTTCGCATTCAAGGCATATGGCTTGTGATCAATGGTCAGTCCGTAGAGAATCCCGCTTTGATAGGTAATATAAGGAGTCAGTTCTTTGCCGTAAGTCCACAGCCGTTTACCTGTTGTCGCATCGAGTGCAATCAGCTTCGATCCAGCAAACGTGAATACTTTGCCTTCTTCTGCGATGGCATTAACTCCAACATACGTCTCGTTCATATTCAGATAGTTATCTACTTTCGCTGTCCAAGAAGGTTTCAGTTCAGGTACAGTGATTCGTTGATACGAATACCAGTTACGGATGGATACATCCGATGCTTCAGCATGTGCCTGCGATGGCAACACGCCGATAACGCCGTGAACCATCAGCATTCCGACAGTAATGCCTGCAATGATGGGTCTTCTTGCTCTTCTTTTCCATTCCTTATTCATTTGACGTTTATGTATATTGAACATGGTAAATGAATTCCTCCTGTTATTAAAATCCTGAGATATAACTACATAAACATAACGTGTGATAGGTCCAAATAGTTACCGGATTGTTAAATTATTCAAAGAAAATATTAAAAAAGCCGCCACCAGGCGACTTCTTGATAACTGTATTTTTTCGGTGATAAGTTGCGAACGTGACTCATTAATGAAGTTTCTGCTTTACTTTAGTTGGATCTGGAAGACATCCCCCGCATCACCACCAAAAACGATAAAACCACTTTTCGGGAGTTTCGTCGATTCCTGATTGGTTGCTACAGAGAAGTCAACCATTTCCCCTTTATCATTATACACTGCATAACCTCCGGTCTTGGGAGAATCCACCGTGATGGATTTGTTACCCGATCGGGCGTCGATCGCATACCACCGGGCTTGACCGTTTGCCGGAATAGTCGTAATTCCTTTTTTCCCACCAAAGATTGGAGTAATCGCATCCTCGGCAATGTATTCTTGCCCATCCTGGAGCAAAATCTCGGCGCCATTCTTTGTGTAAAATTGCAGATCAAACGCGTCTCTTCCGTTCATTACAGGAATCTCGGCGATATTCTCTGCGTTGTTTGCATCCATGATTTGCGTGCCATTAGCATAGCCATTTTTGGCGTCAACAGACAGGTTCTTGATCAGCATCGATGGAAGCAGATAAAAGATCGATGTTATTTTTTCATCCAATGCGTAATATTTCGAGCCGTCACGAGCTGTCCATTTCTCTTTGGTTGCTGCGTCAAGCGCATTATGATCCAGTTTTTGATAATCATACGTGTTCATTACCGTTTGACCTATGCCGGGTAACGTTATCATGCCTTGAACTTTAACATACACCTTGTCATTACTTTCCTTCACAAAACTAGCTTTTACACTGCCATCCGCACTTGTAAAATGTTCGTCCCCTGTGTACACATATTTCTGCTCTGGAATAATTCCACCCAGCAAAGCAGGCAGTTGCATCTCACCATCCTTAATCGTTATATCCAATGTCTCTCCTACCGTACCATAGAGACCGGAGTACGCGCTTAATTCTGTTGGCATCTTCACTTTGTCGGGTGACGAGAAGGTCTGATCGGGTTTAACCTTGTCAATGATGCCTTGATCCGCCAGAACTTCCAGCAGCACTTTGCTGGCAAACATCTGATTGTAGATGGAAGATCCGCCAGATGATAGAACCGCCATTGAAATATCATGTTCAGGTATAGTGATTAACACGGCATGGTACAACATGGTATCCCCGCCTTTGGCAAGCGCGGTAACCCCATAATCGCTGAAAGGTGCAAGGTCAACCGAATCCCATCCCAAGCCATAATTGATCGTATTTTGCTCATCAGATACCCATATGCCCTTACGATATTCATGAGATTGCATGGCCTTCACAGCAGATTCGGACAGAATATCCGGTCTGTTCCCCATTAAAACCTCTCCGAATTGACTCAATTCTTCTGCGGTAGAATACACTCCGCCTGTGCCGATAATGTTTGCATTTTCGGTAGGCATCTTCATCTCAAGTGTAGGCCAATAGGTTTCGGATAATTGCGCTCTGTCAAAGGAATCTAGTGGTGTCTTCGTTGATTCCAACTCCAACGGCTCGCTGATATACTTGGCGATATATTCGCTGTAGCTTAATCCGCTCACCCGTTCAACCAGGATTTCAAGCAATTGAAAACCGTCATTGGCGTAGACGGAGTATGCGCCAGGTTTGGATTTCAGTTTTTCGGACTGAAGCTTGAGCAATAACTCATCATGATTGCGGGTATCATTATCGTCAAACAACATGCTGTTTCCATAATGTGTACCGTATAGACCGGATGAATGATTCATCAACATGCGCGGTGTGATTTGAGTATAGCGCGCATCTGCCATTTTAAAGTCCTTGATATACGAAGTAAGCGGCTCATCCAGATCTATTTTACCGGAATCGACCAGCTTCATGGCGGCTGCCGTAACAACCATTTTGCTAACCGAACCTATGCCATACATGCTATCCTTGTCTATTGGCTTCTTTGATGCCTTATCGTGCAATCCGACACTATCTGATAAAATATATTCCCCTTCATCCATGATCGCATATTGCACACTGGTGACACCGTAGTTTTGCACCATCTCCTTGGCGATCTGCTCCGCCCGTGCCTCAATCGTACCGCTGTTATTCGCCTCTGCTCTGACATCTGCCAGCGGTGTAATTACAAGCACCGCTGTACATAAAAGACTAATTAGTTTCTTCATCATATGTCCTCCCTCAAATGTTCTTATGAATGAATTCATCATATCCGGGAAGAGACTGATCAAACGCAAACGGACCCTGAATGGAAAAAAACAACCCCTGAACGGCATGTTCAGGGGTTGTCGGTGTGGAACGGAAGCACGACCATGTTGTTAAATTTCCGATGCTGATGCTCAATACTCATATGTCCACCATATTTCTCGCACATTCGCGATATATTGGTTAGACCGATCCCATGGTACTCCGGATTGGGCTTGTCACTTTTCAAGTCAACGATCGGTTGCTCCACATGATTCATAATTTGGATGACCAGTGTAGATGATGTGGAGTGAATGGCAATCAGGATGTATCGATCCTCGGCCTGTCTAACTTTCTTGGAGGCCTCAATTGCGTTATCGAGCATGTTACCCAGCACCACACACAGATCGTACCGATCGATCTGGATATGCTGCGAGTGGAGCTGGATTTTGGTGTCGATTTTGATCCCGTTTGCCTGCCCCATAGCCAAGGTATTTGTAACGAGTGCATCAATGACCAGATTGCCAGAGTTCACCCGCTGATACGCACCTTCAATGGTATTTAATGTAGACTTAATATGGTCACCTGCCGCTGCCAGTTCGTTACGTTGGATACATTCATCAATATACAGAAACTGCTGATTGATATCATGGATGATGGATTTAATGTTTTTGAAACTGTGAACGGTTTTCTCATAGTTGGCATCCTGGTAGTCCATCTGACGCTGTAACTGGGTATTTTCATGCGCAAGCTGTACCTTTTCCACCATGTTATCGAATACATATACAATGAACACGTTGAGAAATAGCGAGCCTAGTACAGAAAAGACGTAGAATATGTTTTTTTCACTATATATGGAGGCCACATTGATCTGATAGATCGTAATAATGGGTACGATAAGAAACAGCAAATAATAACGATAATGCACGGCAAAACTTCTGCGTTTAGCCACTAAACGTACAATTTGAATAACAATAAACATGATACTGCAACCAACCAGCATCACCTTGGAAAGAATCCAGTGGTCTTCTCCATTGAACTGTTCCCATGAAATGAAATCTGTGGATTCCAAAACTCCGAGAATATATACAGCTATCGTATTTGCCATAGTAATTAGAACCGCATACAGGATGGTAAAAACAAGCTTGATTTTGAACTCCACTTCATAGGACTGTGCCAGACTGAAGATTAACAGCAGAGCAACAGCAGTAGAAACGATGTCCGAGAAGGAAGAAACCAAATAAAAATAACAAAGCAGGATAAAAACGATGAAATAGATCGCTCTGCGCGGCTTTCGTCTGGACTTGCCCAACACAGAATCAAAATAAAAATTCGCTTGAAATGCCATAAGTAACGTCACAAAGATGATGGAAAAGATCATATAGGTATCCATATCATTGAATCCTCATGATCATATATTTGGTGTAGGCATCCTTGATTTCTTTGACCTTGGATCGACCTATGGGCAGTTCCGTTCCATTCAACATAATGACTTGGGTACCGGAAAACTTCTGAACATGCATCAGATTGATGATAATCGAGCGATGGATCTGCAAGAAACCATGGTCTTTCAAACCACTAGCGTAGCTGGATAAAATGCCTTTGGTTTCATGTACATTTTCCTGTGTCACAAAATTCAACTTGTTCTTGATCGTTAAACTTTTGACGACCTCAATCCAGAGAATATCATCATATTTCAGCAGCAGTTCATCATAGTCTGACTTGATTAGTACATACTTTTTGTCCAATGCCTGAAAATATTGACACAGCTTAATCATCTTTTCCTCGAAAACTTGTGGCTGGATTGGCTTGATCAGATATTGAAAGGTGATGACATCAAAGCTCTCCACCATATATTCCGGGTAACTGGTCAGAAACATAATCTGTACATCCAGAAACTTCATGTTCCTGATCTCTTTAGCGGTCTGAATCCCGTTCATTCCGCCCATCTCCACATCCAAGATGAGAATATTGAATGTATCCCCAACCTCTCTGTAGTGTGAGAGCAGTTGTTCACCAGATGTGAATAGGCTAATTTGAAAATCAAAATTGGTTTTTAGAGATAAGGAGACCAGCATGGATTTCACACGTTCTCGTTGCTGCTCCTCATCATCACAGATTGCAATATTGAACATGGGGGAACATCCACCTTTCATCGACATCGACTCTGAATTTCACTCTCGAATATACTATTTTAGCATAGGTTTCGGAGTCGAATTGGGATGAAATGCATTATTCCGACCCTAAAACGCAGATCAACAAAAAAAGTCGCCACATTGGCGACTCTTGAGCTTGTAACCTTCTCCAGCATTCTATGAAAAGTCCAGTCTGTTATTTTGTTTTTTTGGGGAAAGCATGGCGGTAATATCGTATTACCTTGCGATACATCGTCTTGTCCTTTAATTGATTGAATATATATGGGTCAGGTTTGACATTTACTTCAATAATCCAGGGTTTCAGACTGTGGTCAAGGCCGATATCCACACCAATTTGCTTAAGATGCGGGTACTTTTTTTTCATATGACGAGCTATGCGCAGGCTAAGCTCATTCATCTCTTGAATCAGTTCGTTTCTGCGTTTGGTGGATGCATGTGATTTTAGCAGCTTGTGAATATCCATCGGTGTACCACCACTATGATAATTGGTTACGATTTTCTTTGGATGACCCAGTCGCCCGATGATTCCGGTAGCTTCCCAATGTTTGGTCGGGCTTAGCTGTATCATGACACGGATGTCAAAACGTCTGTTATTGTGCTTAAGCAGATGGATTCCTCTCTGAATCAGATAACTTCTTTTATTCACCAGACGAGTCAGACTGTTATAAAACGATTCAAAACTGTCAAACGTCAGACGTTTTTGCTCGATCTGATAGACAAAATGTTGATGACTTTCCATCTCGGCCTTAATAACACCCATCCCGAAAGTACCTCTCTCGGGTTTGACATAGACCATTCCATATTTGCTGATCATGGATTTCAGATTCGTCTTGTTATATTTCTGTGTGTCGGGGATAAACGGTTTAATTAATTCATTATTAATGATCAATTTTGTTTTTAACCACTTGCTTCTTAACGGCTGCAACTTATCAACTCCCATGTCGTAAACTCTCCCTTCAGCAACCGCATCAAAGCCTGCTGTTTGATCAAGATCCTGCAAGCATTATATGTAATACCGATAAAGGAACCCTCAACAAAAGCCCCTATTCGTAAAAATGTATATTTGCACATGCCCTGACCAAAACACTTTTGCACACATACCATATAATGAGTCATCACGATTTGTGCAAGGAGTTGAGAAGATGTCCGTCCAGCCTGGAATCCGGTTGAATAATGCGCCTAAGATTGATGTTCTTATACCAGCGATCGAGAAAGATTTGGCTACCCTTCCCCTCGTCATCGATAACATTCGCCGTTATGTAAAACATCCCATTGGAAGCATATATATTGTTTCTCCGGTCAGCACCAAAATCAGAAAACTCTGTTCCCTTAAAAACTGCATTTTTGTTAATGAGCGATCCGTCCTGCCTATAACCAAAAACGACATACACTACCAGTCCTCCCGATGGAATCGGTCAGGCTGGTTATATCAGCAGTTGCTCAAAATGAACGGAGATTCCATTGTGAAGGCAAAGTACTTTCTAGTCATGGATGCAGATACCGTACTGATTAAACCTCATTCATTTCTTGTAGAAGGCAAAACAGTCTTTTACTGCCGTGACTGGAGCCAGCCGGAATATTTCAATACCTACCGCAAGTTGTTAGGCATGAAAGCTCCGCGTCCCCGCTCTTTTGTCACCCATTATATGCTGTTCGACAAATCGAAACTCGCTGCCTTAAAACAGAAAATTGAAGCGGTTCATAAGCTGCCATGGTACAAAGCGATCATATCTAATATCAATAAGAAGAAACAGTTTGGTTTCTCCGAGTATGAAACGTATGCCAATTTTATGTATACGAAAAACCCAGGCAGCATGATCCTTAGAAGTTCCAAGAATAAAAGTCTGAATGTGAACGCTTCTTCGTTAAAAGAGCAACAAATCCGCAATCTGGCTCTTAAATATCGTTCTCTTTCCTTTCATAAACGGAAAATCTATAGTAAAGCTCCCTGAGCTTAAGGAGGAAGCCCATGCATATCGTACTGCTGTGCGGCGGCTCTGGCAAAAGGCTCTGGCCGTTATCCAATGAGCTTCGCTCCAAGCTGTTCATAGATATACTTCCATCACCCGCTGGAGGTAGGGAATCCATGATCAGCAGAGTATGCCGCCAGCTTGACAGTTCATCCCTAACGGATTCAACGCTCATTATTTCACATCAGGACCAAGCTAATATTACGGCACGACATACTCGAGGCAAAATACCAGTCATCGGGGAACCTTATAAACGAGGCACTTTTACTGCGGCGGCCTTAGCGACGTTATATCTGCAATCCTTCCGAATGGCCAAAGATGACGATGTGATCTGTATCGCGCCAGCTGATGTGTTCGCAGGTGAAGATTTTTTCAGCAACTTCCAATTACTGCCGGACATATTGAAACATTCTCAAGCCGATATCGCTTTAATTGGGACAAGGCCTACACATGCTTCAGAACAGTATGGATACATCCTGCCGGGTGGGGAAGAACGTAATGCTTATGCGCCCATAACACAATTTATAGAAAAACCAGAAGCCACCATTGCTGAAACTCTGCTACAACGTGGGGCACTATGGAACTGTGGTGTGTACGCGTTCACCGTCGCGTTTATGATATCCCATATTAAAAAAATGGGGCTTCCGGTTCATTATGATCAATTGTTGTCCCTGTATGAAGCGTTGCCTGAACGAAGTTTTGACAAGCATGTTGCAGAAAAGGCGCAGCGGGCCGTAGTCCTGCCTTATAAGGGAGTATGGCAGGATATCGGAAGCTGGGATACGCTGTGCGCACAGTTAGATACCCATGTAATCGGACACGGTGAAATCTCGGGTTCTTCCTCCGATTCCTATATTATTAACGAGCTTCCCTACCCCATCCAAGTCATTGGCGTGCCAGGTATTATCGCTGCCGCAAGTCCGGATGGCATTCTCATTGCCAACAAAAATAATTCAAATGAAATTAAAGCGCAATTGGGTAACTTGCCATTAAAACCGATGTATGGTGAAGCAACCTGGGGCAATTATCGTGTCATTGAAAGTACGTTAGAAGATGAGAATAGAACAGTAACCACATTAAACATAACGGTTCTACCGGGCAAACATATCGGGTTGAACTGGCATAGAACTGGGTGTAGAGCATGGACCATGCTTGCAGGCAGTGGGCAAGTGCTTGTTAACGGAAAGGTCATGCAAGTGAGTATGGGCAATCAGTTTGCGATTACCAAGGAGAGTCTCTTTTCTATTCTGGCTGAAACCAGGATGGTGATCCTTGAGGTCCGGATCGGAGTAACAGAGGATAAAGACAACATACTTTTTGAAGAAGAAGATTGGAATGTAATCCTAAAAAGTGCAGGTTCATTTAACGCTTAATGGGAAAATGAACCGATTCAATCTGCGTGTCTTATAGCCCCTTCCATTCGCGGAAGGGGCTCATTGGCATAATTAAGGGAAACCTGACACTTCTTCTCCCTATATTTTAGTTAACAACTTGCGAAGTTCCTCTACTTCCAGACATGCAACTGGCTGGTAAGCGGAACTCTGTACATAACGCTGGAAGCTGTATAACAACTGTTTGCCCTCCAATGTAGTCATCAGACGCTCCAGATTCAGAGCTCCCATCAGCACTCTCCCCTTCCCGACCCGACACTCCATCAACAGGCCGAGCTTGTGGTTTCGCTCAAAATTGTCAATGGTCTGCACGATCGGATTCAAGTCTTTATCCAACTCATCCAAGATGATCGATGACGACTCGGACACGATGCTCCACCACGGATAAGTTGAGTGCTCCTCTGTGACAAAATGTTCGAAGGCCGGATGATCCTGTTGAATTAACAAGCCCATTGTGCTCACAGGAACTTCTCTTTTCATATTCTCCGAGATGGATCGAAACATAGGGTAAGACCAGAAATCGGTGCTATAGAAACCTTTAATCGCATGTTGAATCTGGTCGGGATTTGGGAAAAGCATAATATCCTCTCCCTGCTCTAGCAACACCAGCGCCGCTTCGGAGAGTTCGGTAAAGAGATTTAATCCGGTCAATTCCACGTCCAGTTGACTCGGATAGATCCACAGGTCGTAAGACTTATGGATATCCGTGCCTGGAATGGACAGTCTAAGCTCCACTTTGGTCATATTGGAGACTTCAGGAATGCGAATGCTGAGATCCGCGATATTCACATAATGTTCTCCATGGGTCGCTGGCAGGTCTGCTTTCCCTTCCGATAGGACGCTTCCTTCGATCTGCTCGCTTTGAATTTCCCACTTCAATTGAAGTCCATCCAATGCTTGTCTCCGGAAGTAATTTAGTTCAATGCGTGCTTCGAACAATTCACCCGCTTGATAATTATATTTGGGGAATCTCGCCAACAACACAGCGTCGGAACAAAACGTTCTCCACTCCTCAGGTGTAATCATGCCTTTGGAATCCATGAATGCGTCCAGTACACCCACAAGCGCTGTTCCCTGACCACTGAAATCCTGAAGATCCAGCAGCTGGAAACCGGCTAGTTGCTGCGAACGAAAAGCAGCTTCCAGTTCTTCCTTGTAACATGCGACCGCGAGTTTACCAGAGGCTCTGAAGTATGCTTCCGCCAGATGTCCCAGTCCTTTGGCATTCAGACGCTCTCGAAACACTTCGAAATTCTTGGCTTTGAGAGAACCCGTATACTTGTTGATCTCCTCGAAATTAGGAAACGTGGCGTACTGTCCAATTTCATGCGAAATAATTGGTACGTGTGAGACAAGTTGGTCACTTCCAGCTTCGGCCTGCACTGTTTTGGAACCTGTCCCATACTGAATCTGAATCTCTTTGTCCCCAGTCTGACCAGAAGGGTCAGCATCGCTGCCTTGCTCAGGTACAATGTTTGAATCGTAATCTTTCAATGTATTTGGCAAGTCGGTCTGCACGTGTCCAAGCGGAGCATCACACATTGCATACGAACCTCTGAACAGACGCTCTTTGGAGAACCGTACCCCGCAGAAGAATTCACTTTCCTCCAGAATGTCCGGCACAAACTGAAAGTTATTCGAACCTTCGGTGTATAGATGACGAGGATCATATGCTTTGTATGCCTTCAGGATCGAATTCAATCTGTCCTTGCTTCCCCATAGTTCATTCCCCATGGACATCATGACAAACGAAGGATGATTACCAAAAGCACGTAGCATCGCAAATCCTTCGCTAATCAAGTAATCCTGCTCGGCTTGATTATGCCCATCCGAAGATTCATCCGTAATGGTTCCCCAGAACGGAAGCTCAGGCTCCATGTAGATGCCGAGCAGATCCGCTGCAATAAAAGCAGCCTCCGGAGGACAACAGGTATGGAAACGGTAGTGATTGATACCGTAGGACTTGGAGATAGCGAGAATACGAACCCATTCATCCACATCTGTTGGCGCGTATCCGGCGAGCGGAAAGATCAGCCCGTCATGTTTGCCTCGAAGAAACGTTTTGCGACCATTAATGGTGAATTTGTCTCCGGCAGCCCGGAATTCCCGTAATCCCGTCCATACTTCGGTGGAATCCAGCACTTCGCCGTCCTGATCTTGCAGATGAATATGAAGTTGGTACAGGTTAGGTTCATCATCACTCCATAACATCGCATCTTCACCAATCTTGTACGTCAGCTGGATTTCCTGCGAATCCGGGGCGAAAATCTGTTCCTCGGTCGTATACACCGGATCTGCACTGACTGCAACAGCTGAAACCACGATTCGTACTTCTTGCAGGTCACCAACAAGTGCTGCCTTGATCTCGAAAGATCGAGTCGCAAGATCGGGATAGACCTGAACATTATCCAGGAAAACACGCTCGAAAAATTGAAGTTCCAATTTCCCGGTGATGCCGTTCCAATTCGTCTGTGTGTCTTCGGATGTAAGGTGACCACCTTTAGTTGGATAATTGGTATTGTCCACTCGAATGGTAATTGTATGAGTCCCAGCGGTTAGCCCTGCCTCAATCTCGTAACGGTGAGGTGTGTTCAGACTGTTTTGTGTTCCGCATTCCACCCCATCGATCCAAACTCTGGTTACTCGTGTTCGTTCCAGATGCAAGAAGCAACATTTTCCAGCCAAGTGTTCGGGAATTTCAATCTCTCGTGAAAACCAGGCATAACCCTCAAATAAGTACTCATCCGTCAGCGCACCGATTAACACATTCTCGTTTTTCTTGCCCTTGGCCGCATGAGATGTAGTATTTGGCAATGTAATAACATCTGAGAAATTCAGACCACGTTCCACCTTATGTTCATCAAGTTGGAGTTTCCATATGCCTTCCAGATTTATTGTAGCTATCATGATAGTGTCCCCTTTTAGATTCAACTAATCGATAAATGTAATCGCTTCCAATGAACAGAAATCGTTTTCGAAAATCATACCTGTATTATAAACTCGATTGACGCCCTCGCATAGATCATTTACAAATAAAAAAGTCGCCAATGCTGGCGACATCTTATGGATACCTATCCTGTATCCTGAACAATTTTAAAATATGGTGGGAACCATACCCCCGTCCATCCGGATGGGAGAGCCTCTGAAGGCTGAAGCATATGGGCTGCATACAAATGTAGCGAGTCTGCCTATTTCACTTGGCTTGATGAATCGCTGTAATTCGGACTGTGGCAGATTACTCTTCATAAAGTCTTTCTCTTTTTCCTCAAAAGTCAGTGCCTCATTAGGGTATATGCCCTCAATGATTTCTTGTACGTTTTCGGACAGTGTTGGACCTGGCAGGATCGTATTGATCGTAACCTCGGTTCCTGCTGTCAGCTTGGACAAACTTTTGGATAATGACAGCAGCATTGACTTGGTCATGCAATACTGAGGCATCTGGCCTGAAGGCATAAGGGCTTCTTCACTTGCAATGAAAATAATACGTCCGTCATTGTTCTTCACCATTTTAGGTAAATAAAATTGAGACAAGCCATTGGCAGCAAGTACATTAGTACGGAAATATTTCTCCCACACTTCATCATTTATGTCTTCATAACTCATGATTTCATATATCCCCATGTTATTGATTAATATATCAACTTCAGGAAATTTCTCAAATAAAGCTTGGCGTTGCGCCAGATCCACAAGATCAGCCGTAGCCTTTTGCGGAGAGGTCTCCGGAAAAGTGGACTTGATTTCACGAACGGTTTGTTCCACCTCTTCATCATTACGTCCATTAATCAGAACATGAACACCTTCTCGAGCGAGTTCTATAGCAATCGCTTTACCGATCCCTTTTGTTGATCCTGTAACTAAGGCTGTTTTCTCTTTTAGTCCCATATCCATCCTGCATTTCTCCTTCATGATTACAACTATCCGGCTGCTTCTTCTGGACATTGCCAATAGCTTCATGCACCGGATAGGTATAATATTACGCAGTCTGAAGGACCTAGTAACTAGCATTTTGCGCCAGAGTTATTGCCTTACACGCCAATTTGAAGGTGTATCCCCTTCCCAGGTCTTGAAAGCACGATAGAACGAATTCTGGTCTTCATATCCAACCAGAAATGCCACTTCTTTGATATCGAGCGAAGGATCTGCAAGGTACGCTCGGGCCTGCTCACGTCTGGCCTCGGTTAATAATTGCTTGAAGTTTGTGTTCTCCTCCGTCAGTCGCCGTTGCAAGGTACGATCGCTCATGCGAAGCTCTTTGGCGACCGTCTGGATGTCAGGGCGCTTTCCTGTGAGGCTGCGTTTCATAATCCATTTGACTACTTCAGTAATGGAACGATTGCTCTCTTGTTCGTCCAGCGACCGATCCAGAGCCGGGGTCAGAATCTCAAGTAACTCCTCGTTATACGATAGAAAGGGAAGACTCAGATCTTTCCGTTCCAGCGTCAGCCGATTATAGTTGGAATTCGCATCGACTCGGCAGCCGAAGTAATCCTCAAGGGTGGCTACGTCACCCATCGGTTGGGAGAACTCAGCCCGTTTTGCAATCAAAGGCTGTCCTGTGCCCCTCCGTCCAAGTTCGATCAGAAATGCCAGCGTAATACCGACCAGTAATGGCGGACCTTGTTGCTCCTTATGTAACCATCCTAGTTCAATGATACATTCCTCCCCTGCTTCGGTAATCTGCAAACTCTCGGGAGGACACATTTGCTTGTAACGCACCATGCGATTCAACGCATCACGATAATCACGAGCATGGTACATCGCCAGAACAGGTGGAGGATACTTCGATATTTCATATCCGGTTGCAAGTTTGATGATGCCCTCGGCGGTGTCCCCATTGAGATCAGAGTAGGCCTGCCAGATTGCGAAGTATTGAGATTGGGTCACTACAGGTTTATTTATTGTCTCAAGAGATAGTTGTGCTGTACGAGCGATGTCATCAGCACCAATCCCTAATTGATGTAATCCAGCCCAAAAGCCTGGATGAACTTTAATCCGATCATTCGGTTGAGGTTGCATGTATACAGACTCCTTTAACTTGTTCCATTTTTATTCTGATTTCTAATTATAGAATGGATGTACCTATTTTTGAAACTTACCTCAGCGAGCCATTTCCGGGTAATACGAAAACACGACTAACCATGAATGGTCAGTCGTGTTCAAGTCAATCATTCAGAATATTATGAAAGAATGCACATTTTGTATGTTCAGCTACTCATTCAACGCAGTTTTGATCAGGGCATTCACCCGCGAGTTAAACAGCAGACCGATATGGGATACGAGGGAAACCGAAACGTTGTTCGCCCCGTTCAAACGGGAAAGTACCGGGGACACAATCGTGTCACTGGTGGAATAGATCGAAGTCACCTTTATTCCACTCGGAGCTGTCGTTGTGGTCAATCGATTAGCCCCGCCAAGGGTAATCAACTTATCCACTTTGGAAGCGCCTCCACGGTTAAGTATGTAATAGAGACTATTAGCTCCACCCATGCTATGAGCTATAATATTGACTTTTGTATGACCCGTTTGGCGTAGAACATCATCTACGAATCGACTAATTGCTGCGGAGTTCAACAGCTGGTTTCCTTGTTTGCTAGGAAGGTCAATCGCGAATAATTCGTCTCTTGTCCACCCTTGGCTACGCAAATAACTCTCAATTGCTGTAAAATTGCTATCTGAACCGGTCAATCCATGTACCAATACAATGGGTGTACGTGCCGTAGCTGCAGAAGCCTTTGAACTCGATCCTATTCCAGTTATTGATAAGGCAAGGATCATACTCATGAATACAACAAGTATTAATTTGGTCTTTTTCACTTCATTACCCTCCTGTAAAATGTTTTATATTCCATATATTACAATCTAACATATGGAATATAAATGAATCTTTAGTCTCATTTTTACAGGGATGTCTAAAGTATACTACAACTAACATCATTACATTTTATTAAACTCTAGTTCTCTACTTCTTATCCTTCAACGATATCTGCACGTAGATCCGTTGCAATCTCAATCATTTTGGGTACAATAGCTTCGTTCGAAATAGCTACATACAGATCCCCCATGTACAAGCGAAAAGCTATCAGTGCACCCTCAAGGTCCCACATAAAAAAGTCCCCCTCGATGGTCATGGTGCTCTCAGCTCCTACAATGTTAAGAACCGGTGAATAGGTAAAATCGGGTTGAGATTCGAAGTAGAGTTTGCACTCTTCCAGCGAGATGGATTGCTCGGCATTACTATCTTGCATGGATCGGGTAATTCGAAAACGCTGATTCATTGATTTGCCTCCAAAACTTTATTAATATATACATGTTACACAGCATTATATTTTCTCATTTCCGTCTTCCACTGTCAAAACCATACATGATCGATTCTTCAAATTCATATATACTGAATACAGTGCACAACGAATTTCTACAATCAGGAGGAGTCAAATCAATATGTTAAAAACAGAATTCATTGATGTACTATCCCTTGTCTCACATAAATTATATGATTCGGCTGCTAATGTCATGGACACGGCAAGCAGGTTAATTCCTGCAAATACGTTTTGTATTGCCCAGTTGGATCATCTATCCACCAAAGTTCTGAACGTATATAATCGTGACAAACTAATTCTGGGTGAGGGGCTGGTCGTTGATAACGCCGAGTCATACTGTGCACTTGTGACTGAACATTCCCAAGGCCCGTTAGTAATCAATAATAATCTAACACATCCATTAACCAGACATATGGACGCAACCGAATTCGTAGGTGGGTGTTCATTTGTTGGTGTGCCTATACATAATGAGAACGGAGAAATCTACGGCTCCCTTTGCTCATTTGATCAGGATTTCTATTCCTATCAACAAAAGGACGTGGATCTGCTTCTCTCCTTGTCTTCCTTTTTCACGAGTCTTCTTGAGATGGAAACAACTCTGCAACAGTTAAAACAGGCGGAAGAGACCGCTGCAAAAGCGCTTGAAGAAAAGAAAAATTTGCTGGCCGTTCTCAGCCATGAAATCCGGACGCCAATGAATGGTGTTCTTGCAATGGCCAATCTGTTGCAATCGACCAGGCTGAGTGAGGATCAATCGTTATATGTTAATGTCATTGAGTCAAGTGGCGCCAGCCTTCTGTCGATGATGGATCAAATTCTGGACTACTCCAAAGCAGAAGCTGGTGCGATCTCTCTGGAGATCAAGCCCTATAGTGTCTCTGACACAGTTGAACATGTATTACAATTATTCTCTTCTGAAGCACAGAAAAAAGGAATTAGGTTGTACGCAGAATATAATATTAATGATCATCTGATGCTTATGGGCGATCAGCACAAAGTTCGTCAGATTTTAATCAATCTCGTTGGAAATGCGCTTAAGTTTACGGAGAAAGGTGAAGTATGCATCTCTACCGAGGTATCTGCTGATACAAAAGGTACTCTCCATGCATCCTACGAAATAAAGGATACGGGCATCGGCATCCCGCAGGATCGTCAGGATCTATTGTTCAAATCCTATTCCCAGATTCATGGTAATTCAGGAAAGTATGGCGGTGCAGGGCTGGGCCTGTCCATCTGTAAACAACTCGCTGAATTAATGGGTGGCATTGTATGGCTTAAAGAGTCCAGTCCTATGGGCAGTCGGTTTGTCTTTAATATTTCCAGCGCTTCACCCAACGTCCATACGAATATCTGAATGATGAATATATTATATTCTATGGTCTGAATGGTCTGCTTAACCCTGAAGTGATTGTCTTCTCTTCCACTGACTATAACCCACCGCTTATGCCTCAATTAACCTATACCGCATTTATCAGCACAAACCTGCTCGGTACTACTCGGGTGGGACCCGAGAGTTTCGACGGATTTGTCGTTTCAGATTGAACAAACACATACAACCCCATATCTCTAATCGTTTTCCCGTAGATTAGTGGTATGGGGTTGTTTTTACGATTAACATAACTTTTTTTTAGAGAGAGCTATTAATCAGACACCACAAATCCATCAAAATTCTCGGGACCAACACGGATTGTTCCCAGCAAGTTGGAGCTTACAAAAGCAGTGTAAGTTAATTGTGGTAAAATCGGTGGATTAAAATCATTTCCAGAGAATGTAATTACTTGTGGTGCCAATACACTTAAACCAAATGTGGACGTTGCGGAGTAAATAACCGGGTCCGTTGACAAGGTACCTCTTACAACGGTAATCGTTATGCCCACAAGAGCTAAAGGTAATTGTACAGAAACCGTCCCTTTAAATTGAACTCTGGGATTCGCTCCCGCTCCGGCAGTTTGCAGACCGATTTGGCCAAAGAGCTGTGGGGTGTTCAGGAATAATATTGGAATAGCTATTGAGTTGGCCAAACTGGCATTTTGTGATGTTCTTGCATCCAGAAATGTGCTCATCAATCTACCTCCTAATGTTGGGATAGGATAGTATATTCGTAGCGTACTATTGTGTTTGGACTTCTAACTCGGAAGAATCTATTAAACAGCGAAATGGTATATATGACTCTATTCCAGACTCTTATATTGGAACGATATGAAAATTTTGTTATGATACATATGCTAGATTACTAGATTTGGTTATAAAACATGATTCTATTATTATGTACAAAGTCGGAGGAGACATACGATGCTTATTAAACGTGTAGGAAAAATCGCCGCGGTTACTGTAATTGCTCTCTCTATCCTTGGAAGTACTCCCAATATCGGTGGAGCCTATGCTGCCCCGGCCATTTCAGTACACTTGGATGATGTTCCCCTGACATTTGATGCAGCTCCACGTATTGATAGAGGTGTCACTTACGTTCCGTTTCGGACAGTCGGTGAAGCCCTAGGTATTGATATTACCTGGAACAGCAAATCACAGACTGTAAAAGCAACGAACACTGTGAAAGGACAAACTACCGAGGTACTATTACAAGTTGGCAGCACCACAGCACCGTAAATGGAAAAAAAGTTACACTCGCAGCAGCACCCGTTCAGCGGGAGGGCCGCGTACTTATTCCACTAAGTTCGTTTAGTAACCAATTCGGTGTACAAGTAAGCTGGAATCAAGCAACCAAGACGGTCTCCCTTGTCTCCCCACAACGCGAGATGCACCTGAGAGCCTTCTATGCATTGCAATCCTTTCAAGAAAAGGACCTTATTACTTCCATGAATTCCGTAGCCTTTGGCTGGAGCCGCATTGATCGTGAAGGTCAGTTTACGCTCCAAGGAGATGAGTACCGCCTCCCTGCTGCTGCGGGTGATATTACACCGCAGTCCATCGTTGCTGACGCAGCAGATCAACAGATCCAACCACAGCTCATGGTGTATGCCTTGGATGGAAACGGAGAACTGACCAAAGTTCTGAGCGACAAGAGCCTGCGGCAGAAATCGATTGAAGGTATAACTGCTGCTGTCACAGAGCATGGTTTTGGCGGAGTTGTTCTGGATTTTGAAGGACTGGGCTTTAAACTGGATGCGGTAGAACAACAGAAGCTGCTCAATGCTTACGTGAAACAACTAAAGAGTTCCTTGCCCCAGGACACAGCTTTATCTCTGGCGGTACCACCGCTAAATAGTGCTTATAAAGGTTATGATTACAAAACACTTGCCTCTATTGCAGATGATCTTATTATTATGGCCTATCAGTATAATCCGGTTGGCACCAAATCTCAGGTACCTGAGCCAAATAGTCTTGTGGATCAAGCGATTCAATTAGCCATACAGGCCGGTGTCCCAAAGAACAAGCTTCTGCTTGGTATCAGTTTAAGCAGTGAAACACCTTCCTCTGTTGATGATAAGCTGGGTCTCGCCAAACGTTATGACCTCAAAGGAGCCGCATTCTGGCGTCTGGGTCTGTTCCGTTCCTACAATACAAAGATGGAAGATGCCGTGAACGCTTCTGTGATCAAAGAATAGACATCTTTAAGTGGATACAGCTCACTTAAATAAAAGAAGGACCACACCTCTGGTACGCAGAGACTTAGTCCTTCTTTTTCCCATCATCTCACTTCATAAATTTATCCACACTTCCAAATATAAGCTTCACAAACTGGGTAGGACCAGGCAAACGGGGCTGAAAGAGAAGAATGATCCCAATTACTGCCGCCACTGCAGTAATTCCCGCGCTCACTATTCTGGCTCGCTTCTCTTTGCTACTCTTCCACTCTGCATACACTATCGCAGTCGCCAGTATCAAAATCCCAAGGATTGAGCCTAGTTTCATGCAATCACCTCTCTTCTCAGGCTTGTAACAGGAGCCAATTGTGTTCAACTTTCGTCCTCATCAGGTATCCCCTGTGGTCCTGTTGATTTTCCGGTACGTTCTACATGTGCATCTACGTTGACTTGCACGTCCATATCAGGATAGATGGTCTCCCAGTTCTTCTCCTGCGCTTTCCATTGATGCGGATAATATCTGCGGAATTCAACTGCGAATTTGAAAAAATCGGAGCGCAGCTCCTTCTGCGACATGTCTAGAGCATCATGAGCCAAAGATGTGAGCTTAGCCGACCATTCCTGTTCCAGTTTAGTTAACACGGCGGGATCAGTCAGATTGGCATCCGTCGTATTTAACACCACTTCTCCCCTGGTTTGGATTTCGACTTTCATACTCCAGTGTTGGTTCACAATTCGCGGCTTCAAGGAGGTTTTATTTTCAATGAGTCTTATCGAGAAAGAACCTTTTAACGGCTTAGACTCAACAGGCATGATAATGTTGTTCAGTTCTTTTCCGAGTAGTAATACACCTACGCTTAGTGGTTCTTTGACCGTCTTGACATAGCGATCCTTCTTATACAAGCTCAGACCTTTCACATATGGTGTCGTTGTCAGTTTATCCTGATCGGGCTCCGGGGGTAAGATTAACATGCGAGACAAAATGGCGGAACTGCTCGGACCTTCAATAGATTTAGCCAGTTCAAGCGCAGTAACACGTGTACCTAACTTCAGATTGGCCATCTCACGCAACGATTCAGCAGAACTTCGCTCCAGTGGATCAAGTAACGCAAGGATATCTTTCGCAGCCTTTTCGCTTGAAAAGACATATGCATGCTCCCTGAACTGAGGGTAACGCAGGAAGAAATCGATATACTCGCGAATACCTCGTTTGCCGGCTTGCTCACTAATGATTATGACTTCGCAGTGTCCCCAGAACATATTCCGAGGAACTTTACGTTGCAATCGATTCAATGCCTCGGCAATTGTACTTCCTTCCGCTGTTCGAATCATTGTAACCCCGCTTGGACTGCCTCCAGTCCCACTGCTATCTCCTGCACTCGCCTTTCGAGGAATGAAAATCTGTGAAGTCAGTTGTACTTTTCCATCTTCATAATCTATACCAGTAGCCAGCACAATAGCCAGGTCGTTAATCTCGATGCGATCCCAGCATCCACTTAAAAGCACACAACACAATATTGGCATTAGTAGTACTCTATATATTCGCAAGTGTTTCTCCCCCATCAATCAGGTGTTCACTCAATTCTTTCTGAAATGTGCCCACCCTTTCTTCAGCCATGCGATGCCATAGATCATAGCCGGAAGGATTAATAAAATGCTGATGGTATACAAGTTAGCTGAAGCGCTAACCAGACTGGCAATACCGGATCCGCCGGACACAACCCAATAAGCAAATACCATGCACAGGAACGAAAGTGGACCAACTACAGGTTTGTAGTCCCGCAAACCGAACCATTCCGCTGTTGAAGTAGCAAAGATATATAGAAAAACGGAAATTTTAACGAAAATACCAAATATCCAGACTGCAATAATAAGAGACTCGATATGTTGCAGGAAGTCCGCAATGGTTATATATCTTGCTGCAATCATGACCGGAAAGACAAATGTATCCGTCAAATCACCAATTAAAAACAGGCAAAACAGATTGGTAACTGTCATTGCGCTTGTTGTCAATACAAGGGAACCCAGCATGACCCGGGTTATTCGTTTTTTTTCATTCACATAAGGTAGTAGAAAAGCCAACACGATATATTCACTAAACCATGCAGCAGGTGCAGCGGCCCCCGTAATAATGGGAATTGGACCCTTCTCCATAAAAGGAAACAGCTCCGCAGGATTCAGTTCATCAATCAACAATATGAAGATCAAAGCCAGCAGCACAATCAACAGGGTAACAAACACCTGGGAGGTTCGTCCAACAACTTCAATCCCGAGTCTGACATTAATCGCACATACAACAACCATCGTACCCATCACAACAAACAAAGGTGTACGTGGAAGTGCATTATTGACAATGAATTCACCGTATTCCCGAATAATCAAGCCCGTCAGGTGGGGCAAGAAAGCGATATATATCAGGCCGAATAACTTGCCCGGAATCCGACCAATAATCAATACACTGGATTGAATGAGCGTTTTTCCTGGGTACAGACGATCAAGTCCAACTGAAATACCAATGGCAGCCAATCCAACGATTGAACCTATAATTGGAGTCATCCACATGTCATGTCCTGCATAGTGCATTGTAATTCCAGGCACAGATAAGATAGCCGTCGCGAGAATGGCGGGAAAGACCATAAATGCCAATTGAGTCACCGATATTTTCCCTTTGTCAGTTAACATATGTAATCCCGCTCCCTTGTTTGCTCGAAATGTAGATTGTTCTAGTGTGGTTTGTTCCTTGGGGATGGACGCCACCATACATCCTTAAGTTCCTTAGCCATCGTAGGTGCTACCGGTGAGAGATAAGGTGTTCCAAATGAACGAAGACTGCTCAGATGAATGACAACCAAGATGACTCCCAGCATGACACCCGTGAGTCCCAACGTTCCTGCAAGAAACATCATAGGAAAACGTAGTAGCCGGGTCGCGATGCTGGCAGCATAGCGAGGGATCATGAAAGAAGCGATACCGGTTATCGCGACAATGATAATCATGGGAGCTGAGACAATTCCGGCACTCGTCGCCGCTTGCCCAATAATTAAGGCGCCCACGATACTGACCGCTGATCCGACCTGCTTGGGCAATCGGACGCCAGCCTCACGCAATGCTTCAAAGGCGATTTCCATAATGAGTGCTTCCACCAGGGCTGGAAAAGGGATCTCTTCTCTCGCTCGAGCAATACTGAGAAGCAATACGGTAGGAATCATCTCCTGATGAAACGTCGTAATCGCTACATAAGCCGATGGAAGCAGCATGGATAAAACAAAAAAACTGTATCGCAGCCAGCGTACAAAAACACTCATGAACACATTTTGATAATAATCTTCGGGAGATTGTAACATGGAAAAAATGGTTACTGGTGCGATAAGGGTAAACGGCGTTCCGTCAACGAGAATAGCAAACCGACCTTCCAGCAAGTTGGAAACAACGACATCCGGGCGCTCCGTCGCAATCATCTGTGGAAATGGTGAATATCGCTGGTCAACAATGCCTTCTTCAATGTACTGACTCTCCAGTACGTCTCGGAGCTTTAAATCGCCAAGTCGTGTCTTCACTTCCTTAACAAGTTTGGGATCAATAATCCCCTCCATGTATACAAGTGAAATACTGGTGTTTGTACGATCTCCCATATTACGTGTATGAAGTTTCAATGCAGGTGTCTTGAGACGTTTGCGCAGTAATGACATATTCATGGTCAACGATTCTGTGAACCCATCCCGTGCACCACGCACGGTCGATTCAGCTAACGGTTCTTCCGTTGAACGATTTGCAGCTAGGTATAGGGGGTATGTAGTTCCGCCTATTGAACCGTCCAGCAGTAACAGGGCTTCTCCTTCAAATATGGCCTGTACTGCCTGAGTGGTCGTTTCAACTTGCTTAACAGAAGCTAGTGGAACTTGCGCAGCTTTGATCCCCATTTCCTGAAGGGGGGTTAGTACCTGTCGTTCCAGCCGTTCCGTATCGCATACACCAACACAATATACGCATAATGCTGAAGTAAGACACGCGGTTTGGAATGTATGAAATACAACGTCCGAGCAACCCGCAAAAACGGAGCGTAACATTTCTTGATCAACAGCAAGATGTCCGGTTAATGGCAGGTCCTGTTGTGTTATCGCTGATGTGTCCATGACGCCTCCCCTTTCCGTGAATGCTCCGTCCAGATATTCTCAGTTAAAGGTATCCTTTACTTATCAGATGGGATATATACGCAAAATATAGAATGCCAAAAAAGCCGCCCTCATGAGCGACTCTGATGATATAGAACGCTATTCATTCCTATGAATCCGTTGATCTTGCGCTTTGAAATTCCCTATTTTCTATTGATCACTATCCTTTCACAGCACCCAAAGCAACACTCCCAATAATCTGTTTGGAAAATACAGAGAATACAATAATAATAGGCAGGATTGAGATCGCTACTCCCAAATACAAGAGCCCATAATCCATCCCATAGTACCCCTGCACTAGCGCAACCAATACCGGAAGCGGATATTTATCCAGGGAGAAAAATAGCACAAGCGGTGTCAGGAAATTATTCCATGATCCGATAAACGTGAATATGCCAAGGGCGGCGATTGCCGGCCCCAGAATAGGCAGTACAATCTGATTGAACGTCCGGAACTCACCGGCACTGTCCACCCGCGCAGATTCAATAATCTCATCCGGGATGCTGCTCTCCATGAACTGTTTGATAAAAAATACATTAAATGCGTTAGCCGCAGCCGGCAAAATAATTGCGGCATAACTATCCAGAAGTCCCATCATGCTGAATAGTCGATATACGCCAATCAAAGCCAGTTGACCTGGTACCATCATGGTTGCTAACAGAAACAGGAACAATCCGTTACGTCCTTTGAATTTAAATTTGGCAAATCCATACGCAGTTAAGGCCCCAATATACAGAGATAATACGGTCGATGTTCCGGCAATAAATATGCTGTTGGCAAACCCACGCCATATGTTGATTTTGGATACCATGTTCATATAGTTATCAACCAAGAATGATCCAGGGAGAAATGTAAAGGTCGAAGCAATCGTTGCATTATTATGTGTGGAATAGATGAGCATCAGATAGAACGGAATAATACAGAGTACGGCTAGACCAATCAGCAATAGATATATGATGATCTTACCCGCCGTTAGTTGCCTTGTGTTGGCATAATGTTGAATTGCTGCATTTGGTTGTTCCATTGATTTCGCAGTTTGCATGAAGAACTCCCCTCCCTATGAACGGCTCTTGCGCTTGGTCATGATGAAGGATGCAACAGACAACAATATGATAATGATGAACAGGCAAAATGCTATGGCAGCGCCGTAACCAAAACGCGTGCTCTGAAATGCTACATTATAGAGATACATAATACTGGTCATGGCTGCCCGGTCAGGACCGCCAGTTCCATTGGTCAGTGTAAATGGCTGATCGAAAATCTGGATGCCCCCAATAATGGATGTAATCATCTGAAACAGAATAATTGGTCGGAGCATCGGCACGATAATATGAATGAAAATATGTTTCTTTTTCGCGCCATCCATCTGGGCAGCCTCCAGGAGAGAAGGGTCAATGCCCTGAAGACCGGCTAAGTAGATGACCATGGAATAGCCAAAGTATTGAAAAAACAAAATGGATGATACAATCAGACGCATAAACCAGGGATCGTTTTTCCAGTTAATTGGATCTTGTATTATGCCGGTCTGCACCAAAAAATGATTCAGTCCGCCAGACTGCCAGTCAAAAATCAAACTGACAAGCAATCCAAGTGATGCCGCTGTCACGATGTTGGGAAAAAAGTATACGGCTCTGAAAAAGTCCCGTCCTTTGAGCAGCTTATCGTTCAGGATAAAAGCCAACACAAGTGAGATTGTGAGCTGTGGAACTACAGATACGCCCCAGATGAATAACGTATTAAACAAGGTTTTGTAGAACAACGGATCTTGTAATACGGCAACGTAGTTACCGATCCCTACAAAATCAGGTGTCGTGATTCCATCAAAGTTGGTGAAACTGATGTAGAGGGAATATAAAATGGGATACAGCCCAAAAGTGGTGAAAATAATAAAAAACGGAGCAATGAAGTAGTAGCCGTAATGGTCCTTGCGAATCGTTTTGGCAAACATGTTCTATCCCCCCAGTTATCATCGGATGTGTATATTCATTCGCTCGCTTATAAGCTAATCCACTTCCAGCTCCGGAAATCTCAAGGTAACATCACGTTTGATTCGCTTTACGACTTCTTCCTTGGTCTGAATGTCCTTATTGAGATATAACTGGAGTACAATCTTGTAGATATCATTGTTAATCGTGGCATCATATTTGGTGCGTTCGTATACAGGTACCCGTTTTGCAGCCTCCGAGAAAAACTCGAAATGCTTCTGTCCTCCCAAATAGGACGATGAGAGAGACGGGGCAAGTTCATCATTTACAACCATGTTACTGGTGAAATAATCCTGCTCTTTCGCTAACTCGGACAGAAAGTCGTGGTCAAAATTATAAAACTCAATAAACTTCCAGGCCAGATCCTTTTTGTCACTTTTACTATACATCGCTATATAAGTTCCGCCTGCACTAAACGCTGACGGTCCCTGAGCCAAGCCCCACATGCCTTCGGTATCCGGGGCGTTGGCCTTGAACGTATATTGCAGTGCCCAGGTTGCCCCGGGATAAAACATGACCTCACCTTTTTGCATGGATGCAGCATAACCTGCACTTCCATCTTCATACTCGGCAAGTACATTCCGCTCACGTGCTTCACGTACAAGATCGAGCACTTCCAAGTACGTTGGATCGATGACAAGCTTGCCATCCTTCACCCAAGGTATACCATCATATGAATTCGATATAGCATTCCAATTCGCCAATGCATGTACTTTATTCCCGCTAAGTTGCTGTACCTTCTCTCCAATCTCGAAGATCTTCTCCCATGTATCGATCTGTGAACCCACCTGCTCAGGATCATCGGTGCCCAGATATTTCTTCGCCAAATCCCGACGATAGTAGATGCCCCCTGGTGTTCCCTGATAACCTATCGCTCTGACATTTCCCTCACTGTCCTGTTCATTGGCCTGAACAAAAGCATATTGTTCCTGAATAAGTTCATTGGCGTTATACGGCGAAGCTGATAGATTCTCCAGATATGGAACGTCAATCAGTTCTCGAATATTTGCATTTTCAATCATAAATACATCTGGAGCCTTCGAGGTTGTCTGTAGCGCAGATTTCAGCTTGGTGATATAGAAATTACCGGGGATGTTGACAAAGTTCACTTTGATGTCAGGATATTTCTGTTCGAATTTCTCAATGGCGTACCCTGCTTCATCCGTAAAACTCCACACGGTAATCTCCTGTTGCTTGGTTTGATTCGATGGACTGAACTGACAACCAGCTAACAACATCGCTGCACATACCAATACAACAGTTGGCTTAAACCACTTCTTCATAGGCCCCCTCCTTCAAAAAGGAAACGCTTACAATTTATTAGAGTATATTGATTTTGGAGAGGGCTTTCTCCACAAATATTGTGCATTACCCTCCATATTTTGTGATATTCGTACGATGTTTCTTACGAAATTCGGAGGGTGTACAGTCATTATATTTTTTGAAAAGACGATTATAGGAGTTAACATTGTTAAAGCCATGTCCGATCGCAATCTCCAGAATCGTATCCTGACGGAACAATAAGGCCCACTCGGATTTGATAATTCGAAAATGATTCAAGTATTCCATCAGTGTTACTCCCTTGATCTCTTTGAACAGCTTGCAGACATGGAACTTGCTGAATTTAATATGTTCCGCCACCTGTTCCAGCTTAATGGGCTCAGCATAGTGCTCCTCCAGGTATTCACAGACCGATTCAAGGAATTCAAATTTTTTGGAGGAAGTACATGCCCATCCTGAAGATGAAGATTCATCGGTGGTAACCGGTACTTTGGTACGTAATAAAAGTATGATGAGATCATACAACCTGGATACCATTAACCATCGGTATCCCGGTTTCTGATTTTTCTTCTCGGTAATGATGTCATCTATATATTGAGTCAGATTGCTCTGACTTCCCGTATTCGAGGGAATAACTGTTGTTTTGTTGAAAAGTTGTCCGAGATCCTGAATTTCGGCTTCGGTCGTGAAACTCCCCGTTAACAATTCGAGTCGGAACAAGATAATGGTCAAATGTTCGGTCCCTGGCAAAAAGCAGTGCACATCCCCTGGTTTGATCAGCAGCACATCCCCTTTTTCCAACTCACACACGTGGTCGTTCACGCCAATTCTGGCGCTCTTTCCATTGACGAGAACCAGTTCAACCTCATCATGCCAGTGTGCAGCATAATTGAACTGATTTCCTGTATGAATTACCCGAATGGGAAAACCTTCTTGCATATGGCCTGTCTCCAAAAAAGTGGGTACGCCCATCGTATCAACCTCCATTTATTTCCAACAAAAAATACTCCTCGTCTTTATATTATGCATAAATGGCTACTCTCCTTTCTTTTTAAGTATTTAAAATTCTATAGAATGCAAAAAACTCCTCAACTCAGGTTGAGGAGCCGAACAGAATCACGTTCCACGCATTGGATGTCCAGTGTATATAACGTCTCTACGATCTCTCCGTTCAGCAGTTGGAAGAGAACATGACCTGCAAGCTGGCCTGCATCCCTCTTCGGCTGACGAAATGTGGTTAGAGGTGGATTCATATACTGAGATGCAGGTATATTGTCAAAGCCAATTACGGATAACTGCTCAGGTATTGAGATATCATGCTCCCTGAAGGCTTCCAAGCCGCCGATCGCCATTTCATCATTTGCAAAAAATACAGCGGATGGCAACTCTCCTTCAAGCAGTTTCTTGGCTGCATCGTACCCATCTTGCTTCATGTATTGTCCGCCAATTTTCCATTCGGGGTTCTCTTCGATGCCTGCCTCCTTTAAGGCTTTCAAATAACCTTGATAACGATGGAGATTACATTCCGATTGTGACGGGCCACTAATATAAGCTATTGTCCGATGCCCTTTATCGATCAGATAACGGGTAGCCAAGTAACCACCTTGCGTATCTCTCATCAAAACCTTTACAATATGTTGAGCATCCAGATCCCGATCCATGACAACAATTGGAAACCCTGCTTCAGATGCTTCAATCAGCAACTGATCTTGAATATTCTGAGCAATAACAATAGCTCCGTCAATTCTTCGTTCACGAATGTAACGATGGGCTGTCGACTTCTCTCCACCCAACGAACTACATACGATCATATCGTATCCATGACTCATAACGACGGTTTCTATTCCGTTCACCAGATCCGAGAAATACGGACTGGACATGTCATGGACAATAATACCAATAGTTTGTGTACTATTTCGTTTTAATTCCGATGCAGGACCATGCCTAACGTAATTGAGTTGACTCGCTGCTTCAAGTACTCGGAGTCTTGTCGGCTCACTTACATTCCCTTTATCGTTGAGTACGCAAGATACGGTCGAACTGGCTACACCAGCCATCTTGGCTACATCTTTAATCGTTGTCATCATATATACTCCTCAAAGACAGTTTCATCTGTTTAGTCCTTCATGGTAGTAACACAGCCATACACACGGGATAGTTCACTAGCATTTTAACACGTCAGTCCAGTCATGTCTCTTAGCAAAACATCAACTACGAAAAAACATATTTAAGAAACCGAGGTGCCTTCATGAGATTTAGCGAATATGTAATAGGTCAGCGTTACGAAACCACATCCTTGGCATTATCCAAGAGTGATATTATTGAGTTTGCCACAATTTATGATCCACAGTACATGCATTTGGATGAGGAAAAAGCCAAGCAAGGCCGATTCGGCAGTTTAATTGCTTCTGGCATGCAAACGATGAATATCTCCTTTAAATTATGGATTGAGGTTGGGGTCTATGGAGAGCATGTCGTGGCGGGCACTGGAATGAATAACATTCAATTCCTGAAACCGGTCTTTCCGGATGATGAACTTCATGTCATTGCAGAAGTCATTGGACTGACTCCCAGACGAAAAGGAAATGGGATTGTTACAGTGCTGCTGAGTACTTTCAATCAGAAGAATCAAAAGGTATTTCAGGCAGAATTAAGTGCATTAATCGATAATTAAGGGCGAGAAAAAGCCCAAAAAAAGCCGCCAATTGGCGGCTTTTCGTAAATATATCACATTGAAGCATTTTTAAGCGTTATACCCTTTCAATACCTGCCCCAAAATCTCTACGCCCTTGACAATCTGTTCGTCTGACGGGGTTGAGAAATTAAGTCTGATGGCATTACAAGGGTCTTGCTCGTTCACCAGGAATGCATTTCCCGGTACAACCGCAACCCCTTGAGCTGCCGCTGTCTTGGCATAATCAAGCATGGGCACATGTACTGGCAGATCACACCAGAGGAACAGTCCACCATCCGGTTGGGTATAGGTAATGGACTCACCCATATGCTCTTGCAGCTTGTCCATCATCAATGTTGCTTTTCTCCGATAGACCTCACGAATACTGTTAATGTGCCCCGCGTAGTCATACTCTGTCATGAACTTGTACGCCAGGATCTGTGGAAGCATGGCCGTATGTACGTCTTCTCCCTGTTTGGCAACAACCATCTTCTCCACGACTTCATGGGGCGCTTGTACAAAACCAACGCGCAGTCCCGCCGATAGAATTTTGGAGAATGATCCAACATAGATGACCAGACCCTCATCATCCATAGACTTGATGGTTGGCACATCGTCTCCATTGAATCGAAGCTCTCCGTACGGGTTATCTTCCAAAATCATAACGCCATACTTCTTAGCCAGCTCGTAAATGGCCTTCCGTTTCTCCAGGCTCGTCGTTACACCGGTCGGATTCTGAAAACTCGGGATCACGTAGATCAGTTTCACATTGGGCTCGGTTTGCAGCGCCTGTTCCAGCTTCTCGATATCCATACCGTCCATCTCCATCGGAACACCGGCAAGCTTTGCACCGGATGCCCGGAAGGAGTTCAGGGAACCAATAAAGCTTGGGCTCTCACAGATGATCGTGTCCCCTTCATTACAGAACACTTTACAGGCCAGTTCAATCCCCTGCTGCGCTCCAGATACAATGAACAATTGATCGGATGGTTTACCGGTATCAAAACCTGTCTTCAAATGTTGAGTCAATGCTTCCCTAAGGGGAACATATCCTTCCGTAATCCCATATTGCAGAGCTGTGACGGGGTCATGCTCCAGAATGGATTGAGTGAATGTGCGAATCGCCTCAATAGGAAAGGTTTCCGGAGCAGGATTTCCCGCGGAGAATGGAATCACATTTTGTCCCGAAGAAGCCTTCAGTATCTCACGAATAATGGATGGTTGCAGTGCTGCGATACGATTGGAAAATGAATAGTTCATCTTAAATAGTGCCTCCCGACATTTCATCTGAATTAACTCTCTATCATTACATTAGACTCTATTATACGAGCATTTCCCGAATTTCCAAACTGTCTCCACAAAATTAATGTTTGTACGCCAAAAAAGAGGCCGCCGTTAGCAACCTCTTTGCATAAGTATTGAGCAAATTTTCAGCCTATTAGCGCGCTGCGTTCATCTCGGAAAGCCTTGTGGCCTTCACAACATAAGCGGCTAGACCGGGGATCATCCGAGCCAGACCAGGATAGAATTTATTGGTTTTGGCAAAAGCCAGCTTTTGGATTCTTCTTGCGCGTCTGAGCAATTGAGTGAATTCACGGCTTGCTTCCAGCGTGTAATTACTCTGCCAATCGGCATGTTCAATGTCACCTTGCAGGTACTTGTCAGTCCACCTTGCACACAGGAGTGAGGAGCGAAGGGCAATGGACATTCCATCTCCACATAAGGGTGGTATCATCAGCATGGCATCCCCAATATGCGGATATTGAGACCATGGTTCAGGAACGTTGGACAGATGCAGCGGCGCAATCGACACTTGCGTTCCATCTACAGGTTTTCCTTCGGCTAAACGGGCTGCCAAACTCACGTTTGTCAGGGATGCCGCCTGTAAAATATCGTTTACAGACTTGCCACTTCCCTGGACGGTATCCAGTGTCAACAATGCGGCAACATTCACAATACCATCCTCAATCGGAGAAATGCCCACGTAACCACCCTCGCAAAAATATAACTCTACGCGTGCGGGAATCTCTATCCCGCTGAAGTGGGACTTAACGCCAACGTATACGGTTTGGTCCCGCAGATCAGGTGCGGAAGCCATCCCCCGCGGCTTTTTGGTCCCATGTGCCCCGATAACGGCTTTGGCTCTGTAACTGATCCGCTCATCTCCCTGTTTCACCTGAACCTCATAACTGGCATCCTCAAGCTGCTCGATGCTCGTTATGGTCGCTTTGGTCACAATCTGGGCTCCGGCCTCCAGAGCCTTCTGATGCAAAATCTGGTCCAGCTCATATCGACTTATGCCATATGCGAATCCCGGCAGCGGTGCTTCGATCACTCCGCCTTGTGGCATAACGATTTTGGCATGATCCATGGTGCTGGGTTTCTTCGAATGGTCCAGAAGGTGAATGTCCAGAACCTCTAACATCTCCTTGGTTTCGGGTGACATAAACTCACCGCAGGTTTTGTGTCGCGGGAACTCCTGGCGATCTAACAGAAGGGTCCCATGTCCTTTCCCTGCCAGTTGCATGGCACATGTACTGCCGGCAATTCCGGCTCCGATGACAATCACATCTATCGATTTCGACACGTAAGTTCACCTGCCTTTCGTGGGAATAACAACAGAGTAACGGAACAAAGGCTTCCATTCATAAGTCATCGTATCATGATTGAGCCGTTGTTTAAGTTCCTTCCAATCCCTCCCTGTAAAACCTTTGGCTACGGAAAGAGGCCCATCATGACGAATGTACCGATTGCGAGAGATCATCCGTGTAGTAATCCAGACCGCCTTATAGGATACGGGATGGCGGTGAATATCATTAATGACGACACCGTATCTGGATGCTCGCAGCATATGAGAAACCATATCAACCAGTTGATCTCCGTCAAAATGATGTACAAACTGGGAACCTGTCACGATATCTGCTGAAGCATCCGGCAGTTGTGTAAGATCAGCACGTTGTACCCGGACTCGGGGTTCGTCACGGAATAGTTGTCTCGCTTCCTCACACGCTTCTTCCGTCAGATCAACCAGCGTAATTTCCAGCTGAACACCCTGACGATCCGCCCATTGTAGTAGTTTTTGGTTCACATCCCCTGAACCTGCGCCCACATCCAGTAGGGTCAGTTTATCTGGCCTTCCGACTGAATTCCATAACTTCTCTACACCAGCCAGAGTTGGGCCAGGTGCTGCAAATATTTTGTTAAGACGTCTCAGATGTCTAAGCGCTTCACGCAGTTCCTCCCCTCCCAGAGAGAAGTCATCCATCAGTTCATCTTCCTTGGCCCGAATGGACAATGTTCTAAAAAAGGACATGATCGTGCTCCTCCATCACTGAAGATAATGAGGGGACATAAGTGAATTTCATCAACTCTGCGGTGAGTCCCGGTCCAAATGCCATGGCTACACCATCTGTGGAGGATTGACCCTGTGCCTTCATGTCCTCACGCATCGCATTCAGTACAAACAGAATGGTATTGGAAGATAAGTTACCATACGTTCTGAGGACATCCCTGCTATACTTTGTTTGCTCGTCTCGCAGCTTCATTACATTCTGCACAGAGTCCACAATCCCACGTCCTCCCGGATGAATGGCCCACAGTTCAGGAAGCTGTTCACTTTGCAATAAGAGACGCAGTTCCTCTTCCAGGTAAACACCTAACAGCTTCGGAATACGTGGGGATAGATACAGGTCATACCCCAGATTCCCCACCTCCCAGGTCATATCTTCAGTCGAATCCGGAAAAAGCACAGAATAACCCGTTCCCAGACTCAAAACATTCTTGTGCTGAGATTCTGGTGTGCCCACTACACAAGAAGAAGCAGCGTCTCCGAAGAATGAAGCTGCAAACAGCGCTTCCCGATCTTGTACGGGCTGAAAATGAATGGTGCACAACTCTACACAGACAACAAGGACCTGTGATCCGGGAGCTCCCTGCACGACATCTCGCGCCATCTGAATGGCTTTCAACCCTGCGGCACAACCCTGAAAGATCAGCGGCAGTCGATTAACTCGGGCAGACAAACCCAAATGGCGGATGAGCATAACATCAAGACCCGGCAGATATTGACCGGTGCAGCTGACCGTGATGATATGCGTGATGCTCTTTGGAGATACGCCTGAATCTTCCAGGGCTTTCTCTGCCGCCTCAATCCCGAGCGGAAGCGCCTCCCGCTTGTATGTATTCATTCGTTCTTCGGTTGTCGGGATGTCTGATTGCTCACCAGAGGGCAGATAACGGCATTCTTCCAGTGAACCCAGATAGCTCGGTTCCACGGTATATCGTGTTTCAATACCACAGGACTTGAATATTCGTCTGGCAAAACGGGCCAAATCTGGACGATCCTGAAGAGAAGAAGCGATCAGCTCTGCAATATCTGACTGCGCAACGGGATGGGCAGGTAGAGCCGTTCCCATGCCAAGAATCGCGATATCGGATGGACTGTTAGATTGGTTCATAATAAACCTCCTGGTAATGGTCATTATTTCCTCTAATTTAACAACTCTTACCCTTAACGATATCGTTATAATCTCAATAAGGCTTCTAATCCAGTTTATTAACACATCTGCAAGCTCAGAAGCCTGGTTTCACCAAGCCATTGAAGCAATTACACCAATGAACGAAAAAAAGCCGCCATTAGGCGACTTCAAGGTAACTATATTCCTTCTAAGCGTCATTCTGATACACGTTATTTGGAAAATGCTTCTCTGATCTTGTCACTCATCAGGTACCAGGCATCCTCAGCCATCTGGAGATCGCCAAAATGCGTAAATCCATGAGCGGCTCCCTCGTACTCCTTAAGTGTCACCTTCACACCGCTTGCTTCCAGCCTTGCTGCATATGTTCTTGCTTCTTGGGCCAGTGAATCTTTCTCCGCGGTAATGATCAATGCTTCTGGAAGTCCCTCTACTGATGTTGCAAGCACAGGTGAAGCCAACGGGTCTTGCGCATCTTCTGGCGTTCCAAGGTACATGGCGTTGAACGTTCTGGCGATATCAGCTGGAATCGCTTCTTCAAAACTCGGTTTCTCGGCCGGATCTGTAGCCACATCCAACACGGCATAATCCATAACTTGCAGAACAATCGGCAGCTCGCTACCACGTTGCTGATTCAGTAAACACACTGCTGCAGCAAGATTACCACCAGCACTATGCCCCCCAATAGCGAATAGAGACGGGTTAACCGATAAGGATTGCGGATTGGCGTGGACCCACTGTACAACGTCGTAACATTCATGGACCGCCGTTGGGAACTTGTGCTCTGGTGCAAGACTGTAATCGATATTAACGACCACACAATCAGATCGATCAGCGATCAAGCGACACCATGGGTCATCCATCTCTGCTTGTCCCAAGATGAAACCACCCCCGTGCATATTGAAGAAGACTGGCAGAGGAGCGTAATGGTCCCGATCCGGTGTATACACAAGTACACGTGTATCACCTTTGGTCGTAGGAATCATGACTTCTTTTACTGTGACCGCATACGTGGAACTGGGTTGAAGAGCTGCACCTGTACCGACGACATTTTGACGCATACGTTGTACCATTGCCAGTTGTTGTTGTTGATCCATAGATATCACTCCTTTAGTGGATTGCCAATACGCCTTCTTCCGTTGTCACTTAAGTATAGATGACACTCGTCTATTCCGTCATGTGTAATTCATTTGATATGTATTGATCAACATGCTGAAACGTCGACCAAAATTAGCTTCCCCTGCTCTTGATCTTCAATGTTAGTATTCAGTGCCAGGAGATCGATTTGGATCCGAGATTGTTTCCTTTTTTTTGTGGAACATCATCCAGACCCCCATCAAACAAAATAAAACGCTGCAACCCATGCCAAACAAGCTACTGGTTTTTAATGCAAGAGGTGAGCCTTGCATGGTAAGTAATGTCGCTTGGGTCACCACGATGGATACCATCGCATCGGTGAAGTTAATCATTTTCAATGTAGATATGATCGGGTTATGGAGATGACGGTTAGCCCAGGTACCATACACGGCAAAAACCAGCTTGGTAAAAGCGACTGTAGATACGATATACACGATGTTACCCTCATATATGAAGGCATCGCCGATTAGATACATTCGCAGGCAGACCATCGAATAGGACACGCCTAGTAAACACAGGAACAGACCTCCGCGCTTATATACCGTAAGCTCTAATCTATATCTTTCTTCGGGAGAGTCCATTCTCTTGGTAACTGTATATTTATGGAGCACTTGTCCTTTTGCCACACACAGAATCAGATAATATACAGCATTTATAATGAACCATCCCGAAAGCAGATATATGCCCAGGATTAACTTGCCTATCCCGGTTACAGCATTGATAACAAGGGATGCCACATTAAACAAGGCCGTTCGATCTTGTTTATTTCCAAGGTAATGGAACCAAATAGACTTCAAATATGTCTTCATTTTCATAGGATATTCATTCTGTTAGAGAAGCAGACCATTAGCCTTTTACCTACCTCTTAAATGTCAATAACATGATGAATGAGGTGTAGAGAAAGTGGTATACGTTCTCCTCATTCGGCCAAAGATTCCCGAACGCTTTTTGGAAGGGATTTAATAACCATATCATAAGAGTGATCGATCATGACGTAGACATCCTCATCGGACAAGGAACCATCCAGCGTAATGGTATTCCAGTGTTTTTTGTTCATATGATACCCCGGTTGAACCGCTTCATGCTGCTCTCTCAGGTTCTCTGCAATAATGGGATCACATTTTAAGTTCAAGCGACAGTTCTCTTTGTTTTCAAAAATAAGCGCAAACATCTTACCCGCAACCTTAATCGCGACTGGATCAGGCCCAAATGGATAATCCTTGGTCGCACCTTTCTTCTTCAAACTGTATTCAATCATCGTATCCTTCAAGTCAGTACCTCCCTTTCACCAATGGACGATATAATGATACCGAATGTAAGTTCGTATGTAAATAAGCTCGTTGCACATAAAAGCACATAATAAAACCTCCTCCAAATGAATGGAGAAGGTTTTATCTGGATTTATTTAGATCTTAATTGGCTCTATCATTCCTAGTTTTGCTGCTGCGGCTGAATGAGCCATGGTTAGATTTACTGCTACTGCTGTTTGATCTACTGCTATTGGGTCTACCGTCGTTTGAACGACTACTGTTTGATTTACCACTCTTGGCAAACCATTCGGATTTGGGCTTGCGTGCCGGGTTAGCTTTGGACTTCGCCGGTTTGCCTGCAGCCGATTTGTTGAACGAAGGTTTACTGCCTGATGCTTTGCTGGTTTTTTCAAACACAGGTACACCTGTCATTGGATACGGATGACCTTTCACTTCAGGAATCGTCTTTTTGATTACTTTCTCGATATCCTTCAGGAATGGAAGTTCATCCTTCTCGCAGAACGATATGGCCATCCCGCTTTTGCCAGCTCGCCCTGTACGTCCAATACGGTGAACATACGTTTCCGGAATGTTAGGCAGGTTAAAGTTAATGACATGTGAAAGTTCCTCTACGTCAATTCCTCTTGCCGCGATGTCCGTCGCAACTAATACACGTGTTGCACCACTCTTGAAGTTGTTCAGTGCCCGTTGTCTCTCGTTCTGAGACTTGTTGCCATGAATAGCCTGTGCCGTAACATTCGCTTTGGCCAAATCACGTGTAACCCGGTCAGCGCCGCGCTTCGTGCGTGTGAACACCAATGCCGTGACGATGGATTTATCCTCCAAAATTTGGTTTAACATATGTTGCTTCTTGCCGTTCTCCAGCAAATATATAGATTGTTCAATGCGGTCTACCGTTGAAGATACCGGTGTGATTTCTACTTTGACTGGATCAACCAGCAGGGTTTTAACCATTTTGGTGATTTCAGGAGGCATCGTAGCTGAGAAGAACAGCGTCTGCTTTTTGTTCGGCATTTTGGCAATGATTCTTTTCACGTCATGAATGAAGCCCATGTCTAACATCCGGTCTGCTTCATCCAGAACAAGAATCTCAACCATCTTCAGATCAATACGTTTCTGGTTAATCAGATCGTTCAATCTACCAGGTGTCGCGATAATAATATCTGCACCTTGATTCAGCGCACGCTCTTGCACTTTTTGCGAAACGCCGCCAACGATTGCCGTACAACGAATGTCCGTATACCGGCTATATACCTTGATGTTATCCGCGATCTGAATAGCCAATTCTCGTGTTGGTGTCAAAATTAATGAGCGAATATGTCGTGCGGACTTCGATCCTTGCCCTTTGGATCTTTCGCTTAATAATTGAATGATCGGCACCGAAAATGCTGCCGTCTTGCCTGTTCCTGTCTGTGCACATCCCAGCAGGTCTCTGCCAGCTAATACAGCTGGAATGGCCTGTTCCTGTATAGGGGTAGGATTAGTATAGTTTGCTTTGCTTAACCCTTCCATAATAGAGGGGATAATATTTAAGTCCTTAAATGTCATGTTGTCTCCTTCATTTACGCACATCTATCAATAAGACGCATCTTTTATTTCACACGTAACGTATAAGGATACCATTAAAAACGCAATCTGTAAATCATCTTTTTACTTTCAATTTTTCAACTGACCAATTTAAGACCAACTGCCGATCCGAGCACCATAGCGATAAACAGAATTCGTAGGGCATTTCGAGGTTCTCCATAAAACACCATGCCCAGAATGGCACCACCGGAGGCTCCGATTCCCGTCCATACGGCATATGCTGTCCCCATCGGAAGAGTTTCCATTGCAATGGACAGGAACAGGAAGCTTAAACCAAACCCTCCTACCAATAGAACCAGTGAAATGAGATTACGGTCTTTGTGCAACTTGTTTATCATAAGCACTCCGATCATCTCAAATATACCTGCCAAGATAAGAAATACCCAGTTCATTATAGCTGCACCTCCTTATTCTTCTCTTTGCTCAGCATTTTAAGACCAATTACGCCGAGTAAAAGTACACCAATGAGTACCATTTTTCCGGTTTGAACAGTCGCATTAAACAGAACAATCTCTGCAAGTACCGTACCAGCGGTACCCAGGCCAACAAATACTGCATACACGGTTCCCACAGGCAGTGTCCGCGAAGCTGCAATCATTAAGGAGAAACTAATGATAATTGCAACCAACGTAAACCCCCACTCCAGCAGACCACTGGCATGTTTCAATCCAATGACCCAACCCACTTCAAACAAAGCAGCAATCACAACCGACATCCACGTTTTATTCATCCCTGTAACACTCCTTCTCTACTACATTTTTTGTACAACCCGTAAGGTTCATTAGCGTAAAAACAAAAAAAGCCCGGGAAACAAACTGCATGTAGCAGTTCATCTCCCAGGCTTTTATCCCTCCGTGGCACAACCAACTGGTTGCGGGTTTTCTCTCGGACCAGACCGACATATCCATCGCGGAACCCTAGAAAACCTGTTTTTATTCTAATGTGACTCCAATTATACACACTTCCACTATCTTGGCAACCCCATAAATGTGATCATGCCCTTTATTTGATAATCAAACCCATTAATCCTACAAATGTAGCGGCTTGATGTGGTGAAATCACACAACCGTTGAGATCTTCCATGGTCAGCACCAAGGAGTCAAATTCGCAATCGCTAAGATCCAAATCCTTCATTTTGGTCCCCGTTAAGGAAGCTTGGTCGATGTTACATTGAATGAACTCCATTTTTTGCAGTGCCAGATAGGCAAAGTCCGCACCAATCAAGGTACTTTCCGAGAAGGAGACCTGTTTCAGATGGGCAAAACGGAAATTGCTGTAGTCGCCTAGACCATGAAGGAAACTGACATTTTGCAATCGGCTATTGGAAAAATCCGTTCCGACAAACTTGCAATTATGCCATTCGATCCGATGCATGAAGGCACTAGAGAGATTGACATTGGAGAAGTCACAGTGTTCGAACCGAACATCGGTGAATTCAAATTGTTCCAAGGCAGACTCCGAGATGGTCACATGTCTAAATACAACATTTTCAAAGGAAACCTTACTCGCTTCCTGTTGATCCAATGTAATGTTCTCGATCAGTTTGTGTTTGTACTCCACTTTGGATTCCAGGAATGCAATCGTTTCTGGTTCGAGCAACTGCTCCTGTATCTTGGGTTTGTCCATTTTCATATCGTATTCCCCGATTCCTTAATAGCTACAACTCGCAGTCGGCTTCTGTCCAGATACCACTGTCCATCCCGCATCAGTAGTGGCTGTACTTTTTTCTCAACTGCTTCCATAATAACATCCTGTTCCGCAGGTGTGATACCACTGAATAAATACTCCGCGAAGCTGGTCAACCACTTTCTGGCACCTGGCTTGAACGGGGTAAATTGATCAACGTGCTGGGTCAGACTAACTCGAAATCCGTGTTGCTCCAGAAGATTAGCATATTCTCCAATGGTCGGGTGATACCACGGATTCCGTCCTTCCCATTTGTATCCACGGGCATCCAATTCTTCCTGTACCGCTGTAATTAATATAGCCGTGTTACCATTTGCAGCAAACTCAGCCACGAATCGCCCGCCCGTCTTGAGCGCTAACTGTATTGATTGTACTACATCTGGAGCATCCTTTATCCAATGCAGAACGGCATGAGAGAAAACCGCATCAAACGGTTCTTCTGCTCGATAATGACAAGCATTTGCTACTTGAATATTCATATCAGGGTATTTCTGTTTAGCTTGCCTAATCGTCTCTTCTGAAAAATCTATACCTGTTGGCAGCGCTCCTGCGGCTGCAATTTTGGCTGTCAGATCCCCATTGCCACAACCCACATCAAGAATACGTTCACCTTGGGATGGCTGGAGCAAGGATAAGATAGGTGTTTCCTGAAACGTAGTAAAAGGAGTGGAATGACCACTCCACGATTCGTTCGTTTGACCGGATGAATGTCCGTTATTCATAGATTATAATCTCCTTTTTTAATTAAGGATCTAATATATCTATAATAACTTTAATGTAAGGGAACTGTCAATTCACTCATCAGATCACTATAAAAAAAGCCGCCGAATGGCGACTTTAACATTAAGAATTCGGATCAACTGAGATTGCCTGTTACTGGATGCGGTACATACGCTTCTTCGAGGAAACCGATCTCTTCCACAGTCAGCTTTACTGTAAGGGCTGCTATTGCATCCTCCAGATGGTGAATTTTGGTCGCGCCGATAATTGGTGCGGTTACTGCCTCTTGGTGCAACAACCAGGCCAGAGCGACCTGAGCACGCGGAATCTCCCGTTGCTCAGCTACTTTCAAGACTCGCTCCACCACTTGACGATCAGCATCAACCATTGCATTCTCATAGAATGCCTTCCCGGCAGGGTCAATTCCTGAACGCGCAGTCTGTTCATTCCAATCCCTTGTCAGACGTCCTTTGGCAAGAGGACTCCACGGAATAACGCCAACGCCTTCTTCCTGACATAATGGCAGCATTTCACGCTCTTCTTCGCGATACAACAGGTTATAATGGTTCTGCATGGAGATGAATTTTGTCCATCCATGACGCTCAGCTGTATATTGGGCTTTCATGAACTGCCAGGCGTACATCGAAGAAGCACCAATGTATCTGACCTTTCCGGCCTTAACTACATCATGAAGAGCTTCCATGGTTTCCTCAATAGGAGTTGTATTATCCCATCGATGGATCTGATACAGGTCTACGTAATCTGTGCCCAAACGCATAAGACTGTTGTCGATTTCGTTCATAATGGCTTTTCTGGACAGCCCCGCCCCGTTGGGTCCTTCATTCATGCGGAAAAACAATTTGGTCGCCAGCACAATCTCATCCCGACGGGCAAAATCCTTCAATGCACGTCCAACAATTTCCTCACTGGTTCCATCCGAATAGATATTGGCAGTATCGAAGAAATTAATACCAGCATCCAATGCTTTCTGGATGAACGGTCGACTCTGCTCTTCATTCAGGGACCATGGAGCCATTCCGCGTTCCGGTACACCGTAACTCATGCAACCTAGACATAATCTGGAGACATCCAGACCGGTACGTCCTAATTTCACATATTCCATATTTCACACTCTCCTTGAATTTGTTCTGTAAACTGATGTTGTCTCGACCTCTTCGGTAACTAGCTCTAACCAGCATTTGAAGTATATCTCTCGATGTACGGAATTTTCTTCGAACTTGATCTGTGATTCGAGCCTGTCAATCAAAATTTGCCTCACATGGTTTGATAACCACTTCATCACCTTGTTCACCCAACTTTTCAAATAAACTTTAATCGCTTGGCTCTGTTAACATACTCTTAGTATGCCGAGTCATGGACTGCAAGCGGTATATCAATCGTCTTAATTGATTGCCTGATCCTCTCAGGCCCCCTTTTGGTTCTGTACGGTAAGCTTTATAATGTATGTAGGTTAAATCCGTGAGGAGGATACGTATGACCGAAGAATTATTTCAACCAAAACAGGAATTGAGTGACCTGATTAAACGCCATTCCCACCATAACGGTGCAATGGAAACAGCGATTCCTTCCTTGTTTGTCTATCACCATTCCAAGATTAGTGAACCGGCATACAGAGTATATAAACCTTCATTTTGTGTGATTGTTCAAGGGTTGAAAGAAGTATTGCTCGCACAGGAGCGTTATGAATACGGACCTTCCAATTACCTGATTGCTTCCATGAATCTCCCGGTCATCGGGCAGATTATCAAGGCATCCGCCGATGCACCCTATTTAAGTCTCAAGCTCGAATTCACACCGAACCAAATTCTCGAAGTACTTAACGAATGCAATATCAAGGTAACATTCAACGAAAACGCCAGACGAGCCATGTTTGTAGGTCAGATGGAATCGTCCATTCAGGACGCTGTAGTCCGACTTGTTCGATTGCTGGATACGCCGGGAGAGATTCCGTTTCTGGCTCCGTTGTACGTTAAAGAAATCCTGTTCCGCCTCCTTCAAGGACCTTACGGAGGAGAACTGGCGCAGATTGCGGTTGAAGGTAGCAGCACTTATCGGATCAGAGAAGCGATTGAGTACATCGTTCATCATTGGGAACAGCCATTTCGCATTGAAGATCTGGCTGAGACCGCCAGCATGAGCGTCTCTTCATTCCATCGTCACTTCAAAGAGATCACAGCTATGAGCCCATTACAATTCCAGAAACAATTAAGATTACAGGAAGCCCGGCGACTTCTGATGGCCGAATCTGCTGACGCGGCAGATGTAGCGTTCCGGGTTGGTTACGAGAGTGCTTCTCAATTTAGCCGCGAATATGCACGCATGTTCGGTGCGCCGCCAAGAGCCGATATCCGACGGCTGAAAGAGAAATATGACATGGCCTTGAGTGAGTAACCGAGTATTCACTCTCTATCTCACAACTATTACACAAAAGGCAAAGCGAAAAAGGACAACCACAATGAGTTGTCCTTTTTTCAGTATCAGAATTCTGCGTAATTGCTTTTGGAATTTTTCTAAATACTCGTATTTATGAGAAGGAAATCTGAGCTGTTCTCCTTACTTTTTGAACAAGATTAGACCAATGCTTCGACCCGTTCTGGCACGTGGATTTCTTCGTGCAATAATTGAGTGATATCACGAGTCAGTGCATCCACATTCTCTTGACGAGTTGCCCAGCTGGTGCAGAACCGTACCGCACTGTGTGTACCGTCAACCTTTTCCCAGAAGGTGAACGTATAACCGCTGCGTAATTTCTCAAGCAAACGATCCGGCAGAATCGGAAACTGCTGGTTGGTTGGTGAATCGTACAGGAAGCGTACCCCCTGCTGTTCAAGTGAGTCATGAATTCTCAAGGCCATATCTACGGCATGGCGAGAAATATCGAGGTACAGACCATCTTCGAACAACGTTTCGAATTGGATACCCAGCAATCTGCCTTTGGCAAGCAAGCCACCTTTTTGTTTGATCATATAACGAAAATCCGGTTTCAGTGTATCATTCAGGATAACAACCGCCTCTCCCATCAATGCGCCAATCTTGGTTCCCCCGATGTAAAATACATCACACAAGCGTGCAAGGTCAGCAAGTGTCATATCGCAATCTCGGGAGGCAAGTGCATATCCAAGGCGTGCTCCATCCACGAAAAATGGAAGACCACATGCTCTGCTCACTGTATGCAATGCTTGCAGTTCTGCCTTGCTGTACATCGTTCCATTCTCCGTTGGTTGGGATATGTAGACCATTCCTGGTTGAACACAGTGTTCCGGCGACGACTCATTCATGTGCGCATCGTAGACGGCTCTAACCTGCTCAGGCGTGATCTTTCCGTCCTCGCTTGGAACTGTGAGTACCTTATGTCCCGTAGCTTCAATAGCTCCCGTCTCATGAACCGCAATGTGTCCCGATGTCGCTGCAATTACACCTTGATATGGACGCAAAATAGATGCAATCACCGTTGTATTTGTCTGTGTGCCACCAACCAGGAAATGAACATCAGCTTGCTCATTGTCACAGGCCTGACGAATAAGCATTCTCGCCCGTTCACAATGCTCATCCGTGCCATACCCGCTCGTCTGTTCCATATTGGTTTCCATCAATCTTTGTAAAATTCGTTCATGCGCACCTTCGTTATAATCACATTCAAATCGTATCATCGTGTGGTCTCTCCTGCCTTCTTGTTCAACTTCTCTTGTATGTTCATCATGGAGGTGTATACCTCTTGAATCTCTTCTTCATTCAATTCTTGCATCAACTTCAGGATCTGTTGATCGGATCGATCATTCAATTGGGCATACAGTTCCTCACCCTTGGCTGTCAGACGAATCAGACTGACCCGGCTGTCGGCAGCAGAATCCACTTTCACCAACAGTCCTTCCTTGGACAGCTTGTTTACAATTCGGCTCATATAACTGCGATCAATGGTCAGTGTATCTACCAGATTGTTCGCAATGCTCTCTCCCCGAATTCCAATCTCAATAATGACCCGTACTTCTGCAAACGAGTATCCTGTTCCAAGAATATGCTTATCAAGTACACCAAGAATGTTGGTATAAAAACGGTTAAAACGTCGCATGTCAGCGAGTATATCTGGATTTATGTATCGAGAGTCGATGTCAAACCCTCCTTTTTAGTGGACATTGTCAACATTATAATAATCACGTTAGTGGACGTTGTCAACATTATATTTTGCTTAGCATTTGATAACCTCATTATTAACATCCAAACAGAAAAAAGCCACGCATATGCGCGGCAAGGTTGTTCTGTCATCGGAGTGACGAGTGTAATTATTTTTTTGTTCAATTTACATGGATTAAGAGTGACTATACTGCACCTGATGAAGACGGCTGTATATCCCTCCAGCGGCGACCAATTCCTCATGGTTGCCCTGCTCAGCGATGCCATCTGTGTTCACTACGATAATTCGATCTGCATTCTTGATAGTTGTCAGTCTGTGTGCAATCACAAGTGTAGTTCTGCCCACCGACAATTCAGCGAGTGATTGTTGGATCAGTGCTTCCGTTTCCGTATCCAGCGCAGACGTTGCCTCATCCAGAATAAGAATGGGTGGATTTTTCAAGAACATACGAGCAATAGATAACCGTTGCTTCTGTCCTCCGGATAGCTTGACTCCACGCTCGCCAATGACAGTATCCATACCATCCGGCAACGTGAGAATCAATTCCTCCAATGAGGCACGACGGGCTGCATCCCAGATTTGTTCATCCGTTGCACTCAGATCACCATAAGCAATATTCTCCTTAATGGTACCCGAAAACAAAAATACATCCTGTTGAACGATTCCGATATGCTTGCGTAAGGATTGAAGCTTAACGTTACGAATGTCGACGCCATCTACAGTGATACGTCCCTCTTCTACCTCATAGAATCGTGGCAGCAGGCTACAGATCGTCGTCTTGCCTGCACCCGACGGACCAACAAAAGCAACCGTTTCCCCTGGTCGAACAGACAGACTGATATCACTTAGAATACGCCGACTGGATTCATATCCGAACGAGACGTTCTCGAAGCGAATATCACCTTTCACACTTTCGAATTCAACGGCGTTTTTGCTATCCGCAATCTCAGGTTCTGTATCAATGATCTCCAGATAACGCTTGAAACCAGCAATGCCCTTTGGATAACTTTCTATGACGGCATTGATTTTCTCAATCGGGCGGAAGAAGATATTAGACAGGAGCAGGAAGGCCATAAAGTCACCCATATTGATTCTGCCATCAATATAAAACCAAGCCCCGCTGATCATGACAAACACCGTAACCAGTCGCATCATCATATAACTCACCGAGATACTTTTCGCCATCGTTTTGTAGGCAAGCAGTTTGGTTTTACGAAAATTCTGATTGTCCACTGCAAAAAGTTCTTTCTCATGTTCTTCGTTGGCGAACGATTGCACAACACGCATACCACCGACGTTGTCTTCAATACGCGCATTGAAATTGCCGACGTCTCCGAAAAGTCGCCGATACGTCTTTGTCATGCGACCACCAAATACGATAATGACCCAAGCCATAATTGGGATAATGATAAAGGTAAGCAGCGCTAGCTCAAGATTAATGTTAGCCATCAGCCAGAACGATCCGATTAATGTCATCACTGCGATGAATACATCTTCAGGTCCATGGTGAGCAACCTCGCCGATATCATTCAGATCATTCGTAAGATGACCAATTAAGTGGCCTGTTTTACGATTATCGAAGAAACGGAAGGAAAGCTTCTGCAAGTGAGCGAACATCTTCTCACGCATGTTGGTCTCAATGTTAATGCCCAGCATATGTCCCCAATATGTAACTACATAGTTCAATACAGTATTAAGTGCATAGATGGATAACAGCACAACACAGGCAAGCATAATGAGAGGCCAATCCTGACCTGGCAACAATTCATTAATGAATTTGCTGACGGCAAGGGGGAAAGCCAACTCCAGAAGACCTGCGAGTACAGCGCATCCAAAATCAATCAAAAACAGTTTTTTATAGGGACGATAATACGAAAAAAACCGACGAATCATACTTATTCACTCTCCAGATCCTTATTGGGGTTTACATCTTCATTTTGCAGCTCGAAAAGATGGATATACTCGTCGATGACCTGATCAATAGCTTTTAACTCCCCACTGATCACCGGGCGAATATGTTCATACTCCTCCTGTCCAAGTTGTCGGACAAGCGTTGTTCTCCGATTCTGCATTTGTTCCAGAAATACAAGAATTCGGCCGCGACGGAATGTTTGCGCACCACGGCCCCGTTTTCCCTCATGTTCACCATGACCTCTTCCACGTCTGGAACGTTCTCCACGCTGCTCATTGTCACTCATATCACGACTCGGACGCTCACCCTGACGTACACTTCCATCCATCTCTTCGATACGACGATCTCTCATTTGTGCCACCCCCATTACGTGTATACATATGTATACAACATATTCATGTATACGATTGTATACGCGACAAAAAGAAGTGTCAACCTAAATTTTCCAATAGATAACGAAGTATGTATATTCACCATCTCCTCAACAGAAAAAAGCCGCGATTTCGCGACTTCTTTTGTTGGCGACACTATTTTATCTCACTCATAAACTTTCTATATTCTTGAACCATTTCTTTGGATCGGGTGTGATGCAAATAATGTTCTCCCTCAAATGTCATCACTTTTCCATGCACAGAATCTTTGACTTGCTCTTCATGCAAGGGTATCCACCCTTCCGTTTCGGTATCATTTGCTTGTAAGAAGAAAATCACAGGAAGATCTTTGGGGAAGGACAGGTGCTCAGCTACTTTGAAATTAGGACCAAAGTTTTCACCTTCATTCAGGTTGTTCGGATTAAACGTATTTTTGAGTGAAAGTATTCTAATTTGTTCTCTGGTCTCATCATCAACATCGGGTGCAATCAGTTGATCAGGGGCCAGTTTCATTAACAATCGGTAGAATCCTGATTTTTTAAGCAGTTTGTACGTTTCGGTTGGAAATGGATCATCATTACCTCCCTGCGTTGGGACACTGCTCTCAATTCCGACAAATGAACTTACTTCGTTTGGATATTTGTTCACATAATCCAGGCCGTATATCCCTGAAATGGAGTGAGCCATGAGCGTGTAATTATGAATACCAAGTTGCTGTAACGCTTCATGAATTTCACTAACCATATTTTCCGTAGTACGCTCTTTTTCAGTAATGTCACTTAATCCATAACCAAAAGGTTCAATGACAACAACTTTGTAAAATGGAGATAGCTCATCGATAAGCGGTTTGAAATCAAGGGCTGGGGCAGGTGTTCCGTATCCAGGAAGCAATACCACCGTTTCTTTGCCTTCTCCTTGAATCAACACATTCATGTTTTTCCCGTCAACTGCTACAAACTGACCATAGGGTTTTATTTTCCCTTCTTCCGATTTGTTGCTAAATACATTAACAATAAAAACAGTGGCAAGAAATAATGCAAAAGCGATAACGATGGCTCCGAATATTTTGAGCAAAATGATTAATATTTTTTTCATCATGATGTTTTTCTCCTGTTGAGTTCGATTGTTGTACAGCCGTTTAAGACTCTATTGATTTTACTTTCTTAATGAAATTTCAAATGAAGAACCAGCCTCACCTGCAAATACAATACGACCGTTTTCTGGTAAAACAACTTCATTTTTACCGCTGACCACACTATGATTAATACAAATTCCGGTCTGATCATAGACGGCAAAGGCTCCCTTTGCAGGCAACTTCACTGTCATGACTTTCCCTTTCGCAGTGGCTGGTACCGAAAACCATTTGGCATATCCATCTGCTTGAATGGTTGTTGCGGATCGTTTACCCGAATAGATTGGTTTCACCATTTCCTCACTAGCGTATACATAACCTGAAAATGTAAGATACTCTCCTCCGTTCTTTTTGGAGAAATGAATGTCCATCGTATCACGTCCGGCAGTACCCGGAATCTGCAATTGATTGGCTGCTTCGTTGGCTCCAATAATCTTATGATTGGACATATACCCTGGATTCTCTTTATTCAACTGAATAGGCAGGATCGATGTAGCATTAAGATAGAGCATTGATGTGTATTTCTCATTCACCAGATAATATTTTTTACCATCACGCTTTGCCCATGCGGCGTTAATCTCCTTGGATAATTTATTGGCTTCAAGCTTCTCTCCGTTATATTCTGAGAAAGCCAGCTGTCCGAGTCCTGGAACGGATATATAAGATCGTGACCACAAGTAGGTTTTCCCATTTTTCTCCACAACGAATTTCAACTTGTCTGTACCTTCGTTATTAACAAAAGTACCATCTGCTGTATAGGTGTATTCTTGAGCCGGATTACTCGGAGCAGTAAGTGAAGATACGGTCATTTGTCCAGCTTTATTTGTTTTGATCTTCATAACTGAATTATTGCCACCATATATACCTGCAAACTTGGAGACTTCCTTAGGCATATTGGCCTTCACAGGGACGCCAAATGATTTTTCTGGCTTCCGTTCTGTAATGATGTCCTTTTCCTCAAGTGCGCTGAGTAATAATTCATTCGCAATGAAATTATTGGTTAAGCTTGACCCGCCTGAAGAGATAACGGCTGCAGCCATATTGTGTTCCGGGAGTACCACTAATGAGGACTGATAAGATAAAGTATCTCCACCTTTCATAACGGCCTTAATGCCGTATTCGTTGAATGGGAACAAGTTCACACTATCCCACCCCAACCCGTAAGACATCAGCGTATCGCTAACCTCTGGCCACATGCCTCTTTTATACTCTTCTTGCGCCATAGCTTCTACAGACTTACTGGAAAGAATACCATCAACTTCTCCCGTGAAGATTCTTGAAAATTTGACCAGATCTTCAGCGGTGGAATACAGACCTCCAGTACCGATGATATTATAATTCTCTTTTGGAAGTGGTCCCTCATAAAAAGGGGAATAGATTGCCGCCATGTCTGACGGATTAACCACATCCTGTGGTGTTTTGGTGTGTTTCATATCCAAAGGCTCCGTGAAATACTTGTGTATAAATGCGGTATAACCGATGCCGCTCACTCTTTCGACCAGAATCTCGGCTAACGTAAAGCCATCGTTGCTGTAGACTGAGTATTCGCCGGGATCTGCTTTCAGGTTTTGATTCGCCAATTGCTCCAGAAACGTATCATATGAATACGTGTCATTATCTCCGTACAATGTGGCATTGCTGGTTGAGGTGCCCAGAAGACCGGAGGAATGATTCAGCAACATACGGGGTGTGATCTGTTTGTATCGGTTATCTTTCATTTTAAAGTCAAGCATATAGTTCACAACAGGCGCATCCAAATCAATCTTGCCTTCGTCAACCAGCTTCATTACAGCAGCTGTAAGCATCATTTTACTGGTCGAACCAATGCCATAGACGGTGTTCGAAGTAAGAGCTACCTTGTCGTTTATATCGTTTTTGCCCGTTTGACCGGACACCAGAATCTCTCCACCATCGATCAGTGCATATTGCAGACTCGTCGTACCGTACGTCTCGGTCAGTAATTTAGCTTTTTCGATCACAGCTTTCTTTGTTGTCTCATACGTATGGTTGCTGTTATTCATGGCAGCCGGTGCGGCCATTACAGATAGCGGGGCTAACATGGTTAACAGTAGCGTTAAAGCTACAATTGAAGTTCTTTTTTTGACTGTTCTCTTGACCACGTTTATTTTCTCTTGTTGTATCATTTGCATCTTCTCCATCTGTATCTCTTTATTAGAGTATCTTTTTTGGTGCTAAAATAAGCTTAACTAATGTAAATGGACTCTTCGTGACGTCTACATGAACCGAATATGAACAGGCAAAATAATTTAAGTACATGATGATATACGATCCGCGATCAATTTAGTGCGTATCGGAAAACTTGTTTAATAGAGATAATGCTTAGATTAGCGGCGTTGTTTTTCACTCAAATAAATATGATTGACACTAAAAAGAGGCAGAATTATAATGGTCACAGCAACTATAATCATGACGATTATTTAGGAGGAAAACCTTGGAATTAGAAAAATATATCGGTGTTAATGTACAGCGCGCGGCACTTAAACTGAATAATTACTATCAAAAGGTAGTCAATCCGTTTGACATCACAGTGGATCAGTGGGAAATACTAATCGTACTATGGGAAAAAGAAGGCATTACTCAAAAAGAACTTGCCGAGAGACTTCATAAGGACCAAACGAATGTTGCACGGATGCTGTTTAAGCTCGAAAAGAAAGAATTTATTTATCGTGTGATTCATGAAACGGATAGAAGATCTTTACGTGTTTATTTAACTCCTAAAGGACGAGATATGAAAGATGAAATTCTTGCTCCTTCCATGGATGCATATAATAAAACGATCCAGGGGTTATCCAAGGAGGAGGTTGAGATGTTTAGAAGGATTCTTACTGTAATGTATAACAACGTAAAAGATCTATAGTCCAAAGAGGAGTCCTCTCCACTTTAAAGGGGGGATAACTTTTTTTGTCATATACTTGCTGCAGCAACTATGGTCGAGACTATTAAAATTTATTCTAAAGGAGATTTTAAAGATGGAAATAACAGCAAAAGAAACAGGTGTTTTCGACGCCAAGTACAGAGCATTGACCATTGGGATCATTCTTGCTGTCACTACCGTCGCGTTTGAAGGTTTAGCAGTTGTTACGATTGCTCCAAGCCTGGCTCAAAAATTAAATGGGCTCCATTTGTACGGTTGGATATTCAGCTCTTTTCTTTTGGCACAAATCCTTGGAACAATGATCATTGGAGCGCGGATCAACAAAAACGGCGTATTTGCATCGTTTGGCATATCGATACTTTTTTTTGTGATCGGCATCGTAATTGCGGCTACTTCGGTGAACATGATTACTCTAATTATAGGGAGAGTATTTCAAGGGTTTGGTGGAGGCGGTATCATTACGTGTGTATATTACAGCATTACTTTAGGTTATCCTGATAAGCTGAGAACGAAAATACTTGCTTTGTTTTCCGGCGCATACATTCTACCTGCACTAATAGGCCCTTATATTGCTGGGCTTATAGCGGAGCATATCTCCTGGAGAGTTGTTTTTTGGCTCGTGCTTCCCTTCATTGGTTTGGCTGTCATGCTGACGCTTCCCGCTTTCCGCAAATTTACAGTTAGAGTGAATAAACCTTCCAAGAATAACCAAAAAGAAGGTTTTGCAGTATTACTGACTATCGGAACGGGAATGTTGCTGGCTGGGCTAGGCTATATAACCGATTGGAAAGGAATTGTGCTTTCCGTAGCAGGATTGCTTATCATGATTCAGCCTTTGCGAAAGCTGCTGCCCGAGGGCACCTTAAGTGCCAGAAGAGGTTTACCGGCCACAATTGCTTCAAGAGGATTCTTTGTTGCTAGTTATAATGCGACCGAGAGTTATGTTGTCCTCGCTTTGACAGATGTGAAAAAGCTTCCTGCGGATATGGCGGGATTAATTGTAGCCGCTGGTGCATTAAGCTGGTCAGCGGCTGCCTGGCTTCAGTCCAGGTTTGATGCTAAAGATCATGGGATGGGCCGAAAAAAACGGGTAATCATTGGTATTGGATTTATGATCATTGGTGTTGCTGCGGTCATTCTCGCTGTTGGCCTCCCCGAAGGAGGGATCGTATTTGCAGTGATTTCACAGCTTTTCACTGGATTCGGCATCGGTTTGGCACATCCTACGACTGGAGCGATTGCACTACAGAATACAAAAACAGGTGAAGAAGGTGAGATCTCCGCCAGCCTTCAGTTTACAGATGCATTTAGCCCAGGGGTAAGCATCGGCGTCGGAGGAGCCCTTATTGCCGTTAGTCAGTCACTAAATTTGGGGTTGTTGACGGGGATTATATTGGCTCTATCTCTTCAATTAATTCTCGTTCTCTTGAGCTTTACGATTTCCTTTCGCATCAAGCAGGCAAAAGCCTCGGCGGAGAACTGATACCGTCCTGAATTCGGAAAATTAAATATTCCCTACATTGACATACCAAAACCTTCCCCACGTCATGGAGAAGGCTTTGGTATGTTTTTTAAATACATTCATTTTACTTTTTCAATGAAATTTCAAATGTGGAATCCACGTCACCTGCAAATACAATGCGGCCGTTTTCTGGTAATACAACCTCATTCTGACCGCTGACTACGGTGTGATTAATACAAATACCCTTCTGATCATATACGGCAAAGGCGCCAGTTGCAGGCATTTTAACCGTCATGACTTTTCCTTTCACCGTTGATGGTAACGAAAACCATCTGGCATATCCGTCTGCTTGAATCGTTGCTAGAGATTGTTTACCCGAATAGAGCGGTTGTACCATTTCCTCACTGGCGTATATGCTACCAACGGCTGTAATGTAATCTACTCCGTTCTTTTTAGCAAAATAAATCTCCTTTGTATCACGTCCAGCCAGGCCAGGGATTTGCAGCTCAGTGACTGCTTCGTTTGCTCCAATAATCTTATTATTGGATATATACCCTGGGGTCTCTTTGTCCAAATGAATAGGGAGAATTGGTGCCGAATTGAGATAAACCGTTGATGTATATTTCTCATTCACCAGGTAATATTTTTTACCTTCACGCTGCTCCCATGAGGCCGTAATATCCTGGGATAATTCATTGACTTCCAGCTTCTCCATTTTATATTCGGAGAAAGCCAATTGTCCAAGTCCTGGCAAGGATATATAAGATCGATACCACAGATAAGTCCTTCCATTCTTCTCCTTAACAAATTTCAACTTTTCCGTGCCTTCATCGTTAACAAAAGTACCATCTGCTGTATAGGTGTATTTTTGAGCCGGATCACTTGGAGCTGCGGGTGTGGATACAGTCATTTGTCCAGCAGTATTCATTTCGATCTTTTTAACTGAATTACTGCCGCCATATATACCTGCATTCGTGGCTATTTCTTTAGGTATATCTGCCTTCACAGGCACACCAAACGATTTTTCCGGCTTCCGTTCTGTAATGATCCCCTTTTCCTCAAGTGCGCTGAGTAATAATTCACTCGCAATGAACTGATCTTTGGCACTTGTCCCACCTGATGAGGTAACGGCTGCAGCCAGATTATATTCCGGCAGTACGACTAATGATGAGTGATACGATATGGTATCTCCACCTTTTGTTACTGCCTTGATACCGTATTCACTGAATGGGTACAGATTTACACTATCCCACCCTAAACCGTAAGATATAGACGTATCGCCATCCTCTGGCCACATGCCTTTTTTGTACTCTTCTTGCGCCATGGCTTCTACAGACTTATCGGTAAGAATGCCTTGGACCTCTCCCGTGAAGATTTGTGAAAACTTCGCAAGATCTTCAGCGGTGGAATAAATGCCTCCAGTAGCGATGACATTATAATTCTCTTGTGGAAGCTGACCCTCAACCAAAGGAGAATAGATTCCCGCCATTGCTGCCGGGTCAACCACATCCTGTGGTGTTTTGGTATGTTTCATGTCCAAAGATTCCGTAAAATATTGGTGTATAAAAGCTGTAAAACTCATGCCGCTAACACGTTCAACCATAATCTCGGATAACGTAAAACCATCGTTACTATACACGGAGAATGCACCGGGATCTGCCTTCAGGTTTTGACTCGCCAATTGGTCCAGAAACGTATCATGTGAGTACGTATCATTATCCCCGTACAATGTGGCATTGCTGCCCGTGCTGCCCAGCAGACCGGAAGAATGATTCAACAGCATGCGTGGTGTGATGTGTTTGTAGCGATGATCTTTCATCTGAAAATCAGGTATATAGTTCACAACAGGCAGATCCAAATCCACCTTGCCTTCGTCAACTAACTTCATAACAGAAGCTGTGAGGAACATTTTACTCGTTGATCCTATGCCATAGATCGTATCCGGCGTCAGAGGCACCTTGTCCTTTAGATCGTTCTTGCCTGTCTGACCGGACACCACAATCTCGCCACCATCGATAAGGGCATATTGCAGACTTGTGATTCCATGTTTCTCGGTGAGTAACTTGGCTTTCTCCGCTACTATTTTCTCTGTTGGTTCATACTTCAGGTCGCTGCTGTTACCGGCAGTTGGTGCGGCCATGACTGACATTGGAGCCAACATCGTTAACACCAGAGTTAAGGCGGTGATTGAAGTTCGTTTTCCCTTTTGTCGTCCCATTCACATCATCTCCTGAATTTTATATGTTTTGGTATTAGAGTTCTTCTGGGTCTACAAATTTCACCTCAGGATACAAGTCGCTCGGCCCCTGAATCAGATCTCCACCCGTTTCTTTCAGTTGCTTGTTAAAGAAATCGAGTACATATTGATTTACGATGTTTGATCCTCTTTTACCATTGATATCTCCTGTGATCCCGGACAGTTTAACCAGCTCCGAATAGAATTGAAGATCCGTGAAATTGAAGTGCTGGGTTCCTTCTATATAAATCACATTTCCCCCATGATTGATAACATTTTTCATAATGTGCAGCTCATCTGAAAGAGATTTAGTTACTTCGTCATCCGAATTTCTATCCTTTTCAAAATTGGCTAACCAGTCTTCAAAACTTCCCGATCGGATGAACATAAACGGCTTGTTTATATCATCTCTATTTTCCACTTCATATAGTGACCCATCCATATTAACCCCGGCCTTGATTCTCTGATCTAAGTACGTTGTATTAAACGCGGTTGCACCCCCAAAAGAATGCCCCATCGCGCCGATGTTATCTAGATCGATTTTTCCTTTAAACTGACTTTCGATTGCACCTGAATTCAGCTTTTCGATTTGATCGATTACAAACTCCACGTCTTTCGTCCATATATCCCCTGTTCTTGTACGTTCATCTAGTGTAGTCGTACTTTTTTTATAATCCGTTACACGGCCATCTGGAAAAAGGGTAGCAAAGGTGCTATACGTATGATCGATGGTGACCACGATAAACCCATGACTGGCCAGATTCTCGGCCTGTGATGCATGTAGAACTCTACTGGTTCCCATACCATGAGATAGCAGTATCACGGGATAAGGACTTGTAGAAGACAATATTTCACTATTTTCATAAGAGTTGGTTTGACTATACTTCCAATAGTCGAGCACAAATTCAGGCAGTTTTAAAGAAGTAGAGAAGCTCTGAATATACTTTTTGAACCTCTCTTTATCTTTTGGAAACAGCGTGTCACGCTTAATATTATTCCTATTTTCAGTAGGGTACCAAACTTGAACCATTAGTTCCCTCTTATCGCTTTGATCTTCAGTGAAGCTTTCGTCTCTGTTCTGGTCCGTTAAATGAAATGTTTGAGTTCCCACTTTCTCTGGACCATCCGGCTTCGGCAAATTAAAAACAGGTAAGTATACAGACAAGGCAGTAGAAGCAACCAGCAGAATGACAATCAGGGAAGATAAACTATATTTCAAGAACTTCCCTATTTTTAGATTCATCATCTTTTCGGAATGTCTGAATAAAACGATGATTATGAATAGAGCCGTCATGATATATACCAAAAGCAACTGCCATCTGTATCCCTCAACAAAAAATTGAACTACGAGTATAACGCTACTTCCTATCCCCAAACCCAATCCTGTTTTCTTTGCACTTCTTTTAATAAATAGTAGGTCTACGAGTAAAGCGAAACAGGATAGAACTAACAGTATCTCAAATAATCTCATTTGAATTCCTCTCTCTCATCACGGACTTTTACAGAATTTTTACTTCGCTTCGTTCATGAATGCTCTAACATCTTCAGCTATTTCTTTGAATAACGTATGGTGCAAGTAATGTTCGCCATCCATTGTGATTACTTTCCCATGTACTGAATCTTTGATCTGCCCTTCATGCAGCGGTATCCATCCTTCTACACCTTCATTATTGGCTTGTACAAAGAGAAGAAGTGGAAGGTTTTTAGGGAAAGTTAAACCTTGAGCACCTTTAAAATTGGAAGAAATATGGTCCATTTCATTTAACATCGTGGAACTATTTGAGTTTTTACTCGACAGCATTTTCATCTGCTCCACGGTATGTTCATCAAATGGGAGTCCCGTATAAGGATCATCACCAAATTTGACCACTAATCTTTGGAGACCTGATTTTTTGAGAAATGCGAACATTTTTGTAGGTAATTTGGCATCCATACCCGGTTGTGTTGAAACACTGCTATCAATTCCGACAAATGCCGTGACCTCATCCGGATATTTGTTCACATAATCAATGCCGTAAATGCCTGCAATGGAGTGGCCCATCAGCATGTATTTGTTAATATCAAGTTGATGTAGAGCTTCATGAACTTCACTTACGATGTTCTCTGTGGTTCGTTCTTTTTCAGTTTCATCACTCAATCCATAACCAAAAGGTTCAACTGCAACAACTTTGTAATATGGAGATAATTCGTCGATAAGTAGCTTAAAATCAAGCGCCGGTGCAGCTGTTCCATATCCCGGAAGAAGCACAATGGTTTCCTTGCCTTCACCTTGAATGAGCACATTCATATTTTTCCCGTCTACAGATACATGCTGACCGTAGGGCTCTATCTTTTTCGTCTCAGAATTGCTACTGATCACATTTGTGATATAAACAATACCTAGAAAAAGAATAATGGCGATTCCGATTGCTCCTACTATTTTCAGTATCATGTTTCTCACTTTTTTGGCCCTCGATCTATTCTTTGTTTTCTTTTCCGCTGGCTGTGTCACGCTCATCTTCTCCTGTCTTGAACTGCTTGTTCGGTTGTCTTCTTTGTCGTTAATGCAATCTTATCCAATGAAAATGTACTGCCCGTGACGTCAATATGAACTGAATATGAACAAGCAAAAAAATGTCATCTGTAACATACAAGGAAGCTGCATGTTACAGATGACATGATAATTCGGTTTAGATAATCCGATGGATATTCTATTCATTGACCCTATCCTGTGAGCCTAACTATCCGTTGGTGGATGGATAGGCAACGTGATCATAAAGGTCGTGCCTTGACCAGGTTCGCTTTCCACTCGGATGTCACCCTGATGAAGGGACACGATCTGTTTAACGATAGCAAGTCCCATACCACTCCCTTCGTATTTACGACTGTGGGAACGATCAGCCTTGAAAAAGCGGTCGAATATACGCTTCTGGTCTTCCAAGGGAATTCCAATGCCCGTGTCGGATATTCGAACAGTCACATTTTTGAAGTCCTCTTCGATACTGACTTTAATCATACCGCCATCCTCGGAAAACTTGATGCTATTTCCGATGATGTTTGTCCATACCTGATTTAACTGATCGTGATCAGCCGTTACCTTCACGTTCTCCAAATCAAGCTCGAAATGAATGTTGCGCCCAGACCATTGCGGCTGAAGCGCCACGATGACCCGCCTGATCTGTTCATCAAGGCTTAAGGTGGTGAGCCGTAGTTGCTGTGACTGCGATTCAAGCAAACTCAGCTTCAGCAGGCTATCGCTCATTTTGGACATTCTTTTTGCTTCAGAGATGATAATATCCAGGTAACGGTTTCGTTCTTGTTCTGAGAGATTTACTTGCTTCAGTGCCGAAGCGTAACCGGATATCGAGGTGAGCGGAGACTGAACCTCATGCGAAACATTGGTAACGAATTCCCTGCGCATCTGCTCCAACTGCTGAAGATCATGCATCATTTCTTCAAAGCTGCGGGCCAATGTACCAATCTCCGTCGTTTGTTTAATGTTCAGCTTGACGTTGAAATCTCCAGCTGCAATCCGTTTGGTCGCTTTGGTCAATTTTTTGATCGGTCTAACCAGATATACAGAAGCAACCACAATCAACAAACTTCCTACAATCAAGGAACAGCTTGCAAAAATCAAGCCAAACTGGACCACAAAAGAGGCTGAGGGCGGTGAGAGTGTTTCTAGAAACATCGCTCTTGTACCCGTTTCCGTCTTGATCGGTAGCCCCAAAAGAACGGTAGCGATACCTTTAGGTGTGTCCTGCACAACCCCTCCGTTTAACACCTTCTTGAGTTGATCCGTCGATACGGGTGATGATTTATGTTCGTTAAGCTTCCCATAAGACTTGAACTTGCCCGTTTCATCATAAATTCGAATATGATACGAATCAAGTTGTTTCATTCTACTAACGAATGATTCTGCTTCATCAGCAGGCAGCGTCTTATAAATCTGCACAACGTCCTGGCCAAAGTTGCGTATGTTAATTTGAGCATTTTCATTCAATTGATCTTCGAATATCCAGGTTGACATAAAAAATGAAATAATCGTGCCTGTGATGACTGACACCAGAAAGGTCAGAACAACACGAATATATAAGGATCTGATCATTCATGGACCTCAAGTCTGTACCCTAGCCCACGCACCGTTTCAATCCGAAAATCAGGTGTAGTCGAGAATCGTTCGCGCAGGCGCTTAATATGTACGTCTATTGTTCGATCATCTCCCGCGTAATCAATACCCCATATCTGATCGATTAATTGCTCACGTGTATAGACTTGTCCTGGTGTTCCAGCAAGCTTATACAGCAATTCGAACTCCTTAAGTGGTAACGTAAGCGACTCCGTGCCTCTCATCACCTTATACGTCTGACGGTCCAGAATGACGTTGCCAAACTGGATTGTGTGTGTGGAGCCGATTTTGTATCGTTTCAATAATGCTCGGACACGAGCGGTCAGCTCTAATGGATCAAACGGTTTGGTCAAATAATCATCCGTACCCAGTTCGAATCCTTTCACCTTCTCCCAAGTCTCTCCTCTCGCCGTCAGCATGAGTAACGGGAGGTCGGGATTGGCTCTTCGGAGTTCTTTGCACAGTGCCCAGCCGTCCATGACAGGCATCATAATATCAAGGACGACCAGATCCACTGGAGTTTCGCCATATATAGTGAGAGCTTCCTTACCGTCCGCAGCTTCCACTGTTGTGAATCCATCGTTTTTGAGAAATAGACAGACGAGTTCACGAATGTTCGCATCGTCGTCTGCAACGAGTATAGTAGCCATATGTTTTTTCTGTCCTCTCCGTTACGTTTATATATATAGTCCAACTTGTATAGTAAATATTAAAACATCTTGCTTATAGTATATCCACAGCAAACATCGTATGTTCTTTCAACGTTCCCTGGATTGGCACAGGCTGTGACCCCTTCTCCTTGAATCCTGCCTTTTGAAGGACACGGATGGAACCTGTATTATCGGGTACAGCGCCAGCTTCGATTCGAGTAATTGCAGTTTCGTGTTTGGCAAATTCCAGTACACATTGCAGGGCTTCGCTCATATATCCTTTTCCTTGATGCAGAGTATCCGTCACATAACCAACGATCCATTTTGGGGTAGAATCCAGTATGATCTCGAACAAAGAAATTTCACCGACGAGTTCATCCGTAGTATGTAGAAAAATACCAAAAGAATAGCGAGTTCCTTCTTCTCTCTTCTTGTTCCAGCTCTCAATGCGTGACCTTTGCCCCTCCAAGCTGTAGAAAGACTCCTCCCGATCACTTGCTGATATGTTCTCGATTTCCGCACGATTGCGAACCTGTAGATCCAGAAGCAATGAGGCATCATCCACATTCCAAAATCTCATATAGATACGTTCTGCACTATATTTCATCACATTATTCCTCCTCTATTAACGTTAGGTGCAATTGTAGCAGGACTATATCAGGTCATTATAAGAGTACGAGCGAATCAACGAGAATTGTTTCGCCAGGAAATGAGGTGAATAAGGCATATCGTTGCGCAACCAGGAGACAATGGTACCAATCAGGGCGGAAGAACCGTACCAGATTGCAATCTCCTTGTGAATGCCGGATTCTTCGAGTTCATCCTCCATCTCTACCCGTTCAATTTTGGCTTTGACCAGCGTACTCAACAATTTGAGCAGTCGTTCGGTAAAAATCGGTGTGCGCTTCGTAGCAAGTACCACCTGATAGAACGAGGCGTTCTCTGCAAAATGCTCCAGTAACTTGACCAGAACAGGCCAAGCATCTTCCGTCCTTTGTTTCTCAAAATGAGGAGCGTATTCATCCACGATCCGTTCAATATTCTCAATCATCTCGTCGGCCATCTTCTCCATCATATCCGTAATATCTCGATAGTGCAGGTAAAAGGTTACCCGATTAATCGTCGCTCGTTCGGCAATTTTGTTCACTGACAATTTTTCAATATCCATTTCCTGCAGTAACTCAACAAATGCACTTCGAATTAACTGACGTGTTCGCAATATTCTTGGGTCCACGGCTGATTTCTTCTCGTCTTTCACCTGTATCCCTCCTTCAAATTTTAAACAATACAATTTTAAACGATAAGTCGTTTATTTTTGATTTACACAACAAATTCATTTTTTTTGTAAAATAAACGACGAAAACACGTCATAACGTAAATTGTAATCTGTCCGAATATGTATATAATTCAATAAATACAATGTAAACTATACAACACGTTGTAAATTTAGTCACGCGTGGATTGAAAGGATGAAAAGGATTGAGTCAGGTTAGAGTACAAGATGAATTATCGGTAAAGAAAGGCCCCATCCTGTTTATTATGATTTTGGGAGCCTTCCTTGCAACGTTGAATCAAACGATCATGAGTGTCGCTACACCGGAACTGATGGGTGATTTTAACATCTCCGCTGCAACAGCACAATGGTTAACAACAGGTTACATGCTGGTGAACGGGGTGCTGATCCCCATTACAGCCTACTTCATGCAACGCTTTTCAACCAAGCAATTATTCCAAGCATCAATGTTTATTTTCCTGATTGGTACCATCGTATCCGCTCTTGCAACCAACTTCGGCACATTGCTGACAGGACGCATGATTCAGGCAGCGGGCGCCGGCATTATCATGCCGCTCTTGATGAACGTTATTTTGACCTTGTTTGCTCCTGAAAAACGTGGATCTGCGATGGGTATGGTTGGCTTTGCCATCATTTTCGCCCCTGCAATCGGGCCTACCCTTGCCGGTTATGTTCTGGAAAACTACTCTTGGCAAACGATGTTCTACGGCATGATTCCATTAACCCTTATTGTCATTGCCTTTGCGTTTGTATACCTGAAGAATGTATCCGAACGGGTTAGTACGAAGTTCGACACGATCAGTGTGGTGCTGTCCACGATCGGATTTGGTGCATTGCTCTATGGTTTCAGCAGAGCAGGAAGTCTGGGATGGTCAAGTGCAGAAGTTCTTATCTGCATTGCGGCTGGAATTGTTGCTCTTGCGCTGTTCACATGGCGTCAGCTCGTATCTGAAACTCCCCTGCTTGATCTGCGGGCTTTCAAGTACAACATGTTCTCCCTGACCACGGTTATTAGTATCGCGATTACAATGATCATGTATGCTGACATGATGTTGCTTCCCTTGTATCTCCAGAACGCACGTGGTTACACTGCACTGGAGTCCGGATTATTACTGCTCCCGGGTGCTCTTGTCATGGGCTTCCTGATGCCTGTAGCCGGAAAATTGTTTGACCGATTTGGAGCGAAATGGCTCGCTGTTATCGGGATGGTGATCACCATCGTGACGACAATTGGTTTCATCGACTTAACGGATTCAACCAGTTATGGTTACCTGGTATTAATGTCTACCGGCCGCCGAATTGGTATGGCTCTGCTCATGATGCCGATTCAGACTGCGGGACTTAACCAACTGCCACCAAGACTTGGTGCACACGGTACAGCTATCTCCAACACCGTCAGACAAGTGGCTGGCGCTGTAGGTACTTCATTGCTCGTAAGTGTCATGACCTCCCGTACAACGGCACACGTACAGGATATGATGGCGACTGGTGCAGCCAATGGTCTCAGTCAACAACAGCTTGCTACAGAATCCATGATCCAGGGTATCAATGATGCTTATGTTGTTATCATCGGTATCGCTGTTGTGGGATTGGTCCTTTCCTTCTTTATCAAACGCACCAAACAAGCCAAAGAGGAAGAAATCAAACAGGTGGTAAGACAAAAAGTTTCCATGAATTCAAATTAAGGTGTCAAGCCTCATACTTGCTTGGATAACAAAGCGGCAGATCAAGACGTTTACGTCTGATCTGCCGCTTTTTAGGTTGTATCCCGTATGAACCTTTCCCTCTACCCAACGATCTTCACTGGAAGATGGGTCAACGACTGCCCAGGAGCTGAAGTGGCCAGATTATTCTCCAGATCAAAGGACTCCACCGGTTCAATCCGAGCAATCTTCTCCACAAATGCTGTCAAGGCAATGCTGAGTTCCATTCTTGCCAGCGGGGCACCTAGACAAAAGTGTGGGCCATTACCAAAGGTAAGATGTCTTTTGTTATTCCGACGATGAATATTCAGCTCAAAGGGGTTTTCAAACATCTGTTCATCCATATTGGCTGCACTCATCCAGGAGATGACAACATCTCCTTTTTTCAAATCCACTCCGAGCAGTTGATTATCCTGCTTTACTGTCCGATGCCGCTTGGCATTATGGAACCGATAACGAAGCATTTCTTCCACTGCGAGCGGAACCCATTCGGGGTTCTGCCTGAGTTGCCCATACAAGCTCGGGTCATCGTAGAGGAAGGAATAGAACGTATTTGAAACCATATGACTCGTTGTCTCTATACCGGCTCCAAGCAGAAGCATGGTCGTGCGAACAACCTCATCCTCCGTGAACTTCTCCCCCTCAACATCGACGTTCAACAGATCCGTAATGATATCCTCACCCGGATGAGTCCGTTTATAAACCACAATGGGGTACAGGAATTGATAGTACTCTTTCGCGGCAGTTTGCTTTTTCAGTTCACTCTCCTCAGCCGTCTTTGGATTGGTGGGTTGAAACAGAATATCTACCCAGTTCTTGAAGCGATGGCTGTCTGTGAGAGGGATGCCGAGCAGGTCCGCCATCACCATGGAAGGCAGCGGAGCAGCTAATGCTTGTACGATATCAATGGTCGTATTTGGCTCAATATCGGCTACCAATTGCTCTGCAATGTTGCGAATTCGTGGCTCCCAGTTTTTCAGACTACGCGGTGTAAAAGCAGCCGATAACAACGAACGACTTTTTTGATGACGGGGAGGATCGATACTTGATATGTTTAATTTGTCTGGAGGTGTGCCTTCATTGTTCTTTGCTCCAACGGCAATCGTTGTCCGGGTTCCTTCGGCTGAAAAATACTCATGATTACTGAGAACCTGCTTCACATCATCGTATCTGAACACATTCCAGGTGTCTGTATCTTCGTGATAGTACACAGGATGCTCGGACAGCATTTTTCGAAACCAGTGCAGTGGGAAAAACTCTTCAGATCTGGACTGGAAGCCTGTAATGTCCTCAACACGTATCACTTCTTTATACATTTGGAATCCACCTCTCAGCATAGTTTCGTGATTGGTTACATGGGTACCTGAATTGACAGTTCAGCACCTGATTCCATTTTATACCATGTGTTCATTTATTGATATAAACCATTTGAACTAAATCAGAAAAACCCCTTAATATAAGGGGTTTTCGTTTTATACGTATCGTATATTATTTCTGTCGATGTCTCAGAGAGATAAGCCATACGAGCCGATCAATCGCCTAGTTTCGCTAATGCTTCCTGTAGTTGCTCCAGTTGTTCAGACAGGGTTTCAATCAAGTTCTTCGTTTGGCTTGCCTTCTCCATTAAGATTTGCTCTTCAGAATTGTTTTCCGATGCATTCCTGATTGGTGATGACTTCAATTCCGACAATTCGCTTTTGTATGTTTCTTGTTTCTCAAAAGCTATGCGCAGTTTTTCTTTTGTCGTACCGATCTGATGTTCCAGATATATGATGTCAGACGAGTTCGCTCCATCGGATACACGTTGTGAATATGTCATGACCCACCTCTTTCAATTTCATCCATTGCTTTGCCAACAGTGTAGGGCTCAATATCGATATCCAGTTCCATACCGAGAGCTAGTTTCGCCAGTTGACTCCCGATAAAAGGACCCATGGTCAGTCCAGAGGCTCCAAGTCCATTCGCGGTAATCAGACCTTGCCAGCCTGGGACAGCCCCCATTACTGGTAGAAAGCCAGGTGTGAACGGACGGAACCCAACTCTTACCTCCTGGAATGTGCTATTGGCGAGCCCCGGCGCCAGTTCCAGGCCTTTATTCAAAACTTCCTGTATGCCCCCTGCAGTTACTTTTGTATCATAACCCTCCACATCATTTTCATGAGTGGCACCAATCACAATCTTCTGTTGATCAAAGGCCAGCAGATATTGATCAGAAGGTGGCATGATCACAGGCCAGCGGCCTGTATCCTCCCCATCCGTGACATGTAGATGCATAATTTGTGCCTTTTGATAATGCACTTTAAAGTGTACGCCTAGTGGCTTCAGCAGTTCTTTGGCCCATGCACCTGCACAGACAACGACTTCATCTGCAAGGAAACGCTGATCATTAACACTCACACCAATGACCCGATCCGCTTCGAATTGAAGCGTGGCGTCTCCATGGATCACTTCCGCTCCATTCCGCTGTGCAGATCGGATCAAGGCATCGCGCAGCGCCCTTCCATCTATACGTGCAGCACCACTGATATGTACCGATTGATAACGTTCATCCAGCAATGGAAAACGTTCACGGGTTTCTTTGTCATCAAGAGGTGTAATGTCGCCAATCTCCGGTGCATCCTCTTTGCGAAGATGGGCCCGCTCTTCCATCTTGTTGATTTTATCCTCGTCCGTATGAATACTAAGCGCGCCCACTTGAGCATAACCGGTTTCCGTTTCTCCTTCGCCTTCAAGCTCCGCTATGATGCCAGGATAGAACCGCGCACCAGCCTTGGCGAGCTGATACCAGTCCTGATTGCGACGCTGTGACAGCCATGGACAGATGATACCGGCAGCTGCATCCGTTGCCTGTCCTATATCTTTTCGATCTACGATGATGACCTCTGCGCCATGTTTGGCTAATTGATAGGCTGTTGATGCCCCCAGAATACCCGATCCGACTACGATGACTTTCTTCATGTTTGCATCCCTTTCTTTAATCACTCATTCCTTATAGCGTATACCGTTTCGCATTCTGTTGGCAAGGCGGGCGTACTTTTAGATCCATAAATAGAGGCTGATCAGACCAAAGTTCATACTCATTTATCCAATTAATAATTGTTGAAGCATTTATATGAAAACGTTTTATATATTGCTCGTCATTCAATTAAAATTATCCCATTTATGTAATATAATTCTTTCTAGGTTTCTTTTAACGCTGTAACCACGCCACTTACGCACATGATCCTTTAACGAAAAGAGGAATAACACGACGATGCCGAAACCTAGCATGGGGAATCCGCTGGATACCGATATGCCGCTCATGATTACAGGGCAAAACCAGTTGACCGTTGATGAATTGATGAATTGGAGCGACCATTCACGGGATTACAGCATTGTACAGTGCATCGGAGGAACAGGGCGAATCGCAGCAAAGAATCATGAATTTTCGATCAAAAAAGGGACCGCTCTCATTTTGTTCCCGGAGGTAACCTACCGTTACCACAATCTGAGTGATTCATTACGATTTGATTGTCTGTCTTTCAATGGCTATTTGTTGCCACGGTTCTTGCATACCTTGCAGATCGGGGAGCTGCGCGCCTTCAAGCCGGATGGAATGCTTCATATCCTGTTGCGTGAAATTACGTTGGCGCTGCAGTCCCGGCACAAGGATCAGATCTGGCACGTCTCCGCATTACTGTACATGCTTTTGGTCAGATTAACCATTGAAGGTGAACGCTATAGTGCTTACGAACGTTCTGATGCCCGATTAAGATTGGATGAACTCATTACTTTTATCAAACAAAATTATCATCAGGATATTTCTCTCCCCTTGTTGGCTGAGCAGATGGACGTTACCGAGCAGCACCTCAATCGGATATTCAAAAAAGAATTTCAAATGACTCCACTGGAGTATCTGATGCGATATCGGTTGTTGAAAGCCAAGGAAATGCTCATCGAAAATAACGCTACGACCGCTCATGAAATAGCCAAAGCCGTTGGTTTCAACAGTGCCAGTTACTTTGGATCAGTGTTCAAAAAATACGAAGGGATCTCCCCTATCGAGCTACGCAAGCAGTATCTGGATTAGAGCGCCTCCATATTGATCTCGGCCAGCGAGGATAACCGCAGTTCATGCATGGCGAATTCCAGACCACGCGTTACCTCGTTAGGTACGATGATACACCGAATACCTGCTGCATTGGCTGCCTTCAAGCCATTAGGTGAGTCTTCGAACACAATCGCTTCGGAAGCCTCGATCCCAAGACTCTGGAGAGCAAGAAGGTACAGTTCAGGGTCCGGTTTCACTCGTTTCACATCCTCGGATGTATGAACGACTGTGAAATAATCGAAAATGCCTAATTTCTGCAAGTAACCATGCACCCAGTCCCGTGTGGAGCTGGAAGCAACCGCAAGCTGAATCCCCTTTTCCCTCGCAGACTGAAGCAATTCATACACCCCTGGAAGAATGGCAGCCTGTCCCAAATAGACTTCGTATTTCTGTTCAGAGAGCAGTTTGATATGATCATGATCTATCTTTTTTTGGAGCGCTTGCTCCAGATACAGAAATGGATGAAATTCCTCAAAGGATGTCCCCACATTTTTCGACCAAAGCTCCAGACCAAGTTCCACTCCGTGCTCTTCATAAATATCGCGAAACGCATAATACCAAGGTGTCTCTGTATCAACAATGAGTCCATCAAAATCAAATATAAATGCTTTTACCATGAACCTGTTCTCCCTCCAATGATCGGCCGGGGGAGCGGATTAGAAACGTGCGGTCAAGTCCGGATGAGTAACGTTCACGGATAAAAAGTGACACGTACAGCCCGTTCCAGTCGGCGACTGAACAACTAATCCAGCTCGAAGTTCCCCTTTTATCGGCATGCCGAAATAACGAATTAGTTTCCACTCATCCCCATCGGGTGAATAAAAGAATGATATGCAGCCCTCTACTTTGCGTATACGCAGATAGGGATCAGGTACGGAGACTTCAACCGAATTACAATCATCGGATGAACCATCACGTGTCACCACCGACACGATGGTAGGCACTTTTCCATCATACTCAAAACAAATTTTGCACCAGTTAAGATCATCCGCCATCACCATCAGACATCCGGAATCATATTGATTTTTCATATCAACGGTTAATTGAGTTGTGATTTCGAAATCGCCAGGCACAGGCATCGACAAGAAAGGAGCAGTTGCACGAATGTGCTTCCCCGCTGGATCTTGGAAAAAGTCGGTGTCCGCCTTCGCTTCCACCAGCACACCTCCCTGATCGGTATAGGACCAGCTTTCGGGCTCGTTCATCCAACTCCATTGCTTCCGTGCTTCTGTTGTCATTACGTTAGTCATTTTTAGCAGCCTCCCAAGTTAAAATATGTTCTAGAGGTAGTTCAAAAAGTCCGCTTTTGATTACGAAGGATGCCTAGTGGCATCATCAGCATCGAATATGGCATTCAGCCGAAATGTCCGTTGCTCACGTAGTTTTCCTACGCTCCGCTACTCCATTTCTAGCTTCATCCCATCTTCTTGGTACTGAAAACCGCTCTTTTTGAACATGCATTTACTAGTTTTTTCTGTACTACATATTCGCTCCAGATACAGTAAACCCCTTTTTCTACATATTTTTGTAAGGTTCCAGCACTTGGGAGTGCTTTTGTGGATCTGGCAGGAAAAACATAATGACCATGAGTACGACATATAGACCAAGAATGACGCTGAATAACAGTGTTGGATTGTGATGGTAGAGCAGGCCCGTCAGGTAACCGGATGGAATGGCTGTAAGCGTCATGACGGTCTGCACGGCCGAGAACATATCGGCTTTCTCATGCGTACCCAATCGGTTCATCAGCAGGGAATCCCGGTACGTCTGCAAAATGAAGTTACCCGCAGCGAGCACGATTAGCGTGAGAAACAACATCCCTATATTCCCCACAGGGATCAACAGAAACAGAATGGCTCCGGCCGTGCTAAGCACGATGGAAAAACCAACATACTTTTCTTCCGAACGCCGTTTCAATCGCGGAATGATGACCAGATAGAGCAGCATGACGGTTACCGCAGTCACTACTGGGATAAACGAAATAACACGGTCATCAAATTTCAACTGTTCCTTGAAGAATATGACCTGGAAGAAATTCAGCTGCAAGATCAGATTGGATAACACCGTGATCAGAATGATCGGAAAAAGTCTTCGTTTGTAGAACGATTTGCCGAACAGGCGCAGACTTGAACCCAAGCTCTGAAGCACGCGGGTTTTACTATGCAATCCCATAAGTTCCTTGCCGACCTCGGTCTCATCCGTGTATCGGTTACGAATGAAAAACATGGCGGTCATGAGGATGCCTCCAACAAAGTAAATACTGGCGAGTGTAGGCACAATACCATAATCAGCAATGACCACCCCGGCAATAGGCGTGAGTACACCAGCCCCTGTAATAATCATGTTGAGAATGGCAAATACCTTGGATCGTTTGTGTTCCTCCACATCCTCTATGATCAGACAGTTAAAGGCAACCGTTACAAACTTGGATGTAGCATTCAGTAAATAAGCGATCAGGAACAGCCAGAAGTTCTGGGAGAAGGCCCAGATGAACATGGGAACACTCCAGGCAAGCAGATCAAAGATCAGTGTTGTTCGTTTTCGTCCCAGCTTATTCGTAATGGAACCCGCAAACAATTGAAAGATAAAGGCAAAATAAAGATTCACCGAATTGATTAAACCGATTTCTATGTCCGAAAGTCCGGCTTCCTTCATATATAAAGGAGCGTAAAAGAGAACGATCGTGCCCGGAATGGCCCATACCGGTTCGAGTAAAATGGAGTAGCGTGGATTCTTCGGCAAATCTTGAAGCAATTTCAATCGATATCCCTTCCTTCTGCGGTTTTCACCGCTGCGAATTCCAACTTATCGCAGCGGCAAACCCGCTAATGTCTACATGCTTATCGTACCTCTTATAGGATAAGAGCTGTTTTGACCGAGTTCATCGGCAATTTCTCTCCAGTGTGCATGTCATAACCAATCGTTCCGTTAAAGGCCTGTTCATAATCACTCAGCAGTTCCTTGGCTGTCACCATCTGTTCCAGTTCCGGGATGCTTTGGGCAAATTTCAGTGCCGTACTGATCATCGAGTGATTAGCAACTGCACCGATGATACTAATGCCATCATTAATCACGGCTGTTGATTTGAACGTCACCTCATAACTGTCGTCATATCCCATAGGAATAATTTTTCCGCCTTTGGCAATCAGCTCAAATCCTACATGAAGCTGGTTACCAACCGCGTCCACTACAATATCAAACTTTTTGTTATTATTGATCTCGTATACTTTATCCAGTGTCAGATCCTGAGGATAGAACACATGATCCGCGATCCCTGAAGCAAACTCTTTGCGGTATGGATCAACTTCCGTGCCTACGGTAAGCCTTGCCAATCGTTTGCTAACTAGCTGACACAGGGAACCGATTGCTCCAGAACCGAGGACCAGTACAGAGTCACTTGGCTTAGTCCCTGCTTTCATGAACGTCTGAAGCACACATCCCAGTGGTTCGATCATCATGGCCGTTTCCCAACTCATGGAATCCGGGATGGCATAGATATACTTTTCGTCCCCGACAAAATATTCAGCAAAGGTTCCGTGTGTCGTCATCCCTACTTGATAGTCATCAAAATTCTCGCAGTAGATGAATAGACCCTCACGGCAGTATGAGCAGGTACCGCAAGATTGCGTGGGATCTACCAATACCCGATCACCGATCTTGAAACCACGAACGTCGTCGCCCACCTCAACCACTGTGCCTACGCCTTCATGACCAATGATCGTTCCTTTATTCGCCGGCACTTTGCCTTTGACAATATTCAGATCTGTACCGCAGATGCCGGAACCATAGATTTTAATTTTCACCTGGTTTGGCTTTTGAATGGTTGGCTCCTCAATCTCCTGGTAAGTCACCTGTTTGAGATCCTGATATACGAGTGCTTTCATTGAATAATTCCTCCTAGTCGATTGTCGATTATGATCTATGGATTAAGCTTCAAACGTTTTCGAAAATTGCATCGCATGAAGATGTTCCTGCTTCTGAATCTCTTTCCAGTCTGACAGGATCTGTAACAGCCCTTCCTCGACCCACAGTAATTCTTCCCGTGTATGGGCATCAGAGAAAATAAAGTATCCTTTGGTGAAAATACCGAAGTGAGCCATTCTCTTCACCATGAACTCGCGGAAAGGATCGGTTTGGAAGTTATCTTCAGCCAAGGATTGAATGCAGAAGCTTGCATACGTCCCTCTCACTTCCAATTGATCCGTCAATCCGAGTAACACAAGTTCAGATTCCAGACGATCCATGATCCGGGTTGCCGGATCACGCCAAGTCGGCCATACTTTCGCATTTTTCATTAATCGTTCACAGGCAATGGCTGCCGCGAGCGCTGTCGTTTCACTGGAATGGGCATTACTGAATCTGACCTGTCCTGACAAAGACATTAAGTGCTCAGGCCCCATAACCGCTGCGAGCGGTAAACCGTTGGCCATACCTTTAGAGATACAGAGCAGATCAGGCCAGATGTCATATTCTCCTGCTGTAGCCTGCTTGCCCATTCGAATACCGGAAGTTACCTCATCGAATATGATAATGATGTCCAGAGACCGACATAGGTTTACGGCTTGCTCCAGCGCGTCCTTTTTCCACTCGTTGGGGCACAGAACAATACATGCGATATCCTCGGGAGATGCGGTAATCTGGGCCTCAATTCGCTCCGTAGTAGGCTTGTTGATCCAGATCGTTGAACGCTCGATATCCACCGGGATGCCACGTTCTTTCGTCTGGCCACCATAATAACCGTAGGCAGACCAGTCGTGCCACCCATGATACGCTGTTGCAATAACCTTGCTTTTGCCACTAGCGGCACGGGCCAGACGCACGGCCCCACTCACTGCATCGGCACCACTCTTGGTGAAGCGCAGCGATGGATAACGCCCCTCGAACCGCTCCAGAATCAACTCGGCACATTCAAGCTCGATGTCGGCAGGTAAAGAAAAGCTTGTCCCTTTTTTCAACTGGTGAATGACGGTTAATTGGACTTCATGTCTGGCATGGCCCCATGGCGCCGTACCCATGGCCATTTCGCAATCCAGCCATTCATTCCCGTCGATATCTGTAAATCGGGAGTTATAAGCCTCTGCACAACATACGGGTGTATGGCCCGGAAATAAACGTTCAGGTGCTTTGGCTAAAGTGCTGCATCCGCCCGGAATTACCTTTTCGACTTGTTCCAACCACTCCAGATTACGGGTAAACCGTACGGCACGATCGAGCGTGCTCTCTTTTTCTTTCACCTTAAGTACCTCCCTGTTTATTTTCGTTGTGAGTGTATTACCGAACTTTGGTTCCAGGCCAGCATCCATCGTATATGCGATCCATTGTGATCACATTGCCATACAGATCAATGATCAGATCCTTGGCTCGATGAGCATGTCTCATCTCAATCCAGTAGCGGTTCTCCAGCAAACGGGCGAAATTGTCCACCAAAAACAGTAACCGGTTCTCACTATGAATCAATTCCTTGCCCAGTACCTGTGGCAGCCAGATGGCCCCGTTGGAATTAAAGCGGTTTGAATAGTCCCGTACTTCGGCTACATTTGCAAATTCGGCTTCCTCCAGCTTGGTCCAGAATGTATCGGCATCACTTCGAACCTCGGCAAGGTCAATGCCGACAATCGGCAGTTGCTGGTTTTCCTCTTGGCTTTCCAGTTGTGCTTTCAGATGACTGAAAACGAAGGGCCACACATCAGCCTCGATTTGACCGCCCCACTTTTTCCAGAATCGTGCCAGATTGTTCTTCCGGTTGAAGTTGCGGTGAATGCCGCTGCTGCGTTCCCAGTGATATGCTTGAATATTCGGATTAATGACTGTATCGTATCCGGCAGCTCGTGCCCGCATCTGATAATCAAAGTCCTCGTATCCGTTAAAGAATTTCTCATCGAGGTTGCCGATGGTCTCATACACCTCCCGCTTCATGCCAAACATGGCAAACACCACCAGTTGAACAGAGAAGGTTTCTTTTGGGATATCATCAGGAGATGCGTTCAGGAACAGGTGTCGGCCGATGGTGTCCGCAAAAGCAATGCCGCAATGCTGCACGCCTCCTGTTTGCGGATACAACAGAACCCCTCCAATCATGCCAATCGTAATATCGCTATCCAGTGTCTCTTTCATCATCGGTTGCCAGTTCGGTTGAAGAATGGTGTCAGAATCCAGGAAGAAAATGTACTCTCCCTTGGCAAGACTCAGTGCGCTATTAATCGACACGGCGCAACCGAGTGGAAAATCATGCTGAAGAATCTCGATGGTCACACCTTCTCTTACTTCTTGCTTCAGTTTATCCAGATGTTGAAAGACTGCTGAGCCGGAACCATCGTTGATGAAAATAATCTGAGTGGATGGACTTACCGTCCGGAGTAGCGAATCTGTGAACAGGTTCAAAATGTTATAGTCCTGGTTGACTGGCACAATAATGGTGTAAAGCATGGAATCCCTCCTGATTTGGGTTGATGGAATGAGTACATAAGCTGACTTTGAACTGCACAATTGCTGGTGCTTCTGTCCGGCCCCCTTGCTTGAATATTTTGTCTTTATTTGGTAATGATTTGAATCTACTAGAAATTTATATCATTTTTTGTAAACTGGAAATCTTAAATTCTGAACTCTGTTAATATTTGAATATGTGAGAAAATCAAGTTTTTGCAGCTTGCGCACTGAGAAACGCTGTTGTGAACGCAAAAAAACACCCTCAAAGAGTCTGTGTATCTAACGATACAGTCGACTTTTTTGGGGTGCTTTCGTATTTAAATCTATTGTTTTTCGTTGGATAGGCCCTGACCTAACGCTGCTTAAATCCATGATAAAACGTATCCACCACAAGCGCGGGGGCTGCTTTTCTCGCGATATGACCACTTACAACCTGCTGCCACGTCAGGAACATGATGGAATACAGCACATCGACAATCCAGGTTTTATCGAGATCGGAGCGGAAATAACCTTTCTGTTGTAACAGACCGACCGCATGCAATACAGGTTCTCTCAGTTTCAGATCTGCTCCCTCAATCTCGGGATTATAGTTAATGGTGGTGTCATGAGCCAAAAAATAAATTTTGTCGCCTAATGGAATCAGCGCTTCAATCAGTTCGGGTATGTACTTTTCACAATGCTCCTCATCCAGTTGGATTTCTTTCATGGTCTCACTGACCACCTCGATTGCGCGTAATCCCAGATAGACCATAAGCTGTTCACGACTTTCCACATATCGATGTAACGTAGCGATCCCGATTTTTGCAGATTCTGCAATCTCATTCATGGAAGCATTCGGTTTTTCAATCAGCAACTTGGTGGCCTCGTCCAAAATGGAATGAAGCCTGGTTTGTTTGATTGTAGTCATTTCTTTTTTCATTGTATTACACCTCTTGGCGAATTAGTCTACAATTGATCTAGTCATCCATCAAATGATTGAATGAGATTATAAAATTATAGCATACTTCCTCACGAGTAATACTAAAAGCCGCCATTTGGCGGCTCTTAACATCGTTATTTTTCCCGTTACTTACAGTTCGATGATTCTCGTTGCAATATTTGTACAAAATTCACGATCATGCTCTACAAAAAGCAGGGTTGGCGAGTATTCCAGCAATAAGTCTTCAATCTGCATACGTGAAATGACATCTACAAAGTTGAGTGGTTCATCTCAAATATGCAGATGAGCTTTCTCACTAAGACTTTTAGCAATGAGCACTTTCTTTTTTTGACCTGCGCTAAACGTTGAGATATCTTTCTCCAATTGCAGTCTGGAAAAATCCAACTTTCGAAGTATCGATTTAAACAGGCTTTCATCAATCCCCTGTGTGGCCGCATACTCAGATAAATGCCCTCCGAGATCAGACGTGTCCTGCGACACATACGAGATTTTAAGCTGATGATCCTTACGGAAAAGACCTGTATAAGGGATATCTTCACCACAGATCAGTTTAAGAATGCTTGATTTGCCAGATCCATTTTTACCGTACAGGGCAATACGATCCCCTTGTTCAACCGTGATACTGACATCCTTACACACCGTATTGGAGCCGTATGAGATCGATACATGTTCCAATTCGACAAGTTCCTGCTTGTGAAAATCCAGCTGATGAATCTGTAAACGTTCTGCACTCTCGATATTTTTGAGAAGTTTGGATTTCTCTTGAATCGCAGATTGCTGCCTTTGTTCGATATTTTTGGAACGTTTCATCATTTTGGCAGCCTTGTGCCCAATATATCCTTTATCCACCTTGGAGCCGGAATTTCTCGTACCATTTTTGGTTTTTTCAACTTCATGCGACCATCCACCGGTCCGTTTGGCTGAATCGGATAAACGCTTGATATCCTTTATTAATTTCTCATTACTCGCAAGTTCAAACTGATCTTGCCTTCTTTTATTTTCCCACCAAGCGGAGAAATTGCCTTTCTGAATCTCTATGTTACTTCTATTGATGGAAAGGATATGGTCTACACTTTGATCCAGAAAGGATCGATCATGAGACACCAAAATAAATCCACTCTTGCTGCGGAGATAATCACCTACGATTTGTCTTGCATGAAGATCAAGATGATTGGTAGGTTCATCAATGAGCAGAAACCGATTATCCTTCAGGAACAAGGCAGCCAGCATCACCTTTGTTTGTTCTCCGTTGGATAACGTATCGAAAGGCCGATACAGCACATCTTCCGACACCTTCAACAGGTTAAACTCGCGCACAACTTGCCAGTGCAGATATTCAGGGTGAATCTCGCCGATGACATCGACGGTCATGGCTCCCTTATTCTCTACCTGGTACGGAAAGTATTCAAAGCTAACATTCGCAGAGATATGTCCGCTGTATTCATATTTGCCAAGCAACAGATTGAGGAATGTCGTTTTGCCTCTGCCGTTCCTTCCGGTAAAACCCAATTTCCAATCGGAGTCCAACTGAAAACTAACATTTTCAAATATATTATCGTAACTGCCTTCATAAGCAAAGGTCAGGTTGGTAACGTTGATTAAAGACATGCATATCATCCTTTTTATGTGAAATATAAAAGTAAACTGACGGGATTTCACCATCGAACATGGCATGGATTCCCTCACTTTAATATTTGAACATAATCAGAATTTAGATTCGCTTATACAATAAAGAACCTGGCGATAAATCATTTAGCGCCGAGTAGATCTATGCATAGGAGGACAAAGTGCCGGATTCTGATTAGTCATATTGTGAACCATGCCACTGTTCATGTTCGTTGACAGGTCCACATAAACATCCACAACCTCTAATTCCGTCATGACTCCATACCCCCTTTGAAAACTCACAATTTATTACAGAAAACTTAACATGGAATACGACATGGGTCAAGACAGTGTAGCCTCGATCTCATCTTCCATCCCCGTACCGTTAAACCATTGTGTTTTCTGGCTTACACACCTCTACGTAAATTTTGATGATGTACTCATCGGGGTTACTTTCTGCAAAATAAGTGAGCAGGTCCAGTGCATACACATGTCCACAGACTTGCAGTCCCTCTTTTTCTATCTCCTCTTTCATGAGGGAATACGTCTCCGGCATGCTTTCGTATGAACCTCGATGATTCATGACGGCATACATCCCTTTTGGCTTAATCCATATCGTTTCCCCTGGAATGGGAGCTTTTATTTTGTTGCCAAAGTAATCCGGATAGTATTCTCCTGCCTCATAGTGCTCCTGACGTAAGATCGTCCATACCGGAAATTCATAGTCGATCATCTGTTCATCACAATGGGTCCTGTATTCAATGAACTTACGGAAGAATTCCTTATCCCCATCCCCTTGCTCCAGTTGAACAGCAATAAAATACTCCAGCTCACATTGTTCAATATACAGACCTTCAGGAGAAGCATCCGTGGCTTGTTTCGTCATTTCAATGGCACCACTTAGCAGCTTTTGCATACGTTTGATTCGTTGTTGCTCCAACTCAAGTGCCTTTAATTTCTGTTCAAAAAGCTCAATTAACAATGGTGTATTCTGATTTTGAATAAATGACTTAATCTCTTGGAGTGAGCTTCCTGCCTTCTTCAGCACATGTATGACATCCAGCACATACGTTTGTTGCATACCATAATAGCGGTAGCCCTTGGCATTGGTAAATTCAGGCTTTAACAGCCCAATCTCGTCATAATGAAACAAGGTATGTTTGGTCACTCCGCAGATCTTGGCAAATTCACTGGTGGTAAAGTGTTGTGCGTGATGTCCAGCCATCTTAGGGCCCTCCGTGTACATATGTGGTCTAAGTTATAAAAGTATAAATGCATTATAGTGTGTAAATAAAGGTTTGACTATAGGGTTACCCGATAGTTTAGTCTAAAATTGTAAGTTATTCATATCGCCGGAGGGAAACATGTCAAAATTCAAACGTTGGATGATTCTTGTTATTGTCTCAAGTGCACTATTACTCATTGTGATGGATATGACCATCCTGTACACCGCTTTACCCAGCTTGACCCATGATCTCGGTGCATCTGCTTCGGAGAAATTATGGATTCTGAACGGTTACTCCCTTGTCATGGCGGGTCTTCTTCCTGCAATGGGAACACTCGGGGACCGTCTTGGTCATAAAAAAATATTTAACCTGGGCTTGGTCGTCTTTTCTGCTGCTTCTCTTGCTGCTGCCTTTTCTCCAGTATCGGCTATGCTAGTCATGAGCAGAATTCTTCTTGCTGTAGGTGCATCCATGATGATGCCAGCGACATTGTCGATTATCAGAGTTACGTTTACGAATGAGCGAGAACTCGCACTGGCAATCGGCATCTGGGGTTCCATTGCATCAGGCGGTGCTGGACTGGGACCGATTGTTGGTGGACTGCTTCTTCAACATTTCTGGTGGGGCTCTGTGTTTCTGATTAACCTGCCCATAGCCATTATCGCGTTTGTATTCGCCTTGAAAATGATCCCTAAACATCAAGGGGATGCCTCGAAAAAGTGGGACTTCACCAGTTCCATTCAGATCATGATTGCCATGGTCGGAATTATCTATTCCATTAAGGAATTCACAAGACGCGAAGGATCTCTCACACTCGCTATCATTGCTGCTGTTGTCGGTGTTCTGTCCCTGATCATCTTTATTCGCCGTCAGAATAACAGTACCAACCCACTGCTGGATCTGTCCTTATTCAAAATCCCAAGATTCAGTACCGGCTTTATTACCGCACTGGTTGGCTTGTTTGCACAAATGGGTGTGCAATATATGGTCACTCAGCGGCTTCAACTGGTGGAAGGCATGTCACCGCTTCAGGCTGGACTATTCACCGTATCCATACCTGTTGCAGCACTCATCGCCGGACCTGTTACGGGGGCCATTATGCACCGTGTGGATGTTGTATATATCAAAAGCTTCACTCTCTTCATCGCTGCCCTTGGCATGGGGACGTATCTGATGTATTTCAATGCTGGGTTCACCGGGCAGATTATCGGTTTGGCACTGCTTGGTGCAGGTCTTGGATCAGGCATGACCGCTGCATCACATTCCATTATGAGTTATGCCCCACCACACAAAGCGGGTATGGCCGCTTCCATTGAGGAAGTAGGTTATGAGCTGGGCGGAGCATCCGGTATTGCGATCATCGGCAGCATGTCGACCCTTTTCTACACACTCGCTATGAAGATTCCTGTGGGAATTAGTGTGCCAGCCAATGCGAAAGACAGTTTGGATGAAGCGCTTATCGCTGCCGAAAGCTTGCCTGCTGCGTCTGCTGAATCGCTCAAAAATGCCACCTTTGCTGCATTTGACCAATCCTTCTTTGTTGTCATTGCAGGTGTGACCGTATTTCTGTTCATTGCTGCTCTGATTATGAGTTGGGTTGCTGTGCGGTTGAAACGAGCCCCAAAGCACAGCGTTAAAACGTAATGAAATTCACTTCATGAAATAAAGCGAGGTATATACGAAATATGTCAAAAGAAGAGGATTAACTGCTGACTGTCGATAACTTAAACAGCTTGTTACCATTTTTAATTAAATTAACATCAAAAACCACTACCTGAGTTGTTTCAGGTAATGGTTTTTGATATGCCTGATAACCGAAGCTTACCACCATGTGGCACCTCACGGAAGGTAGGCATCCTCTACCTCAACTTTTCGTTCATTCCCCATCGCAATGTATCTTACGTTAATGACATTTCCTTTCTGAAAATGGGGAATAAGTGTGATTGGAATATAAGTCTCTACAATTGTTGGGAAGGTGCGGCCGTCAACTTGGGTTACAGTCAAATCCAATCGCACGCCAGGCCTTCCATCCCTACTGGATGATGTCTGTACAATATCATGAATTATTGCTTCTGTTGGAATTCCGTCCATCAGAATGCTCTTGCGAAGGTGATGTTTCTCTTTATTGTTACGTAACAGTTTAAATGCCATAATCGTAGTGATCGTGCCTGTTGTAAGCCCAAAGACAATAACAGCAACAAAAATAATTAATGTGACGGACATGATAACCTCCTTTTAGTTGAAACTTATGTTAACTACTTCTTGTTTAGATCTCTTTTTCCTGCCTATTCTCTCTGAATCGGAAAACCTCAAAGTCAAAAAAGCCGCCTTAAGGGCGGCTTCCTGCTGTGTATGTTCAACTCAATCTACTTTCGCACCATATGAGCGTACAAACAGAACAGCTTGTTCGCGATCCAAACGTACGCCTTTGATATCCAGTGATTTCAGATCGATGCCTTCCAGGTTAGCCCCTCTAAGATCGGCTCCTTGCAGCTTGGCTCTGCTTAATACAACTCTGGTAAGATCACAGTCTCTCAAATCCGCTTTGGTGAAATCCGTGTCCGTAAAGTCAGCCTCAAAGAAACGAATTCCTCGCAGATCCTGTTTCCCCAAACGTGTATGTCTCAGATTGGTATAGGACCAATCGCCGTGACTTAGTGTGATGCCATCCATTTGAGCACCTGAAAAGTCTGAGCCTGTCATCTTGCAGGAGCTGAATTTGGAAGCAAAGAGATTTGCACCACCGAAGGTGCAGTTTTCAAAAGCCGATTCCGTATGAATCGAACCATTCATGGAAGCCCCTTTGAAGTCACACTCGATAAAACGACAGTTACTTGTTTCGATTTCTTCCATAGAAGCGTTCATAAATGTACACTGCTTGAAAACACAACTTATGAGTTCTCCATAGCGCAGGTCACGTCCCTCAAAATGTACTGCTTCATATTCCTGATCCTTATATTGATACACTGGTTACACCCCACATTGTATATTTCTCCGTCTTTCTTCATTAAAAGAACTTTTTATACTATACCACACCCCTGTCAAGTACCTGCTTAAACACCCACAAAAGTCAAGTTACTTTTTTATGAGAAAAATCTGAAGAACTAAAAAAGGGACGCATAAAGCGCCCCTCCAGCTCACACTTTTAACTGTTCCAATGTGGGCTTATATATGAAACTCTCCAGTTAGCTGCTTGTTCTATTCCTATCAGAAAACATTACACCAGTTTTTTGGACATCCTGTACAGGGATAACGAAGGTTTATTGATTTCTCCTACTCTCTGGTATCCCAAACGCTCGTAGAGTTTAATAGCTAGTAGGTTTTCCTTTTTAACCGTAAGTGAGGATTTGGACAGACCTTGTGTTATAGCTTGCTCCTCAGCAAAATGAATGAGCTGTGTCCCTACACCAAGTCCTCTGCTTTCAGGCAACGTAGCCAATGTTCCGATGTGGTACTCGTCGTTCTCCGCTTCTTTTAATGTCACCATGGAGTAGAACTCTTTCCAGTGTTGGAGATTATACTTAATCAGGCTCCATTTCCGAAGTTCAAACAGTTTGGAGAACGTTGGCAAAGCAAGTTTGTTCATTATAGTGGTCGGAAAACACATGATCATGCCCAGCGTTTGGTTACCCATTTTAGCTTCATAAGCATATTTGTGACTGAATCGGTTCTGATTCGAACGCCATAACTTGTTAAATGTTTTTTCTATAATGCCTTTATCCTTGGTACCTGCAAGCGAATAGGCCATATATTCAAGTGCCATCTGATTTAGTTGCCCGCCGACTAATGATTGTGGACTGGCTTTTGTTATGGAAATCTTATTCATCGCTGTCACTCCTCTAGGTAGCTGAAATTGGATTAAAGCTTGGCAGCAGGTTGGTTGAATGATAACCCCTCAACGATCACATTCACCGTATCAATGGTTAATCCGGTCAGCTGTTCCACATGTAATCTCACATTGTTTTGCAATTCCCTGCAGACTTCATGCACTTTTGTTCCATAACAAACGACAATCTTTAAGTTTATCTCCAGTCTTGATTCTACCTTGCGGATATCTATGCCATTTTGCAGACTTTTCCCGCTCCACTTTTTGGTGATGCCTTCTATAAGTCCTGTCGACATGGAGGAAATCTCACTGGTAGTATTTGCGATCTTGCCGACAATTTTGGAGATCACATCATCCGATATTTGAATTTTTCCAAAAACATTTGAAATGGACATCCTAGGTCCCCCTCTTTATACCTGCATTTTTTGATAGATAATAATATCATTTAATATAAATATAAATCATGAAGAGGCCGATTTCAACTTTTGAATTCAGTCATCCTCATTTCTACCTGTACATAGCAAAAAAACCGCGATCATCGCGGCTTCTTCTAGTCATACTATGAGAACTTCAATTGAATACGGACAGGAATGTGAGAGGATGACTCGCTCTCTGTTCTGCCTTCTTCTGCTGCCTCTACTTCTTCTACTTGCACCAGCCATTGCCTACCAATCAACGATTGTAGCAGTTCAATCTCTTCTGCGGTCAGACAAATATGCTTCAGAGACAACTCATCTTGAACGTAATCCCGATCCACCTCACGGTCAAACCGGAAATCGAGCAATCGTTTCAACCCGTTAATATGCAAAAACTTGAACTCATAACCTTGACGTATCGCCTTTTCCCAATCGTCTCCGATATCAGCTGCTGTCTGTAGTCTTTCATCAAAATCCATCGCGGATTCCTTAACCAGAGGCAACAAACGGGAATAGTCTCGACGTTGTAAACAATCAATAATCACTTCTTTTGGTTCCCCACTTGTCAGAACATTCTCTACAAGAAGCCCTACAGGAATGGACAGCTGAGTTCGATTCATTGCTCGCCCTCCTCATTCCCGAGGTACTGATTGAACCAGGCATTCACCTGTTCGAAGCTATCGATACGTAATGAAGGTTTACCGCTTTTCAGCAAACTGTGGTTGGAGCCCGGATAACGAATCAGTTTGGTCTTTTTGCCGTAACGTTTTAGCGTAGTATATAATTCCTCCGCTTGTGCAATTGGTGTCCGATAGTCCTGCTCTCCGTGCATGATCAGAAGTGGCGTCTCAATGTGATGTGCATGAGCTAGTGGTGAGCGGGACCACAGGAATTCGGCGTTTTCGGCCGGATTACCACCGATGACTCCCTCAACATAAGAAATTCCGATATCACTCGTTCCATACATGGACAACCAGTTGGAGATGCATCGCTGAGTTACAGCCGCCTTGAATCGGTGGGTATGCGCTACAATCCAGTTGGTCATCACTCCTCCATAACTGCCACCTGCCACACCCAGACGTGAAGCATCAAGGAAATCGTATGTAGCCAGGGCATAATCAACAGCTTCCATCAGATCCCGGTAATCACCTCCGGCAAAGTCACCACGACAAGCTCTGGCAAACTCCTGACCGTATCCCATACTTCCGCGAGGATTGATCCACAGCACAGCGTAACCTTGCGCAACAAGTGTCTGCATCTCATGACTATATGTTCCCGTATACATTGCGTGGGGTCCACCATGAATCTGCAAAATCAGTGGCAGTTTCCCATTGGTGTCACGTATTGCCGGTGTGGCTAACCAACCTTGAAGCGGCCATCCATCGGAAGACTTAAACTCTACACGTAGAGGCACATTAACAGCTAATTCAGCCAAGAATTCATCATTTCTGCGGGTGAGTCTGAACATTTCACCACTGTCGATATCCACGCGATATAACTCTCCAGGGTGTTCATCCGTCAACGCAGCGATAACCAGCGACGTACCATCTGACGTTAAGGTATACTGATACACATCCTTTTCACCAGCGCCCGTAACGGATTGACACGCCCCATCTTCTTGAATACGGTACACGTCCACATTCCCGTTATGTGTTCCGAGAACATATACACTGCGTTCCGGATGATGGGCATCCGAGATAGGAGAAGGTGACGCACCTGCCGACTTCATATCTCCAAGCGCCGCATTACCAATCTGCATATCTAATTGAGGTGCGATTGGCCTGGGTATACCTCGATGAACGGGAACAGCGTATAAGCTGTTGTGGCTCCCGCTTCCATACTCACGATCACTGGCGATCAGGATCAGCTGCTGCCCGTCGGACGAATAGGAGAATTGGCTAATCGCCAGACTGGAATCCGTCATTTTGAACAGATCACTCTCTCCCAATCGAACGCTGTATATATCCGTAAAGTACAGCAGATCCGCATCAAGTTCCTCATCCTCTACTTGCTTCGAAATGAAAGAAAGCTGCTGACTATCTGGCGACCACGCCGGAGCACTGATATTCCATAGCCCGGAAGTCACCTGCGTGATTTCCCCGCTTTTGATCTCATATACAAACAACTGGCTGTATTGACCGTCCCACCAGCCAGCCCCTTCCGCCTTCGGCGTTGTACGCTCGAAGACTTTACCTCGCAGCACAGGTGCTGGCTCCTGTTGGACGTCTGCTTTCTTCTGTTGGTCCTCCGGTTGTACTTTGCTGGTAAACGCAATGTACTGCCCGTTCGGTGACCAGATATAACTCAATATTTTACGTGCGGGAGATATCAGCATGACCGGCTCTTTTTGATCCGAATGGAGCGTCCATAGTCCTTTGCCACCATCCACTGAGCGAATGAATGTGAGCTGTGTGCCATCCGGCGACCAAGCAGGTGAGGAATCTTTTGTTCCATCCGAAAGTGCAATATCTTCATCACCATCGAGCGAAATCCCTCGAATTTGCGTGTTATATTCGTTTTTATCCTGATCTATGGTCTGTTCCACATAAGCCACTCGTCCGTTCGGACTGATCACCGGCTGACTAATCCAACGATATTGACTCAGATCCTCCGGCATAATTGGTCTTTGATTCATAATGATGGCTCCCTTCTCCGTTTATTTATGGGTTGTCTCCGTACGTGGATCAAGCACATCACGCAGCCAATCTCCAAGGAAAATAACACCGAGTACGGTAAATGTAATGGCTAGTCCCGGGAATGTAGCGACCCACCAGCTTGTTGCAACGTATTGTCTGCCATCACTGAGCATCCCTCCCCAGGATACATCAGGTGGTTTGATACCTAGACCCAGGAAACTGAGTGAAGCTTCCATAATAATCGTTGTGCCGACATTCATACCGCAGATGACGATAAAGGATGAAAGGATATTCGGCAGAATGTGTTTCAGAATCAATCTTCCATTCTTCGCGCCAATCGATCTGGCCGCATGAACAAAATCCCGCTGTTTAATACTAAGAACCTCACTTCTTACCACACGGGTGAATGGAACCCAGTTCGTCACCCCGATGACAAAGATCAACGTTGTAATACCCGGGCCAACAATCGCCATCACAACAAGCATGAACAGAATGGTTGGAATCGCCATGAATGCATCACCTACACGCATGATGACAGCATCCAGCCATTTCCCATAGAATCCGGATACCAGCCCCAGAATCGCGCCAATGATTCCTGATACAATCACGGCACCCATCCCCACGATTAAGGAAACTCGGGCACCATATACAATTCGACTCCACATGTCTCTACCCAGATTATCTGTACCCAGCCAGTATTCGGCCGTTCCGCCCTCAAGCCATGCTGGTGGTTTAAGTCGGTTAAGCGGATTAACCGCTGCCGGATCATGACTCGTCAATAGAGGTGCACCTATGGCAATTAACACAACCAACAATACAAGCACAGCACCAAACATTCCGGTCTTGCTGATGATCAGTTGTTGCCAGATATAACGAAATCCCGTTGGTGCACGCCCATTGTCTTGTTCCTGTTCTGTACCCGGAATTGGCATTTCATTGCTGCCTGTCATATGATTGCACCTCCTTCTAGTCGTATTTGATGCGCGGATCGAGTAGCCTGTAAGCTACATCCGTCAAGATGTTGATTACCACAACGATAAAGGCAATGACAAACACCGCTGCCTGTACAATCGCCATATCATGTGTGTTGACTGCAACGACCAGCAACTGACCCAGTCCAGGCCAGGAGAATACCGTTTCCGTAATCAAAGTGCCCCCGATCAGACTTGTAAACTGCAAACTCATAATCGTTACGACCGGAATCAGTCCATTTCGAAACGCATGTTTCACAATGACAACCATCCGGCCAAGCCCCTTGCTACGAGCTGTTCGAATATAGTCCTGGTTGAGAATCTCCAGCATGCTGGAGCGAATCAGTCGGGTCATCTGCGCAGCCAGTCCAACGCCAAGCGTGAATGCAGGCAAGATCAGATGTGACAATCCTCCCCGACCGGATACCGGCAATACGCCCAGCATGACGGAGAACAAGAGGATAAGCATAATCCCCATCCAGAAGTTTGGCATCGCCTTACCAATGACGGATATTCCTGAAATAATGAGATCGGTAAACGTATTGCGTTTGACAGCTGAAATGACTCCAAGTGGCACAGCCATAAGTACAGCAAAAAACATGGCGGCTACCGCCAGTTCAAAGCTGGCAGGCAATCTCTCCAGCACAAGCTCTAACGCAGGCTGATTGTAGCGAAAAGATTGACCAAAGTCTCCCTGTATCGCACTGCCCAGAAACTTCACGTATTGCGTATATAAAGGCTGGTCCAAACCAAGTGCCTGCGTCAAGACAGCACGATCTTCAGCGGTAGCCGTTTCAGGCAACATTAGCGCAACCGGATCACCGGTGACTCGAACCAAAATGAACACAATTAATGAAACAATGAACAGCACCGGAATGATCTGCAGTAGTGACTTAAGTACGTATTTGCCCATTCCTTGTTCACCTCCCTTTTAAAAAAGAACGGCAGGAACATGGTTATCCAGTCCCTGCCGTTCACGGCCTATCTTTTCAATGACCGGTTGTTATACCCGATGTTACTGTGCAACAGGTGTAATCTCGTCAGCATAGAACATCTCGTCACTGCGCGGCGCGAAGCTCACTTTAGCATTTGTTCCGTAGACACCTTCCATTTGGTACAGATATACGGCTGGGCGCTCTTCAGAGAAAATTTGTTGTACTTGCTGATACTCTTTCTCACGAGCTGCAGGGTCCATGTTCACCAATGCCGATTGAAGCAGTTTTTCTACTTCAGGATTGTTATAATCCGACTCGCCTTTTGCTTCTTCCAACATATAACGATTGTAGTTATTCGAAGCGTCGAACAAGGAGTTACCAATACCAATCATGAAGATTTCTTTGAATGATTTGGAGCTGTAACGTTCACTGAATGCACTTGCTTCCAGGACATCCAGGTTGATTTTGAATCCGGCTTGTTCCAGCATCGCTGCAACAACTTCAGCCTGTTCTTTGTATTGTGCGGAAACGGAGATGGTCATCTCGGCTTCACCTTCCGCATAGCCAGCTTCTTGCAGCAACTGTTTCGCTTTTTCTTGATCATAAAGTGACGTTTTGTACAATGAAGGATCAGCACCGAAGTTGCCTGGTGTTACGGATGTGCGGGTTACGATACCTGCTCCGCCAGCAATGCTGTCCACGATTCCTTGTTTGTCGATAGCCAGGTCAATGGCTTCACGTACTTTCGGATCAGCCGTGATGCTGCCTTCTGTCTGACGGAAGATCAACTGAAGTACACGTTGGATTGGTGCTTTGACAATCTTTTTGTCTGCTTCGCCTTCGATCCGGGCAATGTCAGTGGACGGAATGGAAGACGCCACATCTACACCACCAGCAAGCAATTCGGATACCCGTGTGGAGGCTTCAGGAATAACGCGGAATACCACTTCATTCCATTTTGGTTCACCGTCAAAGTAGTTCTCGTTTTTCACCAGTTCCACACGATCATCTTTGGTCCATTTACTGAACTTGTAAGGTCCTGTGCCTACCGGTTGTTTCAGGAAAGCATCGAATCCTTTATCCGCAATATATTTTGCTGGCAGAATGCCTGCTCCCATTTTGGACAGACGATTCAGGAGCAATGGATCTGGACCATCCGTGATAATATCTACGGTATAGTCATCCACCGCTTTAACTTCTACGATATTTTTGAAATAACTGTTTTGTTTAAGTGTCTCGTCCTTGGCTACACGCTCCAGCGTGTATTTTACATCTGCTGAAGTGAATGGATCGCCATTGTGGAAGGTAACACCTTCACGCAGCTTGAATCTCCATGTTGTATCATCAACCTGATCCCATGATGTCGCAAGTCCCGCAACTTTTTTCTGTTCACTGTCATTTTTGATCAGATAATCAAAAACGTTGACCAGAACCGCCTCACTGGAGGTGTTGTTGTTGTTGTGCGGATCGAAACTCTCAATATCGGTTGCCGCAGCAACGGTCAGTGTTGTACTTGCGCTTCCACTGCCCGTTCCTTCTGTTGCGGAACTATCATTTGTGCTTGTCGATTTTCCTCCGCAAGCGCTGAGTACCATTACGACTGCCAGTAACGTGATCCACAAGCCTGTCCATTGTCTTTTTTTCATTGTGATTGCTCCCCCTCAGAAGTTGTATTCCGTGCCAAAAATTCAAGTGCTACTGCAGACAACATGCCCACACCATAAGGCATCGCTGTCTCATCGAGATCAAACATGGGATGGTGGAGTGGATAGCGAGTACGTTCCTCATCATTCCCAGATCCTAGTCTGAAAAACACACCCGGAACCTGTTCACAATAAAACGCGAAATCCTCGCCCCCTGTGGAGGGTTTGATATAAGTCCATCCCTTCTCCGCATTAACCTGATCACAAGTCTCTGTTAGCAGGTCAACCATACCGAGATCATTCACGACAACAGGGTATCCATCGCCGTAGACAACTTCGCATCCTGCTCCGAATGAATCACAGACCCCTTTAACAACCTGCTCGATCAAAGCTGGCATCCGCTCACGAATGGCAGGTGAGAGTGTACGAACCGTACCAATCATCTCCACTTCGGGGGCGATGGCTGTTCCCATATAACCTCCCGTGATTTTGCCAATCGTGACTACTGCCGGTTCAAGTGGATCAACCATCCGACTGACGATATTTTGCAATGCGGTGATGACCTGAGCGGATACCGCGATTGCATCAATACCCTCATGCGGACGAGCTGCGTGGCCACCCTTGCCAAACACCTTGATAATCAAGGGATCAGCTGATGCAAACGCCACGCCTTGACTCACACCCAAGGTTCCCGTGTTCTGTCCAGGTGTCATGTGTAATCCTGCGATGGCATCAACCTTTGGATTCTCCAGAACACCGTCCTGAATCATGGCTCTTGCACCTGCAAGTCCCTCTTCTGCTGGCTGGAAAATAAATTTGATGTTGCCTGATTTCGGTCTTCCAAGACCAGTAAGCAGTTGGGCGGCTCCCATCAGGATGGAGGTGTGAGCGTCATGTCCACACAGATGCGCTTTGCCATCCACTTGCGAGCGGTATTCCACCGCTTTCTGATCCTGGATCGGCAGAGCATCCATGTCTGCGCGCAAGGCAAAGGTTGGTCCATCGGTCTCTCCGCGAAGCAGGCCTGTAACCCCGGTCTGTCCGACATTGCGTGTAACTTCCAACCCCAGGCTTTCCAGATGCTCAGCTACGATAGCGGATGTGCGATGCTCCTCATAACCGATCTCCGGATGCTGATGTAAATCTCTGCGCCAAGCGCTTAACTGGGCTTGTAGTGGCTGAGCCAGCTGTATTAGTTCTGAACGATTCATTTGCTGTCATTCCCTTCATTTTTGTCCGATTCAGAAACCAAACGGGCATAGATTGCATCCGCTGAGAATTCGATATGCCTTTTCATCGTCTCCTTAGACTTGGTGCTATCATGGGCTTTCAATGCTTCAAGAATCTCCATATGTACACCGTGGTTGACGGTACGTATCCGGTCATCATAAGGCATCAGGTCGAGAGCCGGATTAATTTTCGTCCGGATCTGTCTGACGGCTCTCTCGCAGTACGGATTCCCCGAAGCCTTGGCGATGGTTAGATGAAATTTCACATCCAGCGCCCTGAACCATTCCCTTGTGCAGTCTGGCTCTATACTTTGTTCCACGTAACCCTCAAGCAGCTCCAGTTCGCCTGCGGTGATCCGCTCAGCAGCGAGAAAAGCTCCCTCTGGCTCGATGATGGTTCGATATTCAAACACCTTCAGCATCTGTAACCAATCCCGTTTAATTTCTTCTCTGGTCCGTTTATGCGAATTGGCTGTCAGAGGCAGTACAAATGTTCCGCCTTTGGCACCCACCCTTTTCTCTATCAAGCCTTTCTCTTCCAGTGAAGAGAGTGCCTCGCGAACGGTAATCCGGCTTACGTTAAAAATCTCTGCCAGATCTCGCTCGGCTGGAAGCTGTTCTTCACTCATTAATTCTTTCAAAATAATGGCTTCTTCCAGTTGTTCCCTAATGAATTCACTAACCTTTTTGGTAGATACTTTCTCAAAACGAAATGAAAACGTACTGGACATCTAAACACTCCGATCTGTATATGGTCTAGACCTTATACCATTAATATAATTCCGACTAAACTTATATGCAATACTTTTTTTTCAAGTAAATTCATATTTTTTTCTAACCACCCCCAAATTGAAGCATTTTGGCACAAAAAAAACGCATCTACACGCAGCAGATGCATCTTCCTTCTCGTTATTTTGCCCGTACACCAAAAACCCTCTGCCCCAAATAACAGGACAAAGGGTTTTGTAATTTATTGTTTTAAGCCTTTTCTATGCTTCGCTACCGTTATTCAAGTACACAGCCTTGCCCGTGCGAGCAGATTCATAGAGTGCTTCCAAGATTTGAGATACAACTAGTGCTTGTTTCGGTGTAACGACTGGCTCCTGATCGTTCTCAATCGCTTCAATCCACTTTCTCATCTCAACATCCGGTGCGCTCTCACTCTTACCATCGTAGAAAGCTACCCCGCCTGCACTCAGTTCAATCTCATTGGTGTATAAACGGCTAAATTTCTCGCCATTGATGCGCAGTCCGTTCTTCATGTCCGCACCCGCTTCGCTACCACTCAAGCTACATTTCGCCTCATCCACATCCAGTGAGTTCAGTGCCCAACTGGATTCCAGCATGATCGTTGCTCCATTCTCCATCACAATCATGCCAAAGGCCGAGTCCTCTACGGAGAATTGTTTTGGGTCCCAAGGGCCCCAGGCATTGGCCGCATTTTCACGTTGCGAAAGCTCATGATAAGTCGTACCCAGCACAACTTTTGGTTGATAGTTATCCATCATCCAGAGCGTCAGATCAAGTGCGTGCGTACCAATGTCAATCAATGGACCGCCACCTTGCTTCTCCTCATCCAGGAAAACACCCCATGTTGGTACTGCTCTACGTCTAATTGCATGTGCTTTGGCAAAATAAATATTCCCCAGGTCACCAGCTTCGCACACCTTCTTCAAATACTGACTGTCTTCTCTGAAACGGTTGTTGTATCCGATGGTCAGTTTCTTGCCGGTACGTTCTGCCGCTTCCAGCATGAGCTGTGCTTCAGCAGATGTCTTCGCCATTGGCTTCTCACACATGACATGTTTGCCTGCCTCCAGGGCAGCAATGGAAATCTCAGCATGAGAAATATTCGGTGTAAGCACATGCACAATGTCCAAAGACTCATCCTTGAGCAATTCCTGATAATCCGTGTAGACTTCGGCTTCAGTATTGCCATATTTCTGTTTGGCTTCATCCGCACGTTCCTGAACGATATCACAGAAAGCCACCAGTTCAACATTATCCAATTTACTCAGACTCGGCAGATGTTTGCCATTCGCGATTCCACCACAGCCAATAATTCCGATACGATATACTTTACTCATATATATTCACCCTCACTTAAGTATTGGTTGTTTCATTTTGCGAAAAGCCGACGGGGTCATCCCCAGACGTTTGCGAAATACAGCATGCAAATAGTTGGCATTATTGAATCCTGAAGCAAGTGCGATCTGTTCAATGGATACGTTACTTTCCTCCAGATTGCGGCACACGGCGCGCAAACGAATATCCTCCAGTACACGGCTGAACGGCATCTCCGGCTGTACTTGGTAGAAGATTCGCTGCAATTGTCTGCTGCTAATATGAAGTTTCTCAGCTACATGCTCCAGTGTGACCACTGAAGGGTGATTCGCCTCCATATACTGCACTGCATACTCATAGCGATACACCGACATATCCCGCACAGGGGCTTCCGGTCGATTCCCCCCGGTGTCGTATGCTCGCACGGTTTTAAGTAATATGCTGATGACCAGTTGCTTGATCGATGTATAATAACCTAACAATTTCTGATCACATGCTTCATAGGCTTCCAAAAAACAATGCATTGCCCGATGATAATCATTTACCGGAGTAAGCGGAAGCGTTCTCAGCTTTTCCATCGTTTCCTCGGATTCTGCTGCTTCCCAGGGATCGACATGTTCCCTTGGCTTGTGAACGATATCCACATGAAGACATAATTCATCCATGTCCTCTTTGGCATCAGCCTCCTGATAATGAACGACACCCGGTCCAGTCAAATACAGCATACCTTCCGAGAGTGCATGTGTCTGATCATCCAGAATAACTTTACCTTTACCTCTCGGGATAAAATGAAATTCAAACTCCGCATGATTATGGAAATCCACAACTCGGCCCGCTGGAAAAGAAGTCAGATGAAATCGCATCACGCGAATCTCATAATGTCCCCAAACCATTGAAATATCCAGTCTCTCCAGGAGATCCTGCCGTTCAAGCATTTTCTCATAAGGATACAGGCTCAAGATTGCACACCTCCTTAATAAAACCTAACCCTTCAACTCTTTCAGAGTAATTCTGCGCCCTTCCTTAGCTGAAAGATTCGCTGCTTCCATCAAACGGGTCAGCTCCATAGCGATCTGCACGTTTTCAGTTGCATCCGTATCATTCTGTATATGTGCAACCCATTGATTGAATGCGCTTTCTCTTTGATCTGCCAAAGGAAGTTCAGTCCACTCTTGATACTGTCCCTGTGCTGCTTTCGTGCGAATCAATAGCTTTTCTTCGGGTGTTCCGTACAGAAGCGTACCTTCCGTACCATGAACCTCAATCGTAAATGGAGAATGGCTGTTCACAAAACCAGCTTCAACAACGCCAACTGCTCCGGAATCCGTAAACAAGGTTGCAACTGCATTATCTTCCACTTCTTTGCCTGTAATATATCCAAAGTTCGCATTAACCGCTGTTACTTCCTGACCCAGAAACAGTTTGGCGAGATACATTGGATGGCAGCCCAGATCAATCAGCGCACCACCCTGACAATCCTTCAGATCATAGAAGTGTTCAGGCAACCAGTTGGAAATTGCTCCATCATGCGATAAACGCGCTCTAACATAAGTCACTTTACCAAGTAATCCCTGGTTAAGGACATCCTGAATCGTTAACGTATACCCTGCATTCAGTCGAGGTAAGGAGACTGTCATCTTGACGTTGTTTGCCTTTACCTCATTAAGGATTCTATTGGATTCCGCCTGTGTCGATGCAATAACCTTCTCTGTGAAGATGTGTTTACCTGCTTTTGCAGCAGCGGTGATCACCTCTTCATGAATGCGGGTTGGCGCATCTACAATAACGGCATCGATGTCATCCTTGGCCAGCATATCTTCGAGTGAAGCATAGAATGGTACGTTTAAACGTTCAGCCGCTTCCTGTCCGCGCTTGGCATCTTCATCCCAAACGGCTGCAATGACTGTATCCTCATGTTCCTGTGCCTGCTTGATGTAATCCCATGCATGAACATGCCACAAGCTAATTTTTCCAATTCGAATGCCCACTGTTGTCTTACCTCCATAGGATATAAGCTGAACCTGTAAAATTCACACTCAGCCACTCCGATTGCAGTACCATCTTCCGATCACTGTTATCCCCGTATTTTTTGAATCATTTCTTAATGGAGAAAATCCGGGTATAGCGTATGCTTCCGATGTAGCTTTCTTTCAGAAAGCTTTTAGGTGAACGCTTCGCTTCTACAGATTGGTTCTGCACTCTTCGTGTGCGCGTAAATGTTACATTCATCTTATATAATATTCTGACATTTATCTATAAGTTATCACAGACTTAATCTATTTTTAATAGAAACTCACGACAATAAATGTATAAAATCACGACACGTTCATCTTCTTTTAAAATCATTCAGTTCAATCTCTTATCGTATCTTCCGACTTATATGAGCTATACTCATCTGATCATGAGCACTTCTCTTCACCTTTTTATCGAAACGCAAAAAAAGCGAAACTCCGTAAAGGAATTTCACTTTAGCTATCAGTTAAGAAAAAAATACTATAAAATTACGAGCTACGGCGTACAGTTTCACCATTTAATAAATTAACTTTTTGATCATTAATTGAAATCGTGTGGTTATCGACCCATTCCAAGTCTACCTGATCCGTCTTTCCCTCATAATAAAATACTCTTTTAAACCAAAGTGGGCCTTTTAATTCCCCTATAACGCCAAACGATCCCATGGCTCCAGCGTTAGTTTTATAGAAACTAATTGTATAGTGCTTATCTGGTGAATGCGTAGTCGTAAGTAATTGTTTGTATCCAGAAAATATCGATGTAAATGACAGAGCACCCAAAAGGATGAAGATCAATACTAAGGATAGAACCGTTGAGATCCAACTTCTTACCTTCGTAGACTTGATCGATGTATCTTTAAAACCAAGTATGGCTATAGCTAATACTAAAATAGAAAGAATTAGAATTACATAGTTGGGAGGACTAACTAGCCATTTATTATTCATATGAGAATATAGTGAGTACATCGAAATAAAGTACAAAATGGAGCTAGAATAAAAAGTGGACACCCGTTAACGGACGGAAGGATAATAAGACTAACGGAGGTGTCCACATGGGAGAACAGCGGCAACGATATAACGAAGAATTCAAAAAACAAACGGTCAAATTCATTCAAGAGCAGACGAAGACACTTGGAGATTTGGCAGAAGAACTCAACATTCCAAAAAGTACGTTGCACCAATGGATGAGTAAGTACCGCGAACTAAAACATGAGCCTGTTGCCAGCGTAGATCGAGTGAAGGAACTGGAAGCAGAGCTTCAAGAGATGCGCCGGTTGCTTCAAGAGAAAGATCACACGCTTGCGGATACACAAGAAGAACTGGCGATTGTAAAAAAAGCAGTGCACATCTTCAGCAAACCAAAGAGCTAAGATTTCAGTTTGTGGAAGATCATCGCTCCGAGTTTTCTTTGGAGAAGATGTGCAGAACCTTTCAAGTATCACGGAGCGGATATTACAAATGGCGAATGGACCGAACCAGCATGCGGCAGAACCGTAAAGACGAGGTCATGAAGCGTATTCGGTATCATTTTTACGACCACCAGATGCGGTGTGGAAGCCCTAAAATTACGTATCTGCTCCATTTAGAAGGGTTGCGAATCTCTTCCCGTACCGTCAGTATATACATGCGTCAAATGAATCTACGTTCTGTGGTCATGCCCAAATATCGCGTTCAGACTACGGATTCCAAACACGACCATCCCCTTGCGCCAAATACGCTGAATCAGCAATTTAAAACGTCCAAACCGAATACGGTATGGGTTACCGACATCACCTACATTCCTTGCCGAGGAGGTCGTCTATATCTCGCCAGCGTTCTGGATCTGTGCACACGTGAAATTGTAGGCTGGCGTCTATATAATCATATGGAAACCAGTTTGGTGATGGGTGCACTGGAGGAAGCTTACAATGCCAAACGCCCCGCTCCGGGATTACTCCATCACTCGGATCGCGGCTCTCAATACACGTCAAAAGAATACGTGGAGCAACTAAAATCATACGGAATGGAATCAAGCATGAGCCGCCGAGGAAACTGTTATGATAACGCCTGTATTGAGTCATGGCACAGTATTTTAAAGAAGGAACTCATTTACTGCAACCCTCGTTTTAAGACACCGGAAGAGGCTTATACTGCCATCTACCAGTACATTGAGTTCTATTACAACCGCAAGCGAATGCATGGCGCGCTAGGGTATCTTTCCCCTGCTCGTTTTGCAATGAAATTTACGGACAAATCGGCAGCGTAGTGTCTACTTTTTTGACATAGGTCCAAAATTAGGACTATAAATAAAATAACCCAGCTTAATTTCCTCACTAAGATGAACCCCCTCTTCCCACTTAGGTTATGTATGAACAGTCAACGGAATCAATCATTTTTCTACTGAATACTATGCTATCTGTTTTCACTTACTCATCACTTTTTTTACATACTTTTCTGCCTTGTAATCTTTTCGAACCTCATGTAGCGTATTGCTATTCGCTTCCGACCAGGATTCAAGTATCATCCTCGGTTCCGCTTCAATGAAGTCACGCGCCTCAATCATATCACCGTCTCTAAAAGCCTCAATCACATGAATTAAGTCAGTTCGATCAATCAACTTTACAAAGTTAATACCAGCTAATGTCTCACACGACTCTGTGAAGTGGGATGAAGTAATTACGATTGCTTTCTTAGCCTTGTAATATCTCATGCAAGAAAACACCTCTTGTACAGCGCTGATGCCGACTGGATACTCTATTGAGTATCGCTTTGCTTGGATGACATTTCTAACACCTTCCCGATCAGTGAAAACTACGTCAGCACCAAAATCGCGACTTCCTAAAGTTTTATAAACCCCTGAATAGCCCAACTCAATTAACAATCTGTACAAGTACATCTCGAAACCAGAGCCATCCTCCATCTTGTCTATATCAGCGATAGTAATAGCTTTTAAGTCGTAATTTTCCTTAGTGAATCCCCCTGATCTCTTGTGTTTACGTGTTAAACTCAGAATCCAAAGGCTAAGTGCAATAATCACTACTACGATGAATACAAATAAAATATAAATCATTAGGTCTACCTCCATTACAACAAACTAGCACAATAATACCACATTTTTCTATATTGGGGATAAAACGAAATAGACATCCTCATTTTTAAAGAACGTGTTTTAACCCAAACTAAAAAAACGCCACAAATTGGTAAGTGACGTTTAGCTCTAAGGAAGTGTTTAAGGAGAATTTAATTTATTTTTATGGGATTCGTTAAAAGCATAAAATTATTAATGAAGCCCTCTTTTTGAAGAAATATGGCTTCCACTTGTTGCGTTTTCAAATCATAGAAATAAATCCCTCTTTCCTGATTTTCGTTTGCTTGTGTATTTTCTCCGAGGAAATAGAAACCCTGCCCGTCTTTGGACAAAAACAATTCACTACTGGCCTTAATGGGAAGGTCAATTTCGTTTCTTTCTCCTGTTTTAATATTAACCATACTATATTTAATTGGATACTTGTTGATATGCTTTGCAGTAGCAATAAGAATTTGGTCTCCCCTTGTTGATAAGGTTAGAATTTGTTCCTCCTCTAGTTCAATAACCTTGCGCGTCTGTTTAGAGATTGGATCTATCTCAATGATCGTATGGTTTGGAGGAACCATCGGAGTTTGCGTTTTATTGGACTCCTCCATATGATTATATTGCTCCTCTTCTGAATATTGGATGGCATAGGATTTTCTTGTTTCTGGATCATAAGAAATATCCCATGTTGTTGTATCCGAATCATTGTCATTCAATATGGTCATGTCTTGAGTTTCTTTATCAAAAAACATAACTTTGACAGGTCGTTCTCCGTTCTTAACAGCAGCCATAACTAATGTATGATCAACGGTATCCGGAATAATCGAATTGATTGCAAATAAGTCGGAGCTTAATTGCTGGGTGATCTGTGTTTTTATATCATAGGAAAACAATTCGTCACCCTTATCTTTTCCAGATCCCGAATAGTAGATGGTGTCTTCTGCTAATGAAGCCACTGTTAAGGGATATTGAGAGTTATAGGGTAAATCAGCTAATTTAGTTAGATTCTTAGTGTGGATATCATATGTGTATACTCTCATTACCATTCCATCATTGGTATCTTTTCCATTAACATACTCGGTGTTTGTAATTGAAAGATATTCATGGGTTTGTGGACCAATGGTTTGCATATCAGTCGGGTTCACTTTTTCAATTGCTTGTTTTTCGGAACTACATCCCCCAATGAAGAGAAGTAGGGTAATTATGACTGAAATAAATTTTATGATTGAAAATTTTTTTTTCATGATTCATCATCCTTTTCATTAAGAAGATACGATAAGGAGGCGAATATATCGCCCCCTTTATAAAAATCTTATAAATTAGAATGTATAGAAGTATCTTCCTTTAAACGATAGGGAGGAAGACCATTTTAGGTCGAAAAGTTCTACTCCAGTTTTCCAAATATCTAATGTCGCGTCTGGAAGCGCTCCATTATCTCTCTTAGTTACATTTGCAAATATATTATTATCCAAATTTCGCGCATCCAAAACTTGCTCATATTTAGGATTATCTATGTCTCCTCTTGTTGCTGCATCACCTTTTTTCAAAGTGTTACTGTTTTCGCCAGTTGTATCAGTAAAATTAGTGAATCGTCCCTCACCAAGAACAGTGCTCGTTGTAATTGTAATTTTATTATTGTTATCTCCATAAGTATAGGTTCCGGTTGCTTTTCTAGTGCCTCTTGGTAGGGCTTTATAAGCAGCTAATGCGAAGTCGTTCCCTTGAGGGAAAACAAACTCCTTTATGTAACCCTCGCCATCGTATATAACTTTCAAACCTGGCTGTGGAAGAGGGTTCTCAACTTTATATACAGGCAAATTTTTCGCTTCTTCTTTAATTTTTTCAATGAATTCTTCTTCAATTTTTAATTTATCAAGATCTATTTTTTGTGTGACACTCTTTGTTGTTTGACCTTGATAGACGGAAGGGATATTTACTGGTTCACCCTTTTCCAAAATAACCATCTGATTAGATCCGTCATACTCTAATATTGTTCCCGCCTGCATTCTGGTAGGAATTATACTAACTGACTCTTCTGAATAAGCGAAAGAAGCGACACTACCAACAAATAAGGATGCTGTAACTAATAAAGCTGAAACCACTTTTTTCATTTTTATATCTCCCTCTCAATTTTTAAATATATTTGAAAGCTGGCCAGCTATTCAAAACTCTATATTATGGTAAATAAGTATTTATATAGAATACAATATCCTCTTTTACAAATTAAGTCAATAAATAAAATGTTAATTATTTGATTGGACAAAAGAACTTATACCGAGTTAACAAGCCACTATATTAACGACCTTTAGTGGGTGATTATTTTGACTAACAAAAACCTCCTGTCCACTCTACCGTGAACAGAAGGTTTCTATAATTATGATGTTCAAAATCAACTCAACGTAACGCATACCCTTGTGTAACAATCTTGTACCCCGATACCGTCTGGCTGTGTCCCTCCAACGTGTCCTTAACCCGTTCCAGCACATCGCTCTCATAAACGGAGGCTGTTTCGAATCCAGTTTGCACGTTCAACTCAACGGGTTCGGAGTTTAGATTATACCAGCGAGCAATCAAATCTCCGGTTTCCTCTGCGATCTTAAGTGAGGAGAATGCCAGTGTCGAACCTTGTGTATTCCACGCCAACCAATGCTTCGACAGAGGTAGTTCCACCTTCTGCCCATTAGCTTCGACGTGACCTTCCCGCTCAAACGTACGCGCTAATGACCCTAGCTGTACAGTCGTCCACGGAATCGGATACGCATATGCGGATGCACATGCACCTGACTGTGCCGCATCGCCCGCAAATGGAATAATAGCATATTCCACACTCTGAGGTCCCAGACATTGGGCTTCTGATGTTTCAAACACACCCCAATCTCCCAGTTCCGAAGAGGCACGCAGCAGCGTAACCGCAATCGTACTGCCCTCTTCATGCTGTAAAATTTCGTATTCATTCAGCCCTTTGTTCGCAATCATCAAGCCATGATCACCATCGGTCACATGTACAAACGCTTGCTGATGCTGCGCATTACTCGGATTCACCCATTCTTTGGCCGGTGTATTGGAACGTTTGGCGATTTCAAAGATGGAATCTGCATAATGATCCTCTGTCACCAGTCCTGATGGAAAGAGTGCGCGCAGTCGATGATCCTTGGCCTGATTGTTAAAGTCAGATTTTACCTTGACCATATTACTGCCCGCTTCCAACGTATACGTTGTCGTAATCACCAACGGAACAGTGTTCTTGACTCGCTGTGCCTTCCGTTCTGTAAAAGGAACCATTTGGCGCTTCTCCAGCTCAAACAATTCGTCTGCTTCAGCAGGAATATCCCAGCGTAATACACTTTCCATAACTGCCCGATACGGAGACTGCTCCACAATCCGCAGGTCCGCCTTCAGATGCTCCGTTGTCAGCGTGGTCTCTCCCTCCGGTTGACGGTAGACATATTCATTGCCGATATCACCGGTATTTTCATATGAATTCAATCCCCTGTATACAGCACCGGAGACCTTATCTTCAATTGTAGCCGTACCATTCTCTTCAACTGTCACCCGCAAATGACCGTTCTCCATCATCATTCCCTGCACCTGGATGAGTTCGCTCGTATCGGGCACTTCAACAATCTCAACAATCTCTGCTTGCTTCTCTACTGGAATGAGAGCATATGTCTTATATCCCAGCGAAGGTACATCCACCGCCTGGAAAGTCACTCTTACTTTACGAGCCATATAAGGCTGTCGGAAGCGATCCTTCGGAAGTTCATAGCCGAAATGCGCACCCAGATCCTTGATTTCTGCCGAATACGTGCGTCCATCTGAATCGACCAGCTGATACGATGGTAACGCATCCTCTTCCAACTTTTGCGCAAGGGATTGAGGATTAGGACCTTCTGGGAAAAATGCTTTGTCCACAATCAGATCCATCTCAATGATTCCATTTCGATTCCACCCACTCGTGTTGAACACGGTGAACAGCACTGCTTCCTCTCCCCAAGCCTCAGCAGGTTGCACATGAATGGACTCAGCAATCGCCTGCGCGCTCTGGGAAACCAATTTCTCTGCAAGCTGTCTGCTCTTGGCGAAGCGGGTCACCATCTCACGGTGAACCTCATCGACACTGCATCCGCAGATGCTATCATGCGGGTGGTTCTGCATCAGCATCTTCCATGCATGTGTCAACAGATGGTGCGGATAATCCTTTACCCCAGCTATATGGGCCATGGCGGCGAGTGGTTCGGCTACTTTTTCAAGCAACATCTGCCCCTGCTGATTCAACTGTTTCAGATAAACCCTGGCAGATGCCGTATTCACCAGTGTTCCCCAACCATCCGTGTGCTGACTGCGAAGCTCGCCCTCAATGGTCGCCAGATGTTCAGGCACTTCCTTCGTAACCGCCTCAATGTAATCGTCAAAATTGGAGTGGATAAATTCTACATCAGGATACAACGCAGCCGCCGTACGTAAAGCCTCGGGCAGATCCGTCTGGATCGGCTGGTGATCACAACCATTCATGAACAACAGATGTGGAGTCGAGGCAAACTTCTCGGCATCCTCCAGATTTTTATCCCAATATACTCGGGCTTTCTCCGGATCAACCGGAACTTCCATCCCATTGCAGTACCAATTCGCGAACAAAATGCCGAGCACTTCCGAACCATCCGGCGAACGCCAGATCATCTCCGAATAGGGAGATTCATAACTGTCTGCATCAACCACCGCATTATTAAATCCCGTAGGCTTTACCCCGCGCCCGAAGATCGCGTTATGAATGTCCGCCTGTTGCAGAATCTGCGGTGCCTGTCCCATATTTCCAAACGAGTCTGGGAAGTATCCCGTCTTGGATATCACACCCAAAGGTCGAGCATCCCGATGACCGATGAGCAGATTACGCAAGTTGGCCTCACTGCTGGTCAGAAACTCATCCTGTAACACATACCATGGGCCAAAATGGATGCGTCCTTCACGAATATAACGGTCAAGTCTCTCCTGTTGTTCGGGCCGAACCTGCAAATAATCTTCACGAATAATCGTCTGCCCATCCAGATGGAAATAGCGATATTCCGGGTCCTGATCAAGCGTGTCCAGCAGTTTATCCATCAGCTCAATGAGCAGTACATGATGGTGTTCATAAGGCATATACCATTCGCGGTCCCAATGGGTATGCGAGATGAGATGTGCCGTCTTTTTGGTTGTCATGTTGCGTACCTCCTGTCATTAACCTTTGGTTGCCCCGCCCATGCTGAAGCCCTTGGACATGTAACGCTGGGAGAAAATATATAGCACAACCGAAGGCATTGTATAAAGTAGTGAAAATGCAGCCAATCTTCCGTATTCAACCATACCGTGGCTGCCGAAAAATTGATAAATCGTGACCGATGCCGGAAGTTTCTCCGGTGTCTGGAGCAGGATGTATGGCACGAAGAAGTTGCCCCAACTTCCCGAAAAAGTAAATATCGCTATCGTTGCGATACCGGGCAACATCAATGGCGCCACGATTCGTCTCAAACTACTCCACACGGACGCTCCGTCAATCCATGCCGATTCTTCCAAATCAATCGGCACCGAATCCATGAAGTTTTTCATCATCCAGATGCCGTAAGGAAGTGAGGATGCGGTCAGAAACAGCATCGTGGCAATGATGCTATTTTGCATTTTGAAGAACAGAAACATTTGAAATACCGGAACCATCACGGCAGTAATCGGAAGAGCTGTCATGAACAGAATGGATAACAAGAAGCTTTTTTTGAATCTCATTTCATAACGAGATAAAGGATAAGCAGCAAGAACAGATACCAGAACAACCAATATCGCTTGCCCTCCCGACAGAATCAGGCCTACACCGAATGAACGAAGATTGCTCGAATCCCCGAGTACATCCTTGAAATTTTGAATGGTCCAGGTACTGGGCATTTTGATGCCCTGTTGCGCGTTCGGGTCAAATGAAGCCAGAATGATCCAGAGCAGCGGCAATAAAAAACAGAGCCCTAGAAAAACTAGAATCCCGTACTGAATTTTGCGTTGAAGCCCATGTTTGACCATAGGGATCGAACCTCCTTCATGGTTACACTTTCACTTTCATAGATCGCATGTAGAACAGGCTGGCGATAATACCGATGAACAACAGAACCAGAGATATGGCTGTGCCGTATCCAAATTGATAGTTCACAAAGGCCTGGTTGTACATGAAGATCGGCAAGGTTTGTGTTGAAGTACCCGGGCCACCACCGGTCATCGTATAGATCAGCGTGAACACGCCCAGTGTCTGTAGGGTAACCAACATCATGTTAGTCACGATGGACCCTTTTACCATTGGAATCGTAATGTGTCTGACAATCTGGAACCCGGTAGCGCTGTCAATAATGGCAGCTTCTTCGACTTCCTTCGGGATATCATCCAGTGCCGACTGATAGACCATCATTGAAAAGGCTGTGCCGTGCCAGATATTTGCGATAATTACACTCACCATAGGGAAACTGAACAACCAGGAGACTGGATTCGCCCCAAACCAGCCGAGGATCTGATTCAATGAACCATTGTCACTGAAAAAGGCGACCATACAGAATGCCACGACAATCTCGGGTGTCACCCAACCGGCAATGACGATGATGCCGATGACCCGGCGGAAGGTCACATTTTTCTCCTTCATTAGAAGAGCCAGAATGAACCCAAGCAATACCTGACCAATCACTGCGGAGAAGATGAGAAAGACCAGCGTGCGCCAGACACTAATCCGGAAGTCCGGATCATGGAACATATTAATGAAATTCTGGAATCCGACAAACTCCAAACTCTTGGCTGCCGCCCCAGTCAGAGCCATATTCGTAAAGGCAAAACAGATCGTCAGAATGATGGGAACAATGAAAAACACAAGTAATAACAGTACGGAAGGCATTAGAAACAGAAATGAACCTGGTGCTTTCCTTTTCATAAGTCACTCTCCATTCGAACCGGAAAAAGGGGAGATTGTGCCTCCCCCTCCGAATATATCAATATCCTTATTTCTCTTCGATGCTGTCCGCGCCAAGGGAACGGGATACGTTGTCCTTTAATTGCGTAACTCCCTCTTCCGGCGTCAGCTTGCCAGAGGCAATGCTCTCAACAATGCTTTGCAATTGTGCGGATACCGCTGCATATTGATCGTTCGCAGGACGGAAGTGGGCCACATTCAAAAGTTCCTGTGCTTCTTTGGTATATGGACGATCCGTATAACCTTCCACTTCTGTGGAATCATTACGTGGGCTGAGGCTGCCTTCCGCCACTACGCGTGCAGTCGCATTTTCCTTATTCATGAGAAACTCGATAAATTTCCATGCTTCTTCCTTGTTCTTCGCTTGTGCAGGGACCGACCAAGCCCATCCTCCAGACATTGTAGTTGCTCCAGGTTCTTCCCCATTTTGTGTCGGGAATGGTGCAAAGCCTATTTTCTCTTCAACGTTGGCAATTGGAGCAGCACCGTTCTCGGCCCATGTCGAACCTGCCCAGCTACCATCTACAGCCATCGCCAGTTTGTCTTGTGGGAACTGTTGCTGGAAGGCAATACTGCCAGCTTGTCCATTCAAGGCAACCTGCATGGTTGGACCTGTTTTATCCGTGTTAAACACTTGATCTATGAATTTGAAAGAATCCAGCAGCCCCGGGCTGTTAACGACCCATTTTTTGCTCGTGTCGTTATACAGCGTATCCGCCGTACCATAGAGCAGCATTTCCAGCGTTTGCATGGTAACTCCTTCACCGTTCGCTTTGCCCACAATCATATTAAGTGGTGTCACACCCGGCAGTTTTTGCTTGATGGTACGTGCTGCTTCGAGTACTTCTGCCCAGCTTGCAGGTTTGAATGGAACTTCAAGACCCGCCTGTTGGAACAGTTCCTTGTTGTACCAGATCCCGCGTGTATCCGAAGTAGCCGGAACGCCATACACCTTGCCGTCTTCGCCGGTAACCCCTGCCTTCAGGTTGTCGATGATGTGTTCTTCCCAATCGGACCATCCCTGAACCTGTGTATCCAACGGCTCCAGATATCCCGCAGCAGCATCGGATTTGATGATGGATGTATCTTCGGCAATAACATCTGGCGCCGTGTCAGGCGATTTCATCTGTAAAACCATTTTGGACGTATAATCACCCTCACTTGCCAATACAGGCGCAATGTTGATTTTGATATCCGGGTTTTCTTTCTCAAATTGATCCACCAAGCCTGATTGGAAAAACTTCGTAAGTGTATCTTCAGATCCTGAAGAACGGAACGATACAGTTACTTCCTTCTTGCCATCACTGGTTGTGCCTGTGCTTGAGCTTCCGCCCGAACAGGCTGTAGTAAGAATGAGCAAGGATGTCATAACTGCTGCTACCGGCATTTTCAATGATATTTTTCTCATGATTCGCTCTCCTCTTGTCGGAATTCAACGAACTCCGAACGTTATGATGTACTCGCAGGTTATCTCTTGCATCCCTATCTATTTCTGTACGCGGAATCCGCAATAATCCATAATCAGTTCACTAAAGAGCATGTTGGACCATGAAAACCATGGACGTGTATATTCATGTGGATTGTTGGCCGAAAAACCTTCATGGGTCAGTCCGGTATCCGCATCCGTCTTATGGATGAGCTGAAGCAATCGTAGTTTTTCATTGCGATCCTCTGTAGTCAGCCCCTGCATCGATAAAGCGATATGCCAGATGTACCCTTCCGGTGTATGCGGACTACCGATTCCTGCTGCTGCTGTTCCCTCATAAAAATACGGGTTGTGCGAGGAAAGAATGAAACGGCGTGTATTCTGATACACCTCGTCGTTCTCCTCCACATATCCGAGATAAGGTAAAGACAGCAGGCTCGGCACATTGGCATCATCCATCAGATTGTGATTGCCTTTCCCATCCGTTTCGTACGCATATATGGTTCCATATTCCGGATGTTCAACGGTGCCATAATCCTGAATGCCTTTGTTGATCTGTTCCTCCAACTGCTTAGCATTCGTTGCCAGCGTTTCATCCTCGAACACCGCTTCAGCAATTTCCTGAAGATATCGAAGCGCCACAACAGCGAACATATTGGATGGAATCAGATAACCATATTCACAACGATCGTCGCTGGGACGGAATCCCGACCAGGTCATGCCTGTGTAGGCTGTTTCAGTACCTCGCCCCTCTCGGCTGAGCGTATCGGTCTCGGGAGCATCCAGACGTTGGAACGTGTAGGGTGATTTCGTCTCATGATGTTGCTCCACTTGCCATAACTGCATGATGATCTCGGCTGCTTTACGGAACGTATCATTGAATTGAGTTGTTCTTCCCGTGTTCTTCCACAAGAGATAACTGAGCTGAATTGGATAAGCCAGTGAGTCGATCTCATACTTCCGTTCCCAGATCCAATCATTCATCTGCGTCAGGTCTTCCTGATGTCCTTTTCCACTCTCCGTCTCATTAAAAGCGTTTGCATAAGGGTCCAGGAGAATATAATTCAGTTGACGTTCAACCAGTCCAGCGATCATGTCAGCGATATCTTCATCCTCTGAAGCGAGAACCAGATAAGGTCTGACCTGAGCAGCAGAATCACGTAACCACATGGCAGGGATATCTCCCGTAATTACAAAAGTCGTTCCATCTTCTTTGCGCTGAATTGTGGTCGCCATCGTATTGGTAAAACAATTTTTGAACATTTGGTTAAGTTCCGGATAATCCGGCATACGTTTGTTAACCTGATCAATCATGTCGTATATCGAGGGAGAAATTTCTTGATCATCTCTGGGTGTCAGCATGTTGTCCTCCTTATGTAATCCAGTTTGTTAACCGCTTTCATCATCCTAAAACGAATATAATGTTATGTCAATATATTTATTTGTATATTAGCATGTTATTTTAATTTAACATCACCAAATAATATACCATTTTAAGAAATTCTCCCCATTTTATCCACACAAAAAAGAGACCTCGTTTACACGAAGCCCCTGATTGAACACAATGAATATTAAGTTGTTATAATTAACCCTTTTGTTTCACCATACTCGTTGATTTACCCTTCACCAAGCGGGCAGGCAAAATAACTCTGTTCACTGCCATTTCATTGTTCTGCATACTTTGAAGCACCATCTCGAATGCCTGTTTTCCCATATCAAACTGGCTTTGTCTCATATGTGTTATACGGCTTCCTTCGGCAGCGTTTGGACTGTCAAAGCAAATGATGGACATATCTTCTGGAATTCTCAGACCAAGCCGATCCGCTGCCTGTTCTGCAAGTAAAGCAATATGATACTCCGCAGCAAAGAGTGCAGTAATCTGGGGGTATTTCTGTAAATGTTCCACCAATGTCTCCACATCACGGACCTCGACTTGAGGATCAAACACACTTGGCAGTGTCGAAAGAAAAGATTCTAACCACAGTTCCCTGTTCACCAGAACTCCTTGATCATTATGAGCCTCAATGATTCCTTCAATTCGTTCTTCAATCGGTGTAGTGTTCGCCGGAGGCTGCGTCAGAAAAGCGATGTGTCGGTGACCGAGGTTGAACAGATAATTCGTCCCTTCTCGCGCCGCGCCTACATTATCCGTACTGACAGATGAAGCCGGAATTCCTTTCAAGTACCGGTCAATCAGGACAAAGGGGAATTTGTTAACGACCAGTTTAAGAATCTCATCGCTGAAATATTCACCCTGTGCCGGGAAAATAATCAATCCATCCACACCCAGTTCCAGCAGTTCCTGAATGCTCTGTTCCTCCTGCTCGGGAATCCCGAAGGAGCGTCTAAGTACGAGAAAACAATCATGCTCTCGCGAAGCTTCTTCCATCCCATATAACAGTTCTGTACCATACATATCGCTGAAGTTAGTGATGACCAGCCCAATGAGCAGCTTCTTTTCTGGATCTTTGATCGTAGCACGCGGAGCAGGTCTGTTAGATCTTTCTTGTAACATTTCTGCTGTGTCGGCAACAAAAGAACCCCGTCCCGGCTGACGAACAATTAATTGTTCACTCGCCAGCATCTCAAGTGCTTTTTTAGTGGTAATCCGGCTAACTCCGAATTCATCACATAATTCCTTCTCCGAAGGTACACGCTCACCCACTTGGTATTGATGAAGCTGTATCCGTTCGCGCAAGGATTCAAAGATCTGTTCATACATCGGCTTGGATGCCGAGTCTTTCCCCAATACAAACACCTCCATAAATACCCATACTTCTCATGTTCTACATCCTAATATATCATGTTATATCATTAATGTGAAGAAAGGAGACAACTCACCTGCTGACATGTGAGAGCAAAATAAAAAGCATTCCAATGGATGCTTCATTTCCAAAAGTTTATTATTAAATTTATTTGGTGTAAATAACCATAGCCGAGTAATCTTAGGCGTCAGATGTGAATCAAGACAACAAAAAGCCGACAAGCCCTGATACCTTGGCTTATCGGCTTCTTGCTTAGATGGTCAAAATGCAGTTATCGTCCAAGTCATACTTTGCATAATTAAGGTTGCAGACTCTCAGCGGACGGTGGACCTACTTCTGTTTCAGTCTCTTCAGGGCTCGAATCTGGTTCTGGAACGGATTGTTCTTGTGCTGCGCTGACGAACAATCGTCCAGCTGCTTCAGCCTCTACTTTGTTGCCTGCTGCATCCTGAGCGCGAATCACAATGACTCCACCATCCAGAACAAGGGATGAAGGTGTTGTGTACGTACCCGTGTAACGACCAGGTTCAGTCTCCACCAATGGAATCTCTCCTGCCCCTTGGGCATTCAGATTCAAAGGTAACTGAATACGGAAAGATGCTTGCAGACCAGGTTTACTGTCAAATGAAACGGTAACACTCTCCCCTGATGTGATTCGAACATCTTCAGCCGGAGTAATATTCGTAAGTTCTGGCAACGCCGTTTCCACATAGACGGTGCGGGTTACGGTTGTTTTGTTACCAGCGATATCGGTTGCTGTAACGGTTATTGTGTTCTCGCCTTCATTGACCAATACACGGTGACTGAAACTTCTGTCTTTACCCACTTGTACGGTTTGTCCGTTAACGGTTACCTTATCGAGGAATTGTTCCACGACATTACCCGTTACGTGAACCACTTCTGCATTGATGCGATCCCCTTGAGCTGGCGTGAGAATCGTCAATTGTGGTTTGGTCTGATCCAGAATAATGACTACGGGGAGTGAACGGTCCGTTGTTTTACCGTCTACCACTGCCTCCGCAGTAATCGCATTAATGCCAGAACGGAGCTTCACACCGTATGAGAACTTCCCATTTGCCACCGTTGTGGTGCCAGCCAGATCCTTGCCGTTGTAGATCTTGATCTGAGCTCCAGATGCCGGAGACGTTCCCGACACAGTGAAGGTCGATTGATTCGTATACGTGTTTGCAGGTACTGTGAGCACAGGTGCATTTACCGGATATCTCACGACTGCACGAATCATGTAATTGCCTTCTTCTACCGGTGAAGTACTCCATGCTCCGCTTACACGCTGCCAGCTTCGACCAGCATTCGTACCATTCTCATCGGTAGCGAGTCCCGGAGCACTTGTTCCGGCTACGCTTTGTACATACACGATATAGAAGTCACCCGTTACAATGACCGGTTCTGGGAATTCAACGGTTGTCCATTGATCGTTACGAAGTGCAGTACCGTCGAATGGTCCAGCCAGCTGTCGTCCTGGAGCTCCACCCGCACCCGATGCATCATATACGGCATATTGGAACGTTGTACCTCCAGGCACAGGCCACTCGGTGTTCCAGAATCGGAACGATGCACCTGTCAGTTGAGCGGTCTCCAGCTCTGGTGTCATTCGAACTGCCCAAGCGTTATCCGCAGCGTTAAAAGCTCGTGCGTTCTCTGCTGATCCATCATCATAAGCAATTTCCCCAGGGAAACCGATGAACGGTTTCAAAGCAACATTTGCCTCAGCCGTACCATTACCAGGTACAGTCACAGTTACGGTTTTACTGTAATAATCAGCCGCCCGGATGGATAGAGTGTAGCTTCCTTCTAATACCTGAATAACGAAGCTGCCATCTGAACCTGTGCGAACTTCACCTACATTGGCATCTTCGACCACGAGAACGGAAGCATCAGCCAGTGGTTGACCTGTCCGCTCATCCGTTACTACACCTTCAATCTGTCCATGCGGGATTGCCTCCAGATTAAAGTTGGCTTTGGCTCCATTGCCATCGGTGATCGTTACCTGCTGAGTTCGAGGATAATAGCCATACGCCTCAGCTTTTAACGTGTAATCACCTGCTACATGTGTGAAGCTGTACTTGCCTGTAGCTGAATCTGTCTTCACCGAACGTCCGGTCTCCAGTACGGTAACCGTTGCACTTGCAGGCAAGCTTTGTGGATTAACCGAACCTGTTTCTGGTTTTTCGACTTCCGGTTGTTGCTGTTTCGTTTTGTTAAATTCCGCTTTGTCTGTCCGCGAAATTTTGTACCATGGATTATCATAGGACGGTTTTGGTTTGTCATTGTTAAGCACAACCGCACTGTCCTCCGTTACCGTCTCCGCAGCAACTCCCAGTACACGGAAATCATCAATAAACCACCCTGTCTTCACAACACTGTTATCTGAGGTCAGTCGGAACCGGAATTGAACTTCGTTACCGGTAAGTGCATCCAGATCATAAAATACAGGTGTCCATTGTTTACCGTTTGTACTATGTGAGAATTTGCCCAGTTCTGACCATGTGGTTCCACCATCCTTGGTGACTTCCACATACCCGTAGTCATATCCACTCTCAATCTCGTACCAATGATTAAACGTGAGTGTTCCTTCGGACACATCCGTCAAATCAATGACCGGAGATACGAGTGAATAGTTGGAACCACTCTCGTACGTATTGTCGAGATCAGTCGCCCAGACATTCGGTGGAGAAACCGCGCTGGCAGGTCCCGTTACCGGAATACCGCGTTCCCACTCATCTTTGGTTCCTGAATGAGTCCAGCCATTGTCATCACTGCCATCGAAATGATCAATGTAGATATCCTGAGGCACTTCTACTGTAATGGAGACCTCGTTCGATTTGTCACTTTCATTGCCACTATAATCAAGTGCGGCAACGGTATAGTAATACGTCGAATCTGTCACCGTAGCCGTATCTGTAAACGTTGTTCCTGTTGCAGTTCCAATGGATTCATAACCTGCACCTGCGGTTGTGGAGCGATATACCACATAGGATTCGAGATCCTCATCGCTCGGACCCGTCCAGCTCAAGGCTACATTACCAAGAATATCGGCCGTCGCAGACAATCCGGCAGGAGCGCCCGGAGCAATCTCATCCAGTTCTTCTACAGCGAAATCATCAATGTACCAGCCAGCCTTTTGCAATGAATTATCGCTCGTCAGATTGAATTTGATGAACACCTGCTGGCCCGCGTATTCGCGAAGATCCACATATTGTGTCTTCCAATTGCCACCTGTACCCGTGAAGGTTAACAGCTCTTCGAACACATAATCGCTATCCTCGGAAGCGATGTATACCTTGCCGAAGTCGATGTTATTCTCCAGGTCATACCAGTGCTTGAAGGATAATAATGCCCCTTCTGGACTCTCGGTTAGATCAATAGGCGGCGCAAGCAGATATGCATTGCTATTCGCCACATAAGTTCCTTGCAGATTGGTTGCAATCACCTTGTCACCGGAGTATGCACTTCCAGGACCACTACTTGGTGCTCCCCATACCCAGGTACTTCCGGTTCCACCAGTCGTGAAGCCCAGCTGATCTTCTTCAAAATCCTGAAGATATCCTGGCTGAACACCATTGGAGACAGCCACTTTATATACCTGACTTTCGAATCCGTTGTTACCGTAGTCATTCACGCGGATATAATACTCCACACCTTGTGGCTCAATGAGAAAAGCCGGAATGGTCGCTGTGTACGTACCATCTTTGTTATCTCCGGTAATCCGATTCATCGGCAGATAGACGTACTGATTGGTACCTGTCGTTTTGGCAAAAGCCTCAACGGAGACTACCGCGACGTTATCTGTCACATGAGCGGTTAATGGTATATCGATGCCAGTAAAGGCAGAATTAACAGGGGTATGTGCCAGTACCGGCTCTTCCAGATCATCTCCGGCCGTAACCACTCTGCCCGATACTGTGCCGATCCCTTCGAGTACAGAACCCACAGCATCAAGGGCATTAATAATGCCGTGACCGTAGCCGTTATTAGGAGATGTCGGATACTGACTATCCGTTCTCGGCGTGGCTGTATCTGTAATGATCTGCTCCAGCTGATCCACTGTAAGGGAATGATTCGCCTGAAGCAGCAGTGCAGCAAGCGCAGTTGTATGCGGGCCTGCCATGGACGTTCCGTTCCAGCCTCCCTCATATACTCCGCCCGGAACTGATGAACGGATATTCACACCCGGGGCAGATACTTCAGGTTTGATCTCACCATACGGGGATGGGCCCAGCAGGGAGAACGAAGCCAGATTTCCGTTGATATCGGTTGCTCCTGTAGCAAAACTTTCAGGATAGTTGGCCGGGTTAGCAACAGAACCAGGTCCGCCCGGGTTACCCAGTCTCACATTTCCTGCGGAGAATTCCGGGAAAATCTGAGCATCACGCCAGGCTTGCACCATCGGTCGGAACCATTCATCCAATCCTGCGCCTCCGCCCCATGAGTTGTTGACGACATCCGGTGCCAGTTCAGGATGCAGATTGCCTTCCGCATCGACCGGAGCGATCAACCACTGACCGCCATCCAGAATAATGGCATCCGTTGTTTCAGGATTGAATATCCGTACACCAATCCATTTCGCACCGGGAGCAACCCCGATCTGGTTGGTGCCATCCGCTTCAGAGCCAACCATCGTACCCATCGTGTGTGTACCATGCCCGTCTCCATCCGCAGGAAGTGAAGCATTACTGTGCGGATCATACCAGCTCAGTTCGGGATCAACGATATTGCCCGAAGCATCCAGTCCCCGCCATTTGCTGCGAAGCGCCGGGTGGGTATAATCCACACCACTGTCCAGATTGGCAACAACAATCCCTGTTCCATCGATGCCCCGATCCCACACGGCTGGCGCATTGATGTAATCCAGGTTCCATTCCACGTTTTCTGTCGCAAGCTTGTCTTTTGCAGCAGGCTCTTTGTCTTTGACTCCGACTGAAGAGTCTTTAGTTGGCGTTTGGACAACATCTTTGCCTGATGCCGCATTCGCCGGTTCTTTACTCACTTCGGCTTTCTGTAAGTATCGTGTCTCATTCGGTAGAATCTTCTCCACCTCAGGCAGCAACGCAATCTGTTCCATGACTTCTTTGGTACTCGTCACTGCCAGTGAATTGACAATAAAATAGCTTTTATATTCTTTGACCTTACCAAGGTCAACTTCCTTTTCCAGATAAGTTTCCAATGGATATTGTGTACGCGAGGCCGTTTCTCGCAGAGAGCTGACGACCGAATTACGAACGGACAGCTTTGTGGCTGAAGCCGTTTGTTTGGCGATGGTCGCCTTTTCAAGGGCCTGTTTGGAGACTGCTGCTGTATCCACCTGTTCCTTCATTTTCACCAGATAGGTCACATATTCACTACCATCAAATTCTTTGGTTAACTTGGCGTTTACTTTGGATTCCGTAACTTTGGCAAGTCCAGATTTCATATCCAATTTGGATGATGTGGAGTTTTCAGCTGAAACCGGATGAATGATCGAAAATGCAAGGAGAAGCGAGAGCCCCATGGAGATGGGCTTGCGTAACCGATTAATCTTTATCAAACTTTTCCACTCCTTTTACCCGGTTTTTTAATTTAGTCTGGTACATATGCCCTTCTCTGCAGAATGAAACGATAAAATAACCTTTATTGCGTACGAAATAGATACCCTGGATTTCACATAAAGCCTCACCTCCTTTACAGGTCTGGTTGGGGAACAATATGAGTCAGAAGAGATAACAGATCAGTCTATGTTTTTTTACTTGGAAGTTTAGGAGATTGAATGAAACGGATTAAACCATGTGAGTGAATAGTGTGGGTGTTTGAATCATGCAATGAGAGTGAATGTCTATAAGCATTCATGTGGAAGGGTAATCTGGAGCGTTAGCAGAACGCTTGCTAAGGAGTGGTGGATATGACTTTCGATCATAATTCGAGTGAGTAGTTAAACGTTTTAATTACATATAATAGTCGATTAGGAATTTAATTGGATTTTATTGGTATAGTATAAAGTCATTATTCGATATACACAAGCACTATATTGAAAAATATAGAAAATAAGTCTATTTAATGCTTTTATGTGTCTCATGTCGCTTACGTATTTCATCTTATTTTTCGTACTCATGCATCTTTTTGATGAATAATAGTTTGTAGTAGTTCTATATAACCAAGACCTGACACTCAAAATTTCAAATCAAGAAAAAGAACGACATGAGAACTCTCATGTCGTTCATCTCAAAATTTATATCTCATCATGTAATGTTCACGCCGCCACTTGCATACCCGACAACCGTATTCACAAGTGTGAGTCCGGCTGCCGTTGCCGAGAACACCAGCAGCAGACGTGTCTGTGCAGTCACAGGTATAGTCAATCCGGTTGTTATGCCATTGGAGATACTACCCAATGCAATAATACCGGTGAGTGGAGGTGCCAATGTAACAACCGCCCCCGGAACCGCAGTAAATGCATTATCAGGAGTAGGTGAACTGAATAATTGCGCAGTGATGGTCACCGTTGAACCAACCAAGGCCAAGGCTGCTGTGGTACTGAAATAGGCAGCAATCGAAGTTATAACGCCATCCCGTGGGACAGAGAACGCAAAGTTAATGAGTGGTCCGACAATCGTCCCCGTTAAATCAATCGTGCCACCCAGAATGCTGACTCCGGTTGCCGAGCTTCCGAAACCAATGAGACTTGTGGTTCCTACCAGTCCACCAGCAATGGTTGTCAATATGGCAGGTCCGCCAGAAGCAAACGGTATAATGGCGCCAGAACCCGTAGCTCCAGTAACACCCGTGAGACCTGTAACCCCTGTCACACCCGTGAGACCTGTAGCCCCTGTCACACCCGTGAGACCTGTCGTTCCTGTCACACCCGTGAGACCTGTCGTTCCTGTCACACCCGTGAGACCTGTCGTTCCTGTCACACCTGTGAGACCTGTCGTTCCTGTCACACCAGTAGCTCCGGCCCCTGTCACACCCGTCGCTCCAGCCAAACCAGGGTCACCCGTTGCCCCGGTAGCCCCGGTGACTCCCGCAAGTCCAGCTGCACCCGTATTCCCTACGGCTCCGGTGGCTCCAGTTAAACCCGGATCGCCCGTTGCTCCTGTAACGCCCGCTGCCCCAACGGCTCCTGTGCTCCCCGTTACGCCTGTCGCTCCTGTTGCGCCAGTAACACCTGTCGCACCTGCTGGTCCCTGGGCACCAGCAGCTCCCGGTGTACCAGCTGGACCTACACCACCCTGAGAACCAGCAGCGCCAGCCGGGCCTTGTGGACCAGGTACGCCCTGAGGACCCGCTGGTCCTGCAGGTCCTGCCGGACCTTGACTCCCTATGTTTCTAAGCCCTGTTGTGATAGCCAATTCCGTCGCCCGGATCAAAATGACCAGTTGATCTTTCTCAGTCGAATCGATATTCCCCTGTAAAATGACAGATAGGAGCACATCCAGCAATTGCTGTAAATTGGTTCCCACACTGATCGGAGAAAATGGAACGGCCTCTGCAGATACAATGGTAAGCTCCAAGATCGCTTCGAGATCTGCCTTGGTTCCCTTTTTCAAATCCGAATGATGAACCAGAGCCAGTAATTTACGCAGTACCTCAATCAGAAGTGAAACATTGTGAGGCGAGGGATTCGCAAAAACCTGTACAATTGCTCCCTTCAACTCACCAATTAATTTGAGAAGCAATTCGGCTTCTTTATCAAAACACTTATGATGGTGGTTATTGTGGTGATGATTGTGGTGGTTATGATGGTGCTCGTGATGGTGTTCTTTGTGCTGCTCTTGGGGATGGTCACAGTCCTCAGCTTTTTTTTTCTTAAATCCGCTCCATCCATATCTAATGCGTTTCTTTGGTTTCATCTTTTTTGCAGATCCTCCTTAGTGAGTCTCAATCATTCCATTACAGGCGAACATCACTGGTTTGATCTAAACAGTATATTAGCCACAACGAATTTCGTGATTATTTTTTCATGTAATTGTATTCGCATTCTTACCCGAATATTTCTATTCACGAGTGGACATACATCCACTTACCTTGTGTTGTTCAGGCTATTTGACGTACTGGCAACGTCCAGGAATGTTGTTTCGATAGGAGTAAGATTTTTAGCAGACCTGTGCGAATGAACGGTCCGTCCCTTGGTCCCTTTAATATATTGGGGAGATGATATTCGATTGGTTCTCAATTCAGGGAAGGGGAGTAACGGACATGAGCAGGCAAGTCATTATTAATGCGGACGACTTCGGACTCTCGCCTGCCATTAACGAGGGGATTATAAAAGCCTATCAAGCAGGGGGAATTACGAGCACTTCGATGATGGTCAATATGCCAGGCTTCGAGCATGCAGTGTGTTCTGCCCGGTCACTACCGGAACTTGGAATCGGTTTACATTTCAATCTCACTTATGGGTACCCTGTTTCCGATCCGGGTAGCATACCTACTCTAGTGAACCCTGATGGTTCTTTTCATAACGGGAATAGTGCATTAGTACGAGATCCCGCTGATATTACCAAAGAACTTAATGCACAATGGAATCGGTTCATAGCAACCTCCCGATATCCTGCACATTTGGATTCACATCACTTGTTACATCAGAACGATCCCACGATATATCAGATTATGGTGGAGAAAGCCATTCGGGAGAACGTTCCTCTTCGTAGATCTCAGATCGTTCATTCCATCCCCAATGGGCCCACACCCCGAATGACCGGGACGATTCTGTTGGATACTTATGGAGACAACGAGGGTTTACAGCGACTGCTTCATCATTTGGTTTCTCTACCTGAGGGAATCACCGAGATTGTATGTCACCCTGGCTATGTAGACGACGTTCTGCGTGGAATTTCAGAATGGACGGATATTCGGGAACGCGAACTTTCCGTGTTCATGAATGCGGAAATTCCCCGAACAATGCAGGCGTTGAATATCTTGCCCATCAGCTACACAGCGATGAAGAACTTACCGGAGGAATTATGTGAATTGCCTACACCTCCATCAGTATCGCAACCTAATAATAAGAAAATTTCCCGTTACATCCCGCATAGTGAAGTTAAGCGCAAACGGAAGACACATCGATTAATCAAAAAACGAGGTACCAAGTCTCGCCCATCAACAGCTCGAACCCGAAAACGAGTATAATTCATTGCAGGATATAGATTATTGCTGAAAAGGTGAAGCAACCAAAAGAGCGCTATCCGATGAGTACAATACTCCTGGATGCGCCCTTTTTATATTTACAGTATTTAATTTATCTTTGTAGATTAGTCCAATTTAATTTTGAAAACAATAGGCGCATTACTTTTCACAGTTGTCGTTGTGATCGTCAGTGCGTCAGCTGTTCTCTCCCATTGCGGTTTTTCCTCGTAACCAAGTACCTGAATGTCTTGAATAACGCCTTGATAATGATGAGAATCTTTCTTCAGGGATTTAATGTGAATCACCCCGTTATCTGGATAGGCAAGAACCGTGGCATAAAGACTGCTATCTTTTAACGTAAACCGTATATCTTCACTCGTAAATATCTTCGTATCCCCATCGGTGAATTGCCCTTCCTTCACCTCTGTCGGACCCTCGCCAAACGTGCGCCAGAATGACGTGTCATAGATCGCTTCCCCATTCACTTCCAGCCACTTGCCAATGCTCAGCAAAATGTCCCGATCTTCATCCGGTATACTGCCGTCTGCTTTGGGTCCAATGTTCAGCAGCAAATTTCCGTTTTTGCTTACAATATCGACAAGATCCCGAATGATCTCCTCAGCCGTTTTATAGTTATTATTTTCCGTGTAACACCATGAGTTTTTAGCGACAGCTGTATCCGTTTGCCAAAAATAGGGCTTAAGCTCAGCGAACTGTCCCCGCTCCACATCCGGAACGGCACTACCAAACATGTAGGCCTCATGTTTATAATTGATAGCTACAGGCACGCCCCATTCTTCGCCTTTGTTATAATAATAGGCAGCAAATTTTTTAAGATAGGGTTTGAACGCAACCGTTTGAATCCACCAATCGAAATAAAAGACCTTTGGCTGGTATTGATCGACCAGTTCACAGCAGCGAATCAACCAGTCCTCCAGATACTCCTCGGTTGGAGGTGAGTCATACAAGTCGAAGTGATCCTTGGGTTCAGGCATGGCAGGCCAATAGAAATCCCCACGCTCCAGGGGTTCCTTAATATCTGAATCAAACTCCTTCCCGTGAGACATGAAGAACCAGTGCTCGGCGCGGTGAGACGACACACATAAGGTCAGCCCCTGCTTCTCGTATGCAACCTTCATCTCGCCCAGAAGATCCCGTTTGGGGCCCATTTCATATGTGTTATAGTGAGAGATAGAGCTTTTGTACATCTGAAAACCATCATGGTGCTCAGCCACAGGCATAACATATCTGGCTCCAGCCTGTTTGAATAACGTTGCCCATTCGTCTGCATCGAACTTCTCTGCACGAAACATCGGAATGAAGTCTTTATATCCAAAGTCCTTATGAGGTCCATACACCTCGAGGTGATGTTCATAAGCTTTGGTGCCTTGTATGTACATATTTCGCGAATACCATTCGCTATCATAGGCCGGTACAGAATATAGCCCCCAGTGAATGAATATGCCGAATTTCGCTTTTGGGTACCATTCAGGAACTTGGAAGGCGCTAAGCGAACTCCAGTTGTCCTTGAATTTACCACTCTCAATCGTTGCTTCAATCTGTTGCAAATATTCGTTTTTGTCCATGAGATGTTCTCATCCCTTCTGTTATTGTCTGTAGTTGTATTGTAGTGCTACGGCCGAAGGATAGACATGCAGAACACTAACTTTTAGATGGACAATAATAACCTTGTATGGAGATGAAAAGTATGAATCACCAAACTTTGCTTACGAACTACCTGTCCAATCTCCAAGTCGAATTATTCATGGTCAATTACAATCGGTGCGATACGGATTGGCGGGATCTGGACTACACGCCCGATTACAGCAAGTTTTATTTCATATGCGAAGGTGAAGGTTGGCTCAAAATTGGGGATGAGGAGTATTATCCTGCGCCTGATCAGCTTATTTTAATGCCAGAGGGGATCAAACAGTCTTACTCTGCCATTAATGACCGTCCTTTTCTCAAATATTGGTGTCACTTTAGCGCAAAGGTTGGGGGAATCAATTTGTTCCAAATCCTGAAATTCCCACACATCTGTACGATAGATCAACCTGAGTTGATTCAAGGAATCTTCAGCAGTATCCTTACATATGCAAAATCCGATGAAGTCTATGCCCATATGATGGCCAAGAGCAAACTGACCGAGTTACTATCCCACTATCTAATGAATCTGGATCTGGATCAGATCTCTTTTATTAACGTTCCTGTCATGGAGAAACTGTCCACCATTCTGGCTTATATTGATTCCAACATCGAAGAGAATATTTCGGTTCAGGATCTGGCCCAGATCGCCTACATGCATCCGAATTATTTCATTCGATTCTTCAAGCAGCAGATCGGTGTTCCTCCGATCCTCTATATTACTGGCAAAAAAATCGATAAGGCCAAGGAACTGCTGACCTGCACCCCGAACACAATAACTGCCATCGCCGAGCATCTCGGTTTTAGTGATTTGTACTATTTCTCCAGACAGTTCAAAAAGCATACAGGGCTAACGCCAACGGAATACCGCAAACAAAAAACGGTACTGACAACGAAACCTAGTCTGTAAATAAGCTCAAATCAGAGAGAGTTCCCTCATTCGGAACTCCCTCCTACAGATTTGTTTCTGGTCGATAGTTCGTGCTGAGTTACTTTCTTCATTTCTCTCAAATAAGCGTAACCATAGTTTTGATCTGGCTCAAGATATGCCCCTTCCGCCCACTCATTCCAGGCATTAACAAAAAGATATTCACTTTTGTACAGCGTCCTTGCTCTCTCCATCTGCCTTGATAGATACAGCCCAAACTTCTCTGGAGTAGAACCGAGCGTACTCTGTCCGTCAACGCCTCTCCGCGGTGTATTATCCCAATTGACAAAAGCACCTGGATAGACAATTTCTCCGTTACGGTGTGGTGTTCGTTCGAGAATTGAGGACCATACCTTGTCGTAATTCACAGCAATATGTTGCTGTCCCTTGATGTTCATTTGGATCCAGATTCCATTCATATGTCCATGTGCAAACGTATAATGCGGTTCAAATTCCATGCTTGCATCAAAGACCTGACGATTAAATGTAGGGAATCCACCAATGGTCTGCACAAAATGGATCCCTTTCAGGCCATGCTTCAAAGCCAATTCACGCCAAAACTGAATCATTTCCTCACATTGAGGAATACTGGCTGGCCGATAGATCAGAAATAACGGCTTACCTCCCACTCGAATATATCGTTTGTCCTTAAATACTTTTACCAAATAATTAAAATGTTCTTCCCAATCCTCTCGATCCCCATAATTCTGGGCCATGAGAATATCGGATTCCTGCCCATCCCATTTTCTTGTCCATGTCTCATTGGCCCAAGACAAACAAAAGGGAAAATCAGGCTCCCCACTGTTCAATATTTCATTAACCGGTTTTTCCAATAAACGTTTGCCTTTGAACCAATAATGATAATAACAAAATCCATAAATGCCATGCTGTTTAGCCGTTTCCGCTTGCCACTTTCGTACATCTGGATCGGAAAGATCATAATATTTCCCCTGAAATGGCTGCTTAGGCTGATGATGACCCGAATATAAAGGCGCGGCTTTTTTTACATTCGTCCATTCGGTAAAACCGTCCCCCCACCATCGGTCGTTCTCCTCAATCCGGTGAAATTGGGGCAGATGCAGAGCAATTACCTTCAATCAGAACTCCTCCAATGCAGCAACATGATGCAGCCTACGCTCCTGTGATTTTTGGGATGATCTATATGAAAATGATATCCAGCAGTCGCAATGTTTTTTGTAGATGGGATTGATTATATTTCATGTATGCCAACGCATGGCTTGCCGCCAGTCTCCTTGCATCAACACTCTGCCAGTAATGTTCAAACTTCTGAGTGAGTTCTTCGCAGGAGGCGTACTGTTGGAAGATACCAAGGTCTACCACGTTACTCTGATTCACAGATGGCCCTATGAGCTGAAACGTCCCGCATGTGGCAATTTCCATCAAATGTTTGATTGATTCTCCACTATGAATAACCAGTTTGCTTCCGTTATACAACATCTGGCGAGCTTCATTCGTATGAACAGGATAAAAATCCCCGATTTGTGCCCAACCCTTTCCATCCACCCGAACCTTTTTGTTATCCATAAGACCTGATTTGGCAATAGCGGTGACGATGCCATCCGGTTCTGCATCCCCGATGATATAAACATCCGATTCGTACTCCGGGGGAACAGCTTGTGGACAGAATATATGCGGATCAGGCGGCATGAACAGTTCATGACTACCAGTGCTTCCCATATGCTGCTGATCATCGCTTATTTGCGTTGAATGTTGTGTAAACACATGATCAAAAATCGGTAGGATAGTTTCACTTTGATTCCCATGTTGATCGACAGACAACCAGATGGCCTTCTTCACGGTTGATGTCCTTAATGCTGTGATATTCTCATCCGGCAAGTTTTCTTCGCTTCCGATGACCATAATCAGGTCAACTTCATAGGAAGACAAACAGGCTGACACGGATTCGATATATTTAATCTCATTCACATTTCTCACGAGATGTTTCAGACTCTGTTCAATCAGGACGCAATGTGATGACATTTCTCGGTCATTACAAGGAGTAATAAGAAGTACATTTAACTCCTTATAGATCACTTTTGGCACTTCTCGGGCAGGTATGCTTCCCACCTGCATCATGTTCAGCCATTGCTGATTCAGTTCCAATTGCTGTACTTCCATATGTTTACGCATGGATTTGAGTTTCCTGTTCAGAACCACATTCATCTGTCTCAGGAATAACCGGTTCGCATCATGAACTGAACGTTTCTTTTTCGTGGACTTAACCTGCGTTCTTGACTTCTTTCGGATAACAAACCCTCCTGTTCCATGCGAAAACATTCTCTGCCTACAATATGCACGAAATAGTGGGGTGGTTTCTTGTATTGAGCTTTTCGCTGACTCTCTTTTGCAAAAGGGGCTTTATCCCAGACATATAATGTGTGGCCACCCGGGTCATACCAGATCTTGTCCTCATAGAATATATGAATAACTGTATAGGAGATGATATCTTTGCCAACATTTGATAGTATCCTTGTCACCGGCAATCAGACGATAAATCAAAATCTGCAAGTTAACGGTAATCAAACCGTCGGTGTCGATCTACAGGTCAATGGCAGTCAGACCATAGCAGGCAGCCTGCAAATCAACGCCAGCTCCTCTATTGTTAATAATTTGGGTGTAGGCGGTGTTATTGAAGCTGGAGACAGCGTCAAGGCCACTACACAATTAATGGCACTTAATCAGCCAACTCTTCCAGTATCTCTACCGATTGTACAACAGCTCAGGTATTACAATCCTGGTGTTGCAGGTCAACCCGGACTGGTCTTAACAGGGACCGCTGGCAACCAATATATTCTGTTCGTTGATGAGAGTAGTGGCACACCTAACCTTGCCATTCAACCTTTATAATGTGATCCATCCACAAACATTTGTCAGCAAAAGAAGCGATATCCGTATACACTCCGGATATCGCTTCTCTTTTGGTTTCTTGATTTTGATGAAGCCTAGTATAACTCAATTCATTTATACATCTGTGATCAATACGGACAAGACACTCTTGCTTTCCAGCTGGAACTGCATCAATACATCGTCCCGCAGCTTAACCTGTACGTTGCCCGTCTGCTCCCCATCATTGAAGAGGATTAAAGCTACGGAACCATCGGCATTTTTAAAAGCCACAGAACAAATTCCATCATCACTGGATGTTGATTCGATCCGAACAGCCTTCGGACGAATCACAGCACTGAAATGTGCCAGAGCATAATAATCAAGTGTATACGTAAGTTCTTTTGTTTGCTGATTCACCTGTACGATCCCACGACATGTACTGCGGCCAAATCCAGGAACCGTAGGCCCATTATTCTCATCTAATGCCATATTCCAAAGTACAAAAGACTTGCTGTAATTGCGAAGAATCTGAATTCCCGTTCGCATCACATTAGAGAAGGCTTGCTCAAATGGCGGAATCCACTCTCCACCCGAACCTTCAGTGAAATGCACTTCTTTCCCAGCAAATGCTTCATAAACCTTCGTTTGAGCAGAAGCATCGCCCCCGTACCAGTGCCAGGCCACTCCGTCAACTTCCTTTCCCGCTTGTTCCAGTACCGTCAAAGGATAGTCTGGTTGGTCCCAGTTGTGATCGTAACAGAGAATTTTGGTTTGAATATCGTTTTGCACAAAGGCTGGTTTAAGATGGTTTTTGATAAAATCTGCTTGGGCCTCGGCTGGCATCAACATACCAGGATAGTGCCCGGGTTCATAGAGCGCCTCATTCTGTGGTGTGATGGCATGTATCGGTAATCCATGCTCTGTATAAGCTTGAATGTATTTCACAAAATATTCAGCATAAACGGGATACCATTCAGCCTTCAACTGTCCGGTGATCATTGAGCCGCTCGTTTTCATCCATCCCGGTGCACTCCATGGTGAAGCAAACAGCTTCAGTTCAGGATTCAATGCCAACGCCTTTTGCGTTAAAGGAATAACGTCCCCTTCATCATGTGCAATGCTGAATTGGGTTAATTCCGGGTCTGTCTGCTGTTCTGGCATATCGTTGTAACTGTATATCGTTCTCGCATAGTCCGAAGCGCCCATCGGATTACGGATGACCGACAGCCCAATCCCTTTCTCCGGATGGAAAAGCCGGGTCATGACCTCATCACGCTGCTCCTCACTCAAGATTTGGTTGATCAAATAGGCAGATGAATCGGTAAAAGAAGCGCCAAATCCGTCCATCTCCTGATACGTTAGCTGATCATCCAGATGGATCGTCGTTGTCTCCTTATCAGTATCCAGTGGTTTCAATTGCTCCTGGGATAGAGATACGAATAACTCTTCTTCACCCGTGGATTTGTACATTTTGAATGTAGTCATAGGATTCTCCTTTGTATTTCTATTATTGAGTGCCTAGTTTCTCTTTGTTCAGTTTCATCTTTTCACTGCGTACCTTCACAATCTCTTCCCAACGGTTCTCACCTAAAAATGACTTGTAAGAAGCCAGTGCATTGTCATACGAGGCATCATCCTTGGAACGTACCATACTGACCAATGTTGTATTCCACTTCGTATTGATTGCTGACAACGCACGAGCTTCAGGTGTACCTTGATCCGGGCTAATATTCTCCAGAATGAAGTGTGGTTTTAGCTTGCCTTTACCCCACTCCTGCATCTGTTTAATCGCTTCCGGAAAAGCATCTGCACTGAGTGCTTTGTGACGGTCATGACCGAAGAACATAAATTCACCCATCCGATAATCCTTTTTGAATTGATCCGCGTTATTGAGTTGCAGGTCTTTCACTGCTGGCAGCAATTCTACACTACCGTCAGCTTTGGTTTGGTAGGTTTCCCCCTCGATCCCGTAATTCATAAGCGTCTGTCCTTCTTCACTCAGCAAGTATGTGAATATCTGAATGGCCTTGGCCGGATCTTTACAGTCCTTGGAAATGAAATTGATCATCCACCCGGTTATTCCGGATTGATTCAATGTTGGTGCATTGCCTTTGGTGCTCTGCGGTCCATCGATAGCAACATATTCTTTGCCTGGATTGGCACTCATGTAGATTTGCAGGTTTCCTCCTTGTTGAGGTGTACCGTCGAGCAGCATCGTTGCATATTTACCCGATTTCACTTTCTCTTCAAAAGCCGTACCATCATCCGCAAAACTGTCATCACTGATATTGCCTTCTCTATACACGGTGTTCAATGTTTTCAACCACGTGAGGTAATCTTCATCCAGATTACGATCATAGAATTCTCCATTCTCGTTCTCAAGCGGAACACCAATGAAGTCTTGCAACGTATCTCCGAGTGAACCCGTTCCTTCTCCTACGGCATTAAAGCCGAATGGAATCAGCGCAGGGAACTCTTGCTTAATTCGTTTCATCACATTCTGGAATTCTTCTGGCGTTCCAATGACCGGACTACCCAAAGCTTCGTACACATCTTTACGAATGATAAATGCCGTTTTGGCAGGAATGTTACCGCTATCATAATCCTCCTGTGTATTAGAATAGTTTGGGTAACCATAGGTTTTGCCATCCGCCAATTGGAACCAGTTCAATGTATCGGCAGCCGCAACTTTATTGAAGTAAGGATCATATTTTTCTGCCAGATCGTTTAGCGGCATTGCCCAGGTTGCAGCTTTTTGTACCACAGGAGAATTGGAATCAAATACGGTCAGCAAGTCAGGCATATCTCCACCGGCGAAAAAGGTGTTTAACTTGGTATCATCACCCGTGATGAATTTAATATTGATGTTCAGATCCTCTTTGATTTTCTTGGTAACAATGTCCTTGCCAAAATCAGTGTTCCACCAGTCCGCATTGACGTACCATGTCAGGTCGGTAGCCTCTTCCTTTTTATCCAACTGCCAAGCTGGCTTTTCCGGGTCGACCGTATAACGATCTTCAATGGATACCCAGTTTCCTTCACTGGAGCCCCCAGATCCACCGCTGCAACCTGTAATCATAAGTACGGCTGTAAGCAGTGTTGCGAGCAATTTAATCCCTTTTTTGCCTGATGCCTTGTTCAACTTCAACATATTTTTGTTCCTCCTCAAAATGGGGTGTTTGTTGCTCTTATTCCTTGACCGCACCCAGCATCATTCCCGAGATAAAGTATCTCTGAACGATGGGATAGATCAGCACAATAGGGAGTGTTGTAATGACAATGGTGGCCAACTGCACGCCTTTGGTCGTTGTTTCAATGACAGCCGAACCCCCGACATTTTGCATGGATTGGGTCTGGGACTGAACGATAATCTCATACAACATCATCTGAAGTGGATACAGTGACTGATCGGTAATGTATAACTTGGTTGTCATGAAGTCGTTCCATTGCCCCACCCCATTAAATAGCGCAATTGTAGCCATGGCAGGCATGGAGAGTGGAATGAAGATTTTCAGGAAAATATGCCAATCCCCTGCGCCATCAATCTTGGCCGATTCTTCCAGAGAATCCGGGACATTCCGGAAGAAATTCATCAGAATCACGACATCATAGAAACTGAATAACGCCGGAATAATGTACACCCAGAAGCTGTTAAGCAAGCCAAGTGATTTAATTAACAGATATGTCGGGATCATACCGCCCGAGAAGAACATTGTAATAACACCCATGGCAACGTATAATTTACGGCCTCTTATGTACTTTTTGCTCAGACCGTAACCAACCATGGCGCAGAAGAACACATGTGTAACAACGCCAATCGTTGTTTTGGAAACCGATATGAAGAAGGCCTGCCAGATGCCCTGATCATTGAATACAGCTCTGTAATTCTCCAGCGAGAATTCCGGTGACCAGAAGATGAATCCACCTTCCGCCAGTGCCTTGCCTGAACTAAAGGAAGAGATGATGACATTCCAGAGCGGAACCAGAATAACGATCGTACAGATGATTAGCAAAATCATATTTAACGTATCAAAGATCCGACTATCGAGATCTTCTTTTGCCACCTTTCCATTCATGCAGGGTGCCTCCTTCTACAACACAGATTGATTATCGTTTAATTTGCTTGTGATTTTGTTTGCCGTGACGAGTAAAATGACAGAGATGATTGAGACACCCAAGCCAACTGCCGTTGCATATGAAAAGTCACCCTGAGACATCCCCATACGATAGACGTACGAATTGATAACTTCCGCTTTGTCACGGTTCTGGGAGTTCATGAGAACCAGCGTTTGATCCAGATTCGATCCCAATAAACCGCTTACAGTTAGAATCAGATTTAAGCTGATGATTGATTTCATGTTAGGCAATGTGATATTCCAGATCTGTCTGAGACGGCTTGCACCATCGATTTTGGCAGCTTCATAATACGTTGGGTCAATCTTTGCCATGATTGCCAGATACAGAATTGTTCCCCAACCTGCTTCTTTCCAAATATCCGATAACGTAGCAATCCACCAATACTTGCCTGCATCCAGCAAGATATTCTGCGGTTGCGAGATCACTCCCAGGCTAAGTAACAACTGATTAAATAAGCCCGTTGTTGAAAACCAGGTGATCAGCATTCCCCCAAGTACAATCCAGGACAAAAAGTGAGGTAAATATGAAACCGTTTGCACAAACTTCTTGAAGCGTCCGCTGTTTAACTCGTAAATCATGATCGCGAGAATGATCGGAATGACAAACCCGATACCTAATTTCAAAAAACTGATCCCCAGCGTATTCACGACTGCATCCCAGAAGTATTTGTCTGACAAAATGATTCTGAAATTATCCAGCCCCACCCAAGGAGCGGTAGCCAGCGTATCAATGACCGTGTAATTTTTGAAGGCAATTGTCAAACCGTAAATCGGAATATAACAGAAAATAATCATAAAGATAATGCCAGGGATAATCATCGATTGAATCTCCCATTGTCTCCGATAATCGACTATGAATTCTTTAATCCGTTGTCCGATGGGTTTCTTCCCATTGGGACTGATCGCATTTTTACCGGTTGATGTCTCTACGGCTAATTTATCCACGTTCTTTTACTCCCCTCCATCATGCATGTTTATAAAAACGTTTTTATTTTTCGACATAAAAAACCCCTTTGTTTATATTTATGTAAAAAAAGACCGGAGAAGAAGCTGAGTCAACTTATGTACGGTAGTCTTTCCGGTCGATCTTCACATGGCTTGAACCTCTAACCACCAGCTCACCCGCCAATTTTTGCGCAGCCCCTTGTTCTTTCTCCTTAATCATACCCACCAGTTGATTGATGGCCAGGATACCCTGTCTTGCAATTTGATTTCTTACCGTTGTGAGTGGTGGGGAAAAATACTGTGCGATATCAATATCATCGAAACCCACGACACTAACATCTTTAGGCACTTCAAAGCCCTCAGACTTCAACGCATGCATACAGCCAATTGCACTCAAGTCATTCCCTGCAAGAAATGCATCAGGCCGCTTGCCGGGGTGTAAATGAAGAAAAGATTTTATCGCACTATACGTGCTCTCCTCCTCAAAATACCCTTGAATAATGTAATCTTCATCGATTGGAAGCTGGTATTCACGCAAGGCAGCCAGATAGCCATCTCTACGCTGCACACTGTCAAACATTGTGTCCACGCCAGAAATATAAGCAATTTTCTTGTGCCCCAGCCCAATTAAATACTTGGTAGCTTCATAAGCCGCCACGTAGGAGTCAAAAATGACACTTCCCATCATATCACTCTGATAGACCCGATCCAGAAAAACCGCCTTGATCTTGTCTTTCTCCATGGCGATAATATCTTGCTCATCGATCCGAAGCTCTTCGTAGATAATGACACCATCCACCCGCCGACCCAGAATATTACTCATAATAACGTGTTTATCCTTGGTCACAAATACATTCAAACCATACCCAAGACGATCACATTCACGAGACATTGACTCAACCAGCTTATAGAAATACGGACCCGATACACTTGTAGTGAAAAAACCAAGCATTTTGGTTTGACCGGACTTCAACAGCTTGCCATTCAGATTGGGCACATAGTTTAAACGTTCTGCCACCTTAAGAACATGTGATTTTGTCTCCGGGTTCAAGACATCCACACCATTCAAAGCGTTGGAGACCGTAGATATGGATACGCCCGCTTCCCTTGCTACATCTTTAATCGTTATCTTTGCCATAAGTTTTGTTCCTTTACTATAAAAACGTTTTTATAATGTTTAAATTATCATAAAACCGTTTTCATGGCAACACTTTAATTTGTGAGTTCAGGCATCATGTACTTTATTCATAGCTATATGCCACTGCGGGCGCAAAAAAACGGCTCATATATGAGCCGCCGTTCATGAAGCTTTAGCTCTCTATTCCTCATCTTGGATATACATGGAGTGAATCTGTTGCAACTGCTCTTCCAGACGTTCCAAGCGAACAAAACGATCCGCTCGAATATATTCCTTCTGCTCCACAAGCATGATCATTGTTGGAACGGTAAAAATAAGAAACTTGGATGCAACCTCTTCCACGTCGTTAGCATTAATGTGACCGAGGTATATTGATGGATAAGGTTCAAGCAACGCCCTGATCTTGGGGAGTAAAGCGTGACATACACTGCACTCTGGACGAGATACATACAAAAAAAACAATTCATGTTGTTGAATAGTTTCTTCAACCATTTCTATGGATGTTAACTCATGAATATCTTTCATAGAAGCTCCACCCTTTCAGTCATTCAATAGCTTGCTCATTTAAACTTTTTCTTTTCAAGTATAGCCTATGTGCGTTAGAATCAAATGGAATATATCCCCATATGAAAGAGGTTATTGTATGAAAAAATCATTTATTTTTCTGTTCACTGCCCTGGTTGTTGTTACTTCCTTCTCGGCGTATACGCCTGTGTCGAATGCCTCTGGCGATATTGGAGTCAGCTTATTGTCCGATCGTCAGCAAGGCACTGTAAAGTAGTACTTGTACAGAAAGTAACAGGCGACAATTCGGATAACATCTGAATTAGTCGCCTGCTTTCATTTATTCTTATTGATTTTTATTTCCAATCTCTCTTCCGAAGATAAGATTCGAATACAAAAGTACCAAACGGCAGTAGACCGGCGAGTCCACCCATTAACCAGCGTGTTATCTTCCACTTTTTGACCAGAGCCAAATGCACTAGGGCAATAAGGTACAAAGGAAATAAAATACCATGAATCATGCCCATTACGGCTACAGCGGAAGAGATATCTGCAAAATATTTCAGAGGCATAGCAATAAAAATCAACAGAAGTAAGGATACGCCCTCCCATATGCCCGCAATTCTGAATCGGCCTGTCACTGTCTTCATAAAGTCCATTCTCACCTTTCCTGCTAATCGTTTGTGAAATATGTAACTTGTAACATGATACAAAAATCTCACGCCACATCTCCGTACAGATATGTCGTTCTGAAGCTCATATTCAGTATAACGTATGTGTCCGATTTGAAGATGCTTCAAATTTGAATAATTATTGAATCCGTAAAACCAGATTCCCACATCAGGTCTTATGGATTCCAGTCGTCTCACGCTCAATCAGCTGGTATGTCAGCTGTTCGGTCTGCAACTCCATTTTACCCAATACAGCCCACAATTGATGGAAAGCCTGGGTGGCTTGCTCCGCAATCGGATTGTGTATGGTCGTGATTCCAAGAACACGGGAAAGCTCGATATCATCAAACCCCACAATGGCGAGTTGTTCCGGTACCTGAATATTCCGTCTGCGTGCTTCACTAAGAATGCCGATGGCTGCATAATCATTGGAACATAATACGGCCTGTGGAAGTTCTGGCCCCTCAGCCATTCTTCGCATCGCTTCTTCGCCATCGGAGGAGCTGAATACGGAATATTGATACGCTTCAGTCCACACATGCAACCCTCTGCTCTTCATGAAAGATTCATAGGCTTCACGTCGGCTCTGGGTATTCAAACTCTCAGCCCTGCCAAATGCATTCGCAATTCGGGTGTATCCTCTTGATACCAGATGCTCCAGAGCTAACTTATACCCCTCTGCCTGATCCATCGCAACAGATGGAATCTCGTCATTCCCCATTCGCTGCCAAGAGACAATGGGCCCATACTCCATATAAGCTTTTAATTTCCGAGGATCATTAACACAAGCAATAATAACTAGCCCATCGACTCGTTTACTACGCAGATCTTCGAAAGCCTGCAATTCAATCTCCGGATCTCCACGGGATGTATAGATAATCGTCTGAAACCCAAAATCCATGGCTGTATCAATGAATTGATTCATGAATGTAAGAATGATCTCACCTGTGGTAGAGGTCACAATTCCAATCTGCTTTGTTTGCCCTGTAGATAACGAGACCGCATTCCGGTTGGGAATATAATTCAACTGTTTCATAATATCCGTTATGATCTGTCTTGCTTCATCACTAACATGCGGAGAATGATTAATCACTCGTGACACTGTCGCTTTTGAGTAACCGGACCGCTTCATAATTTCATCAAACTTGGACATCGGAGACTCCCTTCTTGCTAACGAACTATATAAGTTCAGCTAATATTATTTACACTGGCACTTCGATGACAGAACAACCTTCCGATCGCTGTTATCCCCAGATTTTTTGATTCCCATATCTAAACGGGAAAATCCGGGGATAAAGGCGACCGCTTCGCTTCTTCTGGTTATTTCTGTCCTCTCCGTTTTCGTGTAAATTTTAGTTGAACTTATTTAGAATAATAGTATGCATCAAATCTGGGTCAAAAGTAAAACTTGACGTGTAACCCGTTACAACGTTTAAGCTTTTTTATGTAATATAATTGTTAATCTGGCAACAATCAATTTTGGATGAATGGAGCGATACACATGAGCAACTCTCAAAATCATACTTATCAATTCCCGGAAAATTTCCTGTGGGGTGGTGCAATTGCAGCCAACCAGGCTGAAGGTGCATACAATCAAGGCGGCAAAGGATTATCTACACAGGATGTAGCTCCCAAAGGCATCATGGGTCCAATCACGGAAGAACCAAACGAAGATAACATGAAACTGATTGGTATCGATCTGTATCATCGCTACAAGGAAGATGTGAAACTGTTTGCCGAGATGGGCTTCAAGGTATTCCGTACTTCCATCGCCTGGTCCCGGATTTTCCCAAAAGGGGACGAGCTGGAACCAAATGAAGAAGGATTGCAATTCTACGACGATCTGTTTGACGAGTGTCACAAATACGGGATCGAACCACTGGTTACGCTATCCCACTATGAGACTCCTCTTCACTTGTCCAAAGAATACGACGGCTGGGTTAACCGAAAAATGGTTGGATTCTATGAGCGTTATGTAACTGCCGTATTTAAACGTTATAAAAACAAAGTAAAATACTGGCTTACTTTTAACGAAATCAATTCGATTCTTGAAGCACCCTTTATGAGTGGTGGCATCTATACGCCGAAGGAGAAGCTTAGCAAGCAAGATCTCTATCAAGCGATCCATCATGAGTTTGTGGCCAGTGCTTCCGCTGTGAAGCTCTGTCATGAGATCATTCCTACGGCACAGATTGGTTGTATGATGCTCAGTATGCCTACCTATCCGCTGACACCAAATCCAGACGATATGATCAAAGTCATGGAATTCGAACATAGCAACTATTTCTTCGGCGATGTACACGTAAGAGGTCGCTACCCTGGTTATATGAAACGTTACTTCCGTGAAAATGGAATCGAGATTCAGATGGAAGCTGGCGACGAGGAAATGTTGCTGAATACGGTAGACTTTATCTCTTTCAGTTATTACATGAGTATCTGTCAGACAGCAGACCCGGAGAAACAAATCGCAGGTGAAGGTAATCTGCTTGGGGGTGTACCTAACCCTTATCTGCCAGCAAGTGAATGGGGATGGCAGATTGACCCGCAAGGATTGCGTTATGTGCTTAACATGTTCTATGACCGTTATCAAAAACCACTGTTTATTGTAGAGAACGGTCTTGGCGCTGTCGATGAGTTGATTACGGGTGCGGACGGCGAGAAAACAGTCGAAGACGATTACCGAATCCAGTATCTGAATGATCATCTGGTTCAGGTTGGCGAAGCCATTGAAGATGGCGTTGAAATTATGGGTTATACATCATGGGGTTGTATTGATGTGGTCAGTGCGTCTTCTGCCCAGTTGAAAAAACGTTATGGTTATATCTATGTGGATCGTCATGACGATGGATCAGGAACACTCGAACGTTATCGCAAGAAATCCTTCCATTGGTACAAAGAAGTGATCAGCAGTAACGGGAAAAGTTTGCAGCGTTAAGGATCTTTAAGCAAATGTAACAGATACATTCTTCTATCCCTCAGACATTTCACATGAAAAAGTGTCGGTCATACGATACCTAGCATGTTTTCTGTCTGGGGGATTTTATTTTTATTTTCAAAAAGAAACACCGATGATACACATCGGGCATTCTCATTAGCGACTATCACGTTGTTCACTATTTATTCTTCACTAGATGTTCTTCACTACATCCCTGCTGTACTTTGTTTTGTCTTCTTCTGTTATCTTGCGAATGACCCTGCAAGGATTACCCGCAGCAATCACACCAGACGGTATACTCTTGGTCACTACGCTCCCTGCGCCGATGATCGTATTATCTCCAATCGTCACACCGGCAAGAACGGTCACACCGCCACCGATCCACACATTATTGCCCACCGTGATGGGCCCAACGATCTCCAGACCTTCATTGCGCTGCTCAACATCATAAGGGTGGCCTGCTGTATAAAATCCACAATTGGGAGCAACAAAAACATTATCTCCAAAACTGATTTTTCCTCCATCCAGCATGACAATATTATGATTGCTATAGAAGTTCTCACCAATTTCAATATTATAGCCGTAATCACATACAAATGGCTGTTCAATCAGGAAACGATCCGTCGTTTTCCCCAGCAGTTTCTTAATTAACGCTTCTCTTTCATTGATCTTGGCTGGATGGAGCTGGTTATAATCGTAACAAAGCCCTTTGGCATGTAAACGCTCTTCAATTAACTCTTGATCATAATTGGCATTATACAAGAGCCCTAATTGAGATTTTTCTTTTTCAGTCATCATTTCGTAAGCACTTCCCATCTTCTATCTAAAATAAATTAAAGCTCAATCTCTCTAAAAATACTTTTTAAAACTCTTTTAATTATATAGATTAGTATGAATAAAGCAAGTTTTGCTCGATATGAAAATAGTTCATTCTACTGACGCATACTCTAGCGTATCAACAATAAAAAACCTCTACACCCATTAGACTATGGGAATGCAGAGGTTCAAGCTTTTGTCTAATTTTTTTATTCTAAGCAACCGCCTGAACGGTTTTTTCCTTAACGCTAATGGCATAGATGGCAGACACCAAACCAAGCAGAATCAGAACAGAACCAACCCATCCAGTATTCAGAATCGATGAGTGATCGATCACCATGCCGCCGATATAGGTACCCAGTGCAATACCTGCATGGGCAATACCTGAATTCGTGCTGATTAGCGTTTCGGCTGTTTCCGGCGAAGTTTTGATAATGAGACTATTCTGTACAGGCGTAACGGTCCAGCTCAGCGCACTCCAGATGCTTAACAACAGCAAGAAGGCGATCAAAGGCAATCCCACACTGAACGGAATGACAGCCATACTCACGATAAAGGGAATCAGCACAATGATAATGGCTTTAGCAGGATGCAGACGATCGGACAACATGCCTCCGATGCCTCCACCTGCAACAGCGGCGATCCCAAACATCATATAGATAAAGGTAACCATCGTGGCGCTGGCACCCAGCGTTTCTTGCAGAAATGGTGTGAAATACGCATATAAAGTCAAATGACCTGCAAGCACAAGCAAAGTCGTAGCATGGATTGCCAACATTTTTGGATTCCACAGAGCCGTAAGCTGTTTCTTCAGGGATACAGCAGGAATAGGCTGCACACGATCCATCGCAATCCAGATGGCTACCATGACCACTGCTGTGAGAATAGCGATCAACATAAACACCTCACGCCAGCCTGCCAGGTTACCTACAAAGATTCCAAGAGGTACACCCAGGATAAGTGATGCACTACCTCCCATGGTAATGATCCCCACGGCGCGTCCTTTATACTGTGGTTCCACAATGCGAGCTGCAAGGGTCAGGGAGAGCACAAAAATAAGTGATCCCGTGGCGGCTCCGAGTGCTCTGCCCGCCATCAGCATATAAAAGCTGGAACTAAATGCGGAGATCAGATTACTAATCAGAAATACAAACAGCGTACACATATATACCTTTTTTCGCTCGAATCTGGCCGTCATATTTAATAAAATCGGCGCTGACAACGCATAGACAAGTGAGAAAATAGAGATTAAATACCCGGCTTTCGCCAGGGAAAGATGAAGATCCGTAGCAATCAGGTCCAGAATTCCGCCCAAAATCAGTTCAACGGTTCCGACCACAAATGCTGCGATAGCAAGCACATATACTTTCTTGTTCATTTTTGAATCCTCCTCAAAAGTTACAACTACGATAGTAACCTATAAGAATGAAAGTTTCAATAGTTATTTTCATGATTTTTTTCAAACAAAGATATCACAAAAAAACTATCCTCCAAGAGAATAGTTTTAATAGATTAATCTGGTGAGCAGTTTCTCGATTTCAGCATCCTGTAACAGTTGATCACCGTATTTTTTGGTAATTTGAGTAAGGGCAACATCATGGTAGAAATAATCAGTCATCGCTTTGACAATCGGTTTGGACATCGTCTTGATCGCTCGCCATGAATCATGCTCCACACCGGCAAACAACAGATATGCATGATCCACAATAAGCAGCTGTGAAGGTTCCGGCGCATCAAGCAATGGAATCAACGAGTATATCCGGTTTAAGGATGTCTCCATTCCCCCAACGGCAAGCACTTCAACGTACACGCCCTGCTTTTCCTTCTGCTCCAGCAGTTCACGATATTTCTCCATTCGCTCATTCCAGGCCAGAAAAAGAATTGATGAATCTGCTTCTTCGATAAGCTGTTCTATATTCGACGCGATGGACGACTCATCTTTTAACGTCCAGATATGTTCATCGGTGAATGTACGTTTGATTTTGTATCTCTTCAATTCCTCAATATCTTTCTCAAAATCAGCCTTGATCTTATGAATAATAGACTGAAGATCCACAGCCATATATAGTTTTTTCTTCCCATCCATCGTTGTCAGCACTGTTCCCTTGTCGATCAGGCGATTAAGTACTTCATAGATCTTGGCTTTGGGAACGTTGGAGTAATTTACAATCGATGTGGCATCAAGCGGTTCATCCTGCGCGAATATAGCCTCGTATACCTGACTTTCATATTGTGTAAACCCGAATTTCTGCAACATGGTTTGGATCGGCGCATCCCTTCTTAGTGTGTCTGGTCTATCTAGTTTAGACGCATGAACTTCCCATGTCCAGTTTATCCCACGTGGCTATGTCCGATCCCAAAAGCGCTGCTGGGTCATCGCTTGAATAAATTGCTCTGCAAACGCCGCAGGCTGCTGTTCCACAATGACGCCAGGTTTGCCTATAATGCCGACAGGCTGGATCACTGCTGCACCCGTCGGTGTAGCACCGATTGGTTTGAAATGATTGTACGTTTCGATCGCATAGGATCGGGTGTATTTCTGAACATAATCGTTCTCCTGCTGTCCTGCAACAATGAACAGACCATCATATACCAAGGGCGAGCCGGTCAAAAAGCTGTCGTCCACCTTGAGTTCCACATTCCCTGTTCCACGCACCACACCCTGTCTTTCATGTACAATGACCGGTTGAAGTCCCGCTCCCTTAAACTCTTCCAAAATGTATTGTGTGCTCGGGCCATCGAATCCTTCCCCAACAATCACTCCGACACGCAATGTCTTGGGAGAAAACACCGTATTTGCCATGCTGAGCGCAGGTGACGACTTTGTCACTGGAGATTCAGGGACGTTAGGTACATTGACTCCGAGTTCCACGGCCAGAATGGTCGCCAGCTCTGTGCTGATATGACCTAACATATTGACAACCTGCTGACGAATGGAAACATCCTTTACCTTCCCAAGTTCAAACGTGAGTGCTTGAATAATATGGCTTCTCTCCAAGCCTGACATGCTGTTCCAGAAGAGACGTGCTTGCGAGAAATGATCCAGGAAGCTGGGTGCCGTTTTCCGTTCTTTAAGACCTTGCACTGGGGAAGGATATGTCACAAATCCCCCTTTTGTTCCCGGCACAGTATAAGGTGAGTTATTGGCAAGCGAATTGTCATGATAGGCGACTCTCCCCTGATCAATGGTATAGCGAGAGGCTCCATCTCTCTGGTTGTTATGTACAGGGCATATCGGACGATTGATCGGCAGTTCCTGATAATTCGTGCCCACCCTCGCCAATTGAGTATCCGTGTACGAAAACAGTCGCCCTTGAAGCAACGGATCATTGCTAAAGTCAATGCCACGTACGATGTTCCCTGGATGGAAAGCAACCTGTTCCGTTTCAGCAAATACATTTTCGACATTGCGGTTAATCGTCATTTTGCCAATGATTCGCACTGGAATGTCTTCTTCAGGCCATAATTTTGTTGCATCCAAAATATCAAAATCAAACTTGAATTCATCTGCTTCCTCCAAAACTTGTATTCCGAGTTCAAACTCCGCAAAATTGCCCGCATTGATGTTCTCCCACAGATCTCTGCGATGAAAGTCCGGATCTGCATCTCCCAGCTTTTGAGCTTCATCCCACACAAAAGAATGCATACCAAGTATGGGTCTCCAATGAAATTTCACGAACCTGGATTTGCCTTCTTTGTTCACCAGTCGGAAGGTATGTACTCCAAATCCCTGCATCATTCGAAAACTTCGTGGTATCGTGCGATCCGACATAATCCACATGACCATAGCAGCCGACTCTTGGTTATTCGCAATGAAATCCCAGAATGTGTCGTGTGCAGTAGAGCCCTGTGGAATTTCATTGTTAGGTTCCGGCTTCACCGCATGAATCAAATCCGGGAACTTAACCCCGTCCTGAATGAAAAAAACAGGTATATTGTTGCCAACCAAGTCAAAATTGCCTTCCTCGGTATAAAACTTCACGGCGAACCCACGTACATCCCGATTCGTCTCGTTAACCCCTTTGGAACCGGCAACTTCGGAAAAACGAACAAACAGCGGTGTTTTCACATCTGGATTCTGAAGAAAATGAGCCATCGTTAACTCTTCAAGTGATTCATATAACTCAAATTCACCGTAAGCTCCATATCCGCGGGCATGCACAACTCTCTCCGGGATGCGTTCCCGATCAAAGTGAGACAGTTTCTCACGCATCAGAAAATCTTCAAGCAGCGTGGGTCCGCGATCCCCCGCTTTTAGCGAGTTGCTGTCATCTGATATTTTAACCCCTTCGTTGGAAGACATCTCTTTGCCGTTATTATCCCGTAGAAAGGTATTTCTTTGCTCAATCTTTTTGTTCTCATCCATAGGTTCCTTGCTCATCCCAATCACCTCCAGAATATATGTATGGGATTGAAAATGCATTTATGAGTATCTGTTATACCTATGAATTGATGTGAATTCCACAGGCACTAGATATAAATGGAAGGTGTTAACCCCATTTATTGCTCATGACGTCTTTTGTCTAGCACCTTCTACATCACATTGTCATTTACTATAAAGAATCTAATAGAAAAGAGATGATTAGTATGGCTCGTGTCAATGCTGTTCCGCAACCGGATCTGGTATTAATCTATTGGTCAAGAAATCCGCTCGTCCCTGGTTCTGCGCGCAGAATCCAAAGTGTACGTGTGATTGGCAATACGTCTCCATGTACATTCACACTGGTTCCCGGTGCACGGCTAATCAATGCACTGAACTGTTTGCTGGACAATGATATTGGATTCAAAGTGGTCTACCGCCATAAAACGTCAGCAATCAGTGGCGTTCTGTTATTAAAACGCAGATAATCAGACCCAAAGAAATGGTGCCTTCCTTTAGGAGAGCACCATTTTTTCGTTCTTTGATCATCAATGGACAGATTTCGAACGCCAAAAAACCGCGATATCCGCGGTCTCTTGTTCACGATATGAATTTAATTCAGAATATCCATAACTAATACATTCACTGAATGAGCCGTTAAGTTAACCACCACCGATGTATCGGACAGTGTAATCTCCTGTTCTTGGGGAACCACTTTCTCATCATTCTTCTGATTCACATTTGGAATATGCACCAAATGATCTTCTCCAGTAAGCGTGATCAGTCTGGCTGTAGTATCAACCTTTAGATCCTGAAGGCAAATCCGGGTTGATTTATCCACACCATCTGCATTCACCAGTTTCACAAACACATGCCGTGCGTCCTTCGTAACGGAGTGGAATACTTCCCGGTTGTAAGCTTCCAGCTTGTAATCCAGAACCTTGCTGGTGTTGCAACCGTCTGTATAAGAGCAGATCAGATTCTTTCCTGTATCCCCACCATAGTTAACCGTGATCGTATAATCGGTCCCATTCTCGAGTGGTTCATAGTTGGCCGCTCTCAGGTTGCCTGCTGCGGAACTGGATGAATAGTCTCCCAAGGTGTAACCCTCAATCCCTTGTTTGTACACCTTCACCGCTGTGGCACTTCCCCCGTAACTAATTGCGTACTCAATGACATCCTTGTTCTCGGGCGAGATATCTGTCAGTCCCACACCGATGTAAAAACCATCTTCACCTGAAATTCTTTCAGCCTCAACGTGAACTTTGTAGTTGGTCCATTCGTCATTCAGCAGATACAATCCATTCAATCCACTTGATTGTGCCTTCAAAATGAGTCCTTTCCCTTTGATTAACGTATATCCTTCCGACCCAGGAATCTGTCTCCATGCGTCACTAGGCTCTGTACGTTCCCTGAAATCTTCATCTAGCAGTATCGTTCCATCCACATTGGACGTCACCGTGACTCGTTTCACCACGATATCTGCATGACCTGTTGCAATCTCGATGCCTCCACGAGGAATGAGATTCAGCGGTTTGCCTTTGCTAAAGGTGGAGAATGAAGTTTCAAGCACCTGATCCCCTACATATTTTGCAAAAAGTTGCTGTACATAATAATTCGGTGTATACCACACGGTTTCATCATCAAACCAGATGCAGTCTGGCGTCCAGCGGTAAGTACCGTCCGTTAGTACTTTGTTGAACAATGGCGCATAGGCAGCCAAACGAACAACGTCTGCATTATTTTCAAATCCAGTCATGATCGCAGCTTCTGCGACCGCTCCTGCCAGCGTGTTTTTGTCCGTGGAAGCATATTCTCCAACAAATACTTTGGATGTTTCTTTCCAATCGATACTTCCGTCTTCAAGATAAGCCCGGTCATAGTAGTTGTATCGATCCGCGTTATTCAGCAAATATTCATTGGAGCGGTAGTAGTGCTCATCTGCAATGGTGTCCATATAATTGTCCTGGTTTTCATACCAGGTTACCGTCTCCTCAATCACCTCAGCACCATCTGCAAAAGCAACCTGAGCTGACCCGGAGAGGTTCCCGCTGAGGAATTTCCATCCTTCCTGGTACGCATCATCATCTGCCTGAGCACCAACCGTCGAGATAATGTGCAGCTCATGATTAGGATAGTTCTGTTTCATGTACTCATCTATTGAACGTTTGAATACTTCGAAGTTGGCAAAAAATTCAGTGCCCCAGTTCTCATTGCCTACGCCGAGATAACGAAGATCAAACGGTTCAGGGTGTCCCATCCGGCTTCGTACCGCCGCCCATTCGTTGTGTTCAAAGTCTGTACTGAGCGCAAAGTCAATCAGATCTGTAAAGTTGCGGATATAATAATCCCTTAAAGCACCGCCCGCAGGGTGAGCATAATCCGATCGTGCCTGACATAACACACCGCAAGCCATGACTGGAACTGGAGAAGCATTCAGATCTTCCGCCAGTTGGAAGTACTCCATATAACCAAGCCCCATCGTCATCATGTAACCCCAAACATTATAATTTTCTTTGCGGAGCTCAACCGGACCCACAGAATCCTTCCAGTCATATACGTTATCCCAGATAAAAGATCCCTCCGAGATACATCCTCCCGGAAAACGCAAGAACTTCGGATGCAGATCTGCGAGTGCCTGGATTAGATCTTTTCTCAATCGATAGTTCGGATTACCTGTGTAGTTGGCATGTGCTGTAGCCGATATTCCCTCTTCTGTCGGATCAGCTCCCCACACATTCTGAGGGACTAAGGACACCATATCGATAGAGATGTCACCTGCAAACGTAAGTGCCAGTTGACCAAGTACAGTCTCCGTTCCGGTTAGAGACAAACCGTATTTCTTCCATGTGTTCCCACCTTCAACATGCAGTGTTACCGAATCACTGATGGATGTGTCACTTCCATCCTGCAATTGAACAGTGATCGTTCCTGTCAATTCTGCTTTTGCCCATACGGTAAAGTCATATGATTCACCCTGCTTGATGGACATGGCACAATGCTGGTTGGAGTCTGAGAATCCACGATTTCGAATCGTTGCCCCATCCTGAACCGTGACATAATAAGCATTTACTTCAGGGTCTTCCACATTAAAGTGAACGTTCAGTCCATCCGTATGCTGCACGAGCATTTTCTCGGTGTCGCCTGACCAGGCAAACAAAGGTTCACGATTTCGACCTGTCGAACAACCACATTCTCCAGAGTCATGCGAGTACGTATCGAATGCAAAAGACTCAAATGATCGATTCTGAACAAGCTCTGCATAGATTCCGCCATCTGCCGCGTTGTTAATATCCTCGTAGAAAAGCCCATACATGACTTCACTGATGTCCGCCACCTTCTGATCTCCATGGATGGTGACCGTATAAGGCGGGAGATGGGCTGGCACAACAGACACGTCAAAGCTTTGGCTCAGCTTACGGTCACCTCTGTTCAGAAGCGCACGGAGCGTAACCTCCTGTGCCGATGTGATTGCCTGAACTTCTCCGTTCTCAGACAGAACTTCTGGAGCACTGGAACTCCATTCAACAGACACTTTACCACCCAGCAAGTCTGCGGGTAATGATACATCCTTGGTGATGATTCGGTTGGGGAAGGACAAGTACTTGTCCGCCGCAAGCTTCACAATCGCTTCATCTGTCAGTGACTCACACATCACTTCAATGACTTCATCCATGGTGAGCGCTGCCCCATAGATCCGAAAGTCGGATAACGAACCTGCAAAATCCACATCCGCTGCATACTGGGAACGTCCAATATAATTCTGGCTATAATTCTCAGGATCGGTGAACGAATCAAACCATTCGCGCAATTTGGCATAATTGCCACTCGACGTCTGACTGATTGAACCGTCTGCGGCCTTCTCCCCATTCACATACACAATCGGACCCGCACTGCTCAACGTTCCCCCTTGGCTGCCTGCCACGGAGAGTGCAATATGCAACCATTCTCCACTTGAAACTCCTCGACTTGGGTGTACAACCAGATTATCGCCGGCATATAACGTACCCAGAAGCTGACGCGTCAGAAACATATACGGCCCCTTCTCGCCTTTGCCAAAGTCAAAAATACGTTCCCACACATTGGACCCTTTGCCGAGAAATACCCAAGTGGCAATAGTAACTCCAGTGTTATCGCTTACATTCTGAAGCAAATTCGACGGTAATTGTAGATAAGAAGTTCCATTCGCTCCCCCGTTGAAAGTCACCGCCGTTCTGCCTTTCAACTCGAATATCGCAGGCGGGATCTCGCCTTTGGCTATACCATCATGTCCCTTACCGGAGCTGTCCTTCCCGATTTGAACGGCATCTTCGAACGTGTATAGTGCGATTAATTGATTTTGATATGTGCTCATGTTCTTACCTCCTATGTAGTTGGGAATTGTCAGTTCACGCTTTTGATTCGCATTAATATAAAATGATTGATAAATAGTTAAACACATTTCTTAAACGTAATAATATCGCATCATCGATCCCCATTTCAATCCTAAATTTGAGAAAGACAACTGGTTTATTTGAATGTAATGACCTTTATCGGCTCTTTCCGTCTCTTATTTATTTTTCATTTTACTGTTATAAACATTACATTTATGGTTTACAAACATATAAATCAATTGATAATATAACAAATGAAAGCGCTTGATATAATGAAATACTCAAAGGAGGTCTGCCGAACCTTTTATCGTGTGTTGCCAAGTATCGGTTGATTTTTCATTCCGGGAATAGGAAAGGGGAAACGTATGAAACGTTATTGGGTTCGCGTACTTAACATTTCTGTACTAAGCACCACTTTACTTACTGCAACAACTTTGGCACCGGTCTCGGTGTTCGCAAATGGTTCAGGGGCAACCGTGGGTAACTCGCAGAGTTCCACCAAACCTATCGCTAATTCTGCTCCAACATTTAAAAATGTTTCCGTTCATGACCCTTCTGTCATTAAGGTGGATGATACGTTTTATATTTTTGGTTCACACCTGCAAGTAGCTAAGTCCAAAGACTTTTTGAACTGGGATCTGGTCGCCTCCGGCGTTACAGATAACAATCCTGTTGTCCCCAATGTAACCAAGGAATTCGCTGAAGCGTTAGAGTGGGCGCAGACGGATACGTTATGGGCGGCAGATGTCATTCAATTGGCGGATGGCAAATTTTATATGTACTACAATGCTTGTAAAGGGGACTCTCCGCGATCAGCGCTCGGCATTGCTGTCGCAGACAATATCGAAGGCCCTTATAAGGATCAAGGCATTCTGTTGAAATCCGGCATGTGGGATCAGATTAGTGAGGATGGTACCATTTACGATGCAACGATTCATCCCAATGTGGTCGATCCGGATGTCTTTTATGATAAAAACGGCAAGTTATGGATGGTGTATGGCTCGTATTCCGGAGGGATTTTCATTCTGGAGATGGATGCAACGACAGGTAAACCACTACCAAATCAAGGTTATGGCAAAAAGCTGACCGGAGGCAATCATAGTCGTATTGAAGCACCTTATATGCTCTACAGTCCCGAAACCGATTATTATTATCTGTACCTGTCTTACGGTGGACTAGGTGCTGATGGAGGATACAACATTCGTGTTGCTCGCTCCCAAACACCGGATGGACCTTTCCTCGATGCGGAAGGAAACGATATGATCAACGTTAAAGCGGACAAGGATAAACCGTTATTTGACGATCGTTCTATCGAGCCTTTTGGAGTCAAATTAATGGGGAACTTCCTGTTTGAGAGACAGATCGGTGATCCGGGCACAGGCCTAGGTAGCGGGTATGTATCGCCAGGACACAACTCTGCTTATGTTGATCCGGAGACTGGCAAACAATTTCTCATCTTCCATACTCGCTTTCCAGGGCGTGGCGAAGAGCATGAAGTTCGCGTACACGAGATGCATATGAATGCAGATGGTTGGCCCGTTGTTTCTCCGTATCGCTATGCGGCCTTGGGAGAAGATACAACGCAACTGACAACTCAGGAGATCGCTGGTCAGTACCAATGGGTGAATCATGGTAAGGACATCACGGCGGACATCAAGCCATCCCAGACCGCACAGTTCACAGCAGATGGGCAGATTCATGGTGCCGTGACAGGAACATGGAGTCTTGGTGCAGACAACAAGGTTCAGATCACTTCGAATAACGTTGTGTACAAAGGCGTTTTCACACATGAATGGAATTCGGAATCTCAAAGTACGGTTCTGACCTTTAGCGCCCTCTCCTCCTCCGGGATAGCCATCTGGGGAAGTCAAGGTGTTGAACGAAGTGATCAAGACATTGTAGATGCGGTGAAAAAGGATCTGAGCATTAGCAATACGGATCACGTGTTCTTTAATCTGTCTCTGCCTACCAAGGGAACAAGTGATGCAGACATTACGTGGAAAAGCTCCAATGCTTCGGTTCTATCCACTACAGGTGTAGTACAGCGACCACGCGCTGGTAAGGGCGATGCCAAAGTGAAATTAATCGCAACGATTCGTAAAGGAACTGCGGTAAGCTCCAAAACGTTTAACGTTATCATTCCACAGCAAGCGGTAAGCCCATTGCTCGGGGAGTATACTTTTGAACACAAGAAACTTGGCAAAGTCGCACAGGATTACAGCAAAAACGAATATCACGGACAAGCCTTTAAAGTGGTAAGTTCTGCTGCAAGTGGCAAAAATCAGGCTGCCACATTTAATGGAACCGACAGTTATATTCAGTTACCTGGACTCGTTACAGATACAACGGATTTCACATTTAGTGCTTGGGTCAATTGGGACGGCGGCGGGTCCTGGCAACGTATTTTCGACTTTGGAAATGGCTTGACGAGGCATATGTTCCTTACTCCCTCCCAGCATAATGGAGCGCTACAATTCACCATTCATAATGAGGGACGGGATCAGAGCCTGATTGCAGCAAATCCACTGCCTTCCAAAGAGTGGGTTCATGTCGCTGTAACCCTTCAGGGTGATGTAGGCACTCTGTATGTGAATGGTACATCGGTTGCAAGCAGCTCTGAGATTACTTTTAACCCGAAAAATCTGCAGGTAACGGAAGCTTATGTGGGCAAGAGTCGTTATACGGCTGATCCGTTCTACAAAGGCAGCTTGGATAATGTAAAAGTGTATGATAAAGCATTAACAGCCAAGGAAATACAGCGTCAGGCCAAAGAAAAACCATAAGTTAGAGTCCTATCATAGGCGTTGGACTCCATAGCGAACAAACCTATAAAGCAGCCAACGTAATAAACTGCACCCATCTGTTAGAGACGACTAACAGCGGTGTTGCAGTTTGTTACATCAGGCTGCTTTATTTTCACTTCAAATAATGTATGACCATGCTTAACTTGATAGCCGAAGCTCCATGATTAATATAGGCATGGGGCCTGTCTGCTCGGAAACGGATTGACTCCCCTTGGTTCACTGCATATTCCTCCGTCCCTACCCGAATCGTAACTTCCCCTTCAAAGACCGTAATAAATTCTTCCGTACCTTCGATATGCGGTTCAGCATTCAACTCAGACTTAGGGTCCATTTCCATCATGTACATTTCAAAGCGGCGTCCTTCTTCAAAAGGAAAATGCGGATAAATCCGAACCCTTCCCTCATCCTCCATCAATACTTGAATATCATCCCCCGTTACAACGGTTGTATCTGACTTCGGCTCGTGAATTAAAGCAGTAAAGGAAGTTTTCAGGCCATTAGCAATCTTCCATACGGTTGCAATGGATGGATTGGATTCACCACGTTCAATCTGACCAAGCATGGTCTTGCTAATACCAGACATTTCGGCGACCTTGTCCAGACTGAGTTTTCTTTGTTCCCTAAGCTGTTTCAGGTTCTGAGCAAGAATACTATTAATGTTTTTCAAAAATCCATCCTCCTCATTTCATAATTTTGTTGTGCTATATAACGTACATGTTGTACAATGATAAAGACCGTACGTTATAACGTACATTTGAGGTCATTATATCACACAACTAAGAAAACGTGGAGGAACCATGAACATTATACCTTTAGTGACCTATGCAATCATCGCTTCATTTACACCCGGACCCAACAACATCATTTCCATGACGCATGCCAGAAATCAGGGGTTCCGCAAGACCCTTCCGTTTATTAGTGGAGTTGCAGCCGGCTGCCTGCTAATTATGTTTCTGTCCAGTTATTTCAACCTTATTCTTCATCAATATATTCCTAGGATCAAACCCGTCTTAAACGTGTTAGGGTGTGTGTACATGCTCTATCTGGCTCTCAAAATTATGCGAAGTAAACCTGCAGATTCGCAAGAAAACAAGGTCAATCATTATTCATTTCTATTTGGGTTCACCCTGCAATTCATCAATCCCAAAGTCATTCTGTATGGGCTTACTGCCATATCCGTGTTTGTTCTGCCTCTTGGGCAGTCCCATGTTCATTTAATTGTATTTTCCTTGCTGCTCACCTTCATCGGCATTAGTGCCAATATGACCTGGGCGTTCGGTGGCATGTTATTCCAGAGCTTTCTATTAAAATACGAGCGTCCTGTTAATATCGTTATGGGTATGTTGTTAATTTACAGTGCACTATCAATACTGATGTAAAATGTAATAGAAAAAGCGTCCGCTCATTCGATGAGCTGAACGCTTTTATTTTTTCATCCCAATTCCGGTCTCCACCATGGATGTGTAGGGTAATCCTCCGTATGAAGAACAACCTTCTCGCCGATTTTGGGTGTTGCAATCTTAACTTGCAAGGCATGTGCAGCCTTCGTAATTCGTTCAACCGGTTCATTCCAGGCATGATAGGCCAGCGTAAATGCGGCCCAATGAATCGGGATAAGCAACTTCCCCCCTACATCCAAGTGTGCTTGCACCGTTTCTTCCGGCATCATGTGAATGTTGGACCACCGCTCGTCATATTGCCCGCATTCCATCAACGTCAGGTCAAATGGACCATATTTACTGCCAATCTCCTTAAAATGAGGACCATATCCGCTATCGCCACTAAAGAACACCTTCGTATGTTGTCCAGCGATAACCCACGAACACCATAAGGTAGAATTACGGTCGAATAATCCTCTGCCCGAAAAATGTCTTGCTGGCGTACAAGCAAATGTTAGACCTTTGAACGATAACTCTTCCCACCAGTTATGCTCGGTAATCTGTTCCGAAGGCACACCCAGTTGAATTAGCCGTCGACGTACCCCAAGCGGTACGATAAATCGCTTTGTTTTATCCTTCAATCTGTGGATGGAGTTATAATCCAGATGATCATAATGGTCATGCGATATAATGATTGCATCCAGAGCCGGGAAATCCTCCGGTTGTATCGGTAGATTCGTGCTGTAACGTTTGGTACCCACCCAGGATACAGGGGATGGACGATTGCCCAGCATCGGATCAAAGAGCAACCTGTGCCCTTCAATTTCAAGCAAAAAAGCCGAATGTCCGAACCATGTAACCTGTGGATTATCGGATGCACTGAATGATTCAGCAGGTTCACATATCTCCATGGGCATCGTGCCAGTTGGCCTCCGTTCTACATTGCCACGCATGGAATCTCTCAATATACTGATTAGGGACTTGAAGTTCATACCGGCTGATGTCGGGAGCTGATTTTCGTATTTTGTCATTATACATACCTTCTGTTCTATATAATCAATCTAGGTTCAATATTTGGATGAGATATATTCAACTATATCAGTTGAACTATACATTGACACTAGAACGTAGAGGACAGAAATAGCCTAAAGAAGCGGAGCGTTCGCCTTTATCACCAGATTTTCACCGTTATAAAAGTGAATCAAAAAAATCTGGGGATAACAGCGATCGGAAGGTTATTCTGTCATCGGAGTGAGCAGTGTAAATATTCTTTAGTTCAACTTATATCGTAGCTATATATTAATTCATTGGCCGTTGATATACAATTTTCACTAGAACACGCTCATCTCCCTTGATCGGAAATAAACTCAATTAAGATAGAATTAAGACTCTGTTTTCTCTCCTATAAGATTGGGCATATATGATAGAGAAAATACATGGAGAGTATGTGAGAGAACATGAAGAAATGGCGTAAAAGATTAGTTAAGTTTTTGATATTTGACCTGGCGATAGTTCTGTTGCTTCTGGGTACTGGCGTGATCTACCAACAAGTGGGTTTAAGGCAGGATGCCAAAACACTCGTCCCCCCTGGTAAGCTGTACGAAGTCCATGGAGACAATATGCATCTATATACTGGTGGAGAAGGCGATGTAACAGTCGTACTCGCCTCTGGCTGGGGAACCGCTAATCCCTATGTAGATTATTATCCATTATATGAAAAGCTTGCTCCAAACACAAAATTCGCTGTATATGACCGATTTGGCTATGGATATAGCGATCAGACCGATAAAAAACGTGATGTCGATACCGTAGCTGAAGAATTACACGAGTTGTTGCAGGTATCTGGACAGAAGCCACCTTATGTATTAGTTGGACATTCGCTCGGCTCGCTGGAAACCATCCGTTTCGCACAAAAATACCCGGATCTCGTCAAGGGTATCGTCATGATTGATGGCGGAAGCCCCGAATATTATTCGAATGACGATGACTCTTTGGCAGACACAATTGGTGGTTTTGCGAATAAATTCCGTATCCAAACCGGACTATTCCGCCTCTCCATGCAATCTGACTTGGTTGTCGAAACTTCCAATGCCAATCGTAATGAACTGAAACTTGTACCCGAAGATCTGAAAAAACTGGATACAACTGCGCTGTTGCACAACTATGGTAATGTTAATACGTTGGATGAATTACGTGAAATAGCTGCCAATGCCAAAGTGGTCGTAGATCACAAGCAAACCTTACCGTTTCCACTCACCATACTGACAGCTGACTACCTTGGTGCAAGTGAACCCGAATGGGATAAATCACAATTAGAATTCAAATCTTGGTCAGATGATTCAAAACAGGTAACCATTAAAGATACCGATCATTACATCCATCAATATCGCCCTGACCTCGTTGCGGATGAAATATTGGCCCTGGTGAAGAAGTAACGTACACTCTGCTAAAGTAAGGCTATGTTATATCATGAAAGAAACCCCAAAGGTATCTCTAATATCTTTGGGGTTTTAAGTATGTGATTTACTGTGCTATCGCCAACCTTGGCCGTTGGGACCTGAAATCGCTGAAAGCTTGTTCGATCTCTAATGAAGTCAACTGGTGACGATAAAAGTACTGTTTCATCGCCTCCATTTCGGTTCGATCGCCATTGTAGATGTTCTCAATTCTTCGAATGACCTGGTTATACAAGCTCTCACGTCTGGAGTTTACAGGCTCACACAACCAAAAGTTCGTTCTTTTCACATCACCTGTCTTGGTCCAGAGCAAATTCTCATATCGGATGACATCCCAGTCCCAATATCCAGCATGAATCTGCTGAAGTTCCGTTGTAAACATATCGTATATCAAGTTGGGAGGAATGTGTCCATATATCACACGGTACTCTTTCAGTTTGAATGCATCAACCCACTCTGTCAGAGTGTACTCACCCGGTGAATACGCATACAATTTAGGTGCATAAGAATTACTCTCCAATGCCCTAAGTGCTTCACTTTCTATCTCCCCATCCAATCTTGCACGTGAAGCATATACCTTTAGACAATAATCTTGCAATCTATATACAACCGAGCTATTACTAATAAGCGAAGCCTGTAGAGTGAGATGGCCGTTTTTTTCGTAGTGCAACAGCATCTTTTCAATGTTATTGCCAATGGGATTGATGATGATCATAATGAAGTCTCCTTGAGTAAAAATAAAATATAAACCGTTTTCGAATTGGTTAAAAATTGTACTATTACATTCTATATTACCCTTTTATATTAGTATGAACATATACAATTTTGCCGGAACATGAAGTATTTGCTCTGAAATTCATTCTTTGAACCGCCGTATTTCGGCTACATTTTTAGTCTAAAGGCTGTAACCCGTTTCACGTCAACACCAAAAAAGATAGAATAAATACAAAAAAAGCGATGCGTCCTTAAAGTTAAGGAACACATCGCTCTTATACAATATCAAATTATTATTGTTAGTTAATGGATTAATGCATAGGACCTTGTTGTCCCGGCGTTGATCCTACTTTGACCCGTTTCACGAAGAGTGAAGTAATCAGACCGATAATCGACAGAACTAATGCGAATACAAACGCATTCTGTACACCTGACGTGAAACCTGCCAGTTGATTTTCTGGACTTTCCGGGTTCGCCACTCCGCTCAAAAAGCGGGATTGTCCTGCGCTCAGTATACTTACCGCAACAGCCGTACCGATCGCTCCGGATACCTGTTGCAACGTATTCATGATGGCAGTACCGTGAGGATAATACTCACGTGGCAATTGGTTCAGACCATTCGTCTGTGCAGGCATCATAATCATCGAGATTCCGACCATCATGAACACATGCAGCGTAATGATTTTTGCCAGTGTTGTTGTAGGTGTAATTCCAGTGTACATGAAGAGTACAACCGTCACGACAGCCAGACCAATAATCACAAGCCACTTCGGACCAAACTTGTCAAACAGTCGGCCCATGACCGGAGACAGTAAACCATTCAGCAAACTACCCGGCAATAGAACCAGTCCGGCAGTTAACGCGGTAACGGCCATACCTTGTTGCAGATACATTGGCAGGATCAGCATGGATGACAGCATCATCATCATACAGATGAATATCAGGATCAAGCCAATCGTAAACATCGGATATTTGAACGCTCGCAAATCCATCATTGGCTGTTTCATTCTCAACTGACGGATACTGAATAACAGCAAGGACAACACACCAATAACGAGAGTGGCAACAACGACCGGACTCGTCCAGCCTCCACCAGTTTCTCCATGTCCCCCTGCACTACTGAAGCCGTATACGATACCACCAAAACCAAGGGTAGAAAGGATAATGGACAGTACGTCAATTTTGGGCTTGGTCAATTTCGAAATATTTGGCAAGAACAACAAGCCGCATACCAGTGAGATAATGAAGAACGGCAAGGAGATCCAGAAGATCCAATGCCAGCTCAGATTAGCCAGAATCAGACCGGAGATACTCGGACCGCTTGCTGGTGCAAACATGATAACCAAACCAATCAATCCCATGGCAGCACCACGTTTTTCAATCGGGAAAATAACCAATATGGTGTTAAACATCAGTGGCAACAATAGCGCTGTACCTATCGCCTGCAGTACCCGTGCCACCAACAGAATTTCGAAGCTAGGTGCAAGTGCAGCAACAAATGTTCCTGCAATCGAGAAAATCAAAGATGTTGTAAACAACTGTCTAGTGGTAAACCACTGCAACAGCATACCGGATACCGGTACCAGGATTCCCAACACAAGCAAGTAACCTGTAGTTAACCATTGAATCGTTGTAGGACCTACTTCCAGTAGAGCCATAAGTGGCGTCAATGCCACGTTTAATGCCGTTTCTCCAAACAGACCAATAAAGCCGCTCAGCAGCATCGCGAACAAAATCGGAAATACCTTGTATTGCTTTGTTTCTTGTTGATTCTGTGCAGAACCAGCCTTCATGGAAACCTCCACGATCCCATCCTCCTCAAACGTATCGAACTTTCTTTTTCTCTGTCTCTTGGTATAAATTATTGAATCTGTTTGGCGTTCTTCGTCACAACCGACAAATACTCAGCAGCCGTCAGCAGAGGCTGTTTATCCTGATTCGTCAGGCTGATAATCAGTGCTCCCTCCATCAAAGAAATGATCAGAAGTGCCGTCTCCCGCGCCTTCTCTTCACCAACGCCATCCAGAATCAGATGTTTCTTAATGACATCCTGCCAATCTGCAAATACACCCTGACATGCAATACGCAACTGCTGACTAATACACGATGTCTCCACAGCTGCCCAGAAGCTGAATGGCAGAAATCCGGTAAACCCGGCTGCTTCTGTTTCATGAGCCAAATCATGAATAAATCTCTGAATGGCATCCCCCGTATTGTCGTGGGCTGCAAATGTTTTCTCAAATGTCTGCAAGATTTGTTCATTGGCTTTTTGAATACACTCGTGCGCGAGCTCTTCCTTGCCTTGCGGGAAATAATGATACAACGACCCTTTCGGCGTACTACTCTCTTTGATGATCTGATTCAGACCGGTCGCATGATATCCTTGTGAAAAAAACAGTCTCGCTGCTGTGCTGACAATAGACTCTCTAGCATTAGACTTTTCACTCAACGAAAGCCACTTCCTTCAAATAATTATAACAATCGGTCTATATAATTAAACTCGTTCAGATAAGGACTGTCAATCATTTTTATTTCAAATTTAATGTAAACGCTAACAGTTCAGGAGTGAGAAAATGAACCGAGCGACGGCTCATGGTCAGATCATGATAACAGCCGCTATTTTGGAGACAAAGCTCCAGATTAAGCGGCTGTTTGTTAGCTTGAGTATATTAAGGACTGTATATTAGTAGATATTGGAGTCATCTCCGTCTTAATGTACCTCCTCATGCACAGTTTTAGGAGTTTCACCTGTTCGTTTATTACCTGCCCACACGTCTTGCACGTAGCGTCCTCCGGCCTGAAGCTGAATGAGCCAGTCCTTCGCTTGCTGCATCGTTGCTCCCTGCACCTCCTGATATGCTTGCCGCAAAGTCTCTTCTACCGCAGGTGCCATCTGGCTTCCATCCCCGCATACGTAGAGTTTTCCTTTGCTCATCAGCATGTGAATTAACTGTTTGGAATTCTCTTTCATTAGATGCTGTACATACGTTTTGGGCTTGCCATCCGCACGAGAAAAAGCAGTGTGTAGCTTAACGATCCCTTCCCTTTCGTATTGCTCAAGCTCCTGACGATATATGAAATCTGAATCATTCCTGCACCCAAAGAATAAATGCGCTTCACTCAGTTGCAAACCTCTCTGTTTCATGACCGCTCTCGCCTGGAGGAAACCTCTGAATGGTGCAACACCCGTCCCCGGTCCCACCATGATCATTGGAACATCAACCTCTTCGGACAGATGAAATTCGGATTCAGGTGTACGTACAAACATCAGAATATCTTCTCCGGATGAACAACCAGCGAGGTACGATGAAGCAACTCCCAGATATTCGCCCTTACCACTCCATGCAGGCTCTCTTACTACCGATACGGTTATGCTTGCTTGCTCGGAATTCAGGCTTGGCGAGCTGGATATTGAATAATATCTGGGCTTGAGTGGAGGCAATAGTTCAAGGAACCTTTCGAATGGCAGTTCACACGCCTCATACTTTTCTAGCAGGTCCAACATGGTGATTCGATTGGCAAGAATATCATCCTTGTAGCTATTTTCGTCCAACATGCCTTCCAGTTCACGCTTATGAGGTGGACATACCGTATGATTAGCTAACTCCTGCAACTGTGTTCTGGAGACTGGTGTCTGCAATTCCACACAATAAGCGAGCAACTCATGAATCTTGACGGGTCTGTTCAGTGGTAGGTGTGTAAGATGGCTGACGTCCGAAGTTAATTGGATCGGAGTATCCCCACGTAGTCCGAACCGACTGAGTATCCGATCTACATTCTGCTTCTGATTGCTAGGCAACACGCCGAGATGGTCGCCTTCTCTATAACTCATGCCTTCAGGCAGTAACACTTCGATGTGACGCGTGCTTCTTCCACTTCCCAGCGCCTGAAGCTCTTTATTAACTACAACCGTGACATAGCTGGCATCATAAGTTCGTGCAAGTGGCATATCCGTCTTCTCGCGGACAAACTCCATTTGAAGTCTGCTGGCGCTTGGCTTGGAGGATTTGATTGCTTCCTCGCTAATCCCTAAGACACTCAACACCTGTGGCCACAACATATGCTGCCACGCCTCGACTTGTTTCTCCATATCACCTCCGGCATCGGCTTCACCGCGGGATAACAGTCTTTTACCTCCCAATTCTTCAAGCCTCTCATCTATCCATCGAGGAATGCTCTGGTACGTCCCGGACCAACTCCGATCTCCACAACCCAGAACGGCATAGTTTACATCCTTTGCTTCCTCTGACTCTGTTCCCTTTAACCAGTCTACAAATGCCGTAGCATTTTGCGGAGGTTTACCGTTATACGAAGCTGTGACGATGAGAACGACACCTTGGCGGGGAATGCGGCCAACCCACTCATTCAGAGTGGCTGCTTCACTTGGGATTCCATACGAACGCCCTTTTTCCACAAGCTCTCGGGCAATGCCTTCTGCCGTTCCCAGATTGGAACCATATAACACCAGGAGCGAAGGCTTACCATCTGCTTCAACGGCCAGGATTTCTTCCCTCTGGCTTTCACTTGCTATATTTTTATGAACAACAGGAGCAGGTTTCTCTTTCGCAGATACGGTCGACTTATTCATCTTTTGTGACACTTCGCGCGCTTTCACCTGGATCCGGAAGTCTCCCGGCTTCAATGTCAGTGTCTGTTTAACATCCAACTCATAGTTGCTATAATCGATCAGCTCAAAATGTTTGAGGACCATGCCAAGCACAAGTGTTGCTTCATATAAAGCAAACTGCATGCCTATACATGCTCTCTCCCCATTACCAAAAGGTTTATACGCATGATGAGGCACTTTCGCCGTATCTTCAAATCGCTCCGGACGGAAAAGCTCCGCATCCTCTCCCCATGCCTCTCTGTCACGGTGAAGCTGGGGCAAAAGAATACTGCAACTCTCCCCTTTCTTCAAGGGATATTTGCCACCTATGACGGTGTCTTCTTTGGCATATACATCAAATCCCGGGGCTGTTGGCCACAGACGTAGTGATTCACTGAGAATCATGCGAATATAGGAAAGCTGAAGAATTTCCTCGTACTGTGGTGAGTCACTGACCAATATCTGATCCACCTCGTCATACGCCTTTTGAAGCGATTCCGGATTTTTCAGTAGAAAGTAAAGAGCAAAAGATAACAAACCACTCGTTGTTTCATGTCCGGCAATGAGAAACGTAATAATCTGATAACGGATGTTCTCATCATCCAGCATTTCTCCAGTCTCCGGATCTTTGCCATTCAGCATACGTGCGAGCAAGTCAACCTCTTCGGGTGCTGAACTCGCTTTACGTTCCTCTATAATCTGATCTACCAGAGAGAACATCGTCTGAATATCCTCGTGGAACTGTCGTTTGGTTTTCACCATAAGCAGATTCTGAATTTTCAAACGTGAACTCTTCTGCATTGCTTCATTTAATGCCCGAACCATGCTTTCAATAAAAGGACTGTGGTCCTGTCTATAAAAACTGTTAAACCGATAATTGAATCCACATAGTCCAATGGTATCCAACGTAAGGCGTGTCATATCGTCCGCAACATCAATCGTATCATTGGAATTGAGGCGTGCCCACTTGTTGATCAATTGATCGGCAATATCAATCATCATGGAATGATAACCTTTCATGGCCTGCTTGCTGAAGGTGGGAAGCAGAATGTTATGGGCCTTTTTCCAATTGGGCTCCGATGTTCTGCTTGTAAATAAACCATCGCCTCCAAAGGCACGTACGTTTTCGAGTTCATTATATACAAACTTATCAAAACGGGAGACATCGCATAACTCCGCGACAAGATCTGGCCCAGATATGATTAAACCGGAATAACCGGGAACCGTAAGTCGATATATCGGTCCATGCTGTTCAGCTAGAACGCCTAGCGACAACGTGGGTTTATCTTTATCAATTAAGGGCAGATTGCCAAGTGGTCCATACATTTTGGGCTGTGGAATGGAAGTTGCATCACTCATGATGATCACCTCTTAACTGTACGCCGTGGAGCAAGGTATTCGTTAGCCATATGATAGCCGTTTTGCTTTCATTCATAAGTGATCTCTCCTTTGATGATTATATAAATGATAGCAATATGTATCATTTGATAATACAATAAACCATAATTAAATTAATATCAAATTTTCTTCCGGCTGTATTACTTTCATTTGAATTGTTCAACGTTTAGGTTGAATAACAACAAATAGAGGATTGCATATGCAATCCCCTACTGTATGAACCAATGACGCTATGATTCTATGACGCTTATTAATTTAATCTAACGATGACTTGGCTCATCCCACTTCTCGAAATTCAATTCATTATTAATGCTTACAGCAGACAATGCCCCCAGAGACGCAGCCGTGATTGCCTGATACATCTCGGATGCTGCATCACCAGCACTGTATACACCCGCTACAGATGTTTTGCCGGAAGCATCAACGATAACCGTCCCCGACTCTGTAATTTCACAACCGATGGCCTTTGGCAGTTCTGATCCGGTAAACAGTTTCGGTTGGAAGAAAACTCCTGTGCATGGAATCGCTGTACCGTCATTTAGCACAACTTGATGTACCATTCCTTCTTCAGAGTTAATGGATTGAATCGGTGCATCGAATACAGTAACATTATGCCGCTTCAGCTCTTCACGCTGCTCATCGGTTAAGTAATTTGATCCATTCGTACAGATCGTATATTGTGCTGTCCAACCGGATATGACTTTTGCCATATGTAATGCCTTATCTCCACTAACGATGATGACCAGCGCTTGGTCTCTTAACTCCCATCCATCACAATATGGACACACAAACGCACTTTTACCGTAAACTTCTGTTAATCCGTTAATATCTAGAGGCAGATCTTTCTTACCTACTGCAAACAAAATCTTTTTCGTGCGATAGTTTACCCCTTGAGTAGTCTTAACTACAAAATCACCGTCGCTACCTGTTATCGCTGTTGCCGTATCGGATGCAAATTGGACTGAGGGATACGCTTCAATCTGTTCTTTGGCAGCTTTCCGGAATTCACGTGGACTTGCCCCATCTCTTGTCACAAACCCATGAGTCTCCCTTGTAACCCAGTTACGCGGTGTCTCATCATCAATGACCACGACGTTCTTGCGGGCCCTGCCAAGCACTAGGGCTGCATTAAGCCCCGCTGGTCCTCCACCAATAATAAGTACATCCAAGAGTTGATTCATATTACTCATACTATTCACCCTTTCCAGACATTTAATATCTCTAATTAAACTTTAAAAATAACCTCCGCTTTCTCTTAAGAAAGTAATATCGGAGAATTACAGGAACACATTTTAAACAAGACTATTAAAGATATCTTATATCTACAATAAACAAAACCTAACCATTTTGCAACATATATCTTTAACCACTTTCTTCAATCCAGCCTGTGGAAGTTGAATAAAAGATTATTTAAACTTACACTACAATGACAGAACAAACTTTAAATCACTGTTATACCCGGATTTTTGGATTCTCTCCTGTAACACAGAAATAATTATTTAACAATTAAAAACAACCTTGTTTTTAAATTGTTCACAATCAAATGACATTATTTTAAATACTAAAACGTTAATTAAATCACATAGTGGATTGAATGGTATAATAGCGACATAATATATAAGTATAGATATAGGAAGTGAGTTCTTGAAAACATTGAACAATGGTTCACAGACCAATATCAGCCTGGAGTATAGCTCGATTCCGAAAGTATTCTTCGATACGATCAAAATCGGAATCATCAAGTCCAACCTGATCGCCATGTTTGCGGGTTTAAGTTTGGCTTTATATGTATTTGATGCTTCAATCTTAGCTAATATTGTACCAATCATCCTGTCCTTTATTGGGTCTTCTCTCATTATTGGAGCTGCAGGGGTGTTTAACAACTTGTATGATCGTGATATTGATGCGATCATGGAACGTACGAAGAAACGTCCTACGGTTACGGGACGCGTAGATACCAAGTCGGGTCTGATTCTCGGTATTGCAATCACCATCATCGGGGGCATCATGTTGTACATCGCTTCCCCATCCGCTGCTGTATTTGGTATTTTGGGTCTGTTGCTTTACGTGTTCCCTTACACGATGTGGACCAAACGTACAACGATCTACAACACGGAAGTGGGAAGTCTTTCGGGTGCTGTGCCTCCACTCATCGGTTGGGCAGCCATTTCACCGGAACTGGGTCATTTCGAGATCTGGGCATTGGTCGTTACGATGCTCTTATGGCAAATGCCTCACTTCTACGGGATTGCGATTCGTCGTTTTGACGAATACAAAGCTGCTGGTGTTCCCATGCTACCCGTTGTTAAAGGAATCAGACGGACATACATTCAGACAAATGTGTATCTGGTACTGTTACTGATCTCCAGCTTTTTATTCTGGCCGATGAGTCCATTTGTCGCTATTGTGGCATTTCTGGTTAGCTTGGCTTGGCTCATTCTTAGTGTGGCTACCTTTGATAAGAAAGAAACAGAGAAATGGTCCAAACGGATGTTTATCTTCTCCATTAACCATATCACTATTATCTTCCTGGTCATCATTGCGTATTCCTTGATCGCTCAAATGATGAGATAAAAATATTCCATCTTTCCACTCGTTATAACGATAATAAGCCTTACAGACATTACTCTTCCAGGAGTCGTCTGTAAGGCTTTTTTGTTTTCTTATTATCTTTTCTAAATTTTTAAAGCTAACCAACTTTGGCGGGAGTTTGCTCCCCTTGCCACAGCAACTGCATCTCTTCATTGGTGGCAAGCAATTCGGCCAAGCTTCCCTCAGCTTCAATGCGTCCATCTTTCATCACGATAATATGATCTGCTTTGGAAAGTGCTGCCCTGCGGTGAGAAACTGCGATGCAGGTGACATCCGGCTCTTGGAACATCCCTTCCCATACTTGTTGTTCTGTCTCCACATCCAGTGCACTGGACAGATCGTCAAAGATAAACAGGTCCGCTTCCGTCATTAACATGCGTCCTGTGGCCGCGCGCTGAATCTGCCCGCCTGACAGCATCACCCCTCTTGGACCAACCGGGGTCTCAAGCCCCTGATCCAGATGTTTGATATCCTTCTCCATCACAGCCAGACGAATGGCTTTTTCAAGCGCTTGCTCGGTGTTCCCCTGTTTGCCTTGGACGATATTTTCTTTCAACGTATCACTGAACAGTCTTGGCACTTGCGGGGTATATGCGGCTCTAGGCGGCATCAGGAACGTGGCTGGATCAACAGCTTCTCCATTCCAGTGAATGTCCCCTTTTTGCTTGGGTAACAGTCCAAGAAGTGTTCGTACCAGCGTTGATTTACCTGATCCAATCCGTCCTGTAATAACAAGAAATTGTCCACGTTCCAGTCGGAAACTGATCTCTTCTATGCCATTTGCAGAATTCGGATATTGATAAGTCAGCTTATTCACCTCAAGAGATTGCAGCTTCTCCTTAGGGTCCCTCTGTTCACTTACAAGCTCCGGCGGATCTTTATACAGATAGATTTCTCTCGAATCCATGATCTGGTCTTCTTCCCCCGGGCGGAATAGCTTACGCATACGATCATACGATACCTTGAGCCTTTTGTGCTGAAACACCATATAACCAAACAGTGAAATGCTAAATCCGATATTGGCCAGATAACTGGTGAATAAGGCAAAATCACCTACGGTAAAGTTACCTGCTTTCATCTCAGCTGCACACATCAGTAGAATCAATCCGGTACAGATACTTAGAACATGCTGATTCATCGATCTCATCCACTGCTTGAACAGATTGTCTCGAAGTGCAGCCTGGCGACGATCTTCATTCAACTGGTTGAAACGTGAAGAGACATTCTCTTCGGCCTGACCCAGTTTCAGGGCTTGCACTGCTCCAAACGTTTCCGCAATAAAACTGGTAATTCGCCCAGTCGATTCACGATTAACCTGTGCATACTTCCGAGCCCGATTTCCGGACAGATTGTTAAGTAAAGTCACAACCACCAATGGTAACACGGCAACCAATGTGATCTGCCAATTAATGTTTGCCATAATGACGATAGACACAACAGCAAATACGAGTCGTCCCCAGAAGTCCACCCATGATTCTACATACTCGACGACTTCATCGACATCATCCCGAAAGCGACTCATCGCCTCCCCTGGTGAAGCCGGAAGATTACGCCCAGGCCAGCGCATGATTGCTGCGAGCATGTTGGTTCGCAAAATCGCCTGAACATGATACAGATACGTGACCCATGCATAAAAGGCTACAAAAAATGTGCCTACCCGTGCCATTCGGACTAAAGCAATAAAGATAAGCGGCACAGCAAGCCACATGTAGTCAGTAGAACCCGCTGTTGTCCGATCAAAAAACCACTGCATCCCAATACCAATAGCTAACGGCAAGGAATGAAATATACACCATAACAATCCGTTGATTATAAACAACAAAGGCCTGAATCGAAACAAACGGCCTATAAATCCTGCTACAGTCATGCCAGTTCCTCCTCTCGGCCTGTAATGAGCAGTCTGGCATAGTGAGATGCCGGGTTACTGGCAAGTTCTTCTCTCGCTCCAAATTCCAGTACCTTCCCATCACCGAGCACCATAATCCGATCCACTTTCTCCAGTGTAGCCAGTCGGTGAGCAATAATGACTCCAGTGGATTGTTTCATTAACTGGTCAATTGCAGATTGAAGCATTCCCTCGGTCGCAGCATCCAGACGTGACGACGGCTCATCCAGAATAACCAAACTCGGTTCGGTCAGAAATACGCGGGTTAAGGCAAATAACTGTGCTTCCCCTGCCGACAATGAAGCCCCACCTGCTGCCAGATACGTATCAAGTCCTTCTGGTTGTGAATTAATCCATTGGCTAAGTCCAAGGCGATCCGTCGTTTCCTTGATCATCTGATCCGATACATCCTCATTGAACAGGGTCAGATTGTCACGCAGTGTGCCATCAAACAATTGCACATCCTGTGTCACCATGCCAACGCGGCGATAGAGCGCTTGTAATGAAAGCTTTGTGATATCCGTTCCACCTACACGGATCGTACCCCGATCCAGATTGTACAGCCGGAGAAGAACACGACTAAGACTCGATTTACCGCTACCTGTGCGACCGATGATTCCCAGGCGTTCACCAGGTTTAATAGCAAAAGTAATGTCGTGTAATACCGGTTTATCCTGGTTATAACTGAAGTGCACTTGACTGAATTCCAGACCAAGAGGTCCTTCCGGCAATTGCTCCTCTGTGCCCTCTTCAATCACACTTTGCATGGACAACAGCTCTCTGGAGCGCAGCATGCCTGATTTTGCTTTTTGAAACTCCTGAACCTGATCTCCAAGCATCTCAATCGGATCATTCAGCATCTGCGTATATTGGTAGATCAGAAATAATGTTCCGATACTAATTAGACCTTCCATATAATAATGCACACCCAGCAAAAGCACCGCAGTGACCGCCAGAGCGAATAGGACTACTGTGGTATTCCACGGAATAACCCGTAACAGCCAGGCTTTTCTCCCCTTACGGAATACCGTGCGCATCGTGCGGTAAAAGCGGTTCATCACATAAGGCACATGACCATTCGCTTGCACATCTTCAATCCCGGCAATGCGTTCTTCAATTAATCCGAACAGAGAGGCACTTGCAGCCCGTTCATTTTTGGAAGAGTCCACGCCAAGATTTCGGATGAAGACCATGAACAGGATCGATAATAATGTGAACACGGTCATGACCAAAGCAATGGGTACATTAACGCTGAACATGAATCCGAGAATTCCGGCCAGCAGTACAAAACTCCCGATCACCTGCACAATGAACATCGCGAAAAAATTGGAGATGCTCGTTACGTCACCATCCACACGTTCAATCATCTCACCAGGTGTTTTCTCATTATGAAAACGCATATCGAGACGCAGACAGTGCTTCAGCAAATCTCCGCGCAGTTGATTCGTGGCCCGCCAGGCCACATCATTCCCCAAATAACTTACCGCTACCGTGATGAGTTGATTAAACACGGCAACAACCAGAAATATTCCTGCGAGTTGAACAAGATTGGTGAGGACTCCCCCACTTGCTGCTGTATCGATAAATCGTTTGATGATCTGTGGGTTCAAGAGCTGAAGCCCCGTTGATGTGAGCAACATGATTAAAAGTAAGGCCAGCCGTCCTTTGACTGTTTTTAGATAGCGCAGCAGCCATGCCATGGAACTTTTCTCTGTTTTGGGCACAGGTCCCACCTCTTTATTGGTTTATTTAATTGTTCTTGCCTATTCATATTTGTTGATGATCTTAACGACAGCAAATTTGCGATCACTAGGATGAGTCATACATAATGACATTAAAATCGGGATTTCCCGCCCATAATTGATATGTAGAACGTAAGTTGACCATTGTACATTCTCCTTTTAATAAGTTAGTTTTTTATAAAATAACGCTCCAAACGCTCCTTTCCATGTGAACAAATTGGGTGGAATGCATGCAAAAAAGCCATAGATGAACTAATGTTCATCTACAGCTTGTAGCCAAAAGAGATCGAATGAAATGCAAAGCATTTCCCGTATCTCCTCTGCATCGCAATAATGATGAGCGTCCACGACAGAGGTGCACAAACATGACTGTCCCAACGCGATCATTGCAAAAAAATTGGATTAATGTCACTATGCTCATGCGTATTCAGTTATCGATTCGAAATCTGTATAGGCATAAACATAATCATCATCCCACCCGTTTCACATATTTGTTGTTTATTGTATTCGCTGGACTAACATCCGTCAAGATAATTTTAACTGAATTGTTATTTAATTCATGCCATTAAAATTTTCAATTCTCGCTACATACTTAATGATGTAGGCTCTGTTTGCTTCTCTCTAACAACAAGACGTCTATGTGCGATCAGAAGAAAAGGTACTCCCAGGGCAGTCGTCAGTGCAATCGGTAGAAAAACAGCGAGCCCATTCTCCGCTCCAAATTGACTTAATAACACCCCGCCCATGACAGGAGCAATGACACTACCGATATTATTGAATCCGATAGTCCCGAAATACGTCCCTTTCCATTCCGGCTTTGCAATCCGGTCAATGAGCATATCCATCATGGTGAACAACAACACTTCCCCAATGGTAAATAGTATGACACTCATCATCATCATGAGTACACCTTCAGCGATTCCAACCATCATCAGACTGGTTGCAACCAGCAGGTTACCCACAATCAGAGGAACAAGCGGTGGGAAGTTTCGGAAGGTTCTCACAAGAGGATACTGAATAATCAGTACCGTCACAGCATTCAGGGACAGCATGTACGAGAACATCTGACTTCCATTCTCAAAGATCGGGCTTCTCGCCAAGTACTGTGCCAACGTAGAACTAAAGTGCCCGTAACCCAGAACACAGAATGTGGTACCGATTAATACCGGCAGAAATACCCGGTCGCGACCAGTGGTCATGAGTGCTTCACGCAAACGTGGTGCGGTTGCCTGATGACGCTCTGGCAGATTGGCATGCTGTAACTTGAATTGCAGAAATAATACAAGTCCATAGGCTATGTATACCAAGCCGGAAATCACAAACGGAAACGTCGATTCAGATGATCCCAGCTGAAATCCGATAATTGGCCCAAATACCACACCTAGATTAATCGCAGCATATCTAAGGTTGAACACCAGCAATTTGTTCTCCGGAGAAGTAATATCCGATAACAGCGCTCTGGAAGTGGGTTCAAATACTGCGCGGCATAATCCGTTTAACGTATTGGCAACAAAGAACACCCATAGATGCTCTGCTGCTGAAAAGATGAAAAACACACCTGCCCAGCTAAATACCGAGATTAACATCACGATTTTGCGACCGATCCGGTCCGAAATGTAACCTCCATAAAAGCTGACCATAACACCTGCCAGCGAGCTAACGGCCACAGTAATACCGGTCTGGGTCGGTGTAGCATCTAACACACGTGTCAGATAGATGGATAGAAACGGGATACTCATTGACGTGACAAGACGTCCAAACATGGTTCCGATAATAATCGTCCATGCCAAGGGGTGAATCTGCCTTAAATATTGCCTCATGCGAACTTCTCCTATTCTTTCTAAGTGCTTCAAAAGCGGACTTTTTGAACTGCCTCTTCTAATGTATAATTGTAAGGATAAAAGGGGGAAGTAAAAGTGTAAACATATGTTCACACTTTTCACCTTTAATAGAGGAGTCATGACCATGGATACCCTACATACACACTTTATAAGGCTCGCCGGGGCCGAACAGCTTTCATTCAAACTTCATGAACCTGTAGCGGTAACCATCGATAGCTTGTCCGCTGCCCTGTGCTGCACCCCTCGTAATGTGAAATTCATTCTCAGAAAATTGGAAGAACTGGGCTTCATCCATTGGCAACCGGGACGTGGTCGTGGACATCATTCGAAGCTAACGATGCTGCGCAGCATGAATGAAGCGTTGGAAGCGAGTTTTACCGAACTTTTAGGTAAAGGCAAAATGAAAGACGCCATTGAACTCATCGGAACCGTCCAGATGGATGATACATTGCGAGAACAGCTCATGCTCTCCCTTCATCAACAGATGGGATTTCACGGCCACGATGAAACTGCCTCTGGTCAGGATATACTGCGCATCATGAGGTCACGCCAGTTAGGTGATTTGGACCCAGCCTTTGTTTATACTGCATTTGAAACCTACCTGCTAAGCCAGGTCTGTAATACATTGATCACTTATGATGCCAAGACAGAATCATTCCTGCCAGCACTGGCGCACATGTGGGAGTGCAGCGAGGACCATCGCTTATGGACCTTCTATCTCCAGAAAGGTGTACGTTTCCACAACGGACGTATCATGACGTCCCGGGATGTGCAAGCGACGTTGCAACGATTGATTGATGTGCATAGTCCGTCCATCTGGTTGTATCGGGATATTGAACGAGCGGAAGTAGCTGGCGATTACTGCATCAAGTTTGTTCTACATCGTCCTAATCGGTTTTTCTTGCATCTGTTCAGTTGTATTCGGATGACAATCCTGCCCTACGATTACAATGTAGACAATACATTGGTAGGTACCGGTCCTTTTCAGATCTCTGAGCTGAATGAAGATGTGCTGGAGCTTACCGCTTTTGATGCGTACTACGGCATCCGGCCACATCTGGATCAAGTGCATTTCTGGTTTGTGCCTGACCTGAGTCCAAATGATCGCTATTATGAGCTACCCGGTACAGATCGATTGAGTCTGACAACAGGCTGTGATCAGACGAACAGTATCAATTATCCGGCGCTTGGTTGTCAGTATATGCTGTTCAATTTTCACAAGGAAGGCATCCATCATCATCCCCTATTTCGGCAAGCCCTGCGTATTGTCTATGATTCGGTCGCACTTGTCAGAGATCTCGGTGGAAATCGGATTACACCAGCCAGCAGCTTCCTTCCCTGGAGAAGTGCAGACCAGGACTGGTCAGCTGGCTCTCTTGAGCAGGCTCGTGAATTGCTACATAACTGCGGGTACCAGGGGGAGACCATAACTTTATCGTATAAGCATAATAAGGATGCAGACGTTGCCGAGTGGTTCCGGTGTAGGGCAGCGTCCATCGGTCTGAACATCAGCATGCATGCCGTTGTGGATTATTTCAATTCAGAGGAAACCACAAACGCACAATTGATCCTCGCTGAAGAGATACTGGAGGAAGATTGGCAGTACGGCATGATTCATTTTTTCAAAAACCTGTCCAACCATTTTCATATGTGTATGTCTCCTGCATTCCAGTCTCTATTGGATGACAAACTGGATCATTTTGCAAAGCTTCATCGGCCAGACCGTACTGCGCTTCTGGATGAAGCTGAATCCTTGCTACGTGATCACTGCTGGATCTTGCATGGCTGTCACATGAACAAGCAGGCGGAACTGGATCAGAGCATCTTCGGTATGCAGACAGCGGAATTCGGATATATGGACATCTCGAAATTGTGGATCAAAAATCCTTAGGGATTTGTGCACAGTCGTATATGCGGCATACAGGAGTGGACCAAATCATGGAACAGCAAAAAAGCCGGTAGCCTATTGACGATAAGCTAGCGGCTCTATTGCCGATCCATTTTTAGTGCAATCAGAGATTAATATTTAGAGATTATTTTTAATGTAATAGGTCTCCAATGCTTGCATAATGGACTCGATTTTGATCGGTTTGCTGACATACGCATCCATACCTGCCTTCAAGCAGTTTTCCATGTCTCCTCTTACGGCATTTGCAGTTACCGCAATAATGAATGGACAACTCTCGGGGTGCAAAGCATTTTTAATCACTTTTGTCGCTTCGAACCCATTAAGCCTTGGCATATGCACATCCATGAAGACAATATCATATGAAGTGTGTTTGACCGCCTCGACTGCCTCAACACCATCCGCCACATGATCCACAAAGTGCCCTTTTTTCTCAACGATTCTGCTAAGGACGAGCTGATTCACCTCATTGTCTTCTGCGATTAAAATTCGCAAGGCTGATGTTCTGCTCTTCTTCTGCTGTTGATCCAACCTGTTGCTCTCTTCACCGTTATTTAATTTAAATTGGGCGGTAAATATAAATATTGTACCCGGTTCATCCGATTCCTCGATCCAGATCTCACCCTGCATAAGCTCCACCAGTTTCTTGCTAATGGCAAGGCCAAGACCGGTACCTTGAGGTTTGCGGGTCATAAAATTGTCCAGTTGGTAGAAAGGTTCAAATAACTGTTGTTTCCTCTCAGCCGGAATGCCAATGCCCGAATCTTTTACCTGAAAATAAAGCTGCACGGTATTGCCGCACTGCTCCTTAACTCCCACTTTAACTTCCACGCCGCCTTCTGAAGTGAATTTGACTGCGTTGCCGATGATATTGGTAAGTACCTGTTTAAGACGATAAGCATCACCATACACCGGAGTTGGAATGACATCTTCTACGCACATGCGAACATCCAGCTTCTTTTCACGAGCCAGCGGTTTTACGATTTGCACCGTCTCGGTCACGATCTCTACGAGATCAAAAGGATCTTCCACCAGATCGGTTTTGCCTGATTCGATTTTGGAAAAATCAAGAATATCATTAATGATAGCAAGCAAGGAATCTCCACTCTTCTGGATGATTTCGATATATTCCTTTTGTTCCCCGCTAAGTCCAGGAGTATCCAGGAGCAAATCGGTCATCCCAATTACACCGTTCATGGGTGTGCGGATTTCATGACTCATCATCGCCAAAAATTTACTTTTGGCCTTATTCATTCTCTCCGCTGTCTCTTTGGCTACCAGCAGTTTTTTCTGCTCCGTAATATCCTTGGCAATCAGGTAAAACCCGACATTGGATTGGTTAACAATGATTGGAGCAAGCGTAGCCAAGACTTCTGTCTCAGATCCATCCGTGTGCCGAACAGCGTTGATTTCCTTTTCAGCCATCTCATAATTACTGCCCAGAATCAGACCCAGATTACTGGCTCCGATAAATCTGCTTATGCTTGTGTCGATCATTTCAGCCACGGGACAGCCCGTCATTTTCACCGCCACTGGATTTGCATTCATAATATTACCATCCATGTTAAACGAGATAATGGCGTCATGATTGTATTTCTTAAGCGAAGTGTATCGCTCCACAGATTCCTGCAATTTAAATTCGATGCGTTTGCGTTCAGTGATATCCTGTAGTGTTCCGTTCAGCTGGACTGGCTGACGATTCTCATCGAGTGTAATCAATCCGCGCAAGTGAAGATACTTCTCATTTCCATCAGAACTGATGTGTTTGTATTCGAAATCGAGCGGTTCACCTTGTTTTACCCCTGTAATATGTTTTTGTATAGAGGCTATATCTTCGGAATTCATAACATCAAAAACATCACTTATCCGATATGGTTTGCAGGTGCGTTCAAGTTCAAAAATCTCAAAGATCTGATCTGAAAATGTAATATGGTCTAAGACCATATCCCATTCCCAACTACCAATCAAGGCGATACGTTCAGCCTCTGCACTGATATCCTTTTGTTTTTTTCGCTCTGATATATCTCGTCCAATTGTAAAAATCTGCTGTTCATGCTCCGCATCACCAAAGACCTTGTATGTGGTTTCAAACCAAAGATAATGCCCGTCTTTATGGCGGACTCTAATATTCAACAGATTACCTTTAGTCAAATCCATCTGTGAGATCCGTTCCAGATCTTGTGGGTGAAAGGAAGCATTATTGTTTTGGCCAATGACTTCTTCCGGGGAATAACCTAATATTTGTTGGACTGACGGTGAGCAGAACCGACAAACTCCCTCTGAATCGGCAATATAGATGATCTCCTGAGCATGATCCGTAATAAGTTTGAACATTTCTTCACTATGGAGAAGTTTTTGTTCAGACAGTTTACGATTGGAAATATCAACAATATGGCAAACGGAATAAAGAGGTTCATCCGTAATTTCATTTCGAACCAAGGAAACATGTATCGAACACCATAAGATGTCACCATTTTTATTAATATAACGCTTTTCGTATTGATTTTCTTTTGATTTACCTTCAAATAGCTCATAACTACAGATCATATCTTGTGAGGAATCATCCGGATGTGTAATATCCTGATACGTGAGATCCATTAATTCATCACTTGTATAACCTAGCATACAGCAAAAGGCAGGGTTCACTTTCATCCATTGCCCTGTTGGAGCAACTAGTGCAATCCCAATAGGCGCTTGGTTATAGATCTGCTCGAACAATTCGTGATGATCGACCTTTTGAACCTGCATTGTAAGTTCTCCTTTTGGCATAGACTCCATGTAAAGTTTGTCGAAATCTAAAATTTTTACTGATATAAGATGTTCTATAAGAATTAGTCAGTTTTAAAACAACAGTACCTGCTTATTACCCAAAAATACAGGAGTTGAAACAAATCTTTTTAAGAAATTTGTGTCTACAAAGTCAAACAAGGCCTGGAATCCATTCATATGGAATCCTGACCTTTGTCGTTATATATCATAATAAGTCATACGCAACACGGAATCGTTAGTTAAATGAATTAGCGCTCGCGACCAACAAGATAATCCAATAGATGTCTCAGGAAGGGGATAGGTTTTGGCATCTCGTTCAATGCATCTGTAGCAAGACAATAATGCTCCCACATCGCTTTCTTCGCGCCTTCATCACCCAGAATAGACACAAAGGTTGAATTGTTGTTCCGCTCATCCTGACCTGCTGGTTTCCCAAGAATGAGGTGATTTCCCTCGAAATCCAGCAAGTCGTCCTTGATCTGGAAGGCGATCCCCGCATGATAAGCGAACTTTTTCAGCGTAGCCATCTCCGGTTCCTTCACTTGGGCAAGTATCGCTGGCATAACCAGGGCAGCTTCGAAGGCAATGCCTGTTTTGTAAAAACAGATCATGTTCAACTGCTCCAGCGTCAATGCCTTGCCTTTGGAGTTCAGATCCATCGCCTGCCCCATACACATATCCTCTGCTTTTTCAGCCGAATACTGAATGAGTTTGAGCACGGTCGCCGCATCAAAACGATCTAATGAGGATTGCTCTCCAATCGCCTTCTGGATAAGAAATAGACCGGTAAGCTCTGCTGTGGCACTATTGTGCACCTGGTGCAGCGTGGAACGTCCACGCCTTGTCGAAGCATTATCCTGCGTAGGCAGATCATCAAAGATCAGGGAAGCGGTATGCATGTACTCCAATGATCTTAGCAGCGGAACGATGGATGATTCAGGTAGACCATACTCGCGCACACCCATAACCCAAGTTAATATCGGACGTAGCCTCTTTCCGTCTCCCTGCAAGCTGTAATTGGCGGCATCGATCAGCGTCTCTTTCATCTCGTGAAGGCCACCGGGCTTCGCAATCTGTAACTCCACATTAATCTGTTCGCGAACCGTTCGAATGGTCTGTTTGAACTCCTCTTTCTCCTGCTTGTCATTTTTCAATTGAAGCACAACCTGATCCCGTAACAATTTATCAAGGAAATCAACGTCATCTGCTTTTCGCACCATCTGTTGAACCAGTTGATTGAATTCAGGCTGCCCAGAGGCAAAGATCGTCATCACTTCATCATATTTTTGCTGCCCCAACCGTTCTTTACAACGCTTCAGCCCGTTGATCGCACGATCCAGTATGACCTCGCGGGTCTTGGCATCCGAGTTATATACATCATGGATTAGATGAGAGATGACTGCCCAATACAATTCATATGGATTAATCAAGTCGGGACGCAGGTCACGGTACTTCAAATAGTACGTATACGGAGTTACTGCCCCTTCTTCCATATCGTCAAACATATCGGCAAAATCATCAGCCAACTGATTATATATCCCGTAGTAGAACGTCCGCAGATCAAATCCTTCATCCACCGGTGCACTGAGAACAGACCGGACGATTAATCGGGAAGAAGAAGATTTGATAATAATCGGAATGTACAATTCTTCATTGCTGTAATTCGCATTGGCTAATTTCTTGTTGCGATCGATCTCCTGAGACTGAAAGAACACATAGGATTGCTCTAAGAACGTGCGCTGTTTCTCTGGATGCTGGTAGTTCTTGATGTACTCAAATGCTTCCCGAAGCTCGGAATGTACATATTCAATTACTTCAAGATTGCTGCCTTTCCACTCCCCCAGATCAGGGACGACCCCGGTAAGAAGTGCATCACGTATCATCAGGGAATATTGTTCTTTTTCCTGAACAGTCAAAGCTTGAGAATCCAGCAGATCATCCACAAATGGATATGTCAAACCGTACGAATAACCAAGTCGAATCGCCGCATCAAATCTCCGGGCACGCTCTTCAGGTGGTGTCTGCTCATTCATCTCATCGTCCACATGAAGGACCACGCCAAGAATGATCTTGATGAGCTTCCGTTGCGCCTGCTCTGCATCCAGCTCCTTCGGGATGTTGGATGCTACATTCTTTAATTTGTTCATCACCCAGATGACAGCCGTTTCAATGTTCTCCTTCTGTCCCCACCGGTACAACGCAGCCAGACTGATATAATCAGGCTGTCCTTTGCGCCCAGTGGCAGAGCCCATAAAGTATTTTTTAGTATTCTGGACAACATTCTGAATTCGGGCCTGCGTACCCGGAGAATCAAGGGCTTGCCCCAGATCCCGCATATAAATATAGGAGATACTCCGATCCAGGTAATCATCCAGCTTTCCTGTCGTATTCAGCCAGTGGATATATCTATGAACATCCCGGGGATCCGGTTTTCTTTTGCTAGGTGATAAAAGAGAAAGCCAGGCAAAACGATGAATATGTTTCTTTTGCCATACATGAATATCTTGGGTAAGTGCTGTTGTATACGTATTATCCATAAGTTGCTGCCTAAGAGAAGTGAAATACTGAGATGCTTTCTGCTCAGCTAGCCGATATCCTGCATCAGCCTGTTCTGTAAGTACGTTATTCATAGGGTGGATACCTCAAATTCTATTAATGTTAAACATGTATCCATGAAAGGAGATGAGGTGCTCCATGGACGAAAACTGAACTCATTTGATCGTGTATCCAACGCTTCAGCTCATGTTCATAACCTTTATACGGCGATCCTACCGTTTGGTTACGAAATCGTCACTGCTCATTCCCATATACGTGATTTTACAGAATAGATGACCAGACTTTGACCGCTGTGATGGCGATAAGTACGATTAATGCATATCGAAGTACCCTCACATTGATCATTGAACTAACCCGTGAACCAAGGGATGCCCCGAGCAGACTGCCGATCACCGTATAGATAATGGGTTCCATCGTAATGTCTCCACCCGTAATTTTACCTATAACGCCGCCAATTGCGGAGATAAATACAATCGCCAGTGAAGAAGCAATCGTCGTTCGTACGGGGATGTTGAGAATCGTCAGCATGATAGGAATAAGGATAAAGGCACCACCCGCACCAACAATTCCTGATACAATGCCTACTGCAAAAGCAGTGCCTGCTGCAATCCACCGGTTAAACACCAGTGGAGCTGAGGTATCAAGCTTTCCCTTTCCGGGAATCAGCATAAGCACAATCGCCATGATCGCCAGAATGCCATAGATCAGATTAATAACCCTTCCGTCCAGATGACCGGATATGAACCCGCCAATCAGACTGCCAGCCAGAATGCTGGAGCCCATGTATAGCACCAAACCGCGGTGAACGATCGCCCCACCACTTCTACCCGTTTTTACTTTTCTGCGGAATGCAATTACACCGGCAAGTGAAGCGAAAAACACTTGAAACATACTAATCGACGATACCTGATGTGCTGAGAACGGCTCCAGTCCCATCCAGGATGGAACATATAACAACAGCGGATAATTGATAATGGCCCCACCAATACCCAACAAACCGGAGAAGAATGAACCGACCAGACCCAGTATAAACATGATGACAATAAGCAGAAGATCCATCGGTTATGCGCTTCCTTTCGTGCAATATAAATCTCATTTCGATACCACTCAAAAGTGCTATACAAGGTGAATATAATCCGTTATAATAAAAACCAAGTAAATTAATCCGAAATGAGTGATTAAGCATGTTTAACGTGTTGAAGACTCTTTTTGAAAATAAATGTCCACAGTGCAACGAAAAATTACAAGTTCATAACGATGCGTTATGTTCGACCAAAACCTGTTCTCAATGTCATTACAAAGAAGAGAGTTATGGCTCTCTTGGAGTTCGAATTGTATATGACACCACAGAATGATAAAAAGCTATAACCTTGTTAATTGTATCACGATCTCTGAAATTTCGGGATGATTCGACAAACTTATTTCCATCTCATATGCCACGATTACTTTATAATGAAAATACAAAAACGGTGCAAAACGAATAAATCGTTCTGCACCGTTTTTTTCTGTTTTTTTGAGATGAGTTCTCTTAATTTTAGAAGGTTATTTATTTGGTTTTGAAGCTGAGGAATCCATCATCTACGGCTACAGTTGTACCATTAACTGCACTGGCTGCATCACTGAACAGGAATGTAACCACACTGGCTACTTTCTCTGGTTGAATGAGTTCTCCACGCATATGTTGAGTAGCAAGCGCATCCTTCATGGCTTGGTCATCACCCAGAATCGGTGTTTCGATAAAGCCAGGTGCTACACCAACTACACGAATTCCATGCTCAGCAAGTTCCAATGCACCGGATTTGGACATCATAACAACAGCAGCCTTGGCTGCGTTGTAGTTGAAGCTACCTACTGCAGCAACACTTCCATAGATCGAAGCTGTATTTACAATGGTACCTTGTACATTCAATTCAACCATTTTTTTCGCGCCATAATACATACCATAATATACACTGTGCTGATCTACATCAATGACTCTGTGATAGGATTCCGGGTCCATCTCCAGAAATGGCTTCACAAGTCCAATACCTGCGTTATTGAAAATACCGCTTAACGTACCATATTGCTCTACGGTCCAGTCGATCAGGGCTTTGATCTCGTCCCCTTTGGATACATCCACTTTGTACGCGCCCGCTGTTCCGCCTGCTGCTTCAATCTCTGCCGCAAGCTTCTTCGCTCCGTCTTCATTATAGTCAGCGACAACAATAGTCGCACCTTGATCCGAAAGTTGAAGTGCTGTCTCTTTACCAATACCACTTGCTCCACCTGTAATAATGATTACTTTTCCATTGTGTTGAGTCATGACTCAGCTCTCCTTTGGCAAAATATATTTAAGGGCAGTTCTAAACTTATAGTAAGTAACTATATTTTATTAACTTATATACTTATAATACGCCTCTGTCCCAACCTTGTCAAACCATAGATCATCTTCACATAAATATGAGATAAATGTCATATACATCTCCTATTTACACGATATAGTCTAGCTCCTGTGATATTAAATATGCATCCGGTTTCGGAAAATAAAAAAGCGAGCATAACGGGAATTCAATCATTCCGATATCTCGCCCTTCTCAAGTATTCGATTCCAAACTGGATTGTCTTAATGCGGTAAGATCAATTTAACTTATTCACCCTGAAGTCCGCTAAGCGGATCTTTCAAATTATTGATATTGGTGATCAGTTCAGGAATGCCTGTCTTCTCCCAATTTTCTGCCGTAAAACCTTGCTCTGCAATTGTATTCTCGAAATTGTCCACGACTTCTGTTAATTGCGTATTATAACTGACCAGATTTTCATGAATGCTCTCTCCTATTGCAGGAGCAGTCAACTGAGAAAATTCGCTTGCCTCTGCTTGGATCAGATCGATTTTCTCCTGAATCTGCGTTGTAATCTCCGGATTATTCACCGCACCCGATGCAAGCTCTTGCAGATCAGCCCCGGCGTTTGATACCTGTTCTATATAATCAGTAGCCCCACTTACATAATTTAAACTTTGATTAGCTTGTTCCACGACAGAACAGGCCGAAATCAAAAGAATACTTGATGCAATAAGGCCTGTCATCAATAATGTGTGCTTTCTTTTTCTTATAAACATGATCATCTCCCTTTCTCCTAATCGGAATCCTTGTTCCAAGTCCATGATACCTGTTCAGACTGCTTCATTGCAAATGGGTCTGCAGCCAACGTTATTAAGATGTATAATAGTAAAATCACACGGTAAAGGGATGTCATGATTATGCTTCAAGCCTTGAACCAACGCTTGAACCGCATCATGCCACTGATTACCCCAATCAGCATTATTATTGGCGTGTTATGCGGGAGTTTTCTTTCTTCTTATACCTTTTTATCCCCTTGGCTTTTTGCGTTCATGACGTTCGCTGGAAGTATCAGTCTTGGGATACGGGATTTTGTGAATGTGCTGAAAAAGCCGTTCCCCCTGTTTGTATGTCTGTTTATTTTGCATTTGGCGATGCCTCTAATTGCTCTCGGTATGGGTCATCTGGTTTTCCCTACAGATGCGTATACCATAACGGGCCTGGTTCTGGCAGCCGTGATTCCGACAGGAATAAGCAGCTTCATTTGGGTCAGTATATATCGGGGCAATATCGCACTTACGCTATCCATCATCCTGATTGATACCATGCTTGCTCCTTTTGTAGTGCCCGGGGTGTTATCCCTGTTAATCGGAACCAGTGTCACACTGGACACAGCAGCCATGATGAGCAGTCTGTTCTGGATGATTGTGGTACCATCCCTGCTCGGTATGCTGCTGAATGAGTGGACCAAAGGCGCCATTGTCCCGGTCTGGGGACCAAGGTTGAATCCGTTGTCCAAATTGTTCATGGCATCAGTCGTTGCAATTAACGGATCTGTCGTTGCACCCTACTTGGCCGATTTCAACTGGAAGTTGGCTGGTCTTGCGGTCATCATCATTTTCCTGGCATCATTCGGTTATGCACTAAGTTACTTCATCGCCCGATTGCTAGGCTGGAACGAGGCTGATCAGGTCGCTCTGGTGTTCAATGGAGGTATGCGTAATATCAGCGCTGGCGCAGTACTGGCTGTTTCTTATTTTCCGCCACCTGTTGCTGTCCCGGTTGTGCTTGGCATGGTATTCCAACAGATGCTCGCTTCCCTGACAGGTTATCTGCTCGGTCGTCGCTCTCAGCTTCTGCAAAAGTCGGATAAGACATCCGCTGCCTAACAAAATATTGGAATGTTAAGAAACGCCGACAAAATTGTCGGCGTTTTGCATTGAGTTGCTATTGTTACTATTATTGCTATGATACTGCTACGTTTAATAAACCTAGTAATCGGTTCCTGGCTTACAAATCCACTTTCATATTGCCCAGCATCTTGGCAACTTCAGGGTCGTCAATCTTCATGAATAGACTCTCCTTGGTATCCAGTGTGGAAATGGTTGCAATCTCTTCCGGGCTTAGTACAAAGTCGAAAATATCGAAGTTCTCGATAAGCCGCTCTTTGCGTACTGATTTTGGAATAACAACAACATCCCGCTGCACAAGCCAGCGCAGTACAACCTGGGCGACGGATTTGTTATGTTTCTCGGCAATGGAAACCAAGACTTCGTTGCTGAACAAATTGTTGCGACCTTCGGCGAACGGGGACCATGACTGGTGCTGTATCCCCTGTTCTTTCATGAAAACAGCGCTGTCGACCTGCTGTTGAAACGGATGCGTTTCGATCTGATTGATGACAGGCACAACTTCGTTGTGGACGATGAGGTCCATCAGGCGGTCAGGTAGGAAGTTACTGACACCGATAGCCCTGATCTTGCCCTCACGGTATAGTTCTTCCATCGCACGCCATGCGCCGTAGTAATCACCAAACGGCATGTGAATAAGGTACATATCCAGATAATCGAGCTGCAGCTTACTTAACGATTTGGCAAACGCCCGCTTGGCACTTTCGTATCCTGCATCCTGAATCCAAAGCTTTGTCGTGATGAAAAGTTCTTCCCGCGCTATGCCACTGCGTTTAATTGCACGTCCAACCGCTTCTTCGTTTAGGTAACCGGCAGCGGTATCAATTAGGCGGTAACCGGCCTTCAGCGCCTCATATACCGTGTTCTCACATTCATCAGCATCGGGAACCTGATAGACACCAAAGCCAATAATCGGCATTTTCACTCCATTGTTCAAGGTTACAGTTTGCATATTCAATTCCTCCTATGGTTCAATTGTGAATCGCAAGTGGTCACGTATTCCTGAAATTCAGCAACGAAGCGAGGATTCCACTTCCGGCCGACTTGCGTTACAATAACCCTAGCTCCTTCGTCTTACACGAAGTCAAGCGGTCTCCAATATTTTTTTGAAGGAGGAGTACATATGTATACTGTCCAGGATGCTGCCCAGCTTACGGGACTCACAGAGCACGCTGTTCGCTTTTACACGGATAAAGGCTTGGTTCCGAGCATTCAACGCAATAAAAATAATATTCGGGTGTTTGATGAAGAATCCATCAATTGGCTACATGGCGTCAAATGCCTCAAGCAGACAGGTTTACCGATTGAAAATATTAAAACATACGTCGATCTCTGCCTCGAAGGTGATTCAACCGTTTCGCAGCGATTCGCACTTATGATGGAGTATAAGGAAGCGGCGCTGATTCAGCTTGAGGAGGCCAAGAGCCGCGTAGCCCATTTGGAAGAGAAAGCACGTCAATATCAGGCCATTTTGGAGCAGCGCATCCCGGATATGACCAACCCGATCAATTGGGAAACCAAGCGTGACGAAGAAGGGAGTTGTCCTGCATCCCGTTTAAAAAGTCGCAGTCTTCCTGAAGCCGAGGTTTCGGCTCAGTGCCCAGCAGCTGCTATGAAGCAGCAAACTAGCATAGTATCTTAAACTTCACATGATATAGCTCACGTATGTTCTAAACATATAGGCTATTTCTTACATTATGTATAAATCAGCCTGAGTAAAAAACGCCGACAACATTGTCGGCGTTTTTCACTACAACCCTCTGCTGGAACAAAAAAACCATCAACAAGTGATGGTTTTTCATGAAATATCCTGTTCAGAAATCTGCTGCTCATGATGCCTTTATGCTTATTTCGGCTGAATATATCCTTCAGCTTTAAGCAATTCTGCGATCAGAACTGCACCGCCTGCTGCTCCGCGGAGCGTGTTGTGGGACAATCCAACGAATTTGTAATCATAGAGTGAATCTTCGCGCAGTCGGCCTGTGGAGACACCCATTCCGCGTTCTATGTCACGATCCAGTTTTGTCTGTGGTCTGTTCTCTTCTTCGAAATACGTAATGAATTGTTTTGGTGCACTTGGCAGAGCCAGTTCCTGCGGACGACCTTTGAACTGCAACCAACGCTCCAGAATTTCGTCTTTGCTTGGTTTTTTCTCGAAGTTTACAAACACGGTCGCAAGATGTCCATCCGTTACCGGTACACGAATACATTGGGTTGTAATTAATGGAGCCGATGCTTTGACGATCTGATTGTTCTCGATACTACCCCAGATCCGCAGTGGTTCCTGCTCACTCTTCTCTTCTTCGCCACCGATGTATGGAATGACATTATCGAGCATATCTGGCCAGTCCGTAAAGTTTTTACCAGCTCCCGAGATTGCTTGATATGTGGAAGCGACGACCTGAGTCGGGTTGAATTCACGCAAGGCGTGCAGTGCAGGCACATAGCTCTGAATCGAGCAGTTTGGTTTTACAGCAATGAATCCGGTTTTTGTGCCCAGACGTTTGCGTTGAGCTTCAATCACATCCAGATGTCCCGGGTTAATCTCAGGGATTACCATGGGTACATCTGCTGTCCAGCGGTGAGCGGAGTTGTTGGACACTACAGGTGTTCCTGTTTTGGCATAAGCTTCTTCGAGCGCTTGAATCTCATTCTTTTTCATATCAACCGCGCAGAAAATAAAATCAACCTGGCTGGCAAAAGCTTCGACCTGGGAAGCATCCTGAACAACGATTTTCTTCACAGCTTCCGGAATAGGAACTGCGAGTTTCCATCTGCCTTGTACGGATTCTTCATATGTTTTACCTGCAGAATTGGCGCTTGCAGAAATAGCTGTTACTTCAAACCATGGATGTTGATCGAGCAGGTCCACAAAACGCTGACCCACCATTCCCGTTCCTCCGACGATACCAACTTTCAATTTTGCTGACATTCAATCATCATTTCCTTTCGGTTTAAGTGATTCTTCTCTTTGATCAATTTCATAACTCACTAAAAACGTATTATGAAATTTGACTTCCTAATTAACACTATTCAGGCAATTCCAAAGCGTGTAGTCACAGCCCTGGAAAAACCAAAAAATCCCATCCCCAAGACAATAGTCTCAGGGACGAGATTGAACTCTCGTGGTACCACCCAGATTCGCCAATATGTCACCATATCCGCCTCTTCAAGTAAAGGTTTACAACCATGTTGCTAGCTGTAGACCGTTCATACTCTAGCTCTGTAACAGGAGCTCCTGTCACACCATCCCTTAACGCTAAGTTCCGATGTGCTGCTCTGAGTCTTTATTCAATAAAAAGTTCTTTACTCCTTTTCAGCTGCCGGAGCTCTCTTTGAAAGAATGATTTTTATCTACTCGTCTCTTCGTCGCATTTGATATTGCGATTATAATATCAAAATTACTGTGATGAAGTAAACACATTTTTTTAGATCATGGAATTTATATGTTTCCAGCGGAGCTGAACCATTCAATTATCGCAAGAAAAATTCCAGCTAAATGCGGTCTGTCTTCTGTGAAAAGTACGTCATAGACGTTTTTATTATAATATACTGCAATAGCTATTTCCTTACTGTTTTTTGGCAACCATCGCATACGTTCCCAGTGGACTCCCAGGCCCCGAGACATGATGTGTCTTAAGTAATTTCAGTTCGGAAAGAAGAAGTGTTTTCACTTTGTCCGGGATCGGAAGCATTTGCAGTTCCACAGGCGCTTCTGCCAGTGTCATTTCGGTTTCCCAGCGACCGTCCTGCAACTCAGGAGAATGGATCGAAGCCTCTTCCTTAATCGTCCAGCCTGCCGCAGACACAAGCTCTTGGATATCCTCCGGTGTAAAAAGCGTGCGCACATTGGAGAAGCTGTTCTCCTTGTAACATTCAACCTGAGACTGAATCAGAACGGATAACCAATGTGAGAGCTGGCTCACATCTGTAACTCGCGCATCCCATTCTGCGAAACATAACTGATGTCCCCACGTCCTAACCTTGCTAAGAATCTGGGCGAGTTCGTCAAACGATTTCAGGTACCAAGAACAATGGGATAGCACAATCACATCAAACTCATTCTCGGAGAATTGGGCTTGATCACTTAAAATGTCGTAATCATAATCCATTCGAATTCGATCACCCAGCGGAGATCTCCGCAGCTTGGCTGCCGCTTCGCCTACGGTCAGCGGTGCACCATAATCCTCTGGTGCAATATCTACACCATGAACGTACCCGTGCTCCCCCACCAGATGTGCAAGTACGGCCGTTGTATCTCCCTGACCACACCCGATTTCCAGAACGCGGCTGCCTTCCTGTATCCCCCAAAAGAGGCCCAGTTTCATCCGATGCTCAGTCTGAATATACTGAATGGCGGCGTTGTCCTCTACGTCCATATACTTAATAAGGTCTCTGATGATAGATTCATTCATGATTCCTCACCCCTCAAAGAGCAACTTAAACTTCTTGCTCATTGTAGCGTTACAGGAAGCAATGTACAATGCTGGAGTCTAGACAGAACCATGGTACGTGGAGACCCCGTCCTACAGCAGATCTAAACCTCTGCTACATATCAATCCCTAGGCCCACTGGGTTGCAAGCTTCTGAAGATAAGGGGTCAGCATGGGCTGTAATTCCTTGCGCATTAGTCCGATCTCCAAGATCGCCTGAATATATCCGAATTGATCACCAATATCGTAGCGGCGCCCCTGCAGTTCAAGGGCCAACAGTTCCTCCACCTGACTCACTTCTTTCAAGGCATCCGTTAACTGATATTCCCCTCCAGCCCCTCTCTCGATCTGATCCAGAATAGGAAAGATGGAAGGTTTCAGAATGTATCGTCCCATTACGGCTGTCCGGGATGGTGCTTCTGCAAGGGATGGTTTTTCGACCAGATTGGTGACTCGGTGAACCCGGTCCTCTGCACCATTCGAATCAATGATGCCATATTTGCTCACATTTGCCGCGTCTACTTGACGGACACCGATGATCTGGTTGCCTGTCTTTTCATAAAGATGGACCATTTGTGCAAGTGCAGGCGGTTCAGACACCATAATATCATCTCCGAGCAGTACAGCGAAGGCGTCATCGCCTACAAATTGCCGTGCACACCCAATGGCATGCCCCAGTCCCAGCGGTTCTTTTTGACGAATAAAATGAATATTTGCCATCTCGCTGATCGCCTGCACCTCTTCCAGTAAAGACTGTTTGCCCTTGGCATACAAAGAGTGTTCAAGTTCAACCGATTTATCAAAATGGTCCTCTATGGATTTTTTGTTGCGTCCGGTCACAATGAGGATATTCTCAATGCCTGATTGTACTGCTTCTTCAACAATGTATTGGATAGCTGGTTTGTCTACAATCGGTAACATCTCTTTAGGCTGTGCTTTAGTCGCTGGCAGAAAACGGGTTCCGAGACCCGCTGCCGGAATAACTGCTTTTTTTATTCGCATTTCATCATACACTCCTTTCATTTGCTTCCTATAACCAATATTGCACGCTGTGGGCAGCTAAGTAGCGATACGAAACACCCAATATCTGCTGGCCATATAGTTCAGAACCGTCCCCATCAAGGTCACCAGGATCTTACTCATCACGAGACTCCAACCCAGCACATCGTGTAATGTCATCAGAATGAGGGCGGATAACGCGAGAACGATGAGATTGGTGATTAGAAAACGAATAAGTTTTGTTCTATCGCCACCTCCTCGTGCCGTATCTCGAAAAGTCCACCTGCCGTTCAACCAATAACTGTTCGCAACGCCGCAGCTGTACGAGATCACTTGAGCCATCAGAACCGGCACACCGACCACTGCGAGCAACGCAAACACCACTGCATCCACTGCCGTATTCGCAACACCCACAATACCGAACTTGAAGAGTGTCACCAGACGCTTAGTCATGATGAGCAACTCGGACTGTCAATTGGGATTTTGCTTGCTGGCCCTCGGCCTGCACCACATCTCTCACAATGTATAGCGGACGCGCCTTGGTCTCATCATAGATGCGGCCCACGTACTCGCCCAGAATGCCCAGCATGATCAGGATGAATCCGTTAAACATCAGCATGATACTTACAATGGATGGCCATCCCTTAATCGTTGAATCCGTAAAGATGGCCGAAACAATAACCGTTAACATATAGATGAATCCACCAACCGACAGGATCGCACCTACATAACCTGCGAGCTTGAGCGGTTTATGCGAAAATGAAGTAATGCCATCCAGGCTTAGCTTCAGCATGCGTTTCAGCGGATATTTTGTTTCGCCTGCGAGACGTTCATCACGTTCATATTCAATCGCAGTCTGACGAAATCCGACCCAACTGACCAACCCGCGCACAAACCGATTTTTCTCCGGAAGACGTTTCATCTCATCACATACTTTGCGGTCAATCAGGCGAAAATCTCCGGTGTCTACCGGGATATCCGTATCCGTTGAGGCACGAAGTACACGATAGAACAGACTTGCCGACCATTTTTTGAAGCGAGTTTCCCCGCTTCTTCTGGTGCGACGGGCATATACGACTTCGTAACCCTCTTTCCATTTGGCGATCATATCCAGTATCAGTTCGGGAGGGTCCTGCAGATCCGCATCAATAATAACCACCGCATCCCCCACTGCATAATCCATACCCGCTGTTATCGCAATCTGATGTCCGAAGTTACGGGCAAAATCGATCAGCTTCACACTCTCGTCCCAACGGGCGTAATCACGGATCATCTGTGCACTTCGATCCACGCTTCCATCATTGACAAACAACAGTTCATAGCTCTCTCCCGTGCTGCCCATGACCTTCTTCAGACGCCGATAAGTCTCCTCGATCACCGCTTCCTCGTTATACATGGGAATAATAATGCTGTATCGGTACGCGTGAGCCATGTTTGTCCCCTCCCTTTTCCCATAGATTTCGTTCGAGATTTTCATTTCAGTTTATAATTTCACTTCGTACAAGGTGGACTGTCCGCCGAATCCGAACCCGAATCCAAATCCAAGTCCAGCTTCATTCTCCGTGTCACCGTTATCCATGGATCCGCTGTCCGTACCTGTCTTCCACTCTGACGTTGGAATCTCGGTTCCGTGCTCTTTGATCCAATCGCTAATATCCGAGTTCCCTCCGCGGCCACCCATGCCACCAACCATGAAGTATTTCACTTGCCCGCTCTTGACGAGTTGCTCAAGTTCCTCTGTTGTGTACACCGGGTCTGAGCCGGAGAAGCCTCCAAGTGTAATGACCGCTGCTCTTTCATCAATGATATAAGGTGCTGCCTGATTATAGTCCGTAGTGGCAAAGAGATACGTTTCGCCTGTATTGTGCTCTTTCAGATAATTCAGTGTGGCTGTATCCACTTCTTCGTTACGGTTACCCATTCCGCCACGGCCACCCATTGTAGGCATTTCTGTGTCTCCTGCACCGTTACCCATTGGCATGCCCATTCCTGCTCGACCAAACATACCATTGGAACCGGTGGGCCCTGCTGCCGGGATCATGCTGTTGCCGCCATAAGTAATTGGGGTGAATGCCCAGTAGATTGGACCGATCAGCATCACCATGAATCCCGCGATAATGAAGCCCTGTTTCCATTGATGTGTGCGATGAAGCATAACGATTAGGATGACCGTAACCAGAATGCCTGCGATCAATTCACTAATGGACCAGCCTGCACCAATCGTCTCGTTATACACCTGCATGATATACCAGCCAAACAGAGTCGTCAGCAGCACGGACACCGGAAGCAACCATGCCTGCCATCCAACGCGATCACGATATGACTTCCACATCGCTACAAATCCTGCACCAGTCAGCGCCGCTATTGGAGGTGCAAGCATAATCAGATAATATTGATGGAAGAAACCTGCCACACTGAAAAAAGCAGCAACAGGAAGCAGCCATGCCAGCCAGAACAAGGCCTCCTTGTGCTTGTTGGTTATATTTCTCCGTCTTAATCCTGCAAATATAGCAATGCATCCAAGCAGCACAACTGGCAACAGCCAGCTAGCTTGACCTGACAGTTCCGTCTGGAACAGACGCAGAGGACCTTTCTCCCCCGTACCAAACATTCCGCCCATGCCTCCGCCGAAATTTCTTCCGTTTGGCATTTCCATATCATTCGGCATCTGCCCGTTCGGGAAATTGCCATTCGACCCATTCATGTCACCCATGGCGTTTGTGCCATTCGAACCATTCATATTATCGTTATCCGGTGCATTGACATCTTGCCCAGCACCAGGAATACCACTATCTGTCTGATTAGGGCCTGAAGACAAGTCTCCTCGATTGCCCCGATTATTTCCCTGTCCCATACCATTTGGCATACCTGCGTTACCTGCAGTATTCTGCTGACCCGTTAGGCGAGCCAGTCCATTGTATCCAAAGGCGAGTTCCATGACCGAGTTTGTCTCACTGCTGCCGATATAAGGCCGCTCGTCTTCGGGGATAGAATCCACAGTGACCGCCCAGGATAAGGAAACCACCGCCAGAACTGCTGTGCTGCCGATCAGCAGGATGATCTTCCTTCTCCATTTCGCCTGAAATGCAAGCAGATAAAACAAGTAAAAAGCCGGGAGAATCATGTAGGCTTGAAGCATTTTCATATTAAAGGCTACGCCTATTAACCCAAAGGCAACCAGAATGCGCCAAGTACTGCCTTGTTTGCTGCCTTTGAACAAAAACCATGAACCCAGCAGTAGTGTAAACACCAGCATGCTGTCAATATTGTTGGTCCGGCTGACTGCCGCCACAACAGGCACAGTCGCCATCGCAAGTGCCGAGATTCGTGCTGCTGCAAGACCATATGTAGGTTTCACCATGAAATAGATCAGGAGCACCGAACCGATACCCGCTAATACCTGCGGCAAAATAACACTCCATCCGTGCAATCCGAAGACATAGGCAAAGGCCGTCTGGATCCAGAAGACAACAGGTGGTTTATCTACAGTGACCGAGCCTGCCGAGTCTAGTGAAGCATAGAAAAAGTTATGGAAGTTGCTGAGCATACTCCCAACGGCAGTCGTATAATAGGAATTGGCATATTGATCGTTCCAGATACCGTACCCATTCAGAAATGCCGCCAGTAATACAATCGGCAGAAGGACAAAATCCATCCTTCTTTTGGTGTTATTCAATGTTGATCACTCCTTCAAAGTTCTTCATGTCTAGTATTGTGACATGCCAAAATAAAACTGGGATGAGTGCCCGCTGAATGTTGTCTGAGGATAATTCACAATCCTTTCAGCTAAATTTCAGTTTGGCAAGCGATAATACTACATACAGTCTCTCCGAAGTGAGGGAGAAGTCTAGATGGATCAAGCAAGGAGAGAACGCAGATTATGAAGCTTAGCAGCGGAATTAGAATACTATTGGCTGATGATGAACCGCATATTTTGCAATTTCTGGAGCTTGGATTAAGTAATGAAGGCTTCGATGTGCGCACGGCACCAGATGGAGCGGCTGCGCTTGAGTTGGCGCTTGAATTCAAGCCACATATGGCTATTCTGGATGTCATGATGCCAGAGATGGATGGATTCGAAGTGGTCGAGCGTCTACGTAAGAACGGTGCCGAGGTTGGCGTAATTATGCTGACAGCGAAGGATGAAGTCGAGAATCGGGTTAAGGGCCTTTGGCTAGGTGCTGACGATTACATGATCAAACCCTTTGCCTTTGACGAGCTGCTCGCCCGGATTCAGGCCAGACTGCGGAATCAATTTCCTTTATTAATAGGAGCCGTCACCCACGGTCCCTTCCGAATTGATGATCAGCGCAAAGAAATCACCTATCAGAATCAGGTCCTGGAGCTATCTCCTACCGAATACGAACTGTTAAAATTCATTGTGCTTAATCATGGAATTGTACTGAGCAAAGCGACCATTCTAAGCCGGGTGTGGGGGTATGATTTCGGCGGGGAAGAAAATATTGTGGAGGTATACGTTCGCTCCTTGCGCGACAAACTCGGGGATAAAGAGCATAAACTCATTCGCACGCTTCGGGGTGTCGGTTACAGGGTGGATCTCTGATGAACTCGCTGCCTAAGAAAAATAAACTTCGTTTAAGACGTCTGCACCAATGGATCTGGCCTCGTTCATTACGATCTCAATTGCTCTCACGTTCTCTGTTCGTGCTTGCTGGGCTGTTATTGTTAATCGGTATCCTGCAATTCTGGATCATGGAAAGCTTTCTCTACCGGAATCAGGCAAAAACCATGGAAGAACAGCTCATGTCCATGCCCCCGGTTTGGCTTGGAATTCAGTCACGTAACGGCTCTTCCAACAATCCTTTTAGTGGACAGGCAGGAAACGGGTCTGGTAATCGGGTGCTGTTTATTCCTGACCGTTCATTGGCTCTGTTTGATAACCAGGGTACGTTCGAGGATGTTTTTGGGGAAGATGGTCTGAAAGCCCCTCAACTATCAACCGCTGAATATCAGGACATAACAGATGAGTTGAAAGAACAAAAACACATTCCCTACCGGATTGTCACGGATAGCCAAGGGAATGAGCAATTGATTGTATTCGCTTCACCCGGTCCACGCAATCGCGGTTTACCGATGGTCCAGATGGGAACGGCTACGAAGCCACTTAGAGACTTGATTATTAAACAGCTTCTGATTTTCCTCATGTTATCGCTGTTGGCCATGGTAGCCGGTCTTGTTCTATACACTAAGGTATTACGCCGGACGCTGGTTCCCCTGTCCAATATGGTGAATAAAGTACAGCAGATCGACGCAGGCAGCCTCGCAGAACGCCTTCCCGTCGTTCAGGGACAAGAGGAAGTGGATCAGCTCGCAGTTTCATTCAATGGTATGCTTGAAAGACTGGAGAACTCGTTTGAAGCGGAGCGGGAATCGAAAGAGCAGATGCAGCGTTTCTTGTCTGATGCTTCCCATGAGCTTCGTACCCCGCTCACCTCCATTCACGGCTTCATTGAAGTTCTACAGCGGGGTGCAGCGACCAATCAAGATCAATTGTATAAAGCACTGGACAGTATGCACGGCGAATCCGTACGCATTAACAAGCTGGTTGAAGATTTGCTGTTACTAACCAAACTGGATCAGGCTCCAAAGCAGGAGCGGGAGGTCATTCAGCTAGACAGTCTGCTGCTCGAAATGCAACCACAACTCGCCATGATGGCTCAGCAAAGATCCATTCACCTTGACCTGACGGCTGAAGTGTATGTACTGGCTGACCCTTACAAGCTGAAACAGGTTGTGCTGAATCTGTTCCATAATGCGGTGCAGCACACCGATTCTGAGCATGGAGCCATCTCCATAACATTATATGCCACGCACCATAAGGCTGAATTGTCAGTGAAGGATAACGGTACAGGCATTGAACCTGAACATCTGCCGCATATCTTTGAGCGATTTTACCGTACAAGCAGTTCTCGTTCGCGCAAACAAGGTGGCGCAGGTCTCGGTCTCGCCATTACCCGCTCGATTGTGGAGTCGCATGGTGGGAAAATTACCGTACAAAGTCAGGTAGGTTTGGGAACTGACTTTATGATTTTGATGCCGCTGCATAAGGCTGATGTCTAGACTGAGCTTCGGCTGCAAGTAGGTTATTATAAGTTGGCTATACGCAGCTTTACGTAAGATCTACTTGATCATTACTCATGCTCTAGTCAAGCTCTCCAAACGATGCTCATCTTCCATTTTAATTCCGGCTTTTCATTGTATGACGAATTCCCCCTCTCATTTCGGTTAAGAAATGAAAGGGGGATTCGTTTTTGTATCCCATTGATAGAGTGTAAAGTAGTAGCTCAATTGGGTTCAGGCTTTCAGGCTAACGAATCTGAGACGTCTTATTCAAGGATTTGAAGCTTATATATGCTTTTCATAAAATACCATTGTCATTTTGTCGTTAATTGCTTTTGTTGCACTCGTTTTTTTGTAGCCTATCTTTTCATACAAATAACAGTTTCCTTGCTCTTGTAAGATGGTGCCTAATTTCCATGACTTTGCATCATCATATATCTGCTCAACCATTGTAAAAACTTTTTGTGCAATTCCTTTTCCTTGATGTTCTGGCAGTATAAAAATTGGGCTAATACTATAGATTTGATTATCTTTTTTCACGACTCTAATTCCACCAACAGCAACCTCAAGATGATGAATTATGAAATAATCTGTGAAAGATTGATTGATTTGAGTAATAATTCTTTCTACGGTCTCATTGGCGGGGCTTGTTGCAAAATCCTGATATTTTTCCAACAAGGGCATAAATGCTTTGACTTTCATTTCATGAATAGTCACTGCATCTTTTAAATCTGCTTTATATAGTGAAACCTCCATTAAATATATACCTCCGATTGATACGCTTGTTAGAGACAGGATTTATAGTACATGCTCTGTTAACTTAGTACAAAAAAGATGTTCGTCTACGTTTGGTGTTTGTTTCATTTACAGCATACAAACAAGATAAACTATCATTTTTTTATTCGACGTTGTATTCTCATATTCCTTGATATCTAAGTAACGGAACCACGCCAATACTTCATCTAACTTTCCGATATCATCCGGGGGACAAGATCATCCAGTACGAACGTTGGATTACCAAGGGTATACGCCATTTTCATCTAGGAATTCTCCGTTATGGCGTTTGCCATCCGTCGCATAGCACACAATAATCGCAGCGCCGGCTTCTTTTGATTTACCACCTTCGGCATTACCATTAAGATCTGTTGATGTGAATCCGGGCGTTACTGCAAAGACTTGCGCCCTGCTGTTTTTGACTTCATAAGCCATCGAAAGTGTCATGGCACTGTTGGCCGTTTTGGATGAATTATAGTCGAAGGCATTTAAAGTAAATTCCGCATTTTGCATATGGTCCAGAGAAGCCATGTCAGTTGATACATTAATGATTGTGCCTTCATTATCTTTGATTAATGGGAACAATCGCTGATTGAAACGGAAGGTGCCGAAAAAGTTCACTTCAAAGGCGTTCCGCAGATCTTCCTCTTTTGTATCCGTAAAGGAATGAGAGAAAGCACCCGGCATACCCGCGTTATTGATCAGAAGATTTATTGCAGGATAACTCTTGTGAATCGTATCGGCTGCCTGCTCAATGCTCTTCAAGTCGCACATGTCGATCTGTACAAATTCTACATCTAACCCCTTGGAAGTTAATTCTGAAACAGCTCTTTCACCCCGTTCAACACTACGTGCGCCGAGGATAACTTTCCAACCTGCTTCACCCAACTTCTTTACGATTTCATATCCAATTCCTTTATTTGCTCCGGTTACAAAGACAGTCTTTTTCATGCGAATCCTTCTTTCCATAATTTGATTTATATTTAACAATGTATAAGTTACTATGCTACACTTAGTGTAGGTCAAATTATTTTTATAAAAAGGGGGATTAACATGTTAACGATTGGAGAAGTAGCAAAAAAAGTTGAAATCTCCATTGGAGCGATCCGCTTTTATGAAAGAAAGGGACTGCTGAAACCTGTTGCACGAAATGAGCAGAATAACCGTCTTTATTTGGAGGATGATCTGAACTGGCTGGTTTTTATCAAATGCCTTCGCGAAACCGGGATGAGTGTGGAAGACATCAAAAAGTATTATGATCAGGTCAATGAAGGAACCTCCACGCTGAAGGAAAGAACCAAGCTGATTGAGGATCAAAAGCAAAAGTTGCTGAATGATATTGAGGAGAAAAAAGCGCAGCTTGTTCATTTGGACAACAAACTGGAGCGCTATTATCGCGGAGAAAATTATTAATATATGCCTTGTCCTATAAATTAAATGACAGAAAAAGATCAGGCAGCCAGCAATAACTGTCTAACCTGATCCGAAATGTTGAAACTTATAGTGATTTTTCAATGAGGTTAAAAGTTCAATCCAAAATGACCCTCGCGCTTACACAGTTGATAATGGTTATAGGGTTCATTCTCGATTTCGATCAAATTTAACCGTTCAAAATTACATTTCTGTATCACCTTATTAGATGCTGGATTGGTAGTCAAAGCGATGGCATTTAACACTTCCACGTTTGTATGTTCAAACAAATACTCCGTCATTCCTTTGAGCGCCTGCGTGGTGTAACCACGATTTCTGAAGTGTTTCGAAATACCGTACATAATCTCCCGATTGGGTGCTGGCAGTTCGTCCTTAATCCCTGAGCAACACCATCCTATAAACTCATCATTTTCTTTGAGTACGATAGCCATACGTAAGCATAAATCTCCGATGTCTCCTCCCGCCACCACAGCTTGTTTAAAACGCTGATTCTCAGGAATTTCATATTCGGTGAGCCACAGGCTCCTATCTTCAATCGTAGCGTTCCATCCCGGTAAGAATTCATACACCTCGGGTTGCCACGTAATTTCTTGCAGTTTCTTCAAATCCTCGAGTCGATACTCACGTAAATAAATATCCTTGCAATCGATGATTAATTCATCAGTTTGTATAGGTTGGTTCATAAGGTTGCCTCCACATTTTAATTTACATTACATCATTATAGAGCCGTGTACCATTCCCTTAAAGGCAATGCCTTGATATGTATAGCGTCAGGGTCTTGGGTTTTTTCGAGTTGGGGAAAATACTCTGGATATTGAGCCAAATATTCGCTAACACACCATCGAACCGACCAGTTAATATCTGTTGACCATTTTATCCAATTGTGTATTTCCTCCTTTGGAGCATTTTGCAATAATCCATGCATATACCATCCACGCACTCCTCCTTCTGTTTCATGCTTTAAATGCACCCAATACAACTTTCGCTCTTGTTCATTCATCGGTTCGCCGAGGGTCGATACTGCAATTTTACGAACAATAGCGGATGAATCTTTCGTGAAACTCCATAACTCTTCACGTGATAATTCGTCCCTCTCAACTAAAACTGTTAAAGAGAGCGCTCTTTCGGTATCATCGATTGAATGAATTGCGCTATAGAGATTTTGATTTTTTATACTTATCATGGGTAAAGTTTTTTTTATGTACCTTGGCTTATCTGCCCTGTTCATATAACGAATTGTATTCTCAACATTAATTCGAGGAGCCAGGTTATCATTACCCTCAAGTGGTTCTCCATGCTCGACTAACAAGTGTCTTAGCATCTCCGCACTTAGACTCGGAAATTGGGAGAACAAATGGGCCGCAACACCAGCCACAAGCGCAGCCGATCCAGAGGTGCCCCCATAAAAAGATACGCGCTGACCAGAATCTTCAGTTTCATAAGAGGGGATTGTAAGGTGTAGTCTAGGCGCTAATATATCTGGCCTAAAGTGGCCATCTCCATTTCTACCATAAGGTTCATCAGGGAAAGGAACGTGTAATGAACGATCGGCCTTTCCACGATCAACGTAGCCTCCTACTGCTAGATATTGTATTGGAGGCATGATGTTATTTAAACGTGTATTTCCATTCGAACAAATAACCAAAATGCCCTGTTGCACAGCTGTCGCCAATGCTTTAACCGTTGAGTTTTCACTCGTATTTTTAAGATAAACTTCATTATCTAATGCCTGCCAACCAGTACTTAAAATAATTTTAATATTCCATTCGACCCCATGTTCAAGAATCCATTCCATTCCTTTTTTCAGACGTTCTCCTTCTCCAGTTGTAAATGCGCCATGATCTAAAACGATTAATGTTGCTGCTGGTGCAATCCCGACGTGAATTTGTTCCTCTAACAGAATAGGTTCATGAGCTAAAGCCAGTACACTCATAAGGCCATGTTCACCTTTCCGATTATCCTCCTCCCTGTTCATAGATGAAATGTCTCGCACAGAGACAGTCATATTTTCATGTACGGCAACACATTTGATTCGTGTATTTAAGTGATTTACGAGATGATGTTGTTTAATTGAATCGATAATTACAATTCCCACACCCAGACCAGAAGTATGAAAATCAGGTTGTTCAGCAAAACCTAACCTTTTCCATGTCGGATCGGGTATTGCTCTATCCACACGATCACCTCAGATTTGATATCATTAGAATACTCTCTCGCCTTCCGCTTAAAGTACATTATCATTCATCCAACTAAAATCGGCAGATTTCGAGCTCTCTGGCGATCTTATTTATACTAGAATCATACAAGGCCCTCTTTTTCCATAAACTCATCTTTGGTTAATCCAAAGAGGATCATATCCTGGTATTTTCCATCGGTGTAGATCACCTGGCGACGCACACCTTCCTGAATACATCCAAGTTTTCTCATCATGGCTGCAGAAGGTTCATTTCCTTCGAGTACAGAATCATTGAATTTGTTGAGCCTACGCTCGAAGAAGGCATACTTCAGTAAGATTCGTACGGCTCTGGTCCCGTATCCTTTTCCTCGATGATCCCTGTCAATTTGAATGCCAATGCTAAAGGTACCGTTCCTTTCATCAATGCTGTTCAGATTCACACCTCCGACATTTTCACCATCCATATTTACAATTGTAAACATGATCCGTCCTTTGGCTAAAGAAAAATCAGTGAAGTTTTCCGTGAAACTCTTCGCTTCAACATGGGTTGGCGGCAACTCTACTGCACACTCTAATAACCGACGGGCGGGTGTATCAAAGCGGTTATAATAATGATCTTCCCAATCTTCCTCACGCAAAGCACGCAATCTAACCTTGTCATCCTGCCAGAAATATTGACTATAATCGATCTCTCTCAATTCGCCGCCCCCTAGATTATTTTATCTCCAACTTTAAGATCCATCTTTATGGCTTTTCAGATCTTCTATAATTTGCTTATGCGTAGACAAGAAATGTTCTGGTATAGAATGTATATCAAAAAATCTTGTTTCTATGGATTCTTCACTTTCTATTATAGTTCCAGAAAAATCTTTGCTTTTAAACATCACTTGCACTAATGCAACTTCATCTCCATTACCATAAACCACTTCGTACTGGGGCCCAGAATATATCGAGAATAAATCCATGGAGTTCAGTATTAGACCAGTTTCTTCGTAGACTTCTCTCTTGGCTGTCTCCTGGACACTTTCTCCCATCTCCATAAAACCACCGGGAAATCCCCAGAATCCATTATCCGACCGTTTCTGCAATAGAATTCTTCCAGCCTTATCGAACACGATTGCTCCTGAAACCACCATGATCACTTTGGAATTACCAACAAATGACCTCACATACTTAATATAGTCTTGCTCCATGGACCGTCTCCTTAGCTTGTTTTATATAGAATATAATAACCCATAATGTGGAATTGGAGGAGATTTGTTTTCATTAAACACAACGAAAATAACCCCCGAACAGGATAAAACCTGTCGGAGGCTACGCTCTAATTTATATCAAAATCCCTTTACGATTCTTCCGTATATTGAGGCTTGGACACGTTATCCGGAACCGTTTCGTCAAAAACATCCTGACCTGGATAATCCCTTACGTCTCCCTCGTGAAGCTCATGATTTTCATAGTCAAAACGATGTGCAGACCGCTGGTCCACTCGCCACGGAGAACTTTTCCCGAGAGACTCGGATAACAGAGATGAACCGTAAGGACCCTCCGGGAATTCTTCGAGTGTGATATCGTTTCGCTGCGACTCCACCGTAGACACATCGGTATATTCTTGCCGTTCTTCACGCAAAAACTTATCTTTCATCGTTTATCCCTCCTGATCCACTTCAGATGACCAACGTCCACTTATTGTGAGCGAGGACAAACGCATTTATGCATGATCTTTGGAAAACACTGCGTTTATTGTTCTAATCCATCGTCTTATTCATCACCGGATTAATCACGTTAATCATCGCCATCACAATTAGCGAATCCATATTAATAGTACAAAAACAATGAGGCCAGCCATGCTAATCCAGGTATCGCGTCTGGACCATACCAATAACGATGAACGTCCTCCGAGCGTAGAGTGCTCTCTAACTTTACGCATTTCCATCGCAATGGTCATATCCTCTGCACGTTGGAACAGTGCCATCAACAAGGGAATCACCATCGGACCCAGGTCACGAATTCGAACGGTATTTGGTCTTAAAGCTGCCTTTCCACGTGCCCGCACGATCAGTGAGAATCGCTGCCACTCACTCCAGATCATCGGGATAAACCGAAAGATTAACGATACAGCAAGAGCAAACGAAGCTACGGGCAACCTGATCTTTTTACCGATACCGAGTACCCAGTCAAGCCCTTCTACCATTCGCCCATAAGGTGTCGTCAACGAAAACCAAAGGCTTGCCAATGTGACGATAAACAAACGATACACATTCAGCAAAGTGCCCTCCGCCTGCATCAGGGAAAAGCCAAAGTGCAGACCTCCTCCCTCTGTTGAAAGAGTTGTCCCAGATAACGCCGTTGAGATGATGAAAAAGAATAATAATGGTTTCATTAACTTCATACATCCAGCCAAAGTCTGACGCGGAAGCACGGCAAGTGCTGCTAATACCGGCACCAGTGTTAACGTCAATCCCAGCCATCGCTGTTGAAGCATAGCTGCGGTGACCAGCAAAATATACAAAATCCATTTCAGACGCGGGTCCATGACGCCATATAATTCCCCTGAATGAGTCAATGTGTTCGGAAGAAGCTTTAGATCATCTTCCGGTTTAATGGACGACAGCATCCGTGCTTCTTTTTCATACTTCATTACATCGCTCTTGACTTCCATCGTTACTGTCTCTGATGCTTCTTTCGATCCGTTCTGAATCCCCACCTCAACTGACGTGGACTGAACAATACTTTCAGCCATCTCCTCTGGCGTCATCGCGGTCAAAGGCAGCTCAAGACCCGCTGCTCTAAACTGCTGTACCAGTCTCATCGATGGTGGCAGTCCAATCCCTGTTTGCTCCAGCAGTTCAGGTCTTTTGTGAAGTTCTCTCGGCGTAAGATCGGCAATTAGACGGCCTTCCTGCAACAACAATACTCGATCCGCACAAGGCAAAAATGTATCCAGATCATGGGTCGCTACCACCCCCCCACCACCTGCCAGACGATGTTGCTCCAGTACATCCAGCAAAAGCCCGACACTTTGCGCTTCCAACCCGGCGCTCGGCTCATCCAGCAGAAGCCAGTGTGGGTTGGTCACACTTCCGAGAGCAAGTCCAAGCCTGCGCTTCTCTCCCCCACTTAGAGCAAATGGCGACCTGTCCAGATGAAAACGCCGGTCCAACTCCGAGGATACTGGCGGGTCCCATTGGTTCAGTGCTTTTGTGATCTGCTCTTGTTGCTGTTTCTCTGAAAGTCGATAGGGACGCAGAGAATATGAGAATTCACGCTGAATACTTCGGGCAAACAGTTGTTGTTCCGGAAATTGAAACAATAGTCCCGTTTGCAATAAAATCGACTGCGGCACTTTTCCTTCTTTCCAGAAAGGAGTGTCATCCAATGTGATACTTCCTGCATCGGGCGGTCTTAGACCAGCCAACGTCTGTAATAAAGTCGTTTTTCCTGAACCGGTGCAGCCCAGCAGCAAGGTGATTTCCCCACTGTTCAACTGTACACTCACATCTTCAAGCAGTGCACGTTTGCCCGATTCCGATGCTTCTATACGTATATTGGTTAGCTTGATCTCCAACGTGCGACCTCCTTGGCCAGTTGCTCAGTTCGCAGTGGCATGGCTTCTGGCATCATACCTTTTTGCTTGAGCAATAACGCAGTTTTTACAGTAAAAGGAGGGTCCAACCCTAACCGTTCACAGGGAGATAGCTGTACATTTTCCCGAGTAGCCTTCTCATTCGTCTCTTTTTCATAGTAAAAGGTCTCCGGCTCCCCGTTGTAAACACAACGTCCCCTCTCCATAGCAATGATTCGATCACACAGGGTTGCTTCCTCCAGATGGTGTGTAATCCAGATCACCGTTGTACCCCGCTGGGTAATCTTCTGAACGATGGCCTCGATACGGTCTCTTGCTCCCGGATCAAGCATGGCTGTTGGCTCATCCAGAATTAATATATCCGGTTTGGCAGCGAGCGCTACAGCAATATTAAGCAGTTGTTTCTGTCCACCGGATAATTGTGAGACAGCCTTCTCCGGGGGATATTGAAGTCCTACGGTATGTAATGCATCCTGCCGGCGCTCCAATTGCTCTCCTACAGAATCCATCAATGGTGACAGCGCAAAATGAAACTCCTCTTCAATCGTATCGCCAAGTACCTGTGCATCCGGTTGCTGCAATACACCCCGAACGGTAAGTTCATCCGAGATATCCCGTACCCCTCCAGATAGTGGAATGAATCCAATCAGTAGTCCAGCGAGTGTGCTTTTTCCACTGCCATTCGCCCCTACAATACCAATCCATTCTCCTTGGTGCAGCGTAAGTGAGACCCCATCCAGTGCTTTTCTCACCTGACTATCTTCGGAAGCATAATGCACTCGAACATCTTCTAATGTAATTATAGGCAGGTTGCCTTGCATCGTAAATTAGTCCTTTCCCTTTCTATTGTTATGTGGTACGATCCTAATCGTTAACCACATTTATATAATTGGTTAACAATCATATTACCAAAATGGAGAGGATTGTTCAAACATGAAATTATCTTTGCGAGGCATTGTATTCAGCGCACTTATGGCCGCAATTTTAGTACTTTTTGGTTACATAAGCATTCCCATTGGCTTCTCCCCAGTACCGATAACATTACAAACTTTGGCTGTCATGCTGGCCGGAGGATTACTTGGTCCACTCTATGGTTTTCTAAGTGTCACGATGGTTGTTCTGCTCACCGCTCTTGGATTCCCCTTGCTACACGGGACCGGAGGACTTGCAGTACTTCTTGGACCTACCGGAGGATATGTGATGATGTGGCCGTTCTCCGCTTTATTGATTGGATTGTTGCTTGCACGAATCAACATCAAAGGTGTAACAGGATTTATTCTCGCTTTTGTTGTATTTGAACTATTTGGTTCATTGCTTGTTTATGTATCCGGGGTCCCTTGGCTTGCTTATGCTTTCAAAATGGACTTACCTGAGGCCATGATTCAAGGGTTCTATCCTTACATAATTGGCGATCTGATCAAAGCTGTATTTGCTGCCATCATCATTGCGCCAGTGCGAATGGTTTTCCCACCTCAACGTCTCACAGGTAACATGCATTCCACGGTTATAAAGGCGGATTCTTAATAGAAGCTACATATCCTATTAGATCACGAGCCTCCATATTCTAAAAAAAAACAGCCAAAATCACTTTGGCTGTTTTTGTTACTTCTCTTCCTCTAAGATTGTTCTGCCATCGGAGTGATCCGTGTAAATATTCTTTAGTTCAACTTATATATTCACCTGAATTAATTGACGCTCTGTAATCTGAAATTGTTGATCCGCTGTATTTTCAATAAACCTCTGATCATGAGTATACATACAGAATTGTTCCTTCATACGCCTTAATAAAACGCTCCAACGCTTCCAATGCATGCATATCAAGAAAGTTCGTCGGCTCATCCAACAATAGAATGTTATATTGTCCAAGAAACAAGTGACATAATTGAAGACGAATCGCTTCTCCTCCGCTTAATGTCCCAACATTCTTCAGCAAGTCATTACCTGTAAACTGCATCGCATGCAACGCACTTCTGAGCTCTGATTCCTCATATTCCGAACGATTTTTCAGGAATTGTAATACGGTCTCTTTTGTCGTGAAACGATAGCTCATTTGCTGAAAATAACCGAGCTTTGCTTTTGGAGACATTGTGATCTGATCTCCCACATGGAAAACATGGTTAAGCAATGTGCTTTTCCCACTGCCATTGGCTCCGGTTATCGCTATTTTTTGTTTTAATGGAATTTGAAAACTTACATCCTCCAACAATATGTTTCCATCCACCTCAAGTGTAAGGCGATCTGCCATAATCGGAAATCGATTGTGCAGCTCCAGTGTCTTTGGCTGACGGAAGATCATAGGCCGATCCTCTTGCACCGCTTTTACCTCGTGAAGTTGTTGCATCCGCTGTTCAATCGCTTTGGCTGCGCGGTGCACCGCTTTTTGGCTGGTGCCTTTGGATTTGGTTTCAACCATACGGTTTGTTTTTGCCTTGGATTCTTTTTTGGACATGCTTCCGGCCTGCGTTATTTTCTCGGCTTTCTTCATCTTTTCCCGAGCGGCCAGCTCCAATCGTCTTTTCTCCTTGGAAAACTGCTCATGGGCCTGGTTTTGTTGTTCACGCTCCAGCCTCTTCTGTGCCTGATAATCACTATAGTTGCCGGAATATACGCGAACCTCACCTTGATGGATTTCCCAGATCGTGGTCACCAGTTCATCCAGAACCGCACGATCATGACTGATCAGCACAAGCGCCCCATAATAATAACGCAATTCATCCAGCAAAAATGTAATGCCCTCTTGATCCAGGTGTGTCGTTGGTTCATCCAGTAACAGTACTTCATGATAATGAGTGAACATTTGAGCCAGTTTTAGACGGGTCTGTTCTCCACCACTCCATGGCTGATCGTGTTGAGGTATCGCTAATTTACTGAGTAAAGCCCCGTCAACTTCGATACTTTCGTTAGACTGGGGCGGTTCAACTTGTTCCAAATACCCGAACTCTGCGTAACGTTTTACCTTTCCAACTGTGGGCTGGATCTGTCCTGCAATGAGTTTCAACAATGTACTTTTACCCTGACCATTACCACCCACTACACCAATGCGATCCAGTTGATGCACAGCCAGTCGCTCAATGTTCAGTATTACTTTATCCATATAGGTCATCTCAACCTGTTCTAATTCAAAACATATCTTTTCCATATTCGCTACCTCCGAAATAAGAATTATTTCGTATCGATAGCGAAGCACGCTTCTATCGATACGAGCTTATCGTGCCAGCTCGTATCAATAGAACAGTAACGTCATCATAGCGGTTACCTCCAGTAGTCTGTATTGAGCGCCTTTACCTAATTATTTACCTGAGTAAGATAATCAGAAGAAAAAAAACAAAGAATCACAGGCCACGGCCTGTGATTCAACGTAAACGGGTAAGCGAGTATAACACTTATCTTAAGGTCAGGATGATTGAAAACGACAGACTGATCCCGTTTACTCTGAACCAATAGTCAGAGCCTTTGAACGTATTCAATTACCGATTCAAAGGAAGGAAGCGCAGTCTCATTGCATGTGTCATATTCAATAATCCACCTTTCATTATCATGTATAGATGTACAATTCTAATTATAATTTTCCAATTCCACCATGTCAACGGAACGATGAAAACACTACACCATCAGATTAGTACATCAAACTACTTTTGTTCCTGGTCATTACCGCTACTTAATTTCAATAGAAGTTCCTGGCTATGAACCTGACCTGTAGCCTGTGGAATTACTTCCTCGTAGTTGGCGGAATTCGTTACGATAATCGGCGTTACCGTGTGATAACCAGCAGCCTTAATCTGTGCAATATCGAACTCAAGCAACAGATCTCCCGCTTGGACCCTGTCCCCTTCCTTGATATGGGACACAAAATGCTGTCCGTCCAATTTAACGGTATCAACTCCCACGTGAACCAATATCTCAGCACCGGTGTCTGATACTACAGCCAAGGCATGTTTTTTCTTGAATGCAACGGTAACTGTGCCGTCAAAAGGCGCTACAACTCTGCCCACAGTTGGCTCAATCGCGATCCCTTTACCCATTGCTCCCGATGCAAAGGCCGGATCCGGAACTTCCGACAATTCAACAATCGTTCCTTCAATTGGGCTAAATACAATTTCGTCCGAAGCATTCGTTGCACGAACAGATTGCTGATCGGATGTCGTAGATTCGGTTTTTATTTCTTCTTCAACCGGATCTTTGAAGCCCATGATGTACGTTAGTACAGCCGAAACAACAAAGGATACTACGATACCCAGAATCAATCCTGGGAAACCTTGTCCACCTGGTCCGTAGAAGATTGGCAGGGTCAGCAACCCTGGTGCACCGGATGCAAATGCCAATGTACCTGCTTGACCAATGATAGCTCCACCAACTGCACCACCGATTACGCCTGCAATGAATGGACGTTTCAGTGGTAATGTTACCCCATAGATGGCCGGTTCCGTAATACCGAACAAAGCCGTCAACGTGGATGATCCAGCCAGCGTTTTCAGTTTTTTGTTCTTTGTTTTCAACATAACCCCAAAAGCAGCACCCGTTTGAGCAAAGATCGAAGCTGTCGCAGCGGGTTTAACACCATCCTGTCCATACACTGCAACGTTGTTGATAAATACCGGAATCAGACCCCAGTGTATTCCGAAGATAACGAGCAGCTGCCAGCTTGCACCCATAACGGCTCCTGCGAGCAATGGACTGAATCCAAATGCGGCAACCAGTCCAGCTGCAATTCCATTACCAACGTATACGCCAAATGGTCCAAATACAAGCAATGTCAGAGGTACCATAATCACTAGCAAAAACAATGGCGTAACAAAGTTTTTCACACTATCGTGAAGTGTTTTATTAAAGAACTTTTCCAACTTGCTCATGACAATGACAGCTAAAATGATAGGAATAACTGTAGATGAATAGTTCATCAAGATGACAGGGATACCGAAGAAATCCGTTGGTGTTCCCTCTGATTTCAACGTGACGATGGACGGATAGATCAGTGCTCCTGCAATCGTCATCGCGACAAACATATTTCCCTGGAATTTACGTGCTGTTGTAACCGCTAACAACAGAGGCAGGAAGTAGAAGAGACTATCTGCTGCTGCATACAAGATCGTATATGTTGTTTCTGTCGTTTCCAGCCATCCAATATTGCTTGCAATCAACAATAACCCTTTTAGAATACCGGCTCCCGCCATAACACCCAGAAGTGGTGCAAAGATGCTGGATATGATATCGATAATCCCCCCGAGCCCTTTGGCTGCTTTGCGAGGTTTTTCTTTATCTGACGAATCGTCCAGAATGTTACTGATCTGTCCAATGGCACTATAGACTTCAGGCACCTTGTTACCAACAACAACCTGGAACTGTCCTCCATTTTCTTTGACTGCAATAATGCCCTCTGTTTTCTCCAGTTTGGCTTTGTCTGCCTTGGCATCGTCCTTCAATACAAACCGTAATCGTGTTGCACAATGAACCAGCGATTCCACATTTTTCTCACCGCCAACCAGTTCTACAATCTCTTTGGCCAGTTTCTCTTGACTCATACTCTGCACCCCCACTTTTTCTCAAACAGGCCTCTTACCGATTTTTTTGCACGCAAAAAACCTAAGCCTTGAGCAAGGGGACACAATGGTCCTGACCTTCTCATGACTTAGGTTTTGCCTGCATAACCAGTAACAATCCCAGTTAAATCGTATTCAATTCCTGTTAATCACATATTATTATAATAAAACCATTTTTGTCAACATTTAAATATTATCGATTAACCACTCGTTCGATATGAACCGTCAGATACAACTTTTCTTCATTGGTCAGCTCATGGTTGTACTCTTTTTTGACAAACAACTCAATTTTCTCCATGCACGCTGCGGCATCCGGATGTTTCTCCTTAATCATGTCATAGAAATGATCATAGTTGTTGTCGTAATGCGTACCACTGAGCACACGCTGGGAGAAGAACTTCAGATGTGTGATAAAGCGAAAATAACTGAGAGAGTCCTCATCAAATTCCATTTTGAAATGATATTTCGCTATATTAATAATCTGCTGGATAAACTTCGTAATATTCATCGTTGTAATAACTTCTTCGTTCATCTCTGCGTTAACAATATGAAGAGCAATAAAAGCGGCTTCATCGGGTGGAAGCTCAATATTCATTCGGGTGTTGATCTGTTCCAGCGTCCTCAGGCCCAGTTCGAATTCGGACTTGTACAACTGTTTGATCTCCCACATTAATGCGTTCTTGATCTCCACGCCTTCCCGATAACGTTCGATGGCGAAGTTAATATGGTCTGTAAGAGATACATAGATGTTCTCATTCAGCTTTCGACCCAGATTCTCACGCGCATACGTGATAATCTCTTCCACAATTTCAATCAGTTCCATCGGAACTTCCCGCAGCAGCATTTTGAAATTATCGGATGTTTGTTTGTTTTTCAATGCAAATACTTTCTGGATGCGGGTCTCGTCTACTTTATCCCCCGGCTTTTTCTTAAAGGCAATCCCACGTCCCATCACCACAAGCTCTGCTCCATCCGCCTGATAGATGCTAATGACGTTATTGTTGATAACCTTTGCTATTTTCAATTCAATCCCCCCGTCACGTTCCACTCTCTTGGCAGTTATACATCGTCTTTTGGGCATACAAAAAAAACCTGAAGCATCACAAAATAAACAAGACATGGTGGTCTGCTTTTTTTGGTGCTTAGGTTTTGCCTACTTCGAGTAGTAACAATCCCAGAAACGATATAATTGCGTCAAGTATAGCGCGAACCTGACTATATGTCAACGCTTTCAATGTGAGGACAAACGGAAGTCCCATGGTTATATAAATTGAACTAGATAATATTTACACTAGCTACTCCGATGACAGAACAAGCTTCCGATCGCTGTTATCCCCAGATTTTTTCTGTCCTCTCCGCTTTGTGTAAATGTTTAGTTCAATTTATATAGATGAAACTTCCGATGTTTTATTGCCGTACAAGACCATTTTAATTCAGAAAAATATAAATTACGCGTCACCCAGGTTTGTTCCGTTGGATTCGATCACATTTTTGTACCACTCAAAACTCTTCTTCTTCAGTCGTGTCAGCTCACCTTGACCTTCATTATTACGATCCACGTAAATGTAGCCATAACGTTTTCTCATCTCACCTGAGGAGGCACTTACAATATCAATAGGTCCCCAGCTGGTGTAACCAATGATGTTAACGCCATCCTGAATGGCCTCACCCATTTCAGCTACATGTCGTTTCAAGTAGTCAATCCGGTACGCATCATCCACTTCACCTTCCGGTGTAACCTCGTCATTGGCACCAAATCCATTCTCAACAACAAACAGCGGCTTCTGATAACGATCATGTAGTTGATTGGCGGTAATACGGAATCCTTTGGGATCAATCGTCCAGCCCCACTCGGACTTCGCCAGATATGGATTGGCTACCGAGCCAAATACATTACCACTGGTCATATTTTTGATAACTTCCGGATCGGTACTGGTTGTACGACTTGAATAATAACTGAATCCGATATAATCTACGGTATGATTCTTCAAGATTTCCGCATCACCCGGCTGCATAACAATGTTCAACTCGTGATCTTTGAAGAAACGTTTGGCATAACCCGGATATTCACCACGTGACTGCACATCGATGAAGAAATAGGACTCTCTATCTTTTTCCATGCCCTGGAACACATCTTCCGGATTACAAGTATACGGATAGAAGCTTCCTGCGGCGAGCATACACCCAATCATTGCACCAGGAATAATCTCATGACATGCCTTGACTGCCAGTGCACTTGCAACCAGTTGGTGGTGAGCAGCCTGATATTGAATTTCCTTGATGTTATCCCCTTCATTAAACGCCAGCCCCGCCCCAAGGAACGGAAGATGTAACAGCATGTTGATCTCATTAAATGTCATCCAGTATTTCACCTTGTCTTTGTACCGAGTGAATACCGTTGTAGCGTATGTCTCGAAAAGAGTTACCAGTTCACGACTTCTCCAGCTGCCATACTTCTCGATCAGATGCACAGGCACATCAAAGTGAGCCAATGTAACCACAGGTTCAATGCCGTTTTTCAACAATTCATCAAACAGGTTATCGTAAAATTGTAATCCGGCTTCATTTGGCTGTGCATCTTCTCCTGTCGGGAAAATCCGTGCCCAAGCAATGGAGACACGCAGTGCTTTGAATCCCATTTCGGCAAATAAAGCAATGTCTTCAGGGTAACGGTGATAAAAATCGATTGCTTCATGCGAAGGATAGAACTCGGTAGCGAGCGGCGTAAAAGCCGGAACATTGCCTTTCATAATACTTCTGCGGTTCTCACCTGTTGGCAGCAAGTCAACAATACTCAGCCCTTTGCCATCTTCCAGATACGCGCCCTCCGCCTGATTGGCAGCAATGGCTCCACCCCACAGAAAGTCTTTAGGAAATTTAAAATTCGTCATCATCATTCTCCTTCCAAATATGTAATTCAGCTATCCGCTCAAATCCTGAAAAATATTAAAAAGACAAAATATTTAAGTTGAACTACACAATTACACATAAACGGAGAGGACAGAAAAAATCTGGAGAAGCGGAGCTAAAAGCTTTCAATGGAAAGCTACTTCGTAAGCATAAACTCGCCTTTATCACCGGATTTCCCCTTTTAAAAGGGATTCAAAAAATCTGGGGATAACAGCGATTGGAAGATTGTTCTGGCCGCGCAGTCGTCTCGTGTAAAATCGGTTGTTCAACTTAAATAGAAAAAACCCGAACCAGCCTGGGTACACGATTACGTGTAAACAAGCCAGCTCAGGTTATGCCCATATCGGTAACATTCCCAGATCATGATTATGCGGATTGGATAAAACTTTAGCAAGAATCAGAACAGTTGTCAACTTCTTGAAACCGGTTTAGCTTCGGATTGCCCACTACGATATTTGATAGAACGCAGCACATGTGCCGCCAAGAATCATCTGTTGATCTAGTATAGGTAAGGCATTAATGTGAGAATTAATAAGACCATATACTTCAGAATACGTAGCTGAAACGTTGCTCACAGGCCAATCGGACCCAAACATTAACCGTTCTGCACCAAAGGCTTCTATGGCGATATTCAGATAGGCTGTAAAATCCTTTGGATTCCAATTTACCCAGTCTGCTTCCGTCACCATCCCTGAAAGTTTACAGTACGCATTTGGTTGTGCGGCCAATGACTCAAGCGCTTCTTTCCAGGGTGAGAGTATACCTGATTTTATGTCGGGTTTGGCTAGATGATCAAGTACAAATCGCTGTTCAGGAAACGTCTTAACCAGTTCAACGGCATAAGGCAGTTGCTCCTTGGATACCAACAGATCATAGGCCAAACCATACTCCTTTAGCAATGAGATTCCGCGCTGAAAGTCTTCTCTCAATACATACTTCAGATCAGGTTCATCCTGTATGACATGTCGTACGCCCTTCAGATACGGATTGGACGCGAACAATTCAAGCTGATTCCGAACTTCATCCGAACAAAGGTCCACCCATCCGACAACACCTTTGATACATTCATGCCGATCTGCCAACTGCAGAAGCCACTCGGTTTCTGTCAGTGATTGTCTGGCTTGTACCGCAATACATCCATCCAGTCCGGATTGGACCAATAAAGGTTCAAGATCTTCAGGAAGAAAAGATTGACGAATGGTTTTCATCTCTTCCCCAATCCATCCGTACTCGGCGACATTGTATTCCCAGAAATGTTGATGTGCATCCAGTTTCATATTAGATCCCTCCCAGGGTATTTAAATCTAATTATCATCAAAAAGCAATCACTGATTTTCACATGATTTTTATTCCAATTGTGCAGGTATTGTCCAATATTAAATCATGATATAGTAAATTACGAAAACGCTTTCAGTGCATAAATCGGTGGTGATTCCAGCATTAAACAAGTGAATTTTTGTTTGTGTTGAGCCTCTATTTACACCCTGCTTAACCGCTATTCACGTTCAACCATTCTCTATTCGAAGGAGACTATATTAATGAAAAAAAACCGCAAATCAGTCCTATCTCTTACGCTTGTGACTGCCATGATTCTATCTCTATTCTCCTCCGCTATGGCTTCAGCTGCAACTGACAACAGCGAACAGGCCAGTGCATCACCCGCTCCAAGCAAAATGCAGACCTATGTAAACGCCATGGAGCCTGGCTGGAATCTGGGTAACTCTCTGGACGCCGTTGGTGAAGATGAGACAGCCTGGGGCAATCCGCGCATCACAAAGGAACTAATTCAATCGATCGCAGCTGAGGGCTACAACAGTATCCGTATCCCTGTGACCTGGGAAGCCCATATCGGTGACGCACCCGACTACATAATTGATTCCGCTTACATAAATCGGGTTCAAGAAGTGGTAAACTGGGCCCTCGATGCGGATCTCTACGTCATGATCAATCTTCACCATGATTCCTGGCGCTGGATCAGTTACATGGAGAAAGACCATGACAACGTGCTTGCACGTTATAACTCTGCTTGGACTCAGATTGCGGACAAATTCAAAGATGCATCCGATAAGCTCATGTTTGAAAGTGTTAACGAACCACGCTTTTCCGAAGGTGGCACAACGGATGCAGCGATTGGGTATCGCATGCTGGACGAATTGAATACTTCTTTTCACAAGATCGTAAGAACTTCGGGTGGAAACAACGAGACACGTCCACTTGTGCTTCCAACGATGCATACCTCTTCCGCTCAGCCTGATCTGGATGAACTGAATAAGACCATTCAAAAATTGAATGACAGCAATATTATTGCAACCGTTCACTACTACGGGTTCTGGCCATTCAGTGTGAACATCGCAGGTTACACCAAGTATAACGAGGAAGTACAGAAGGACGTTACAGACACATTTGATCGAGTATACAATGCTTTTACAGCGAAAGGCATTCCGGTTATCGTCGGTGAGTATGGCTTGCTTGGGTTTGACCAGCACACAGGTGTCATTGAGCAAGGCGAAAAACTGAAATTCTTCGAATTTGTTGGACAATATCTGCGTCAAAAACAGATGACAACGATGTTGTGGGATAACGGACAACACTTCGGTCGCACAAGTTTTACCTGGTCTGATCAGGAATTATTTGATACCATGAAAGCCAGCTGGACAGGTCGCTCATCCACAGCCGAAACGGACCTCGTATATCTTAAACAAAATGAAGCTATTCAAGATAAGAAGGTAAAGCTCAATCTGAATGGGAACAAATTCAATTCGTTGAAAAATGGCACCACCCCTCTTGTCAGAGGTAAAGACTATACAATCAAAAAAGATGTGCTTACGTTAAAATCCAATCTGTTAACCAAATTGACAACCTCTGGTGATTTGGGCGTAAATGCCACACTCACGGCTGGATTCAATGAAGGTGCTGACTGGAACTTCAATATCATTAAATATGACACACCTAAGTTGAACGATGCAACTGGTACAACCAGTGCATTTGCCATTCCGACTACGTTTAACGGGAACCAACTGGCCACGATGGAAGCAACATATGCAAACGGAGAAAACGCCGGTCCACAGAACTGGACTTCGTTCAAAGAATTCTCCTACACATTTAGCCCAGATTACGAACGTAATGTGATTGAGCTGAAACCTAACTTCTTCAATGAAACCAATGATGGCGAAGTCACGCTTAAGTTCCATTTCTGGAACGGAGATGTGCTGACGTACAAAATCACGAAAAATGGAACCAGCGTTGTTGGCGTAGCTTCATAATAGTTATAAGGATTCCCCACTTGATCTATACCTGTGGGAATCACGAAACGTTCTGTCCAGAGCCATCGGTTCGAACAGAACGTTTTTCCTTTTAATCAGATATTCCTTCCACATCCTTTATGAATGACCGTTCACAATAAAAACGAAACATTCCCACTCTGGCTATGAATGACATACGTCGCACCAAGCCCTTTATATACAAGACCAACTGGAGCCTTGTTACTGGAAACGACATAGAGATGTTGCGGATACCAGCTGTGACACAACTGGATATCCTGGCAACATTGAGGCAGATTATTCTCGAACACAAATGCATTTGTGACCATATATTCGGGACGAGTCTGTTGCATCCCTTCCGTTTCTTGAATATATCGCACAGGAAATGCTCCAAGGGTTTGAAGTTGTTCCCGTTCCTCTTCACTGTGTACAAGCACAACGAAGGCTAATCCCTTTTTCAGTAATAAATCTACAAAATTCATCCCCGCTGCACTGTGTCCTGCTGATACAACAATCATTGCTTCATCCATTGCTGTCTACCTCGCCTTCACATCAGATCCTGCATATATCATCTCAAGTATCTTATGTGCGAATCATAGTCCTCTGTCTGCCTTTCCGCAATTGAACCGTATCCGATTCTGCACCTTCCTGGTTGATTCTAGACCGTAATCCTGTTCATATCTTGTATAATGCACTCTTTACTCTGTTATTCTCCATATTTCTCGGTCAATCATAAGTGATTCAAGAAATCTGATTAACCGAGCCATAATCGAAGATATATCTCTTTTTAATCGCTTACATGCACAGATTCAAAGCAAGATGTCTTAATACCTTGGCTGAAAGTAATGCAAAAATGCAAAGGAAACCTGATGATACATACCAGTTCCCTTTGCCTTTTATGATTTGTATTTTTCAACATCCATGTTCCAGTACATTTCTATTTCAATCGGTCACTTATTGAGGTTCTTTGAATTTTACTACAAGTACTGCTTCTCCATTGGCTTGAACATGGCCCGATGACGTTGCTGTAACAGTTGCTATCGTTTCGTTTCCACTTGGGATCAACACAGGTGTAATCAAAGGCAGACCCGCAGCCTGAATGACATCCATGTCAAATTCAATCAACAATTGACCTGCAGTTACACGATCTCCGCTATTCACATGTGCGGTAAAACCGGTTCCTTTTAGTCCAACCGTATTTATTCCGATATGAACCAGCATCTGTACACCGGTCTCATGCTCCAGAATCACCGCATGTTTACTCTTGTTCATGACATGTGCGATGACTCCATCAAACGGTGCGTACACTTTTCCTTCTGATGGCTCAATGGCAATGCCTTCACCCATGTGTTTTTCAGAGAACGCCGGGTCAGGAACCTGCTCCAGAGAAACGACGGTACCGTTCATTGGCGAAGCGATTTCGAGAAAATCTACCTTAGGACGATTGCTTGTAACGGCATCGGTAACTGAATTAATACGCGGATTAGATTCCACTGCTTTAACTTCAGTTGATGTTACTCCACTGTTGTCATTGCTTGCGGATTCCTCTGCAACTAGTTGATCCTTATAGCCAAAGAACCAGGTGAGTGTAAAAGCAATGGCCATGGCAACCACGTTGGACAAGATATACAACGGCAGTTGACTGTTCAGATAAAGCAGTGTACCGGGAATAACCGTTACAGCCATGCCCGTACCTTGCAGATGGAACAGGGAAGCGATGAAACCACCCACACCACCACCAACCAGTCCCATAATAAATGGTTTCATATAACGCAAGTTAACACCGAAGATCGCTGGTTCGGTAATCCCTAGAAATGCGGACAAAGACGAAGGCAACGCGAGTGCTTTGAGTTTCATATTTTTGGTCTTCAGACCGACTGCGAGACAAGCTGCTCCTTGTGCTGCCATAGCACAGGTAATGATTGCGTTGAACGGATTGAATCCCGTTTTCTCCAGTAGTTGAATCTCCAAGAAATTAAAAATGTGATGTACACCGGTAACGACAATAATCTGATGGAAGAATCCAATGATAATACCAGCGATTCCAAACGGCAGATCCAATACGGCAGTTGTTCCATGCAGCACCCACTCTTCTAGGGAATGGAATACGGGACCAATCGCGAATAATCCAAGTGTGATCATAACCGTTAACGTAATAAAAGGAGTCAGAATTAAGTCCAGTGCCTCAGGCACCCGTCTTCTTAATACCTTTTCAAACTTGGCTCCAATCAAACCTACAAAGAACGCAGGCAGAACCGATCCCTGATAACCCACGACAGGTATGAAACCGAACATATGCAGCGGCTGTGCTGATCCATCAGCCACCGCGTAAGCATTGGGTAATGCGGGATTAACCAGCATTAGCCCCAGTACGATACCAAGTACCGGACTTCCGCCAAACACGCGGAATGCAGACCACGCTACAAGTGCAGGCAGAAATGCAAAGGCCGTATCCGTCAGGATCTGAGTGAACAACAGGAAATTGGCCGAGATATCATCCGGTGTTGCACCGAACAACGCCAAAATTTCATTCTGGGTAAGTAATCCGCGCAATCCCATGAACAGTCCTGTAGCTACCAAAACGGGAATGATGGGTACAAATACGTCACCAAACGTGCGGATAGCCCGTTGAAAAGCATTTCCTTCTTTTTTCCCCTGGCTCTTTACATCATCCTTGGACGTTCCTTCGATGCCCAGCTTCTCAACCTCTTCAAAGATTCGATTCACTGTTCCCGTACCAAAGATAATCTGATATTGACCTGAGTTGAAAAAAGCGCCTTTCACCTTCTCGATGTTCTCGACCGTTTTCTGATCAATTTTTTCTTTATCTTTCACCATGATGCGAAGACGTGTTGCACAATGTGCAAATGATGCGATATTCTCTTTGCCCCCGATGGCATGAATGACTTCCTGGGCAATCCGTTGATTCTCCGACATGTTATCTCATTCCTCTCACGTAATACTTAATAATTCCATTGAGTTGCTTCAAAATCAGCTTTGCCTCCGCGTGTAAAGAAACGAATGTCCAGGCTGTCCCGGCTTGGGAAAATCCGGCTGGTAAAGACCTCTTCCCCTTCGTTCACAAAGATCTCGACCGAGGAGGAATCTACGAACAGATGGAACTTAATCACGTCCGCAGTAAGTGTGCACTGTCTTACAACGCCATTCTGCTCTGCCAATTCGGCACCAGACATCGTCCGATCCAAGACAACTTTCTGCTGAATCCGATCATACAGAAGAACCGTTTTCTCAGTTTCACTTGCTCGGAATTCGATGCCTACAACCTCTGCATCATCTAAATGGCCTATCTCACATACCAGCTCATAGGCAATCCCCTTAAAACCAGCGAAGGATCGACTCTCATTGTCAATTGTTGCGCAAATATGTGCGCCTTTATCCTGCTGACGTAATTGGACCATCTCTGCAACCGGTTGTTGGATTAACTTCCCGTCTCGGAGTGACAACTGTCGAGGAATGGTCAGGCAATGAGCCCAGCCACTATCGTCTGTCGGATATCCCAGATCGGGAAGTCCCATCCACCCAACCAGAATACGTCTTCCGTCCGGGCCCTGCATCGTCTGCGGCGCATAGAAGTCGAATCCACGATCCAACTCCTGAAATTCATCATGATTGAACTCTCTCGTCTGGAGATTGAGCGGCTCACCGATCAGATAACCGGATTGAAAAATATTCTGATAATGATCTCCCGCTGCATCTAAGCCTTGCGGGGAAAAGACAAGTACACCTTTCCCGTCCATCTCCATATAATCCGGGCACTCCCACATGTAACCAAAGGAGGTTAATTGCGTACGAATTTCACCAAGGAACTCCCAGTTGTTCAGATCAATGGAGCGATACAGCACTGTACATCCCGTCTCGTCTGTTCGCTGCGCACCAATTACACAATAATACCTGTCTCCTTGTTGCCACACCTTGGGATCTCTAAAGTGTTCCGTGTATCCGGCTGGCACAGACGAGATCACGGGATGATTCAGTTTGGTTACTGAACCGCTTTCATCCATAACTGCCAAGCATTGATACGGATGTCTGACCCAAGCCTCATCCCTCGTATTTCCTGTGTACAGCAAGTACAGCTTGCCGTCTTTTTCAATTGCGCTACCGGAATAAGCTCCGTGTGAGTCATACCTGCCACCCGGTTCAATTCCAATCCCGACATTTTCCCAGTTCACCAGATTCTTCGAGCGGGTATGATACCAGTATTTCATGCCATGTTCTGTCCCAAGTGGAAACCACTGATAAAACAGATGATAATAGCCTTGATAATATGCAAAGCCGTTAGGATCATTAAGCAGACCTGTTATCGGCTGAATGTGATAACTTTGTCGCCAAGGACATACGGATATCTGTGCTTCAAGCTTCGCAATCTCTCCAGGCTCCGCTTGCTCAATTCGTCTGTAGCGTTGCTCTCTAGTCATTTTCATAGCTGTTCTCCATTCTTGCTTATATAAGTTAGACCAAGAAATTTCACACTGGGACTACGATGGCAGAACAATCCTCCGATCGCTGTTATCCCCAGATTTCCTGATCCCTTTTCTAAAGGGTGAAATCCTGTGCTAGCCTATGCTTCCGAAGTAGCTTTCTTACAGAAAGCTTTAAGCGAACACTACGTTTCTTCAGATTTTTTCTGCCCTCTCCGTAAATGCTTATTTCTTATTTAACTTATACGAAAATCAATTATAGGAACCGGTTCCATTCGACGCAAAAAAATAATTCCATGGCATTAATGCCTGCCCGTATTCGCATATCCGTATTGGATATTCATAATGGAACCGGTTCGATGGAATTATCATAAAGGATGTTTTTATAATTTGTCAACGCTTTCTCGAGGAATTAGTTCTACGTCCAGTGTTGTTCGTTCCTCCACCGACTCGCCTTTGACCAGACGAATAATGTGATTTGCCGCTACTTTGCCTGCCTGCAAATAATGATATTTCACAGTAGTCAGCGTGGGGTGAATCATCTCCGTAATATCATATCCGCCAAATCCGGTAACAGACAAATCTTGCGGTATGCGAATTTTATTGGAGAACGCAATTTTCATCACACCCAGTGCAATATTATCCGTGGCCCCTACGATGATCGTTGGTGTGACTTCTTTCAGAATGGCTTCAGCGGTAACGATGGCTTCCGACATCTTAAAGCTTGTCTCATAATACTTCACTTCACATCCACCACACTCAGCGATTGCTCGCTGGAACCCTTGTTTACGATAGATCCCTACCGCCCGATCCTTCTCGCTAACTCCCATATACACGATCTTGCGGTGACCCTGTTCGACGACATATCTGCCCATCTCATAACCTGCCTGATCATCATTGTGAACTAGACTGTGCAGTTGCTCATGCTGCTGTCCCACCAATAACACCGGAATCCGTATATCCTCAACGGCCTTCAGATGTGCTTCGGTCACTTCAGCAGCCAGCAGAATAATACCCGATACCTTCTGTCGTGCAAAATCATAGATGGCATCAATCTCGCGCTGCATGTCCTGACTCGTATTTGCGATCAGCATCTGATACTGATTACTCCGCAGTTCTTCATCAATTCCGATCAATGTCTGGGATGTTGCAAAAGAATCAAGACGTGGCACAACCGTACCTATAATACTGGTCTTCTTAGCCTTCAGACTCTGTGCAAATGTGTTGGGAACATAATTGTATTGTTTGATAATACGCTCAATCTTCTGGCGTGTATCTTCACTAACCGATCCGCCATTCAGGAAGCGAGAGACCGTGCTTTTTGCCACACCTGCCATCTGAGCGATATCAGAAATCGTTTTATTCATAAAGACTCCTCTTGTTTCTATTAGCTATATAAATTGAGCTCAAGAATATTCACACTTACCACTCCGATGACAGAACAACCTTCCGATCGCTGTTATCCCCAGAGGTTTTGATTTACTTTTTCAAAGGTGAACATCCGGAGATAAAGGCGAACGCTCCGCTTCTTCAGGTTCTTTCTGTCCTCTACGTTCTCGTGTGAATGTTTAGTTCAATTCATATAGTTTACCTTATATTATACTTCGAATCGCAAACCTATGGCGAATTTGATTCATACTCAATTTAATGCACATCACGGTTGTACAACTCCGAATAAACAGCAAAAGCCCGATGGCAATGTGACGTTCATACAGAAGTATGATCCGACATTCATCAGGCTGTTAAATTTCAATATACACGTTTGCTCAGACCATCCGCACAAAAACGTTCCCTTTTCCTTACGGTCTCAGACTTCAATAATAATAGGCAAGATCATAGGTCTTCTCTTTGTTTGAGCGTAAATATAGTGACCGATCTCGTCTTTTAGCTTTCTTTTGATCACATTCCACTGATTCACACCAGCGCCGGTCAACTCCCCCATTCGGTTTAGAACAAGCTCGTGGATCTCATGCATGAATTCTTCCGAATCCTTAACAAATACAAACCCTCTGGAGATAATTTCGGGTGACGTGACCATCTGTTTTTCCGTTTTGCTCAGTGTAGTCACAATCACCAGCATGCCATCGGAGGACAGTTGCCTGCGGTCACGCAGTACAATATTGCCTACATCACCCATGATCAGACCGTCTACGAGACTATTTCCCGACGCAATTTTGGGACCCAGCGAAGCAATGCCGTCTTTGTACTGGACCATGTCCCCATTATTCACGATGAACACATGATCACGCTCTACACCTACGGACTCCGCAAGCAGTCTGTGCTGATACAACATGCGAAACTCACCGTGGATCGGAATCAGATAATCTGGTTTCATCAGAGTAAGCATCAATTTAAGTTCTTCCTGACTGCCATGTCCGGATACATGCATCCCGGCGGCACCACTTGAACCATATATCACACGTGCTCCGAGAACATACAGGTTATCAATTACATGTGCAAGATTTCGTTCATTGCCCGGAATGGCTCCGGCCGCAATAATGACCGTGTCCCCGGCGTTAATTCTTACGTGAGGATGCTTACCGGAAGCCAAACGTGACAATGCTGCCATCGCTTCTCCCTGGCTACCGGTGCATAATACAACAACTTGTTCAGGTGGAAACTGATCCGAATCGATAGCTTCAATCAACAATCCGTCAGGAACTTGCAAATACCCCAATTCACTGGCCACCGATACCACATTCACCATACTTCTGCCCAACAGTGCCAGTTTGCGCCCCGTCTCGAATGCTGCATTCACAATCTGCTGTACCCTGCTGACATTCGACGCAAAGGTAGAGATGAATACTTTTTGTTTTGCACGGATAAAGGCATCCAGAATGTGATCCCCCACAACACGCTCGGAAGGTGTAAATCCGGGTCTTTCTGCATTGGTACTCTCGGAGAGCAAAATATGGACACCCTGTTTGCCAATCTCGGCCATACGGTGCAGATCTGGGAAGGGTCCATGTACAGGCGACATATCAAATTTGAAATCTCCGGTATGCACAACATTCCCTGCTGGGGTCTGAAAAAAGATACCAAGACAATCCGGTATACTATGGCTGGTTGCAAAAAAAGAAACCTCGATCCCTCCCAGCGTAATGCTGGAATGAGCATCGATCGTATGCAAGTCGGCTTTGCGCAGCAACCCATGTTCTTTCAGTTTAAGTTCGATCAGCCCACGAGTGAGCCTGGATGCATACACCGGGATGTTCATTTGTTTTAACAAATAGGGAATGCCACCAATGTGATCTTCATGTCCATGGGTAACCACAAGACCCCTTACTTTATCCAGATTCTCCAGCAAATACGTTACATCCGGAATGATCAGATCAATACCAGGCAATGTTTCATCGGGAAACTTCGAACCAGAGTCAATCACGATGATGTCCTGATGGTACTGGATGAAATACATATTCTTCCCTATTTCATTCACGCCGCCAAGTGCAGCGATATACAGTTTGTTGTGGGCTAGATTCAACTCTGTTATTCCTCCTCTGCGTGGCAATCGTATACGATACGGATCTATATTCCTAGTATGGAAGCAATCGCCTCAGTTATGCATTTCAGCGTGATTATGCCAAAAAAACCACCATGGAATTTTCATTCCATAGTGGTTTATACGAAAAATAAATGCGGTTACACCAATGATTTATCACGCTGTAGTAATACGTCTTGTTCATAGGTTTTGATATCAGTGATCCACTTTTCACGAACTGGTACGCCTTGCTGAGCACAATAGTAGTCCCAGATTGCACCAAACGGATAGGATTTGAATTCTTCCGTTAATGCAAGGCGTAACGTGTAATCCCCTTCCAATTCGGCTTGTTTCAAGGCATCCACTGGTTCGAGCATCGCACGCAGTAGAGCTTTGATCGTGTTGCGTGTCCCCACAACCCATGCAGCTACACGGTTAATACTTGCATCAAAGAAATCCAGTCCAATATGTGTGGTCGCAAGCAGATCATGTCGAACCAGTTCACGGGCAATTTCCAGCAACTCATCGTCCATAATTACCACATGGTCACTGTCCCAGCGCATCGGGCGGCTTACGTGAAGCAGAATGCCACTTGTAAACAGTGACAAGGACGACAGTTTATTGGAAATAACCTCTGTTGGATGGAAATGACCCGCATCAAGACAGATCAACGTATCATTTTGCAAACCGTAACCCATATAGAATTCATGAGAACCCACCACATACGCTTCCGAACCGAGACCAAACAGCTTACTCTCTACCGCGTCCAGGTTGTGCTCCGGGTTAAGTGGTTCGCCGAATACTTCATCCAGCGATTCTTTGAGACGTTTGCGTGGTGTCAACCGGTCAACCGGATTATCTTTGAATCCGTCCGGTACCCATACATTGGTTACACAAGTCTGACCAAGCTGTTCCCCGAAATATGCACCAATCCGGCGGGATGCCTTGCAGTGATCAATCCAGAACTTGCGAATTTCAGGGTCTGGATGACTGAGCGTGAATCCGTCACTTGATTTTTCATGGGAAAAACATGTTGGGTTGAAGTCCAGACCGAGTCCTTGTTCTTTGGCCCATTTTACCCAGTTCTCATAATGCTTTGGCTCAATCTGATCCAGTTCAACCTGCTCGTCTGTATCCGTGTAAATCGCGTGCAGATTGACCTTATGTTTGCCGGGAATCAGAGCAAAAGCTTGCTCCAGATCGTTACGAAGCTCTACAGGTGTGGTCGCAGCGCCCGGATATTGACCTGTAACCGAAATACCACCTGTTAACTCCCCATCTTTATTCAGAAAACCTTTGACATCGTCGCCTTGCCAGCAGTGTACGGAAACTTTGATCTCCGCGAGTTTGTTCAGTACCTCGTCCGTATCAATTCCGTGCTGGGCATACAATGCCTTGGCTGCTTCATACGCTTGCTTGACTTGGTTATCCATCCGCAAGAACCCTCCTATTTTAACGTGTAAATGCTGCCGGTACTCCGCCATCAATGGTCATCATACAACCGGTTGTTTTTTCGGATTTCGAAGAAGCAAAGAATGCGATTCCTTCCGCAATATCTCTTGGATAGATATTCACGAGCAATGTCGTCCGTTTGCGATAATACTCTTCCAATTGATTCGGTTCAATTCCATATGCCGCTGCACGTTCGTTTCTCCAGGAACCGTTCCAAATCGCTGAACCCTGTAGAATGGCATCTGGAAGAATCGTGTTGACACGAATACCATACTCTCCACCTTCTGCTGCAATACAACGTGCCAGATGTGCTTCCAGCGCTTTCGCTGAGCTGTAAGCCGAGGCACTTTTACCTGCATACACCGAGTTCTTGGACCCGATAAATACCATGCTTCCACCAATACCCTGTTGTTTCATCAGCTTGAACGCTTCACGAGCCACAAGGAAATACCCTGTACCCAGTACATTCATATTCAGGTTCCATTCTTTCAGGGATGTTTCGTCAAATGGGCTGGATGTGGCCAATCCGGCATTGTTCACGATGATATCCACTCCGCCATATTGCACCGCAACATCAGCATAAGCAGATTGAACGGCTTCCTCATCGGTTACGTCCATTTTCAGCGCATAAGCACGATTCGCACCGTACTGATCATTAATTTCCTGTGCTACTTTCTGTGCGCCCTCCAAGTTGAGATCAGCAAGCACCACATGGGCGCCTTCAGATACCAATCTGCGTGCTGTTTCACTTCCGATACCGCCTGCGCCGCCTGTAATAAATGCCACTTTACGGGAGAACTCGGTTTCTGCCGGAGCCAGAGACAATTTGTACAATTCCAGCGGCCAGTATTCCACATTGTAAGATTCATTTGCACTGAGTGATACGAATTGGCCCAAGCTAGTAGCCCCACGCATAACGGCAATCGCTCTGTGATACAACGCTCCGCTTACTTGGGAAAGCGCCCAGCTCTTGCCTGTGTTGATCATGCCCACACCTGGAATGAGGATAACGCGTGGTGCCGCTTCGAACATGACATCACCTTCGTTTTTGTTGCTCTCAAAATACTGTTGATATTGCTCTTTGTAGGCAGCCACACCTTCTACCAGCTTGGCTTTTAAACCTTCAATATCTTCCGCATCCGGTGTCCAATCAATGAACAGAGGTACCACTTTGGTATGTACCAGATGATCCGGGCAAGCTGCACCCACCTGTGACAATTCCGGGGAATCTGCTCCGCCCACAAAAGCAAGTACGTCCTCTTGATCGTCAAAGGACAAAATCATTTTTTTGCTATCCGATACCGCTCCACGAATTGTTGGCATTACACGTGATACGATCTGACGACGAACATCAGCGGCGAGTGCCGGGTGTTTCACACCACCGAACAAACTTCCTTCGTTCACCCGTGCTTCGATGAAAGCTTCTGCTTCATTGATGATCTTGATGGTCTGAGCATAACATTCCTCTGATGTTTCTCCCCAGGTCACAAGTCCGTGTTTTTCCATCAGTACGAGTTCCGCATTGGGATTCGAGAATACGCTTTCAGCAATCATTTTAGATAACGTAAATCCTGGACGTACGTAAGGTACCCATACAAAACGATCACCGTAGATCTCTCTCGCCAATTCCTTGCCGTTATGTGCACAGCACAAGCTGATAATGGCATCCGGGTGCGTATGATCAACATGTTTATATGGAAGAAACGCATGCAGCAGAGTCTCGATAGATGCACGTGGGTGCTTGGCATCAATCATGCAATGTCCCAGATATTCAACCATCTCTTCATCCGACATGGATTCACGTTCAATTAATGGTCGAATGTCTTCGAGCCCAAGTCCGGTAAAATGTTTCGCTTCCATGGAACCCAGATCAGAGCCGCTTCCCTTCACATACATTACTTCTACATCACGACCACGAAAATCCTTCACTGTCGTTTTGGTAGACGTATTACCACCGTAGATGTTACATACACTGCGATCAGTCCCAATCAGATTGGATCGGTAAACCAACTGCTCAAGTCCTGTTGTTTTCTCAGATGCCTGCGATGCATTCCATAAACTCTGTACCATTTGTTTCCCTCCGATAATGTTTGTTTTATTCCTAATCCGAGTTTAACATCTTTGTTTTATTTTGAAAACAAAATATTTTAAAACCAAACGGAAATATTCAAAAGTCATTATAGATTGAACTATTTTATTAAAAAAACACCCTGACGTGAACGTCAGAGTGTTCCTGTTTCATCGGCGGATTAGAAAATCCCCGCTTTTTGGGAAGTGTTTTTAATACCATAGGTATCATTAACTACGGTGTTGCCAAAGCTCGTTAAGCTTCCATTCGGGCCTGTTGCCATGTCCAAATAGTTCAGACCGGAGCTGTTTCCGTACCAAGACCAGGCAAGCCAGCCTACCCCTTTTTCCTGACCATATCTCATGATGGCATACTCGTCCACATCACCGTTTGTGTGATATCCCCCGAATTCACCAATGATCAGAGCCAATCCTTTGTTCAGCACATTCTCCATATTGGCTTTGACCGTTGCAGCATCTTTGCCAGCATACTCATACATATGAATGGAGAAGACCGTATTTTTTTGAGAATCGGCTGCAAATACACTTTGTCCGTAATCCACGATGGATTGAGGGAACTGTCCCCATCCGGCTGCATCCACAATGAGCGTATTTTTAATTCCCGCATTTCGGAGTTTCGGAATGGCTTTTTTGTAACCATCAGCCCACGCACTTCCATTCCACGTTCCATACCATTCATTGGCGATGTTGACAATTACCCGATCTTCTTTGCCAATCAAAGCTTCCTTAATACTAATCCAGTAGTTCACCGCCGCATCCAACGAATTATAGTCATCTTTCCCTGTGGCGTCATGCACCTCGAGTACAGCTATCATTTTATTTTGGTTAACCACATTAATAATATTTTTAACAGCGTTCAGATCATCTTTGGTGTACAGGCTACCATTCGAAAGAACAATGCGTACCGTATTGGCACCTGTTTTGGCGATGGCAGGGATAGCGGTATTCAAATCATTCTTGAACCAGGAATGTCCGTGATTAACACCTCTCATGACAAAAGCCTTGCCTGTGGAATCGTACAACTTGTTACCGCTTACATAAAAACCTGTAGCAGCAGATGCTTTGGGTGCTGCACTCCCTAATACCATGAACATGAGAGCAGCAATAACCGTGAAGATTGTACACTTTTTCAGATTAACCATTCTTTTGGAACCTCCTGTATTTGTTTTTTTATTTCAATTAACCCTGCTCTAGGCAAGAAGTTAACTAAAATCGTTGGTAATAGAAGTTTTTTGGTTATTAAATAAATAACAAATAACTTTATATAAGTTACGTTATTTAGTTTAAATAAACTTTATCGTTAAGGTTATGAAGTTATAATAAATTGAAAACGCTTACCAGTCAAGATCTTTTTACCATGATTAGGAATCATTTGTTTTTACATAACACAGCAAAAAAGGCTCTCTCCCCTCACAATCGTTCGGAGAAAGAACCCTCTGTATTATTAACGAAAGTTAACTCTTGTTTAAGTCTTGTTTATCTGTTGTTTAATCCCTAATTTAGACTAAGTGTCTTCTCTAACACCCGTCAATACCAACCCAACCCGGTACTGTGGTCTCACCCGAATCTCATTAAACTTTCCAATCTCCACACCCTCAAACCGCTCCACATAAGCCTGATTAACATAACTCTCAGTCGTCCCTTTTCGAATTGGGGTTATAGACAGACGAAGCGCGTGATCGGCCAGTAAATGACGGGATTGCTTCAAACCAAGCATCCAGCTGTGCCCATAGTGAATATGATCTGTTAACATCTGATGATGAATATGTGCTGCAGCAACATCTCCTTCATAATCAATCTCAATCCACACGTCATCTACTTGTTCCGGCCACGCTGTGTCCAATCTCAGTGTTGCTGCATACTCTTTGGCATAATCAACCTCTACAGCAGGCTCGTAAGGCGAAACTTGGAATGTATACGTACCGAATATTCCCCGCTTCGACCGGGATGACACAGCATATTTAGAAGCTGAAACATGCTCTGGAGCCGGATAAAAGGATACCTCCATCTCTGGTTGCTCCACGGATGTACATAGGAGCATCTCATTCTGTACATACAGATGACTACTGCTAATTACAAGCCTTTCTTCTCCGCCCACACGGAAACGGTAGGCTTGTAAGGCCTCTTCACGGGTCAATGTAATGATTCGTATGATTATACCGTCCGATGTTGTGAATCGCAGATGATGGTCCTTGCCGGCAATCGGATGTATCACAACTTCATTCCCCTGCTCTGATATTGTACCTTCGGGCATCTCCACATTTGTAACAGATGATGCATCAATAACATACTCAGGCATCATGCCATCATGGGCATAAAAGACAGCTGTAAGCTCCTGATTTACCATAAATCGGGTCAGTGGCTGAACGGTAGCACTAATGATCTTCATTCCACTCAGATTCATATGGAAAGGCAGAATGGCTGCCATGCCGGATTTCAGTTGCATCGTTCCTTCTCTTGGATAAAAAGCAGTCCCTTTGCTGGTATGCAGCTCCAATTGTATATCACGATCAGGCATCGCCACATGATCCTGATAATTATTCATGAACAGAAATCCCGAGCCATCTTGTTGGCGAACAGACCAGCGCATATCCATCGTGTTCTCCGGTGTTATCGCATGTTGACCATCCGGTACAACACAGCCCATTGGTGCAAGTAACTCACCGTATGCTTCCAGGAACATGGACAAGGTACGAATGCGGTCATACGATTCACCAACACGCCCAAATTCCCCGAGTGGCGATTGGTAATCATACGTCATTTTCGGCAATGCCTGCTCGTTCATATATGAATTTTTGCCTATCGGATTGGTCCCCCCGTGATACATATAATACCCAACCAGATTGCTGCCGTTCGCAAGTTTCACAATGGTCATCGCCTCGACACTGTCCGCATCAACAACCGGACGAGCGTGATAACTGACCTGCATGCCACCTGCAAGCTCGCAGTACGCAGCGGGGTACTCCAGACTGTCATAATCCACTTCTTCCACAGGATTCATATGCAGATCCCGGAACAAATACTCCCGGCTTGGAGGCTGATTGGGAATCCATGGTGTGTACGCATACCCCGCTAGCATAGGCAATGTTCCTTCTTCAGGCACCGCAGCATTGCCCCAGGCCGTGGCAGTATAGAACATCGGCTTCATACCGACTTCTTCGGCAATATGGCGAAGCATCTTCAGATGTTCTCGCCCGTCCCGGCCGGAGGAAATGTATTTTTCGCGGGTATATCCCCAGGCATCCATGGGTGCGCCAGCGTGCATATACTCATTTTCCAACTGTACCCCGATAACAGGGCCACCCTCCTGATAAAAACAGCCGTTGAGCTGACGGGCAATCTCCCGATATAATCGCTTGGCGTAATACAGATACCCTTCATCGTTCGACCTGACTTCGAATGGATAACTGAATAACCAATCCGGCATTCCACCATTACGCACTTCCCCATGACAGAATGGACCAATTCGTACGATCAGAGGCAGCTCATGTTTGCCACACAGATCCACAAAGTGCCGCAAATTCAGATTTCCTGACCAATTAAATTCGCCTTCCTGCTCCTCGTGAAAATTCCAGAAAACATAGGAAGCGACAATGCTCACCCCGCCTGCCTTCATCTTCAGTAATTCTTCTTCCCACTGCAAGTAAGCGAATCTGGAGAAATGAAACTCACCTACCACGGGAATATGGGGTTTAGCATTACGAGTCATATAATAGTTTGTAAAATCATACGATTCCCCTCGTGGGCTTTTGCCGCCACTGCCAGTCATGCGACCCGCACGAATCTCTTTATCTTCCGCATCCAATATGAAACGAATCTGGCTACCTGCTATAGTATCATTCATGGATTATATAACTCCTTCGATATAAATGGGATGTGTTGAAACGATTATCAATTATCGATGGATGATTGCCCCTTGATGATTCGGGTTTTTCTCCAATATCCGCTCCAACTCAAGTTTGGCTTCACTTGTCCGCCCCAGCCCCAGAAGACCCAATGCCCGCATATACCTGCAATGTTCTTCATTTCGCTGATTGAGATCGTCGTCAAACACTAGGAAATCGGGCAGAGATACCGCAAAATAATCCATTCGGATGTGATCATGCATATGTCTTTCCGCATAGTCTATGAGTTTGTTAAAGCGTCGGTTTGCTTCCTTCACATTGCCAAGTTTCTGCCAGGCCAGACCCTGATAATAGATGGATTCCGGCGGTTGATCATTATAAAACATCGCGCTTGCCGGTTCATTCAGACCGATTGATGCTCTGTGGAAATTCTCCTCTGCAGCGTGATTATTCTTCAGTTGCTGGTAGGCACAACCAAGATAAAAGTAAACGGGGTTATCTCCGGCTCCCTCCAATTTACCTTCACCTAAGTTCTCCGGGTAAACCAAAGCCTTCTTCAACAGCTCCAATGCTAGTTCAGGTTGTTGTTTCTCCAGATTTCGCTTTGCCAGTTCCGTCAGTGCCGTAACATATTGTCCTGTTACCTTACCTTCTCCACCCTCCCATGGATGAAACCGCCGGGTCTGAAGGGCATTCCATGCTTCTTGATGACTACCTTGCATATTCAATAAAGTCACCCACTCGATATACAGATCATCACGGTGGTGAATCAACTCCATATTTTGTTCCAGCAATTTGATTCGATGCTCGCAGGAATACCCTATCTTCTTGTGCAATTGATCCAACTCGTAGAAGATTCGGGCATCCTGTGAATCCAACCGGAAAGCTTCCTCTAATGATGCCAGTGCAAGATCAGGGCGATTCAGCTTGTTATAATAAGCCAGTCCCAGATTCCGATGTACAGTCGAATATGCAGCATTCACCTCGCGTGAAGTTTCCCAATGGGTGATTGCTTCCTCGTAGCGTTTATGATCATATAACCAATTTCCCAGGTAATAGTGAGCACGCGCATCATTCGAATCCACTGCCAATGCATCCTGAAGCATCATGAATTCAAATAACGTATTAGGAAAACAATAATCTGTTGGAGCAGCTTCCCCCTGCTTTTGACATTCCCGGGCATGCTCCACATCCCCCAGTTGACGATACAAGTAGGCCTGAGCATAACCAACCATAGGATACGGCTGTAAATTTTCGGATTCAATATAAGAGAGTACCTTCAATGCTTCCTCCCACAACCCGCAATCCGCGTAATCTGCGGCTAGGTTTAGATAATTATGAACGTCTCCTCGCAGCAGACGATGGAAATGCTCACGTGCTTGCTCCGCTTGTTCTCTCTCTGAAGGTGCAGTTGCACTGTAGATCAGGGCTAATTCATGTGCAGCTCCAAATTCAACCGGGTCCAGTTCCAACGTTTCACGCGCATATTGAATGGCCCTTTCATGCTGACCCAATCTACGCAGCAAAGCCACCTTCAGATGTCGAGCCTTATAATTTCTGGTGTTACGAATCAGCGAACGTTCGATGTGATCGAATGCTTCGAGGTCTCGATGTAACGCCGTATCGATCTGAGCAAGCATGTAATACCCCGTATCCTGATACTGTGCAGACCATACGGCTTTATACAGTGCTGCGTAGGCTTCTTCCTGTTTCCCCTGTAATTTCAAACTCAGACCGAGTTGGTAAAAAGCTTCACTATCATATGGATTCGTATTTTTCCACGTTAGCGATTGTACGGCCTGTCTGAAATGCTTCTCAGCATCTTGTAACAATCCTCTTCGCAGCAGCAAAGTGCCATACGCTATGTTTAGACGAATATCCGTCGCATCACGCTTCAAACCTTCCAGATAATAAGGTTCCGGTTCATACGTGGCATGCCGATATTGCTCCAAATGAAGACCAGCTAGATATAGTTGTTCATTCGTACGAATCTCGGATGGTAGCGGGAGTGGTGTGGCCGGGTCTGGAACTTCGTGAATCTCAGTACGTTCAGGCTGATAGGCTACAAGTACTTTTCCTTCCGCAGTTCGAACACTTAACTTCACCTGATGCCATTCATCTTGTCCGCTCCACGGGAATGAAGATTTATATAGTTCCGTAGGTGAGATATTACATCTCTCATGGAGATATACCATGGTTGGTCCTATCACTTCAACGGTCACTTGTTCAAAAACCGACGTCGCATATACCATCACGGTTACCATTCCGGTCGTTTCGTCCATTTCCAGATTAACCGCTGCATCAATCGTTGCATTTTTGACCATACCAATTCCTTTATACGGCATAAAATACTGCGAGAATGATTTCGCTTCATAGGGCTGTAACCATGTAAAATCAGGCTGATTATCGGTGTAGATCCCGGTCATTAATTCAATATAAGGTCCACCCTCGTCTGTTAACTGACGATCCCAGGCTTGCCCGAATTCCCCGTTCCCCCAGGTCCATTGCTTCTTGCCCGGAGAAATATGATGATTGGCTACATGCAACAAACCTGCCTGAATCCCATGGTCATAACCCCCTACAAAATTATAATCCGACTTATACGCCATATAGGATGTTGGAACCGGTATGTTTTTGTATCGGGAGATATCCACACCTTCGGAATAGTCCATCTTGTAATAGGTGCCGGTTGCGATGGGAAAGCGGGATACGTCCCGTTTTCCATGGTCCAGCACAGCCGTTACATCAGGTGGAAACACAGATTGCGTATGATCGTTGACAGCTACAGCCGGGTTGGCCCACCATAGAAAAGTTTGAGGTGCGCTGGTGCGATTGTATACCTCGGCATGGATTTCAAGATAGGCTTTGCCGGGATGTAATGTGAAGCCAGCGGTCATTTTGGTACCATACATGCGGTCAATCTCACCCACCCACACAGTAGCGCTTCCATCTTGATTACTGCCAAATGTATAATCGACTGGACCAAACGTGTTGGGCCGATGATGCTGTGGCCAGTTGAATTCAATTCCTCCGGAAATCCATGGCCCTGCCAGACCCACGAGAGCAGGTTTAATCACCCGGTTATAATATACAAAATCGTAGTTGTTGGTCCGATCCAGCGCACGATAGATCCGTCCACCCAGTTCGGGCATCATCTCGATACGTACATATTCATTTTCGAGAATAACTAATCGATACGACTTCATTTTGGCCTCATCTTCAATGCTGTCGATCACGGGATGCGGGTACACCTTACCCGAACTCCCCTGGTAGATTCTCTTTTCAAGAAACATCGGATTTTTGTCCGGTTTACCTGTACCATAGGTTGGGATATCTCTGGTTTCTTCCCATATGCGAACATTTGATTTCGCTGTCACATGATTCAATTCCCTCACTCCTCGGCCTCTTATATATTGTGATCATACGCTCCGACATGCAGGAAGAACATTGACATTAAGCGGTTCTTGATGGACGATCTTCGGATTCCCCCATAACCAAAGAGAGTACCGATCCACTGAATAATGCAGTGATAGGTACTCTCTGATCGATCTTCATTAACTTATCTACGACGTGCAAAATCCACAAATCTGAACTTGTCCGGTCGATGCCTCGACTCCGTATACTGAAATTGACTGGCATCCTCCAGGTACACTTGACTCCTCACCACAACCACATTATGGAACCCTTCAAGGTCAAGTAGTTCCCTGTCCTCAGCGGTTGGTTCTTCGACCAAAATCTCTTTTTTGGCAAACGAAATGGAAAGCCCCAACTCTTGTTCAATGTACTCATAGATGGAATCATTACAGATCTCTTTGCTGAGCCCAGGAACAAGCCGCTGGCTGATGTAATCTTTGTCCAGTATGACATGCTCTCCATCCACTTTGCGCACACGTCTGATTTCCCAGACCTGTTCATTCAGACCAAAGTTAATTTTTTTGTGCAACGCCTGATCAACCTGTTTCTCCTCGAAAACCTTCACATACGTTTGAGCACGATGTCCCATTTTTTTGGCCAATTCCTTGAAGCTAACCAGACCTGAGATGGGAAAATCGATCTTGCGTATGTCCAGTACAATCGAACCCTTGCCTTGAATCTTCTGAATATAACCTTCTTCATACAACATTTTTAATGCTTTGCGAATAGTCTCTCGAGACGTTTGATAACTTTCCGATAGATCCAGTTCCGATTGAAGCAGCGTCCCTGCCTCAATCTCTCCGGTCCGAATACGATTTGCAATATCTTCATATATCCGGATAAATTTATTATTCATTATTCATCACCATTGTTCATTACCCTTTTTTTATCATATTGGCAACCATTATAGCATTAAAAACCAATCAAGCGGTAATGTCGTTACTAGCGATGCTTGCATTCTCACATGTAAGAATCAATTCAATTTAGATATGACGATCGAACGCTGACGCTTTCTTCACTTGATCTGTACGGTTCTCATCCATGACTTGAATCAGCTTATTTAAGCGGAAGATCAGCGCTGCAGCTTCGGATCTGCTCAAATGCTGCATGGGACGGAAGCTGCCATCTTCATATCCGGTAATCATGTACAAACCTGCAAGTTCCTGCACTTCTTCTTTGGCCCAATATGATACATCAGTCTGGTCGGTAAACGCTCTTGGGGAAGTCAGCGGTTCCGGTCTGATTTTACGAACAACATTTGCTATAATCTTGGATGCCTGTTCACGTGTTACCAGTGCATACGGAGCGAATTTGCCGTTCCCCATCCCTTGAACCATCTCATGATGAACGGCTGCCTTAATCTCAGGAGCGAACCAATCCTCATCGTTCACATCCTGGAATCCATGCTGTTGATTGACCATTGTGTCCACACCCATCAAACGCACGATTAATGCGGTAAACTCTGCACGTGTGATCGGGCGGCGTGGTTCGAAGCGAGTTTCACTAACACCTTGAATGATATTTTGTTCCGCCAGCCAGGTGATCTGGTCTTTATTGAATGTTTGGCTGATATCAATAAATTTGATATTTTTTTTCGCAGGTACATCAGGTTGCTCAGACGGTTCTGGTTGTGAGCTCACCTCATCGGCTTGTTCCGATGTAACATTTGGACTCGGGGTTGCACCGCCACCGCTCCAGGCGGATGGTGGATACGGAAAAGTCATGGCTGCGGCCCGTTTTCTTTCACTTTTTTCACCTGCTGAATTCTCCGTCCATACTTCCACCTCATAATGCTGCTCGGCATTCAGTCCTGTCCATACATGACTGCGCTGCGTGCCACGATAGATCTCACGATCTTTATGGGTGATCACAATCACCTCATTCATTGAATCCAGTTCCCAAGTTAGCTTAATAGTATTCGTACCTTGCGCTATGGCTGCTACTGTCAGTTCCTCGGAAGGCAACGTCTCGAATTCCGGAACCTGGAGCGCCTCACCCTCCCCTGCCTCATTAAATGGAATGATTGCAAAGTCAGTATAACGCTCTGCACTGTTCAAATCAGACACATGTATAGATGTCTCCGTTGTCGTTCCGATAAGCTCTTCATTTCGATAAACTCGATAACCCGCAGCACCAGGAATCAGTTCCCATACGATGTCTGCACCATTCATTGAACGTCCCTCTACTACAGGTGATGAAGCAGCACTACCGGGCAAAGTCATTGCATGAAGGTAATAACCCCCATTACTACTGCCCGAGGCATTCATGGTCTTCACTGTATAGATATAGTTCACGCCCGGTTCGAGTTCCTTGTCGTCATAGAACAGTTCGTCTGCAGGAATACGAGCAACCTCCACACCATCACGTTCAATGATAAACTGCTCGGCACCTTCGACCCGGCTCTGTTCCAATATAAGACGAATGTGGTCCTTCGACGAATGATACTCCACTTTGACCGGAGCTGCAGGCTTGGTCAGGACAAAATACGCCAGCTTCTCCGATGCATCTCCCTGATCATTCTCTGTGTAGATTTCAATCGTATACTGTTTGCCTGCATCCAGTTGATCAACAATAAACTCTTTTGTTTTGCCTCGGTATACTTCTGTACCATCCAGTAATATAACGAAAGTTTCGTTCCCATAAGGGAAGTCCCATTCCAGTTTGGCGTGATCTGTCTCCGGATATATCTTCATTTCCAGTGAATCAACATGAGGTAAGGTGTAAAAAGGAATCACGGTCATTGGGCTTCCTGAACCAGCCGTATTATAAGGAATAACCTGCACCTGATCATATCGGGTTGCACTTTCCAGATGAGTTAACCTCACATCTGTGATATCCCCTTCATCAATCGTGGTGAACATCTGATCTCCGATACGTATGGTATATCCCTCCGCACCTTGTACCTTTGGCCAAGAGATCCATCCCTCCTTTTCCCCAATCTTGCTTGCATGTAAAGGTTCATGAATGGTCGCAGGCAACGTTCGCAAGTGAACTTCGAAACCGGAATCACTCTCTCCCGTTGCATTGGATGTTTTGATGGTATACGTGTAATGCTCTCCTGGTGTCAGTCCATCATCTTCAAATGAAGCTTGATCTGCTGGAACCTTAGCGACTTCAACACCATCCCGCATAATAATGAATTGCTCTGCTCCCCGTGTTGAGCTTCCAGTCAGGTCCAATACCGCAGTCTGATCTGTGATGTGTGTTATGCCTGCCGTCTGAGGTGATATGGGTTTCGTTAAAACCTGAATCTGAATAGGCTCTGACCGATGACCATCTTCATTAATCGCAACAAGTTCGAATTCATACGCTGTGCCATCCAGCATGCTATTGAGATGTACAGACGGTTCAGACACGCTCTGTACATCTCCCGTTACCTGATTACGAATCTCATATGCAGCCGCTCCCTGAACAACATCCCAAGCCAGATCCACCACATGTGTTCCGGCTTTCACTGTTATACTTTCTGCAACCAATGGCAACGTTTGAGTCATTACACTGAAAGTAAGCGGCGCACTCGTTCCACTCGTATTGACTGCCCGAATCACATAAGTGTATTTCGTTCCTGGCAACAGATCCTTGTCTACGAAATGGGTTTCACTTGAATTCATCTGAGCGATCTCTCTTCCATCCCGTTCAATGACATAATGATCTGCCCCTTGGACACCAGTGTTACTGAAATCCAGACCCAGGCTGTTTTTTGCCACATCATATACTGGAACCTTATCGGGTTTCTGAGGCAAAGTCAGCAGAGATACATCCGTCGCTTCAGAACGAGTTCCCTGTCTGTTGACCGCCCATAGTTGATAGCGATGCCACGTTCCATCCTGGAGCCCTGTAATCGTTGCTTCATTCTCCATTCCTCTATAGATCTCCTTACCATTCTGCTCAATCACATATTCAGCGGCACCTTCCACGATAGACCAGGAAACTTTTGCATGATGTACTCCTGGATCAACAAGTACTTCGGCAGGAGAAACAGGTTTGGACAATCGGATGAGCTGCGCTGTCTCACCTGGACCAGAAGCATTCGTAGCCTGAACTTGCAAAGCGTACTCTGTACCTGGCAATAATCCCTCAACCTTGTAGGCCTGTTCTGATGTTCTGCCCACTTCTGTTCCATTGATTTTCACAATATAGAGATTCGCCGTATCTACAGCTTGCCATGCAAGTCCCATACTTGTCTCATCAGTCGATGTGACATTTAGTCCTTCCGGCCTGCTAGGTAGCGTAAGAATTGTACTACTAGTGGATGCACCGTACCCGGCAGCATTGCCCGCCTGTACTTCATAGGTATACTCACGACTGTTTGACAGATGGCGAACCGCGAGTTGTGTATCTGATATCTCATGGCTCTGTCCATCGATGACCACCCGATATTTCGTTGCCCCAGCTACAGGCACCCAGCTCAAGATTGCTCCCTGTTCAGTTACTTGAACAACGTGAAGTCCCGACGGGCTCTCCGGTAGTGTTGTTCCTGATACCGAACTGCGTATCCCCTGTCCACTTCCGTTCACTGCTTGTACATCCAGTTGATAAGATGTTCCTGAACTCAGTCCCGCAAAGACCCATTCTTGGGTTCCAGCAGAAACCGTTCCCGACTTCTCTCCATTCAACCATAACTCATAACGATCGGCTCCTCGTACTGCTTCCCAATTCAGACGAAGGCTCGCTGTGGAAGCATCGGATACCTGTAAGCCGGACACTTGCCCAGGTAAAGTCTTGAGCAAAGGTAATCCTGCCAACGGCCCTGGTCCTGTCTCATTTCCGGCAATTAACGTATAGCTGTACTCCGTTCCGCTATCCAGACCCGAGTCCAGATACTCCGTCTGCTCTCCTTCATATATGGCTGTTCCATCACGTGAAAGACCATAATACGTTGCAGAAGTCACTGTCTGCCATTCTAATGAAATATCATGCTCCTGAATTTGAACGGCCATAAATTCTCCGGGCATTGCCGGCAGTGTGAGGAATCCGGTTCTACTGCTACCACCTGCTCCACTTTCATTCATTGCCGTTACCGAAATGTTATGAATGGTACCTGGAACGAGGTTGCTGACATAGGGAAGGCTACTCGGATCAGATACCGTCTGGTCAAACACGGTGACACCGTCCGCAGTTGCAGCAATGATGCGGTAAGCATCTGCTCCCTGTACTGAATCAAATTGAATTTCGGCCAAATGCGGCTGGGAATCTACTTTTCGAACGTGCAACGTTCTGGGAGCTGCCGGGGTAGTTAATACTTGAGCGCTTACTGCATCACTTACACCGGTATGGTTCCTCACTCTAACTTCATATTCATAGACCTGACCACCGCTTAGAGAGTGATCGATTATACTGTGGTTAGGGTAGTCCAGTGTCCATGACTGTCCTGTCGTTTTATTCGTTATCTCATACTGATATCCATTGGTATACCTTTCCCCTGTTGGCAAATCCACTGTAAGTTCAGCTGATGTCTCAGCGATCTGTGTCATTCTCACATGACTCGGTTGCTCGGGCTTGCGTTGAATATGGTAAGGTGATGATGTTGTCTCATATGTATTCCCTGCTCTGTCCATGGTTTTCGCATGGATGTACCATATGCCTTCCGATTCGATGGATATTTTATGCTCGTCAGAGCGAGCTTCAAGCCAATGCTCCGGTGATTCTGCACTGTTCGTAACTTGATAGAATCGTTCCAGTTCTTGAATGCCTGAGTGGGCGTCGGCATACTGAATGGTAGTGGATATGTCCATGTCCGTCCAGCCATGCCCGTTCGGTGCAAATGTAATCGTTGGAGCCATCTGATCCACATAGGCGATTCGACTCACTTCCTTGCTCACATTGCCAACGGTATCTCTTGCTCGGGCTCGAATGGTGGTAGCGCCGTTTGTACTAACTGTACCGCTATTTCCTGTCATATACGGGGCATCATTCATGCTGTATTCATAGAAAATCGCTTTTTCATCCACACTTCCAGCGATAGTGAATTGCACATGTTCTTTACTCCATCCAGAAGGACTTAAACTAATCACCGGCTCGGTCGGAGCTGTCGTGTCAATTCGAACTGTAGCCTGAGCGGACGTGCTTATATTGCCTACACGGTCAATTGAGCGTGCATATACGATCGTTTCTCCCTCATCGGTAACCGTCACTTCGCCCGTGTAATCGATCCAGGGACCTTCTTTGTTAAGTCGATATTGACTCTTGGCAAGCCCACTGCCCGTATCTTCACCACTGTTTATTGCAAAAGTTACATCCTGATTCGTCCAATTCTCTTCACTTAGCGTAATCGTTGGTTGCTTAGGCCCAGTCTTGTCGATTCTGGCTGTTGCCGAAGTGGAAGCACTGACATTGGACGCCCGATCTACACTTCGTGCATAAATCTCCGTTATTCCTTCTTTACTGAGTGTAAAAGGGGTGCTGTAGTCGATCCATTCTCCCTCGCTTCCCAGCTTATACTGTGTCAGACCAATGCCACTTGCTTCGTCCATACCCTCCGTTAATGTCACAATTACTGCCGCTTTTGTCCATTCGGGCGGATTCAACGAGATAACAGGTGGCGTTGGTGCCGTTCGATCTACCCTGGCTGTCACAGCCGTTTCCTGTCCTGTATTACCAAACGCATCAATACTGCGTGCCATAACAGTTGTGTTGCCTTCGCTGCTTACGGTAAACGGAGCACTGTATTCACGCCATTCTCCTGCCGGACCGACTTTAACTTCAGTCTTTTGAGTTCCGCTCAAGGCATCTTTTCCCTCTTCAACCGTAACGAGAACATCTTCCTTGGTCCATGAGGATGGAGTGACTGTAACAGACGGAGCAGTTGGACCCGTTGTATCTTTAATCATCTCTCCAGCGGATATAAACGGGGTCTGTATCCCTTCTCCATTCAGTGCCGCCACAAATACTTCATATTTTCCGTCCGCGAGTCCGGTCAGGGCAAACGCTGTACGTGTGAAAGTTGTTGTTCCCGTTGCGAGGACTTGCCCACCTGGACTGCGTATTTCCGTTTTATAATGGGTGCCCGTAGGGTTACTATTATTATTCCAGCTCGCTGTAACAGAGTTGCCTGATTGTGTCACAGCCGCAGCAGCGGGTGGATTGGCCAATGTATATTTGGTGGACGGACTGGAATACCCCGTGAAGGAACCACTTGAATTTTTGGCACGTACAGCAAAAGAATAACTGGTATTCGGAGTGAGCCCAGTCACCTGCCGACTGTTTGATATACCTGTATCCACGATCTGATTCGTCGTCATATTCTTCAGTTCATACGTAACGGATGCATCATTCGCCTTCTTTTCCCAATTTACCGTCAAGTTATTAGAATTAACCAATGTATATGTCGGCGTTCCGGGCACAACAAAACTTCTTACTGTAAAGTTAACGGTTCCTGCTGAGGACACCCCACCTTTGTCATCCATGACCCATACTTGCAATGTGTGTGTGCCATCTGGCAGGGTGTCAGGCAATGTGTAATTCGTGTTGAAAGACTGATTTGAACCCGTCGCGGTCATCTGGGTAAGAATGTTCTCGGACCCACCATCAATGGACCATTTGACGGTCAACAGGTCGCCTATATCCGTATCTCGCGTTGTACCAGAGATCTGAAGTTGCTCGCCTTTGTAATACGTTTGCCCCGAAGAAGGAGCCGTTAGTGTAAATGAAGGCGGAACGTTCTGAGGGCCGATTCCCACGATCGTTGAAAATTTGCGTGAAGACTGATTCGCTGTTGCTTTGGCATTCCACCAGAATTGTGCAGCTGTATCACTAGCCGTAACGGTCTGGCCTGGAGTGAATGACGAAGGTGAAGAGCCCCCTGTTAGCTGCGCATTGTCCGGACCGCTGTACTGTCCCATGTATATGCGATCTGCATTCACAACATTGTACGTATTCGCATAAAAAGCCGTGACCTGAACGCCGCCGCTGTAATTGCGCCATCCATTTTCGATGACTTCAAATGGAGATGCATCATTGCCATTCACCATCGTATCCCAATAAAATGTTCCACCCAAATTCAGTGCCGTTCCACTACGGTTGATAGCTTCCAGTTCAACCTTCATGTACCCACCTTGTGAGGTAGCATTAACGATAGATACACGCAAAATATATTCCACATTATCTTTTTGCCGGGACATTTCAATCACATTATTGTTAATTCGGTAATAATTCAGCGGCAATGTTTTGAAGTTCACGGGAGATCCATTATGGTCGATAATGGTGGATACATTCCCTGTATCACCACCGTAAAATACATTTGTGTTTGGTAGTAATACAATTCTGTATTTACCGTCACTGTTCATCTCCACTTTCACCTTGGAGGACTGTACAGCCTTCATGCTGGACGTGTCGGATACAATCCCGATTGTTTCAACCGTTTCAGCCATTACCGTCGTTGCGCCCCATTCAAGCAAAAGGGCTTGTGGTGATAATAACGCAAATGCCAGTACCACTTTGGTTAACTGTTCCGCTTGTTTTTTCACACGTTTTCCTGATTTCTTCAACGTCTACTCTCCTTTTTGGCACACAAAAAAAGGAGGCACCCCAACAAAGGAACGATGTCCTAAGTTGGGGTGCCTCCCCTAACAAGTGTCATTTTTTCTTGATTATAACGATTAAGCGCATGAATGTAAACACTTGATCATGAACGCCTTACTTGTCATTTCTCATCTCTGATCTTTAATAACGCTTCGTCCAATGCGCCAACGACCTTGTCACACCATACATCAAATTCCGGATCTTCGGTCTGTAACTCAGGATGCTCCAGAATGTGCTCAATCGTACGTCGAATGCCCTGATCAGCTCTTGTCGTTGCTACAAATTCCGGAACAAGCCGCTTCAGCTTGCTGTTATCAAACACAACGGTATTGGCTTTGTCACCCAGCAATCCGCCGCGAAGATCCTGATCACTGCATGCTGCCAAGAACTCAGAGGGGACATGTACCGCATGAAGCTTAACTCCCAACACGCCAGCTATAATCTCATGAATTTGATTCCAGGTAACGGATTCATCCGAGGTGATATGTACCGATTCACCAATGGCATGGATATTTCCCATAAGCCCGATAAACCCTTTGGCAAAATCAGTATTGTGCGTGATGGTCCACAGTGAGGTGCCATCTCCGTGGATGATAACGGGTTTGCCTTCATGGATACGCTTGAGAACCTGCCAGCTGCCTTGAGCACCATGAACACCGAGAGGTACCGATTTGTCGCCATACGTATGGCTCGGACGCACGATGGTCACAGGGAATCCATGCTCGCGATATTGTTTCATCAGATAGTCTTCACAGGCAATCTTGTTGCGAGAATACTCCCAGTATGGATTTGATAAAGGCGTACCTTCCGTGATCCGGTAATCAGCCAGAGGAGTCTGATACGCTGATGCTGAACTTATAAATATAAATTGCTTTGTTTTATCCTTGAACAAACGGTAATCTCTCTCCAGTTGAGACGGTACAAAAGCGATAAAATCTGCCACAACATCAAATTCCAGATCAGCTATCAGTTCCGCTACACGTGGCTCGTCATTAATATCCGCTTGAAGTACGTTGACTTCCTTAGGTAAGTCATGGTTATGATTGCCTCGATTAATCAGATACAGTTCACAGCCTTGCCGTGCAAGCATCTCCGTAATGGCCGTACTGATGGTGCCTGTCCCTCCAATAAATAGCGCTTTCATTTTCGCCACCTCCTGATCGATTTTACCCACTTTCTCATGATATCACGCACCAAAAAAAGGAGCAAAGCTCGGCGACCCGAAACCTTGCTCCTTCTGTTTATACGACCTTAATCGTTGCATATATCATGTACATGCCGCAATGGATCTCATATTCTCCCTTGGGCAGATCTTTGTCGACCGTATAATAATTGGGTCCCTTTTGCATGTATAGATCCATGCCAAGCTTTTGTGATCCCACTGATTTCACATGTGTCACCGACCGGGTCAGAATAAAGTTGATTTTGGTCGGTACGCCAGCTTTCACCTCGATAACGTCTGGTCCAAAACCATCGTTGCTTACGTCCACATCAATGACTTCATATCCCTTCAAATCCTCCGCTGTCTCGGCTTGTGCAGTTACAGCACTTCCTGATCCCGGGGATACGTCTTTGCCCATAAAATAAACCAAAAATGATCCAAGCAGTACAACAACGGTCAGGCCCAGCGTTAACCAAGGCCATGTTTTTCCAAACCAGCTTTTCATATAAACACTCCTCATTCGATGTCCCATCAATATTCAATCAACAGACGGATGTATTCTTTAAGCATACCTGATTCGCATGACAATGAAAATGACCCCTCTGGGCTATTGCGGTTGAGCCGTATTCCTTCAATAAAAAAAAGCCTGATTTCTCAGGCTTTACTACGGTTATTCCCGTTAAGGCTTCCCAATATCCCTTTTTGTATAACTCAGGAATAGATCGGTGTATTCCGACTTCGTCTCATGCGTAATTTATACAACTCTGGCAGGGCTACACCAATGAGCACAATAATAACTCCGAACCATTGCAATCCGCTGACATGCTCATGGAGCACGATTGAGGATAACAATACTGCAATTGGAAGCTCAACTGCACCCAGGATTCCGGCCATGTCACCACCAATATGCGGAACGCCGATAGCGAACAATACTGGTGGAATGAATGCCCCGAAGAATCCGAGCAGCAATCCAAATACAAGCAACTGGCTCCAGATCAATCCGTTAAAGAGGAATGTCGGCGGGAACAAAATGCACAGTAGGATCAATCCGCCTGTAACCATCCACGCACTACGGAAGGCTGGATGCGCTGAAGGAACCGCTTTACCGCTGAACAAGACAAACAGGGAATAACTTACGGCTGCCATTAGTCCAAGAGCAATACCCAGACCGTTGAACTCACCCAATCCTTGTTCCAGGAAACCCGCTGCCAGCAAGGTTCCACCAAACAGAATGATCAACGTCAGGAACGTGACTTTGTCTGGACGTTGACGTTTGCTAATCGCCTGAATCAATACGCTAATCCAAGTGAACTGGAACAACAGGATAATGGCAAGTGAAGCCGGAATGTAACGCAAAGACTGATAATACACGAGACCTGTAATTACCGTTGGTGTTCCAGCAGCCATCAATATCAGACGTTGTTTCCACGTCAACCGCTTGAATACCTGTGCCACGGCTCCTGATGCTTTGCCATTTGCCTGTGACTTACGTTTTGTTCTAAATTTTGTGTATAGCGCGAGCATCCAGGATAGAAGAAAACCCGTGATCAGCTGTGCTCCCACAACCTCTCCAAGTTTGTATCCTTCGCCGTACGCCAGAACCACAATCGTGGATAATATGCCATAGCTCATCGCTCCCGCGAGAACGGACAGATAATATTTCATTGTGAATAAACCTCCTGATGATAAGAAAAATACGCCTGCATGTTGGTTCATGCCAAGGTCACAGACACCATCTAAATGCAAAAAATCCTAACTACGAGCAAGGAATACATTGGTTCCTTGGCATCGTAGTTAGGAAGTATAGGCTTCCCGTAGAGACCCTCGCCCTGTGTACACTTTCGGCCTGCGAGGTTATACGAAATGATATATGCAATTTGATGTAATTCGTGTGTGACGACTTTTCATATATTACATGGGAGGTGAGATGGTGTCAACCCTATTCCGTATAAAAAGTTGAACTAAATTATTACACAGAGTCGCTTCGATCTCTGACCATTCTTCGAGTATTCTAATTACGTAAAAACGTCATGTCTGATTGAAGCTTGAGGAGTCCCACTCCAATGTTTGTTGTAAACCTGCCTTCAATCCATCTACATCTAGCCCATCCACAGCAAAAGCCTCACGGATCAAAGGCGGCGCGACAAATTCATCATACTTGCCCAGATAAGGTGCTTCATCTTCAGCCAGTAACGCAGATGCGTCTTCAGCCGTCCGACACTCACTCATGATCTCGGCTAACAATGTTCGTTCGTCGACCTTGCCGGATACTACAAAATAATATGGCTCCATGGGCACAACCGAACGCAAGGCAAGTTTCTTGGACAGATTATGCTTCATCAGCCGCTCCAATGTACGGAATGATTTACTTCCCACCCAAGGAAGAACGTACATCGAATCTCCCCCTGCCGGAATCACGACCTGCTTCAACAGTCCGCTTTCACGAGCTAGGCGGCGCGCCCGTTCAAGTCGATTGACGGCTTGTGGTGACAGATAGGGATAGATGGTCGAGTCGGACAACACTTCACGCATTTTCTGTACTACCGACGTATGAATATCTCCTCCCGCGCCAAGCCATAATGTATCTACCTTACCTTTTGCAGACTTCACATACACAGCCTTGTGCTTGTGATCGACCTCTTCCACTTTCCACAGTTTGCCTGCGAGCGAGAAGCAATAGCCAGGTGGGGGCACTGTTGTAATCGAACCAATCTCTTCCGAGCCGTTTAGTACTTTATGTTCCTCATCGTCTTTAAACACGGCGTAGAAGCGATAATTATTCACAATTTTCTCACCTGTCAGACCGATGATCAATGTTCGATCCTCTGTCCATTGCAGATGATCTGTATCGATGAGGTAATTCAGGAATACCTGATATTGATCAGGTTTAATCAACGCAAATGGAGCCAGCGAAAGGATAGCTTCTGCAAGATCTCTCGGCTCCGCCTCCCCCATACTTTTCAACATGCTCATCGTCTGATGATAGAGCACACCTATGGGCATTTTGCGGGCTTCAAGCGGCTCGACCCATTTGGTTTTTACATATAGTTCGATAACAGCAATCGCACGCATCAACGTCCACGGCATACGTGCTGGCAATTGCGCTTCCTCATCCTCTTCCTCCGGACATACAAAAAGCATCTCTGATGCCATGTCCTCTCGTCTCCCTGAACGTCCCAGACGCTGTACAAAGCTAGACGCACTATACGGTGCACCGAGCTGAACCACACGTTCCAGTTCGCCCAGATCGATGCCCAGTTCAAGCGTGACCGTTGCCGCAGCAACCGCAGGCCCCGATCCAGTGCGTAGGGCAGCTTCCGTCTCTTCCCTCAGCATAGCCGAGATACTTCCATGATGCACATGGAACACATCACGCTCTTGCCTGCGAGCCGCGACTCGCCGCATCTCAAGAATGGTGACTTCTGCATCCGTTCGGCTGTTGGTGAAGATCAGCGCTTTTTTACGATGTGTGCTCTCATAGATGAAGTCGTAGTACGCTTTGCGTGCGTTATGAAGCTGCTCCGCCTGCTCCTCGTCCTGTGCATCTGGAAAAGAGAAATGTTCCACCCGCAGTCGCAGCTTGCGACCGCCCGGGGAAGAGACCACATCCACTCCCTGCTGCGTTCCCGCAGCAAGCCAAGATGTAGCCGCATCATAGTCACTAAGTGTGGCGGACAAGCCCACTCTTCGCGGTGCACAGCCAGCCATACGCTCGATTCTGGCAAGTTCGCTGAGTACTTGAATGCCCCGATCCGCTCCCATGAAAGCATGCACCTCATCGATGATGACATATCGCAAGTCATGAAACAGCGCCGGGATTGCATTCGGTCGATTCATGAGCAGACCTTCCAGCGATTCTGGCGTTATCTGGAGCACACCGGACGGATTTTTCATCAGTTTTGTTTTCTCCGCCTGAGGTACGTCCCCGTGCCAATGCCAAACCGGAATATTTCCTTCGGATAACAGATCCTTAAGACGTTCGAATTGATCATTAATCAGGGCTTTCAGAGGTCCAATGTACAAAATACCAACCGACTTGGAAGGCCGTTCATACAGCTCGGTCAATGCAGGAAAAAAAGCCGCCTCCGTTTTGCCGGAGGCCGTTCCCGCCGCAATCAGCATATGATGCGGGGTATGAAAACAGATATTGCAGGCCTCAATCTGAGCAGGACGAAGCGATTCCCATCTTTTTTTATATATAAATTCCTGAACAAACGGAGCCAGCCGATAGAACGGATTATCACTCATAATTCAAACTCCGCCAGAAAGTCGTCCAGATCATCTGTATTCGCGGAAGCATCTGCCCCTTTACCCGTTTCCTGAGGTTTGGCAACCCGCTCGCCAAGTAATTGAGTATAAGTCACTTCAGGATTCTGGTGTAACGTATGCAGAACATCCATAAAGTCTCGTACCACTTCACGCGTGGTCAGCAATTCATCCGCACCCAGCCGGTTCACCGCCGTTTGCATAAAATCAACCAATTGTTCATCCGTCAGACTTGCGCTGTATCCAAAATGCAGGGCATGAATCTGCCGCAGCTTCTGAAGTAAAATCAGAATCTCTTCATGCGATAACATCGCCAGCTTCAGGATCGGACCTGTGTAATTCGCATACGCTTTGGCTGCATAACGACCATCAATAAGCCTGGAGCGAAGCGCTTCATAGCTGTATAATCCGCGCCGTTCATCCTCCACAAATTGCGGCGTACCACCTACAAATATGCCCAGGTGCTCTGCCTTACCCTGCATCGTATCATTGAACATGGTCAGCAATTTCTCATAGTTGCTTTGACGGGAGACACTGTTTGTAATTTTGTACAGATTCACCGCTTCATCAATGAACAACAGCAATCCTTTGTAACCAATGCGCGCTGTGAATTCAGACCACAATTTGAAGTAGTCATACCAGTTATCATCGTCAATAATGACCCCAACAGCGAGTTCTTTTTTCGCTTCCGTTTTGGTTGCAAATTCTCCTCGAAGCCAGCGAAGCGCCGCCTGTTTGCGATCATCATCAGCCAGTTTGTACCCGTTCCAGTAGGAAGCTAGTACCTTGGCAAAATCAAAGCCGTGAACCAGGTTCTGCATCTCCCCCGTCACCGCATAGATCTGCTTCTCTACTTCCAGCGGCAGAGCGGGATCATCCGGGCGCAGGTTCTGACTCTGCATCGTGGACTGTTGCAGCCCTGCGATCCATTTTTGCAAAATCGGCTCCAACGCTCCCCCATCCGGGCGTGTGCGTGTAGACAGACGAGTCATCAGTTCGCGATATGTCGCAAGCCCCTGGCCTTTGGTTCCCACCAGTCGTCGCTCAGGTGACAGATCCGCATCCGCCACAACGAAATCACGATCCATCGCATAGTTACGAATCATTTGCAAAAGAAAGCTTTTACCGCTGCCGTAACGACCCGTAATGAGTTTAAAAGCTGCGCCGCCCTCAGCGATATTGTCCATATCCCGCAAAATGGCTTCCACTTCCGGTTTCCGACCGACAGCAATCTGCTCCAGCCCAATTCGTGGGACAACACCCGCTGTCAATGAATTTACAAGTGCGGTGGTCAGCCGCTTTGGTATTTTAAGTTCTGTCACTGCGTATCACCTCTTCACATGTTCGAACACATCTATATAATCAGGAACAATCCGATCAGCATCAATCAGAAGATCACCGATCGTTTCCATAGCCACATCATTAATTTCATCCAACAGAAGCGTAGGCATCGTTCCATATTGCTCAGCCAGACGCATCAGCTCCGTATCTGGACTTGCGCCAAGTAGAACATGAATTGTTTGCACCTGCTGAGGGGAGAGTTCCTTGGCAAAAAGCAGCCATTCTTCATCCAGATCAGCCTCAGCAGACTCGTCCCACTGCAACCTAATCGATTCTACTTGCGCTCCTGTTGTAATCTCTACTGCAGATGGCTCCGACTCCATGGAACCTTCAGTTGGAGTGATCTCATTCCTGGCTTCTAGCGCATCTACTGGATTACTTGCAACATTTGCGTTGTTATCCTCTTCATCCTTCACTTCAGAAGGGTGATCATCCTCAATTGTAAGCGCCAATCGCACGTACTCACTTTCCTGCTGTAACGATGCCAATTTCTCTGTGTCAATACGAATCATCGGTTGTTCCACAGACTCCGCCTGTTCGATCGCATATGATTTGTCCAGGTAACGCTCAATCAGATTCGCAAGTTCGGGTTCAAGAGTCTGTCCTCGTAATCGGCCTCTGAATCCGAGCAGTTCACGAAGTTTATTTTCAGTACATCGATAGATCCGCGTAACCATCTGCACAAATTCAGCCTGTTCACCTATGGGCATATATCTGAACGCTACCGATCTTCCATAGATCGAATCATCATAGACTGCTTTGCGAAACAGAATGCGCTCCATCCTGCGTTCACCGTTGGGATCACACTCGGGCAACAGTCCAACTTGTCGCGTACGTTCCAGGTACGAATCAACCAGGGCCATGACCCGCGGGATGTACTGCTCCATCACTTCTTTGCCGCCATCTCTGTAGAATTTACTGAGTGTAATATCGTAATCATAATATCTATGCAGCATATTCAGCGATATATCCGATACATTATCCTGTAAAATACGTTGCAGCTCCCTATCCAGCATCTCTGCTGGCAGGTATCCACCTGAAAGGCCCATGACCTCGGATAAGGACATCTCCATCTGATGGACCAGCACATAATCGACCATCCATTCTTGCATATATATATTTAATTGAGGCAGCCGTTCACGGTAGTTCACCCATAGCTGCTTCAATTGATCATAACCATCCTGAGGATTCTGCCAGCCAATGCCGTTAATTAACTCGTAGATATGAACAAATAGATAGGACAGATCGGTATCCGGGTATCTCCCCTGACGTACTTCCTTCCTCCAAAACATATACCACTTGCGCTGGGCTTCATTCATCACGCCATACGTTGGCCAGTAACTCATAAAGGGAACCCACGGGGATACATCCCCCTCCATCTCTGCCCACTGCTTTGCTTCCTCTACAAAACGTTTCTCTGAGGACAATATGCCTCCACGATGCTGCATCGTATCATGTGCAGACTGCACAATGGTTGAACGATCAGGAACCGGAACCGCTGCTGTTTCAGGTTCTTCACTCAGATCTATCTCCATAAATTCCAATTGTCTTGAGTTGTCTTTCATAGAACGTTATCTCACCCTCCTCCAAGACAGAATACGAACAAGTGTATCCATAGGGATCATTATATCACTTGTGCTGTGTCTGCGGTGACGAAATTTAGACATTCCTGGACACAAAAAAGAAGGCATTTCTGCCCTCTTTTCATCATGTCTATTTAACTTTTTTCTGTCCTCTCCGTTAGGTGTAAATGTATTAGTTCAACTTATATAGATACCTTTTAAAATATGAAAAAAGTCCGCCCTACGTATTAATCCATTGATCTAACAGTCGGAATGTCTCTGATGCACTGTGTACCATGTTGTCATGATCTTCTGGAGTGCTGATGGACTGCTGCAGCAAACCCGTAAACTCGCTCCATCTTGTTCTTGTCTCTGAGCCGTAGGCATTGAAATATTCCAATCCACGATCAGCTTCAATGGGCAGGAACTGCGACAAACGTTTGGTCATAATCTGTCCACCGTTCGTGGACCCCTCAATTACATACAGGTATCCGAACAAACGGGCAGGTGTTGAATATCCGGCAGTTCTTCACAGAGTGGAAGTTGAGTGATCTCTTCTTCACTGGCACCCAGATTTCGTAAATCTTTTTCCAACAGTCCAGCCTTGCCTCTAATCTCAATATCCAGTCCCGTACTTTCCCAGAAAGGCTGTTGTACAGCCTGATCCTCCAGCGGTTTCAGGAATCCATAAAACTTCTCTAAATATGTTCTATATTCTTCTATAGTCACAGTTTGATTCATAATGGCTTTTGCATAAGGGTTCTGTTCTACTTGTCTGTGATAATGAGCTGTCTCGCTCTTCAGACGTTCCATAATATTTGTTGATGTCATCGTAGTTATCCCCTTTCACAATCTATTTATTGTTGCAAATGAATGCTGATCCTCAACTGATTCTCAGTATATTAAAATAGAAACTGCTTTTCTTGCACTCAGCTCCATTTAATACAAACAAAGACTCTATGTAAGTATACTTATTCTTGTTTGAGAAAACTATATGAATCCGTCATTGTTTCACGCTAGATTATTTCCAGCATTGTTATGATAACTTAGTTACAATTCATAGGATCAAAAAAATAAAAAACGACCCCTGACGTCATGTTTGTCAGGAATCGCTTGATATAAAGATGATTTATTTATTTGTTTATGGGATCGGACCCCGAACCCCAGTTTTTTAACTTGTGTAATAGACTGATTAGAGCCGGAAGCAAGATTGGAAGCATGACAAAACTTAGCAGAACCAATCCGATGATGACAGAAATAGCTACTTCAATCAGCGTAACAACACCGGAAGGAATTAGTGCGGCGAAAGTACCTCCCAAGATCACTGCCGCCGAGATCACGACCCCTCCTATATTACGGGAAGCTTCCGTAATTTTATGAATTGGATCTCCTTCAATCTCACGATATTTCATCATGAGGAAGATACTGTAGTCCACACCAAGTGTAACAATCATGATCAGACTGAAGAAAGGAACGTTCCAGCTCAGATAGTCAACGCCAAGCGGGCCAACCATCAGCAATTCATTCAGACCAAGGGCCACATAATACGTCAGGAATAACGCACCTATAATGATTACAGTCTGCCAAAACGAACGAATAATGAACAAAAGTATCAATCCAATTCCAATCAGCATGATCATGGACGTCCGATTCAGATCACCTCCGGATAATTCTTTCATATCCAGGTTCTGTGACGGTATGCCGCCCAGTGCCACTTTCGCCTCACTCAAATCCGTGCCAACCAAAGCCGTTTCCAACTGCTTGTTAAGATTTTGAACAACATCCATCGCTTCTTTCGAATATGGATTATCGGTCAAAATAATGGAGATTTCCGCTGTCTTCCGATCCGAAGACATATACATGTCGAGCGAACTTAGAAACTCTTCTCCTTTTAATACCTCTTCTGGAATGTAGAAGCTTTTCGCAGCATCAGACTGGCCAAGATGGCCCAAATAATCTTCGGCATCACCAAGACCCTTCGACACATCTGAGAGTCCTTTTGTACTTTCGGTCAATCCGGATTTCAACTCACCCATTTTGTCCTGCAAATCGTTCAGACCGCTTAACAATTGACTCTGTCCTTCATTAATCTGACCCAGCCCATCCTTCACTTCCAATGTTTTACCCGCTATCTGCTGGGTTCCATTGGCTCCAGTCGCCAAACCTTTGGATAGCTCGCCAGCACCGTATTCAAGCTGACCGACACCTACAGCAACCTGAGTCAGACCGCCACTAATTTGAGCCATTGACTCGTTGGCTTCCTTGAAAGAATCCATAGCCCCATTGTACTGCTGCATCAACCGGTCCAACTGTGTGTATAACGCGTTCAGTTCAGTTTGAGCCGCTTGAGAAATACTAATCACTTGTACAGCATCTTCTTCTTGTTGTAACTCAGGATGATTCGCAATTAGACGGGTCATGCTGCTTTCAATCTGAGCATAGGCATCAAGCGCTCCCTTAATAGCTGTCTTGATGCTTGTGAAAGTACCACTGAAGGAACCAAGTCCCTGCTCAAGTTGCGTATACCCTTTTTGCAGATCACTGGCACCTTTAGACAGGACTCCAACCTTTTCTTTAAGGGTAGTAAGTCCGTTTTTCAACGTCTCTGCCCCTTCTTCCCCATTATTCAGCCCATCAGATACCTGATTCATGGCGTCTCCCAATGCATTTACTCCAACTTGCAACCGACTTGTCCCATCAATCAACAGTTGTACGTTACTTAAATCATTTGAAGATTGAAGCTGTCCAGCTGCAGAGGACAAACCTTCCTTAATTTCGCCTACACCATCGTTTGCTTTACCAATCCCCTGATTAAGCTCCTCTGCTTGATCGTTAATATACAACTCTTTAATTTGGACTCCAGTTGGTCGAGTGACACTGTAAACCTCAGAGACACCTTCCACCTTGGACATCTTATCCGTCAGATCATCCAGTGCCTTCAGCAATGTCTGATTGTCCATTGCGTGCTCGGATTGCACAACCAATGTTGTTGGCGCTGAGAATCCTGGTGCATAATGCTCCATAATCAGATTAATCCCCTGTTTGGAATTGTAGTCATTATTGACTTCAAACAGGTCATTATAACTTAGTCGATTACTGTAACTGAATAATAAAGGAACACTAATCACCGCAACCAGAATGATTGCCAGGAAAGGTCTTCGTACCGATTGGCGGGATAAAAATCCCCACAGTCGGCTGTCCGCATGGCCTTCGAATTTTTTCGATGGCCAGAACATTTTTTTGCCCATGACAACCATGAAGAACGGGTTCAACGTATTGAGGACGATAATGAGAACCGCTACTGCGATCGCCACCGCAGAGGTTGCCTGATATAACTGAAACTTGGCAAGCAGAAGTGAAAGAAACCCGATGAATACAGCGATGCCGCTATACAATACGGTTCTGCCTGCTGTTTTAAATGTCGTTTTGGTCGCAAGAATCACATCGCCATCTTGTCTACTTAGTTCCTCCTTGAATCTGGTATATAACAGGATATTATAATCCGTACCAATACCAAAGAGGATAACGACCATAAATATCTGAGTAAAGTTCGAGAACGGAAAGTTAAACCAATCTACAAGATATCCCACAATAGCTAATGAAACAACGTAAGATATACCTACCGTGAGCAGTGAAATAACAGGTATGATCGGCGATCTAAAAATAATAATCAGGATAACGAGGATGAAAATGATCGCGATAATTTCTGTTTTCTGCACACCGTCTTCAATCGATTTACCAAAATCATCATCGATCAGGTCAGCTCCCGTCAGATATGTATCCACATCAGGGATGGCTGTAGATTCTTTTAACAGACTAATCACTTCCGAAAGAGGAATATTCTCATCTTTAGTGACGGTGATTTGAGTCAGGATCGTGGTTTGGTCCTCGGATATAAGCCGATCGGCTTGCTCTTCACCATCCAGATGGCTTGTGATCGTCTCAATATTCAGTTGCTTTTTCTGATTTTTCAGGTTGGATAAAACGGATTCGATCGCCGTCTTTTGCTGGTTCGTTAATGCTTGTGTATCTTCTCCACTATTAAATACAGCAATGATGGAATAAGTATTCCCGCTATCCTTATCCATATCTCTCAACATAGTCGCAGCAACCTGGCTTTGTGCCGTTTCAGGAATTGAAATCTGTCCTTTTTCTTTTACCAGTTGACCAAAATCAGGCATCGCCACTACAGAAACGAGAGTAATGAGTATCCAAAAAATCAGGGAAATCGTTCTGGGATTCCTAAGTTTATTCATGATTTATCTTCACACACCTTATGTCTAGTATAGGAATGAATATTCATTCCGTTTATGTTGTAAAAAAAGGCCAATAGAATCAATGGACTCTAATGGCATTCCACAGGCACTCCTCAAGCTGGTTCATTAGCTCCGGCGTCGCTTCCAGGAGACCTTTGTTAAAGTGTTCAAACAAATGTATGAAAGCACCGTAAACTATATTCATTAAAGCTTCTGTAGGCAGTATAAGAATGGCTCCTTGCTGCTGCCCCTTATGTATGCATTCATTCAGAAACCCCATAAATTCATTGACACTTTCCTTGCTTTCATCGTGAAAATGCAATGCATTACCCGTAGAATTAATAAACTTTAGGCGATCCGGGTCGGACTCTGCGAACTTGAACAATCCACGAAAAATATGATGAAACTGGTCACGTACAGGTATCGGCTCATTCGGAAATCCCTGTTTTAAGGCATCAAGAAACTCCCTGATACTTTTCTGAAAAAGTTCATTCAACAATACTTCCTTGTTCGTAAAATAACGGTAAATAGTTCCTGCTCCCACCTGAGCCGAATCGGCAATCATCGGCATGGTTGTTGCATCGAATCCCCGCTGTGCAAAAAGCGTTAAAGCAGCTGCAAAAATATCATCTTTTTTGCTGCTTTTAGCCATGTGGCTATCCCTCCTTTATACAGGAATGAACGTTCATTCCGTTATGTTTGATTAGTATAACTCCTTTTGTCACTTCAAGCAAGACCTTTCTATCCTACTGTTTATTCTTCAAAATGATACAATAACTATAAAATCTATTATTTTGGAGGACTTATGTCCATGAATATAACCATTCAAGACATTATACAGTATCTCACAGCCCATGTAGAGTTACCGGAGAACACGGTAGATCGGCTGATTACTGGCTCGTCCGACCAAACGGTCACAGGTGTGTTTGTTACTTTTATGCCCACTCAACATGTCATTGAACATGCCGTACAACGTGGGGCCAATCTAATTATCGCTCATGAATCCCCCTTCTACAACCATCACAGTCATACCGATTGGTTAGCCAATGATCCAGTTTATGAAACTAAAAAAAGCTTGATCACCGAAGCAGGCATTTCCATCTATCGATGTCATGATATCATCCACCGCTTCCAACCGGATGGCATTACCGAAGGACTGATTCAGGCCTTGGGGTGGTCCTCTTATGTGGAGCAACAACTAGCGGAAGCAGACATCCTTTCTTTTCCGGAAGGACGCACCGCCCAAGCTATTGCTCACCATGTGAAAAGTTCCCTGGGCATCGATTATGTACGCGTTGCAGGCAATGCGGAAATAGTCTGTAGACGTGCAGCGGTACTGGTAGGTTTTCGTGGTAATGGACATGTGACGATTCCTTTGATTCAGAATGAGCAATTGGATCTCATCATTGCTGGAGAAGGATTCGAATGGGAGACACCGGAATATATCCGTGATGCCGTGCAACAAGGCAAGTCCAAGGCACTGATCATGATGGGGCATGCAGAGAGCGAGGCTCCGGGAATGAAGCTATTAGCAGACAGGTTGGCAGAACGTTTTCCCGAATTGTCTGTTCGTTTTGTAGGCGAGAAGCCCGTGTACACTGTGATCTAATAGGATCATTGGATTTGTACGGAGAGGATCTTCTAGCTGATTGCTTCTAATCTCATTGCCTGTCCTACCCTGGAGCTTTGGATACTTTCTATGCTCCGGGGTACGCTCGGCAGACTCTCGTTTCATTTCTTGGATAGCTGACGAACCTGACACACTCTATTGAGCGAATATTTGCCGATTCTCAATAGTAACGAATCGCAGACACCCTATGCCTCCATTCCCCCTGTTTTACCGCCTATTTCTACCCAGCATAGCCCATTTAACGTCGCTGAGATTCGTTAGATTTCTCAATTCAATCGAATCAGTACAATAAGGTGTCACTGGTTCGTTCGATTATGATGAAAAATGAGTACTGAGCACATATGCCACGCCTCTCTTCATGCCCCATCTGGATTTCCCGAGTTCTTTATTGTACTCTAGATGCTGTGACTTCAAAGCTCAGGACATTTGTCCTTGGCGTTCAGAGTCAATTTATCATTTAATAATAGAAGTCGAAGTGATTGAATAAGGAGCGTACATATGAGAGGAATTATTTTTGCATTACTGGGCGGCGCGTGTATCACGCTCCAAGGGGTTGCCAATACTCGGATTAGCACCGACATGGGCACATGGCAGGCCGCTACGATTACACAACTGACAGGATTCATCTTAGCGGCGCTGATCCTAATGTTTGTTAGAGACACCAACCTTCAAGGACTCAAACAAGTAAAACCTATGTACCTAGCGGGAGGTGCTTTTGGCGCCGTCATTATTTTCAGCGAAGTGACGGCCATTCAGCAAATTGGGGTTACATTCACGATCTCGGCTCTGCTCATTGCTCAGCTGTTCCTGACTTTTCTAGTGGATAGTAACGGATGGTTCGGCGTGGTGAAACAAAAGATGAAACTGCCGCAATTTCTAGGCATTGCCTTAATGGTGACTGGTGTCATTATTATGAAACTATAGTTTTTAGAAAAAGGATTGAAACATATCGTCGGGGGTGAATAACAGCGTGCAAGAGATCCATAACGAGCAACAATTAATACAATATCTGAAGCAATATCAACTCGAAACTGTATTTCACGAGCCCCTGCGTACACATATGACGTTATGCCACTTTGAGAAGTGTGAACTGATCTGTCGTGAAGGGGAAACTTCCGAATATTTATACGTACTGGTTGAAGGTAAAATCAAGATTTTCACCACCTCCGCACAGGACAAAACGCTGGTGCTTTGTTTCAAAACACCGCTTGAAGTCGTCGGTGACATAGAATATGTCCGTGAAAGCGATATTGTTAATACGGTTCAGGCAGTCTCACCTGTGGTGATGCTTCGCATTCATTATCAATGGCTTGCTGAGCTTGCCAGCGATTATGCACCTTTACTTAAATTTTTGCTTAAAATCATCTCTCACAAATTCTACATTGACTCGAACTTTTCCAATTTCAACCTGATGTATCCCGTTGAGGTTCGTCTAGTCAGCTACCTGCTCTCCATCTCAACAGAAGAAGCGGGCAACGTCGTTCATGAAGAGCTGGACGCGTTCAATCTGACCGACATCGCGAATCTGATCGGCACCAGTTACCGACACCTGAACCGGGTCATCCAGAAGCTCTGTGCAGACGGGTTAATTGAACGACATCAGGGATTGATTATGATCAAGGATCGAGCGGGTCTAAGGGAAATAGCAGGTCACAATATTTATGAATAAGGAGTTCGACAACCATGTTAATCACAGGTATTTCGCTTGCACTACTGGCAGGTGCACTTGTCAGTCTGCAAACGATTTTTAATAGCAAAGTCAATGAACGCACCGGTTCATGGTCCACAACAACGATGGTGCTTTTCACCGGATTCATTGCTTCTTTCCTCATCTCCCTGCTAGTGGAGGGCAAGAATACATTCAGCTTCCAGCATATGCAACCTTGGTACTGGCTCAGTGGAGCCATCGGCGTTGGCGTGGTCTTCTGTCTCGTGCAAGGGATGAAGCTACTTGGTCCCACATATGCCATCTCGATCGTGCTAACATCCCAACTGAGCTTTGCTCTATTGTTTGATTCCATGGGGTGGCTCGGTCTGGAGCAAATTCCTTTTTCATGGAATCAGCTGCTTGGTGTACTTGTCATTGTTGGCGGAATTGTGTTGTTCAAGTTCGGTGGAAGTAAATCGGAAAAATCAGATCAGTCCCCTGGAACGTTGCAGTCTGACTCATAAACAAACAAAAAAAGAGTGTCCGTCCAATCCCGCAGATTGGTCAGACACTCTTTTTATGCAATCAAACCACGTATCGCCTCGTTCTTTTACACGAACTCTACGTTATGGTAGACCTGCTGAACATCTTCAAGGTCTTCAAGCGCATCGATCAGTTTCTCAAACTGAGCTTGTGCATCCTCTGGAAGTTCAATATGGTTTTGCGCAAGCATGGTTAGCTCGGCTACTGTGAACTCAGTAATACCAGCAGCTTTGAATGCTTCTTGTACAGCGTGGAATTGATCCGGTTCTGCATATACAATTACAGCTTCGTCTTCGTCCACGATATCACGTACATCCACATCTGCTTCAAGCAAAAGTTCCAGTACTTCCTCGGAGTTTTTGCCTTCTATACCGATAACCGCTGTTGGATCAAACATGTATGCAACTGAACCACTGACACCCATGTTACCAGCGTTTTTGTTAAACGCAGAGCGCACTTCCGGCGCTGTACGATTCACATTGTTGGTGAGTGCATCAACGATGACCATCGCACCATTCGGTCCGAAGCCTTCATAACGCAACTCTTCATAGTTCTCATCCCCGCTGCCTTTTGCTTTTTCCATCGCACGATCAATGATGGCTTTGGGTACATTATACGTTTTGGCACGTTCCAGCACGACTTTCAGTGCACGGTTCGCTTCCGGGTCCGGTTCGCCCTTCTTGGCAGCTACATAGATCTCAACGCCGAATTTAGCGTAGACCCGGCTCGTGTTTGCATCTTTTGAAGCTTTCTTTTCCTTGATATTATTCCACTTACGACCCATATCGTTTCCGCTCACTTTCAACATTTAATCTGCTTTCTACTATGCCATTATATCTTGTTGAGCGTACTTCAACAAGTTAATACACACGAAATAATGGGAATAACTGCGGCGATTATCCATCTCCATTTGAAGGTTAGCCTCAGTTTATCCTCTCATAAATCTCTCAGCAGCAACTAACGTTACCTCTATTCACTCCATATATAGCAGACAAGAAGCACCCCATAAAGAAATGCTTCCGCCCTAAATCAGTCCTAATTTCAGTTATCTTACTCGGTCAATTAAGCGTGAAATTGTCGACCATCCAACACTTCAGGAACATAACCCACACGAATGACAAAGTCTCCGAAATGTTCACCTTCATTGCGCTCTTTAGCATACTGGTTCACCATTGGAGTTAATGTGTCCAGAATCTCGGTTTCGCCAATGTTTTCTTTGTACAGCTTATTCAAGCGATGTCCGGTGAAGCTGCCACCGAGATACATGTTGTATTTACCCGGCGCTTTACCGATAAATGAAATCTCCGCCAGCATCGGTCTTGCGCATCCGTTCGGGCAACCCGTCATCCGAATGACAATCTCTTTGTCTCTCAGCCCGGCTTCGTCCAGTACAGGCTCCAGTTTGTCGATCAGGGACGGCAAGTAACGTTCGGACTCAGCCATCGCAAGGCCGCAGGTCGGAAACGCAACACAAGCCATGGAACTTCTGCGCAACGCTGAGTAATGCGCACCATCGGTCAGATTATACTGCTGAATCAGCGCTTCGATCTTTTTCTTCTTCTGGCTGCTAATATTACCGATGATCAGATTCTGGTTCGCAGTCAGACGGAAATCACCCGTATGCACTTTGGCAATTTCACGTAAACCCGTCATGAGAGGATATCCATCAACATCCTTTACACGACCATTCTGAATGAACAGCGTGTAGTGCCATCTGCCATTATTACCTTTTACCCAACCATATCGATCTCCGTTAGTCTCAAAATGATACGGGCGTGCCGCATCCAGTTTCCATCCCAGACGGCTGGTCAGCTCTTCGACAAACCACTCCACACCACGATCATCCAGCGTATATTTGAAACGAGCATGTTTACGAACTGCACGATCTCCATAATCACGCTGAATCATAACTGTTTTCTCTGCAACATCAATCATTTGCTCCGGCGTACAGAAACCAATGACTTTGGACACCTGAGGATAGGTTTTGGCGTCACCATGAGACATCCCCATGCCGCCTCCTACGGAAACGTTGAAGCCTTGCAACTTGCCGTTCTCCACAATAGCAATAAAGCCAAGATCCTGTGAATAGACGTCCACATCATTGGATGGTGGTACAGCAATACCGATTTTGAACTTCCGTGGCAAATACACTTTGCCATAGATTGGTTCAACTTCTTCGTCGGAGTCCTGAGAATCAATCACTTTCTCGCCGTCCAGCCATAGCTCATGATAAGCCCGCGTACGAGGGTCCAGATGATTGCTCACCTGACATGCCCACTCATACACTTCAGCATGCACATCAGATTGATTCGGATTCGGGTTACACATCACGTTACGGTTTACGTCACCACATGCAGCCAGTGTGCTTAGCAACGAATCGTTCACTTCGCGAATGGTGTTCTTAAGATCCCACTTCAGTACACCATGCAGTTGGAAAGACTGACGTGTGGTCAGACGAATCGTCTCATTTGCATATTTATGTGCCACTCTGTCCATCATCAACCACTGCTCTGGAGTTACAATCCCACCGGAAGCACGCACACGCAACATGAATTGGTATGCAGGCTCCAGCTTGGATTTGTGACGCTCATTGCGCAGGTCACGGTCATCCTGCATATAACTGCCGTGGTGTTTCATCAGACGGTTGTCGTCCTCTGGAATAGCCCCCGTGATACGATCGGCTAACGTTTCGGTCAGACTTCCGCGCAAGTAATCACTTTTGATCTTTATATCTTCCACATCACTATTCGTGCGCTGTGGGTTAAGTAAGTTATTATAAACCATGCTGCTTTCTCCTCTCGTCTCTGCGGGATGGTGCAATCCGGCTGGGCCGGTAATTAATAGACGTCCCGCTGATAACGTTTCTCCTGCTGTAACCGTGTCAGATATTCCGATGCCTGCTCAGGCGATAAACCGCCTTCTTGTTCAAGAATCGTGGTGAGCGCAGCATGCACATCATGTGCCATTTTTTTCTCGTCACCACAGATATATACGCTTGCACCTTCCTGAAGCCACTGGTACAGTTCTTTGCTGTGTTCCAGCATGCGATGTTGTACATACACTTTCTGTTCCGTATCACGTGAGAAGGCTACATCCATCTTTGTGAGCACACCATCTTTGAGCCAACGCTGCCACTCCGTCTGGTACAAGAAGTCCGTGGCGAAATGCTGATCCCCGTAGAACAGCCATGTCTTGCCCTCTGCTCCTGTTTCTTCACGCTCACCAAGGAAAGATCTGAACGGCGCTACACCTGTACCTGGGCCAACCATGATGATTGGTGTATCCGGGTTCTCAGGCAGCTTGAAATTCGGGTTATGCTGTATATATACAGGCAGGGTGTCGCCAGCTTCGATTCGTTCAGCCAGATGTACCGAGCATACACCGTAACGTTCTCTGCCACGCGCTTCATAACGTACCGTACGAACGGTAAGATGAACTTCATCCGGGAAAGACTTCGAACTACTCGCTATCGAATACAGACGTGCCGGAATTTTGCGAAGAACAGCTACGAATTCTGCAGCAGGAATACCTTTCAGATTATAATCCTGAACCAGATCCAGCAGATCACAGCTATTCATGACTGTACGGAATTCGGAATCATCTGCCAGTAACGCCGTCAGTCCACTCCCAGGATTCAGTTTCGCAAGTTGTTCCACCACCGGTTTCGTCACCGCTGTAATGTCAAAATAACGCAGCAACGCTTCATGCACAGATGCCTGATCTCCGTTTTTATTCACGGTCACACGCTCATCGGCATTCCATCCCATGGCTGCAATCAATTCATCAACAAGGCGCGGGTGATTCTCAGGGAATACCCCAAGGCTGTCACCTGGCTCGTAGTCCAGACTGGAGCCTTCCAAAGACAACTCAATGTGGCGTGTTTCACGATCTGATCCTCTGCCATTCAGATTGAGATTTTCCAACACTTCAGCCTTGAATGGATTCGTGCGATCATATTCGGATTCCCCGCCGCTCACCGCTGCTGTGACAGCCTCAGTGGTTACCGTACTCGCACCAGCAGATGTACTACTTAAGGATGCCAGTACTTCATTCATCCACTCTGCAGCTGCTTCATCAAAATCAACATCACAGTCCACACGCGGTACAAGCGCTGTACCACCCAACTCCTGCAATCGTTTATCGAAGTCCTTACCTGTCTGACAGAAGAACTCATAGGAGGTATCTCCCAGAGCCAACACCGAGTAACGAAGTCCTTCAAGCTTCGGAGCCCGTTTGCTGTTCAGGAATTCATGCAGCGGAATCGCATTATCTGGTGGTTCGCCTTCGCCATGCGTACTGACGATGATGAGAAGATTTTCAATTTTCTTGAGTCCGTTCGGTTTGAAATCTCCCATCGATGACAACGTTACCTGAAGACCTTGCTCTTCAAGTTTCTTGGCCAGCTTTTTCGATAGGCTACTGGAATTCCCGGTTTGTGAACCGAAGAGTACGGTAACTTCCCGGGATACTGGCGGAGCACTGACAGGTGCAATACCTGTAGTTGGTGCAGCCTGTACCAGGTTAGCTGGAGCCGCTATTGTCGCGCTTGCCTGAATTGCTGCAATATATCCGCTCAACCAAGTACGTTGTCCATCGGTCAATGTAGGAATAAGACGATTAAGCAGTTCAACTTGTTCTTGATTAAAAGGGCTGTTTGTCACTTGAAGTTCCACTGTTTGCCACCTCGCGCATTGCTTCGATTTTAATTCCGACTAAAATCATCACATTAATTTAATTTCTTCTCTCTAAAACCTAACACACCAGGTGTTAAGGGTCAATTTCGATGATTTTATAGCATTTATCAGTTTCGCTGATAAAGGACAAAAAACAACAAAAACCCTCCTTTTGGTATTATCCCCTTTAAGTAGACACTAAAAAAAAACTTCATGTTATCATGGAGGTTCAAGTGATACTTGGAGGGGATATTTTTATGGCGAAAAAAGGGCAAACATTTCAGACATATACGGAAGAATTCAAATTGAATGCAGTTAGATCCTATGTCGAAGGTTCTTCAAGTTACAAGGTGGTTGCTGAGCGCGAGGGGATTCGAAACTGTTCACAACTGAAGGTGTGGGTGAAAAAGTGGAAAAACGGGGAAGCGTTCGATGAGCGAAAAAACAGTGTGCCCAATCCACTGAAGGGACGTCCCCGTAAAGCCTTTGGCAGCGTGGAGGAAGAACGAGACTATCTTCAAGCACAGGTGGATTATTTAAAAAAGCGGTATCCAAATCTAGTAAAGGAGAAGCGCTGAGCCAACGGGAGAACTACGATATCATAGATGAATTGCGCTGCTCGCATGACATTACACGCCTATTATCGATTACAGGAATACCCCGTTCCAGTTACTACAAATGGCGAGCAACACAGCCGCAGCGAGATGCAAGACAAGACCGTGACCGTGAGATCAAAGAACACATGATGGCTATTCATTTTGAAAACCGAGAGTTTGGTTATCCTCGTATGACAACGGCGCTCTGGGAGTCTGGCCTGAACGTGAATCACAAGAAAGTATATCGAATCATGCGGGAACTATCGATCCAATCAGTGATTCGCAAGAAGCGGAAGAAGTCCAGCTATACGCCATCTGTGATCTATCCGAATCGCCTAAAGCGCCAATTTCATGCTACAGCACCCCAGCAAAAAATGGTGACGGATATTACCTATATTTCGGATGGGAATTCATTCGTTTACCTGTCCGTGATTCAAGACTTGTTCAACAACGAGATTGTAGCTTGGCAGTTATCTAAACGGAACGATGTTCAGCTCGTATTGGATACGGTGGAACAATGGACACAAAAAAGAGACGTTTCAGAAGCCGTGCTCCATTCGGATCAGGGCTTCCAATATACGTCTCAGGCGTACAACACACGATTAGAAGCATTCGGCATTAAGGGCAGCCACTCTCGCAAAGCAACCTGCCTGGATAACGCATGCATCGAATCCTTCTTTTCGCATCTCAAGACAGAGAAGCTGTACCTTAATCAGTGTAATTCAGAAGTAGAGATTCGACAAGCCGTGGAAGATTATATGTACAATTACAATTACCGACGTTTTCAAGCCAAACTCAAACAGCGCGCACCGATTGAATATCGATGCGCGCTGGCAGCATAGCTTTTTTCATCTGTCTACTTGACAGGGGTATGACCACTTTTCAAATCAAGGACGGTTTTTGTTTTAATTTTAATTTGGCGGCCAGCTCAAGTTGAAGTTGAAAGTGGAATATAGTCACTAAAATGATCTCCAAGCACTCTGCTTTTATCTCCGTATACTCTGTCCAAGTGATTCTCTCCCCACAGACATATGCGGTCAATGATGTCCTGTAGTGTCAAGCCGTACTCTGTCAGCTCATACTCTACCTTGGGCGGAATCTGAGGATGAATGATCCGATGGATGATTTCATTCTTTTCCAGTTCACGCAGCTGCTGGGTTAAGACTTTCTGGGTAATGCCAGGAATGGCTCTGCGAAGTTCGCTTGTTCGTTTTTTACCTGATATCAACTGATGCAGAATAAGAATCCTCCATTTTCCACCGACCAGTTCCAGCATCGCCTGAACACCACTCTCATATTTTTTCATTTCTTGTTCCACTTGTACTCCCCCATAATTCACATATATGTATATCCGTTATTAAAAGTAACCGAAGAACCCCAAAGTATCTACAGCACTCTCAGGTGCGTACTTCTCAAGAAGATGTCATGAAACTTATAATAACATTGGTCAGAATGTTTAACCAAAATAAAAAGAAAAAAGGATGGTTACTCCTACATGAAAGTTAAACTGGTCGTTACTCACCCAAGACAGGATTCCCTAACATTTGCCGTGATGAATCGTTTTATAGAAGGTATGCAGGAGAATTCCCATGAAATCGATATACTCGATCTATATCATGACGGATTCGATCCCCTATATCGTGTAGAAGATGAGCGAGACTGGCAAAATCCCGATAAACAGCATGCCCCTGTGATTCGCAAAGAGCTGGATCGTGTGCTTGCGGCTGATGCCATTGTATTTGTTTTCCCGATCTGGTGGTACAACGTCCCCTCCATGCTCAAAGCTTATCTGGACAAGGTATGGAACATGGGTCTGCTGAACAAGGCAAACTCCAAAAAGGCACTGTGGATTGCACTAGCTGGGGGGACGGAGGCTTCATTCCATAAATACGACTATTACAACATGATTTCCAACTATCTAAATAATGGGATCGCAGGCTATGCGAGAATGCAGGAATCCCGAGTCGAATTCCTCTATGAAACCATTTCAGAATCCAAAGAACATATCGAAAGCTTGCTGGAGCAAGCATATCAAATCGGCAAACATTACAATTAACAATTCGCAGACATTACAGATAATAATTCGTATAATCTACAGATAACAACTGTAAAACGACATTAAACTACTCGTTCGGTGAGTAAATTACTTATCGCCCATGGCTGGCGTACAATTAAGAAGGCTTACTCCAACCTGGGTTCCAGGTCAAAGTAAGCCTTCTTTTTCAAACGCTACGGTTCTGGTGTATCATCATTTCTTCCATACCAGTTTGCTCATCATCGCATATAACAACGTAGCCGATTCGGCTCGGGTTGCTTCGGCAAGTGGTTTCACCTCACCGTTGTACCCGTGGGCGATGCCCAGATCTACAAGTAATGCCACACTATCCCGGGCATAAGAGCGAATCTCGGAAGCGTCACGGAAACGAGTAAGGTTATCTGTTCCAGCCTTCTCGGAGTCAACCAGTCCAGCCGCCGCAAGTGCTCTCACTGTCAATGTCATCATCTCCTGACGAGTGATCGTGGACTCTGGTAAGAAGCGCCCGTCACCTGTACCACTGGTGATACCTAGCGAACGCGCAGCTGTAACGGCTTGGTAATATGGAGCCTTTTCGTTTACATCAGAGAACGCATTCCCGGAAGAAGCATTCAAGCCCAGCGCAGTCATCAACCACTGCATGTATTGGCCGCGGGTCATCTCCTGTTTTGGATGTAACTGCGTGGAATCACCACTTGCCTCAGCATCAATTACACCTCTAACAGCCAAAGCCTCCATTGCTTTCTTGGCCCACTGCACTTCTGCAAGATCTGCGAATGTCTGCTCAACAGGCACAACAGCATAATTTCCTGTGAGTGATGTTACGGAAAATACAAGTTGCCCGCTGTTTGGATCGTAGTAACTTTGCGGTAATGGAGTTGCCACACCGTTCGCGCCGATAGCAAATGCTACAATCCGATCCTGCTGAGCATTTTGTGAGGATTGGAAAGGCAGACGAAGTATCAATTCGCTTTCCGATGGCCATGGTTGACCATCCAGTTGAAGTTCGAGTTGGACTCCATATTGCGTGCCAAGCTGATCTGCGACTGTTTTTGGCAGCTCCGTTCTGACCAGTCGGATTGATGCAATCCCATCACCAACTATATCCTTTGTTAACAGTGTCGCAGGAAGCTCCAACGTTCCCAGCTCTGTAACAATGTTGAACACATGTGACTCTCCCTGATCTATTAACGCAGAGGCAGGCAGAGATACTTCATATACCGTTGCTCCCGAAACCGGCTTCAGCCGAAGTTCGACCAAGCGCTGACCCGCATCCGTTGAAGGGGCAACTTGAAAAGCCTCTTTAATCGTTGAAGCATCCACATTGGACTGCACTACACCCTTCTGGTCAGACTGTCCCTGCAACTCCAGAACTGAACGGTCTTTCTCAGGTTTAGGCTGTGGTGCAGCATTCTCTGTACTTGGACTTCCACTTCCTGATTGTCCGCCATTGTTGCCTGAACCAGAACCATTTCCTGAATTCCCACCGGAATTGCCGCCTGTATTACCGCCCGAACCAGGGTCCGTACCTCCAGGGGAAGGAACAGATGCGAGCACCTTCACCGTCAACGGTACAGTCAGGGCTCTGCTGTCGTCAGAAGCTCGAGTAATTTCCAACTCCAATGTTACCGTTGTTTCCTTAGATGGTGGGATAATCGTTCCATCGGTTTGAATGACGGACGGTACCGAACTGGAAGCGATCTTCAGCGTGAACCCTTGTGGCACGGATGGTAACTTCAGTTTTTTTGCACCTGCGGAAGGCTGTTCCAGTGCCGTAATCCCTGTTGCTACATCGGCAGCGCTCTGCTGAGCCGTGTGCACCTGATAAGCGGAAGATACACCTCTCAAGGATTGTCCCGTCGCATCAAAAGCTTCCACTTTGTAATAATATTCCGTGCCGGGGTTCAGTTCACTGTCCGTGTAATCCCGTCCATTGCCGCTGTAGACCACCTTATACTCTCCTTGCTCACGATCTGAGCGGTAGAGCTTGTAGCTTGCTGCACCAAGATGAGCATCCCAGCGAAGCGTTGCGCTCGTTGAATCTAACGCATCAGCATTAAGGCCAGCACTATCATTTGCAGGTGGCGCGGCGTCAGGTTTAACGATCATAATCCAGCTAATCATCGGGTCCTGCGATGCCGTATTGCTCACGGTCAACTCCAGTTTGTTGTCCGACACGCTGATGCCTTTGTGGGCTCTAACGCTGGCAGGCGTAAAAGTAACTGCACCGGTATTGTTGCCATTGATGATGAAATTCGCTCTGCGCGATGTATTGCTCCACGGATCGTTGAATCCGGCGTAGACATCGTATGTCCCGTTTGGCACATCAAATCTATAAGTTAAGTCCGTGCCTTTAGGAGAATTGCTGACATTTCCACCGTTCAGGTAACGTACGGTCGAGAATATATCCCCGCCATTCGAACCGGATGCCAGTGCATCTGCGCTGACATAACCCCAATTACGTCCCTCAGCTGGAGCGTACATCTGGTCCGCCGTTCCCGGGTTCGCAAGCGTTCCTTTCATATAGGCCCCCATGAGATTGTAATCAGCCGTTTCGTAACCTCCGCTATTCACAAAATATAGTGCATTCTCTGGAATGACGTTTACACGAACCGCCTGCTTTTTGTTGTTATATTCCGGTGTCGTTACCTGCAACGTAAGCGGTCCTGGCTTAGAAAAATCTTCTGCCGTCATGGCCCGGTTATCAATTGTCCATACCGCTGGCGTTGACACCAGTTCCCCACCGTCGCGTACATTCAATGTCGTTGGCAAGGATGGTACTTTGCCAAGCGCCACGGCTTCTGGCAAGGGATCAGCGATATCAACCTTGCCCATCGAATTCAGCAGATCAGGTGTCCAGCTGTTATACCACTTGATCGCGATGTCGGAGCCTATTCCAAACTCAATTGGCAAGAACACGTATTTTGCAGCATCATTCGAGAAATTGCCACCATTCCACGTATCCCCCACGTAAATGAACTTGCCCTTTTCCGGATCGACCGGAATGACGGAAGTGGTCTGTGTGCCAAATGCCTTGCCTGGTTCAGGATCGGTTGGCAACGTACGCACGAACGGATTGGTCTGCGTTGACCACGGGCCAAAAATGTTATCCGCCACCGTCACTTTGTTTTCGTTAGGGGCCCAACCGGAAGCTCCGGAAGTCAAAATATAATATTTCCCCTGATACTTGAACATCGCCGGTGCTTCGCGTTGCCCTCCCGGGAATACACGCACGTAATCTACGCCGTATTCCGCCTGATAGGTGGAATCTCGTACCGGATTGCCTTTGTCATCCGTTCGTCCTTCCTTATGCCACCCTGTTACGTCGCTGTAGTCTTCATTCAGTTTGGAGATATAGAGCGTCAGGTTTTCCTCACTGGAGTAGATCAGATAGCCAGTGCCGTCATCGTCCTTGAACAACGTCATGTCACGTGCCATACCCTTATCACTTGGAAAGTAATCTTTCTCCCCTTCCGGGGCTCTGTCCATCCGGTAACTCTTCTGATAAACAAAAGGTCCAGTTGGAGAGTCACTGATCGCATAACCGGCTTTCGCCTTACCGTAGTTCGCATTATCGTTATAGGGGTCCTTGTCGCCATCCATGTGGGCCCACATTACGTATTTCTTCGTTTTGTCGTTGTAAATGACCTTTGGTCGTTCAATAATCCGTCCTTTGCGGATATCTGCCCAGATATCCACGCGGTCTTCACGCCCCGCATACAATTTGGAGATCAACGGGTCATTGTCAAAATCATCCATGGATTGAAGTGTTGTTAGCGCCATGCCTTCATCCGTCCAATTCATCAGGTCCTTGGATGAATACACACGCACACCAACAGCTGGCCAGCCGCCCTTATGATATTCGCCATACCAGTAATAGGTCTCCGTCTGTTCATCATAGAAAAAGCCAGCCCCATGCGCATCAATCGGCTTCCCGTCCAGATCTGGCCACAATTGCCCCGGTGTGATGCTTGTGCGAAGTGTGGCAACACCCAACGGTGCGGATGCTGGAGAAGTTACGCCGTCCACGGTCGCCTGAATGATGTAAAAATATCCTGTGCCCATCGTCAACCCACTATCGTTAAACGTGTTTTCATTCCCGCTATAGACCTGTTGATACGTACCCGTAGCACTGGTAGACCTGGAGAGCGTATACGTTACATCAGATCCAGTAAGGGCATTCCACCCCAGAGAGATTGATGTATCTGTCACAGCTGTGGCAACGAATTCTGCTGGAGAGTCAATGGAGTATGTCGTGCCTTCTGCAACAGTGGGCGCTGACTCACCAGCTGCATTAAAGGCCGTCACACGATAGCTGTAGCTGGTGCCCGGCTCAAGTGCATTATCCGTGAATGTGAGCCCTTTACCTTCATAGATTTGCTCGTATTGCTCACTTCCAGCTTCGGCCCGAACCACGCGATAACCAGTTGACTTGTCCACGGCGGCCCAAGATAACTTCACGCTCGTTGCGTTGAGTGCTTCGGCCTTCAGTTCGCTCGGAGCTTGAGGGGCCGTCGCTGTAGTTCGTACTTCCAGCGGCGCAGACCACAAGGATTCAGTTAATCCTCCGTATTCATAGGCAAGCTTGTAATAATACACCGTATCCCCACTTAATCCTTCATCCGTGTGTTCCAAAGTTCCGGTACTGGTTACCAGAGAATAACCTCCTTCAGGCGTAGAGGAACGGTACAGGCGATAGGCTGATGCACCTACGATTTCAGACCATTGTAGGGAAACCGAAGATGCCGTCTGCTCTGCAATGGTGAGCAAAGCATCGTTCACTGGTGGCTTCTCGGCAATAATAACGTCATCCATATGTACCGACTGCCACTTATTTCGAATGCCAACAACACCTGACCCAATGGAAGAATCGTTTAAATCAAATACCAACCGATCGGAGCTATTTTCGGCGATATATCCTCGAATGGTGGCACCCGACAGCACTATTTTGAGTGTGTACCACGTATCTTTGGCAAACGCATAGTCCACCGTTTTCAACGTTGTGTCGCCGTTATTCACCTTTTTGCTGAAGACCAATTTGTTGTTAGGTACCTGCATTTGAAAATAATAATAGTTGCTCTTATCCTGAAACCGCGGCAATATTCCCGGATACCCCTGACCGGCTCCCGTGTAAAAGCGCATGGACACGGTCATGTCCGACATGGAGTCTCCAGTAGAGATGATGCCTTCATTGGTATCGCTCTGGAAAAGCGTAAAGTTGGACGCATCTGTCGGGTCAGCGAACACTTCCCAGTTGCCTGAGCTTACGTTCCACGCGGGTGATTCCGTGTAATTCCCATCCGAAAAATCGTCCTGCAACAATGTGGCGGGTATACTGCTCAGATCGGCATACGCCTTACTCGGCAGCATCAACGGTCCGGAAGACAGCGCAAGTGTTGCAGATAACATAAATATCATGGGTTTCCTGAGTTTATCCAATGTTCATTCTCTCCTTTGGCGTGAAAGATGAAAGCATGGTTCTTGTATGCGCGGTGTTGTTGTTCAGCCTTTCCTCAGCAACCAGTGATTAGTAACGAGCTCTTGTCCACCTCCTTATTTCAATGAAACCGGTTTCATTGGAGTGCAAAAAAAGGCCCGTCTTCTCTTCTAAGTGCAATGATAACCATACGGAATACCGTGTTTTCTTTGCCCCTATACAGTGAAACAGGTTTTTAATATATAAATGTAATCGCTTTCCTGAATTATATTATTGCCTTATTCAAGCTGTCAACTGTGAATTCGGCTCAAACATTTTTCGTTAAAACCACGCAAAAAAGGCGCGAGTTCTGCCTGTTTTGCAAGCAAAATTCGCGCCTTTTCTCACGCTTCGAGCTTGTTCGCAAGCTCGCACGTGATTCGTAATCAAAAGCGGACTTTTTGAACAACCTCTATTTAGAATACTTTTGTTGTCCACGACTCACAGTTCCACGTCTCCGTAACGACATCACGGTAGAATTCCGGTTCGTGGGAGATTAGAAGAATACTGCCTTTGTAAGCCTTGAGCGCACGTTTCAACTCTTCCTTGGCATCAACGTCCAGATGGTTCGTCGGCTCATCGAGCACAAGCAGGTTGGTTTCATTATTGATCAGCTTACAGAGACGCACTTTAGCTTTCTCGCCACCACTCAGTACAGCTACCTTGCTCTCAATGTGTTTTGTAGTCAAACCACATTTTGCAAGTGCAGCACGCACCTCGAATTGGGTATAGGAAGGGAACTCCTGCCAGATCTCTTCAATACATGTATTGTAGTTGGCATCCTTCATCTCTTGCTGGAAGTAACCAATCTCCAGATGTTCACCACGTTGAACGGTTCCTTCCAGAGCTTGAATTTCACCCAAAATACTGCGCATCAGGGTTGTTTTACCGATTCCGTTCGCACCAACAAGGGCGATCTTCTGTCCGCGCTCCATGCGCAGATCCAGTGGTCTGGACAACGGTTCGTTGTAACCAATCACAAGTCCTTTGGTTTCGAAAATGAGCTTGCCGGATGTTCTTGCATCACGGAAGTTGAACTGAGGTTTCGGTTTCTCCTTGGCGATCTCAATGACATCCATCTTGTCGAGTTTCTTCTGTCTGGACATCGCCATATTACGTGTAGCTACACTTGCTTTGTTACGCGCTACAAAATCCTTGAGGTCAGCAATTTCTTGTTGTTGGCGCTTGTACGCCGACTCCAGCTGCTGTTTTCTCATCTCATGCACTTCCTGGAAGTGATCATAATCGCCCACATAGCGAGTTAGATTCTGGTTCTCCATGTGATAGATCAAGTTGATAACACTGTTCAGGAACGGAATATCGTGAGAGATCAGAATAAATGCATTCTCATATTCCTGCAAATAGCGTTTTAGCCATTCGATATGCAATTCATCCAAGTAGTTCGTAGGCTCATCCAGGAGCAAAATATCGGGTTTTTCCAGCAGCAGCTTGGCAAGCAGTACTTTGGTACGCTGTCCACCACTTAGGTCATTGACGTCTTTATCCAGACCGATATCCGTCAGACCCAGACCCCACGTGCGGTTTCATCCACTTTGGCATCGATCATGTAGAAATCCTGGTTTGTCAGCGTATCCTGAATCGTACCTACGTCTTCAAGCAGTTGTTCAAGCTCCTCCGGTGTAACATCGCCCATTTTGCCATACATATCATTCATTTCCTGTTCCATGTCAAACAAATACTGGAACGCGCCGCGAAGTACGTCACGGATCGATTGGCCTTTATTCAATACAGCGTGCTGGTCCAGATAACCAACGCGCATCCGTTTGGACCACTCCACCTTGCCTTCATCCGGCTGAAGTTTTCCTGTAATAATGTTCATGAAGGTGGATTTACCTTCACCATTGGCCCCGATCAGACCAATATGTTCGCCCTTCAAGAGGCGGAATGAAACGTCGTTAAAGATAGCACGGTCACCAAAACCGTGACTTAATTTTTCTACATTTAATATGCTCATTCATGACACCTTTTCTATATAGACTTAATTCTTTGTATATTATAAGCGTTATATCCTGCACAACTCAACGCCATATTCAAAAATATTGCACCTTTTTGTCTGAAATTTGCCTTATATGAAAGTATGGGTTAAAATTTTGCCTTAACGAATTACTATTATATAGAACGGAGCTCCCACAGGAGCATCAGGTGAAGATTATGATTGAAGTGAAACAATCCAAGTTGGGTGATGGTAGTGAGTTTAACCGCGGGGTATTTGCTACCGTTGATATTGCCAAAGGAACGCTTATCCATCAGGCACCCGTTGTGCCTTACCCAAATGAAGATCATGAACATGTCGAAAAAACGATTTTGGAAGATTACGTGTTCGAATATGGGGCGAATCATACGGCCATTCTGCTCGGCTACGGCAGTCTGATCAACCACTCCTATGAACCTAACGCTACTTATGATATCAATTTTGATAACCACACCTTTGACTTCTACGCTTATACAGACATCAAGGCTGGCGACGAAATCGTAATCAATTACAACGGTGAGGAAGACAGTATGGACCCGTTATGGTTCCTGGACGATTACGAGGAGCGTATGCTTGAGTTCAATAAGTCCAATGATGATGAGGTTGAAAAAGAGAACGAGAACGAGTCCGTGGATACGGACACGAGTAAATAAACGTTAAACTCAAGTAAAGTTCGCAAGCACTCTATTGTATGTGCGAAAAGAACTCACTGACCCCGTTGAATGATGAAATGAGTAACTGGAGACTCTTCAGAGTCCAAGTTTAAACACAAAAATAAGCAAGTCCTCCGTTAATGGAAGATTTGCTTATTCGTGTTGTCTTGCTTTCTAAGCCAGATACACCTGTTCATGTTTCATTGTTTATCGTACCTCTTAACTTGTCTTAATCCGTAATCGGTGGATCTGTGTGTAAGTCTTCATCCGGTGTCGTGGATTTCCACTTGGTAAAGGCTACCTCGAACCCTGCCCGCTTCGGTGAACACAGAAATGGACCTGCGTGTTTGTTCGTTGGATAGGCAAACCGCGCAACCCGAATCGTACGCCAAGGATGCTCATCTGTGCGAGCACGAATGACAACAGCCTCATTACTGTAGGAGGCTCTGATTGTTACGATTCGTCCACCCCACTCTGGCACAGGAGAGAGTGACCAATCGGAATACGTATCCGTCACGACGGCTCCAACATGGGCCACGCCATCATTGACCTCAACTCCGGCCTTGATCCATTGGTCTTCTCCATACCATAACATCAATCCCGCCTGATCATATAATTCGGTGAATGAGCTTAGATCAAACGATACCTCAATCGCTTCCGTTCCGTCCCATGGAGCAAGCATGGCATGTCCATCCCGATGACAGAACCCGTAGAATGTGTTCTCCCAGAAGTCACTGCCTTCCCGAGCTTCCACAACGAAACGATTCCCATCCATCCGTGCAGCAACGGGTTCCTTAGTCCACTTGCCTTCATGAAGCCCAATAAAATCCGATGACATCGTTATTTTCATCCTTCCTTCCATCCCAAAGGGGAGTTCATCATCACTTCTAAATTAAAGAACCCAGGTCCGATGCAGCAGTAGGATATGCAAAATTCATGGTGTTTAACTGATCGATGGTCAGATCGAACTGAATCGCCATTGCAAAAAGGTTAATCAATTCTTCTGTTTTGCTCCCGAGCACATGTGCACCCAGAATACGTCCGGTTGATTTGTCGATCACCACTTTGGCCATGGCAAATTTTTCATGAGTTCGCTTGTAAGTATACCATTTCGACATATCATTTACCTGCACCTCGTAGCCATCCTTCTTGGCTTGTTCCGTGCTCATACCTACAGCTCCAAGGGTAGGGACAGTAAACACAATGGAAGGCATCACTTTATAATTAGGTTTGTGTTGATTTCCCTCCAACAAATTGAACGATACAGCCCGGGATTCCTGACCTGCTAACGGGGTTAAAGGCAACCCTTTTGTATCGGTCACATCGCCAGCAGCATACACTCTCGGATTACTTTCACTTTGCAAGTACTCGTTCACCGTAATCCCCTTTTTGCTGTAGCTGACGTTGGCTTTCTCCAATTCCAGCCCATCCACATTAGGAACACGCCCGGCTCCATGAACGACAAGTCCACACTGCCACTGGTGATCTGCACCATTACGTGTGCCATGAACAACATAGGCGTTCCCCTCTTGCCGTATGGACTTCACCTCCGCATTCAAGTGAACATGAATGCCGATCTCTTTCGATTTTTGTAACAGAGATTCCACCAGCTCCGCATCAAACGACTTCAGAGGCTGTTCACTCCGATGCAGGATATGGACTTCCGTCCCGGCTCTGGCCGCAATATGCGCAAACTCAAATGCAATGTATCCACCGCCTACCAGAACTAAACGATCCGGCAACTGTTCCAGATCCAGAAAGTCATCACTATATATAAGATGCTCTGAGCCCTCAATCTCAAGTGGCGCAGGTCTTGCACCGGTAGCAATCAGGATGTGTTTGCCATGGAGCACTTCTTCTCCAACTTGAATATGATTTTCATCGACAAATGTAGCTTTACCATGGAACGTATCCATTCCGGCCTGTTTGAATTGATCTTCACTTGCTCTAGGTATGCTTTCGGTAAAGGTGCGTTTAAAGGCCATAAGTTCAGACCAGTTGATGGTCGCCTGTCCCTGAATTCCTTTCCCTTGCATCCGTTCATTCCAGTCAATCAGCTCCGCCGCTCCGGCCAGTACTTTCTTGGGATCACAGCCACGCAGTGCACACGTTCCGCCGAACTCACGTTCATCAATTACAGCGATTTTCCATCCAGCTTCAGCGCAACGGGTGATAACAGAGCTTGCCGCGCTTCCTGTTCCAATTGCAATCAAGTCATACGTTTCTTGTGTCATCATGGTTCCTCCTCATCCTTTTGGTGCATCTATTGCAGGGATGCCTGAAGTTACAGCAATCCAGCCTGTTTAAGGTACTCTGTTGCAACCTGTTCAGGATTCGCTCCCTCTACGTTCACGTCATAGTTCATCTGACGCATCTCGTCATCCGTAATTTTTCCAGCAAGCTGATTCAGCACCTCAACCAGTTGTGGATATTGATCTGCCGTTTCTTGACGAAGCATCGGCGCGCCTTGATACGGTGGGAACAATTCCTGATCATCCTCCAGCACAACGAGTTCATATTGTCTCAACTCACTATCTGTGGAGTAGGCATCTACCAGATTGATATCGCCACGTTGAACAGCACCATAGCGAAGCTTCGGTTCCATGGTTGCCACGTTCGGGAATTCAATCCCATACTTCTTCTGAATGCCAAGGTAACCGTCTTCCCGATCCGAGAATTCAAGCGTGAATCCTGCCTTCATCTGCTGTTCCACCGGTTTGAGATCCGAAATGGTCTTGAGATTGTATTGATCTGCGATGCTCTTTGGAACGGCCAAAGTATACGTATTGTTGTAATCCATTGGGTTCAGCAGCACCATGTTGAACTGGCTTAACATTCCGTCTCTGGCTTGTTCGTAGACCTCTGTTCGATCCGTACTCACAGCCGTTTCCTTCATAAATTCGGAGATCGCTGTCCCCGTGAATTCGGGATAGATGTCAATATCACCCGACTTGAGTGCATTGAAAAGGAATGGCGTTTTGCCTAACCCGGGTTTTAGTTCAACGGTCAGGTCTGTGTCTTTTTCGATTAACAATTTGTACATATTAATGAGAATTTCGGGTTCCGCCCCCAATTTCCCGGAAATGACGAGATCCTTCTGTCCACCACGTGCCACGAAGGGAATGGTAATCACAAGTATCGCGATTATTGCCAGCGAACCAAGGGTAACCAATGTTTTCTTGAAGGATAACCGCTGGAACTGACGTAATAGTACATCAAACAAAATCGCCAGCAATGCGGCCGGAATGGCTCCAAGGATGATCAATGCCGTATCGTTCCGATCAATGCCCAGCAAAATTAATGCACCCAAACCTCCTGCGCCGATCAAAGCAGCAAGTGTCGCCGTTCCTACAATAAGCACCATCGCGGTCCGAATTCCGGCCATAATGACAGGCATCGCCAGTGGCAGTTCCACTTTGATTAGACGTTGCCAACTATTCATGCCCATCGCATTCGCCGCTTCCACCATGGAAGGATCAACTTCGGATATGCCTGTGTACGTGTTGCGAAGTACGGGGAGCAGTGCATACACCACCAATGCAATAATTGCAGGAAGTGTGCCTATGCCGAATAACGGGATGAGCAATCCGAGAAGCGCCAAGGAAGGTATCGTCTGCAACACAGCCGTAACCCCGATAATTGGTTCAGCCACTCTTGGTTTGCGTGTAAGGTATATACCAAGCGGAATAGCGATGAGGACAGCAAAGAACAATGCGATAAATGAGATCTGAATATGTTCCAGCAGAGCAGACAACAACTGACCTTTGCGCTCACTGAACACCTCCGTGAATCTACTCATGTTCTTCACCTCGTTCCTGTAACTGACCAGACCAGTATTTCATCAGATCAACTCGACTGATCTCGCCAATAATCTGGCGGTTACGTTCAACCAGCAGATGGTCATGGGAAGCCATGATATCAACTAATTCCGTTAACGTAATGGATGCAGGAACGGCGGTTTTGGCTGATTTTGGCACATGACCCGGTGAGAGTGGTGACATGATGGATTCGAGATCAAAATCAGATTGTGAACTCGTATCGGTGTTAGGACTTCCGACAAATTCACGTACGAAATCATTAGCTGGCTGTCGGATCAGTTCTTCCGGAGTGCCTACCTGCAAAACCTGTCCATCCTTCATAATGCAGATGCGATCCCCGAGCTTCATCGCTTCCTGAATATCATGGGTGACAAACACAATTGTTTTTTTCATCTGACGCTGGATATCCAGAATATCGTCCTGCAATTTCTCCCGACTCATTGGATCGAGTGCACTGAACGGTTCATCCATCAAAACTATCTCGGGATCGGCAGCGAGTGCACGCAACACACCAATTCTCTGCTGTTGTCCTCCGGATAACTCGGACGGTTTACGCTCACTGTACGTATCTCCGTGCAAACCCACCATGTCCAGTAACGTATGTACACGCTCCTTAATTTGATCTGACTTCCACTTTCGCAGTTCAGGAACAACTGCAATATTTTCGGCAATTGTCATATGCGGGAATAGTGCAATCTGTTGCAGCACATATCCTATATTCCATCGCAACTCATGAATGTTGTATTCATCGATGGGGCGTTCATTAATACGCACTGTTCCATCTGTTCGCTCAATAAGGCGATTGATCATTTTGAGCATGGTGGTTTTGCCACATCCACTCGGACCAATCATGACAAACAGTTCTCCCTTGTTAATGTTGAGGTTAACCTGACGCAAAGCCGTTGTTCCATCAGGATATTGTTTCGATACATTTTCGAACTGAATCATTCGCTCTCTTCGCCCCTTTATCTAGGGCGTGTCTCAGACACGCCCTAACATTCATCTTCATCTATTTCCCCAAAAGTGTGTTCGTATAATCACTGCTTTCCTTAGTGTCCCTTGTTAGGGAGAGATCCATATTCGAATCAACGATGTCAACATGCTGGTAGACATGCAAAAAAGACGGGCACTAGGCACCGTCTTCTCATAATATGAAAATGTTTCTTCCATTATTTCCATACTTCCATATGATTCTGAATAAATTGCTCGAATGAAATCGGGTTATTCCCCCGGATAGGCACATCCAGTCCTGCGAGGGCAGCAGCGTATTCTTCTGACATTCCTGCGCGAATCAGTCAAGAAAATAAATGCTTTGATTTTTGCCAAAGTGGTATAATGGGAATAGAAGCTGAATCAATTCTTTTACCATTTACCAACCATGACCACATATAAAGGAGTGTACCTATATGTATATTCAAATTACAGATTTGGCTGCAAAACGATTGACGGAAAGCCTGAATGACCAACCTGGATATTTCAAAGTGATCTATGACTTGGAAGGTTGCGGATGTAATGGAGTTATCGCTATTATCATTGTTGATGAACTTGCGGCTCTCGACGCTCAGATTGAAACCAATCTGGTTCCGTTCTATGTTGATCCGAAGCAGCAACTAAACCTCGAACAACACATGAAGCTGGATACAGAAGAGAATTATCCTTCTTTCAAATTAAGCAGTGATTCTGGTGTGCTCAGCGCCAACGTTCGCGTTCGTGACACCCGTGCTGTAACTGCGGGAAGCTCCGGTGGATCTAACGCCTGCATGTTGTAATACAGTCTCCAGCTTACTTGAAGTAATCTAGCATTATCTCTCTTCACATCAAAAGCCGTTGCATCTAATGCAACGGCTTTTTTAACGTGCTTTTCTTTATATGCCTCTATCAGAGTTGCAAATAAGACTCTATAAAAGATGAACTAAACATTTACACGAAACGGAGAGGACAGAAAAAACCTGAAGAAACGAAGTGTTCGCCTAAAAGCTTTCTGAAAGAAAGCTGCATCGGAAGCATACGCTATCCCAAGATTTTCACCATTATAAAATTGAATCAAAAAAATCAGGGGATAACAGCGATCGGAAGGTTGTTCTGTCATCGTAGTGTCCAGTGTAAATATCCTCTAGTTCGATCTTTATAGCAAACTTTGTTTACAACTCGGAAACAATTGGAGAACCTATGGATATAATCCTCTAGTATACTCGGTATATAGATTCATATATTCCGAGGAGGAACACACATCATGAAATCTTTTACTCGTAAATCCATCATATCTACAATTCTCATAGGTTCTGTTGTAGCAGGTTCTGCCTTTACTACGTTTCCCATCACTTCTAACCTGAATCCCGTGGCATCTGCCGCAAGCTCTAGCTTCACTCAATTTCTGCATGATAATGCACCTGGTCGTACGATCAAAACGATTAAAAATGTGGCAACTGTGACCAATGTGTCCAGTACAGTTGTGCTTGTCAATAAAAAGAGAAATCTGCCTTCAACTTATGCACCTCAAGATTTGGTTGTACCTAATATTCCTTTTAGCTTCTCAGGTTCCAGTCCGAAGAAACAAATGCGTAAAGTAGCTGCAACAGCGCTAGAGAAACTATTTGCGGCTGCCAAAAAAGACGGCATCGATATCAAAGCGGTGTCTGGCTATCGCTCGTATGCGACTCAGAAATCGATCTTTGACCGTAATGCCAGCATCAAAGGCGAAGCTGTTGCCAATAAAACAAGTGCTCGGCCAGGACAAAGCGAACATCAGACCGGTCTAGCTATGGATATCTCCAGCGCTTCGGCTGGTTACGATCTTCAGCAAAGCTTTGGCAACACCAAAGAAGGCAAATGGCTGAAAGCCAATGCCCACAAGTACGGCTTCATCATCCGTTATGGCAAAGATCAGGAGAAATTGACTGGTTACTCCTATGAGCCATGGCATGTACGTTATGTCGGAGTATATATTGCTGGTGAGATTACCAACCAGAAACTTACGCTGGAGCAGTATTTGGAACGTGCCAAATAAGGCAAGTTTGAACCCAAAGCGTAGAAAGTTATTAGATCAGATAAAAGAAGCGTGACTATAGATAACATGACTGAAGGAGAAGATGGGGCCGCAACTGGCCCTCTTCTGCTTCAATTTTTCATTTACAATTCATCATGTCCCAACGATTTTTCTAAAAACCAGTGGCAGTCTCTTCAGACCTTCTGTTCCAGCCCAAGAGCCTACTCCAGCAAGTATTACATTATGGCACAAATAAAGTGCGACATTGTACACGATAGGGCCTAGAATAATCTCCACTACTACAAAACGTTTTAACGTCGAAGATTGGATCACATATACCCGAAATTCATGAGGGTCATGTCCTCCCATATACCTTGCGATCAATGCTTTCATGAATCACCTCTAGTGTTTTATTTTAGCGTATGGCAGACAATCCTTGTCTTATTCTAAAATAATACTTACATAAAGTAACTAAGTGTGTTATAGTCAGTTTATAAATTATACATAAGCGAGGGAAACCACCATGAGTGAGTTGGAGAATCTAGTCAAAAACCGTAGATCGGCCGTTATTTTTGAAGAAGGAATTGAAATTTCAGATTCGGAATTACAAGAGATTTTTGCCCTGAACAAATTTGCACCATCTGCCTTTAACCTGCAACACACGCACTATCTTGTGATTAAAGATGAGGAACAGAAAGAGAAAGTCTATGAAGCTTCCCAGCAATATAAAGTAAAAACAGCTTCTGCGGTCATCGTGGTTTTGGGCGATGTTAACGCACATCATCATATCCGCACCATTAACGAAGGCTTGCTGAACCTGGGCGCTCTTACTCCGTTCCAATACGAGCAGGAATCCCAAAGTGTGACCGAGTTTTACGAATCTCGGGGCAGATTCTTCCAACGTGAGGATGCGATTCGCAATGCCAGCCTGTCTGCCATGCAATTGATGCTGATCGCTCAGGATCGCGGTTGGGACACTTGTCCAATGATTGGCTTTGACTCCGAAGAACTGCAAAAGAGTTTGGAAATCCCTAACCATTATGTACCAGTTATGCTGATCACCATCGGCAAAAAGTCGGAAGCCAAACAGCGCCCACGCGGTTACCGTAAACCGATTAACGAATATGTTAGCTTTAACAAAATGCACGCTGAATAACATATAATATAACCAATTATATAAGTTGAACTAACATTTACACGATAACGGAGAGGACAGAAAAAAACTGAAAAAGCGAAGCGTGCGCCTTTATCCCCGGATTTCCCCTTTAGAAAAGGAATGGAAATAAAATCTGGGGATAACAGCGATTGGAAGGTTGTTCTGTCATCGTAGTGTCAGTGTAAATAATCTTTAGTTCAACAAAGCAAAAAAGCCACGATCTCGTGGCTTTAATACGTTTCATAGATCAACGTATCCAACATGTGAAATTCATCGTCAAACTCCGCATATATGTACAGTCGACCAGCAGGTGTATCCCCCGCATCATAACCCAATCGGAAATATTGATCTCCCTGAAATTCTGCATCAGCCAAAATCAATGCATTGATATCTTCGTCCGGATGAGCCTCGACAATGGTTTTAAGTGCCTGCTCACCTAGCATGTCCCACCGTTTCCACGTCTCTTCCATATATGGGGACAATATTTCCATCTCTGTCTTGGTTGAAACCTGTGCAGTGACTACCAGTTCTTTATCCTGAATAAGTAAGCTCATCTGATAGTTGGACATCGAGACGTCATACTGAAACAACCCCATACCCGGAACTTCATGATTGGATTCAAACATTAGATTATCTGCATACTGCAGTCTTTCCAGCTTGGGATTAGCGCTATAATCCAACTCGGTTAATTTGTTCTCGGAACAGTACAACTCTTTTAGTTGTACGTTATGGTGAATATCCAGCTTGCTAATATGGTTGTTAAAACAACGGACACTCTCTAAAACCATATTTGAACGAAAATCCAACTGTTTGATATGATTGTGGTTACAACGAAGTTCAATCAAGTTTGGACAACCTGTTACATCAAGTTCCAACATGTAATTATTGGCGCAATCAAGTCGCCGCAGTTGCTTATTGTGTTCAAGTTCAAGTGAGAAAAGAGCGTTATAACTGCAACTAAGTTCCTCCAACTGCTCAAGGGGCTCCGAAGCCAGCTCCGACAACATATTCCAGTGACACTCCACCGTTATAAGTTTGGAATTATGAGAAAGATCCAATTTGCGAAGTCGATTAAAACTGCAATCCAGCACCTGCAATTCCGAATTGGAACGGAGGTCCAGTGTAAGAAGCTGATTCTCTCTGCAACGTAATATCCTCAGCTTGTGATTCTGAGTAAGATCCAGACCGCTCAATTGATTATAGGCACAATCCAGCTCTTGAAGACCCCTGAAATACTCGATTCCATCAAGATTGCTAATATTGTGATTTGAGAGTTCTAATATCTCAACCTCACAAACGTCACTCTCCTGAATGAAATCCCGCTGCTCACAAAAACGATCCAACACAACTTGCCTGAAACGTTCATCCGTGAAGGCATAAGTAATATCCATGTCTAACGCCTCCCCCTCTCGTTTTGCTCTATTGGAACAGTCTTCCAACATATTATCCCTATTCTATGAGTTTCGTCGCCGGGATTCAACAATTACCTAAGCAAATTCTTTTTTACCATGTTAGCATCCAACATGTAAGAGAAATCGTACAGAGAGGAAGATTTTCATGGAAATGGTTATCGAAAACCTCCCGTCATATCGTATCGCCTATGTGCGACAAGTTGGTCCGTATGGGCCTGCCAATGTTCAAGCGATGAATACGCTGAAACAATGGGCAGACAAAAACCAACTGCTTCATGAATCAGCAATTTTATTCGGTATTCCTCAGGATGACCCGGCGAGCACACCTCCTCAGAACTGCAGATATGATGCTTGTATTGTTATCACTGAATCTGAACGTCTGGAAGATGAGTTTGTTGAGATTGGCGAGTTATCAGGCGGAGATTATCTCATCTGTAAGGTGAGACATACGGCAGAAGCTATTCAGCAGGCTTGGAATGTGATCATCCCTCATTTACAAACAAGTGGTTATCGGATGGACAACAAGCCGGTTATAGAACGATATCGTTGGGAGCTGCTCAATCAGCATTATTGCGAGATATGTGTACCTGTAAGACCAGTGTAATCCATGTTACGAGGAAAAAAAGTGACTTCAAATTGAAGTCACTTTTTCGTTCAGTAATATTACTGCTACTATTTATGTTGAACTAATCATTTACACGATAACGGAGAGGACAGAAAAAAACTGAAAAAGCGAAGCGTTCGCCTAAAAGCTTTCTGAAAGAAAGCTGCATCGGAAGCATACGCTATCCCCGGATTTTCCCCTTCGGAAAAGGGAATCAAAAAAATTCTGGGGATAACAGCGATTGGAAGGTTATTCTGTCATCGGAGTGTCCAGTGTAAATATTCTTTAGTTCAACTTATATAACTAAATTAGAAATTAAAATGCCCAGTTGCCTTTACGGAATACCGGCTCGATTGTACCATCCTGTAACTCACCATCGATATCCAGCTCAGCGGAACCAATCATGAAATCAACGTGAGTCAAGCTCACATTGCACTCATGCTTCAGTAACTCTTCATTCGACATGGTTGTGCCATCTTTCATGTTGAATGGATACGCACTTCCCACAGCCAAGTGGCAGGATGCATTTTCATCAATACCCGTGTTGTAGAAAATACGATTCAGGTTGGAGATTGGGGAGTCATGTGGTACTAGTGCGACCTCACCCAGATAACGTGCACCTTCATCGGTGGCAAACAGGTTCTTCAAATGCTCTTCACCGGATGCTGCCGTAAACGCTACAACCTGTCCATCCTTGAATGTGATTCTCATCTGGTCTACCAGTTGCCCGTTCAAGTTCAAAGGCATGGTACTGCTGACATATCCATTCACTCCACTGCGCTTAGGCATGGTGAATACTTCTTCAGTCGGCATATTGGCAACCGTATAAATCCCCTGTTGGTTCTCACCACCGCCACCGCCCCAGATGTGATTGTTCACCAGTTCAATTTTCAAGTCGGTACCTGGTGCGCGGTAGTGTAGGCTTTTATAATTTTTCTGATTCAGTCGATCACTCATTGCATTCAATGTGTCCAGATGTTCTCTCCAATTTTGTACGGCGTCTCCGCCATCTACACGGTTCATTTTGAAGATGGTTTCCCACATCACGTTGATTCGGTCTTCTTCCGGGATGTCGGCAAATACTTTGTTCGCCCAAGCCTTGGTTGGGGCCTTGATCAGACACCAGCTAATTTCATGGTTGCGTGTGTATTTGGCATATCCGCGACGTGCGTGTGCAGCTGCCTTAGTAGCACGGGAAACGCTGTCGGAGTCAATTCCGTTATACAGTTCAGGATCTGGAACTTTGATCGTCAGGGTAGCGCCGCCTGCTTCTGCAAACTTTTCCATCATATCCGCTTTCCAGGCTGGATAGTAGTCAAAGCTGTCATTGGAGCCATGTTCAAAACGACTGCGGGTAATGTTGTCGTCATCGAAGTCGACCTGTACATAGTTTGCACCAGCCGCATAGGCTTTTTGCACAATGAGACGTGTGAATTCAAGCGTTTCGATCGGTGCAGTAACGAGCAGATCCTGTCCTTTTTGAATATTCACGCCAACTTTAACAACTAGTTCTGCGTATTGTTCCAATGACTTTTCAAAGGTTTGTTCAAATTGACTCATGGTTGTGTTCACTCCTGTTTCAAATTTTAAGATGACTCAGAATCTGCTGAGTGGCCGTTACAGCGAAGGATCGTTCTTTAGATCGTCGTTGTCTCCAAATTTTCTTCATCGTATTTTCAAAGGTTAAAATTAGGAGACAAATACGAACGCTATCGCTTCTTCAGAATCGATTCCTTCTCTTTCACTACTTATGCTATTATTTTTCAATCATTCGTTACCTAATCTCATTTATACATTACGTTTTTCTTGTTCGCGTAACTCAATCCGGCGGATTTTACCAGAGTTGGTCTTTGGCAGATCCGTAACAAATTCGATCTTGCGTGGATATTTATAAGGTGCTGTAATTTCCTTGACGTGGTGTTGCAGTTCACGCATCAGTTCCGGTGAAGCCAGTGAATCGTCTCTCAACACGACAAAAGCTTTGACAATATTGCCACGGATCTCATCCGGACTTGCAACCACCGCGCATTCCTTCACACTGGCATGTTTCATGAGTGCTTCTTCCACTTCGAATGGTCCAATCGTGTAACCCGAACTGATGATGATATCGTCACTGCGACCTTCAAACCAGAAGTATCCTTCTTCGTCTTTACGTGCACGGTCCCCTGTTACAAAATAATCGCCACGCTGACTCGCTTCCTTCCGTCCCTCATCCTGATAATAGGACCGGAACAAAGCTGGCATCTCTTTGTGTACCGCGATATCTCCAACTTCACCCGCAGGCACAGGTTGTCCCTCTTCATCGATGATTTCAATCAACCCAGGTGTAATCGATTGACCCATCGAGCCAATACGTACAGGCGCATCTTTGAGACTGCCGATTAATAACGTGCTCTCGGTCTGTCCATAGCCGTCTCGAATAGTCAGGTCAAAGTGACGCTGGAAGATTTCAATGACTTCCTGATTGAGCGGTTCACCCGCTGAAACAGCACTGCGCAGATGAGACAGGTCATAATGTCCAAGATCATCGGCTTTGGCCATCAACCGATATTCCGTTGGTGTACAGCAAAGGACATTAATCTGATGTTCTTGCATCAGTTCCAGATAACGCTTGGGCTGGAATGATCCATTGTAGACCAGTCCAGTCGCGCCTCTTCCGAGTACCGACAGGAACGGACTCCAGATCCATTTTTGCCAGCCAGGTGCAGCCGTTGCCCATACGGTATCTGAAGGTTGAATATCCAGCCATAATGAAGAAGCGATCCGCAGGTGGGCATATCCCCAACCGTGGCTATGTACAACTCCTTTGGGATTACCAGTTGTGCCCGAAGTATAAGCAAGGATAGCCGTATCATCACGGTGAGTTTGCACCGCAGCCATCTCTTCGGGTTGATTTTGCATTAACTGATGCACATTGACCCAACCTTCAGCAGGTACGCTAACTTCTTCATTCGGTGATGCCACGATGCGATGTGCCAGTGACGGCAGATCCGCGTCCATCTTTTCCACTTCCGAGGTTGTCTCGGACCATACAATAACAGCCCGCGCCTCAGAGTGACGCAGACGATATTCCAGATCTTTTGCCCGTAACATCTCGGAGGAAGGAATAACAGCAATCCCCAATTTCAGACAAGCAATGTAAATAACATAGGCAATAATACGGCGTGGTACCATGACCAACACCCGATCACCCTTCTCGAGTCCAAGTTCACGCAGACCTCCAGCAAGACGATTCGCCTGCTTGAACAAATCACCATACGTGATCTCTTCCAATTCTCGTTGATCGCTGAGCCATCTAAGTGCAATCCGGTCTGATGGATGATTCTCCATCTCGGATGTCAGGTTATAGCTTTCAGGCGAAATCCACTGTTCAAAGTTCAAATGGAGCCTCTCCTTCGTAGTTCAATTGTAAAGCTTCTATATATTATACCCTAAATCCTAGGACCAGGTGCTATGAACTAGCTTCATTCTGAAAAAAATAAACATAGGTCAATTAATGAACTATTATAATAGATCTTATCCTATAATGAAAATGACATATACAAAATGGCGCCTTCCTGATTGATCAGGTAGGCGCCATTTTCATTCTTCATTTATATTACATTAGTTTTACCTAACTATAATTTTCACACAGCTATACTGTGTATGTTACCACGGATAATTACCCATTCCGTCCAAAATGCTTTCGATCTCATTCAACTCTTCCGTTGTCAGATCAGGTGCGCTTAGCGCAGCCACGTTTTCTTCAATCTGGGACACACGGCTTGCACCAATCAGTGCGGAGGTTACACGGTTACCGCGCAAGATCCAGTTCAAAGCCAGTTGAGAGATCGTCTGCCCTCTTCGCTCCGCAACCGCCTGAAGTGCATCGAACTTGGCAATCCGTTCGTCCGTATATGCTTCTTTTTTCAAATTGCCTGTTGGATTGGCTCGTTCTTCCTTGATCTTGTCGACATATTTATTCGTCAACTGACCGCGGCCGAGTGGACAGAACGCAATGGAACCTACGCCCTGCTCATCCAGTACGTCTTGCAGACCGTCTTCAATCCAGCGATTCAGCATCGAGTAGTTTGGCTGATGAACCAGACATGGCGTACCCAGACGACGAAGAATGGTTACCGCTTCTTGCGTCTGTTCTGCATTATAATTGGACAAGCCCACATACAGAGCTTTACCTTGCCGCACGATATGATCCAGCGCCGTCATCGTTTCTTCCAATGGCGTGTCCGGATCTGGACGGTGATGATAGAAAATGTCCACATAGTCCAGCCCCATCCGACCAAGACTTTGATCCAGACTGGCAATCAGGTTTTTGCGGGAGCCCCACTCGCCGTAAGGTCCATTCCACATATGGTAACCTGCCTTCGAGGAGATGAGCAGTTCATCCCGGTAAGGACGCAGATGTTTTTTATAAATCACGCCAAAGTTCTCTTCTGCTGATCCTGGAGGTGGACCATAGTTATTCGCCAGATCGAAATGGTTAATTCCGAGGTCAAAGGCACGCAAAATCATTTCTTCCTGAATATCCAATGTACGGTTGCCACCAAAGTTCTGCCATAAACCCAGCGCAATTTGCGGCAGTCTGATTCCGGATTTGCCGGAACGTACATATTTCATCTCATCATATCGTTGTTCACTCGCAGTATAGGGCATCGTTATTCTCACTTTCCTGTAAGGTTTGTTGAATTCCTTTTCATCTTAGACATTTTTCTGTCAAAACGATATGGCATTTCACTTTGAACATATGTAATAATGATTGTTATCTATATAAACTAGTCTTAAATTATTCATCTTTCACACTAATTAATATGTTAAAATGCAAGATGAGACGAAATCGTACAGGAGTGAATACCCTTGATTACGTATATGTTCAAAAACAATCATTTTCAGGAGCTTCAGCTCCTTCATTACGGCACGGAAGCTTGTACACCAGGTCACCACTTTGGCCCTGCCATGCGAGACTATTACAAAATTCATTATATTTTGAATGGCAAAGGCACCTTCGAAGTCGGTGGCAAAACGTATAGCCTGCACAAAGGTCAAGGATTTCTCATCGTTCCGCATTCTGTTGTTCATTACGAAGCAGATCAGGATGACCCTTGGGAATACAGCTGGGTTGCTTTCCAAGGCAACAATAGCCAATCCTTTTTACAGCAAGCCTGTCTGTCCGAACATCACCCGATTTTTGAGCTGGGTAATGAAGATGACGAGATGCGATCCTGCCTGCACCGAATGATTAATTCCCGCAATACGCATAAAGGCTGGGAGATTAGCATGACTGGTTTGCTGTATCAGTTCTTCTCCATTTTGATTGATCAGGCCAATTCAGAGCACCTTCAACCCATTCAGGATTATTCGAAGGAAACGTACGTGACGCAGGTAATGGACTTCATTGAAATGAACTATGCCAATGCCATTACCGTGCAATCCATCGCGGCCCATGTCGGTTTGCAGCGCAGTTATCTGTGCTCACTCTTCAAGGATCAGATGGGAAGTAGCATCCAATCGTATCTGGTTCATTACCGGATGCGTAGGGCAGCCGAATTGACGCTTGATCCGGGTCTGACCATTGGTGATATCGCCCGTTCTGTGGGCTACACCGATCAATTGCTTTTCTCCAAAATGTTCAAAAAAGTGATGGGGGAAGCCCCCACCTACTACCGTAAACATAAAACAGCACCCTCCCAGTTAAGTTGTTAATCGGGAAGGTGCTGTTTTTGTTAATCGTTTATCCTTACAAACGTTATTCCTTAAATTCTTTTTAATTGTTTATACCGTCTCCGGCATGGATATGCCAACAACTTGCACTTTGATTTCATTGACCATAACGCCAGCTAATTGTTCTACAGCCTGTTGAACATTATGTTGAAGTTCACGGCAGACTTCGTGCATCTTGTTGCCATATTGAATGTTGATGCGCAGCTGGATGGTTGCCTGATCGTCTTTGACATGTACGTCAATCCCTTTTTGCAGACTCTTGCCGCTGATACTCTTGGCAATCCCTTCAGTCAGTCCAACGGACATGGAGGATACACCAGCCGTTGATTGAGCGGCCATCCCCACGATCTTGGACAGCACATCATTCGAGATGTGAATGGTACCCATTTGAACAGATTGAGGTGCGATATATTCAGGTTCATTGTATTGTTTTTCGATAATTTCAGACATGTGCTCCACTCCTTCGAATAATTAAATTCTATGCATTCTGCCATTTGTCCTTAAAGAACATGTTATAGATTCGAACCAAAAGAATTTTAACAATCATATAAACCGGGATAATAATCAGAATGGCAATAATTCCACCCAGGTCGCCTGCACCCAACACCAGAATGATGGTCGTGAGCGGGTGAATATCGAGCTTTTTGCCGAATACGTACGGTGCAACCAGGTTGTCCTGAATCTGCTGAGCGACAAGAATAATAATCAGAGACCAGATGGCAACAGATGGTGATACCACGAGACCCATGATCACAATAGGTACGGACGACACAATCGCTCCGATAAACGGAACAAAGTTCATGATGACCGCAATTACCGTGAGCAGTAATGCGTACGGCAGTCCAATGATCAAGAAACCGATATACATCAGTACACCCAGTGCCAGATTCACCAAAACTCTTCCCACAATAAAACCACTCAACGCCTGATCAATCTCAATTACGACTTCACGGCTGTCATTTTGGAAACGTTTGGGTGCGATATGTGCCAATTTACGACCAAATTTCTCGCCTTGTAACAGCATATAGAACAAAAGGATCGGTAGTGTAAACAAGATGATCGCAAAACTGGAAACGAGTGAGAAGAATCCACTTACATAGTTAGTTACAAAGTTAAATCCTTTGTTGATATACTCCGTGATCTGGGAGAAAGGTGTCGAGCCCTCAGGGAACAAGGCCTGAATGGCACCATTTTGCTCCAGCTCTCTCAGCTGTTCACTTAATGAATTGATTAAACTTGGTGCGTTATCAACCAGATTGAACAGTTGCTCACGTAACGATGGCCATAAACCAATGATGAAGAACACTCCCAGAATAGCAATAACCAGATAGATTAGCAAAATACTTAGCGTGCGATTTATTTTCTTTTTCTCCATATAATTCACAAGCGGCCTTAGCAGATAATAAAAGAACACCGACAACATCATCGGCACGGTAATGACCGTGATCATGGTGACGAGCGGCTGAAAGATGAAGCTCACACGTGATAATAAATAGATATTAACCAATATCAGCGCCAGTGCAATACTGAACCGGACAAACGTATTTACTTTGAACAAAATAATTTCCCTCCACATGGACATTTCTTCTCTTATTTAATTTGGAATCTCAATGGTAAACACGGTGGTCTCTCGCCCACGCCGGGAAAGGATCAGCCGTCCGCCCATTTTCTCCGTATTACGTCGTGCGATGGACAATCCCAGACCGGTGCCTCCGGTCGCTGTCCGCGCCTCATCCCCTCGTACAAACGGGTCAAAGATTGTTGACCATAGTTCTTGAGGTATGCCCACTCCGTTATCTGCCACCTCTATCACCACATGGGTATGAAGCGGAATGAGTTCAACGCGCAGTTCGGTCCCGATTGGATTATAAGACAGTGCATTGGTAATCAGATTTTGGATGACTCTGGATAACAGCTCTGGATCATACCTCGCGTAGATCACCTCATCAGGAACAAGTACATGAAGGACAAACTGTTTCTGTTCAATCTCCCCATAGGTATCTGCCATAATCTCGCGCAAGAATTCTCCAATCTCTCTTCTCTGAATATGCATGCGAAAATCGGGCGAATCCACCTTGAGCAGCTCCAGCATATTCTGTATCATGCGTGCAACTTGAACGGACTTGTTATAGATGTATCCCAGGTATCTTTGCTGCCTGTCCTTGTCCTCTCCACGTCCTTCCACCAATGCCTGCGCATATCCCTGTATAGATGTTATCGGTGTCTTCAGATCATGTGATAAATCTACAATCAGTCGCTGTTTGCTCTCTTCGGCGTAACGTTTCTCCGCAGAGGTGTTCTCAATGACGTCCGCCATGTAGTTGAAAGTCTCACCTATCTGGACAAATTCCCTCTCGGCCGAGATCGACATCCGTGTACTATAATTTCCCTGTATCATCTGCGTAAGACCCGAGGAGAGGATGCTGAGTGGTTTTTTGATTCTCCGTGCGACCCAGTAGCTGTATACAAAGATCAACAATAAAACCAAACCGATGCCAATCATAATGTAAAAGGATAATGGATGTTTCAGATTGGTAATCAACTGATTATCATTAATTCGCACGCTGACCAGATCACGCGGGATTTTGAGCAATACATACGCTGCCGCTCCTTCTGTCGAGAGAGGAGTGATCGAATAATAGTATTCCTGATCACTCCGATTTTCCAGTCCATCATACAGATCGGCTTCACTGTATTGGGTGAACGCATCTTGCTTGTCTCCCACATGATGAATGACGTTGCGATTTGCATCCAATATTTCAATCCAGCCGCCGCTATCCTTGAGACGTTGAATCTCTGTGTCTTTGCCTTTCGACACCGAACCTCCACCGGAATAAAATTCGTTCTCCAGCTCTTCCACATATACGTGGGCTTCAACATTCAGATCCGGATCAACCACCTGATCCGAAATGCGAAAATCCACGACATCCAGTGAAACCATAAGGTACACAATCAATACCAGTAACAGCAAAAAGAAGTTGAACAGCAAGAAGTCCAAAGTCAGTGATGTCTGTAACAGTCGCTTTTCTCTAGCTTTCCATGGGCGCTTCAATTTTGTATCCCAGTCCCCTTATCGTTTTGAGATATTCCGGTTGTCTGGAGTCACGCTCGATCTTCTCCCGAATGTTGCTGATATGTACCATAATCGTGCTGTCCTCGTGCGCATAATAATCGCCCCAGACCGCTTCGTATATTTTTTTACGGGTGAACACTCGGCCAGGTTGATCAAGCAACAATTCCATAATTTTATACTCTGTAGAGGTCAATGTTACAGGATTCCCTGAACGAAAAAGGATACATTGGGATCGATCCAGCGTCAGATCACCTAATACCAGATTCTGTTCTTTTGCTTCGGGGATCTCCGCTGCATCAAATTGATTAACTCTTCTGAGCAACGCCTCTACTCTGGCGACAATCTCAAGCGGGTTGAACGGCTTCGCTATATAATCGTCTGCCCCAAGTCCAAGTCCAAGGATTTTATCGTGATCCTGACTTTTGGCGGATAGGAACAGTACAGGCATGTGATATGTGGCTCTGATCTGTTTGATCAACTGCAATCCATCCATTACAGGCATCATGATGTCCAGTATGACCAGATCGATCTGTGTTGAACGTATGCATTGTAATGCCTCGGCTCCATTCACCGCAGTTTTAATGGTATAGTCCTTCTCCAGATAGAGTTGAAGCAGTTCAACAATCTCTGGTTCGTCATCTGCAATTAATACGGTGTATCTCATGTTATTCCTCTCATTTCCTATACTCTATGCCTATCTCTACATTATTACTATATACTACGTCTCTTAATTCAACCTAAATCATTTCTAAAGATAATCTAAATAAATAGAAATAGAGCCCTGGCTCAGGCCAAGGCATTAACTAAAATAGGGCTGTTTTCAGCCTACATTTAAGCTTTTCGTTCTTCATTCAGGCTTTTCAATCTTCATTCGGACCATTTGTATTAGATCATCAGATCAGTCCTTAAGCGAACGAAGCCACGGCTCAACTTTCTCCAATAAACGTTCCTTGTCATACTGCACATATTGGTTCGCCCGATTGCGCACGGGATCACCCGCGTAGAAACGTTCATATAGATCATGCCTTGCTCCGAGTGGACTTCCGGTCAGCTCCCATGCGAGTTGAAAGAGTCGAATCTTCTCCGGGGCTTGCATCGTTACTCCACCAAGATATTTGCCTATCATGGAACCCATCTTTTCATTCATCTCAAACGTACCTGAAGGAATCTGAATCAGACCACCCGCAGCAATCATCTTCAATATCTCCACCGCGCGGGGGTAATAGCGATTGCCCAGATTACGTGCGGTTTCAATATATTTGAATTCCGGCAGCCAGTTGCCAAATGCGTCCGGCTTGGACTGTGCTTCAGCAGCAATAATCAGTCCCTCGATGGTTTGCATCTGACTGATCAGCTCTCCGAGTTGTTCCTGCACATTCAGGAAAGAGTCCACCCCAATCTCCTTGGCAATGGCTGAGGTCACGGCTGTAATAAACTCCAGTTTCGAGTGTAAACGAATGACACTCTGATGGTAGGCCAGACTGGCCGAAGCTGTATTGCAGCGAATCTGCCATACGGCTTCAGGGTTATTGTGCAGTAATACACGTTCCCAGGGCACAAATACATCGTCAAAAAATAATACAGCATCCATCTCATCATACTGCGCACTGAGTGGATGTAATTTATCTGTATCTTTTGTGGCAAAAGATTCACGACACATCATGTGCAAGCCCGGACTGCCCGCGGCTACAATTACCATATGGGCCAGCTCTGGCAGGTGGCCTGGAATTCGTTGAACGGGATAAGCAATGATATCATCGGCATAAGGCGCTGCTGTTGCCACCATCTTGGCCCCGCGGATCACTACGCCTTCCGCATTACTTTTGACAATTCGCAGCATGGCATCCTCATCTTCTCCAACAGGCAAGGAACGATTAATCTGCGGGTCACGCTGGACAATTGTTAGGAATGCATCGTTTCGCTTGGCTTGTTCAAAATATGCGGATATTTTACCTGCAAATGCCGGGTCATTCGCTGTCATCTCATGTCGTGTTGCGTACCAACCTGTCAGCCTGGATCGGGCATAATCAGACAAACGGCTCATAACCCCATACGTCCGATCGGCCCATAGCCGAAAAGCATCCGCCCTGCTGTTTACATCAGGAAGTGAACGAGGCACTAGAAAGGAGCGATGCACGTAACTTCCTGTCTGTTCGTCCCAGTAGGCCACGGTTTCCCTTGTCTCCGGGTCATCCACCAGATTGAACAATCCTTCTATGGTTTGAAGTGTTCCCTGAAAGGCCTGATGCCCAGTTACCTGGATACGCTCTCCGTCCAGCCATACATTCCGCTCATCATTCAAACGTTGAACGTAAGCTTGTCCACGAGACATCGTGATACTCATGATATGTCCTCCCTCTCAGGCACCTGCCTGACATTTCTGTAACTCCATCCTTCTAACTGCTTGAGAAACTATGTAATGATACATTCTGTATCTAATGAAATAGTACTGTGCCTTAGCTAGAAAAGTCAACAGACACCGAGCGATGAGTCCGGTGTCTGTTGGGCCATGCTATTTTAGACTAATTTGGAATACATGTGACGCAGATACCGCCAGCGCACGAGTGCAAAATACAAAATCTGCATGGAAGCAAACACCAAGAAAATGCGCAGGCTGTATCCAAAGACCGAGAAATCAACCAGTTGCTGCAACGCTACAAAGGCAACCGAACTGTGGATGACCGCCACCAGAATCGGCAGGAAGAACATAAGCAATAGCTGCCTTGTTACGATCTTACGGAGTTCGGGACGACTCAGTCCCATTTTGCCAATCATGCGATACTGCGCTTCATCCCGTTCTAGATCTGCGTAAAGTCTGAAATACGTGAAACTTGCTGCAAAGGTGAAGAAAACAATGCCGATCAGGCCGCTCAAAATTAGAATGATGCCATTGGTCTGCTTGGAATTAAGCCAGTCCACCACAAGCGCGCTGACCTCGTAATAACCTTTTTCGGAATGATCATCTTGAATGGATTTGATCAATTCAGGAGCAAAGCTGCGTGTACCCATCCAATCTTTCACGATAAATTGTATCGTTCGACTCGAATAGAAACCTTCAGGCATGCCAACTTCCTCGTTGTACGCAGGTCTCATCTTATTAAACAATTCGTCGGTTACGACGTAGAGATAAATTTCATATTGAAAAGGAATCACAATATCGGTACCAGGTGTCGATAGCTGGACAGGTATGTGCTGATTATCAACCTCCAGATTGATCTTTCCTCCCGAGGCTCCTTTTTCAACCTGTTCACGGTACTCCTTGCGCATCGCCAAATTGCTTGGAGTCATAAATGACTCATCGATTTGTTTCAACGTACGTTCTTCATACCCCAGTGCCTTCGCAAGACGGTTATAATCACTCAGTTTGATAATATTCCCATTATTATTTTCACCTATAGGAGCATAACTGCCCTTCACGTAGGGAACTTGATTATCAATCAACGTTTCTTCAATCTGCCGAATATGTCGCTCGGAGTTTGGAGTATACCAGTTATTCATATAACTGAATGCGTACGGATTCGACATGGACGACAACCCCGGGTCAGCAATAGCAAGCATGGTACCAATTCCCGTAAATGAAGAAGCCGAGATGATACTTACCATGAAAAACATGATGGCGTTATCTTTCATTCGATAGGTAAGTTCAGATAGGAAGAGCAGATTGGTTTTACGGAAAAACAATCTTGGATTTCTCTTCAGTGCCCGAATGATATATACACTGAGCTGCGTGAACAGGAAGTACGTACCTGCAATAACGACCACGACACTTGCGAGTAATAACGGAAACGAGAAGCTTACCCATACAAAAGTGAATACTCCTGCATAACCCCCGCCAATGAACAATACCGATAACAAGGCGAGTAGACGTGAGGCTTTGGGTTCCGGTTTCGGTTTTTCCTCTGATTTCACAAGGTCAATGAGAGTTCCTTTGCGAATGAGCAAGGATGAGGACATCGCGATCACAACAAACAGCAGCAGAAATGCACCTGCCGTCAGGGCAATGCTTTTTAGCGGAAAATAGAATCGAAGACTGTTCTCAACAGCCAGCATGGAGCCACAGATCAGCAGGATCAATTTGCCGAAAATAATTCCGAGTCCAATCCCGGTAATGATGGAAGCTAATCCGATACACATGTTCTCCATAAACAGAAGTCTGTTCATCTGTTTACGTGTCATGCCTATGATCAGGAAAATACCAAATTCCTTCTTGCGCGTCTTCAGAAATGAACCAACGGAGTAGAGCAGGAACAGGAATGAAAAGATGAATATAATGATCTCTGCAATCACAAACCCCTGATTCGCAAGCAACGTAACCGTCCCACTTGATCCCTTTAACCCCGCTTTCAAATCAGGATGGAACAGGAGCAATGCGTAAGTAAAAAAGATCATAACGGAAAATGTACTGCTCAGAAAATGAGCCAGATAAATTCGTTTGTTACGAACAACGTTATTAATGGCGAACTGGCGAAAATTCATGTCCTGAACCTCCCATTAGGGATAATACATTAATAATCTTCTGGTAAAAGGCTGCGCGATTATCGCCGTAGTGAATTTCATTATACAGTTTGCCATCCTTGATAAAGACAACCCGACTGCAATAACTTGCAGCTACTGCATCATGAGTGACCAGCAGCATCGTAGCCTGATCCTCCTGATTGCGCGTTTCGAGAATCTCCATGACATCTCTTGCCGCCTTTGAATCCAGGTTGCCTGTTGGCTCATCGGCCAGAATCAGCTTCGGGGAATGGATAAGCGCTCTGGCAATGGCCGTACGCTGTGCCTGTCCTCCTGATATCTCATATGTCCGTTTGTTCAGAATACCCTCGATCCCCAACTTGCTTGCCAGCTGTTCGACACGTCTGTTCATCTCTGCTAGCGAAACACCGTCAAGAGTCAGTGGCAGCACAATGTTTTCCTTGACTGTCAGTGTATTTAACAGATTGAACGATTGAAAAACAAATCCAAGCTCTTTGCGCCGGAACAGCGCGAGTTCGTCCTGATTCAATTCAAACGGGTTCTTTCCTGCAATCCGCAGTTCGCCTGATGTTGGGTGATCAATGGTTGAGATCATGTTCAGCAGCGTTGTTTTGCCACTACCCGATGGTCCCATGATGCCAACAAACTCACCTTCCTGAATACTGAGGTCAATACCTGATAACGCTTCATAAGATACGATGCCTTTGTAGATTTTACTGATCTGTTTCACAGAACAAATCTCCATGGTTACAACTCCTTAGTGATATATGAATTCAAAATCAAGTTACATTCATGCTATGTGCATGTGTATTGTGCGTGGCCTTTCCTGTACTCTTATGACTACAGTCTATCGAAGTTTCGGCCATTCTCCTATGGTTTAACCTTTCATCAACATGACAATGTTGTAAGGTTGCATCATAAAAATCAAAAAGACGCCTTCGCCCCGATCAGGCAATAGACGTCTATACATACACTCACACTGTAATTCATACTCCACTCACACTTCTTCAACAAAAATACACACCTCACGGCCCAATCTTACCTCAATCTGTCACTTCAGGAGTTGAATGTGATTCGTACAGTCGTTCCTTCGCTGTACACGGATTCAAGATCAATCCGATGATTCATCCGTGTTAACACTTCTTTGGCAATATACAGCCCCATGCCTGTGGACTCTTTGAAATGCCGCCCGTTCTCCCCGGTGAAGAAAGGTTGGAATACCCGGTTTAGATCAGACTTCGGAATTCCGATGCCCTGATCCTGCACTTCCAATATGATGGAGCGTTCGGCTTCATACGCACGCACATAGATCTTTTGCCCGCTGCCCGCGGAATATTTGATTGCATTGGACAGTAACTGTACCAAGACAAAACGAATCCACTTGGCATCGGATTGCACAACCAGCGCAGGATCTATATGTATCTCTGGATAGACGTGATTGCGGATGAAGAACCGTTTCAGCTCATGGATCGCCTCTTCCCCAGCGGTCCTCAGTATCACAGGTTCCACACTGAAATCCTGTTCGAAGGTATCCAACCTGGCCACATACAGCACAGTCTCCAAACCTCGCCTCATCTGGTCCGCTTCCTCCCGAATGCTTACGAGCCGAGGATCATCATCTTCCTGACCTTCCACGGTCAACTCAATAACGGATAACGGTGTCTTCATCTGATGGACCCACTGGTTCATGAATGTCAGATATTCTTGCTGCCGTTGTTCCAGCCGATGAAGATGAGCATGATACTGGCCGTATTGTGAATCGAGCAGCTTCTCCAGCGCCAGTGATAAAGGACTTGTTTCGTTCAATGGTACAAATTCCTTCAGCGAATCCATCGACCGTGACATCCGGGTATAAAAGGAGCGATGTGAATAATAACGATACACCAAATATCCGATGTATAAAAATAATCCCAACGCTACGGCATAAGCAGCCGTGACCCAATCGTTGTAACCGTCATACCAGAACACTGCAACAACGGTGAACAAGATGGCAACAACCCAGCACGTTAAAGCGAGATGTTCTCGTATAAACAATCTCATGATGGTGAATAAGCCTTCCAGGTATTGTTCAATCGGTAACCCGAACCTCTGACCGTTTCCAGTGCGTCCGTAATACCAAGTTCGGCTAATCGTTTACGCACCCGAGTAACGTTAACGCTGAGTGTATTATCATCCACAAAAGAGTCATCCCACAGCTTCTCCAAGATTGTCTCTCTGCTCACAAGCTTTGGACTGCGGCGCAGTAACGTTTCCAGCAGAATCGTTTCCTTCTTCGTCAGCTGCACTTTGCGATCACCAAGCTGAATCTCCAGTCTTTCCAAGTATACGACCAAGCCGTCCAGTTCCACCTTGCGTTCTTCATCACGTGCAGCATAGTCCCCATATACCCGGCGCAGCTGACTTCGAATTTTCGCTATAACAATCTCATGCTCAAATGGCTTCGTGATATAATCATCCGCCCCGTTCTCCAGTGCCATGACCTGATCCATCTTCCCACTTCGCGCGGAGATAAACAAAATGGGGCATGTGGACAGCGTACGAATCTGGCGGCACCAATAGAAACCATCGTAACTGGGCAAGTTGATATCCAGAAGTACCACATGTGGCTGTACCTGCTCAAACTGTTGTACAATCATCTCAAAATCCTCGACCAGTACGGCCCGGTCCCCGTAGCGTTCAATATGTGATTTCAATAATCCCGCAATCTTGGGATCGTCCTCTATTATCATAATGGTATACATTATTGGATCTCACCTCTGGCAAAATCATAACACAGGATTTATTATCTAGCATCGATTTGCTTACGCCAATCCACAATATCTGCATTCAATTGCTTCAGGTCTCCGGAAGCTTTCTGATCATCCGATAACTTGTATTGTTGCTTCAATGTCAGGATACGATATACACTTTCATCAATTCGGGATTCGGTGATTTTGCCTGACTTCACTGCACTTATTAGCGTTTCAAAAATCGTCTTGGCACTCTCATAACTGTGAGCTACCAACAGAATGTCACTTCCTGCTTTAACAGTTGCCAGGGCTGCCTGGTCCAACTTGAAGTTCTTCGCGATTGCTCCCATACTCAGGTCATCTGTGATGACCACACCATCATACTTGAACTTCCCGCGCAAATGTTCACCTATAATGACATCCGATAAGGAAGCCGGATGATCCGGGTCCAGCTTCGGGAACAAAATGTGTGCAACCATGACCGCCTCTACCTGCTCCTTCACTGCGGCCTGGAATGGAATCCATTCCAGCTCGGCCAGTTGCTTTTCCGTTTTATTCACAACAGGCAGATCGAGATGGGAGTCCACGGACGTATCACCATGACCCGGAAAATGTTTCACTACCGGAATAATGCCTTCACTACGTAGTCCCTTCATCTCTGCAATCCCCATACGTGACACCAGTTCTGCCGAGCTGCCGAATGAACGATCTCCAATCACCGGGTTCTTCGGATTACTGTTCACATCCAGCACAGGAGCAAAGTCCACATTAAAACCCACAAGTTGGACTTGTCTGGCCAGCAATTCGCCCATCGTTTCAGCAAGCGCGCTGTCTTTCGTCTCGCCTACTTTTCTACTGGAAGGAATGGATTCCACCGTCTCCGGCATACGACTCACTTTGCCGCCCTCCTGATCCACACTCATGAAGATCGGTACCGGGTTGGACTGATTCGCTTCCTTGATGGACTTCACAAACTTGGCTGTTCCCTCGAGTGTTGATACATTGTTGGCATAGAAAATAATGCCCCCTACCTTTTGATTCGTAATCATCTGTTTGGCTTGATCATCCAACGTTGTCCCTTGAACACCGGCCAGTATCATCTGTCCAATCTTCTCTTCTAACGTTAATGAACTGAGCTGCTCCTGCACTGGATCGACTTCTTCTGGTACTTCTTCCTGCGGTGGAGCGGTATTCTGCTCCGGCGATGAGGAAGATTGCCCTGAGTTGGAGCCAGCGTTGGAGCCGGTATTCGAGTCCGTTGCGGAGGAAGGTTTCTGTGCTTGGCCACATGCGGATAAAAGCAGGACTACTCCCAGCAGAAGACACAGCATCTGCAGTGGTTTTCTCCATTTATTGTTCGAGGTGTACCTATAGTTGTGCAAGGATATTCATCCTCCTTATGTAATGTCATCTTGGCAACCCTTGGGTTCAGGCCTAACCTTATCACAAGGTGGTGGATTTTCAAAATAAGTCGTACTGAAGATTGAATCGTTGTTCAGACACTTAAGCGGTAAAAAAAGTGGTTGCACTGGAACCTGAGATGTGGAACTTAATGGTGTTGTGACTAGGCGCGTGTGCGATGTATGTGGAGAATAAAAAGGAGTAACGGTGCAGAAAACGATTTTCTATTGTGAATTTTTCATATGTTGAAATTATTAGTATAGGCAGATCAAAAAGCCGCCCAAAGGCGGCCTATTTGTTCGTTTTTGTTTTTCTTTTCGTTGTAAATCGTTGCCGTTCAGTGTTAATTCACCTTCACCAAACGTTCTTAGGCTTCTATTAATGGAGTGTTTGCAACACTTCCGTTGTAAATGGAATGATTTCGGATATGCGATCTTCACGAACTTTGGCAGGCCATTCGGGATCACTAAGCAGAACACGACCCAAGGCGATCAAGTCAAATTCATTGTTCTCCAACTTCTCATTTAATAGATCCAAATGGGCATCCCCTGTTCCCTGGTTTTCGGTTGCTCTGTCTACAAATTCAGCTTCAAGACCTACCGATCCAACTGAAATAGCTGGTTTACCCGTTATTTTTTGCGTCCAACCCGCAAGATTCAGCTCAGATCCTTCGAATTCCGGTAACCAGAACCGGCGTGTAGAGCAATGGAATATATCCACGCCAGCAGCACTAAGTGGGGCCAGGAATTGCTCCAATTGTTCTGGCGTCTCCACCAGACGTGCCTCATAATTCCCCATCTTCCATTGGGAGAACCGGAGCACAATTGGGAAATCAGGACCAACCACCGCACGACAAGCTTCAATCACTTCAACCGCAAATTGAGTTCGACGTACCAAGTCACCACCATAATTGTCGGTCCGTCGATTCGTCTGCTCCCAGAAGAATTGGTCAATCAGGTATCCATGGGCTCCGTGCAGTTCAATGCCGTCAAATCCGATTCGCTGTGCATCCGCTGCCGCTTGGGCAAATGCCTGTACAAGACCTTGAATCTCCTCTTCCGTTAATGGTTCACGGGATGGTTCACCTGCCATGCTAACCCCTGACGGACTTACAGGCTCAGCTTCTGCGTTAGGCAAGTCACCGGAACGACGTGCTGTACCCACATGCCACAATTGTGGCATGATTTTGCCACCCGCTTCATGTACTGCTTTCACTACATTAGCCCATCCCTGCAACGAATCCTCACCATGGAATAATGGAATACTAGCTCCACTAACCGAAGATGGATGATTAATGCCTGTACCTTCTGTTATGATGAGCCCCACTCCACCCGCTGCTCTGCGACGATAGTATTCAGCAACTTCTGGTCCAGGTACACCCTCTGGTGAGAATCCGCGAGTCATGGGTGCCATAACGATTCGATTAGACAATGTTAGCTTGTCCGAGGTGAAAGGTTTGAATAATGCTGAAGGTACGTTCATAGTACATTGCTCCTTTGCAATTGGAAGTGTGGAACTCCGCATCCACATGAAATGCGACATGCTTTTGTATATTGTAACACGTGTAATCCAGTTGACTGGTTTAGAATTATTTCTCTATCCATTTTATAGTTTCTTAATTTTATTTTCAAATTTTCGAAGTTGGGCGTTCAAACTACTCTTATAGAAAAAAAAGAAAGCTACCTTACGGCAGCCTCTGTTGAATCACACTACCGAAGCAGTCTGACATGCACTCTACTACATCTTAAAGTATTTTCCCGGTCACCAATAATGTGGATGTAGCATAGTATATAATCCATAATCTTCCTTCCGATTTAATTAGCATTCACGGGGATATCACTGCGATTCACTCGAAGCAATTTCCCTGATGAAGTCGATAACACATCCGGATCGGTACCCAGACCAAAGTAGAAGTCACCCTCGTTCTCCTCAAAAGACTTGGCATACGTGTCCTGGTTAAAACGTAAAATCTCATTCCATGTGGTCAGATCCGTGGATTGGTAGACCCGATTGATATACAGATTGGCACTTTGGCGAGTGTACGTAAGCACATACACCTTGCCATCACGCAACAGTACATCGGTTGGAAGCGCCTTGGCATCTGGCAGATTAACTCGTCTTGCCTGATTAATATCGGTCATGACATTCAAAGATTTGGGCAGCAGCTGCCCATCATTAAACACACCACCTGCTATATAGAGCAACTTGTTATTGAAGTTAACATTTTTGCCTATTTTATTATAAGGAATCGTGCCCGTTTGATAGGTTAGTCCAGGCAGCATTTTGCTACCATAGATGACAACATCCCGTTTCTCAAGCTTTTCATTAATCTCCAAAATATTAGTTTTGTCATTCCATATTTTATTGGCAGGATACATCATGCCAGATGCATATAACTTGCCATTAAGATGGAACATAGTATAAGCCCGGAAACCAAACGTATTAATGGTTGCATATTTCTGCCAAGTTTCACCTTCATTATGAGAGATTAGTATGGTTGGTTTGGACTCCGTACCCAGCGCGGCAAACATCTTGCCCTGATAAGATGCCAAATCGTATACGTGTACACCCAGCGGCAGATTGCGATATTTGGTCCACACCTCTCCATCCAGACGATAGAAGTTACCCAGTTCCCACTGTTCACTATCAGAATCATTGCCAGGAATATATAACTTGTCGTTTAGTACTCTGTAGATATCAATCTGTTCCTCATCCACATACATCTTCGTAGATGGCAAGATGCCCGGGTTGCTGTTCGTCACCGACTGGGTCTTAAATTTTGCATTCGCTGTATCATAATAAATGACTGGAATAGGGCCTGAATTTGGAGCTACGCCCAGATTGCTGCTATTTCCGTGGCCCAAATATATTTTGCCGTTGTACAGTTGCATGTCCCAGACGTTATTAGCATATGGTGTTTTGGTAAAAGGTCTGCCTAGCAGTTCGATCTTCGATGTTACATCCGCTGAACTGATCGGTGCATTCGACACCTTGGCAAGCCCACGTTCCGTCGCAGGGGGTTGACTCGTTGACGTGGTGTTTTTCGGCTTGGAGTTCCCCATAAGCATCCAGCTCATTCCTGCGACAATGGTCAAAATTACGGCTGTCCATTTTGTATGTCTCTGCATGTCCGCTTCCTCCTTCATTTTTTCATCATCATTACCTTCACACCAAGATGATACAATTTGTATCTTTTTATACTATGTAAAACCACCCGCACATGCAACAAATTCCGCCCTATTTATACAAAAAAAGTAGACAATCACATCTGTTGATGTGCTGTCTACTTGTTCTTACTGTCTGTGATTTCTATTCAGCTTTTACCAATATCTTAACCTGATTTTTCTCTTTCAACAGTGCTTCAAATCCATGCTCTACCACTTCATCCAACGAAATTCGTTTGGTCACCAGCTTGTCAGCCGGGAAGAAACCTTTATCCATCAGACTGATAACCGCCGGGAACACATCGCGATAACCAATAATGCCATTAACTGTACGTTCTTTCATGACAATTGAGTTCGGGTGAATCGGCGCTTCCTGTTCAAAAATACTGACGATCATCAACTCTCCACCAATCCGTGTCGAATCGATGGCTTGTTGCAGTACACGCGGAACACCAGTTACTTCATAGGCTACGTTAACGCCGCCTTGTGTACGTTGATGGATCTCTTCCACCACATTAAACTGCGTTGGGTCTATCACAATGGCACCCAGCTCTTCGGCTTTTGCTTTCCGTTCATCCGATAGCTCCACCACATAAATATCCGACGCTCCCGAAGCTTTAAGCGCTTCGATGACCAGTAGTCCGATTGGGCCTGCGCCAAACACAGCTGCCGTATCTCCCACTTTCAGTTTGCTCTGGCGCACAGCGTGAAGTGCTACAGCAGAAGGTTCAACCAATGCACCTTGCTCATACGAGATTGAATCCGGAATGGCATGTACCATGTTTTCTGCAGCAGTTACATACTCGGAGAATCCTCCTCCGCCTCCAGCGAGTCCAAGGAAACCCATCTGATCGCACAGATTGTATCTACCCTGTTTACAAGCTTCGCAGTGTCCACATGCATAGATGGGTTCTACCACAACACGATCGCCTGCCTTGAAACGTGTAACACCTTCCCCTACTTCAACAACCTGTCCTGAGAATTCATGCCCCATAACTATAGGCGCTTGTTCCCCTGTTAGCGGATGCGGTGCTTGAGCGGGAATGAAGATTGGTCCTGCTGTGTACTCGTGCAAATCACTGCCGCAGATACCGCACCATTCCACTTTTATTTTGACCTTTCCTTCTTCCGGGTGAGGTTCATTAATATTTTCGAGACGTAAATCTTTGACTCCATGCCAACGTAATGCTTTCATTCATTTCATCTCCCAGATCATAATTTGTGATATAATCGGAAACGTTTCCGTAAATTAAATATGTCACATTTTAGATACGCTGTCAAACATATTTCTCCATTAATATGGCTATTTCATGATCATATCGAGTTCACTTTAGAATGCTTATACTTTAATTCAAGTGATCTTAACGGTATTACAAACGATGTAATCCTTGTTATTAACATATATTATGACAAATATTATTGTAGTCCCATTGAAATTTAATCAGGCCTTGCCATAAATCTGGCCCATTCACGGGATACTTCATTGTTCAAATGTTATAATCAAGTTATATAACTATCGTGAAGTTCATACATATTCCTAATAATTCGGAATCGTTTCCGATAAAGTGAGGTAACCGTACATTGAGGAAAGAACAGAAACTTACAATCAAGGACGTGGCAGAGCGTGCCGGCGTGGGCATCGCTACCGTATCCCGGGCCATCAACAATTCAGAAGGCATCAGCAGTAAGACACGGGATAAGGTGATGCAGGCCATTGAAGAACTGGGGTTTGTACCCAACACCTCGGCACAGAGTCTAAAAATTCGGCAAACGCACCAGATCGCGCTTGTGGTCCCCGACATACGTAACGCCATCATTCCGGAAATCTCCTGGTCTGTAGAGCAAACGGCGAAGCAGCATGGGTACCATGTTGTGCAGATCAATACGGCAGGCAATGCCAGAACGGAGCTTGAAACCATTCGTAATGTCAAAAAATTGCATGTGGACGGACTGATCTTCATGCCTCTGGCGTACCCCAAAACGTTACCCGGACTGATTGATAAAGCGCCGCTCCCTATCTCCATGATTAATTACGGCAAAAAACTGGAACCGGGTATGAAGGCAGATATCGTCTCACTTTCTCAACCCGAAGGCAAACTGGTGATGGAACATTTGTTCAAAATCGGTCGGACTCGAATCGCATATGCCGGTGCACCGAAGGACATTATCGAAGAACGCTTTCGTGCGTATGAGCAAGCTGTAGGCCATGTGGACATTTCTCTCGTATACTTTGGTGAGGACTTTTCATTAAATACAGGTGCCAATGCTGCAGATTATTTCTATGGACTTACGCATATGCCAGATGCCGTCTATGCCATTAATGATATGGTTGCCATAGGATTGGTTAATCGGTTCAAGGAGTTAGGGGTTCGTGTACCTGAAGATGTGGCTGTTGTGGGTGTGGATAACAATCAATGGACAACCGTCACGTCTCCTCAGATTAGTTCCGTCTCCATAATGGGCGAAGAAGTCGCCAGACTTGCTACTGAGCTGTTGTTAAAACGAATTCGGGAGATGAGCACGACCGATTACGAACACATCCAGTTTGAACCGCGCTTAATCGTTCGTGAATCAAGCGTAGCCATGATTCATTCTTCCCAGCGAGGGCCACACAGTTAAATTTGGTGAGGGGGATGGGTCACCGGGATAGAATGTATTTTACATCCGTCCCTTCATTTGTTTTCTACACAGATATACTAAAAAGGTGTTGCTCAGATCTAACTCTTTCCTGGCAGCACCTTATTTGTCGTTGATTCTATATAACTATAGCAGAGTCATACTCCGCATACGTTCATTCTAAGAATGCAGTTGCCTGATCGGTGTTCCCTTCAGGAACATCGCTATATTCTCTACGGTATGATTATAATAGATCTCATAATTGCCACGAGTCACATAACCCAGATGCGGTGTGGCCAGAACGTTGGGCAATGTTCGCATCACATGGTTAACGGGTAGCGGTTCCTGCTCATATACATCCAGACCTGCACCAGCAATCACACCACGCTGCAATGCCTCCACCATAGCTTCCTGATCGACAATGCCCGCTCGCGACGTATTTATTAATAGCGCACTCGATTTCATTTGTTGAAATTCGGCTTGTCCGATCAGATTCCGCGTACGATCACTCAATACCAGATGAATGGATACAATGTCGCTCTGTGCAAGCAGTTGCTCCTTGGTCTCGGAACAGATGACACCATGTTTTTCGGCTTTCTCTTGTGTTAGATTCTCGCTCCAGGCCATCACATTCATGCCAAATGCTTGTGCGATCTCAGCCATGCGAGTGCCTATTTTGCCCAAACCAAGCAATCCAAGTGTTCTCCCATGCAAATCCAACCCGACCGTGCTCTGCCAGTTTCGATTGGAGCGAAGTGCATTATTTTCCGTAACCAGTTGTCTGGACAGCCCCAGAATCAGTGCCCATGTAAGCTCCGTCGGCGGATTAGAGCTTCCCTCGGTTCCACACACAATGATGCCGTTCTTCTCTGCAGCCTTGAGATCTATCGATGCGTTGCGCATACCACTTGTAATCAGAAGTTTGAGCTTAGGGAGCCGCGAAATGACCTTCTCTGGAAACGGTGTACGTTCCCGCATCAGAACCACAATATCAAAATCCTGCAATTCCTGAATGACTTTTTCTTCCGAGCCCATATAGTTGTTGAATGTCTGAATCTCCACCTGATCCATCAACGGACCCCAGTCCGCCGACGTCAGCGCAACGTTCTGATAGTCATCCAAAACAGCACAGCGCAACTTCGTATTCATGTCTGATCTCCTCCTATATCTGCTCAATTCTTAAATATATTGTAGCAACTCCGCATCACTTTAAACAGAATAATCCCTATTACTGCAGCAAAGACAATGTAACCTGGATGCTCTGCTCTACAAACAAGCGGTCCGGTCCTGATTTCATCAGTACGGTCAGTCCAATCATGGATACAACCAGAGACTGTGCGACCGCACTCGCGTTCATGTCAGTAGACAACTCCCCGCTCTGTTGCCCTCGTTCTATCGTTTCTTTGAAAAGAACACCCAGGTACATCTGATGCTCCCGTGTAAGGACAGCGAATTTGGGATCATGTGGAGCCAGCTCAACCATCGTATTAATGCAAAAACAGCCGTGACTAGGCTCGGTCACACTCCCCTCTGCTCCAATATGTTCAAACAATCCACGAAAGGCTTCCCGCACGGAGGAGCCCTGTTGAAGTCTGGCTCTGACTTGGGCCGCATGCTGAGTGGTATACCTGCGAAGTGCTGTTTCAAATAATTCCTTTTTATCGCCAAAAGCCGCGTACAGACTGGGACGTTGTATGCCCATTGCGGTCGTCAAGTCATTTAAAGATGCCGCTTCGAACCCTTTGTCCCAAAACGTATGCATCGCTGCATCGAGTGCTTTATCCGTATCAAATTCCCGTTGTCTAACCATACAACTCACCTCTTTATATATCGATCAGTATGTTTATATATTTTAACCTCATAACAATGGATAAGTCAAAGATCACTCATTTAAAATTATTAAAATTAAGTAAACTCCTCCATAAAGCCTTTTTAACCAAATTGAAAATCTCACCCAATTCTCTGTTGACAGAATTCACGCAAATAAAGTATGGTTATCCCGAAACATAACATACCGATCAGTACATAATAGAAAGGTGACATCCATTTATGCAAACTTCTTCTCCAGATGCACAATTATCCAATAAGGATCGTCCTGCCATGTCACGGTTAGTTGCTCTTCTTTTTGCCGTGTGCAGCGGACTTGCGGTCGCCAATATCTATTATGCTCAGCCTTTGCTGGACTCCATCGCTCAAGAATTCAGCCTCTCTCCATCATCCATAGGGATTGTCATCACAGTGACTCAAATATGTTATGCCTTGGGGCTGTTCCTTCTTGTTCCGCTTGGTGACCTCTTAAATCGCCGCAAGTTGATCATCATTCAAATGCTCTTATCCGTGCTTGCACTGGTTCTCGTAGGAACCGCACAATCCAGCTCACTTTTATTCACGGGCATGGCTGTCGTAGGTCTACTCGCGGTCATTACGCAAACGCTCGTTGCCTTTGCTGCACACTTGGCAGCCCCGTCCGAACGTGGTCGCATTGTCGGGCAGGTAACCAGCGGAATCGTCATTGGCATTTTACTTGCACGAACGGTTGCAGGTACGCTGAACGATTGGTTCGGGTGGAGATCGGTATATCTCTTCTCTGCCAGCCTTACATTACTCGGAATTGTCGCCTTATATCTTGTTCTCCCAAAGCAGCAGTCCCCGCAAGTAAAACAAAGCTACTTCCAATTACTCGGTTCCGTCTTGCAACTGTACCGTGAGTTGCGTGTGTTACGAGTACGAGGTGTGCTGGCCATGCTGATTTTTACAGCCTTCAGCATCTTATGGACTTCTATGGTACTGCCACTAAGTAGCCCTCCACTGTCCCTGTCTCATAAAGTCATAGGTGCATTCGGTCTCGCAGGAGCGGCGGGAGCATTAGCTGCTGCCCGGGCAGGTAAACTTGCCGACCGGGGCCTTGGGCAGAAAACAACCGGTGTCGCCCTTGTCATTCTGCTCTTGTCCTGGCTACCCATCGGTTATGTCCATCATTCTCTCTGGTTTCTGATCCTGGGTGTTATACTGCTCGATCTCGCCGTGCAGGCCGTACATGTTACCAACCAGAGCCTGATCTACGAAGTTCATCCCGAAGCACAGAGTCGCCTGACGGCAGCTTATATGATCTTTTATTCCATCGGCAGTGCAACCGGCTCCATCGTTTCTACCCAAGTGTATGCATGGGCTGGCTGGACAGCAGTTTGCTGGTTAGGCGCGGGTGTTAGTGCAGCCGCACTTCTGTTCTGGATGATCGATCATCATATGCATCGGAATCTCGATCGTTGAATTAGTCCAGTTTATTCCACACCACAATAAAGAGGGTTGCTAACGGACCAAATAACAGGGAAATCAGAAACCAGTTCCGACCACTTCTGTTTTTTCCCTGTGCCAGTCCGGCATTAATCAATGCAAGGGTGCCCCAACCTACAAAATATTCATTATCCATCAAACGTCTTCTCTCCTCTATCCCTTCAATTATGACTACTGCTCAAGCATATCTTTGAGCTTACGATTACGATCCTCTAGAAATGCCTGCATGTATCTCTTCAGTACAAGTCGTTCGGTTGCCCATCCCAGCAATCCAAGTGGAGCTTCGAATCGAAGTGTGTCTCTCATACAAGTCATCTGATCCCCAATTTCGCTGAAATGATGTTCATGTCGCATGCTCTTAAAAGCCCCCTTCTCCATCTGATCCACAAATAGAAGCGGTCGTTCAAACTGCACGATCCGGGATTTCAACTTCTGTCTGACCCCAAAATGAGTAGCCTGAAATGTAACGGTATCCCCTGCTCCAATTCTTCCTGTGGTTACTCCTGCAACTGCTCGCTCTCTTGTATGTTGCCAGACGGTCTGAGTATGTACATGAATATCCCGGGCATAGTCAAAGCATCGTTCAATTGAGGCATGTATTGTAATCTCGGTTGTCACTTCAATCATGGCGATCGCTCCTTGGCAGGAAAAATAAGGTCTTTGCAAAGTATACGCTTGCTTCCTTGGTCGAACAACACATCTAGGATGATATAACAAAAACGGGTCCCCTGTCTTAGTACAGGAGGCCCGTTCTCAATATAAGTAAGGAATACAGATAATACTTAGATTAAATAAGCAATTCATCAATGGCAAGCGTACGCTCTTTGGAGAGATCGCGATATTCTTCAGACTCCACTTTGATGAGTGGTTTGAAAATATCAGACGTATTGTTCATGACAATAACACCTTTTTCTCCATTGCTGAGCAGTACCTGTTTCCCGATGAAATTAGGAAGCAAATGTTGCATCAATGCCTGAACCGGTTTTTCATTCAGTTTACCAAATCCCATACCATAGATATCTCTAAGGTTGTTGATCAGGTTCGGATTGCTGCCTCCGTGATTCCCCGATCTCATACCTATATAGATATCCGCTACAGATACAATCTGGGTATAGGGATGAATTTCACTTTTCTCAAGCTGCATCGGATAACCAGACCCATCTTCCCGCTCATGATGCTGCAGAGCAACCAGTGCTGTCGCTTCATCCGTCATCGAATTTTTGATGATTTCATGACCATATATGGTGTGACGCTGCATTTCAAGCTGCTCGTCCGCTGTCAACGGTTCTGTTTTGTTCCGAATCCGGTGGGATACTTTGCACTTTCCAATGTCATGCAGATAACCACCGCGACTAATCTGATAACTCTCCTTCTGAGAATATCCAAGCCAATTCGCAAGGTAGAAGGACAACAATCCTACCTGGATTGAATGTGTATAGTTATTGACGTCATCCCGCTCCAGCATCATCAGGAGATGAACGACATCTTTCTGCTCATCCAGCCCCTCAACCATCGGTTGCAGTGCATCATCCACCATGGTGGCGTTGAACTTGCCAACAGTCAGAGCTTCGAGAAAAGCATTTTGATAATTATGTACAGTCTGAATAAATTGGGACTTCAGCTCTTCTTCAGGCGGTTCTTCCTTCGTAGTTATCCCCGAAGCATGCTTTGCGGCTGCTGCAAAAAATTCTGCTTCAGTGATTTCCTCTTCGCGTGATTCAATATCTACATAATCTACACGGTGCTGCATAAGCAAGGTGATATCCTCACCTTTGATCACAGTTCCCTTCCCGAGAACGTGTAATCCTGCATCGCTGAATGTATCCGCAGTTAGACGGTCTCCGTCTTGCAGGTTCATAATATGGATTCTCAAATCGGTATTCCCCCTGAACAATTCATTATAGTAACAGCACCCAACGGAACGGGGCCACAAAAATACCTATACTTCTTTATATCGTTATAATTCTTCATTTCATACATAGTTCAAACGACCTTAATCACAATGGTAAATACGAACGCCTAAGACTTTATCCTCACTCCAATATCCAAATTAGTCCCGGTTTTAAACTTTTACACACTTTTGTGCCTCATTGCCGTATCAGAGTAAGCCAAAGAAGTTCAAACGCTCCGTTTGAACTTCTTCAAGACATCTCAGATTAGATTTTGATCGAACCCAGACTTGCCCCTTTAACAAATAAACGTTCAATGCTTTTCTCCACCGATGCATCGGGAATCAGCGGCGGTGCCTGGTGAGGTTTGGTACGTGCATCAATAATCACCTGATCACAGCCCCAATGCTTGTGGTCATATCCGCTATTAACCCCGTACATGTCATGTGAAGGGTTGCTGCGAGTAAAGGTGGCCCATAAGAAGTTGCTGAGGTTAGCACTCAGGAACGAACTGTCGTCACATAGAATGATCATCGGACACGAGTCCAGACCTCCCTGTTCTTTCAGTAGAGACGTGAATGCTTGCATCTCCTGTGCTGTATCCGCATAACTCGTGAAGGCCGATGTCTGGATCGAAACGATACCCGGCATGATGAGCTGTGGATTCTCATAACCACGAATGTTTTTCAAAGACTCTGGCACTTCCGTGCACAGATCCCGAATCTTGTCGCCATACGCTGCAAAAACGACCTTGCTGCCGCTGTTCAGTCCTGTACCCGAATAATCGAGTGTATCAATGGTTGTATGGGTATGGAAATGAATATCCCTCTGCATATCCATCCTCTCCAAGATATAGGTCAGGAATTCAACTTCCTTATGGGTGTCCAAAGGTTGCTGATCTTCTGCGGTAATGAAGAGGTACTTTGCCAGACTGAGCTGACCCGTACCCAAAATACGGTTGGCAATCGTGAGCAACTCTGTCGGCTGCTTCACCGCCTGATACGGCGTGTAACGTTCACTGCCGATTGCAAATAGCAATGGATGGACCCCTGCCGCATCGACCGCATGCACTTCTTTGACACCTGGAATCTCCTGTTTGATCGCGTCTCCAGTAATCTCATGAATCAAATCCCCAAAAGCCGTATCCTCTTGCGGTGGACGACCAACAACCGTAAACGGCCAGATAGCATTAGGTTTGGCATAGACTTTATGCACACGCATTAGCGGGAATTCATGCGTCAGACTGTAGTAGCCCAGATGATCCCCGAACGGACCTTCGGGTTTTGTCTCGCCTGGGTAGATATCACCCGTGATGACAAAATCGGCATCATTACTAATGCAATACCCATCTTTGTAACTGTACCGGAAACGACGTCCAGCGAGCAAACCGGCAAATGTCATCTCACTAAGTCCTTCAGGCAAAGGCATAACCGCTGAAAGTGTATGTGCAGGTGGACCACCAATGAAAATACTCACTTTCAGTGGTTCTCCCTTTTTGACAGCTTTGGCTTGATGTATACCAATTCCGCGATGAATCTGATAGTGTAACCCTATTTCCTTGTTCATTTCAAAATCATTGCCATCCAGTTGAACCCGGTACATCCCCAAGTTTGAATTCATGATTCCTGGTTTGTCCGGATCTTCCGAATAAACCTGTGGTAACGTCACAAATGCCCCACCGTCCATAGGCCAGTGTTTGATGAGTGGCAAGTCCGAGATTTGAATCTCTTGCGCGGACACGGGTAGGCTTATAGACTTCTGTTTTGGCAGCGCCTGCCACGCAGCAAGACCTGTACGGACATGCTGAAATGGCGTCTTAAGCGCCTTCATGGGATCGTCACGAACTGCCATGACCCGTTGTACGCCTTCCAGCGTACCGCGGAACATGAACTTGCTTCGTTCCACCGTACCGAACAGATTGGATACGGCCTGGAACTTTGAGCCTTTTACATTTTCGAATAACAAAGCAGGGCCTTTAGCCTCGTGCACTTTCATGTGGATCGCTGCCATCTCCAGATGCGGATCAACCTCTTCTTTGACCCGAATCAAATGCCCGTGCTGCTCCAGATCGTTAATACAATCTTCCATATTGCGATATTTCATTGGATGGCTCCATTCTCTGTATGATTAAATTAATTAAGTTCATAGATTCACATAACGTCTCTTCTATTTTATCAAATGATCCACTGCTAAACAAAACTATATGTGAAATTTTGTCGCGAATACAGATATAAAAAAAGCAATATGGCAGCAATCTGAATCCTGAACGCACAGGAACCGATTGTTACCATATTGCTGCTCTCTCTGTTCTGGCTTGCCTTAAGGTGTAATGGTCGATCTGGGGATCGTGACAATAAACTGTGTGCCTTTACCCATTTCGCTCTCCACATCAATTGTACATTGATGCAATTTCAATATTTTAATCACAATGGACAACCCTAATCCATTGCCTCGAAGCGAGCTGCTCCGAGCTTTATCCACCATGTAGAATCGATCAAAAATATACGGGAGTGCTTCCTCAGGTATTCCTTGTCCAGAATCTCTAATCAATACCTTCACAAATGAAGATGACGTCTCAATTTCGACATGAATGGTACCCTTAGGACCGGTGTATTTGATCGCATTGTTTATTAAATTCTGCCAGACCTGATCAAACAAATCTTTGTCCACTGTGATCTCACAGGGCAACAAGTCCAGTTCGATCTGTATATCCTTCTGCGCCCACTGCGGCTCCGCCAGTAAGATCGCCCTTCTTAATTGTTCATCCAACTGGAACGTGGTGAAATGAACCGGATGATGCTCTGAATCCAGCGAGGCTAGCCGAAGCAGATTATCACTGAGCCTCGATAAGCGCAGCGTTTCCTCATAGATAATATCCAAATGCTCTTTCTGCTCTTCTAATGGAATAACACCATCTTGTAGTGCTCTGGTAAATCCCCTGATTGAAGTGAGCGGAGACTGCATTTCATGAGAGACGTTGCTGACAAAGTCATCACGAACCGAATCGATTTTCTGCAACTCACTAGCCATATGATTAAAGCTCTCCATCAGTTCGCCAAACTCATCCTGATTATTATGTTTTAAGCGGACCGACAGGTCACCTGACGACATCTCTTTCGCTGCAACCGTTAATCTCTTAATCGGTTTCACAATGTAACCGGACATGAACAGGATTAATAAGCTGCCAATCACCAGAACCGTTAACAGTGAGGTTAAGAGCGTGTTTCGCAATGTATGAAAAAGAGAGGAGAAATCGCTTTGAATCAGAAATGTGCCAATCCCCTCGTTTGTTCCAGGAACACCTATGGTCGCGATTTCATCTTTACTTGACAAAAAAATGGCATCCGTTGCACCCGTTTCAAATAACGAATGAACTTTGTCCTCTGGTAAGGAAGATAACACTTCACTTTGTTCATTCACGGGAGTGATATTTAAGCCGTAGCGAGCAAAAATCTCCAAGCTTGATTTCACTTTTTCCGGATCATCTATCAGGTTAATCAGTGTAGTGAGATCTTCAGCAAAGGTAACCATAAAACGATTTGGTGTCTTTTCCTGGGACCCGTTATTTATCATAAAGGAGAGAATTAAACTCACCAGAACAATCCCGATAAACGTAGCTACGATGCGAAGTCGCAGGCTTTTCCTAAACATTTTCATGCCCGCTCCAGGCGATAACCGAGTCCTCTTATCGTTGAGATCACTAACTCAGGAACATGTTCAAGACGTTCCCTTAACCGTTTGATATGTACATCAACTGTACGCTCATCTCCTTCGTAATCGATACCCCATAGATCATCTATAAGCTGTGTACGTGTGAATATTTTCCCTGGCGAACTCGCCAGAGAAAATAACAATTCACATTCCTTCTTTTTCAATTCAATGGTTTGACCATCCGCAATGACCAGCAGATTGCCCAAATCAATCGTTACACCGCTGATCTGAATCATGTTTGATGAACTTTTGTTATATCGTTTCAGTAACGATTTTACACGCAGGATTAACTCTACCGGATCAAAAGGTTTAACCAGATAATCGTCTGATCCGGCATTAAATCCTCTGACTTTGTCCTTGGATTCTCCCTTGGCAGTCACCATCAGGATGGGAATATCCAGATAAGACCGAATATCTTCCGTCAGTTCAATGCCGTCTATTCGCGGCATCATCACATCCACAATCGCCAGATCAACTTTCGTATGCGAGAGGATATCTAACGCCTCTTGACCGTCTGGTGCTTCCAGCACGGAGAATTGATTTTTTTCAAGATAGATTCGGATTAATTTGCGGATATGGGAATCATCGTCCACCACCAGAATTGTGTTCATGTAGCCATTATCCTTTCCAAAATTGATATTTATTCGTATCGTAAGGATTCCATCGGGTCCAGCTTCGCCGCTTTTGATGATGGCATCAAACCGGCCACGATACTAATTCCTGTACTTACCACGATACCAAACAAGATATAATATCCCGAGAGATTAATGAGTTTTGCTCCAAACGCATTGTCCAGGAGAATATTTAATACATAACTAATGATCACTGCAAAGACCACCGCAATAATACCACTAAATACGCCTAATAAGGCAGATTCGGAGAAGAATATTCGCTTGATATCTTTCTTTCTTGCTCCAATGGCCCGAAGAATGCCGATCTCTTTTGTCCGTTCCACGACACTAATATAGAGTACAACCAATATCATAATACCAGATACGATCAACGAAATGCCTGCAATACCCGCGAGTACAATAGAAGCCATACTTACATATGTCGTGATATTCTCCATAACTTTGGCCATCTGGGAGCCTGCGAAGCCAGCATCCACAGCAGCTTCATTGATATCATTTACATATTTCATATCGGTTGCATAGGCGTTAACCTGAATTGGCCCGATTGTTATTCCTTTGTCTGTATACATTTGCTCCAGCGTTTCTGATGAAATGTATCCCGGCGATTGTTGCATTGGAGATCGTGGATCTGCCGCTTCGTATATCCCTGAGATCGTTACTTCTTTCTCCAAAGTTACTGGTTTATTATTACTATCCATCTCATTGATATATAAAAACACGGACTTGCCGATCATGGTTTCAGCTTGATCATTTCCGCTTAATTGTTTCGCTGTATCGAGAGGTAACAGCATCTGATTTTCTACCGGCAGAACACCAGTTGTCATCAATGCTGGATCAAAAGCATCCGTTAACGTTGTTAACTGTGTGAGTCCTACACTTTGTTTTTCATTCACCATAGTCGATTTGCCTGTAATAGTTGTGATTGTCTCTACATGATCCACATTAGGAAAATTGCGAATCGTCTCAACATCAGCTTCGGTGAACGGTTCACCTGGTGCCATCAAGGCCTCGGGACCTTGCATGTCCTTGGCTTCTTCACTCGGCTTTGTTATATCCACGAGCAAAGGGTCCATACTCGAATTGATTTCGTCATTCATATACGTCGTTATACCATTCCCCAAGGAGAGCATCAGGAGTACACTTAATATGCCTATAGATCCACCCAATGCTACCAGTACATTACGCTTGCCGTTGAGTTTCATATTTTTAAGTGCCATCTTGAATGAAGCAAGCAAGCTCAGGCTCCGGGAAGAATCCTGACCACTCTCGTAAACAGCCGTAGAAGGATCTTTCAGGTAAATATCGTCACTAATGCGCCCCTCTTCAACCTTCACAATACGTGTACCGGAGTCAGCGACTTTCTGCGAGTGAGTTACGGCAATCACCAGCATTCCCTTTTTGGCTATACTGTCGAGCAAAGCGAGGATTTGATCTCCGTTTTCCCTATCCAGAGCACCCGTCGGTTCATCTGCAAGAATAATATCAGGATTGTTGGATAACGCCCGTGCGATGGAAACCCGTTGCTTCTGACCGCCAGATAACTGGTTGGGACGTTTGTTCAGATGATCCTTCAGTCCGACCTCTGTCAAAATATCAACAGCACGTTGGTTGCGATCCTTCTCATTGGTATCCGTCATTTGCATCGCAATCGTCACATTTTCGAGGACAGACAGATGCGGGATCAGATTGAAATTTTGAAAGACAAAACCGATATTATTCTTCCGATAATCATCCATTTCCTTCTCTGTCATGGCACTTAAGTTCTTGCCACGAACAACGACATCCCCTTCATAGTCGGAGTCCATACCACCAATGATATTCATCAGTGTCGACTTACCACAGCCAGATTCGCCGAGGATGGAGACAAACTCTCCCGTCTCAAAACTCAGATTCAAACCGTGGAGTACCGGAACTCTTTCTTTCCCATATAACGTGTATGATTTCTTCACATTTTTAACTTCTAGTATTTTCATATGGATCTCTTCCTCTCCTGATCATGCACAATATCTATCTATTTGATGTTCATATCGTAACAAATCAGTATGAACTGATAATGAACTGGACCATTGCACCTATAAGAGGTTGTTCAAAAGAACTATATGCAAAAAAACCGAATCCTTAGATATAAGGACTCGGGTTGTCTTATTTCGTTATTGCATTTGATAATATAAGTTAAACTAATCATTTACACGATAACGGAGAAGACAGAAAAAACCTGAAAAAGCGAAGCGTTCGCCTTTATCCCCGGATTTTCACCTTTGGAAAAGGGATTCAAAAAATCTGGGGATAACAGCGATTGGAAGGTTATTCTGTCGTCGTAGTGTCAGTGTAAATACTCTTTAGTTCAACTTATAAAGTTTAGATTAATCCCGCTTTTGCCAGCAGCCTTTTCACAATCGCGGCTGACTGTGCACGACTAATGTCTGCATCTGACATCAGTTTACCATCAGCACCTTGTACCAGCTCTTGTTTAATCGCCGATGCAACTGGCTCTGCTGCCCAAGCCTGTACTTTAGCGCTATCGCTGTATGTGCTCAGCAGACTTGTTGTCTCTGATGCGTCGGCCTGTGCCAGACCAACCAGTTTCATCGCACGTGACACAATAGTCAGCGCTTCAGCACGAGAAATTTCGCTATTCGGACGGAAGCTGTCATCAGCATAACCTGAGATCAGGCCGTAAGACACAGCCGTCTGAACCTCATCCTCATACCAGCTGCCAGTCTTCACATCTGTGAACGATGCCGCTTCTGTGCTGCGCGGGGAGTGCAGCCCCAAACCTCTTAACAGAACAGCCGTAAACTCTGCCCGTGTAATACTCCGGTCTGGCGCAAACACGTTCTCACCGGTACCTTGTACGATCAGACGGGATGCCAGATCCTGTACGTCATCACGACTCCAGTGACTTGATACATCGCTGAATGTTGCCGGATGATAGATCAGAGCGTAAGTGCTGTTCGTCAAGCTGTTAATAATAGCAGAATCTTGCACGTTACCTTTGATAACCTTTGTCGGTACATGCAGAAGGCTGCCATCTGGCTGAAGCACAACTCCTGTCGTGATCTTTGAACCATCGACACCCTCTGGCAAAGTAATGGAGCGCTCTACATAAGAGTTGAAACGATCTACATTAACTTGCTGCCCATTCCAGATCGCTTTTACTTCAAAATCAACCGGAGTTGCAACCACCGTAGTGTTCTCCAGCTTGTCCGCTGCGGCCTGAATTGCTGTTTGCTTGGATGTAGCACTAGGCACAATAGCGATTTGAATAGTGATATCTTCCAATGGAATCGTGTTTCCGAATTGATTGAGAATCTGATCTAGCCGAATCTGATTAGCTGGAAGTGTGTACGTACCGCTATCAGTCTGAATGACAACTTCGGCATTACTTCCTTCCATCGTTTTGACCAGCTTGCCGTTCAGTTCACCAACGACTGCGCCTTTACCAGTACCTGTAATAGGCAGCAGAAGCGTTCTTAATCCACTACCAATCTGATTGATGACTTTGTCATTATCCACATGAACCGTGGTGGTAACCTGATTGTTTACCGTTGATGTGGTGGCCGTTGCAGATTGTTCCTGTTTCTGACCGTTCACATAGATGTCTACACCTTTCGTTACCGCCGGAGTCGATGGAACAGGGGTAACAACAGGGGAGGTTGGTGATACACTACCTCCTCCTCCACCCGAAGAGTTACCAGGATTCGGTGTAGGTGTCGAACCAGAATTGTCACCACCTGAATTTGCTGCTGTAATTGTGATTGTTCCACCAGACAACTGAGCACCACTATTGTGTTCTACATTTGTAAAATGCCAATGTTCTGAATCAGTTTGATCTACGGATAGCTGTTTCGTTCCAGGCGCCGCATTGCTTTTGGCTTTGATTTCCATATCAAATAATTGGGTTTCATCTACAATTGAGTGGTCACCCCCAGTAAAATCAACCCATATGATTCGTACCCAGCCTTCCGCACTGTTAATTTCGTACTGGAAGTCTGCTACACCCTCTTCATTTGGGGATGTGCTCATGACGTTGACAGATTTAGGCGTGATCCGAACAATTTCCAATGCAGACGTATCATAATCAATCTGCATATTATAAGCTTTCACCCCGAAATGGGATTTTTTCAATGCAACAGGAACATGAACCGTCTGCCCCGCCTGTACACTAACATTTGCAAACTGCACCTGTGATGGTTCCACTGGCTCTGCTCCTGCTACACTAGGGAATACGAGTGACGAGAGTAACGTCAGTGCGATAAGACCTGACATTGTTCTTCTGATTCTTGGACGTTTCTTTTTCGGTTGAAACATGTATTAGCCTCCATGTCTGTATCAATTGATAGAATGTATGGTAACGATAGAACAAATATTGTTATTCATTATCTAAATTAAAATATGAATTAATCAGGGCGTTGTATTTTTTCTTTTCCAACAATGTATGTTCGTCTAGGCTCCGTATTTGCGTTCGAAGTGGACTGAGTAATAACTTCGAGCACAAGATAATAACCTTCGTCCTCATCTTTAACGGTATACTGTTCTGCTATTTCTCCTTCTATCAGCACTCTATCTTCTCCTGAAGGGTCTGTTGCGCGGTACCACTGATAAGAAGGAGTATTAATATAATCCCCATCAACATCCATTAAATCATAATCTGTGGCAATTGAGTTCCCCATGTAATCCTTCAATTGACCATTCAGCACATAAGGCGCATCGTCCACTTGTTGGAAGGTCAATACATAGTCATTATTTTCCCCGCCTAGTGTTTTGCCTTTATATCCTTGTAATAAAACATTCATGTCGCCTAACGCAGGTTCCGCATTACGATCCACGTCCATTCGATTCATCTCTACATAGCTAAATCCGCGGCGACTTACCATGTTGCGAAGATAATCTAAAAGGTCAGCTGCATCCAGAGAATTCACTTTTCCGTCTGCATTTACATCCCCTTTTTTACTAATGTAAAGTTCAAAGTTATCCGTAACCGTTTCCGGCACATCAGATACAGTATATTTTGCTTTCAATTCGATGTTGATTTTGCCGCTCTTGTAAGGAATAACCACCAATGTACTCGTAGGCGTTGGCATATTTTCATCTTGTCTCGTTTCTACATACACCTCAGCTATACTGCTATCATCTGAACTGGCTGTGAGCGTATTAAACTCATCGGATCGAAAATGTGTACTTAAATTGATTCTGACTGTATTGTTGCTGGTTACCTCGATGGGCACATCGGGTACAAAAGAAGGATCATTTTGTTCCGATGAATAGCTCAACCATTTAATACCATCATTAAGTACAGGTCGTGAAATGTTTATTACCGGACCAATGGCTCCTGCGTTAGCCTGCGGGAGCGTTCCACCTATAGGCAATGCAATGCCCAATCCGAGTGCAGTCAACATGCTTTTTTTCAATATCGGCTTAAGCCGTTTTTTGTTTTGTTTCCCCTTCAATTCATGTTCCTCCTCGTATACATTTCAAATTTGAACAACTACATGCTCAGTATAACGACCCATTCTGAACCGATTCTGAACAGGACCATGGAACTACTTCCAGTTTCAATTCGACAAAAAACGCCATGGAGTAAGCCTCCATAGCGTTTTGAACACAAATCTTTTTCCAGTTCGGATCATATTCACCTAAAATTAAATTCCCTCAACAATCCGTTTGGCTCTAACCTTCACCTCACGGTAAAGTTCATCCTCATCAATCGTGAGCAGCTTTCTGCCTCTCATGAGGATCTGACCATTCACGATCGTGGTGTCCACGTCCGCCCCATTTACGCTGTAAGCCAGTAACGATTCTACCTCATGTACCGGTTGAAGATGTGGTTTCGCCAGATCGATCAGGATCAGATCAGCTTTGCCCCCCACCTCAAGCATACCCACTTCATCCTGTAGACCAAGCAGACTAGCACTTCCACGTGTAGCCATGCTTAGTACGTCCTTGGCTGGCAAGCGAGTGGGATCGCCATAGTCCAGCTTTTGCAACCAGGTCGCGGCTTTGATCTCCTCGAACATATCCACGGTTGTGGCACTTCCCGCTCCATCCGTTCCGATTCCCACGTTAATTCCCTGAGCCAACATCTCGGTAATTGGAGCAATTCCACACCCCAGCTTCAGATTGCTGACTGGGTTATGTGCTACACCGCCGCGCATGCCCTTCAATCTGCCGATGTCCCTGCGATTGAGGTGTACACCATGCGCAAGCAACACATGTGCCTGTTCGAACATACCCGCCTCTTCCAAATACTCCGTCGGTGTCATGCCATAGCGCTCACGAATCTTCACAACTTCTTCCTTTGTCTCAGCCAGATGAATATGTAGCGGGATATCCTCTGTGACAGCCATAGCAATGACTTCACGAAGCGGCTCCATGGGACAAGTGTAGGGTGAGTGGGGCCCATACATGGTTGTTATCCGTCCCTCGGCCGCTCCAGACCAGCGTTGCACAAGATCAATCGCCTCCTGCAACCTGCGTCCCCCATCCTCCTCCATGAATACCATCCCACGTGTAAGCGATGCCCGCATACCCGTTTGTTTAACCGCTTCTGCAATTTCGTTCATATGGATATACATATCCGCAAAAGCAGTGGTACCCGAACGGATCATCTCCGCGATGGATAACTTGGCACCCCAATAGATATCTTCCGGGTTCATCCGTGCTTCGGCGGGCAGCATTTTGCGTTCGAGCCAGTCCATCAGCTTCAGATCATCCGAAAATCCCCGGAGCAGACTCATCGGTGTATGTTGGTGGGCATTAATCAGTCCTGGCATGGCAACCTTATTACGTCCATCGATAATCTCATCTTGCGGGTGAGGCAGAATGTGATCAGCAATATGAGTAATGCGATCACCCTCAACACGAATATCCCCCGTAAAGGGGGCATCGGCATCTTTCATCGTTAGGATCGTAGCTTGCTGAATCAGTATACTCATTACATTCACGGCTCCTCTAAATTGGTTATGGTTCTTTCCATATCCGAGGGTAAGCCTTCACGTAACGGCAAGGTCAAGTCATTTCAATTTTTGAATCGTCATCTTTCTGAAAGTTTGTATAAAAGGTTTGGGGTCGATTTCGACCATATATGGATATACTCCTGTGCTTGTGTGCAGATAGAAAAATCCACCTTCATCACCCATACGGCGAAATGACATATCAAACACTTCCGTGATGTTGAACTCGCGGTATTTGGTCACAATTTTATCTGAATACAGAATCATGGAGCGGGCATTCATCTCAATCTCTTGGGCGAGACCCGTCACTTCTCTCTGTACTTTGTAATAAGGTAATACAGCAACGCAGTTCATGATCTCCCTCCATTCATGCCATGATTATTGTTCCATCATAGCAGATCGGAGGTTCCCAGCAAAAGAACATGAAACTAGGTGATCTTGGTCGTCACCTTTAGTGGCGTATGAAGTGCATCCTGAATGTCCTGCAAAGAGAGACACTGTTCAATATGAAATACACCATGTGGCAACTCAGTTTTATACACACGTTCTGCCACGGCTGCAGCTACCGCTGCTGTTGCATCGGCTTCCTTTGCGCCGATCAGTAGTTGTTCGACGCGGATTTGCTCACCATTTTCCCACCCTACGGCATCGACCTTGACTGCATACATCGGCTCTCCCCCAGGAATAAGACCAAATGCCCTAACCGTTCCACTCCGAATAGAAGGGATGCGAAGCAAAGAAAACACCCCTATACGTTTGGAAAGCGCCATGGATCCTGTGATCCAGCGGGAGTCCAGACAGAGTCTGGTAGATACGGTTGGTATACGTAACGTCCGAGCAACCACATGCTGATCCGAAAAGTTAAATCGATAGGCCTTCCGGTTCCCCAGTCCCGCTCCAAAATCAATACATTTGCCATCTCCGAAACTTTGTACCTCAGCAAGTTTGCCCTTTTGCATCACTTGGTAAGTGGCATTCATCTGATCAACGGTCCACTCCACGGCAGCTTTCCCGTGTTTCTCGCCAAGTCCCAGCATCACGGTAATATCCGCTTCCTCCACCTGATCCATATGCATGGTCGCTTCGCGCACAAGCAAATTAGTCACTCCGGGTGATAATCCAACGCTGAGGATCGCGGTCGATTTGGAACGTTGCATTTTGGTGTGCAGCTGTTCAACCTGAGCTAGAAAATCATATTTTGCAGAAATATCAATATAGTCGGTTCCGGCTTGTGCGCAGGCTTCAACGAATCGGGTATCGCTCTGGTCAACACACATGATAACCAGCTTCACAGGCCTTAACATGGATGGCTCTACAGGTCGTGTTACATCCAGTTGAAGTGGTAGCACAGCACCACCTGTAGACCTGCTGAACTCTTCCGCACGGTTCATGCGTGTACCCGCAGCCCATACTTTACCCGGGAACAATTTCCCCAGTTGAGTACATATCATCTGCCCCACTTGACCATAACCACCAACCACCCAGATCTGATCTTTAATAGGTTTCACGTTAGTTTCGAATTGCATAATACCCCTCCACCCAGAACGCCCCGAAGTAACGTGTAATATGTGAGAAACCGCATTCGGTCAGTAGCTGGGTCATCTCTTCAGAGGATATGGGATCGGATTCACGGCCCAGGGAAGCAGCAAAACGCCCCCACTCTTCAGGAAGGACGCCCACACTCAACATGTGATCCTTCCAAGCTTGCATCATGATTGGATGTGCAGGTGAACGAAGATCTGCATTTACAGCCGCAATGATCAGTGGTGCACCCGGTTTAAGTCTAGCTGCGAGGCTGGTCAGAAACGTTCTCTTGGCCTCCATCCCCTGAAGGAAATGTAACATGAGCATGCTTGTCGCCCCATCATATACAATATCCTCCGGCAATTCTTCAACCGTGACAGATTGCAACTTCACTCTGGAACCGATGCCTGCTTCCGCGACTCGTTTCTCAGCAAGTTGCAGCATCGGCTGTGATGGATCTACTCCAGTCAATGTCCAACCGGCATGACGTGATCCGAGCAGAGCAATCTCTTTTCCCCCTCCCGCTCCGGCAACAAGGATATGAATATCGTTGTTATTTGCAAAAGATGCTGCAAGCAGCCGTTCCATTAAATCATGCATATGAGAATAACCCGGAATTTTCAGGGCTATCGATTGTTCGTAACGATGAACATCTGCTGTTTCCCAGCTCATCGGTGATGGATTGTGATTCATAGACACCGCACTCCTCTTGAATTGAAGTTAGACTTGACTCGTTGTTCGTCTAATTTCATTATAGAAGGATACGGCGAGCCTACAATCCCAGAACATTGGGATATGCGCACAGAGAGAGGAGTAATCTTGTTGACATCACGTATTGATCGGAACCACAGACTTATCACTTCTCTTGAAAAAGGAACCTGGACCTCACGTACCTATCGGGAAGCTGTTCTCAAGCAGATCCATACGGTTATACCTTACGATGCATACTGTTTCACTACCGTTGATCCTCTGACTCTTCTCTCCACAGGAGCCGTGACAGAAGATGGCATTGAGGCCATTCATGATCGGTTATTCATCAATGAATACATGGAAGAAGATATACATAAATACGCTGAATTAATTCGTAGCGGTGAGCATACAGCTACACTTCATACGTCCAACTTACAGCTTGAACAAAGCCCTCGATATATCAACATTCTTCAGCCAGCGGGGTTCGGTGATGAACTACGTGCTGTATTGGTCAGTGGAGACGCTTGCTGGGGATATCTGACCCTATATCGTAAGACAGAAAGTGCTGTCTTTACAGAGGAGGAGCGGTGGATGATTCAGTCCTGGACCGCTTCTATTGCATCGATGCTGCGGTCCACGAGCTTGACACTGATCGATGAGATCACGAGTGAAAGTCCCGAGGAACCCGGAATTTTGATCACCTCAGACACGTTCCAGCTCTTATCCCTGAACGCCTCCGCTCAATATTGGCTGTCCCAATTGCGCATGCTGGAACATGTAGGGCCTGATGTTCTGCCCCGTCCGGTACGTGCAGTGAGTTCCCACCTGCAGCGCAAGAATCGGGCAGAACTGGTCGTGGATACTCAGATCGCTCCCGAATCACCCTCCAAAGTTTGCATTCAACTTCCGGATGGGCGTTACCTCATACTTCATGCCAGTCTCATGCAACAGCTTACAGGACCGGATCAGATTGCTATCCGTTTGGAGCAGGCGATGCCACAGGATTTGCTGCCCTTGCTCGCCGAAAGCCACGGATTATCCAGTCGAGAGCGGGAACTGCTCGGATATGTGCTGCGCAGCTATTCTTCCAAAGAGATTGCTGCCGCGATGCATATTTCTGTATACACGGTTCAGGATCATTTAAAATCCATTTTCGCCAAAACCAAGGTATCCTCACGTCGCGAGCTCATCTGGTATTTCGTTTCCCGTTTCCAGCTGTCGGATGAACCTGCAATATAAATCCTGATATAATTTTCTAGAAATCAACTTTAATATCAAATAATGAGAAAAATCAAAAGATGCCAATACGATATCTTCGTAATGGCATCCTTTTTTATATGCTATTGATTAAGAAGCATAACGGTAATACAGGGTAACTTCGATGTTTAAACTTTTGATATCGTGCATTCTGCTTTAAAATGCAGCGCACAGTCCTGCCAAGCCGTTTTCCACAAAAAAATTCCGACTATATCATTGATTGTGTTATTTGGCTTTTGCTAGTAAATAAAGAAAATATGGAACACTAATAACTGTAATAACGGTTCCTGTCGGCACATCTCCTACGAGGCTAACCGTGCGCGTAATCGTGTCAGCCAGCACCACGACTAGTCCCCCGGCCAAGCTGGCAGCCGGAATGAGCAATTTGTGATCGGGACCGACCAGTTTTCTCGCCATATGCGGAGCGATCAATCCAACGAAAAAGAAGCTGCCTCCCACAGCTACACTGCCAGAGGATAAAGCAACAGCAGCGATTGACAACCCCAAGAACTGTCGCTTCACGGAAACACCAAGCCCCTGTGCTGTCTGATTGCCCAGATGGAGGGCATTCAGTATGCGAGCCTTGTAAAAAATATAGCCGAGTAAGATCAAGACCCATGGTGTCAGTATGGAAATATAGCCCCAATCATCGCCCCATAGGCTCCCCGCCAGCCAATACAGTATGAAGTTCATCTGCGAATCATCCAGTTTGAGTGTCAAGAATGTCGTCAGCGCCCCATATCCGCTTCCTAGCGCGACCCCGGTCAAGATCAAACCGATTGGCGAGATGTCTCGTCCGCGGCGATACGATAATAAGAAGATCAACCCCGCCGCCAATAGTCCGCCAACAAAAGCCAACAGAGGCAGAGCAATAAAGGAACTCTTTCCTGTGGATGCAATGAATACAACGAAGAACAGGACAAACAAACCCGATCCCGAACTAATTCCCAGTGTTCCCGGACTAGCCATGTCATTACGCAGCAAACTCTGCATCACGACCCCCGCCGCTCCCATTCCCAGACCTACCAAGATCGAAAGTACAATTCGTGGCAAACGAAAATCAAACACAATCAGATTTTGCTTATCGGTACCGTTTCCTGTGAGAACGTTCAGCACTTCTAGCGGTGAAAGATTCATTTTGCCAGAATTCATGCTAATGATCGCAAACACAAGGATGAGCACCATAAGCACTACATTGATGATAATGCCTCGTTTCATCGTATAATGCCGCTTGATCATTCATATTCCCTCCTTTGTCTTCGAGCCAAGAAGAGAAAATACGGCACACCAATGATAGAAAATATAATGGCAATCGGTGTTTCGAACGGTTTATTGATCAAACGTCCAGCCAAATCGGCCGATACGGTCAGCAACGCACCATATAACGCCGCTGCCGGAATAATGTATCGATAGTCGACACCTACCATATATCGCACAATATGCGGGGTGATCAGACCCACAAAACCAACCGGGCCAACTACAACAACAGCCAATCCAGTCAGCACAAGTACAATAATTGTCGACAAAATCTTGACCAGTCCGCTACGAATGCCGAGTCCACTTGCCACATCATCTCCCAAACTGAGCAATGTAACGGAAGGGGATAAGGCCAGTGCCAGCAGTATACCACCAACAAAGAGCGGTGAGATAATCAGCAATTCTCCCCATTTGACACCCGCTGTACTACCCGCCGTCCAGAATGTCAATGCTCTGCCCAGGTTATAATTGATCGCCAAATACTGACTGAGTGCGCCAAACAACATTGAAATAGATAGACCTGCCAGTACAAGCCGCTGTGGAGTCATTCCGCGATTGCCCAGTGACGCGGTAAAGTAAGTCATACCGGTGGCGATCGCTGCTCCCAGACAAGCGAACAACATCATCTGCCAATACGAATAACCCGGCAGAAAGGCCAGGCAAAGTGCAATTGCAAATGCTGCGCCAGAGCTAATCCCCATGAGCCCGGAGTCGGCCAGCGGATTGCGCGTTGTCCCCTGCATGATAGCGCCACATACCGCAAGGCTGCACCCAACGATCAGATCGGCTACGGTACGCGGAAGACGCATGGTTTGGATAATTTGATGTTCAGTGAGCATTGGATCAAATCGGAAAATAGCCTCCCATACCGTTGCTAACCTCATATCAGCAGCACCAAACATAATTGATGCCGCCGACATGAGAACCGTTAATCCAAGCCCCACTACCATGTACATGGTGAAGTTCATCGCCCCACGGCGTTTTTGTTCAGGCTTGCTTTTCATCTCGTTTCCCTTTCATCACCTATTGACAATCCAATCGAATATGGATATTAACGTCCATAAATTCGATTGGTCATGTTTGAAAAATTGGAGTGTTCAATTAAAATTTCGTTCTAACTCTTATTTAGCTAATGCTAGCAATTGACTAACAATATAATCAATCAATGCACTGGAAGTCATTACGTCGGTGGACCAAGATAGCGAAGAATCCACCTTTACGATCCGATCATGTTGCACAGCAGGTATGGCATTCCACACAGCATTATCAGAAGCAACGTTTCCATCTCCTAAGAAGATCATATAATCCCCAGAGTAAGCGGGTAATACTTCCATGGAGACATCGCCCCAATATTTATCTGCGTCGATAATATCCGTTTGGACTTTTGAAGGTGCCTGCAATTGAAGTTCATCGTAAACAAGCTCGCCAACGGCATGCTTGGCTCCAGCTATGTAATTATTTTTATCACTGAATTCTCCAACCGTAATCGTTACATCGGATAGGCCCGCATTCTGAAAGGCTAACTTTGCTTCTTCGATTTTTCCGGTATAAGCATTCATAACATCCTTAGCTTCTTCCTGTTTGTTCAAAACATCGCTAATAAATTGTATCCGCTCTTCTGTAGTCATATCACCATAGGGAACATAAATGGTCGGGGCAATTTTGGATAAATCATCATACGACTCATCGCTCCATGCCAAAATGATCAGATCAGGCTCAAGCGTCATGATATCTTCCGGCTCCATGGCTACTTTTATGGAGTCTGTAATCTGGTTAGCATAAACAGGCTCTGTCTCTCCCCGTGCAGCTCTAGCCACACCTAAAGGAGTTACACCTAGGGCTACCACATCACCAACCAAATAATCGACTACAACTCGCTGAGGATTGTTAGGCACCTCAACATCACCCTTAACTGTGGTTATCGTTCTGGTCTGCGAGACTGCTTCCGAAGCTTTTGTCTCCGACCCTTCCTGTTGTGTCGTCTGCTGTGTCTGTGCAGGTGTTGTATTCGCCGTTCCCCCATTATTCGCTGGCGTCCCTGACGTACATGCCGTCAATAACAGCATCATGCTTATCGCCGCCGCCAAAATCATTTCTTTACTTCTTAATGATCCAAACATCGTTGATTCCCCATCTCTATAAGACTTGACTAGACTCGCTAGTTCCCTCTCATCGTAAGGGAGATGAGAATCATTATCAATACCATCAACCTGCATGGATAGTGCGTTTATTTTCCGATAATCACTTGGTGTCATCTTATAATGCTTCTTAAACATTCGGAACAGGTTTTTCTCATCTGCGAAGCCAGCTCCTGTTGCGATTTCTTTAACCGTCGCTTCTGTATGTTTCAAGTCATGACAGGCAGCTTCAATCCTCCTCTGAATGAGATACTCCTGTAAGTTCATCCCTTCCCTTTTTTTGAACAACCGCGTCAATTGTCCACCGCTGATCCCAAACATATCGGCAATTTGTTGAAACATAATCGGCTCCCTGTAATGTTTATCGAGATATATCTTGGCAGAACAGGCTGGATCTGGCTGGAGATACCGAATCCCACCACCCTCCAAATCCCTGTACACTTCATGAATCAATTGATATAGAAAACTTTTGGCCTGTAGCTGATCCATCGCCTTGCCACGTTTCCAGCCATTCATCATCCGTTGGAACCAATCGCGTAGCAAGATGGGATTACTTGGCGTATAACCAAACTGTTGAACAAATGGATTTACTTGCTCCAGTAATTGCTGCAGGTGTTTCTTGAAAAAGAGAGGTGATTCTGCTCTATAAAACACCATAAAGGTCTTCACCATCTCCGCTTTAGGCGTAATACTGAGCAGGCTCCCCTTCCCGCCGTGAACTAAACCGAAGCGTTCCATTCCAAATGTGGTCTCATTCAGTTGGATTTGCGCTTCTCCCCCATATGCATAGATAAACATGCTACTAGGCATTTTATATTGCTCCAACGGGTATTGTGACGCTATATTCTGAAAGCGTACATCTATTAATGTAATGATCGAACGTGTCCAGATACTGGCCATCATATCAATCATCTCCGGTGTAAATCCCTGTCTTGCTTCTTCCTCTTGCATCTACCCGCACTCCTCGTTTCACTTTTTCCAATGTATACATCACTCAATAATTGATATTGATTATCAATATCACATTTAATCAGGTAAGTATATATCATTAAGTGATATTGGGGAACAGGCAGTGGACGTTATGCTTCACATCCGCTTTCGTAAAAAACTAAAAAGGAACACCTGGGAGTACAAAAAAAGCCTGATCCATATGGATCAGGCTTCTTCATTATGTTTTTCGTGTTCAACACTGTTCCGTAATCACCATGTTTCCGCAACCAACTGGGACCAAGTTTATTAGGACTTTGCAGGTTTCCGAGAAGGTTTGGCGGAGCTGGATTTTTTATTCTTTTTCTTACTTACTTCCACAACCACAGGCTCCTGTGGGTGTTCTACCGGGTACATTTTACGGAACAATAATGTCTGTAGTACCAGGAACGAACCCCCAACGGTCCAGTAGAGCGGCATCGCTGCCGGAGCTGTAAGAGAAAAGAATGCCATCATCAATGGGGAGAGATAACCCATAATGGCGAACTGTTTTCGCTGCTCAGGCGCCATATTGGCTTGTGATACCTTGGCTTGAATCAGATATATGACCGCGACCACCACAGCGAGTACGTAGTCCGGCGCTCCCAGTTTGAACCACAGGAACGAATGAGAAGACAGTTCCGGTGTAAGTCGGATAGCCGTGTAGATACCTGACAGGATAGGCAACTGAATGAGCATCGGCAAGCAACCAATGTTCAGCGGATTGAACTTATGTTTCTTGTATAGCTCCATCGTTTCCTGAGACAGCTTTTGCTTATCAGCAGGATCATTTTTGCCTTCATATTTTTTCTTGAGCGCATCCATTTCGGGTTTCATGGCGTTCATGATGACTCGTGTTCCCTGCTGGGACTTGGCTTGACGCATCATCAATGGCAACAGTGCCAGACGAATGACAAGTGTAATCACGATAATCGCGATCCCGTAGCTTCCACTAAATATGGTCGCAATGTGCTGAATCAGATACGACAGTGGAAATACAATGTAGTGATTAAAAAATCCCGGTGTCGATGAAGTAATCTCCGACACGTTGTTGCTGCATCCGGCAAGCAGCATGACTGCAAACAAAATGGCAATCAGGCCATAGATCCGTCCCTTGCCCGAAGTAAAAGTGAATCCCTTGTTGGTCTTATGTTCCATATATATCCTCCTCGTTGATTTGTTGACCAATCGTTCAACGAGGAATGACAATCTGGTTCATCTTCATCGGGCGCTTCTCTTCGTCTAATCATGCGGCTCCAGTCTTCCTGTCTGTGCTGTCTGTCCAAACACAGGGCGGGAAGTACAGGTTCAAGTCCACCACCGGCGCCACCTTCCATCCAGTACTCTGTCATGCCACAGTGAAGATGGGCAATATAGGCATAACTGACGGTGAAGATGAGTCCAATCGAGAATAAATATGGTAATAACTCCTGCAGTTCAAACAAGGAATTCACCCCCTTTATAGGTTAGTTTTTATATTATAACACTTACATATTGTTTTTGCATAAATCCGTACGTGAAAACAACTACTATTCAGCTATTCCGTTCTCAATTTGGACAACTCTTGCTCAGCTCGGTGTCTTACCACGTTATAAGAAGGCCAGGAACGATCTGATGAATCCTCGTCCAAGTAGGCTTGACGTTCCAACATTTCCCTTTTGAGATCCGGGTACTCCTCCTGAGCAAACTCACGAAGTAACGGAACTGCATCTGCCGACAGACTTGCCAGATAGGTTGCATCAATATTGCCAGTCTGATGATAACGTTCAATATTCAGCTCGGCAATCCGTTTATCCATGCCCACATAGTTGACAGCAACATAAGCAGTTAGCGCAAGCACAATATACCAGCGGATCAGCGGTATTGATGTGTACCGTATACGAAGGCCAGCAATCAGCAACAGGAGTGCGAGGAAGATCATGAATGCGTGTACCAGGAAGCGGATGTACGTATATCCATATGCCTGCTCATACAGATTTAGGCGCATAAACGCGGAATACAACATAATTGCTGAACAACTGACCAGAATCAGGAGAAGTACCTGATGCACGATGGAACCCGCTTTGCCACTCGAACGGGTATACTGCAAAGCAACAATAAGAATAAAGAAGTTAATACCTGTGACGAGAATTAACTCTGCGAATCCACTTCTCGCATAGTCTGCGTAAGACAGATCTACCGGAAGATGCCCCTCTCCTGCACCAAACAGATACGAAAACTGTACAAGTACAAATAAAACGTACACACAGTTAATGACAATCAGCATCGTCCCCACAATGATAGGGTCCAATCTGAATGGTTCCCGATGAACCGGAGTGCGTTCGGGCTCGGGTGTAATCTTATTGGTAACCTTACCTTCAGTGGCCGGGTCCACAGGAGAGATTATATAGGTGTGATCACGCTTATCAACCGTGGATGCTACTCCATTTTTCCAATGTGCGTTCGCTCTCTTCTCTGCCTCATATTGCATTGGCTGTACAAATCCCCATACATAACCGAACAGCAATACACCTGCGATGACAATCCAGATGATTCTCGGTATCCCTGGAGTAAAAGCCAATTGATTCAGCCACTCCGGAAAACCGGCTAAATACTGATCAAAGACCCCGTCAGCGGAGGACAGTAATGCGACGACAACAATGAGGATAGGCAAGGACGCCACAAGACCAATAAGCACTTTGAAAACAACTGTTTTTTGGGATTTGCCCATGCCACGCCCGCCTGCTCTCACAGCAATGGCCGCAACAGTCCCCCAATGACGTATGGCTTGAGGCAACAAGTGGTCAATAGCCGTACCAATCAAACCAATCTCCCACCACTGCTTCTGTTTTCTGCCCATCAGATATGTCATATGTAAGATAACTACGCCAGGTATGACCAGAAAATTAAGAACATACAGCAGTTCATTGTCGTATAACAGGAACGTTAGCGACAACAATAGCACTACAGCCGCTACAAAAGCATCAATGAACCTGAAAGACCTCATGCGGTCCCGTGCAAACAGATACATGAACACATAGAAGAGAATTACAAAGATAGGATACGATACGCCAATCTCATTACCATAGAATAAATACTGGTGAATGATCGCCAGCATCCATGCAGACAGTAGCGTGATTAGAGCGCGTTTCGGTGAAGCCATTATTTTATCAATCATGGGAAAAACCTCCATTAACCTTTCTATGCTATATTCTAGATGATAAAATAGGAATATAAATAGAAATTAAAATCGACAAAACTTCTTATTTTAGAGGAATACGTCAGAGTTCACCTCCAGGAGGGAATCAACACTTGAAATTACATCAGCAATATCTGCTGTTGCATCGCCATTACGGCCACCACACAGAACATGAACTTACACTCGCCGATCTCGCTGATTTGCTAAGTTGTACACACCGCAATACGTTAACGATTGTCAAAAAGATGGTTGCCCATGATTGGATTCGTTGGGTTTCCCAGCGTGGCCGGGGTCGGCGTTCTTCACTGACTTTGCTTGTTCCGGCTGATCAAATCGCCGCAGAATATATGATGCAGGCCATGAATCGCCGGGAGTTACAGGAAGCTGCCGAGCAGGTGAGCGCATTCTCCAGTTCAACAATCATGCAGGATCATCTAAACCAGTGGTTGCTTGGGTATTCAGGACATCATACGGAAGCCGGCACCAATAATGAGCAGATTGATACGCTTCGGTTGCCCCTGCGCCAACAGCTTCATGCCCTTGATCCGCTGTACATTAATCTATTAGCTGAATCCTTTGTTACTAGCCATGTCTTTGACGGGTTGGTTCAGCGGGGTGAACAAGGAGAGATTCTTCCCTGTCTGGCTCATACTTGGGATGTCAGTGCAGACCGAAAGACCTGGATCTTTTATTTGCGAAAAGGTATTACATTTCACGATGGTCAGTTCTTGACAGCCCATGATATAGTGCATACGTTTGAACGGCTGCAATCTACAGATCGCCGGACACTGTACCGTGATGTAAGTAAACAGATTCTATCTATTGAAGCGGTCGATTCCTTAACCGTGTGTTTCCAGCTTAAAGATCCTCATGAATTGTTTTTGTCCTTCCTGACAACAAGTCGTGCGGCGATTGTACCCTCACCAGGAACAAACGAACATAAGATGAAGCATTCGAGTGAGGTGCATGGGATGCAAAAACCTGTTGGGACGGGACCGTTCAAGGTCACCGCCTGGGATGATCACTTGTGCAGACTTGAAGCCTTTTCATCATATTTTCAAGGTAGAGCACATATGGACCGGGTAGATATCCTGCAGATTCCGTGGAGTGCCTCGGCAAAAATGGACGATAGCCAAGATATCGAAACTCCGTTCTTTCATCTTGTTCATAATCCGTCCTCGTCTGCGGGTGCAGACTGGACACAGATTAGTGCAGGTGTAATGGTTCATAAATTACTCACGTGTAATACACAAAAAACCGGACCGTTAAACGATCCGGAAGTAAGAGCACACCTTCAGTCATGCCTTGCTGGAATGTATAGAGATGACGGACATGCAGATAACTCTGAGGTCGTGGAGACTGATTTTAGTGCGGTGAGCACCAAGAAGGTCCAGGTCCACTTGGAGGGATTTAGCGATATATCGATAAGATCCGCTTCCACTAGTCCCATCTCCCTGCACATTGCAACCATTCCACAATATCGCAGGGATGCCCAACATCTGGCGTCCATACTGGAGCAGTGCGGTTTCTCTTGTACCGTCCGTACTGCTACGATGGAGCAGTTCAAAGGAGATCTGCGACTGGAATCTGATCTGATTCTCTTCTCTCTCATTCGGGACAGGGACGAAGAACTGCGAAGGTATGATCTCTACTCTACGTTATCTGAGCATCAGGAAGATTCTGCTCGTATAACGATCCATGAGATCTTGCAAACCATCGTCGCCTCTCCCATCGCTGCGGATCGAACTCGTGAATTAGACCGTATTGAACAATTCTTGGTAAGCCAGAACCTACTGTTCCATTTATCTGAAAAACCGGTAGAGACCGCTTATCTGCCTTCTGTGCGTGGTCTATCTTTCAACAGCCAGGGCTGGGTGAACCTGCGTCATATCTGGTTTCCGTGAATGCTCGTTAAACAAGCAAGACAATCCCTTCATTTCATGATGCGGTAATGATTTTGGATACCTATGAACTGGTCATTGGGTCGCCATCCACCTTCTGCTGTATTCTTTCATTTATCGTCGAAATGGTATCCTTCCGACGATAAATACCGAGAAGTAAACCGACCATGGCATATTCGAAAAGCAGGTGATTTCCATATCCTATTAAAGGAAAAACTATGCTAAGAATTGGAGCCTTGCCGGTAGTCATCGCCAATGAATAGATGATTTGCAACGCAAACATGGATGTGATACTGATAATTATCATTCGACCGAAATCATCCCGAATGCGAGGAAGCATCTTCACCATACTTGCAACAAACCAGATGATACCCACCAATAATAGTATCCCGGCTGACCAGCCAAACACATCAATGAGCAGAACACCTGGGTAATCTAAATAACTCATTTTAAACATGTCGAACGTTGTATCAATCCCATTACCCCACCAGCCGGCTGATTGAATAATTTCAATAATGGAATTGTTACTATAGCCACCGTAAGGGTCATCCTGAAGATTCAAAACGACGGAAAGCCTCTCTAGGCGGCCGTACTTATCTGCAAAAAACAATAACAATACAAAAACACTTCCTGTTACAACAGCACCTAAGGCTGTATAAAGCCATTTTCGCGTGAGCCAACCAAATAAAATAATGGACATTGTGCCAAACAGAAACATGCGAACCCAGTCCGACATTTGAAACAATAGCACTACAGGTAACGCTACCATAGCAATATAGGTCAATATGGATTGCATATTGCAGTTTGAATGAAACTTCTCCTGCACAATTGCCCCTATGGCAAGTGGCAAAATCCATACTGAAGCAGTCGTAAGGTCTATTACAAATCCAAGTGGTGCAATCAGGAATCTGCTCATACCATAAAAATCCGTAGATATCATTGGATTAATCCACAAAAGGGCATTAAGTAGAATATAGATCCACCAAGCAGCTTTTTTCAACTTACGATAATCAAAATAAATAAAGAACAACATCAATATTACACCTATAATGGTGTACACCACATGCCCCCGATATAAGGACTGATACTTTTCATCTGCAACATTCATCGTAAAGATCCATATCAGTAACAGGCTAGTTATAGACAAACCAATTAGTCCAACTAACAGCCCCCAATGCATGCGATGACGATGCAATCGGTGCATGCTTTTGCCTACCACTGCAGGATCACCCATCTGTTCAATGGCATATGCAATTGCTTCTTCCTCTGTATAACCTTCTTGTTCTTTATCCAAAATCATTTCTTCCATGTGGTTTCCCAACTCATCACGCAAGTCGTTATGTACTTCGCGAGCTTTAACCTGAACACACATGTGATCCAGATAATGCTGAATTCGTTCATGTCGATTTGTCATGTCAGGCCTCCTTCACCAAGCACTCGATCCACAGCTCTACGGAACATATTCCATTCTGCTTTTTTACTTTGTAAGGCCTCCATGCCCTTGTCACGAATCGAATAATATTTACGTTTACGGCCTTCAACCTCCATCCAGTACGACTCTACCCAACCTTCAATCTCCATAGCATGCAAAATAGGATATAACGTGCCCTCTTTCAGATTAAACACACCCTCGGATTGACGATGTAGTTCCTTGATTAATTCATATCCGTACAACGGTCGTTCCTGAAGCAGGGTCAGAATCAATGTTTCGGTACTGCCTTTAATCATTTGTTTGTTAACCTGCAACGCACTCACTCCTTCCTTTTCAATTCATTTAGCAAGAATTTTTAGATTTTGAAAAATAACACTTTCAAATCTCTTCTTTTCATATACATCGGAAACCTATGCATAGAACAACTAGGTATGATATTACCTTATCCTTCCTTTTCTGTCTAGCCAACAAGCTTCTTTATTTATGTTAAAATAAACAAGTCCTTTCATTCATGAACTCTAATGATGAATCTATATATTCGTGTATTTTTTAATTACATATACTATTTTTTCAATACAATTAAGGAGGCATTACATTCATGAGCAAACTAATTTTCTTTCTCGGCGGGGCCGGAAGTGGCAAGACCACACTAGCCAAAGCCCTTTCCCGTAAACATAAAGCTGCTTTCTTCGATATGGATATTCTGCTTCGTCCCGCGGCTGAGGCGATCATGACCCTTCAGGGACTTGATCCATCCGACCGAGATTCGCCTGAATACAAAAGGTTGTGCCGTGATCTTGGGTACCGCATTACGATGGACGCCGCTCTGGATGACGTTCAGTTGGATATCGATACGATCGTTGTGGGGCCATTTACCAAGGAAATCGGTACCTCTGACTGGATCGAGCAGGAACTCGCACGGATTGGACGTTCTCTGAAAGATACGGATGTGCGTGTGGCCTATATTTATTTAGAGAATGAAGCATTGTATCACAAGCGGATCTCAGCAAGAAAATCCCCACTAGATGAATGGAAGTTAGCCAACTGGGATGCCTTCACAGCTTCTCTCGTCCGTAAAGAGATAGCCTGGCCGCTCCCTGCTTCATCCGTCGCTTATATTGATAATTCCAGTGATGATCCTGCCATTGCCTATGCTGAACTTGAACGACGGATGTACGAGTAAAAAGAATCACAGGCTCAATCTTGCTTTGGTGATAGGTAGAATAAACACTTCTCTCGCCAACTTCTGACTCACTTCTAACACGCTAACGAATCTCAGGCACCTTATTACCTGGTTTGGACTAACATGAAAATTCTAACGAACCTCACTAACGCTAAACTGGAGCAGACAAGTGAAAATGGGCAAAAACGGGCTATACACGAAGTGATAAGGTGTCTCAGATTCCTTACGATTTCAATCTAACTCATATGCTTGGAATAGGGTGCGTCAGGTTCGTTAACTTTCCAAAGAGTGCCCAGCTATGAAGCCAATTGTGTGCCAAAATGCTTCTGAATGCTATTCAAATGTGATCTGAATGAAAGCTGTACACCGATCACATATACACATATCTAACAAAATCAAAAAAGGGATCCGTCTCACCAAGCCTAGCAGGCTGATGAAACCGATCCTTTTTTCCACTAAATATCTCCTCATAACACATGGAATAGACGAAATCCGCTACCCCAATTAGACGTCAGACATCAGCTGAGAAAAATGCTTTACATTCCCCCATTGCCCTACCATTTACCCATCTAAGCGCTTAGCACAAAATATACTCTTTTCCCTATCCGCGCTGACGCGCCGCATGACGTTCAGCAATACGAGACGTAATTAATCCGTGACTCTCATCGATTTCTTCCGGTGTACACGCGGCTTTCAGCTCATATACTTTCACCGGAGAACGGTCGATAACATCCAAAAACGAATCAAAAAATGTCATGTCTTTACTATGGATGTATGGACACCAATGATCTGCCAACCCTACGGTTTCATGAATATGCACGCCAACCACGTGATCAATCAACGCGTTAGCCTCACGTACATTATCGTACAGCCCCATTCGATCCATCATCATACCGTGACCAATATCGTACCAAAGACCAAGCGGCGCGCCCTTCATTTGTCCAATAATCGTTCCCGCTTCGTTCAAAGTCGGCATCTGATAACAGCGTGAACGGGTCTCAATACCGAAATTCACCCCGTATCCTCGCTGCTCAGACAAGTCACATACCTTTTCCAGACTCTCCTGAATCCGGCTCAGGTAATGTGCGCTGCCATCTTCCCGCTTCTCCAGCATCTCTTGCCATAAAGACTGATATGCCGGTGAATCCGGCCCCTGATCGTGGTATATCTTTTTCAACGCTTCATCTATATTGTATTCAAAAGGAACCTCACCCGGATGTACAACAACAGCCTTGGCCCCATAACGATGTGCGAACTCGGCTGAGCGAAGTAACAGTTCTATCGCCCGTTTGCGGCGCGGCTCATCATCGAACCCAAGCAAGACGGAATCCGTCCCGTAATCCGGATGAGCCACATGCGGGAATGTATTATGCACACTGGATACACCGATCTCGCCCCGTTCAATCATCGGTTCTATCGTCTGCAGCATCTCTTCCGTTACGTTGTAATTCAGTTCCACCTGTTTGAATCCAAGAGACTTGATCTCCTCGATCATACCTTGTCCAGTCGTATGACGTTTGATATTCCAACATGTTGAGAACGAATATTCCTGTTTGTCCGTATACATACTTGGTCCTCCTGTCTCTCATTCTATCTCCCATTCATATTCCATTTATCTCTATCTATATAAGTTGAACCAATAAACTTTACACTAGATCACTCCAATTGCAGTACCATCTTCCGATCGCTGTTATCCCCTGATTTTTTTGATCCCCTTCTCCAAAGGGAAAAATCCGGTGATAGCTTATGCTTCCGATGCAGCTTTCTTGCAGAAAGCTTTCAGGCGAACGCTCCGCTTCTTCAGATCGGTTCTGCACTCTTCGTTCTCGTGTAAATGTTCAGTTCATCTTATATACCTATTCATTCCTCTAATCGTTGTCTTCACGGAAGGTCAGTTCAAATCTCATCTTGTTTGCAGTCTTCCCAGGCACATAACGATAGATGATCTCCGCATGATTCACGTACATTAACACGGATGGTTCAGGTGCTTCAGCCTTCACGGTACACGCAAGTCCAGGGAACTGCCATAACACTGGTGTAATATCCTGCTGACGAAGGAATGGCCCTCTGATTTCAAAATAAACGTCGATCCCTTCCGCCGTATCCAGCTCCACATCAATGGTTAACGAATCTGGCGTGAGATCCGCATCAAACGTTATTCCGCGCAGATGGCTGTTCCACCCCTCGCCTACCTCACGGCGGATCAAGCGAAGATAATAACGTTCCCCCGTCTCCGTCTGCCAGTGGATCGTAGCTGGATGCATCTGTCCATTCGTATTCACACTTCCCGACATGGCCCCGATCATCCGGTCCTCACCAATCCAGGCTTTGGCTGTACACAAATTCCGATTGGACGTTGGATCATTGCGCTCACACAGTTCCATAAATTGTTTCTGCACAAGCCGATCTTCTTGATGAGCCTTGAAATACGGCACGGCTTCAGCGGGCACATCCACCCCAAGGAGCGCAATCAATGGATCATGGCCTGACTCACAGTTGATTCCTGCCAGATATTCATACCCTCCTCCAAGCAAGAGATAGATAAATACACCGATCGAACTATGCTCTCGCATCTCCATGTCGTACGCCCGGGAGAACGGGCCGGAGAGATTCTCCAAGTTGGCATTATAATATAGCGCAATGTTATTCCACAGCCCATGTTCAATCCGGTGTCCAATTTCGATCAAACGTTCCGTGAGTCCATACTTTCGATACATGCCAAGCACGGACAGATCCACTCCGTAATACGTTGTCGTATTGAACTCGGCGAATGTACCGTCGTATTGTTCGAACTCCTTCATCAATCCCTCCGCCTGTTCATCCGAATGCCGAATCCATTCTGTCCGGTTCAAGCGATGGCCGTAGTAGTGGGTAATGAAAATATGCATTAACTCAATATTCGTATTCATGGGAATTACGTCGGATAACCTGCGTTCTATTGACCCTTGGACAGCCAACTCCATTGCATGGTCCATACGTTTCATGAGTGTCTCCGGCATAAGTTCGGCGAATTCGGCAGTTACGACCACACAGACACAAGCGATAAACTCGCGCCAGTTGGGATCATAGCTGATCCAGATCGGTGGCAGAACCTGATTCACTGCCGAATAAAAAAGGTGTTTCAGTTGTTTGGGGTCTGCTGCCTCTGTTAGCAGAGAACCCTCTTCCTGTAGTTTATGGATAAACTGCGCAGACACCTTCTCAAAGGTGCGTTCCAGGAAATAGGCCGTGCCTGGCGCAAAAGATTTCCAAGCATAGTGACCCGCTGGTGGATGCACATCAGTTGGTCGGGTCGCGAAGGTTCCGTGATAGATCTCATCCGGAGCGTCATATTGAACATCGAGCACCTTGTGGAACACTTGTATCGCGCGTTCCACATCACCAGGCTCATTTCGAATCAACAACCCGAGCGCATAATGTGCACTGGCTCGTGTGCTGTGCTGCGATGAATCCTCTTCTTCGAAACTCCGAAGCAGATCCAGTTCCTTATCATAGAAGCTATCCATCATCGTCATGGACTGATTTACAAGATACTGCTGCTCTTTCGACATCTTTTCTACCATTCGTTGTGTCATTTCATGCAACCTCCCGAGACTATAGGTGCGTGTTCAAAAAGATCAGTTTTCAGTACCAAGAAGATGGAATTAAGCTAGAAATGGAGTAGCGGAGCGTAGGACAACTACGTGAGCAACTACAATGTTTCCGAAGGAAACATACTTCGTAAGCCTCCCGCTTATTTCGGCTAAATTTCATATTCGATGCTGATGATGCCACTAGGCATCATTCGTAATCAAAAGTGAACTTTTTGAACAACCTCTATTAACCTTTTACAGCACCTACCATTACGCCACTGATAAAGTACCGCTGCAACCACGGATACACAAGCAGGATCGGTAACGTGGAGAATATAACACTGGCTGCTTTCAGACTCTCAGGCAGGACCTGAACGGCGCCAATGCCTTCGTTCTGCATCAGTTCTGTAATCTGGTTTTGCTGAATCATCTGATACAATTTCAATTGCAAAGGGTACAGCTCAGGCTTCGTAATATACATGAGTGCATCCTGGAAACCATTCCACCGTCCTACCGCGTAGAATAGGCTAAGTGTTGCCATAACCGGAAGGGATAGCGGCAAGATGATGCGCATAAGTGTTCCAAAGTGGCTGCTTCCATCAATGCCTGCTGCTTCTTCCAGACTTTCGGGAATACCTCTGAAGAAGGTAATGAGGATAATCATATAAAAAGGACTAATCAACCCAGGCAGAATAAGTCCCCATGTGCTATCGAGTAAATGCAGATTTTTGATCAGAATGTACTCTGGGATAATGCCGCCACTGAAGAACATCGTCACCACAATAACAAGCATGAACCATTTGCGCCCTTTCAGATTACTCTTCGCCAGTGGATAAGCTGCTGCAATGGTCATCACCATGCTTAGTACCGTACTCAGGACGGTAAGCCAAATCGTATAGATGAGGGAACGAATCATCGATCCATCTGCAAATACTTTGGTATACGCCTCAAAGGACAATTCTCTGGGGAAAAAGGAAACTTCTCCTGAACCGATCGCCCGGTTTGAGCTGAGCGAGATCGCAATAATATGAATGAATGGTGCAAGACACAGCACCATCGTAATGACAATAAGAATGACGTTTACCGTGTTGAATATTCGATTCGCCGTGTTTTCAGACATCTCACTCACTCCTTACAGATCATATGTGAATCAATCCACTACATAATGCTCTCATCGGTCAATTTCTTGGACGTATAGTTCGCTCCGAGTATGAAGACAAGTCCAACTAAAGCCTGGAACAAACCTACAGCCGTTGCTAGCGTGACCTGACCGGATTGTAAACCGACACGATAGACAAACGTGCTTAGCACATCCGAGTATTCACGTACAGCCACGTTACCGATAATAAATGGTCGGTCGAAGCCGATAGAGATCATGTTGCCGACATTGATGATCAATAAGGTAACAATCGTTGTTTTGATGCCTGGCAAGGAGATGTGCCAGATTCTGCGTAGCCGACTTGCTCCATCCACTTCTGCCGCTTCATACAGCTCACGGTTAATCCCTGTCAGAGATGCCAGATACAGAATCGTACCCCAGCCTGCACTCTGCCACACACCTACCGCAAGATACGTAAAGAGCCAATAGTTTTTGTCTGAAAGGAAAGGTAATGGATCAAATCCCATGCTCATCAAGATATTGTTAATGAAACCGGATTGCGTACCGAATACCTGAAGTACGATCCCTCCAATAATGACCCACGAAATAAAGTGAGGAATGTACAGTAAGGTCTGTGCCAACTTTTTGAACCAGGCCTTCTTCAGCTCAAACAATAAGATGGCCAGTATTAGTGGCGCCGGGAAAGAAACCAGTAGATCCAGCATGTTTAGCACTAACGTGTTGCGTAATGCAGTGTAAAACCCCTGATTTTGAAACACTTCTCTGAATGCATCCAAGCCAATCCACTCACTACCAGAGATCCCTTGAAAGAAGTTAAAATCCTTGAACGCAATCTGCACGCCATACATTGGCCCATACTTGAAAATAATGAAGTAGATCATGGGCAGTAGGAGCAACGCATATAGTTGCCAATTTCTGCGGAAATAGATGCTTGTTTTCATAAACCTTCCCCCCATGTCATTCAGGACTCTTCATCAAGGCGATGTTGCCATCGCCCTAATGAAACCCCTGTTCTTTGTTGTCATACACATTAGATGTGATCTCTACTCTACTTATTTCATCGCTTTGTAAGCTTCTGTACGTTCATCCAGGATTGCTTGGCCACCGCTCGCCATGTAATCCTTCATCATGCTGTCATACGTGGCTTCAAAATCAGCGGGTTTGGAAATGGTTGTTTTCACGAAAAACTCCATAAACTTGTCTTTCAAGCCGTTACCGTAACGTGCTTCCGCATCAATCGGTTTAGAGAAACGTACCGGTTGAATGGTGTCCGTGTTAGAGATCGCTACCGACTTGCGCATATCATCCCGATACTTCGACTCTACCTGAACGACGTAGGCCTCTTCATTTTTCTTGTCATCCCCAACGTATTTACCGTTCACGATAATGGCAATGTCACCGGAATTATAGATACGGCCTGCAATTTCAGGAGAAGCATCATCTTTGATCAGTGGTACCCCATCCACAAGTTCGTAGTTCTCGTTTTCAACACCGAATTGCAGATCGAACAGGTTGTTGCCCGAAGCCATCCAATCAAGATACTTCATCGCGGCTTCCGCATTTTTGCTCGATTTCGGGATCATGACATACATCGCATTGGGTGCATATGCCGGTTTGGCGAATTTGCCTTCGGAGTTTTTGAATGCATCAATTGGTGTCATCACTGCACCCGGTTGATTGGTTTGCAGGTTTTTGTACGTACCGGAGATATAAATCTCTCCCGCATCCTCGGTGTAGAATCCAACTTTTCCGTTAGATACATCTTCCCATAGCTTTTTCTTGTCTTTGTCGAGTCCAAAATCCTTGCTCATTAATCCTTCATTATAAAGTGTGTTCATATATTTCAGGGCGTCCTTGAAACCAGGCAACAACGTTGGATAGTCATTGGAACCCAGTTGCTGCGTTAATGTATATTTCTGTTCTTCCGTCAGCGGTTCAATGAATGACCAGATCAGTGGTTCATATTGAGCCGAGGCAATGGACATTCCCATCGGAATAAGTCCTGTACCGACTTTACCCGGATCTTTTTCCTTAAAGGCCTTCAGTGTTGTATGCAGCTCCTCAGCTGTCTCAGGTGAAGGTAATCCGAGTGCGTCCAGCCAGTCCTGACGAACATAGGATGCGTACTTGCCAAGTACAAGACGTTTACCTGGAACCGCAAACTGTTGTCCATCGTATTGACCGTAGGCCAGCGTTTCATCTCCCAGGAACTTCTTCAGGTTAGGACCACTTTGATTGATCAGATCCGTAAGTTCGGTCAGACCTCCTTGCTCTGCATACCGGTTGAATGTTCCCGAATCGTAGGTAAAGACGATATCAGGTACTTCAGAGCCACTCGCCATCAGAACGTTAAGTTTCTGTACTTCCTCCGAGCGTGGTACCGGAACAAACTGAACATCGATGTTGTTTGGATCACCAAACTTCTCTTGAATGAAGCGAGTCAGATAACTGTCCGAAATGGTGTAGCCCGCCGGAGTGTTTCCCCGATCGAAGATTTCTACTTTCAAAGTTGTTTTTTCCCCCGAACCCGAATCTCCAGATGAAGATGTTGATTCGCTTCCTGACGAACATGCAGATAATAATAGAGTGAATGCTGTTACCACTGCGAGGATTGAACTTGCCTTGCCTGCCTTACGTCTTTGAAATAATCTCATTTGACCTTTCCCCTTTCGCACACTCTCTGATATGGATTCACATGATTGCCACTCCACTTTGTTCATCCCATTTTGTTGCATCTGTGAATGTCACTAATCATTACATACGATCTGGTATTTAGACAATAAACTATTTTCAAAATGTGAAATTCACGTTTTTTAAGTTAAATACCGCGATATATAAACATATTTCCTGACAATATGCAATTTTCACACCTTTAATGTTAACTTTAATAACATATTGTGTTGTATTCATTTTGGTTTCTCATAGACAATCTGGCATCACCCAGCTTGCAATAATCTTTTTTCCATTAAATCTCCCTTCAAAAAATGAAAAAGAGACCACATCTTATGTGATCTCCTTGTTTAGCAACACGTGTGAACGATTCCACGCACTAATTCCTCGGCGGAAGATTAAACTTCACTTGACCAAACAACGTATCGATGGCATTTCCCGCAAATTGATCGATAACATGTTCGTTGCTTGAGTCCGTATGTTCCAAAATCAACACATTATACTTCTCATCATAATGCATTCCGCCCAAAATAAATCGTACAGGAATGTTCTGAGCCACCCCTGCTTTCGAAATGGCCTGAATAAGTTCGGATTCATGCCTTTGTTGACTTGTCTTGTAGGTACCAACAGGTATAGTTATCGTATATGACGAGTCATCTACATGAAATGTAAATGTGTTGTTGTTTGCTGTAATGGTAACCCCTTTACTGATATCTACTGACCCCCATACTTGCTGTCCGTGTTTGTACATCATCTTCACTCCTGCCCTATTAATCTATGAATTGTCATAATGCTAGTATAGGACATTCGTAAAATTCCTTAACAACATACCAGCTAACTGGCCTAAGATCGTGGTTGAACATCCAAAAAAAAATCTCCTGCAAAGGACAATAAGGGACAAAACCTTATTGCCTCATACAGGAGATTTCATAGATATCTCTAGGATTATTGGATTTCACCCGATACTCGGATGTTCTAACACATGCAATTCCGTTATTGATCCCCTTGTTTTCCACTCTGCTTGCGGTAGTCCCCTGGTGTCACGCCCATAATCCGTTTAAATACTCTGCCAAAGGAGATGGCATTGGCATAACCCACTTGCAGAGCAATATCCTGAACAGCCATATCGGATGCAGACAACAGACGGCAGGCCTTTTCGACCCTCAGTTTCACCAGAAAATCAACAAACTTCATCTCAAACTCTTCCTTGAACAGATAACTCGCATATTTGCCCGAGATTTGGAACCGATCACTCAGATGTTTCAGCGACAGATCCGGATCATCAAAATGCTCTTCAATATATATCCGCAGCTCGTTGATCATCGCGCGATGACTTTTCGTTTCATTCACAGATACATAATTGCGATAAACCTCTTTAAGCCACTTCTGCAAAATCTCTTGAATCCCCTCCAGTGTCTCCACCTGCTGGATATCACTGCGAAGACGAGTCAGGATTTCCTCGGCAAATTGGCTTTGCAAACGCTCAGACAGTTCCCCGAATTCACGGGACAACATCTGGATTAATGCCTGCAGCAACATGCGAATATCGTTATCTGTAATCTGATCTTCGCTGAACGCAACAAACATCTGATCCAGCTGCGTTCGCCAACCATCGCCGGTTAGTCTGAATTCACGGACAAAGTCTGCGAGCATCTGCAAATACTTGTACGATTGCAGCTCAATACGATCCGGCAGTTGCTCACTGAGAACGATGGCATCTTTACCAAGGGTAAGTCTATGCCGCAAACCCATATCTGCACTCGCATAGGATCGAGTAATCTCCTCCCAGCCCGATACGGTTCGTCCAATCCCGAACGTAAACCGTAGGCGGAAGTTTTCCGCAATCCACATATGCATCTGCTTAGCCAGATCCATAAGCAATTCACGATCCAGTCCTTCCTGCTCATCCGACGCAATCACCACAATAAGCCTGCGGTTCCCAAACCATTCAGCCCAACCGCCGAACTGGGTCTCATTCTGCACAAGTTCTTCCACTACGTTCATGAGCGCAATCTTCAGAATATTCTGATTGGTCGAGAGATCGTCACCATTCATCTCCGCAATGAGGACAGCAACACTCTTCGGTTCCATGAATCGTTCCTCTAGCGGTTGCAGATGGCGAAGTCGCTGACGGAACGAATCCATTCGCTCTCCTTCCATCAGATCAACAAGCAACTGTCTGCGATGAATCAGCAAGTTTTCATGATGTTGTTTCTCATAGTCAACCGTCTGAGCAATCAGATGTTCCAGCGCACGGTCGATGAGTGCCAGTTCATCCTTGACGGATGGTGCTGCTTCATCCTCCTCGGCACGTGGCTGTAACGCCTGAATTCGATTCATGATGAGCTGGATGGGCCGCGTATTTCTGCGCGTAATGTAGATTAGTCCCGCCACTGCACCAACAATCGTTAATAATCCAATACCGATCCACACATAAGAGACGAGTGATACCCATGAATACAGCTGTCCGGATTGAATGCCGCTCTCAAAGACCAGACCAAGCTTGTCCGCAGTCACACGATTAAGGATTTCACCTGCAGAAGGGTCCATTTGATGCGCGGTATAGATCAGATTGTCGCTCTTATCCCGAACCTGAAGAACAGATAACTTTTCATTGGTCATGTTATCAATCTGCCGTTCCACTGCATACATGCGGATGGTAATGACGAGCAGACCTTCCCCGCCCCACGGCAAAGGAAGCCACTTATTCATGCTAATCACCTGTGAAGGTACGTCGAAGGAACGTTCCTTATAATCACGTGGCAAGTTCCAACCAAGATTCTCCCGATCTTTCAAGGCTTGCTCAATATAGGCGCGATCTTCAAAATCTTCCAAACGCATCATGCCTCTGGGCGTAAGAATCTGGGAATCGGACATGCGATAGAGATAAATGGATTGAATCATATCCTGCTGATCCAGCATACGTCCCAGCCCACTTGCTGCATCATAGATGAATTGACTCGATAATTGTCCCTGTCCAGCTTCCAGAAAGCGACTATATGTTTTGTTCGCACCAATGTCTTCAAGCAAGCGAAGTTCAATGTCGCTTAGCGATCGCTCCAGTGTATCCAGGATATAGCGGGTGGAGATCATGTCGGCTTTTTGCGTTTCGTTACGTGAGAGTTCGTTGACAATCAGGAAGGAGAGAAAGATCAGAATGGAAATCGTAAGCAGAAAAATAGGAAAATACGAATACATCAACTTGGTGTGCCAATTCCGCTTCAGATTTACTTTCATAGGCTCCAACTCCTTCCATCTCTATTCTAATGAGTATGCTCTTCTCTGTTCTTTGGCCTGCCTGCTGACGATATACAGAATCACTGATCCTAGTGCCGCACTGATCGTGCAAGCCAGATACATCAGTGATGGACCGCCGGAATCGAGTAAATATCCGTTAAGCATATTACCAACAATTCCGCCCAGGCCAGCAAACACCATGTTAAATAAACTTTGTCCTGTGGCTTGCATCTCCCGTCCCGTAACGGAAGCCACATATTCCACTGCTGCGATATAGAAGAATCCGAAGGATAACCCATGCAGCACCTGAACGCCAATCATGACCTCAGGTGTCGGCCATAGCCATTGTATCCCCCAACGTAACATATACGCCCCGGCTGCAAGCAGCATCGTCCGTTCATGTCCCCATTTTCGGAGTATGAATGCTGCTGCCAACATGGATGGAACATTGGTAATCGACGCCAGCAACAGTGCTGTACCCGTCATGGTCACAGAACCGCCAGCCATCTGAAATGAAATAACAAAAAAGGAGTTAAACGCAGTGAGCGTTTGGTTAACCAGGAAACAACCTGTTAGAAATAGAAGGAATGTCCGGTTTCGGAGCAATCTTGCCAAACCTACGGAGAAGGTTACCGAGGACGAGGAGATACTCGTCTGCCGGGGAAGTGTACTTGCCAGTATAGCGCTCAGAATGTTAAACAGGAGAAATGGCAGCCATAACATGTGAATGGAAAACTGGGAGAGATACATCCCTGCGGCAAATCCACCAACTCCCGTTCCTATGCTGCCGAAGAGTCGGATCATGCCATATGAGGTATTGGCTGCTCTCGCGGCGGTAACCGCATAGGAGTCAGCCACGGGTATTTGAGTCACTTGGAATATAGTGCATAAAGTATAAATCAATATTAATATAAAGTACACTTGAATATTGTAGAAATACGCTAACGATGCAGGAACAAGCAGGCTTATCACCAGTACGAAACGTGTCTTTTTAAACTTATCTACCAGAATTCCCCATATTGGTTGAAGAATAATGGATACGAGTGTGCCAAACGCCATAATAAATCCGGTTTCTTTACTTGAAAAACCTTGTGCAACCAATATGGGATTAATGTACGGGTTAAACATCCCCCCGGCAAGCCCCATAAACAGATATAGGCCCTGTAATTGGAGTAAAACACGTTTTGCATCATTGGAATCGGCTTTTGTTTTCTCTGTGTAAGCCTTCATATGTCTACTTCTCATCCGGATCTCCATCCTTTATTTCTGTAGTTGCTTCGCCTATTCTCTATTTTTATGTGCGTGTCAGATTCGATTTGATTGCAGCCAATGCCCCGATTGCTCCTGCTTTGTTCCCCAGTTCAGCTACAGCTAAAAGTGTAGGCAGAACGGTGTAACGTTGGAGGCGTGTGCGCACTTCATTTAGATAATAGGATGGGTTGGATGCAGCTACGCCACCACCGATCACTATAATGGAAGGATTGAGTAAAGTCGTAATATTCGCCAGACCTCTAGCCATATAACGCATAGGCAGTTCCAGAATCTCAAGTGCAGCAACATCACCTGATTCGGCTGCTCTGAATACATGTCTGGCTTCAATCTGTTCCACTTCCCCTCCTGCCAGACTCATAATCAGGGATAAGGAACTCCCCTTTCCAGCAGCAAAATAACGCCTCGCCTGTTCGGTAATTCCCGTACCTGAAGTCACTTGCTCAAATACGCCAAAGGAATCTGCATCAGCAACATAACCGGTATGAAGCCCTTCGTCTCCTGCAATGAAATGCCCAATCTCACCTGCTGCTCCATTCTGGCCGCTATAGAGCTGTCCATTCAGGATAAGAGCAGATCCAATGCCTGTTCCAACCGTGACCATTACACAGTGTTGATGTCCCTGTGCTGCCCCTTGATCATATTCTCCCATTGCGGCCATATTCACATCATTATCCAACATGATATTCCCGCTGTAATACTTCGCAATAACAGGGCGAATATCTAGCTCAGGCCACTGAAAAGCTGGAGCATTTCGCAGTATTCCCTCCTCCTGCAAAATCACACCAGGGAATCCCAAGCCTGCACCGTTAAGTTGATCCAGACTGCATCCAACTTCGCGGCAGAATGTTTCCAATTCAGCGAATAACCATCGGAAGAACTCATCCGGCTGATCACTGGCAAGCGTAGGCAAGATTCGTTCATGAACTTCATTTCCAGCCTGTTGTGATGACAAGAGCATTAATGTTTTGGTGCCTCCAATGTCAATACCTGCAATCCAGCCGGATGGATCACCTCCAACCGTACCATCCTGATTGGACTGATAATTATTACTTACGTTTTTCACTGATTCTGTCATCCCTTTTCCCTCCTCACATGTTGTATATCCAATCTCTTATTCCATGGCTTCCTGCTGAAGGTTCAGCATCGTTTGTTGTATGGCTACCTGTACCGCACCAGTGACAACAGCCTGCTCACCAAGTTTGGAACAGATTAACTGTGGTTGCACAGGGAATTGCTCAGAGATGATCTGCCTCAGTAAAGGCAATAACACATCACCGTTCCCTCCTACACCTCCGCCAAGCACAATGAGATCCGGAGCAAGCACAACGCTAATCTGACGCAGAGCGGAAGCAATCTTCTGGCTGTATTGTTGTAGAATGTCTAACGCCTCTACTTCTCCACTGCGCGCAGCTTCAAATAACTTCTCGGGAGTCAGGTGTCTGTGAAGATCATCTGCAACTACATCTGCACCCGAATCTGCAGCCTCCAATAATAGTTCATCATGCTGATCTAGATAATCTTTCGCCAGTTGCATCAGACCATCAGCGGACAGCACTTCCTCCAGACGTCGGCCATCGTCCACCAGCATCTCCGCGATCTCTCCAGTTAAGCCACCTAAACCTCGAAGCAGTTGGCCATGTACCATGATGCCAGCGCCAGTCCCTGTACCGATGGAGAAAAAAACAAACAAGGGATATCCTGCTGCTGCACCACTCCGATACTCCCCAAGCGCTGCAAGGTTCACATCATTTTCCAGAATTACTTCACAGGGAAAAGCTCCTGACAACGACTCTAAAGAGAAAGCTTCTTCCAGACCCACTAAAGGGTCCACAATACGATGGATACGCCCTGAATCAGGCAGCACTACGCCTGGTATACCGAACCCGATGCACTGAATCTGATCCCAGTTCAGATGATTCTCTTCAAGCAGTTCGTTCATATGGCTTCGAAGAAGCTCCAACATCGTCGCTTCTGCTCGCTCATAAGCTTCTTGAACAACCATGGGATATGTTCGATAGGCAATGATCTCTCCATTCAGATCGGATAATGCAATCCGAATACGTGTTGCGCCGATATCTATACCACAGACATAATAAGCCGTTTCGTTGAAACGAATGAGGGTTGCTTTTCGACCTTGAGCGTTGTCAGCTGGCCCCATTTCCCTCACCAGATTACGGTCAATCAGATGTTCGACTGCCAAAGATACTGTTGGTTTACTAAGTCCGGTCTGACGGCTGATTTCCGCTCTCGACATGGTTCCCTGAGTTATGAGGGCATCCATAATGAGATTTTCATTCAGATTGCGGATATACTGCGGTGTGCCAGCCATGTTATCGCCTCCTTTTATAGTCAGCATTTTTCATAATTCGATTAAAGTCGCTCTCGGGTACAAAATATAGACGAATAACACCGTTTCGATCTATATCTTGCTGATTGTAAAACGCTCTTGGAAATTATGCTAAATACTTAGTTAGTTAAGTTTATTAACAAATTGATTAAATTCAATATATCATCGTGTTTGGTAGGTGTACAGCTTTTTGTCATTGCACTCTTTTAGTAGAAAGTTTTACTAGAAAGAACCAACCTTCACCTGTAACACAAAAGCCTAATAAAGGAATTATTATACAATAATAGACGTTTATACATTTCCGAAACAGTGACACGCTCATAGAATACCTTATCACGATCAGGGAGGTTTTAATATGTATAGAAAACATCATAAATGTCATCATCCAAGACCAAAGTGTTTTTACAAAAAAATTACGAAAACTTGTGTTACCAAAGTGAAATATGTCCCTACAAAGTGTAAAAAACACTGTCATGTCACTGTTGAATATTGTGGAGTCAAAAAAAGAAGACATTACTAATCCTCTTTTGCCCTTCTCTTCGGAGAAGGGTTCTTTCTTATTGAACTAGATTAATAACGGATACCATTAACCTATCAAAAAAGTTGCGGTGATATTCACCGCAACTTTTTTCTTCCTTATATACATATATTCATCAAGTTTTGGAGAGTTCAATAAATCCTTCACCGAATACATCACGCACGTCATGAATGGTGATAAAAGCAATCTCATCTTCTGCTCGTACAATCTTCTTCAGCATAGAAACTTCCTGCTTGCTAATCACAATGTATAGAATTTCTTTCTTATTTTTCGTGTAATAGCCATGACCGGACAGAACGGTTACTCCGCGATCCATCTTCTCAATGACTTGCTTCGCGATTTCATCCTGTTTGGAAGAGATAATCATGACTGCTTTTTTCGGATTGAGCCCTTCAATAATGAACTCCATTGTTTTGGTTCCAACAAATAGCAAGACAATTGTACACATTAATCCTTGTGGTCCAATGATGAAGTATGAGGAGAAAGCCACAATCAGATCGAAGAACAGAAGTCCGTAACTGATATTCCAATCCAGATATTTGTTGGCAAGTCGGGCCAGGATCACTGTCCCCGCCGTTGTGCCTCCCACTCTAACAATCAAGCCAATACCAAGACCGGCAAATAATCCGGCAAAAATGGTATTAATCCAGAGTTCATCCGATGCAATCGTCCAACTCTCCGTCAGATGCAGGAACAACGAGTTGAATACCACTGCAATAATCGTATATACCGTAGTCGTTTTATCAAGAAACCGATATCCCACAATTAACAAAATACCGTTCAGGATCAAGTTCATCAGTCCAGGGGACCATTCAAACAGGTAATACAAAATAATCGTGATACCCGTGACGCCGCCTTCAGCCAAATCGTTCGGGATGACAAACAGGTTCACCGCCAGTGCAAACAGAAATGCACCTGCCATAATAAATAGGATATCCGTAATTCGTTTCTTCATTATGCATTCCATCCAATCCATCAGAAATCAACCTAATCGACCCGTCTCATAAGTTGTCATAACCACTCAAAGATAGATTTTACCATGCTCTCAACAAAATTTGTATACATAATACAAATTGTTGCGTAATTTGTGCAAAGGAATTAGTAAAACCTGCTCTTCTGTCTTCTGCAGAGCTATTGAGTATCATACACCCATGACAAATGTCATGGTCCATCATTGATATTCATCATTACAGAAGGCTGACGTTTATGACTTACTGTCATGTTCGGATTGTTTTACAATGATAAAAACGCTTCCTACAGGAAAGTCTAGCGGGAAACGCCAAGTTGTAGCTGATTACAGTTATAACGATTGAAGGAGGACACAATTTTATGAACAGATCAAAAGAAATGGCCTTAAAAAAAGAAGTTACCCCTTACGAAAAAAATGATCTCAGACTAAGTATACGCCAGTTAATCAATACATTGCTCCCGCTTTTCTTGTTATGGGCTGCAGCTTACTTTAGCTTATCGGTTTCCTACTGGCTGACCTTCCCGATTGCCTTGGTGGCATCCGGATTTGTACTACGGACCTTTATTATTTTCCATGACTGCTGTCATGGTTCATTCTTCAAGAGCAAACGCGCCAATGATATTCTCGGTACCATTACTGGTGTATTAACAGTTACACCTTATCAGCAGTGGAAAAACGAGCATTCTATCCATCACGCAACAAGCAGTAATCTTGACAAACGTGGTGTAGGTGATATCTGGGTTATGACGGTTGACGAATATAAAGCAGCTTCTACTTGGGGACGTCTCTTCTATCGGATTTATCGTAACCCGTTTGTATTGTTTTGTATCGGACCCATTTACGTGTTTCTGTTGGCTTACCGTTTTAACCGCAAAGGTGCTAGACGTAAAGAACGTATCAATACACACCTGACTACCGTATTGATCGTAGTGCTCTATGCATTCATGTCCTGGTTAGTCGGATGGCAGGCTTTTGTAATGGTGCAGGCACCTATCTTCTTCTTCTCCGGTTTCTTTGGTATCTGGTTGTTCTACGTCCAACATCAGTTCGAAGAGACGTATTTTGAACATGAAGATGAGTGGAGTTATGTAAAAGCAGCTGTTGAAGGCAGTTCTTATTACAAATTGCCAAAATTATTGCAATGGATCAGTGGTAATATCGGGTTTCACCATGTGCATCACTTGAGCCCACGTGTACCTAACTATTTCTTGGAAGAAGCACATAACGCAACACCACCTTTGCAAAAAGCAACGACTATTACACTACGTTCCAGTCTGGTTGCCCTGCGCTTCCGTCTGTGGGATGAAGATTCTAAACAGTTTATTAGCTTCAGACAGCTCAAAAAGCTATCCCGCAAGCCGTATGTTCAACCGCCTATCCGAGTAACCAATCCAGCGGGTCTGACAGAGAAGCCTTAACTCTGTCGGATTCGTTTTCTTGTGTTCAAGCCATAGTCATGCTACAGTCATGCTAAAGTTGAGTACAAGTTTGAGGAGGAGAATTCCATTCAAAAGTGGATGCAAAATTTTTATAAAAAAACAGGGTTGAACCTTTATGTATGGCTCGCCTTTTTCATCCTGCCATTCTATTTTATATCGCAATATTCTAAATTATGGACGATGGTAACCGGCATTATTATCATTCTCGTTTTCTTCGTCTGTTACCTGCTCGCCTTCATCACCAAGGGCTGGCAGGTGTACATGTGGATTGGCATGCTTATTGCCATATCCATTACGATGACGATCGCCTATGATTATGCGTATTTCTCATTGTTTCTTGCTTTCTTTATTGGGAATATTAAAAATAAAGCCGGTTTCTTCACCCTCTACTCGGTGAACCTGGGAGCCAGTTTCGTAACCATTAATTACGGTTTCATTAATCAGAGTTCTCTGTTGGTGAGCCAACTCCCGTTTGTATTCATCAGCTTAATGGCCTCCATCCTGCTCCCAATCAGTACGTATAACAAAAACAAAACTGAACATTTGGAAGGCCAATTGGAGAATGCGAACAAGCGACTTGATGATCTCGTAAAAATGGAAGAACGCCAGCGTATCGCTCGCGACCTGCACGATACACTTGGACAGAAGCTCTCTCTGATCGGTCTGAAAACCGATCTGGCGAGACGGCTGCTCCGCAATAATCCCGATCAGGCCGAGATTGAATTGAACGACCTCAGACAAACGGCAAGTACAGCTCTGAAGGAAGTCCGGGAAATGGTCACCACCATGCGTGGTACACAATTGGTCGATGAACTGTTCCGGGCGGAGCAGATTCTGAAGGCCGCTTCGATTGAATTTGTGCTGGAAGGTAATCCGAAGTTACAGGATACGTCACAATTGAATGAAAATGTGCTCGGTATGTGCTTGAAAGAAGCTGTCACGAATGTCGTCAAACACAGTCAGGCAACAACCTGTACTATCATCATTAAAGAAACACTAGCGGATAATGTATTAACCGTTCAAGATAACGGTATTGGAATAGAACGAACTCGCAAACAGGATCGGCGCGGAACAGGAATTTTGGGCATGAAGGAACGACTTGAATTTGTGAACGGTTGTCTGGATATTCGCTCTGCGACAGACCTCCCGGGTACAGCGATCATTATTCATGTTCCGAAACTCGTTCGCAAACCGATAAAGGAGGCAGAATCATGATTAGAATTGTAATCGCGGAAGATCAGCGCATGATGCTCGGCGCCTTGTCCTCCCTCCTCAATCTGGAGGAAGATATGGAAGTCGTCGGACGTGCCAGCAACGGCCAGGAAGCCCTTGCCCTTGTCCAGGAGCTTGCACCAGACATCTGTCTGATGGATATAGAAATGCCCGTGAAAAGCGGCCTTGAAGCCGCAGAAGAACTCAAAGGAATGAGCTGTAAGGTCATTATCCTGACCACTTTTGCCCGGACCGGATATTTCGAACGTGCCCTAAAGGGCGGTGTCCGTGGTTACCTGCTCAAAGACAGTCCAATTGAAGAACTTGCCGAGTCGATCCGCCAAGTTATGAATGGCAGACGCATCTTCGCTCCCGACTTGGTAGATGAAGCTTATGTAGAAGAAAACCCCCTGACAGAACGGGAGAATGCCGTACTGGGCCTCATGGCAGATGGGAAAAACACCAAGGAAATCGCCGGGCATCTGTTCATCACAACGGGCACGGTGCGTAACTACATCTCCATTATTCTCAACAAGTTAAATGCCAGTAACCGCATTGAGGCCATCACTCGCTCCAAGGAAAAAGGGTGGTTCAAATGAAAGTACCGCTTTAACCCATTGAAACAAAAATAAGCATGTACCCCGGCTGCATAAGCTGCGATAACATGCTCAAATATAAAAAGCTTGGCCCAGCAATTTCTTCCTGGGCCAAGCTTTTTTATGTGTATCGTAACAATCCTACACTCATCTCTTCTACATTATAGAATATCCGTAAAGCACTCAAGATTTCACAGATACAACCATGCCAAGAGCCTCTAGTGGCACTTGATCGGTCTGAAGCTGATGAATTTGGTTACCGTCCTGCCATGAGATCGTTACATGAACAGACTTTCCACCACTTGGATATTCAACCTTGATATACCCTTTATCTTTGGGTACAGGCAACGTATGTGTCTCCAGGTACTCCACCATTTTCTTCGCTATTCCCGGATTATTCATTTCATCTTCAGAAACCGAACGAATTTCCAGCGTCCATCTACCTTCTTGCCAAGTCAGATATTGACTGCCTGCGGCACCTTCACTCATGCCTTTGATGCCATGACCCAGATCCACAGCCATATCTGCTGGAATATCTTTCAGGTCCGTCTCAGAGAATATTTCTGGCTGATTCGGGTCCTTATAGGTCTTCACTTCATAGGAAGCCAGTACAGGTATCTTACTGTCGGATGCAGTTAGAGATTGATCATTAATGGCAACAGACGGAGTGGTAGCGTAGAAGTTTACCTTAAATGCATCCGCAGTATTGGACAGTATTGCCGCACCCAAAGATGTACCCTTGTCCAATGTGAATGAAGTGGGTAACGCTGCATCCTTCATCTTCAACTGGTTGCGAACTTGCTTGATCACATCATTCACACCTGAATGACCAGTGGCAACTTGGTTGTCATTTGCCTTCGATCCTGATGTGTCTACATTATCTGTTGTGCCCGTATTCTCTTTGGTTCCTGTTTCATTTTCATTAGAGAAATCAGCACCACCGCTGCCGGTCTCGGTCTGCTCCCCCACTGTTGTTGTTGGTGAAGAGCTATTCTCTGATGATGCTGCATTTGAATCCGGTCCGCCACATCCTGCCAGAGCAAGTAAAACGGCCGTCGTTACTGGAATCGTGATCCATAATGGTTGTTTCTTCATGATGTGTGCCTCCTTCGTTGTAGCCAATCTAAAAATTCAAAAGATTAACGCTTGTCGTTCCAGAAGTTAACCGGCTGCACTTTTTTGCTTAATACTTCAAAACGATACCCTTCTGCCTTCAATGTTTTTAACACTTGCGGTAATACTTTCAGCGTTGCTTCCTGGTCGTGCATAAGCACAACAGGTGTTGTTCCGCTCTTTTGCACATTGTGGATCTGCTTCATTACACTGTTATAGACTTTCTGGTGATCCTTCTTGTATTTCCAGTCTTCCGAATCGACATTCCAATCCCATAGATGGAATCCACCCTGACCAAGCAGTACATTACGGAACGCCGGCTTGAGGTATGGTTTACTGCCGTATGGCGTCCGAACAAGACTTGTTTTAACTCCGGCAACCTTGTTCAGACTTGCATTGGCCTGTTGCATCTCTTTCAATCCGCTATATGCAGATTTATAGAATTTGCCTGGAACGTGAGTCACACCATGCAGACCCAATCCATGTCCGTCAGCTACAATTCGTTTGGTAGCCTTCTGAAATTGCTCCATTTGAGGACCCAGCATGAAAAACGTTGCCTTCGCATGATATTGATCCAGAATATCCAGTAACTGACCCGTATGAGCGGTTGGCCCATCATCAAACGTCAGGTATATGATTTTCGAATTTGCTTTGCTTGCTCCATCCTTGGATGCAGCAGATTTGGCAGATACCGACTGCGGCAATAATAGTGGAATGATTAGTAAAATAGCAAGTGTGACCATGATAGATTTACGAATATGTAGCATAATTAAAAGTCTCCCTTATGTGTTATATTTCCCCGGGTGTCCATGTTTTTCTACCTTCATCCCTTGGCGATTTATCCTAATACTATCAAAGATAATGGCTCCTGTTCTCGCTCCAAAGGCTACGGTAGAGTTACACTTTTGTCAGATAAACCTAAAATTTAATACGAATTTGATAGATTTGCGCAAAATAAGATCCCGTCAGGATAGATCAATTGTGACATATCCTCTATTACCCACATTCAGAATTTTGATAGACCTTTACTCCAATTCAAGCAAATCAATACAATCATTAAATATCGTTGCATGCAAAAAAACCTGCACAAGTGCAGGCTTCCTCGTTTTCAATCAGCATAAGGCATCAAACCATCATCCCTTGCAAGGAGATTGCCCCCATTGCTTTCAGGATCATTACCTCATGCTGTATGTACATGGTGTTTTGTCGCTGGAATCTTATCTACTCCCAACGTACAAGTTATTCAGCAGGAGCAGTGAACGAACGTTTGCCAAACTCGGCATCCAGCATGTAGAAGGCATTGCTGTCTTTTTCAATGCGGCGCAGCTTCTGAATAATATTGTCAAACAAAGCTTCCTCTTCAACCTGCTCATCAATGAACCATTTCAGGAAATACATCGTTGCATGTTCACGTTCATTCAGAGCGATGTCAGCCAGATTGTAGAATTTTTTCGTGTTTTGCTGTTCATGAGCATAACCATGCTCAAATACATCCAGCATCGAAGCATATTCATTCTTCGGTTCTGGCAAAGCCGCAAGTGTGGCACGTTGTCCACGATCATTCAGGAATTTGTATATTTTCATGCCATGGAATCGCTCTTCTTCCGCTTGCACGATGAAGAAGTTCGCAAATCCATCCAGACTTTTGCTGGAACAATAGGCTGCCATAGCCAGATATACATGAGCGGAATAAAACTCAAAATTCATCTGTTCGTTTAAAGATTCTGTTAACGCTTGGCTCATAATCAAAACACCTCTTTCTTTCTCTAGGGATGGTTACATTCTAACATAACGTAAGCAGGACTTACACCGATATTCTACAAAATTCGCCAATGACTGAACGAACAAAAAAGCTCTGCCGCGATGGCAGAGCTTCTTTCATTCTTTAGAGATATGCAATTATACCAAGAACGCTTTGGAGATGATAACCAACAGGATGAACAGAACCAGAATGGCACCTACAGAAGTGAAACCTCCGTATCCGTAGCCTCTTGTTTCTCCACCTAATACTTCGCTCATTGACCGTACCTCCTCTGCAACAGGTATGGGTTATCTTATGCAGGAAGAACGACTTTGACAGGGCGGATGCCCTAATTATTCAGATTGCTGTTTTTTCGTTCAGTACCGGGGAGATTGCACACGCATGATATCCAGAAAAGGCACCTTCGCTGTGAACTCTTCTTCGGTATACTCCACATGCACAAGTCGTGTACGGGAGTCCATTTTGACGATGACTCCTTGCACCTGATCTTCTTTGCCCCATACCGTCAACAGTACTTCCGAACGTTCCCGAAAGGCTTCAACCAGCTGGTTTCCCAACTCTTCAAGTTCAAACTCATCCCGTGTAGGTCTTTTTGCTACTTTTGCTTTTGCCAATGTGGCTGCCTCCTCTACTCCGACGTCCCGATTCCACGGGTTGATTGCCGAGTTCATATTCAATTAGTATACCATTCATTTACGTTCGTGTAATCTCATGGCAACCAGAATGAGCAAATTCCTGAGGCAAGTTACCGTTAACCGTGATACCTCCTATTCTTCTCCATACTCCACAATGATGCTGTACTCATTTGATCGGGTTTCGCCAGCCCGTTTTTGTCCATTCCATTCATACGTGTACCTAGCAATCAAGTCTCCTTGCAGCGTCCCCGCTTTCTCAGAAGCTAACTTCGCTACATACGAGATGTTCTTTTCCGTTCCCGGCTCAATCACGCCCACATGCAGAACCCGTGGTGTGGAATACTCTGATATGCTCAATTGGAGCTCACCCGTAGCTTGCCCAAGCCATCTGGCACCCTCAGGTAAAATGCTCCCAAGTTGTACACGTGCCGGCAAATTACCCGTATTCCCCACACGTACCTGAAAAGTGACGGTACCTCCCTGCTCGACCAATGTGGGTGTCACTTGAACGTAAGCCTGAATTATCGGCGCTTTCAATTCGACCACAGCTTCATTGGATGTAATCATCCGCTGCACTGACCGTGAATCTGGCAATCGAAATGTATACATCAGGCTAGCATGATTCACATACCTGTAGTCATCAGGCATCGATTCATCTCGATCTGGAAGTTTCGCTTCGAACTGAATATTCAGAACCGACCGGGCTGTCAACGTCCCCAGATTAAGTCCTTTAGCCAGATTGGTTCCGGGACGTTTAACCCCATTCCAGCGCAGACTACCTTCAACAAATGTCACACCTGTGGGCAGTACATCCAGGAGAGTTCCATCCACCGCATAACTGCTTGCATTGGAGACGGTAATATTATATTGGACGGCATCACCCAATGTGGCCGTTACCGGGAGCACACTTTTTACCACAGTGACCTGGGGCTGTATCACTTCCAGGGTAACCTGATTGGAGTAGACCGTCTCCTGCTGTCCTGCCGAGATATACGCCAGTACAGCTACACTTGATATTCCGTTTGCATCACTTCCCCCAATAACCTGAACCCGATATTGTATCCTAATTGAGCTTCCGGGCAAAATCTCTCCAAGTTGTATGCCCGTATCAGGCGTTACTTGTGGCGCAAACATTTCATCTACGATGACACTCGCAGGTATAAAAACAATACCTTGTGGCAAAGAAATCGTTACTTGGGCATTCGTGGCTGTAATAAAACCCGGATTGCTCACGATGACGGTGTACATGACAATATCCCCTGAGAAGGTATAGATGTGATCCGCCTGAAAGGAGATCTCCAGTCGGGATGAGACCAGATTGACCTCCACGATATTAGATTGTTCCATACCCGTAACCAATCTGCCTTCCGGTGTCAAAAACTCATAGTTAACCTGTGCCTGATTCAGCAGCTTCAGTGCCTCAGGTAAACGCAAGATTACAACTTGGAAGTGGTATCGCAACGTGGCTCCGGGCGCGATTTCAGCTGGAGGCAATCCTCTCTCCGGTGATGCTCCCGGTAACGGAATGCCATCACGCAATACACTGTTGGGAAGCAGTGCCGTCTCTGCAGATAGCTGATCCAATAGGTACACTAGGGCCGTAAGATTTCCGGAGTTAACAATTTCAACATGGTAGATAAGAGACTGCCCCAAGGCAGCCTCTGTGACATTGCACACTTTTCTGACTTCAAGCCTGGGGCCGATCCACGGTGTTACAACCGTATTCGAATAGGATACCTGTTCCAGTTCAGTCGCACCCGAGCTGAATCGAACCAGGGACTGATTCTTTAGCCAGTGGGACAACGGACCGGAAGATTGGCTCATATCACCACAACCTCTACTCTGAATGTAACCGTAACGGAAGCACCCGCAGCAATCGAACCAAGCGTGATGCCTGTATTCGGATTCCCTGTTGGTCTTGGCACACCATCCACCGTAACACTTCCTGGCACAAATACTGTACCGACAGGTACCGGGTCAACCATGACCACATTATTCACCACTTCAATGCCGCTATTGGTTACTACAACCGTATAGGTGATTACATCACCAACAACAGCATCAATGGCACTTGTGCTTTTGGCAACAACAACATTTGGTGCAGATACCGGGATAACCAGAACATTCGAAGATACGGTCCCCGTCAACAGACGGCCATCGGGTGGACTAAATGTATAGTTGGCCACCGCCTGGTTAACCAGTTGCTGATCCTGCGGCAACGTATCTACAGTCACTTCGAGGGTAACCGTTACAATAACCGTACCTCCGGACGGTATGGTACCCACAGCGATACCCGTCTCCGGATTGGCACCTGGCTGTGGAACACCATCAATCAGAACACTGTTGGGAAGCAGTACGGCTCCATTCGGTATATTGTCCGTTAATGTCAAAATTGCATCAAGATTCCCGCTATTGTTAATGGCAAAAGAATAGGTGATGGTGTCACCAATCGTTGCATTGGAAGTGCTCCCTGTTTTGGTTACGGCAATAATCGGCTGATAGATTGGCGTTACAACTGTATTGGAATACGCTGCTCCCGAGAAAACACCCGATGTGAAACTTACGGAAGACTGACTGCTCACTTGTGGTGGTGTTGGCAGTGTATTGACCCGAACTGCATACGATACCGCTATCGATGCTCCAGGCGCCAAACTACCAAGAGCTATGCCCAGCGCAGGGTTGGCCAAGGCACGTGGGACGCCGTCCACCAGAACACTGCCTGTAACAAATGTGGTGGCTGGGTTAATCGGATCGGTGATCACAATGTTGTTTACCGGGTCAATTCCTTCATTGGTCACAACCATCTCATATACAATCGTATCGCCCACCACAGCATCAATCACCGGAGTGGTCTTCACAACGCTGACATTCGGAGCAGATACTTGAATGTTGAGTGCGTTGGACGTAATCGTGCCTCCAAGTGTTCTTCCATCAGGTAATGTGTACGAAAATGTAGCAGAAGCCTGATTGGTGATGGACTGGCTCAAAGGTAACGTCACAATCACAACGGAGAAGGTAACTAGAGTTGTTGTGGAAACGACACCAAGCGGAATACCCGAAGCTGGATCTGCACCTGGTGCAGAAGCCCCGTTAATAATAACGCTATTTGGAACAAGCTCTGTTCCAGCTGGAATGGTATCGGTCAACGTGACGGATGCCCCATAGTTCCCGGCATTGGAGATGGCGATGCTGTACACAACGGTATCCCCTACCGTTGCTATCGTCTGATCTCCCGTTTTGACTGCCGACAGAATAGGTTGATAGACCGGAGTTGTAACCGTATTGGAGAATGTGGTCGCTGAGAAAACACCTGATGTAAAGCTGACCGTGGACTGATTGTTTAACACTGCACTTGCCGGGAGCGCCGTAACCTGCACACTAAATACAACGGTTACCGTAACGCCAGGTGCGATGGAACCAAGCGTTATTCCCGTAGAAGGATTGGCACCAGGGCGCAGAACACCATCGACAAACACGCCGGTTGGCGCAAGAACGGTACTTGTCGGCACTGCATCCGTGAAAACCACATTGTTCACCGTTGCAATTCCGTTATTGGTTACAGCGATGCTATACGTTACGACATCACCAACAGATACCGCCGTCGAAGTTGTGGATTTGACGACATCGACATCCGGTGCCGATACGGTAATGGTCAGCACATTGGATAGAACAGACCCCGTGATGTTCCGCCCATCCGGCAATGTATATGATAGAGCTACCGTAGCCTGATTCACCAGTTGTTGCGGACTTGGCAGCGTATCAACAACTACTGAAAAGGTAATGGTGGTCGTAGCTCCGGGAGCCACATTGCCTGCGGGGATGCCGGTTGCCGGACTTCCTGCTGGCAGCGGTTGACCGTTCACAATAACGCTATTTGGAACAAGGATGGTTCCGGCTGGAAGGTTATCTGTCAGGTTAATCTGGGCTCCATAGTTTCCCTGATTGCTCACGGTGATCGTGTAACTGACCGTATCCCCAACGGTAGCGTTTTGTGTACTGGCTGTTTTTTGTGCTGAAAGAATAGGCTGGTACACCGGAGTGACCACGGTATTTGAAAAGGTTGTGCTTGAGAATGTACCTGAGGTAAAACTGACCGTAGAGCGATTGCTCAACTGATTGCTTGGCGGGATCGCGTCGACACGGATACTGAACGTGACCGTTGCGGACGTTCCGGGCCCCAATGTCCCAAGGGATATCCCACCTGCCGGATTGGCTCCAGGTTGCGCAACCCCATTCACTGTGACACTACCTGTAACAAAGGAGGCTCCAGCTGGAATCGGGTCCGAAAACTGAATATTGTTCACTGGTGCAATTCCACTGTTAGTCACCAGAATGGAATAGGTCACTGTATCGCCTACCGTAGCCGCAGTGGAAGCTGTGCTTTTGACAACAGCGACGTTTGGTGACGAGACCGGGAACGTGAGCGTATTCGAAGTGGCTGAGCCAGTCAACGTCCGCCCATCTGGAGGTGTAAATGTAAAGGATGATGTAGCAAAATTGCTAAGCTGCTGCGGAGATGGAAGGGAATCCACAACAACGGCAAAGGTGACAACAGCCGTTGCCCCCGCTGCTACAATGCCTACCGGAATGCCAGCTGCTGGCGTCGCTCCAGGTTGGGGTACACCAGATACCACAACACTGTTAGCTACTAAAGTAGTCGCAGCTGGAATGGTATCTGTCGCTGTAACATTTGCCTCCAGATTACCTGCATTGCTCACCGTCACCGTATATACAACCGTATCACCTACAGTTGCATTAACTGTATTCGCCGTTTTGACAAGTGAGATCTGTGGCTGTATGACTGGAGTCTGAGTCGTATTGGACGATGATGACCCTGAAAATGAACCGGATGTGAAGCTGACCGTCGACTGATTGTTAATCTGTGAAGGAATCGGCATGGTAATCGTCACCTCAAAAGTTACGGTAACCTCGGCTCCTGGAGCCAACGTACCGATTGGAATGCCGGCTGTCGGATTGGAGAGCGGGAACGAAGTCCCGTTCACAATGACACTTCCGGGTACAAATGGGGTATTTGAAGGAAGAGGATTGACATATACCACATTATTAACGGCTACTGTGCCGTTATTACGAATAACAGATGTGTATCGAATGACATCTCCGACTACGCCGTACTCTACATTGTCACTGTTGACAATCGTAACATTGGGCAGAGACACTGGAATAGTGATGGTGTTCGATGACGAGAGACCGGCAATCGTTCTCCCACTTGGAAGCGTGTAGGCAAACGAAGCAACCGCCTGATTAATTAACTGCCTTGCATCTGGCAAACTGGTAACCGTCGCAACAAAGGTGACCGTTGCACCTGAGCCCGCAGCGATCGTCCCCAAATTAATTCCTGCTACGGGGCTAACGCCTGGTGTAGGCACGCCATTAATAATGACACTATTTGTGCTGAATACTGCTCCTGCTGGAATAGGATCTGTCAAGGTAACCGTTGCAGCTATATTACCTGTATTGTTAATTTGAATGGTGTAATTAAACGTATCGCCTACCGTCAAACTTGTTGTACTTGCTGACTTCACCACTTGGATCACTGGCAGAAATATGGGGGTATTTACTGATATAGAAGAAGAAACACCATTAAAACTGCCTGATGTAAATGCTGCATTGGCCCGGTTACTAACCAAACCCGTAGATGGAACGGAATTCACTCTTGTCTGATAGGTCACAGTTACACTGCTTGAGCTATTCAATGTACCCACTGCAATTCCCGCAACGGGGCTTGCGCTGGTAACAGCAGATCCATTAATCGTGACACTACCCGGGACAAATTCAGAGCCGGATGGTGCATCCGAAATCACCAGATTTTGTACTGCACTAATTCCTGCGTTTGTTGCAACAACGGTATACGTAAGCACATCTCCAACTGTCGCATCCGGTGTGTTTACTGTTTTACTAAGAGAAATATTGGGAGCCGATGCAGATATACGAACGATATTGGATAAGCTGCTGCCTGAGAGATTCCGTCCACTTGGAAGCTGGTACGTATAACTTGCAGTCCCTTGATTCTCCAGTGTCGGCGGAGTCGGAAGTGTGGTGAGTGTAGCGCGAAACACCACCGTAGCCGTAGCTCCCGGCAAGAGGGTGCCCAGTGTTATTCCGGTTAATGGGCTTGTTCCAGGACGCGCAGTACCATTCACGGTTACCGAATTCGGGACAAACGTCAGCCCCGCTGGAATCGTATCGGTCACATTCACTTGAGTCGCTATGTTTCCACTGTTCGTGACCACAAGTGTGTATGCAAGCTGATCCCCCAGTGTCGCATTGGTTTGGCTCGCCGACTTGTTGATACCGATAACCGCTTGGTATACAGGAGTTGTAATGGTATTGGAGTTGGAAATGCCCGTGAACGAACCAGAGCTATAAGACACTACCGCTCGATTGATTAACGAACCTGAAGCAGGCAAAGACTGCACGTTCACCTGAAACGTCACCGTCGCAGAACTTCCTACTGTCAACGTTCCAACCGAAACGCCGCTAATTGGATTCGCCGAAGGTACGACTGTACCTCTGACGGTCACACTGCCGGGGACAAAGCTCGTACCGACAGGCAGCAAATCCGTGAGGATCACATTATTAATCGCCTCAATACCGAGGTTGCTTGTAACTACGGTGTACGTGAAGGTCTCTCCGACAGCAACATCGGTAACGGATGCTGATTTTACCGTGGTCACATTGGGCAATGTTACCGGGATTGTTAAGGTATTCGAGGCGATGTTTCCCGTGATCGTCCGACCATCAGGTGAATTAAAGGAATAAGAAGCTGTCGCCTGATCCACAAGAGTTGGCGGTGTCGGCAAGCTTGTTACAAGTACCTGAAAGGTTACGGTATTTGCACTTCCTGCCGGGATGCTCCCCAAATTAACGCCCGTCGCCGGATTAGCGCCTGCAATTACAGTACCATTCAGTCGGAAGCTACCTGCCACATATGAGCTGCCACTCGGGATGTTATCCGTCAATATAACGTTGGCAGCAACATTTCCCCCGTTGTTCACCTGAAGCGTATAAGTGACTTGACTTCCTACACTGACATTGGTGGTACTCGCCGATTTCACAATGGACAGGTTTGGCGAATAAACCGTAAGGGTGGAGTTATTGGACGGAATAACTCCGGTAATGACCGGACCCCCTGCTACACTTTGAAATGTAAAGGCTGCATTGGCCGAATTCACCAGTTGCAGGATGCTTGCATCCTGACCGATGAGTGCTCGATAGGTTACAACAACACTGCTGGATAAAGTTAACGAACCCAGCGGAATGCCTGCCGTCACATCAAGTGTTGGACGGGATACACCTGCAACCGTGACACTGCCTGGAATAAAGGTAAGACCTGCAGGAAGTGAATCGGATAAAACAACACTGGCCGCACTCGCAGTGCCTGCATTGGTAACGGTAACCGAATATAGAATACTATCCCCGGCAACTGCACCGGAGGCGACCGTTGCCTTAGCCAATGTGATCTTGGGCGCATTAATATCAACTTGAATTGCATTGGCGTTGACAATGTAGGCATCCCCCGAGGTCGTTAATGTCAACACCGCAGATGACTGGTTATTGATCAGTCTTGCTGACACATCCACATTGGTAATATCCCAGCCTTGACGTCCACCGATAATATTGGTGCCTGGAGCCCCGTTGATCTGATTTCGTGTCCCAAACGTTCCTGTTGTATTAAGCGCTCCGGTATCTCCGTTAATCTGAGAAGCAAAAAAGTTCGCAGCTAGATTATTGGGCCCGGACAAAGCAACCGATGTAGCTGAGGTTGGCCCGAATAATGCCTGGTCACCGGTCCGGTTCGCGTCGCCCTCCTGAGCACTGAACAGTATTCTTCCTCCCAGTACACCGGAAAGGGGCGTTGCAAATCCAGTCAATGTGGTAACGACAGGTGGTGAAGTGGATTGAACGAGTACGCCTCCTGCACGTAAAGACATGTTGCGAAAAGGCAGATTGGGATTCTGATAGATAACCCCAAGTGTCCATCCCGCATGATTGGCCGTGGAATCATTCGTAATTACAATAGTCCCTACCACTGCTCCGGTGATATATGTACCGGCTCCCCCGCTTTGTACAAGTGTAGTCACATTGGCGGAACGTACATAGCCAGCAGCACCGCCTCCCAGATCGAATTGATTGTAGGTAAGTGGGTCAGGGGTTACACTGGAAGTCCCTGCGGGTGTAATAAACGTAACCGGATTGTTGATGGCAGCACTCAGATTGACTGTACCATTGATGTAACTGCCGCCCCAGATCAATTCTGCATACAGAACGGTACTTCCAGCGGGCAGTGTAAGAATGGCTGCTGAACTGTTGCTCTGATACAAGCTTGTCGTTCCCAGTGGATAGGTGCCGTACTGGAGGCTGGTGTTGGTTGTGGTAAAACCTCCAATACTGTCCTGTGTTCCGGGTACCCCTGCTGTTTCCGAACGACTCAGTCCAAGCGTATTTCCTGTAAATGTAATTGCTCCCGTAGCATTAACGGTTGAACGAACGACAAGAGGAATGAAAATCACCTCCCCTTCATCAATGATTTCCTACATATGGAACGGAGCCATGTATATAGTCTATGAGTGTATTGTTGAGTTTTGTTTGTCCTCCATAAAAAGTTTGTGACAACTCGAAACTTATGTGAGTCTTGTTCTCACATAACAGTTAAATACATTTGCGTTTTGTTCATTGTGATTTATAATTATCATATACGAGAGTAATTCTGTCGTACCATTATGATGCAGTCAGCGGTGATATATGAAAGGTTTCAATACGCAAAATAGCCACATTCCAACAGAGTACGAGTTCAAACATTCCAAATGGATTCAAAAAATGCTCCATGCCTACTGGGTTGTTATCATTGCACATTTCGCTATTCAGATTGGCTGTTTCCTGTTTCTGGAGTATGATCGCACACCTACAGATTTCTTGATGAATGTCCTCTTCTGGCCTACGGCCGTCAGCAGTTCATGCATTTTGTTCGCAAGTTGGGTTGATCGACGCTTCAGTTCATATTCCTTTTACACCATGTCTATAGCCAGCACGGTTATCGCGTGGACGATTATTCATGTCAATTATGACATTCGGATTATATTAGCAATCTGTCTGTTGCCCATCTTTGCTTCGGTGCTGTTCTTCAGTAAAAAAAGAGTCTGGATTGTCTTTCTGATGCAGATGACTGGTTACTTTCTGGTTTTGTTCGATCCGGCCTACCGGTTGTACTTGTCTTCATTTGACATGGTATCCATTCCTGCTTTTCTAATCCTAGGTACATATGTAGCACAGGTTATCGTAACCAGCGGCGTTGAGGTGCTCGATGATCTTCAGGCCAGCATGCTTGCCAAGCAGGACCTTATTGTGCGAAATGCCATTATGACCAAACAGTCCAAAACAGACGGTTTAACCAACCTTTATAATCAAAGCTCATTCAAGGATTATTATGAAAAAGCATTTGAGTATGCCAACAGTGGCATGAGTCTGCATCTGGCCCTGATCGATATTGATGACTTCAAATCCATTAATGATACGTATGGTCATCGGGTGGGAGACATCATTCTGGAGAAAGTGTCCCTGATCATTCAGGAAACCATTACCTCAAGTGATATTGCAGCACGGTACGGGGGCGAAGAGTTCGCCTTATTGATGTTTGAGCAATCTTTCAAGCAAGCCTATGCCTTGGTGGAACAGATTCGCCAGAAGATTGCCTTGATGGGCCATCTGGAACTTGAAGGAGCTTCCATCACCGTGAGTATCGGTCTCAAAAGCTACAGCCCTAATCTAACCAAAGACAAATTGTTCGAGGAAGTGGATGCCTGTCTGTATGCGGCCAAACGAACAGGTAAAAATAAAACCGCAACATCACTTGATCTGACTTCGTCCTTGACAGAGAAAATATAAATAAAAAAGTTGTGCTGTACACCGGAATTCCGGTTTGTACAACACAACTTTTTTTGGGTCTGAATATGATCAGCAGGCCGATCTTTTTCATACATCTATGTTTTCATTCCGCCCATTCCCAGCGATGGCGATTTTGCTCCAGCATCGGATGCAGGTATTCGGACGATCCATCAATGATGAGACGCAGCTCTTTGATCCAATCCTTGAAGGAATCAAATGAAGCAAACATATTCGCCATCTCTATCGTCAAATAAAGAAAGTGAGGGGCTGGATATTCCGCAGTGATATGGCGCAGCGCGCTATCCACAGGCGTATATTTTTTTCTCTTGCCCTCCAGTCCTTCCACGCGTATACGGGAGGTTGGATGTTCCCGCCGCCAATCATGCAGGCGATCTTCTCTTTTGTAATAGGCTTGTATTGTACCTTTGCTCATTCGTTTAAACGTGCTCTCGTGTAAAGGATACAGCACAAGCTGTATGAATGAACGGGTATCTACCGTTGCAGCGGCGCGCTCGAGTTGCTCATCAGTCACATGTTCAAACGAGTCATAAAAAGTCAGTGTGCCTTTGCGGCTGGCCGCAGGTGGCTCATAACCAAAAGGTACAGATGTATATTTTCCAGACATTTCACCCCTCCTTTTTTATACGCACATTCGCACAAAGGTGATTGGGATAACCCAGCTAATGTTATTATACGCTAACGATCTTGCTTCAACTCGGAATAAAATGTCATTCTGTTCTTGCCTGCACGTTTAGACTCATACAAAGCTTCGTCCGCCATCCGAATAATCTCACTTGGGTTGTCGCTGTTGGTTGGATATTCAGCACCTCCGATGCTACATCCAATTCGAATTCGCTCGTATTCAATAATAAACGGCTTGTTCAGGCTTTGAATGATGGCTTCTGCATAAGCCATGGCTTCTTCCCTTGGATGACTTCCAACAGACTGAAGTACAATCAGGAATTCATCTCCGCCCAATCGGACTGTTATCCCCTTCACCTGACCAAGAGCAGACAGTCGCTGGGCCACTTTCTGTAACAACACATCTCCAGTCTGATGTCCAAGTGTATCGTTGACCCGTTTGAATCCATCGAGATCCAGATAGAGAAAAGTCAGCGTGTGATTTTCACTTTCGGTCTCCAGAGACTCCTCCAGATACACTTCAAGGGCAGTGCGATTTGGCAGTCTAGTTAACTGATCAAAATGCGCCAGATTCTGCATCACGACCAGCTCTGAGTTTTTATTCATAAGAGAGGTCAGCATATCCCGAAGCGAACGGGACAACACTTCAATCTCCTTAATCCCCTTAATCGCAGGAATCTCAAGCTCTTCCCCTGCACGCAGTCGATTGGCTACTCTGGTAAGACGCACAAGCGGGGCAGAGATCAGACGTGAGACAACCCAGCCAATCAGTGCAAACAGCACGGTAACGGCGAGTCCAGACCACACATTAAACCACATCAGGTCAAACACAGATGCAAAAGCAGATGACTTGACTTGACGAATGACTACGGTCCAGCCTAATCCGGGATAATCCAGATGACCCTGGCTGTAGGCAAACCCTGTCACATATTCATTACCGTCAGGCCACTTTTCAATGGACCAACTGCTTTTGTTGAGCTGGGCCTCTTCGATGCCAGGCAATACCAACGGTTTACCGATCCATTCCTTCGGCCCGAGCAGCACTGTATGTTCCTTTTTGCTCACGATAAAAAACTCAATGTCTTTTTCTTCCCTTTTCAATGGGGCAAGAACGGATTCCTCGACTTCCTTCGCCCATTCCCAGCTTAAATGTGCAGCGAGCACACCTTGAATATGTCCTTTGCTATCCTTCAGCGGAAAACTGATATCGACAAATTGCAACGGCTCTCCCGTTGGATTCGGAAGCAGCTTGGCAAGAAGTACTGCATTATGCACATCTCCAATGAATTTACCCTTGATTCCCTCCTGATACACAGGTCGCTCTGATAAATTTCCCCCAAGCAAGATACCATCCGTGGCAGCTAACACTTTTCCTTTCGGGTTCATGAATCCAACCCATGAGAATGAGGGAAAGCTATCTTGTAACTGATCCAGCAGCATCTGAATCTCATCAGGTTGGAATCCATCTTTCAACGAAACCATCCGGCCCAGCAGGTCCAGTTCACCCGCACGAGCGGACATGAATCGATCCAGCTTGTCCGAAGCCTGTGAGGCCGTGCCTGTAAGCGAGTGACCAATCTCAGTCTCTACAGCAACAAATGACTTTTGACTAAAAATAGACCCAATCGTCAGGGTAACCAGCAAGGATAACACAGCAAAGATGACTGTAAGCACAGTTCTAATTTTGAATGACATTACTTCCTCCATTACACGGTGAAACCATCTTGCTTCTCAACATAACTATGCTGTAAAGAGTACACGGAATGTCACCTCGGACGTGTCTCAAAACTCGCTGAAGTGCATCTTTTACCGCCTTTTCGCCCCCTGCTGCGTCACTTTCCCTTGACGTGCCCCGGCACGCCTGCGGAAAACTTCCTGGCTTGGAACGAAAATTCGGCAAAATCTGCTTCTTCGGAGTTTCAGACACGCCCTAATCGTTTTCATATTTATCGGAACTTGTGTGTTTATTTATTATACATGCCCATACAATATTATACTGAAATTTTCACCGTGTTTCTTCCATTCAAAGAATAGACACGATTCTGTATATACATACTTGGGTTATGAATATAGAGAGCAAGCATATCCTACAAAGGATCATGCGCCTGTATGTCACAGAGAGAGTAATCGAAATACTAAACATTGGGGGTGTAATGTTGAGCCTGCTTCATGTTGCTGTTATTCTGCCTTTTGCCGCTGGCATTCTTCTTGCCATGCTGCATCGTTTCTTCCGTAAATTACATTTGGGATGGCCGGTTCTCCTTGTTCCGGCACTATTATTTGTATACTTTGCGAGTCTCATACCCGCTGTGTCACAGCGCAATACCGTATCTGGAAATATCCCATGGATTCCTTCACTGGACATTGGATTTAACCTGTATCTGGACGGTCTGAGCCTCATGCTGACACTGCTAATCACCGGAATCGGTGTCCTCGTTGTTCTCTACTCCATCTTCTACATGGATATGAAAGAAGCGCTGAACCGTTTCTACCTGTATCTGTTGATGTTCATGGGAGCCATGTTGGGCGTGGTGCTATCTGATAATATGATCGTGCTCTACGGATTCTGGGAATTGACCAGTATTACGTCATTCCTGTTGATTGCATTCCATTACAAACGTAAAGCCTCGACTTCAGGAGCACAAAAATCATTCCTGATTACGGTATTTGGCGGTTTCGCCATGCTTACCGGATTCATGATGATGTATCTCATTACCGGAACGTTCAGTATTCGTGCAACTATTGCAGGATTGGGTCAGTTTCAGGAAAGCGCACTATTTCTACCCGCACTTATCTTGATCCTGATTGGAGCTTTCACCAAGTCAGCTCAGTTCCCGTTCCATATCTGGTTGCCGGATGCCATGGAAGCTCCGACACCTGTTAGTGCCTATCTTCACTCAGCCACCATGGTCAAGGCCGGACTGTACGTTGTCGCCCGGTTTACGCCGATCTTCGGTGGACAGGGACTCTGGTTCTGGCTCGTTACCGGCGTTGGTCTTCTGACTTTGTGTTATGGATCATTCCTGGCGGTGAAAAAAAACGATCTCAAAGCGATTCTTGCCTATTCGACCATCTCTCAACTTGGTCTGATCATGTCCCTCTTAGGGGTTGGATCTGCTGCTCTCTACTTCGGATATGGCGAATCCTCTGCGATGTACACTGTGGCAATAACCGCTGCGCTGCTTCACCTGTTTAATCATGCGACCTTCAAGGCCGCTCTGTTCATGGTCGTAGGGATTGTTGATCATGAAACGGGTACACGTGACATACGGAAGCTCGGTGGACTTGCTTCATTCATGCCAATTACATTCACCGTGGCATTAATCGGTTCACTTGCCATGGCGGGTATTCCGCCGTTCAACGGATTCCTGAGCAAGGAGTTATTCTTCCAGGCGATGGTGGAAGTCACGCATCTACGAATCTTTGGACTTGGGTCCTGGAGTGTTCTATTGCCGGTATTCGCTTGGCTTGCAAGTGTGTTTACCCTGATCTATGCGCTTATTATCGTGTTCAAAACATTCCTCGGTCGTAGCCAAAGCGAGATCCCTGCCGAGAAGCTACACGAAGCGCCCGCTGGCATGCTCATTCCGCCTGTTGTTCTAGGTGTTCTTGTCGTTGTATTCGGACTCTTCCCGAATCTGCTGGCCGGATCACTGATTGAACCGGCCATGGCCGCTGTGCTTCCATCCCTCTTGAATGGGAATGAGCGCTTCGATGTACATTTCTCTCTGTGGCATGGATGGACTCCGGAACTGATTATGACGATCGGAGTTGTGATTCTCGGAATCACTCTTTACAAGCTGTTGCCACGATGGAGGAATATTTATGAGCATTATCCACAAGGACTAACAATTAACAATATGTACCATGTCGTGCTGGATAATCTTCAGCATTATGCACGCAAATGGACGGAAGCCTATATGAATGGCTCGGTTCGTAATTATCTCGTTTACATTTTCTCATTCACGGTCGCGTTGCTGGTCTATGCCTTCTTCCGTTCAGGAGAAAATATTACCTGGAATCTGCAGGGCAATGCACCATACTCATTCTATGAGGTGGTACTGCTAGTCACGCTCATCGGTGCTGCAGTTTCAATTCCTTTTGCCAAGAACAGACTGTCGGCAGTCATTATGACCGGAGCGGTTGGTTACCTCGTAACCCTGCTGTTTGTACTCTTCCGGGCGCCGGATCTGGCGTTGACACAGATGATTGTTGAGACGGTGTCCGTTGCATTGTTCCTGCTCTGTTTCTACCATCTGCCTGAGCTTCAACGTGGCAAATCAAGCCGCAGTTATCTCACGGTGAATATGATTGTAGCGATAGCAGTCGGGATCGTGATGACTTTTGTGGCACTGGCTGCAAGCGGAACAGCATCACTCGACAGCATTTCTACTTTCTTCCTTCAGGAAGCCTATGATTCGGCCGGTGGTAAAAATGTCGTGAACGTGTTATTGGTGGATTTCCGAGGCTTCGATACGTTATTGGAGATTATGGTGCTTGGGGTTGCTTCATTGTCCATCTACTCCATGATTAATCTGAACCTCGAAGCGAAGGATCTCGGAGCCCGCTTGAAGTTCCGTAAGAAAGACGAAACTAAGGATTCCGAGCCCGATCTGGATGATGAAACAGACAATACGAAAAAGTATGGTAACCGGGAACGCAGCTCATCCTCGTGGGATACTGTCCCCTTGCAGAGTAATGATGTATTGCTGCAAACGACCACCAAGGTCGTTGTGTTCATCATTCTGACGTTTGCCATGCATCTCTTCTTTGCAGGTCACCATAATCCGGGCGGAGGTTTCATCGGCGGCTTGGTCACAGCGGCAGCGCTCGTATTGATTGCCCTGGCATTCAGTACTGATACAATACGCAAAGCGTTACCCGTTGACTTCCGTGTTCTCACAGGGATCGGATTGGGTATAGCCTTACTTACGGGTGCGGGTTCATTTATATTCGGAGTCCCGTTCCTAAGTCAAACCTTCGGTTATTTCGAACTTCCTTTGCTGGGAGAAACAGAACTCGCCACGGCCATGCTGTTTGATCTTGGCGTGTATCTCGCTGTCCTGGGTGTCACCATGACCATCATTCTACAGATCGGGGAGGATCGCTGATATGGAAATATTGATGTGTGTAGCCGTTGGCATTCTGTTTGCGGTTGCCGTCTTTTTAATCTTGTCGCGGAGCCTGCTCCGCATCGTACTTGGCATGTCCATACTAACCCATGGCGTGCATCTGCTCTTGATCACCATGTCACGTCTCAAAACTGGGGCACCACCACTGCTTGGGGAGATGGCTGAACGTTATGTCGATCCACTTCCTCAGGCTTTGATACTAACTTCAATTGTTATTAATTTTGGCCTCACTGCGTTCTTCTTTGTTCTCTCCTATCGTTCTTATCTGAAGTTAAAAACAGACGATATGGAAGAAGTAAGGGGGCGCCCATATGAATAATCTCGTCGTTCTGCCGATTCTGTTGCCTTTGATTACAGGTGTTCTGGCTCTGCTATTTTTCCGAAAAACAAATATCCAGCGGATCATTAGTGTCATTGGACTTTTGTTTACAGCAGCGGTGTCAACGATACTCATTACGCGGGTAGCACAGACTGGAGTTCTAACGCTTAATATGGGTGGGTGGGCACCTCCCTATGGTATTGTGCTTGTTGCGGATATGGTGTCGGCGCTACTTGTCGTAGCCGCTTCCATCATTGCACTGGCGTGTCTACTGTATGCTTTCCGCAGTGTGAACAAGGAGCGGGAAGAGCACCACTTCTATCCGTTCTTTCATTTCCTGATTGCGGGAGTTAACGGTTCATTTCTAACTGGAGATTTGTTCAATTTGTTTGTCAGCTTTGAACTGATGCTCATCTCTTCCTATGCACTGATCGTATTGGGAGGTACGGAAAGACAATTGCGTGAAACGATTAAATATGTCTTGATTAACATCGTTTCTTCAGCACTGTTTGTCGCTTCCATCGGCTTCCTCTACTCTATTACTGGCACATTGAACATGGCAGACTTGTCCGTAAAAATTGCTGAAGTGGGACAGAGCGGGGTTATTACCTTAATTGCCGTACTCTTCCTAATCGTATTTAGCATCAAAGCCGGACTGTTCCTGTTCTTCTGGCTGTCGGGCTCTTATGCTGCACCACCTGCTGTCGTCACTGCATTGTTCGCAGGATTGCTCACCAAAGTTGGCTTGTACGCAATTGTGCGAACATTCACACTAATCTTCTATCATGATCCTGATTTCTTCCATACACTGATCGGATGGATGGCTGGTGCAACGATGGTCCTTGGTGTCATCGGTGCGATCTCATACCGCGATGTGAACAAAATTCTCATTTACAACGTAGTCGCAGGTGTAGGTTTTGTCGCTTTTGGTATGGCTTCGGCCAGTCGCCCTGCACTGGAGGGGCTGCTCTTCTATATGCTGCATGATATGTTGATCAAAACATTGCTCTTCCTGCTCGGCGGTGCTTTGATCGCTGTTGCCGGAACATCCAAACTCGACAACATGGGCGGGCTGATCCATCGCTATCCGCTGCTCGGCTGGATGTTCTTCATTAGCGCACTTGCCTTGGCAGGTTTGCCGCCATTTAGTGGATTTCCAGGGAAGTTGCTTCTCTTTGAAGGAGGCTTGCAGGCAGGCTTATATGGTCTTACCGGCATTGCGGTGCTTTCGAGCTTGTTGATGTTATATTCGGTACTACGCATCTTCATACAAGCGTTCTGGGGCGAACCGCCTGCCGGGGTTACAAGACGCCCTTACGCGGTGAACGGCCTGCTGATTCCTGCCGGAATTCTGTTTGTATTCATCATCGTAATGGGTGTGGGGGCTGAAGGTATGTTCCAATTAACCTCCCGCGCAGGCGATATTCTACTGCATCCCAATATTTATATTGATGCCGTATTGAAGGAGTAGATGTCTATGGCCTTTCAGATTGTACTGAATCTTATCATTGCCTTTGTATGGATGTTTCTGAACAATGCCTGGAATGGTGTTGGTTTTCTCATAGGTTACCTGCTTGGACTGCTTCTCATCGGGGGGATGCGCAGATTCTTCCCCCAGCGCTTCTATATTGTGCGGGTCTGGGCCATCTTCAAACTGATTACACTGCTTTTCAAGGAACTGGTGCGAGCCAGCATTGAGGTTATACGCCAGATTATCAAGCCAAAGCTCGATATAAGGCCCGGTATTTTTACGTATAAAACTCAATTGTCCTCGGATTGGGAGGTTACTCTGCTCTGCTTACTCATCTCATTGACACCAGGTTCTCTGCCGCTTGAGATCTCGGGTAATCAACGCAAACTGTTTATTCACGCACTGGATATCAAGGATGAACAGAAAATGAGAGATGATATCCAAAATACATTCGAAAAAGCAATTATGGAGGTGACGCGTTAATGTTATCCTCACTGTTGTTCATCTCATTGCTCATTCTCTCCTTAGCCATTCTGGGTTGCTTGTACAGGGTGCTTAGGGGACCATCCATGGCTGACCGGATCACGGCACTGGATACCATCGGTATCAATGTAATCGCCATCGTTGCCGTTCTGTCGATGATGCTGCAAACCCAAGCCTATCTGGATATCATCTTGCTGATTGGTATTCTGGCCTTTCTAAGTACAGTGGCATTTGCACGTTATATCGAACGGGGGGCGGTATTCAAAAATGATGGAGATCGTTAAAGTAACCACTGAAACCGCTATAGGTCTACTCGTACTGCTCGGTGCACTACTCAGTGCGCTCAGTGCATTCGGACTTATTCGTCTGCCTGATGTATATCTGAGAGCCCATGCCGCAACCAAAAGTATGACACTTGGAGTATTCTGTGTATTAAGCGCTACGTTTTTCTACTTCTGGTACTTCGATAACTATATCAGTGCCCGCTTGTTGCTTGGTATCCTGTTTGTATTCATCACGGCTCCGGTGGCCGGACATCTGAACGGACGGGCCGCCTATCGCACAGATGTACCGCTGTGGGAGCAGAGCGTTCAAGATGAACTGGAACCTTTGTTAAAAGGGAAAAAGGTGAACCATGAGGCCAAGGATATGATGGAATAATCCCAAGCCTAGGCATAACGAATACCCCCAAGGGATCAACCGCTCGTTTTGCGGCATATTCCCGGGGGTATTTTTTTATTTTGCATACACGGATCATATCAAGCACTGATTATGCAGACAGATTAAGTAGCATAGCATAGTCAGAATCCACTCAGTCCCTGTCTTCTCATATCCGCAGCCACAATACGTGCAAGCTCCGCAGCCCCTTGACGATTCGGATGCAGACTATCCCCTGTCATATATAGAGCAAGTGTTGCCGCAGGACCAATAGACGTGAAATAGGCAGAACTCAGCTTGTTCAGTTCAACAAGGGTAACTCCCTCTTCCTGAGCGAGTGCACGTGTGGATTGATTGTACCAGCGGTTCTCCGCTTGATGTACATTGGCTGTATTAAAGTCTGTTGCCCGGCCCTGAGGCGTGGAGAGGATCACCGTTGCTCCTTTGTTCTTCGCCTTACGTACCATATCCCGCATAATCTCCTTGAACTGCGCCTCCGTTGTATTATTCTTGGCATTGGTATCGTTAATTCCGAATTGCAAAATAAAATAATCTCCCGGCTTGATATACTTCAGAATCGCTTCCATCTGACCATCATCGCGGAAGCCTCTCGCAAATTGACCACTTGACGCCATATTTCGAACCTGGAAGGTGGAATTGTTCACATAGGACGGAAACAGCTGTCCCCAACCTCCTTGTACACTGCTACCCAGCGGATAGTAATTGCAAACTGTTGAGTCACCACCAATGTAGATTGTGCGGTTGGTAACGGTCTGATTGGATAACTTCCGGATTTCGAGTGCACTAAGTGTGAAGGCCGTTCCTGTCTTTCCTTCTGTAACCAGCAGATTTAATTGCCCGTCAGTCACCGGAATTTGAAACTGGTCCGTTGCCCCGTTGCCCGTCATATTAATGATCTGGTAGACACCTTCTGCAGCCACACTCGCTCTGGCTGTATTGCCCAGAACCACTTTGACCTCATAGAGACCATTGGACAGATTCACATTGAAGGTATTGGTACTCTTGGTGCCGTAAGTCAGAAACTGCACAGCGTCACTCTTAACCCCGCTTCCTGAGGCAGACACATTCCTCATCTGTGCAGGTGTGTTGAAGCCATAACCTTTCATAGGCGTATAAGCATCTCCTGCGGACACGCCTGTGTAACCGCTCTCAACACCACCCGAACCAAAATCAAATCTGTAATTGTCTGTTGCCGCTTCGGCGACTCGCCCTCCACCGCTTCCCAAACCGATGCCCATTGTACTCGCAAACAGAACAAGACAGAGCAGAAGCTTTACCGATATTGACCATTTCATCACTGAATTCTCCTCTCGAATCAGAATTATATTAGGGTGTGTCTTCAAACTTAGGCATGCAATACGTTGAAGGATGTCAGGGTCCAACAGCTTGAAGTCAAGAATTGCTGATCCTGGCGAATTGTCCAGAAGTTTTTCTAAGGAACCGAGGAAGTCTTATTTAGCCTTCGAGTCCTCCTTTTATTTTGTAAGGAACCTGAGACACGTTATTAACCAAATTCACCTAATAAACAAGCTGTAAACGACTGCTTATTCCAATATAGCGTGTTTCAGATTCCTTAGATTGCTGCGGGCGCTTCAAATCGCTGAATAAGACGTCACAGGGTCGTTAGCGCTCCCGCTCCGTGCCCTGCTCCAGACACGTTCAATTTGAAGACACGCTCTAGTTGAACTAAAAATTATTTACACAGACTCTACGAAGACAGAATAACCTTCCAATCGCTGTTATCCCCAGATTTTTCGATTCCCTTTTCTCAAGGGAAAATCCGGTGATAGCGTATGCTTCCGATGTAGCTTTCTTTAAGAAAGCTTTTAGGCGAAGTGTATGCTTTCGAAGTAGCTTTCTTGCAGAAAGCTTGTAGCTTCGCTTTTTCAGGTTTTTTCTATCTTCTCCGTTATCGTGTAAATGATTAGTTCAACTTATATAGATGGTAATAAGCCTCAGCTTCACAGAACTTGGTCAAGCCAGTCATAGGCTTTCGCTCCGCTAATCTCATGTCCACCTATAAAGAAATCCGCATCCAGCGATTTTTCTGCTCCCGCCTGCTCATATATGTGTGTCAAACGCTCATACGCCTCTCTCGCTGCATGGATGGGGAACACCTGATCATCACTTCCAGCTTCAATAAAAAGTGGCCTAGGCACAATCAGGCCGATGAGATCCGGCAACTCCGCTTCACGCAGGATACCTGGCACATAGTTGTCCAGACAATGGTTCCGATCCAGTATGCTGCCCTGGAATGTATTTGCATAACCGCTTACCACAGTTGCCCTGAACCGTTCATCCAACGCGGCTGTAAATGCAGTCACCAGCCCACCGCCCGAGATACCCATGCTTCCAATTCGCTCCGAATCCACTTCTGGCCGAGTCGATATATAATCCAATACACGTGTTGTTTCATACACCCTATGACCGGCGAGGGTCTTCCCCACCATAAGCAGATGCGCAGCAATCTTCGTACAGGAGCTTACCCCTGGTGGCGCATCGCGGTCCTCTTCCAGTCTTCGATCACCAAATCCGAGCAGCTCTGGAGCCGCAACCACATAACCACGCTTCACAAGAGCTACTGCAAAGTCCTTGTGTAATCCGGGCTCTCCTGTCCGTAGTGACCCATCCGGTTCCATACCCGATATCTCTCGGCTACCGTAGCCATGCCCATGACAAGCAACGATAGCAGGTCTCTTGTTCTCGATAATGCTTCCATCACCCGGAATTAATAAATACACTGGCATGCGAAGTCCTGCATAGGTCGTGATTTCAATCCGCTCCCGAATATATCCGTCACATGTAATGCGCTCCAGTAAGACAGGATTCAGTGCTGCCGCCATCGTAGGGAAACCGCCCAGCCGTTCTTTCACGCGAGTACGTAACTGACTGTGCCATAACTCCAGGGGTTGATCTGCATGATACGCGGAACGACCACGAAGATTCGTTTGTTGTTGTAGATAGGCTTCAATATCAGACATGGGCCTGTGTCCCTCCTGTTTTTCATAGGATAACGTAGATAAAAGACTGTTATATGGAATTAATTCCATCCATTATAGAACATCTATGTCACCCATGAATTGAACATGTTTGCCTGTTTTGAATGGAATCACACGATTTCTAGCCAAAAAAAGGATATCTCCAACCTGAAGACAGGTTACGGAAATACCCTTCATTTCATCTGACCTGGCAGCCACCAGTTCCACCTACCCATTAATTTCATCAATGCAGGTACCAGTATTAGACGGATTAATGTAACGTCAATCAACACCGCTGCCGTGATTCCGATCCCTAACTGCCTCACACCTGCGACTTCAGCAAAGGCAAACGGTATGGTCACCGCAAGCAGAATTGCCGCTGCTGAGGTAACCAAACGACCTGTAGAAGCCAATCCCTGCTGTACAGCCACATCACTGTCTCCGGTTCGTCTATACACTTCCTGAATACGGCTCAGCATAAACACGCCATAATCCATGGATATGCCAAACACCAATCCTGCAATGAATACAGGAATCATAATGGCAATCGCTGACGGCTCCATCCCCAGATGTCCTTCATTGAACACCCACACCAATATGCCAAATGAAGCGGCTAAGCTGAGCAGATTCATCAGAATTGCCTTGGTTGGAATGAGCATCGATCGGAATGCCGCCAGTAACACAAGATAATTGGTGACCACTACAAATACCAGCACTTTGGGCAGTTGACTTGTGACTTCCTGCATTATTTCATGCTGCTTGGCAGCTTCCCCGCCATAACGTAGTTTTACGTTGTTGAAACCTGGTGCATAATCGCTATTCCTTATTCGTTCAAGCCAGTCTGCAACCTGTTCCGACCCAGGCTCCCCGTGCACGGTGGCTATCAATCGTATGGAATGGTCAGAGACCGTTGAACGCAGCCATGCCGTCCTTGTTGACTCCTTGCCTTCTATGGAAGGAGTGAGCGCCGACGGTGGAATTTGAAAAAGGCTCCGCGAGTCATTTTGATTCGGCTGTAATAGGCCCCATGGTGAAACAATGCTCAATACGTCTGAGTCCTGCAGTAGTTGACGGGCTTTGTTGTAGGCCAACTGCCAGTGAGAGGCAGTCAACAGTTCCTGCTGTCCGCCAATCACGATCTCGATGGCGGAGGTATTCTTTTGCCCCAGATCATGTTGCAACTGCTCTGCTGCCTGGCGGGACTCCATTCTCTCTGGGAGTGAAGAAGCATCCGGGACGGACAGTTCCAGCCGGGTCACTGGATAAACACACAGGAGCAGCACAACCGTACCTCCAATGGCCATACTGACTGGTCGTTTCATGACCAATGCTGACCATCGATGCCAGACCGAGCGTCTGGGCAACGAATGGACTAACTTTCGCTTGAAGACCCGATCCGCAGACAGTGACAGTAGAGCTGGCAGCAGCGTAACATTTAACAATAGCGATAGGAGCAGAACAATAATGGCCCCCAAGGAGACACTCAGAAACATTGGCAGTCTGATCCAGAGCAAACCCAGCAGCCCAAGGAGCACGCAAGCTGCCGAGAACAACACTGCTCTGCCTGCTGTACGTAATGTTCGCTGAAGTATCTCGCTTTGCATATCCAGACTTCTACCCAGAACATTAGCTTCGCCTTCATCTTCATAGGCCCGCTGAACTTCTTCCCTGTACCTGCTCAGGATGATCAGGGCAAAATCTATACTCAGTGCCATGCCCACCATGGGAATCACATTAATGATAAAGTTGGACAATTCCAGATGATAACCAAGGAGTGTCGTGACTCCCATCGCAGTAATCACAGCACTGATCCCCATCATGACAGCAATCAATGCAGCATATAGCCCCCTGAATGCAAAACACAAAACGATCAGGGCAATCGGCAGGCCCACCATCTCTGCCCGTTCCAGATCACGAAAGCTCAGATTATTGACATCCTGCTGCACGACTGCCTTCCCCGTCAATTGCACCGTACCTGGACCGTCTGTTTCCAGCACGGCGCGCAACTGCTCCAGTGGGGGACCCATCTGATGCGCGGGCACATCCATTTTCACAAGGGAATATGCCCTATGGTCTTTAAGCGTCACCCTTTCGCTAGCATCCAAAGGGGACGTGATAGAGGTTACCGCAGGCAACACTTGAACCTGTGTCAAACGATCCTTGATCCACTGCCTGAACTGTAACGGCGAGGTATTTTCCTTTTTCTCAAAAACCAGAATAACCGGATCAGCAGGAGAACCGAATTCGTCCTCCAGAACAGCATCAACTGCTTGCGCATCCCCGTGAACCCGTTTTAATCCGTGATCCTGAACTATGTCAGGTAACTTCCACGCCCAGACCGCTGACATCCCGATGATAAATACCCAGCAGAGAATAATGAACCTCGGATATCGGCTGATGAAGGCAGCAAGTCTGCGATAACCCATACCTAAGCTCCTCTGCGATCAGATTAGTCATTCGATTATGTTCATCGGTAAGATCTAAGCACATTCATACACTTGCGGTGTATATCTCCTTCACTCGGGTTCGTGAACTATTGAATGCCATGATTCACAGGTGTTCTGTTCGCAATGGGGGCAGGGATGTATGTAAAAGGAAGTAACTCTGCCGTCAGTCCCGGGCCAAAGGCCAGCGCTATCCCACTGGAATGCTTTTCCTTCTGTCTGTAATCCTCGCGGATGGCTTGAAGAACAAAAAGAATCGTCACGGACGACAGATTGCCATAATCCCGCAGGATGTTTCGGCTGTAGGAGACCTGCTCATCTGTCAACTGATACAGCTTCTGAACGGCATCCACGATGCCTCTGCCTCCCGGATGGATTGCCCATATTTCCGGTAAACCGCTCCCCTCCAGCAACCGTTCTACCTCTGGACCGAGATGCAAACCAAGCAGCTTCGGAATCTGTGGTGACAGGTAGAGATCAAAGCCTGTATTGCCCACTTCCCAGATCATTTCTTCTGCACAATCCGGGAGCAGCGTTGAGTGCCCTCGGCCCAGTCGAAAACATTCATTGCGGTCTGTTCCGGACGCACCAATAACACAGGCAGAGGCACCGTCTCCGAAGAAAGATGCAGCATACAGGTCATCCCGTTTGGCAGATGGCTGAAAGTGAAGTGTACATAGTTCCACACACACGATGAGAACCGTAGCCTTCTGATCTGTCGTTACAATGGAATTCGCCAGTTGGATCGCCTTCAGACCCGCTGCACATCCTTGAAACACCAGTGGAATCCGGTTGATCTGCGGTGACAGTTCAAGCTGTTGGATCAGCCGAACATCAAGTCCGGGCAGGAATTGCCCCGTGCAACTCACCGTAATGAGATGTGTAAGTTCCGAGGAGGTTACGTCTGCATCCTGAAGGGCCTGTCCGGCCGCCTCGAGACCAAGTGGAACAGCAGCAGCTTTGTATTTGCCCATACGCTCGGATGTAGTCGGAACCTCGTCCGCATTGGTAAAGGGTAAATATCGGCAAGAATCAACAGGCTCAAGCAGATTCGGTTCACACGTATACCGAGTCTCCACACCGCACTGATTAAAGATTCGTTTGGCCCATCTTCTCGCATCTGGCTCATGTTCCAGCGCTTGCGCGAGACGGGCAGACACATCCTTTTGCTCAATACGGTGGGTAGGCCACGCCGTTCCTATTCCCATAATACTTGCCCCAGTAGTTGCCTCAAGCTGGTTCATCGGCTTAACCTCCTTATAGTACGTGTTCAAAAGTAGGCTTTTTAAACAACCTATATATAAAATAGGTTCATATGACATGTGTGCAGGATATAGTACAAGTCTATTCACTACCTGTCCTGTTTATGTTCATATTAACAAGCAAAAGCGGACAACATATGCGAGTTTCGCACGTGCTGTCCGCCTTTGCTACCGGATTAAACCCGTTCCTATATTACATATTACATATTCGATCTGTCAGAACTACTCAGGCCGAACTATAGTAAATCTCTCCCCAAGTTTGGCATAATCATTACCCGCCAGTCTACTGACTGGTTTCAAATGATCCATCAGGATATAGCCCTTGTCCGGATTGTAGACTTGTTCGCTGAAATGATACTGCACAATGCGTACCAGCAGCAGGTCACTCACCGGTTTGCCCTCATCATTCGTGATCGGGATGTGCTGATACAGCTCACACTCCATCCGAATGAGTGCTTCCTGAATTCCTGGCACAGTAACCTTGATACTTGGCACTGTAGTGAGTTTTGTCCGATCAAGCTCACTTTCGTGGGGTTCCAGTATGGCTGCTGTCTCATTCACTTCTGCTATGATTGCTTCATCACAGATATGCACGACCAGTTCTTGATGAGCAAGCACATTACGAGCAGTATCTTTCATGATACCGTCTTTACGTGCAATGGATATGGATAACAGCGGTGGGTCCGAACTAACCACATTAAAGAAACTGAAAGGCGCTGCATTAATTACACCATTCTCATCTGAAAGTGTCGTCACAAAAGCAATTGGACGTGGTACCACCGAACCACTCATCAGTTTATAGTTGTCTCTTCCCGTTATTTCACGTGGATCCAATGTATACATATGTAAATATCCCCTTCCCTGCTCATGTTACGTTAAACGTGGTTCACTTACATTGCTTCCTCGTTATTATATATCCATATCTGTTCAAAAAACAAAAAACGCCTTAATGCTCATGGCATCAAAGCGTTTAAACGACTGCTTCGTATATATTTTGGTGTTATTTCACAATACTACTTTGAATATCTTGCAGAATTTGCGTATTTGCTTGAACACCACTGTACAACCAACTGCTTGTGCTTTCAAATTCGAACACATTACCTGTCTTCACAGCAGGGATGCTCTGCCATACGGCATCTTGCAGCGCTTCTGAGCCTGCTCCCCTATCACTGTTTACCAGGAACAGATAGTCTGCATCCATTTCCGCGATCTTTTCCAATGAAATCTCAGACCAGTTACCCGTTGCCTTCGCGGATGCTTCCTTCACGACATTAGGCTCTGCAAATCCAAGTTCATTGTACATCACTTCACCACTGGAAACATTGTTGCTTACAACATAAAACTTGTTATTAAATAACCACAACGCGGCGGCCGATTTTGTTCCTCCTGTAACAGCAGTTACTTTTTCTTTAATTTCCTTTGCTTTGGCATCATAATTGTCTAACGCCTTCTGTGCTACATCCGATTTGTTCAGAATTTCACCAATCTTGAGCAGAGCTTGGCGCCAATCCTTATTAACCTCATCTCCGAGAACATAAGTAGGAGCAATTTTGTTGTACTGTTCGTATTTCTCTCCTTCAACAGTACTTTCAGAGCCCATAATAATCAGGTCTGGGGAGAAACTGGCCATCGCTTCAAAAGGTTGATCACTTGCAATGCCGGGTATGCCGTTCAGATCGTTTTGCAGATAATCCTGCAAACCACTGCCGTTGTTGATGGACCACTGTGCTGCTGGCTTAACACCGAGTGTAACGAGGTGGTCTTCCAGGTAAGACGCGATGACACGCTCCGGATTAGCTGGGATGGTTACTTCATGTCCCATAGCATCTGTTAATGTGCGCTCTGTAGCGGCTTCTGTTTGCGTCTCTGTCTCCGTTGTTGTGTCGTTCTCTCCTGCTGCTCCGTTCTCTGCAGGCTTCGCTCCACACGCGGCCAACCAGATGGACATGACCATCACCGTAATCAGAAGCATGATCATCTTTCTATTTCTCTTAAACACTGTATTAACCCCTTTCAATATGAACACCTCATTAGGCGTTATTATGACAGATATCTACGTTCAAAAATATTGATACTATTATTGATACATATAATATCCGTATGTACATTTGTCCGATTCCATTGACAATGATAATTGTTATCAGTTCAGTTGTCAATTCGATTATGGGCGAGGCAATCATATAAAATCTTCTTGACGGCACTCACATATAGGCGGATGCCGCCATATGCTGAATGCAGAATACGACGACAGGAAGGATGTTCTGTACATGTATTACGAATATAACCCTTATCTAAGTTATGGAGAAGACCGTTCCTTTCAACTGCCTCCACTGTTCCCAGGTGGTGGCAGTGGCGGCATACCGGGTGGTCAGACGTTTCCAGGTACACCTGGCGGTCAAGGCTCCTATCCTCCATACATTCCAGGCGGAGGACCTGGTCCCTATATCCCCGGAGGCATTCCGGGTACATTCCCGGGTACAGCATCGGGCGTACCTGCGCAACTGGCGCAAGGCAATCTGCCCACCCTGCTTAGTGCCTATCCTCGTCCGGTAGGTCAGCCTCCGGCAGAAATGCTTTTTCTGTATAACCTGATCAAAAGCAGCCCGGGTCTGCTTCCGCTCTTCCTCCAGCAACAGCCGCAAAGTCTCACTCAAGCTGTGCAATTTGCACAGACTGGTGCAGCGGCACCACGAGATAACGAAGAACGTGCGCTGCCCAACTTTTGTTACAACCGATGGTCCCTTGTCTTCACATACAATGATGTCTACCTGATGTGGCCTGCGATTAATCTGTTTGGTTTTGTGGTGGGGTACTTCTATCCATTCCTCACGCCAGGTATACTGTCCAATACACAGATTTTGTTTGCGCTCTGCTAAACCTGTCCTTACCTACAGCAAGAGCCCCACTTGGAAGCAAGATTCCTTCCAAGTGAGGCTCTTTTTCGTCCTTTTATCCAGATGCACCTTTACATTACTAAGACTCCATAAACGCAAGGTGTACATAATCAGTACATTTAACTCAACACTTGATCGTTCTGGCGCTTCCTGCCTTTACTGACCATTAGGAAGTAAATCACCAAGGCACCGAGATCCGCACACGCAATAACGATTCCCATTGGCACAGCTGTGCCTTCTCCCCCGAGACCTACGAGGGGAGCGACAATACCTCCGAACAGGAACGTCATCACACCAATAAGCGCAGAAGCACTGCCTGCCGACTTCTCCTGATTGGCCATCGCCAAGGCGAAGGACGCGGTATTGACCAACCCAACACTGGATACCACCAGAAATAACGGAATCAGTACAGAGATTAGATTACCTCCAGCCAGAATGGCGATAAGCAATGAAGTTCCTCCGAGCGCCGCGGTTAGCAGCCCCGCGATTAACAGGCGATTCTCTGATACCTTTCCTGCAAGTCTACCGGCAATCTGACTGGCCAGAATAATGCCTAACCCGTTAATGGCGAAGCATACACTGAACATTTGCGGGGATACCCCGTATATTTTCTGAAGCACAAACGGTGAACCTGATATGTACGCAAACATGCCAGCAGCTACAAATCCTTGGGTTAACGCATAACCCATAAACTGACGATCCCCCGCGATTTGGCGAAACGTAAGTAATGTCTGCTTCAATCCTCCGCTTGATCTGCGGTTGGAAGGCAAGGTCTCTCCAAGACCGAAAATGACAGCCAACAGCGTCAGTATTCCGATGAGGCTAAGCAAAATAAATACGCCGCGCCACGACGTATACGTCAACAATTGTCCACCAATGATTGGTGCAGCAATCGGGGCTACGCCGTTAATCAGCATTAACAGAGAGAAGAACCGTGTCAGTTCCGGGCCCGAATATACGTCTCTGACGATTGCGCGTGAGATGACAATCCCTGCTGCTCCAGCTACACCTTGAATGAACCGCAGCACAACAAAAGAGCCCATCGTCGGGCTGACCAGGCAAAGTATGGAGGCGATAGTATAGAGCACAAGCCCTGCAATAAGCGGTGTTCGCCGACCACGTATATCACTTAGAGGTCCGGCAAGCAACTGTCCAACCGCAAGTCCAATCATACACGCCGTCAGACTGAGTTGAGCATACGAAGTAGATGAACCAAACTCATCAGCCAGCGTGGGCAATGCGGGTAAATACATATCCAGGGACAACGGCCCAAAGGCCGACAGTGTCCCCAGAATTAAAGCCATCCGTACACGAGATGTGGAGTTTGTGTTCAATGAAGCTGTTGTACTTTTCATCAAATACTACTCCCTGCTACCCAACAGCTTGAGCAAGTTGGACGGCAGTGTGAACTGTTGATTGTTAATAATAATACGGCGCAGTTCTTCTTCATCCCGCTCGTTATCGGCGTCCTTAATCTCCTGAATTTCCCGGTGAAGTCGCTCCATCTGTTGATCCAGCGCATTTGCCGAATCTGCCGCACTCTTTAACTCTCTCGTCAAATGCTCGGGAACATCCTTATTGTATTTATAAAAAATCTTATGCTCCAGACTCGCCCAGAAATCCATCGCGATTGTTCGGATCTGGATCTCCACACATGCTCGTTCCTCACCATTGGACATGTACACAGGCACTTCCACCAGAAGGTGAAGGCTTTGGTAGCCGTTTGGCTTCGGATTCTCGATGTAGTCTTTGACCTCCAGTACACGCAGATCACTCTGGTTGCACAGCATATCCTTAATGCGATAGATATCGGAGATAAAGGAACATGTAATCCGTACCCCGGCAATATCCTTGATATTTTGCTTGATGCTCTCAAACGTTAACTCATGATTTTTGCGGAACATCTTGTTCATAATGCTCTCAGGTGATTTCAGTCTGGACTTTGTATGCTCAATTGGACTGTAATCATGCAGAGACTGGAATTCTTCCTTCAGGACTTCAATCTTGGTCTCCATTTGATCCAGAGCAAATTTATAGATCATCATAAATCTGGTAATTTCATATTTGAATTTCTTGAATTGATCGATTGGATGTGGAGCGTTCATCATGGCTTTCTCCCTTTCTTTCTGCACACTAAAATTAGTTTTATGAATATGAGAACAAGCGGTCAATCCACATGTCTCCTGAACCATTATAAATCATATGGAGCCAATAAACGAATTTCTCACATTTGGGCTGGCGATTCAGCCTGGAAGGTATGGGAACTTATTTTACGCGCATCCTATAGAAGCATCCCTGTCATTTGGCCTGTTATTACCGATGAAAGAGGTTGATTTTCCTGCTCTATCAAGTGACGTATTCATCCGACACACTTCGAGTTAAAGCTTATTTATACCTGCCACAAGGTTGTTCATTACCTGATATCACGACATATGAAACTTCTCATCCCGGCTCTGTCTCCTCTTCCTTCCCAGGCTTCGCTTCCATACATAAGTCTCTACATCTGCAACCACTCGCCAGCCACTACCCTGCTGCAAACATGCATGATATCACTCCCACACAAGAACAGTGGCCGGTGCTGATCTATTGTCGCGGTGGACTTGGCAGCTATGGCGGGGTAAATACCGTTTGGCTTGAGCAATTTGTACATAAAGGTTATATCGTGTTCGCCCCATCCTATCGTGGCAACGAAGGCGGTGAGGGGCGTGACGAGTATGGCGGAAGAGATGCCGAAGATGTGCATGCCGGTTACCGGTTGATACAGCGTTTACCTTTTGTCGACCCAACTCGGATATCGTTAATGGGGTTCTCCCGTGGAGCCATTAATGCTGTACATACCGCAACTGCCTACAATGAGGGACCGGACAAAGTACATAAGTTAGTTCTTTGGAGCGGTGTCTCCGATGTGGAACGCACTTACCATGAGCGAACCGACCTGAGGCGCACATTGAAACGTGTGCTGGGAGGTTCCCCACGCGCAGTTCCGGAAGCTTATCTCGCCCGCTCTCCCTTGTCAAAAGCGAACAAACTATCTTGTCCCGTGCTAATCATGCATGGTACATCAGATACACAGGTGAATTATAGTCACGGAACCCGAATGTATCACTGGCTTAAGCGCCGAGGTGCGGATGTCACATTTCACGCCTACGGCGGGCAGGATCATCATTTTCACGAGAAAATACATCAGTCAGCGGTGAACAATATGTTTGATTGGCTCGCTGCACCTTAAGTCTTGCGCGATGAATTTCATTTTGAAGATGCATGGGTTATGGCTGTATACTGGAGGGGCTACGTTTTTTGAAAGGACGGATAGGATGAATCAAAGCACCCTCCAAAAATACGCCATGTTGCTACTCTGCATGTCTGCCGGAATGGTGGACCTGATCGGATATCTGGGACTGGGGCATGTGCTCACAGCCAATATGACGGGAAATATTGTACTGCTCGGTATTGCCATTGCCCGTGCTCAGGAATTTGTCGTGCTGCGGTCATTGCTTGCTCTCATCGGTTTTATTGCCGGCAATGCCATTGCAGCACATATGGTTGGACCTGTGCAGACCAAAAATGGCTGGTCTTCTAAGGTCACAGCTGTATTTACTGTTGAAAGCATATTGCTCCTGCTGTTCGCGATCGCCATGATTAGTCCATTTTCAGAACAACTGTCCTATCTGTTAATTGTCATCCTAGCCGTTGCAATGGGGATGCAAACAACTGCGGCACGCCGCATTGGCATTGCTGGCATCTCAACAACCGTGCTCACCAATAATTTGGCCGCTGTGGTTGAGGATACCGTAAACATCCTCAAAAAGCTGCGACATGCCAATATTCGATCGTTAACCAAAGCCTTGTCTACAGACTCCTACCTTCGTGCAGGTGCTGTTGTCATCTATTTGATCGGCGTCATTGCAGCCGCATTGTTATTCCACCGTGTGCCCATGATTGCAGTCTGGATTCCTGTCCTGATCATTGGCGGCGTAACCCTATACGCCCGATTACATGCATGGGGAACTTCACAACAAAGTGAAGGTTAATAAAAGTTAATAATAGAAGAAGTAACCTGTCCATGTTCAAGTGGCTGTTCAAAAGTCCGCTTTAGGATACTGAAAACTGGTCTTTTTGAACACGTACTTTAAGTTGTTTTAAGTACAATCACGCTATTTATTTCATCAAAGTAGCTTCTTGGCGGATAAGCTTGACCAGATGCTGTGCAGCAGGTGATAATACCTCCCCGGCTCGTGTACATACGGCAACCGTATTTCTCAGCTGTACACCTCGAACAAACACACGTGCCAGCCTGCCTTGCTGCACATCTTCGTTCACAACCAAAGAAGATATAAAGTTGGCCCCATAACCTGCCTTCACCGCACTAATCGTTTCGTTCAGCCCGTTGAACTGAAGCGCAATGCGGGGAGCGGCCAGGTTATTTGTTGTGCAAAGGGAGACGAGTCGCTCACGCGTGGCACTGCCTTCTTCACGCATGATGAACGGTTCTGCCATCATCTCATGTAGCTCGATTTCTTTTCCCGCATACGGATGGTCAGGGTGCACAACAAACCACATCTCATCGTCAAACAATTCATCCCATTGGACACCTGCATGTGTAATGCCACTTCCACCATACACTGCAATCTCTGCCTCATAACGAAGTAATTGGTCAAAAGCCATCCTGGTGTTGGTTGTGCTCACAACAATCTCCACATCCTCGTGCATTTGCTTAAACCGCGCAATCCAGCCCGGCAACAGAAAATTCGAAGGCAAGTAGGTTGCCGTAAGACGGATCAGTCCTTTCTTGCCCTCCCGAAAATCCTGTACAAAATTCTCGACATCCTGCTCCAGCATGAACAGACGTTCCGCATAACCTGTCAACTGTATCCCCGCATCCGTAAGCACCAGTCTTCTTCCCTCCGAAACAAAAAGCTGGATTCCCAATTCACGTTCAAACTTCTTCACCTGAGAAGATACCGCAGGTTGACTAATATTTAGTTCCTCTGCGGCACGAGTGACCCCGCCATATCTCACGATGGCATGAAATAATCGTAATCCATGCAGATTCATGTTTACACCTCTTCCACGTCAAATACATAACCTGAAGTTATATTAACATACATAATATATATTTTATTTATACATCTACTCCATTTATAGTTGAAATATGAAATCCAATACAAGGAACAAGGAAAGGAACATGTAAACATGAAAAATATAAATACGACCAACCTACAGCATACCTGGACTCAAGTTGACGACTACATGAACGATCTGCTGATTCCATCAGATTCCCTGCTGGAACATACACTGCAAAGCAATGCCGAAGCTGGGCTCCCTGCTCATGACGTAACACCAAATCAAGGAAAGTTACTTCAACTCCTGCTGCAAATCCAAGGTGCATCCCGTGTACTTGAAATCGGCACATTGGGTGGATACAGTACCATCTGGATGGCAAGAGCGCTGCCTGAACACGGACGCATCGTCTCACTGGAATCGGAATCACACCATGCAGACTTGGCCCGAGCCAATCTCACACGAGCAGGACTGATGCACAAGGTTGACCTGAGAGTTGGTCCTGCCCTAACCACCCTTCCCGATGTTCAGGAAGAATACAGGGAACCGTTTGATATGATCTTCATCGATGCTGACAAACCGAGTAATCCCGATTATTTGAGATGGGCCCTGCGACTGACTCGGCCGGGAAGTCTTATTATTGGTGATAATATCATCAGGGAAGGTGAAGTGATCCGCACAAACAGTACAGACCCCAGAGTTCAAGGCGTTCGATCATTCCTGCAGTTGATCGCGGATCACCCTCGACTTGAAGCTACAGCACTGCAAACGGTCGGTAGCAAAGGTTACGATGGATTCGTCATTGCTCGTGTGATTGATGCCCCTGAACCAAAATAAACAGTGGTCAATTCTTCCGCAAATTCCCCTTTCCTGTTAAACTGGAATCACTGCACAGGCAGACTGGGGGGAACCACTTGAGAGTTTTACAACATATTCATGATGAAATTCGCGGCTGGTCCCGCAATATTCAACTGTTTTTCCTGGCTAGCATTCTGTATCAGATCGGAAATGGCATGTTCTCTGTCTTGTACAATCTGTACATTCAGGGTCTGGGCTATAATGATACAATGAACGGCCAGATTGTAAGTATTCAATCACTCGCAACAGCCATTATGTTTGTTCCTATCGGTCTATGCGGTGATCTGTTCAGCCGCAAGCGATTACTCATTACCGGGGCGTTATTCAGCGGAATCTTTCTGATCGGACGCTCCTTCGATTATTCGGCTACAGGACTGATCTGGTTCGCGGTATTCTCTGGCCTTTTCGCTGGGGTGTTCCAAGTACTGGCCATTCCTTATCTGGCGGAAAACGTCAAGAAAAGCCAGCGGCTGAAAATGTTCAGTTATTATTCATCCCTTGTGCTCGCTTCCCAGGTGCTTGGTAGCCTGGGTGGCGGCGTAATCGCAGATTTGTTACATACGGCAGGACTCGCCAAGGTGACCGGATTGCAGACGGTTTTATTTGTCGGTGGTGCAGCAACACTAGCTGCATTTATTCCACTGTTATTTGTAACCGAAGGCAAGGCTGCTCCGCAGACCACGATTCCGGCGCAACCCGTTCTTCAACCCAATGCGGATCTAAAAGAAAGTTCAACAAATACCCCAAGCACGGACGATTCGATCACGAAGAAAAAAGATTCCCGACTGATTGGTCAGTTTATAGTGACTCAGTTGTTAATTGGATTAGGTTCCGGACTGGTTGTACCGTATCTGAATCTGTATTTCACCAATCGATTCTCGGTTTCTCTGAGCGGCATGAGCTTACTAATTGCACTTGGTCAGATTATGACGATTGTATCCATGCTGATTGGTCCTACCTTGGCGGCAAAGGTCGGAAGCGTAAGAGCCGTTGTCATTTTCCAGGTCATGTCGCTACCCTTCCTTCTATTAACAGGCTTCACCAATCTGTTGTTCATCGCTTCGCTCAGTTTCTTATTCAGACAAGCATTGATGAACGCAGCCAATCCCATTCATTCAGCGATACTGGTGGATCGGATCTCGGACAAACGCCGCGGCATTGCCAATTCACTGATGCAGACCTCGTTCATGATTGGATGGGCGACCATGGGACCCGTTCAATCCTATCTGGTCACCACGTACGGAACGTATTGGGGTTACGCGATCACTTTCAGCATCACAGGCTGTCTATATGTTATTTCATCACTGATGTACTTTGTAATGTTCAGAGAACCCAAACCTTCCGCTACGGCTCTCGCAGGATCTTAATGAGTTGAACAGTAGCAGTCCGGTTGTTCCGCAGATAACGCAACGTATCTCATCATCAGGAGTGATCACACATGAACATGAATCCTTCATTAAACCTGAATGCATACCTGAATCTCATACCACCTCATTCAACCGGTAGGCTAAACGGATGGAACTGATGCGCAAGCTTGGTTCCCACGTTGTCTTTCGGTTTTTTCTTAGTCTGGGTGTCTCTGTTCTTGGCGGATTGCTGTTCACAGCCATTCATACACCAATCCCGTGGTTGCTCGGGCCAATGGTATTTATGCTGCTTGGCTCCCAAGTCGCCAAATGGCCCCTCATGTGGCCTGCCTCCATTCGGGACTATGGCATTCTGATTGTTGGTTATTCGATTGGACTCACCTTAACAAAAGAGGCACTTCACGGCATTTTGCAACAACTTCCCATGATGCTTTTGATGACCTTGCTGTTAATCGGATTGTGTGTAATTACGGCCTACATCGCTTCAAAGGTAACCGACTTTGATTTCCCCTCCCTACTGGTGGGCAGCATTCCAGGAGGACTATCCCAGATGGTGTCCCTTGCAGAAGAGATGAAATCCATCAATCTGACGCTAGTTACCTTTTTGCAGGTGACCCGGCTGATCATGATTGTCTTCTGTGTTCCGTTCCTGCTGTTCAGTCCGTGGATTGGAGGTACCGCAGGTGGAGGTTTGGATCATCCGTTCATTGACGTAGCGACGTGGGGTTCCCTTTTTCCGGAGATTCTTGTCTATGCTCCGCTCTGTGTAGCGGGTGCATGGGTTGCACGCAAACTCCGATTTCCGACGGCCTTTATGCTGGGTCCCATGATTGTCATGTGTGTCGTTCAATTAAGTACATCGATGCACACACCCAGTCTGCCAACCTCCCTCTTAAACGTATCGCAATTGATGATTGGCAGTCACGTTGGATTGATGCTCAAGCCGGAACAGTTGCAACGCAAGACACAGACAGTCACGCTAGCGGTGATGAGTAGTGTACTGCTCATTGTTGGTGCGCTTGGATTGAGTTATCTGTTAATGAATGTGTTCTCCCTCTCCGCGGCAACCTCACTACTCAGTATGGCCCCTGGCGGGATGGATCAGATGAGTATCATGGCACATGAAGTGAATGCCGATCTTTCGGTTGTATCCGGGTATCAATTGTTCCGCATCCTGTTTATCTTTTTCATCGTCTCTTCCGTACTGAAGATGATTCTTGTACATATGTTAAAAGAAAAGAAAGCAGATCCCTCACTTCAATGATCATATTTCGCCCCGATCCCATGCCAAAGAGAGTATCCATTTGATGCCACATCCTGCGGATACTCTCTTTATTTGTACAGACTTAACTTCAACATTTGGCTTCATTCAATTTTAAGCATAATGACTACTTATGAATAAATTCGGTTGTACATCCAGCCTACAATGCCCACCGTAACCACTGTTGCCCCAATAATAAATGCATAATAGCCAATCTTACTTTTGGACTCCGAAGTCTGATGGTCATAATAATCCGAGTTACGTCGGTAAAACCCCATCCATAACTCTCCGATCATATTCACTACAACCAATACAAAACGTTTAACAAGCCCCATGGATTCGCGTCTCCTCTCCCTAATCAACCTTCTTCCCTATTAAGTATAATTATCCCAATTCATTAAAACAACCTACTCATATTACCTTTGGTGCAGTTTCTTGCTCCAACCAAGTTAGAATATCAAATGCTTCCTGATCGGTGCTACCACACATCTCTTCCTCAGCTTGCAATCCACTGCATACCGCAGGACGATCTTTTTGGCCAAAAATTCCGCAGCGATTATCATCGGTAAGCTGCACACAACGTACACCTGCCGGCTTGCCATGAACCATGCCCGGTATCGGTGATGATATGGAAATCGCGATACAACATGCGGCACAGCCTGTCCTGCATTCCATACATATTCCCTCCTGATTAAAACTTATAGTACTTACAATACGTGTTCAAAAAGACCGGTTTTCAGTACCAAGAAGATGGGATGAAGATAGAACCTCTTAATTATGAACGATTTATCCAAGTCCAGGTTCGAGCGAGCCCCTGAGCCATTCTCCGATTCATACTTCGATTGGAAAAATACCCTCCATGACTTAGCGGGTTCCAACTCATAGCCACGCCGCCAGAGTTCACTTCAATGTCTTCTTTGACCGCTTTCTCATAAGCGGGATCAATGGGGCGTAATGGATAACCCAGAATATCATCCCGATCGTAGAAGTTCACCCACTCCCCTTCCAGCCCAGCATAGTACTGATTCACATGGGAAGAGGGCACCTGAATTGGACAACTAAAGTCATGGTAACGCAAACTCCATAAGGGCAGGGTTGTACCAAACGAGTAAAAATGGGTCAGCGTGTCCCCCCGCTCCAGGGCCGAGTTCACATCCACAACCTCAGGAATACGACTGGACGGATATTGCAGATCGTAGAAGAAGTTACTGGCGATTACGGCGCCCAAACTATGGGCAACTACACAGAGCGGAGCTTCCGGTCCATTACGCTGTGCAAGGGTATGCATCGCCTGATTCAACGTTCGATGTACGGCATCGTAGTTATGGCCTTGATTTTCCACCGGTTGATAAGCAACCGCATCAGCCAGGTAGTGGATGACAAATCGGCGCAACGCCTGAAAGTTCAATCCCGGAGAGCTGACGAGCTGTTGAAAGAGCGCCTCTTCCCGCTCCTCAAATACATCCGCCCAATATACAGGTTCGATATCCAGCATCTGTTTGGAGGCTCCAGGCAAGACCATTACCTTGTCCAATTCCTTATGCAAACAAGCAATCAGCTTGTCCGCGTACCCATCCTTCCGCATACCCAGCCCGTGAATGACCATCACCGCAATACGTGTCATGGCTCTCCTCCTCATCGATCTAGGAACTCTTTCTCCACCATATGAACGCCACGACTCGAACATGCCTGCAGCTTGCTTTGTCAGAAGAACCTTTCCAACCACCATTATTTTAAAAATGTGATTCTTCCATTTTATATACAGTTTACCATGATCGTCATGAAAATAACGATCAAACAGCAAAAAGGAGCTGCACATCTCGCAGCCCCCTCTTGTTGTTGTATTCAATTAACCTTTCAAATGAACCTTCAACACACCATTTTGATTAGCTGTAACATCACCTGTCGTGACTTCCACCCGCTCAACCATATCTTGACCATCTGGAATGATAATCGGTGTAATCAGCGGGTATCCCGCATCTTCAATTACCTTACGATCAAACTCCAACAGCTTTTGTCCAGCTTTTACATGCTCGCCAGCTTCCACATGCATGTTGAAACCTTCACCTTTGAGGGATACTGTATTAATCCCTACATGGATCAGGACTTGTAATCCACTTGCGTGTTCAAGAATCACCGCATGTTTGCTTTTAATCACATGAGCTACCTGAGCATCAAACGGGGCAACAACAACGTTGCCGGAAGGTTCAATCGCTACACCTTCACCCATCTGTTTCTCAGCAAAAGCCGGATCAGGTACTTGCTCCAGTGACACAGCCTGGCCTGTTAATGGCGCCATGATTTCCAGCGTATTCACTGCTTCGTCCCCTACTTGAGCTGCACTACGTGTGCGCTGGTTTGGATCTGTTTTTGCAGTTGAAGAGGTAACACCTGAATCAGACTGCGATGTAGCCGCTTTAGGCTCATTAACGGTTTCATTGCTTGCACTACGATCTTCTTTTCTCAGTTTGGCTCTGCCAAAAAGGACGGTCAGTACAAATGGTACAACCAGGACAATCGCCATGCCGATGAAGAAGACACCCCATTTGTCAGGGAAAATCGACAGGAATCCCGGTACGCCACCTACACCGATGGAGGTTGCCTGAACATTATTCATCGTCAGCAGCACACCACCAATCGCAGAACCGACCATACCAAAGATAAACGGATAACGGTAACGGATATTCACTCCGAAGATCGCCGGCTCAGTTACCCCGAGGAAGGCCGATACCGAGGACGTTGCCGCAAGTCCTCTCATTTTCTTCTCACGCAGGACAAGCATCATCGCAAGTGCCGCTGAACCCTGTGCGATATTGGACAATGCCAGCATCGGCCACAGGAACGTTCCGCCCTGACTACCGATGAGCTGAACATCTACCGCAAGGAACGTGTGATGCATACCGGTGATAACAAGCAAAGCGTATAGACCACCGTAGATCAGACCACCCAGCGCCGCGTATGAATCGTAAACATAGATCAAGCCGGAAGTAATTGCATTCGCAATGGCGAATGTAACCGGTCCAATAATTGTAAATGCCAGGAATCCGGTAATCAGCAACGTAACTGGTGCAACGACCAGCAGTTTGATCGAATCATGTACCCTTTTGTTCAGGAAAATTTCCATCTTCGCAAGTAGATAGGCCGATACCAGTACTGGCAGAACCTGCCCTTGATAACCGATCTTCTCAATCTCCCAACCGAACAGATTCCATGTTGGCACCGTGCCATTATTCACAGCATCAGCGTAACCATAGGCACTCAGCAGATCGGGATGTACCAGAATGAGACCCAGCACGATCCCGAGCAGCGGACTGCCGCCGAACCTTTTTACAGCTGCCCAACCAATTAGCGCTGGCAGGAACGTGAAGGCTGTACTTGCAATCGTATTAATAATGGACGCAAGATCCTTCCAGGCTGGATAAACATCCACCAGTGATTTTCCATCAAAGAAAATGCCTGGACCTGTCAGAATATTGTTAATCCCGAGCAAAAGACCTGCCGTAATGATTGCAGGCAAGATCGGAATGAAAATATCCGAGAGTGTTTTGATCGCTCGCTGGATTGGATTTTGCTTTTTACCAGCAACCGCCTTCACATCATCCTTGGAAGAACGATCTCCCCCGGTAATCTGAATCATCTCATCATAGACTTTATCCACCAGACCAGGCCCAATAACGACCTGGAATTGTCCTTGGGAAGAGAACTGACCTTTAACCAGATCATTCTGATCCAGACTTTCAGTATCCACTTTACTCTCATCGTACAAGGCAAACCGGAGTCGTGTAACACAGTGTGTAGCAGCTTCAATATTCTCTTTGCCACCGACTGCCCGGACGATCTCCTCAACCTGTTTTTTATCGATTGCCATAGTGTCACTTCCTATTTATAAAATGTGATTAGTCCTGTTGTGGCACAAGCCACATATAGGATGCATACGGACTGAGAGAGATTTCCTGCGTCAGCGCAGGGGCTGCCTCCGTATTTCCTATGAGTAACTCTGCTGATTTGCCTGCAATGTGATCATTCCAGACCGCTTCCGGAAGCGAGAACGTGACGTCTCGTTTACTGAAGTTGGATACAACAATCAGAGTTTCACTTCCATTGGTCCGTGCGTACGCGAATACATTCGGGTGTGCATCGTCCAATCGTCCATATAGACCGTCGATCAACACGTTAACCTGTTTACGCAGGGCAATCAATTTGCGGTAGTGATAGTAGATCGAATCTGGATCAGCCAGCTGCTGTTCCACGTGAATGGAAGGATACCGCTCATCCACCTTAAGCCAAGGTGTTCCGCTAGTAAATCCGGCGTTCTTACTTCCATTCCATTGCATCGGTGTCCGAGAGTTGTCCCGGGAACGCTCTTTTACAATGTTGAATGCTTCTTCAGCAGATTTGCCCCGTTCTTCCTGAAGCAGGCGGTACATGTTCGTTGATTCGATATCGCGGAACTCACTAACGTCATTCCAGACCGGATTCGGCATGCCGATCTCTTCTCCCTGGTAGACATAAGGCGTACCTTGCATGCCGTGTATCGTTGTTGCAAGCATCTTCGCACTCTCGGCACGATAGTCACCATCATCGGCGAATCTGGACAGTGCCCGAGGCTGATCATGGTTATTAAGGAACAGCGCGTTCCAGCCACCACCAGCTTGCATGCCTGTCTGCCACTCACTAAAGAGCTGCTTCATCGCTTCGAAATCATACGGCATCAGTTCCCACTTCTGACCATTCGGATAATCCACTTTCAGGTGATGGAAGTTAAACGTCATCGAAAACTCCCGGGAAGCCGGGTTCGAATATTGGATACAATGTTCCAGTGTTGTGGAGGACATTTCCCCTACGGTCACCATGTTGTAAGGCCCGAATACTTCATCGTACATCTCGGTGATGTACTCATGCACACGCGGTCCATCCGTGTAATATTTGCGTCCATCACCCGGTGACACGCTACCATCATCATCAGGGAACCGCTGGTCTTTGGAGATCAGGTTGATCACGTCCATACGGAAACCATCCACACCTTTTTCGGCCCAGAACTTGATCATATCCCGTACAGCTTTGCGTACTTCTTCATTCTCCCAATTGAGATCTGCCTGCGTTTTATCAAATAAAGTCAGGAAATATTGTCCCGTCTGTTCATCGAACTGCCAAGCAGGCCCACCGAACTTGGATTGCCAGTTGTTTGGCACACCGCCATCCGGAGCAGGATCTTTCCAAATATAATAATCCCGATACGGATTATCCTTGGAAGAACGGGATTGCTGGAACCACTCATGATCGGTCGAGGAGTGATTCACCACGATATCAATCATCAGTTTCATATCACGAGCCTTCAGACCTTTCAGCAATTCGTCAAAATCCTCCATCGTTCCATAATCCGGATTAATCCGATAATAGTCCGCTACGTCATACCCATTATCATGCTGCGGAGATACATATACCGGCTGCAACCACACAATATCGATACCCAGATGCTGCAAATAATCAAGCTTCTCGGTTAATCCACGAATATCTCCAGTACCCGATCCGGTTGTATCATTAAAACTCTTCGGATATACCTGATACACCGCTGATGTCTTCCACCAAGATGACGGGGTGGTGTTATTAGAACTCATGTTAACGCCTCCAATAAATTGTAATGCTCTCATGTGATGTTCTCGGTTAACTTCATATCTATATTACATAAGTAAACATGTATATACAAGTTGAAACTATACTATGTATATTCTTCGCCTCTTCTACACATTCCCCATAAATCTTTCCTCTGTAACATTTATTTTGGAACCTGCGTTCGTGAACCCAATGATATCTGTATTGGGACAACAAGAAACCGTCTGTTCTCCCCAACATTGATGCGGGCAACAGACGGTCTAATTTGGTTGAACTTGGTTGAACTTTTTAAATGTATTCTACTGTTTTTTACTGTTGCAATGGATTGTTATTATAGGGCTGCTGTCACTTGACTTCATCACCACAGCGGAGCCACGCCTCTTACGACATCTCCGGTGAAACAACGGCTTTCCCTTGTTTTTCCTGCATATTCAACTTCAATAGAGATAGTGCAGCTTGCTCTTCCCTTTCCAATTCAGCAGCACTGATCTCACCAGAGAGTACAGCACGCATTCGCTTTTGATCCAGCAGACCTTCCCATTTTGCAACCACAAATGCTGCGACACAGTTGCCCATCAGGTTGGTGAATACACGCATTGTATCCATGAATCGATCTGCACCAAGCAACAGAGCAACCGCTGCTACCGGAAAAGCATTGACAGCCACTGCCGTTGCGGACAGGGCCAAGAATGCGGATCCAGGTACTCCTGCCATGCCTTTGGAGCTTAACATCAGCACCAGTAAAATCGTAATCTGCTGCATCAATGTCAGTTCAATCCCTACGGCCTGAGCAACAAAAACCGTTGCCAAGGATAAATAGATCGAAGCGCCATCCAGATTAAACGAGTACCCCGTCGGCACCACAAGACCCACAACCGCACGATCACAACCCGCCTTGGTTAGTTTGTCCATCATGCGTGGCATCACCACTTCTGATGACCCGGTTCCAATCGCCAGCATCACTTCAGAACGGGTATACTTCACAAATTGCAGGAAATTTAGCCCGGTAATCCACCAGGCAGCCAATGCCAGCATGACCAGAAACAGCAGTGCTGCGCCGTAACAGGCCAGAATTAGCAGACCAAAGGATGATAAAGTGGAAGCCCCATAGGCACCTACCGTGTAAGCCATGGCTCCAAATGCACCAATTGGCGCGAGTTTCATGATATAACCGATGATGCGGAACACAATGCCGAGCAAGTTCTCAATCAGCGTAAGTACATTCTCTTTTGCCTTACTCTCCGTTGCTGCCAGCGCAACCCCGAACAGGCAGGCCACGAGCAGTACTTGCAGAAGTGCATTTTGTGCAAAGGCATCCACAACACTTGTCGGAATAATATTCATGATAAAGTCTACCGTATGCGGTAACTCGGAACCATTGGTTTTTGCTTCAATGCCGCTTGCGTCTATGGTTGAAGGGTCCACGTTCATTCCGGCACCTGGGCGAAGCAGATTAGCTGTTCCCAATCCAAGTACCAGCGCAACTGTAGTTGCAATCTCGAACCACACGATGGCTTTCAGTCCGATGCGACCTACCGACTTCAGATCACCGATCTTGGCAATACCTGTCACAATCACCATGAAAATCAGTGGTGCGATGATCATCTTGATCAATTTGATGAAACCTGTTCCGAGCGGTTGCAGCAAGCTACCCAGATCCGGCCACAGAATGCCAACGCCAATCCCGATGATTACCGCTACAATAATTTGAAAAAATAATGATTTCATAAATGACATGAACGCTCCCCCTGTTTGCGGTCAATTCGGATTTCCGTTTGGTTTCCGTGTAACTTTTTATATCATTCTAAACAGGAGTTCAACAATGGAATTTCAATGTTTTTGTCATTTGTACCAACTCTATTGGTGAAAATTGAACCTGAAACCGAAAAAAGACGAATATCGCGTCAGTTATCTTGACGTGATATTCGTCTTTATCCATAAATCCATTTATTATTGAACAGGGGTTAAATGTGCATCACAGGGTAATCGATTCTCCTGGGGCCAGCACACGGCCTTCCAACCCTTTTGCAGCAAGTTGTTGCACGAAGTGTTCCGCATCCTGACGAATTACCGGGAACGTATCATAATGAACCGGAATCGTCAGTTTGGCATTAAACCATTCGGCCGCTTGGAGCGCATCCTCAGGTCCCATGGTGAAATGTCCACCAATCGGCAAGAAAGCTACATCAATATCATGACGATCACCGATCATTTTCATATCCCCGAAGAGACTTGTGTCTCCGGCATGCAAAATCGTTTTACCACCAATATTAATGATATATCCAGCAGGCAAACCTGCATACATGATCCGTTGTTCTTCTTCGAGCACAATCCCGGAAGTATGGAACGCCTGAATCATTTTGGCTTGAGCAAAATCAAGATCTACCGTTCCGCCCATGTTCATGCCGAGTGTATCCAGACCTTTCCAAGACATATATGTAGCCAATTCCACAATAGCCACAACTTTGGCGTTATTTGCTTTGGCAATAGGTTCAGCATCGAGGATGTGATCCATATGTGCATGTGTCAGCAACACAACATCGGTCTTAATATCTTCAGGCTTCGTGACGGCAAGCTCGTTGCCACGCAGGAAGGGATCAATGATCAGAGACTTTTCTTCTGTGCCCAGCTGTACACTGGAGTGACCGTGGAACGTAATATTCAACAACTTGGATTCCTCCCGACTTATGTTTTGATTATTTTGAAAACCACTATATATTATAAATCATAGCTCTTCACCAACGCAAAATTACGCTAGCCTCCGTGTCACCGCTGCTTACGATATATCCTTGCCTCATACGGCTGAAGCTGAATGGCACCTTCATCGGTAGAATAACGTCTGCTTACGTTGCTGATGATCAGCTTGGCATGCTCGGAATCCCAGCCTTCCGGCCAGTGCATCTCAGGTTCATGACCACGGAAATTCAGAATGACCAACATCTGCTCATCATCCAGCGTTCGGGTATAGGCATAGATATCCGGATCATCCGGCAGCAGCAGTTCATACGCGCCATAGATAAGCACTTTATGCTGTTTGCGAAGCGCAATTAACTTACGGTAATAATGCAGAATGGATTGCGGATCACTTTCGGCATCAGCAACATTAATCTCAGGATAATTATCATTCACCTGAATCCACGGCTGACCCTGGGTAAACCCTGCGTGTTCCGTCTCATCCCATTGCATCGGCGTGCGGGCATTATCGCGACTCTTCAGCCAGATTGCCTGCATAACTTCATGCTTCGACTTACCTTGACCAATGTAATGATTGAAATAATTTTTGGTCTCGATGTCCCGGTATTGTTCGATATTCGGGAAAGCGACATTGGTCATGCCGATCTCTTCTCCTTGGTAGATGTAGGGGGTCCCTTCGAGTGTAAGCATCCATGTCGCCAGCATCTGAGCAGAACGCACCCGATATTTACCATCATCACCAAAACGGGAAACCGGACGTGGCTGATCATGGTTCCCCATATAATTGGCGTTCCAGCCTCTACCATGCAAAACCGTTTGCCACCGGCTCATGATTTCTTTGAGATCTGTCAATTTCCATTCTTTATAGTTCCATTTACCAATTCCAGAGGATTTGGCATCGATAAACATATGCTCAAACTGGAATACCATATTAAGTTCATCACGATCCGTCCCCACATAAGCCAAGGCCTGCTCAGGCCCAAGTCCGGAAGTCTCGCCAACCGTCATGGGTCCGTAAGGTTTCAGGATCATGTTATTCAGTTTCTTCAGGATGGAGTGTACCTGTTCCAGGTTGGAAAAGAGCTGATAAGCTGGAACCACCGGCAGATTATCCGGATTGTGGGCACTTGGCAGACCCTCTGCCTTGGCGATATGCGCTACTGCATCAAAACGGAATCCGTCGACCCCTTTTTCCAGCCACCAATGCACCATCTCATACATCTCTTCTGCCATCTGTGCATTGTTCCAGTTGAGATCCGGTTGCTGTTCCGAATACAGATGCAGATAATATTCATTTGTCTCGGGATCATGCTTCCACACCGAACCCCCAAAATAGGACTCCCAATTATTCGGCACTTGCCCATTTTTGCCTGAACGCCAAATATAATAATCCCGCTTCGGATTCATCTTTGAAGAACGCGATTCAGCAAACCAAGCATGTTCATCTGACGTATGATTCAGCACCAGGTCCATCATGATCTTGAGACCACGTTTGTGTGCCTCTGCCAATAATCGATCAAAATCCTCCATCGTGCCATACTTGCGTAAAATGCCGTAGTAATCCCGGATATCATATCCGTTATCATGTCCTGGTGAATCGTAAATGGGACAGAGCCAGATCACATCTACGCCTAAATTCTCCAAATAATCGAGCTTCTCATAGATTCCCTGCAAGTCGCCATATCCATCCCCGTCCGAATCCTTAAAGCTGCTCGGGTAAATCTGGTATACCACACTCTCTTTCCACCAAACGATATCGCCCACCTCGCTCTCATCATTGTCCACTATAAAAATTGAACTAAAGAATATTTACACTGGACACTCCGATGACAGAACAACCTTCCGATCGCTGTTATCCCCAGATTTTATGAATTCCCCTTATAAGGGGAAAATCCGGTGATAAAGGCGAACGCTTTCGCTTCTTCAGGTTATTTCTGTCCTCTCCGTTTCGTGTAAATGTTTAGTTCAATTTATATATATAATCTCTGCTCACGATATAAATAAGCCGTTAATATGTTTTATCCGAAATGATTCCCTTGTAAACATTTGAAAGGTATCTTATGCAAAAAGACCCGGTCATGGACCGCGATCTGCGGCTCAATTCCGAGTCCTTCTTCCTGAACATAAGATTAACTTAAATCCGGCGTAACCGATCCAGGCACCGATCGTGTTCAGAATAATGTCATCCACATCGAACGAACCTACACGTGTAATCAATTGTGTGACTTCAACACCAAGCAGAAGCAAAACCACTGTGGATGTAAAAGTCAGGAACAAACGGCACCTCCGAAACAACCACGGAATCCAGATGCCCAGTGGAATGAACAATACAATATTGCCGAACAAATTCTTGACCCAGGCCTCTGTATGGTACCTCTCCCTTTCCAATAGAAGTGGTCGAATGGTCTCAAAGGGCACGAGATTATATTGATAATGCATGCGTGGCGTTCGTCCACTGACAAACAGTAAATTGCCCATAATGAGTATGTATAGCACTGCCATGCAACCAACAATTACGAGCATAAACTTGGAGTGGAGCCATGACTTTTCGTTCATTCCTTCTATCCTCCGACCTTGTTTTCCGCAAAGCGGTAGGTCTATTTTAACGGGATATAGATCTTCATGTCCAATTGTTCAGGGGTCGATTTCCATACATCCGTCACTTCAAAGTCTGGTCCTTCCCTCCGCTCATAGTTGGACTGCGGCAGCCAGCTGCCATTGGGTGCGAACTTGTATGATGAAAAATACGCGAGTTGCGGTTCTCTTCAAGTTGAATGACATTATGATACACTGTATGCCAAAATCCCCTTGTTCTACAAGGAGATGCTCTCTACACTGGTTAATTTACCAGCAGAGATAGCTCTTGTGAACAAGGGGACTTGTTTGTTTAACAATTTATTCTTAACCTTTCCAGTTCCCGGACACCGGATGAATACCCCAGATATCTGTCGCATACTCACTAATGGTACGATCACTGGAGAATATGCCGGAATGTGCCGTGTTTAATATCGCTTTCCGAGTCCAGCCGGGAATATCCCGATATGCCTGGTCAATCGCTGCATGCGCGTCTGCATAAGCAGCAAAATCACGCAATACAAAGTATTCATCACCATGGGCCAGCAAGGAGTCATAAATATCCCAGAACTCCCCGTCACGATAACAGAATGCACCTGGATGCACCAGTTGCTCCACGACCTCGCGAATGCGTTCATCGTGCTGCACAATCTCATTTGGACGATAGCTGCCGGAACGATAATACTCAAGTACTTCGTCTGCACGCAGACCATAGATGAACATATTTTCTTCCCCAACCTGCTCCGCCATCTCCACGTTGGCTCCATCCATCGTGCCAATGGTTAAAGCACCGTTCATCATAAATTTCATGTTGCCCGTACCGGAAGCTTCCTTACCTGCGGTTGAGATCTGTTCACTAACATCCGCAGCGGGAATGATCTTCTCTGCAAGAGAGACGGAATAATTTTCGAGGAAAAATACCTTCAAGCGGTCATTCACGGCCGCATCCCGATTCACCGTGTCAGCCACGTTGTTGATCAGCTTGATAATTTTCTTGGCAAAATAATAACTCGGCGCTGCCTTGGCACCAAAGATGAACGTACGTGGTACCATATCAAACGAAGCATCATGCTTAAGTCGGTTATACAGATGCATAACATGCAGAATGTTCAACAGTTGACGTTTGTACCCGTGTAGTCTCTTCACCTGTACATCAAAGATGGAATCCGGATTCACTGCTGTCCCGGTATGATCCAGAATATACGCAGCAAGCCGCTCTTTGTTATCCCGCTTAATTGAACGGAACTGCTCCTGGAATGATGTATTATCCGCAAAACCAGCCAACTGGTCCAGCTTGCCCTGCTCTGTTATCCATTCGTTACCGATTGTATCCGTGATGAGATCCGACAGTTTCGGATTGGCATGCATCAACCAGCGACGATGGGTGATACCATTCGTTTTGTTATTGAAACGCTCTGGATACAGTTCATAGAACGGAGCCATCTCGCGCTCTTTCAAAATCTCGGTGTGCAGAGCAGCAACACCATTCACGCTATGAGTGCCTACAATCGCCAGATGTGCCATCCGTACCTGATCGTTTGCAACAATAGCCAAATGCCCTATGCGATCCTGATCTCCCGGATACCGGTCCAGCAGCATGCCACAGAAGCGTTTGTTGATCTCTTCAATGATCATGTAGATTCGTGGCAGCAGCTTGCTGATCATGGATACAGGCCACTTCTCAAGAGCCTCACTAAGCGTTGTATGATTGGTATACGATACAGTTCGGGTTGTGATATCCCATGCTTCATCCCAGCCATACCCCTTCACATCAATCAGGATGCGCATCAGTTCTGGAATAACCAAGGTTGGATGCGTGTCATTAATGTGGAAGGCCACTTTATCAGGCAACCGATCATACGGTAGCTCCAGCTTGTTGAACGTACGCAAGGCGCTCTGTACACCTGCTGAGCACATGAAGTATTGCTGCTTCAATCGCAGCAGCTTTCCTTCATACTGAGAGTCGTCCGGATACAGGAATTCCGAGATTGATTCAACCGATCGGCTATAATCCAGATAGCCGTAGTAATTCGAAGGGGTGTCGAGTGAAGTCTCGCGCTTTGGCTCGGCACTCCATAGACGCAATGTATTCACATGAGTTTGACCATAACCGATGACAGGCACGTCATAGGGAATGGCGACAACCGATTCGGCATCTTTTGTAACAAACTGATATTCTCCATCCTGCTCATGAGCTTCTACTCGGCCCCAGAACTGTACTTCCACCTTTTTGTCTGGACGGCGGACTTCCCATTCATTGCCCTTATCCAGCCAATTGTCGGGTAACTCTACCTGATTACCATTGATGATTTTTTGCTCAAACAACCCGTATTTATATCGAATCCCGCAACCATGTCCTGCATATCGTAGTGATGCGAGTGAATCCAGGAAACAGGCAGCGAGTCGTCCCAGACCTCCGTTACCGAGTCCTGCATCCGCCTCCTGTTCTTCTATCTCTTCCAAGGAGAAGCCCAGCTCAGTTAAACTGTCACGCACCAATTCCAATTCATTCACATTCAACAGATTGTTGCCGAGCAGACGTCCAATCAGGAATTCCAGCGAGAAGTAATAGACCTGTTTATCCTGGCGCTGCTTGAACCCCTGATTCGACGCTGCCCAATCCTGGCCTGCATATTCACGGATCATGCTTCCCAGTACATGGTACACGTCTTCCTGTGTTGCTTCTTCAATCGGTTTGCCCAATTTGCTGACCAGATTCCGTGTAAAGATACTCTTGAACGTTTCCTTGTTGTCAAACAAAAGTAGGTTCCTCCCGGGGAAATCCTGCAGGATGGTGGCGGTTCATACACTCAGTTGCTCAGCACTCTGCAAAGTGGCCGTTACAGTTACGAATCGTTCTTATGATCGCTGTTACCCCTGTATTTTCTTGAATTTATTATTTAGATGTGAAAATACAGTGATAAAGACGACCGCTACGCTTCTTCAGAATCGATTTCGTCCCCTCCACTACGTTTGCATGCTGGTGAGAACTTTCGAAGATGCAATTCATGCGTGGAAAGAGTATGAACCTTAAATCCATCCTACAGGATTTTTATTTTATATATATTTATAGAAGATATCGGTTACGTGTGGGCATTAGATAATAGTACTTTTTGCTAAAATGTATGGATTCGACGGGTCACCGATCAGCGTCTGTCCTCCGGTCAGCCTCACGTCTTTATCGAGAATAACATTCTCAAGTACAGTCCCCTCACCAATGTAACATTTCTGCATGATGATAGAACCTTTTATTTTAGCACCCTTGGCCACCTGTACACCACGGAACAGAATGCTGTCCTCCACCTCTCCACCTACGATGCAGCCATTCGCGAGAAGTGAATGTTTAACATCGGCGGTATCCAGGTATTTGGCAGGCGCTTCGTATTTAATTTTCGTCTGGATCGGATCTTCCTTGAACAGTTGTTCATATTGCCCTGTGTTCAGCAGATCCATACTGTTGCGATAATAACTGTCAATGGAATTGATGACTGCGTGATAGCCATCATATGCATACGCAGCGATATTCAATCCATCCGGATTTTTTTGAATCACATCCCGGAAGAAATGGCTCTCGCCATGATCAATGCAGCGTTGCACCTGGCGCAGGAACAATTCTTTTTCCATGATGAAAATTTCTGTATATATATTCGGGTGATTAGCGCTTTGGTGAATGTCCACCACGTTACCGTCCCCGTCATGGTCAACTTTGACACAGGCATCATGCTCAGGCAGCAGCTGATCTACTTTTTTGCAGACCAGTGTAACGTCCGCTCCTTTACTGATGTGATACCTGTAGACATCCTGGAGGTCTGCTTTGGTCACATGGCGACTGCCCGCATGCACAACATATTGTCCTGCTCCTCTGTGGAAAAAGTCTAAATTGTTATGGAAATGCTGCAAGTCCCCTTGTGATGTATCTGTTGGATCGTTCCAGTCTGGTGGCAAAATAAACATACCCCCATGCTTGCGATCCAAATCCCAAGGTTTACCGTCACCAAGATGGTCCATCAGCGAGCGATATTTTCGCCGTACAAATACACCAATACTCTCAATGCCTGCATTCATCATATTGGATAGAACAAAATCGATCAGACGGTAACGCCCGGCATAAGGCACCGCGGCTCCGCAGCGAAAATACGTCAATTCCTTCAATTCTTCAAGTTCATGGTCAAGGTTAATAACTCCGATCAATTGTTTCATCGCATGCACCGTCCTTTTGACTTCAATTAGGCCTTGCTGGTTATTCCTTGGCGAAGCTGACGTTCCAGTTCTTCCTGATCCACGAGCAATATATCACTCTCATCTCCCGGTGCAGGCGAAATCTGTGTTCCATCAGGAATAACCAATCCTTCTGCGATAATAGCTCGGTAAATGCGCACATTTTGCCCGATTTTCACTCTTGGCATGATGACCGAATCGATAACAGCACTGTTCTCGCCAACTTCAATTCCATAGAACAGAACAGAATGATTGACCTCACCATGCACTACAGTACCTTCACTAATAATACAATTCCGCACCTTGCCCGAAGGTGAGATATATTGTGCAGGTTGGTTCGGATTACGTGTGAAAATACGCCAGTCCGGATCATTCAGATTAAATGGTGTATCTTCGTCCAACAGGTCCATATTGGATTCCCACAGACTGCGAATGGTACCAACGTCTTTCCAATACCCTTCGAATGGATACGCATATAAGGATTTTTCATTTTCAAGCAATAAAGGAATAATATCTTTACCAAAATCATAGGAGGTGGATGCCTGTTGTTCATCCTGGATCAGGAAACGTTTCAGTACATCCCACTTGAAGAGATAGATACCCATGGAAGCGAGTGTGCTCTTGGGCTCAGGAGGTTTTTCTTCAAATTCATAAATGCTATAGTCATCGTTGGTGTTCAGCACCCCGAATCGGCTGGCTTCTTCCAATGAGACATCAATGACCGATATGGTGCAATCCGCATCTTTTTCTTTGTGATACTGGAGCATTTTTTCGTAGTCCATCTTATAGATATGATCCCCTGACAGAATGAGCACATGCTCAGGATCGAATTGTTCAATAAAGTTCAGGTTACGGAAGATGGCATCTGCTGTACCCCGGTACCAGCTGCTTCCGTCTTCACGTTCATGTGGAGGAAGTACATATACCCCGCCGTTTTTCCGATCCAGATCCCAGTCACTGCCAATGCCAATATAGGAATGTAAGACAAGTGGTTCATATTGAGTCAATACACCCACTGTATCAATACCAGAATTAGAGCAGTTACTCAGCGGAAAATCAATGATTCGGTACGTGCCGCCAAAATATACAGCCGGCTTAGCCAGTGATTTGGTCAATCCTTTTAACCTCTTACCTTGCCCTCCGGCAAGTAGCATCGCTACAACTTCTTTTTTCGCCATCATTACAGCCTCCTCCACGTGCATTCGTTCTGATTCATTTCAGAGCCCATAATCAATATTCTGTTGTGTGGACACTGTTGTCTTGATTAGGAGCTTGCTGTACAGATGTGTAACCGGATGAATCTTATTGCAGTTGAACTTCTTGGATTGTAAAGCCTGAGATAGAGATGATGCTGGTGTAGAATTGCTTGACTGTCTTACAGAGGTGAATGTTAGATGCAGAACTTAAGGTGTAGCTCGTGAACAATGAAATAGACTACTCCTATTTAACATTAAACACGAAACGGACTGGGGAATCTTACTGGAAAACATCGACAACAATTTACGGATGAGATTACCCTTTTTTGTGCCGCTGTTATTCATATTGTATTCGATAAAAGGGAATCAAACTCCTTTTGGAAAATTCATGGTAAAAGTGTGACACTCTAGACCCATAAACCTATAAAATCAAAAATGCAGGGCTTATGAATCAGAAAATGGCAATCAATTTGTAAATTTTTAGAGGAATATATAGAAATGTGTCGAATAGCTATAGATGTAATATGAAAGTAGTGTTTGAATTTGCTTAAGCATGCAGTCTATCAAGGAGTTACATACTAATAACTATAAATTATTTGGAGGTCTCTATGAGTGGTATTATTAAGTATACAGGTTTACTGATAACGGAAGTTTGTCACGTGAAAAGGAAGATCTAACATATACATTGTTTGAAAAGTTAGATTTTATTAATGAACTGCCTAAAATCTCATTTTTCAGAAGTGATTTTAGAGGATCAAGATTTGTAAATGTATCTTTTTATGAGAATAATTTTGATCGTGCAGATTTTATTTCAGCGATATTTGAAAAATGTTTATTCACTGAGGTTGATATTGCAGCCTCTGAAATTAAAAATTGTTACTTTAATGAATGTAATTTCACTCTAAATAATTATGCAAACACGTCGATACAAGAATGTACTTTTGAAAACTGCACTTTTGAAGATGAAAAATTTTTAGTAAACATGAAAAATTGTAAGTTTATAAATTGCACTATGAGAAATTGTGATTTTGAACGTTCTACAACTGAAAAATTGGAGTTTAATGGATGCGAAATCTATAATACCGATTTGGCCACAATGCATGCTGAAAATTTTATTTTTAAATCATGTGTTTTAGAAAATGTGAGTTTAGGAAAAAGTTATATTTTCGGTTATTTATTTTATAAGACAGATATTTCGAGACTCGATGTGCTTTACAGAGGAAACACCGTGAAAATAAATGTTGATAACTTCTCAGAATATATCGTTTCATTATTAACGCAACAAAGATTTTCTGAATTTATAAATGCAAATATATTCTTGTTTAGAAATTTTGAAGGAGTCCCTGATCAAATCAATAATGCATTAAGTGAATTATCAAAAATAAATAATACAACTCGCAAATTAGAAATGACCAATTTATTTGACATGTTTACATTCTATATCTTAAATAATCAATTACCCTATAAGCTTGTCTCCAAGGTATTAAATATTTTAGATGATTTTGATTGGACAGCATTCCCGTTTGAAGAGCAGCTTGTGTATATTTCCATGCATAAAAAAATCGAAATGATAATGAATACTTTTCATTATGATGACAGTTTCATTGAGAGTGCTGCAGGAGAAACTCTTTTTGTAACGTTCAGATGCAAAACAGATGATTATCAGGAAGCTCTAAAATTAACCAGTGACCTATTGGATGACCTTCATTTGAAATTGGGATTAGATAAAAATTATAAATTAATACAAAAAGAAAAAGGCTCATGGATTTTAACTTTTGCAGTTGTTGGTGTAGTAGCGTTAATGATGCCAAAAATGTTAAATGACTACTCCAAAACTTTCTTTGATTTTTCCTTAAAACGAAAAAAATTAAAAATTTTAGGAGTGTTGCTTGACAATATTCGTATAGACCCTGAAAACATACCCAAATCTTTAGAGCAATTCAACTTAATTTTAGACACCTCTGAAAAATCAGGTCTGACAAATCCATCATTTGATAATATTATTGTGACTGAAGCTTTCAAAGAAATAGTTAATCAAATAGATATTGGTGCATAAGGAGTTTTAGATCTACTATAGAACTCTACAATTTTTCTTAAAGCAGGTATTAGTATAGACTGTTCAATCGAAAGATTGACTCTGAAATAATAATGGGTTTGACTTTCAAAGAGATATCTATCATGGGGTATTGTTAGTATGTTAATATTCTCTATTAACTTGCTAGCAATATCCATGTTGTTTTTATTACCTATTTCGCTATAAGGTACCCCTATTAAACAGAAGTATCCACTTTCACAATCACTAATAACATATTCCGTGTCCATTAATAATGTTTTAATCAACTCAAAATTATTCATTGCAAATAAAATATTACTTTTAATTGTATTTAATACTGTGGATCTATTGTTGCTATCATAAAGTTGTTTAAATAGCGTGACCTGTGAGTAGACTAAAGAACCAAGGGAATGAACGGAAACTCTTTCAAATAGGCTTATATTTTCTTTACTACCATAAACTAAACAATTCTTGATTCCATTTAAGAACAGTCTCTTAGATATGGATTCAATGATAATAATTTCTGGATATATATCGAATAAACTAAGTAAAAATTCATCTATAACATTTAAATTTCTCAAATTCCACTCCATACCGCCATACATAAAATCAATGAACAATGTAACATCATGCTTTTTGCAAATGTTAACAATATCAATATACATTTCTTTTGTAATTTTAATACCGCTTCCCAATAAAGGATCATTCATTATTAGTAAATTAATTCCATATTCAATAATGATGTCTTCTAATTTATGCAAATTTATGGTTACTTTTCCTTCCTCCAAAACCTCAATATAATATGTATCAACTTTTAAATCTTGCAAAACTTTTATATAAGTAAAATATATTGGTGTAATTAACAATGCCTTCATTTTCTTTTTCATATGAAATAGATTAATTAATAAATATGCACTCGAAGTTCCATTTGAAGATATTGAGAAGTCGAAATTATTTGAATTAACATTGGTATTGTCTAAAGCCTCGTGGATAAACCATTTCTTTGCTTCCTGTAACTCATCTAAAAAAAAGTAATTATTTTGACTTTGATCAAGACTGCTGTTCACAGCATTTTTAATGATTTCAGGGGGAAAGTTTAGACTATTGTTTTCTTTATTCCAATTGGATAAGAAACATGTTTCACTATTAATTTTATGTAAAAGTGGTTCTATATTTGTATCATGATATAACGGCAATTTCATTACAAGACCTCCAAATAATTTATAGTTATTTGGAGGTTTTTCTCTACACTTTTAGATTATTCCTCGGATTAAACCGTGAAAGCACATCCTTCTTCCGTTCAACAGACACTTCTGTGTATATTTGGGTCGTGCTGACATTGGTATGTCCGAGAATTTCTTGGACTGATCGTAAATCTGCACCATTGTTCAGAAGATGTGTAGCAAAGCTGTGCCTGAGATAATGCGGTGTTGATTTTTTGCTAACTTTAGATAAGTCCCTGTATTTAGAGTAAATATCCTCAATGGAGTAAATGGAGAGTCGATCACCATATTTGTTGAGGAACAGAGCATCAGATTGGGGGTCGAAATGTTCGCGGGCATGCAACCATGTTTTAATTTTATGGATGACTTCGCTGCTTGAAATGTAGAGCAATCGCTCCTTACGACCTTTTCCAAAAATCAACACGGTTTTTTCTTCGAGATCGATGTGCTCCATATCAATATTCACTAGTTCTCCAATACGAATTCCAATAACATAGAGCAGTTCAATGATAGCATCGTTGCGAAGGTTGATTCTTCTTCTAAAACTCGTGTGTAATTGTTTCATGTGCTCTTGTGGTGCATTTAATAACTTTTCAACCTCATTGACAGAAAGTGTCTTTGGAATACGTCTTGCCGTTTTGAATTTTTTTCCGAAACCAATAATTGGGGACTCGATTATATCACCGCTTTGAACCAAATAATTAAAAAATGCTTTGAAGCATATGTACTTTCTTTTAATGGTCGAGTCTTTAAGTGTGTGTTCACTGTTTAGTTGTTCCAGATACATTCGTAAATTTTCTCTGGTTACATCATGAATATGTTTAGTATCAAGCCATTCTACAAGTCTGTTGAGATCAGACAGATAGGCTTTAATGGATTTAAGGGATAGATTACGCTCCACGCTTAAATAAGTCTCATATTGCTTAATATAGGTGTTTAGGTTACTTGTACTAAGTCTCATGATGCCTCCTGATGTCGATGTCATATGTTGCCAATGGCCCGACCTACATTATTACGCATTGAACTCCATTTGTGAAGATGCCCAAAGGCATATATACAATATCCGAGATTTGAAAAACAAAAAAGAGCCGGATCCCCTCCGACTCGATACGTTCTCACTTATATAATTTTGCGGAACAGCTCCATCACTTCATCCTTGGATGGTTGATAGGGGTTGCCTGGTGCACAGGCATCTTTCATCGCGTTATCGGCAAGCAGTTCCACATCGGGATCTTTTACACCCAGTTCAGACAGCTTGTCAGGGATCCCGACTTCCTTCGATAGCTGACGTATGGCCTCAATAACGTAATCGGAACACTCCTCATCACTTCTACCTTTCACATCCATACCAATTGCCTTAGCAATATGACGGAATTTGCCGGGTACATGCTTCGCGTTCAACTCTTCCACATAGGGGAGTAACATTGCGTTACAGACACCATGCGGCAGATCATATACGCCACCCAGTTGATGCGCCATCGCATGGACATAACCTAAGCCTGCATTATTAAAAGCAATCCCGCCAAGGAAACACGCATACGTCATATGTTCCCGCGCTTCCAGATCACTGCCGTCTCTCACGGCTCTAGGCAAATATTCAAAGATCAGTTCAACAGCCGCTGCAGCTGTCGCACTTGTCACTGTAAATCCCCCCGGTGTAACCATCGCTTCTACGGCATGTGTCAACGCATCCATTCCTGTTGCTGCTGTGAGACTTGCAGGTTTGCTGAGCATCAGCTCAGGATCATTAACCGACAGGGAGACCAGACTGTTGCGGTCCACCATCACCATCTTCACTTTACGTTCCTCATCTGTAATCACGTAGTTAATTGTCACCTCACTCGATGTGCCAGCCGTTGTGTTAACCGCCACAAGTGGCACGGACTTATGTTTTGATTGATGAAATCCTTCATATTCGCGGATATGCCCACCGTTCGTAGCCACAATACCAATGCCTTTGGCAGCATCCTGCGGTGAACCTCCGCCTATCGATATAATGGCGTCACAGCCATGATCCTGGAATACTTGAAGTCCATCATGTACATTCTGACATGTTGGATTAGGCTGAACCTCATCATATACTACATAGTCTAACCCTGATTTTCTTAGTATAGACAGTACCTGTTCAGCAACGCCTGAAGTAATCAATTGACGATCACTTACAACCAGCGCCTTGCGGATACCCATCTGTTCGATCATCTGACCTGCTTCCTGTAAACAGCCTCTACCCATCAAGTTCACGGGCGGAACATAATATGCATGTGTTGCCATTTGAACCAGCCTCCTGTAACCCCTGATTTACTATCTCCATTGTAACTGAATCCGTTTTCAGATATAGTGAAATAAATCACAATGAAACCGATAAATGTTACACTTGCGGTTGATTTTTCCCCGTAATGAAAAAGACGACCCAGACACCCGAAGGTCTCCAAGCCGTCTTACTTATCTATCTTAAAGCTTTATCCACTACTTATACCTTACCGAAGGTACTTACACTAAAAGCATCCTTACGAAGGCTTACAGCGCCTTATCGTTCACGCCGTCAAGCCATGCCTCAATATCGCCAATTACGGAGGATACACAACCGTCCTCGAATGGTGAGTTCAATCCAGCCAGTTCAACCAATCCAGTGAAGGACAGGCTTCCTCCCGCTTTACACAATGTCAGATAGTCGGCCCATGCGGACTTCATGTCCTCATTGCTGCGTTTCCAGAACTGGAATGCACAGATTTGTGCCAACGTGTAGTCAATGTAATAGAATGGCGATGAGAAAATGTGACCCTGTTTATGCCAGAAACCACCTTGCTCCAAATACGCATTATCTTTGTAATTGATGTGTGGCAGATAGGTCTTCTCAATGTTGCGCCATGCCTGCTTACGCTCCGTTGGAGTTGCATCCGGGTTCGCATACACAAAATGCTGGAATTCATCCACAGCTACACCATACGGAATGAACAACAGACCGGAAGACAGGTGATCAAACTTGTACTTGTCCGTATCTTCCTTGAAGAACAACTGCATCCACGGCCATGTGAAGAACTCCATACTCATGGAATGGATCTCAGCCGATTCATATGTCGGCCAGTTGTATTCAGGCACTGCAAAATCACGGCTTTCATACACCTGGAAAGCATGACCTGCTTCATGCGTTAATACATCAATATCACCGGATGTACCGTTGAAGTTGGAGAAGATAAACGGCACTTTGTAATCGTTCAGGAACGTACAATATCCGCCGCCCTGTTTACCTTTTTTGCTTACCAGATCCATAAGCTCGTTTTCGGTCATCATCTGGAAAAATGCATCCGTCTCTGGTGATAATTCAGCGTACATTTTTTTACCATTATCGATAATCCAATCCGCGTCACCTTTAGGTGTCGGGTTACCCGTCTTGAAGCTGAAGCCCTGATCGTAATAATACAATGTCTCCACATCAATCCGATTACGCTGGCGCTCTCTGAGCTTGGTCGCTACAGGTACAATGTAATCACGAACTTGTGCCCGGAAGTTGGCAACCATCTCGGCGTTGTAATCCGTACGGTTCATACGATCATAACCGAGTTCTACATAGCTTGGATAACCCAGTTTCTTCGCGATTTGTGTACGCACTTTAACCAGTTCATCGTAAATGCGATCGAACTCAGCTTCATGTTCAGCCATGAAAGTGTATCTGGCTTCCGAAGCACGCTCCCGCATGGAGCGGTCCGTGGACAGTTCAAATGGATGAAGCTGTGGCAACGTACGCTCTTCACCTTCGAAAGGAATTTTGGCCGAAGCGATCAATTGATTGTATTCTGTGGAAAGTTTGTTCTCCTTCTGGAGTTCTTCAATAATTTCCGGGCTGAATGTTTTCAGTGAAAGATCCGCCAGCTGGAACAGCTGTGAACCCCATTTTTGTTCCAATTCATTGCGGAATTTGGAGTTAACCAGTGCACGGTAAAAATCTGTAATATATTCCTGCACAATTGGTGCATTCTCATCCAGAAATTCGTTCTCCGCCTTGTAAAACTCATCATTGGTATCAATGGAATGACGGATGTAGACCAATTGGGCTTGCGTCTCGAAATCACTGCGCAGCGCGTTAATCTGATCCATGAACCCACTTTGTTCTTCAACCGTTTCCGCAGCTTCAAAACCGCTCAGCAGCTCACGGAAAGATGTCTTGATGTGTTCCAGATTCGGACGTGTATACGTATACTCACTAAATTTCATTTATGTACACCCTTTCCTGTTTGGCAGAATTTCGGGAGTATCCCGAGTTAAACTACCCCCTATTATACAAAAGAGCAGCTAAAAAATCCCATAATTACGAAAAATATTTGTCCATCGGTCAAATTGTTCAACATGAATAGTTACATATATTACGTACTTATGTAAGGTCAGTGCCTCAAAAATATTCCCCACACAAATAAGCCCGCCTCGCGTTAGCGAAGCCAGCTTATAGGTTGTCTCTCTTCTTTTCACATTTAAACAATACTAGCTTTGGTCTTTATCCATAATCTGATAGAACCAGCCCATTCCGACCATGCCCACGACCATAATAACGGCCATAATAATGATATATGTCATGAATGTAACCTCCCTGCTTCCGTATATTCATCACACTACTACTAGTGTACACGGTGAAGCGCCGTTTGAATTGACCGAACATTGACAAAAATACGAAATCTTTAATTTTAATAAATGGATTATTTCACCGATCACACTAAATCATACGTACCTCGCTGCACGGTGCAAAGTTTCATCCGCCATGCTTACGGTGTATACTATACTTCTATGAAATGGAATTTGGATTTTTAAGCAGAAAGGTTGAAAGACATGTCAACTCGCATTCCCTTACGTCAGCTATTTCTTACTGTTTTATTAACCCTTATGTTATCTGTTTTGACCGCCTGTGCTGATGGAGAAGCCCATCTAACGGTGAATATGGATGGATCAACGGATCTGGATCTCAATCTCAACGTAAAGAACTCCGCTCTTGGAAAAATTGGACAAGACAATCTCATGCCTCTGATCGCAGATGCATTGAATCGAAATAACTTCCAGGCAGAGGTTTCGGAACAGGGAGATCAGAAGCAGCTCACAGCGACCACCCATTATGAAAGAAGCAATAAAACCAGCTTTGATACGTCCAAGTTGCCACAAGGGATCAAGGTTGAACAATCAACTTCCCCCGGCTTCTTCACTTCCAAGATGCACATTACAGCAGAAGCCGATCTCATGGAGTCCATGCCCGATGGTGAGATCAAAAATCAAATTAACAAGGTGCCTAGCTTTCTTAAAAACCTCTTGTTAAAAGATGTTAACTTTGACTTCAAGTTGTCTTTGCCCATCAAAGCAGCCGATTCGAATGCGGATCAGGTGGAGGATGGCGGAAAAACGCTCATTTGGCACGTTTCACCCCTCCAGATGAATAAACTGGATCTGACTGTACAGGTTCCCAATATCCGGAATATCATCATCATTGCAGTCATTGGCCTATTATTAATCGCTGCTCTGCTCATTTGGTTTTTTGTTCGTCGCAGACGGGCCAGACAGCGTCATAGTGCAAGATCACATCGCGGAAAAAATTAATTCCTTCACACCAATTTTATTTGTGACTTGCCAAACGGTGTTATGGATAGTAGAATACATCCGTACTGTGTGAACGGTTAATTTTTTATTAAGCAAAGCTAAAGAGGTGACAGGTTTCATGAATATCCGCGAATGCCCACTACCTGGTATCGGAGTTAAGTACCAGTTTGATACTAAGGGCGGCCATCAGTTAGTCATTATTGTGCATGAGGACGGACGCCGTGAATTATTCTCCGTTGATCCACAAGACAACGAAGAACTCACTCTGATTGCAGATTTGGAAGATGACGAATGTGTGACTCTCTCCGGTTTAATCGGAGGCTGGTCGTAAATGACAGAATAACCTGTACCTTGAATTTCAAGGCACAGGTTATTTTTCTGTTACGTTACCCTTTGAGAGCGAATATATGGAACCCATGTATTCAATACGCGGCTAATCTCCGTGGAATGAAACGGTTTGCTGATAAAATCCTGCATCCCGCATTTCAGACACTCCTCACGGTCACCGGCGCCTGCAAAAGCTGTAATCGCTGCAATAACCGGTATTTCTGGGTGGCTCTGTCTGATGTGGCAGGTCGCTTCAATCCCATCCATAACTGGCATTTGAATATCCATAAACACCAGGTCATATTGAACCTTGTTCAATGAGTCGACGGCCTGTGCACCATTCTCAACGATATCACATACTCCGCCAAACTTGCGCAGCATCTCCTCCAACAGGTGACTGTTGACCGCTTGATCCTCAGCAATCAAAATTTTGATGTCATGGGCAAGACTAGCTCGATCCAATTGCAGTTCATCATTCGTGGTGATTTCAATCGGGTCATTACTCTCCTCTAACCACCGCTCCACTACGAGGGTGAACTGGAATTCTGCCCCCTCACCGCTCTCACTCTGTACGCCAATCGCTCCGCCCATTAACTCCACCAGTTTTTTGCTGATCGCAAGGCCTAGACCTGTCCCGCCAAACTTACGATTAATGGCCGGATCAAGCTGTGAGAAGGATTGGAATAACTGATGCTGCTTTTCTATTGGAATGCCAATCCCCGTATCTCTCACCTTAAAGGTCAACATCAGGTTATCCTGACCATGCTCATCTGAGAAATCAGCACCTACGCTCACCATAATGCAGCCCTGCTCTGTGAATTTAACGGCATTACCCACCAAATTAATCAAAATCTGCCGGATTCGTGTCTCATCCCCTCGAATGCGTTCAGGAATGTGATCCGACATTTCACAATAGAGTTCAATATTTTTCTCTGATGCCTTCAGTGCAAACAGCTCGATCACCCCACCCAGCATCGCCTTAATATCTACAGGTGCGCGCTCAAGATCCATTTTGCCTGCTTCGATTTTGCTGAAATCCAAAATTTCGTTCAAAATGTACAAAAGGGATTCGCCGCTATCAATCATGATTTCCGCAAAACCTTTCTGTTCATTATCCAGCTCGGTTTCCATTAACAGATGTGCCATGCCCATGATGCCGTTCAATGGCGTACGAAGCTCATGACTCATGATGGCGAGAAACTCGGACTTTGCCCGGTCTGCATGCTCTGCTGCTTCCTTGGCACGTATGATGTCCTTAACAGATGTCATATCACGGAAAACCAACACTGCTCCGCGGGTTCTACCCTGATCCATAATCGGCTTCAATTGGAACTCCGCCAGGAAACTGGACCCATCCTGTCTCCAGAATACGGATTCGGTACGTGGCAGACCTCGTCCCTCACGAACAGCCTGTAGAATTGGTGTATCCTTGGATGGGTAGGGGATGCCTTCGCTCTGCATTTGGATCATCAATTGTTCTAATGGTTTGCCATTCAATTCACTTGGACAGAAGTTCATGATCTCCGCAGCGGCCGGATTGGCAAAGTTCAGATTCCCTTCCAGGTCCAGTCCAATAACACCCTCAGACATGCCATTCAAAATCAATGCCCGTTCATAACTAAGATTCTCGATTTCCTCGACGTAACGTTTGGACTCTGTAATGTCACTCGTAATCCCGTAGACCCCAACAACTTTGTCCTCAAGTATAATAGGAACATTAATCACATTTGTTTCAATCCGCTGCCCATTTTTGTGAATTAAACCTATCTCGTAGCTCTGTGCATTGCCCTTCACCGTTTCCTCAAAATGATATCGAGTCTTCTCCAGATCCACAGGATCAATGAGGTGATCAAAAGGCCGACTCAGCAGCTCCTCCTTGGTGTGTCCTGTCAACTGTTCCTGACCCATATTGGCTTTCAGCAGATTGCCTTCCAGATCAAGAGAAGCCACACCTAGGGGATTACAGTCAAATAACGATCTGTACTCCTGCATGCTTAACTGTTGTTGCTGGCTGGCTGTGATATCCCGGGTTACGGCGACCATCTCCATTAATTCACCTGAATCGTCATATACATAGTGCGTAATCGTATCTGCCCATACCGTAGATCCATCCTTATGTAACAGGCGATAATTGAGCCGTTTGGGAGCCAGACCCTTTCTCTGCTCTTCTACATACGCTTCAACCAAAGGCACATCCTCCGGATAGATCACAAATGTTCCCGGCTTACCTATAACTTCTTCCAACTCATAGCCCAACATGCTCTTACATGCATTCGATACATATTTAAATGTACGACTTGAATCGGCATCATGTATTGCAATCAGGTCTAGTGAAGACTCTGCCAGCAGTCGAGAGATGCGACTGCTCTCTTCCAATTGCTTACGTTGCACAATGAGGATTTCCTCTGCATCTTTTTGTTTCGTAATATCAGCAGCTTGTACCAGCAAATACAAGGGCTCACCATTCGTTTCATCCCTAACAATGCAAGCTCTAATGGTTGCCCATAATAACGAACCGTCCTTTCGTTTCAGACGAACCTCCGTCTCGTACATCGGACTTGTTTCATGAGTCATTTCCCAGAACTTGCTGCGGAATTCCTCCATATGCAGATCTTCTTCGTAGATCATATGTATGACCGAAGTATCGACCAGTTCATCTTCACTGTATGCAAGCATCTCGCAAAATGCAGGATTAAGCTGCAACCATCGTCCGTTTACATGCGATGCGACAGCAATGCCGATTGGTGCGTGCGTATACAATTGTTCGAACAGAGATCGGCTCTCTGTAATGGATTTCGACATTACATGTCCTCCTTTATGAGAATCTGAATGTATTCCGTATGAATAGATCGACCTGAACATAACTTCATCTATAGAGTACTACCCCAAATGCCATGATTAATAAACGAGATCGGACAAAATCCCTGCATGAATTGACATTTTTAATTTTGGATGCTGACAACTTTCATTGTGTACATACCAATTCGAACACATCACGTCATATACTACACAATACCCGTGCTCTCCCGATTATACAATGTTGAATATTCGAATAGGAACGGAGGTTATGGATCATGATCATTGTTGCTAATCAACCCGTCCAGCTGAACCGCTCGGAATGGTCTGATTTTGAATGGTATTGGTTACAGCAACTCCAGAATAGTCCAACGAGGTATGTGTACCAATCCATGGATCATCTTCGATTTGAATGGGACTTGAGGGGCTCTCTCGTGGAAGCCGCGGAAGGACTGGATCGAAGCGGTGTGAGTTTTGCATCCTTTGAAAAATCCAGATGTAATCCTGCCTACTGGAATCGTAATTCGGAAGGTGGGTTCGAGCTAAGATCAAACGTGACCCCCGCCGACGGTATCCGGGATATCTGGAGGAATGGACACTTATATGCCTTTGAATGTGCAACAGCTACCGTTATTGTGCTGTATGGTGGCGTGCTGGGAAGCATTCGCGAAGACGCCTTTAATTCCCTGTTTCGAAATCTGTTACTCTTTGACTGGCATTATGACAGTGACCTGCGATTAACCGAAAAAAACGGTAGCGAAACCGCTCTGCCAGGAGATGTGCTGTATTTCAAAAATCCGGATGTTTCTCCGGAAACCCCCGAGTGGCAGGGAGAGAATACGTTCATGCTGCGTGAGAACTGGTATTATGGTCATGGCATTGGTATTGCAAGTGGTGAAGAGATTATACGTACCCTGAATCAGTTCCGCGTTCCAGGTAGCCGAGTCTCCGCCTACTTAATGGATATGGTGATCTATCCGGACTTCTTTTATTTATCCCGATTCGCCAAAAACAGCCAGAATAATATTGCAGCTGGCTCTACGCCTGTATTACCCGGACAGTTATATGTACGACTTGGTGGCAGCCGTTATTTACGCAGTTGAACTACTGAAACGGAAACGGCTTTTGCATTCAATTGCGAACAATACCTCAATCTAAGTGATGACAAACAAGCCCAATACAGCAGCAGTTAATCTGCCACCTCATTGGGCTTTCTTTACATCCAAAGAATCATTACTGTACCGACATTCCTTACCTTTGTGTTACATCGAGGAACGCTCCTGGCGGTTTACACATTCGGGTCCAGTTGCACAACAACCTGTTTACCACTTACCTGAACACCTGTCGTTTTGCTACCGAATTCAGCCAGCGATTTGCTCAGCTGCTCAGCCCACTCCTTGCCTGCAACTCCTTCTTTGGCTCCATGCACCTGGATGACGAGTTTTACCGAATCGCCCTTCTTCAGAATGCGCTCCGCCTGAGACTGCTTCGTCTCCCGGTCATGATCTTCCATCGCAAGGTTTAATCGAATTTCCTTTACTTTACGTTTATCGGGAGATTTACTCGCTTTTTTCTTCGCCTGCTGCGCTTCTGCTTTGGCCGCTCCAGCTCCAATCAGCTTGCATGGCGGTGGACTCGTCATCAAGGACAAGCACACCAGATCTACTTTATGCTGCTTCGCAAGTAAAAGTGCTTCCTGCGTGGACATGACACCCAGATCTTCACCATTCAGGCCGGTCAACTGCACTTCGGCTGCTTTGATCTTTTCATTTTTGATCATGATTCTTCCTCCTCTACATCAAAAGCCTGTCCTGACCATTTACGGATCAGAGCAGGCTAGGATGGTGTTGCCACTTATTTGTAATACATATCAGCGTACGAATACGCTAATGCGTCTGATTTACAGGGTGTTGAATGCTTCCGTCAGAACCGGTACAATTTGTGATTTGCGTGATACTACGCCTTTCAAGATAGCTCTGCTATCAGACAGCGTCACATTGTAGGCTTTCTCCACAGCTTTAGTGGATGTACCATATGCCAGAGCTACGGAATCGTTGTTCAGAATGTCAGTTACGACAAATACAAACAGGTCAAGACCTTTACTGGAAATGATCGCATCAATAGCTGCTTCAAGCTCAGGTTGCTTCACGAGAACATCATTCACGTCAACGGCATTAACCTGTGCAATTTCTACTTTGGATTGACCCATTACGAATTCTTTGGCATCCAGAGAAATCAGTTCAGCAATAGTTTTTTGGCTCAGATCCGCGCCGGCTTTCAGCATGTCCAGACCATAGCTGTCTGCATCTACACCAGCGATGGCAGCCAGTTCACGCGCAGCGGCTACGTCCTGCTCTGTGCAAGTCGGGGATTTGAACAACAGGGAATCGGAGATAATGGCAGACAACATCAGGCCAGCAATTGGTGCACTCACTTCGATGCCATTTTCTTTGTACATTTTATTCAAAATAGTTGCAGTACAACCTACAGGCTCTGCACGGAAATACAGAGGTCCGCTTGTCTCAAAGTTAGCAATACGGTGATGGTCGATAACTTCAACAACAGTCACTTCCTCAATATCGCTTACACTTTGCTGACGCTCGTTGTGGTCAACCAGAATAACTTTGTTTACTTCATTTGCAGCTGTTTTAATCAGACGTGGTGCAGCAATTTTGAATTGATCCAGTGCAAACTGGGTTTCACCATTGACTTCGCCGAGACGAACAGCTTCAACGTCCTGACCCAATTTTGTTTTGAGATCCGCATAGGCGATTGCCGAACAGATCGTATCCGTATCGGGATTTTTGTGACCGAAGATTAACGCTTTTTCCATATTCATAGCCCTCCGTCAATTCTGATTTAGAATAATACATGTCATATTTAATCATACCCTACTGATTATAGCGCTAATAAGGCTTAATTCCAATCCCTTTACAGCGAATTAATTGCAAATCATTCTCAGGCAAGTCATTTTGGAAAAAAGCCAAACTTGGTTCATTACCCTCAAGTCGATATGGTATGTATCCTATTTATTCCATCGTACAACCTTATAAATTAGCATACGACACTCTGATATGCAACGAAAACATTAAATCTCAGGCTCTTCCGCGCTCTGCCCTTGCCGTACAAAAAAGGTCTGTAGACTGCCGTCCTCGCTTATCTCCAGCAGGTTCAATTGCGCTCCGTAGGCACAACCACCGTCAATGCCAATTTTGTCTCCGCTCGGGTCAAACCAGATGCCTGTCTCATCATGCAAATGCTTCACGGGGGTGTGGCCAAATACGACCGTCTCTCTAATCGTCGTTGGTCTGGAATAGAATGATTCACGAATCCAAATGAAGTCCCGCTCGGACTGGCTTCTCCAATCCTCGATATCCGGGTTGATCCCGGCATGTACAAAAATATAACCCGGAATTTCGTACACCAGCGGAAGCTGTTCCAGAAAACGAAGATGGTGTTCATAGTGTGTAAGTATCCACTTTTTGGCTTCAGCATAAGCTTCCCAATCTATCTGTTGCTCATCATAAGTAAGCTCCAGATCCAGATAACTTGCCATCGTCTGTAGTCCACCATTGCGGATCCAGTGTTGATCATATTGCTCAACATCCTGGGTTAACGCCTTGACCATCATGGCATCGTGATTGCCTTTAATCACAATAATATGGTGCTGTTGCTGAAGCTGCATAATCTTTTCGATGACCTGTTTGCTGCTTGGACCGCGATCCACATAATCACCGAGTAAAATCAATTCATCCTGCTGCGGATTATAATCTGCAAGCTTAAGCAATGCATTAAATTCATCGTAACAGCCATGAATATCACTAATGACACATCTGCGCATGTGAATCTCTCCTCTCCCTGATCACGCAAGAGTATAACCGGAACCTTGCAAGCGCAAGATTCCAGTCTGTTCAGAGTAGTTATTCCCGCTTGCTCACCATTAGTCCTGCTTGAGTCCAAAGGCTTCTGCAATCAAGCCGAATGAGCGCAGACGTGCTTCAAACGAATGGACCGCTGACGCGATAATGACTTCATCTGCTTCATGGCGTTCAGCCATTGCGGTAATTTTATCTTTCACCTGATCCGGTGTTCCCACGATGGAAAAAGAACGACGTTGACGGATCTGTTCCATCTCCATCGCTGTATATGGATAGTTGTTCACCGTCTCCAGAGATGGGAATGAACTTTGTTCAAGACCTCGTCCAAGGCGTAAGAAGAAAAGTTCATTGCTGCGTGCAAGTTCAGCAGCTTCTTCCTCTGTCTCCGCGCAGAATGCCGAAACAGCAATCATTGAATGTGGTTTGTCATTCAGGATGGACGGCTTGAAATGTCTGCGGTAATGTTTCATCGCTTCTTCGCCGCCTGGTGTTCCGAAGAATTGGGCAAACGCATACGATGTCCCTTGCGCCGCAGCAATTCTTGCACCTTCGGAGCTGGAACCCAGCAACCACACTTCTGGTACCGTGGGAACCGATGGTCCGGCTACCAGAGATGCAAACCGATGATCCTCGGGCAATTGCTCATGGAAGTATCCACCCAGATCCGCAATCTGTTGCGGAAAGAATTGTACATTCGATGATTTCCCCTCATTCAGAGCTCTGCTGGCAATTGGCATGCCACCTGGTGCTCTGCCAATCCCAAGGTCAATTCGCCCGGGATGCAAAGCTTCCAGCAGGCGGAAATTCTCCGCAACTTTATAGGCACTATAATGAGGTAGCATAACGCCACCGGAACCTACGCGAATCCGATCCGTATGTGCAGCCACATGTGCAATCATAACTTCAGGACTGGAGAAAGACAGCGCACCACTACCGTGATGCTCCGACATCCAGAAACGGGAGTACCCCAATTGATCCGCATGTTGTGCGAGTTTCACCGTTTCCTGCAACGTATCCTGTACACTTCGTCCTTCATTGATATGTCCATGTTCGAGTACACTCAGTTTCATATATATTCAATCCTCTCGTCTGTTAGGTTCATAAGTACTGTGAATATGAGATCTGCGAATATTACGCGCTTTTGCTCACTTCATTCTTGCTCATTCCATTGTAACATTAATTATTACAGTTTCAAACTTTAGTTATTCTCTTTATTACCACACTTGTGCAAGAAACATGCAAAAAAACGCCACCAGTTTTTGAACTGGTGACGTTTTTAGATCTGACCTATTGCAGAAAACATTGATTTATGGTGCACGTTTCGGTAACAATTTCACATACTCGTCAGACAGTTTCATCAGGCTGAGCACATGTTCATAATCGGCACGATACGGTTCCAAATCCGTTACCGGCTCGTATGTCTTCAACGAATAGGCTGTTCCATCGTCAAAGCCCGCACCCGGGATAAACATGATGTCATTGTTGACAAATGAACCCGTCGGTAAGTAATACCGGATACCAAAGGCATTGTGGTCCATGTTGAGCAGATCATGTCCGAAGGCAGTGAACTTCTCATCTTGAAGGGAAACACCCATCAGGTTCATGATCGTTGGCAACATATCCAATTGACCGCCTGGCTGCTCAATCACTTGCCCTTTGGTCTGCTTGGGCGTATGAATCATGAACGGGATGTTAAATCGACTTACTTTACCGTCATACGGGACGCCCAGATTGGCCTGAATCTGCTGTGTAATCTCTTCGTCAGCAGGCAGACCGAAGTGGTCTCCGTAGAGCACTAAAGTAGTATTATCCCATAATCCATCCGCCTTCAACTCATTAATGAGTTGACCGATGGCATAATCCGTATAGTTGATCGCTTGCAGATAATCGTGAAGCAGTTTGTTCGTAATGGTCGCAGGAATCGTGATCCGTGCACGATCAGCGGGAACCGTAAACGGCGAGTGGCTCGATGCCGTAATGAACTGAGCATAGAACGGCTGATTCGCAGCCTGATGCGCAGTCATTTTTTCCATACCTACACGGTACAGCTCTTCATCCGATGGTCCAAAGTCATTGAATCTGTCATTCTCGAAGCTGGGCTTGTCGAAGTAACGAGTGAATCCGAGTGCCGGATACATTTTATTCCGGTTCCAGAAGGTGACGTCATTGACGTGGTACGTCTCGGACTCATATCCCTCTTTTCCTAATAACTTGGGAAGACTCGGCAGTTCGCGGTCACTGTACCCTGCTGACATGGGAACAACTCCGGTTGGATAGATAGACGTGTTCGACATGAACTCCGCGTCTGATGTGTTTCCCTGTCCGATCTGTTGGAAAAAATGAGAGAAATAATAGCTTTCTTTGGCCAGATCATTCAGTACCGGTGTTAACTCCTGACCGTCTAGAGAAGCATTAATCGGAAAATTCTGAAAGGACTCCAGTTGCAGTACGATCAGATTGCTGCCTTTGGCCTGACCAAAATATTTGGCTTTCACAGCTGTGCCGTCACTTGGTGTATCCTGATACGGATACTGGCTAACCAGCTCATTAATCTTGGCAATGGTTTCGTTAATGTTGCCATTCGCAATGGCCTCATTTTCTTTGCTCGTCAGAATGGCTGACGATACCTGATAGTTCAGGAAACCGAGATTCTCGGCCCGCACCAGCTCGTTATCAATCGTTTCACCTTTGACAATAATACTGCCTGACAGCACGATGCAGAATGCAGCCGTAAGCGCAACGCCGAGTTTGCCCCAGTAACGTCTGCGAATTCTGCCAAATGTCAACCCGCTATCGCGGTAACTGTTGCGATTACGATCGCCGATACGTCTGCGCATAATCAACCATATTGGCAATGCCAGTACGATGTCTGCAAAAAACAGAAAGTGCTCCGGTCGTACCAGTGGTCCGATACTTCCCCGTACTTGGGCAACCTGACCCAACTCACTTAGCACGGTATACGTAGGCACCGAACTGAAATGAACGTTGTACAGCGTTGCCGCGAACAGAAGTAGAGAAAACAAAATATTGAATCCTCCGTATACTGCTCGCTTCCAGCCTTTGGGCACAATCAGATCCAGCAGGCATACCACAGTTAGTGCGCCTAATGCATCAGTTAACAGACCGATGCCGGACAGACCCTGGAAAAAGAAATACCGCAACAGTGACAGCTTCAGCAGCATAAGAATGAATAACACGGCGAATAAGGTCCGTGATGAAGTTCGTTCATTTTTGGAATTATACATGGTCGCTTTCAACCCTTACCCTGAAATTTTACGTTCATTTTACAAAACGCATATTTCAGTATAACAGTTTTCTGGTTGCTATTCCATGGAAGTTCCGTGTAGGACAGGGTGAGCGTTACGCAATTGTAGAGATATCCGTGTTCTGCGTGTCCGCTCCCTCTCTCTGTGCCTTAATGGCTGCTTGTGCAGCAGCAATTCGTGCATAAGGGATCTGTTCAGGCAAACAGCTTACGTAATCCAGACCAATGCGGTGGCAGAACGTAATGGACTCCAGATCAACTACATTCGCTCCGCAGATCCCTGTCTTCAGATGAGGTTTTCGAATTCGACCCTGAACTACCGCCATCTCAATCAGTTGTCCGACTCCCTCCGTGTCCAGCACATGGAATGGATTATTCGTTACCGTGCGAGAGTCCGTATCCAGTTGAATGAATCGCTTCTCGGCTTCATGGCGACTATATCCAAATGTCATCTCTGTCAGCTCATCCGTGCCAAACGAGAAAAAGTCAGCCTGGCGAGCAATGTGAGTCGCCGTCAGCGCCGCTCTCGGAGCTTCGATCATCGCCCCCACTCTATACAGACAATGCCGCTTCTCCTCACCAAGCACTTGGTCAGCCACATGATCCACCAGATCTCTCATCACCTGAAGTTCATGCACATGACCGATCTGCGGGATCATAATCTCGGGACGTACCCACCAGCCTTGCCGGATACCTTTCACCGCTGCGCGGAATATCGCTTCCAGCTGCATATCAACGATCTCCGGGAACACCGTACTCAGCCGACAAGCCTGTTGCCCCAATGTCGGATTATGTTCATGCAATTCACAGACTCTGCGAATTACACGCTCCAGTTCCTCGAGTTCAATCTGATGGTCTTTTTGCTCCTGCCACTCCTCTGCTCGTAACCACTCACGTCGTTTCTCCAACACTCCCAGATCCGGTAGCAGTTCATGCAACGGCGAATCGAGCAAACGTATCGTTACCGGGTATCCATCCATCGCTTCAAATATCTGTTCAAAATCAGACTGCTGCATCGGTAACAGACGCTCCAACCCACGCCTGCGCTCAGATTCACTGTCTGCCAGAATCATTTTTTGTACAAAAGGAAGCCTTGAAGCAGACATGAGCATATGTTCTGTACGGCACAAACCAATACCTTCCGAGCCGAGTGCCCTAGCTGTAATCGCGTCTTGTGGATGATCTACATTGGACAGTATCGTTATTGCCTTTAATTCATCTGCCCATTCGAGCAGAAGCTGTAGCTCTGGTGTATAACTTGAGAACCCTCTCAACATCTCTGTCACATGCCACGGCTTGATACGCAATAGCGCATCTGCTTTGGTGATTACCCCTTCATGCACAAAATCAAAAGTACTCCGCAAGGCGGCCTTAGCACTCAAGCACGCTGGACTGACATGCAAAAGATACAGCTCCCCTGAATCAATAATGAATTGGATTTTTTGAACTTCTCCCATACCATTCTCCAGATAGCTGCAGGCTTCCAATAGAAGATCATATAATTCAGGTTCTTCTCTCCGCAACTGATTCAGTCCTTCATCCTGAAATTGGGAAACAGCAGATGCAGAATACTCGCCTGTCATGCCTCTTTCCCCCGTAGCCGGATGACGGGAATATACCGTGCCGCTGCCACTGCGTTCACCTTGCTCACCATTGACCATCACCTGAATAAGAGCCGCAGCTCCTTGATGATCCCCTGAGCGTGGAGTGGTTTGGAGAACAGCTTCTTGTTGGGAATTGAGTCGAGGTACACACTGTGTATGAGAAACCGCACGAATCGCTTCTTTTAATTGTAATTGAACATCTTGAGGGAATGGATGAAGCCCTATATCTTCTATTAATTGCTTATATTCTGCAATGGCGAATTCCAGCTTCGCTTCATCGAGGATCGAGAGGTCACCCAATTTCTCTTCAAATAGGGAATACGAGATGCCATGTACTAGCTGACCATAATCCTGCAATAAAATCCGATAACAGTTAAGCGCATACCGTCGATCATTGGTCTGCCTGGCGAGCCCCTCAACCGTCACATCATTCAATCCCACATGAAGCAAAGCAAGGGATTCCGTATCATGGGAACTCGCTTCACTTGACCTCACGGCAAGCAGCAGCGGTGCTAAAGAATCACCGAAAAATTTTCCTGTTTGCTCCTCCAAGTGCCGAACTGCGCTGCCAATCTCTTGAACTTCTTCTGTGGAAAGATGTCCAAGACGGGTACAGAACGCGCGACAGCCTTCCCTTGTTACAATGAACCCGGCCGGAACGGGCCAACCTGCCTGAAGCAACACTGCAAGTTCAGCCCCTTTACTACCCATCAGCCCTTTCATCTCTGCCGTACCTTCTTTCAACAGAACTACCCGTTTCGTCATTACAGCGCTCCCATCTGCCATTACATGGCTATGCTTAAAAGGCAACCCAACCCTTCGAATTGTCCTTTAGTTAATGGTATGTTGCAATGAGGCAGTCAAGGACATTTGCTTCAGCAATTTGTGTTCGGAATGTAAAACGTATTTTTTTATCTCAACGTATACGTTTGCCCTTTTTGAATACCGCCGCGCGCGCGGGTACAGAAGTTAGGGCGTGCTGGGCGTTTAATGCCCGAACTAACATGAAGTCAGCCGAATCACCAACGCTCGGGGTTAACTTGCCATTACTCACCCACGCATAGGTGCCCAGCAACCTGTCATCACTGACCCAATTTTCACGTTCAGCCATTCGGGAAGCTCGCTGTAACATATCCCCGTTGCCGAATGGAGACCAGGCATCACGGATGTTATCGGAGCCAAGCATGAAGTTAACACCTGTTTTGAGGATTTGGCTTCCTCGCGGCATTGGACGATCAATAGGCACACTAGATACGAGTGTTACTCCAGCATGTTTTAATACATCAAGGGTAGGCTGTACGTCGGATTCCGTTTGCTGCCCCAAGCAATAGGCATGACTAACCGCTGTTCGATGTTGAAGTCCTGCCTCCATTGTCAATTCAGCAAATCGCCGTAAGGTAGCTAAACCGGGTTCACCTCCATCATGCAGATGAAGGTCGATCCCCTTATCTGTAGCCGTAGCCAAATCGAACATCATCTGTAAACTGCGTTCCATATCCTGATCCAGACCTGCCGGGTCGACACCACCAACCAGATCGGCACCTAGTGCCAGCGCCTCCTTCACGATCTGTTCAGATGATGAACGAATGAGCCCTTGCTGTGGAAATGCCACAATCTCAATGTCCATATCATCACGAAGCTCATCTCGTACGCGTAGGATTGCCTCCAGATTTCGGAGCCCCACCTCAGAGTCCACATCCACATGTGTACGAATGCGCGTTGTACCGTAATCAATCATTTGTTCCGCAAGAACTTTCGCCCGTTGTCCCACCGTTTGGGTCAATCCACCCAGCAGCTTTTTTTCATAAGCAAGATGGGACTCCAGTGTCTGGAACGGCTCTAGGGGAATCCAGCGTTCACCGATATGATGTTTGTCCAGATGGCAATGCATGTCTGCAAGTGTGGGAAGGTACACAAGCCCGGCAGCGTTCCATGATTCGGAAGCGCTCTGGCGAGCATGTATTATTTGATCCTGATCCGTGGATTCTGCTATGACCTGTGTAATCTTCCCCTCTTCAATAACCAAAGTGTGTGTTCCAGTAGGCAAAAGTACATTATCGATAACTAATTTCATGACATTCTCCATCCTCCACTCTCGTAGTCAGAAGGCGACCATTCTTCCATACTCCAACAGGTCGCGGTCGTTCAATAATCAGTTCACGCCTTGACTGCACTGGAAATATGACCAGATCGGCCTGTGCTCCAGCTCGAAGACCATAATTTTCTATCCCCATCGCCCGTGCTGCACCAAGTGTTGCCATCTCCACCAAAGTATCGGCATCCGCTTCACTCCCCATGTAGGCCGCATGGGCAAGCAACCAAGCGATATCAAACGGATTGCCATTACCAAAAGGTGTAAAGGCATTTTGAATATTGTTAGCGCCGTAAATCACGTTGACCCCTTCGTCCCGCAACAAACTAACCGGCGTTATGCCTCTGCGGGTGTTATCGTTATCCGCTCGACCATTCAGGTACAGATCTGTTGCAGGAAGGGTCATGAGATGGATATCCGCTTCTGCAATCTTTCTAGCGTATAACTTCACCTTTTCCCGAGGCATAGCCGCAAGCGAAGTTACATGACCAGCCGAAACTCTACCCTGGAACCCATAATCCAAGGTCTTATTCGCAATGTGAAGTATAGCTTCATCTTCAGCATTTAATGAGAAATCAGCATGGAAATCAAGGGGGCGATTGTACCGCGCAGCCAGTTCAAACGCAAAATTCAGATGATCATCCAGTATGGGATCAACATAAGTAATTCCACCAATTACGTCGGCTCCCATCCTTACTGCCTCTTCCATAAGATCTGCGGTACCTGGGGTACTAAAAATTCCTTCTTGCGGAAAGACCACAATCTGGATCCCCATCATGTCCTCCATTTTTTCTTTCACAGTCAACGCACTGTTCATAGCCCGTAGTTCCAGCATGGGGTCCACTTCAACATGACAACGGAGTCTGGTTACGCCGTAACGGGACAGTTTTCGGATGACTTCTATGGATCTTTGGATCATATCGGACTCCGTAAACCCGGCCTTAAGCGCAGCTGTCATCGAGATCGCTTCCTGCAATGAGGCAGCATCACCAGGCATGCAATCAAGCAAAAGCGCCTTTTCCAGATGGACGTGGGGCTCAATTAAACCTGGCAGTACGAGACCACCCTTAGCATCAAATATAAATCCATACTGCCCATGATTTTCTTCAAGTTCTCCATGGATCATACCTGTCATGTCACTTATGGATGAACCCCCACCGTCCGAAGACGGCAGGATCTGCTCAATGGTTGTACCATGCAATACGATATCATGTAGTCCATGACTCCCGGGAATCCGGCAATTTTGAATGAGTTGGCGGATCATGTTGACCACTCCTCCGTCCGTTATTTCAGAAAGCTTGCGCTGTTGATCTCAACAAAACCGGATGGACTAATCCATACCCCATCCACATCTTTGGAGAGGGCTGCCAGATTCTCCCCATTACGGAACGGTAGAATGGGAACATCATTCAGCTCAAGTTGAATCGCTTTTTCATAAATGGCAGTGCGTTTATCCGGGTCCGTTTCTTTCCGGGCATCTTCAATGAACTGATCCACATCCGGATTATTATAGAAGGAATGATTACCAGGGACTCCTTTGGAGGTGCTGTGAAACAGGTTGAACTGGTTATAATCCGCATCGCCTGTTGCATTCCCCCATCCACTCAGGAACATTTCGGTTTCCCCTTTGGCTGCTGCATCAATGTAAGCTCCAAACTCCAGCACTTTCACCTCAAGGTTAATTCCAATACCTTTCAACTGAGACTGTAATACTTCCGCTACGTTCACCCTTGTTTTATTATCACTGGTATATAACGTGGCCGAGAACCCCTCTGGATAGCCAGCCTCAGCAAGCAAGGACTTCGCTTTGTTCAGATCATAACTGTACCCCTTCACATTGGAACTGTATCCGATCATCGTGGTTCCAAGTGTGGAGTCCGTTACCTTGCCAATATTGTTGTACACGCCGCTGACGATAGATTCCTTGTCCACCGCGTACGCTACAGCCTGGCGAACCAACGGGTTGTTAAATGGCTCTTTGCTTGTATTAAACCCTATATGGTCCGTAGAAAAAGCCTCGTAACGCCCCAGTTTCATGGTTGAAGATGCTTCAATCCGCGCAATCTCCGTGGAGGGAACCTGTTCTGCTACCTGAGCCTCTCCTGTCTCAACCATCGCTAAGCGAGTCGTATCTTCCGGGACGGTTTTAAACTCCACTTTATCAATGTTTGGTTTGTCGCCCCAATAATTTTCATTTTTAGCAAGTACAATTTTGTCTCCTGGCGTCCATGATTCAAATACAAACGGTCCTGTTCCGACAGGTTCCTTCACCATATCTGTTCCCGCCGATTCTATGGAAGCCGGGCTAAGTATATTTCCTTCCGCACTGGCAAGCAGCGACATGATTGGAGCGTAAGGATAATTCAGGATAAACTGAATCGTATGCTCGTCCACCGCCTTCACTTCCTTGATCATGGAGAACATGCCTGCTTTGGGTGTAGCCGGAATACGTTCAAACGTTTTTTGAACAGCCTCTGCATTAAAAGGTGTCCCATCATGGAAAGACACTCCCTCACGCAATTTGAACTCCCATGTTGTATCATTCAGTTGCGTCCACTCCGTAGCCAGCAATGGTTGGTACTTGCTGTTCTTGTCCATCAAGACAAGCCCTTCTGTTATTTTATGATGGTATACCGCCATCGAATTAATCTGGGAACTGTACTGAGGGTCCAGATTATTTGCATCACTCTGTCTCGCTATGACCAGTGTACCGCCCGATTGGCGTTCTCCCGGAGAGACCGCTTCACCACCTGCAGTAGATGTTCCTCCCGATGAACAAGCACTGATTACAAGTGTCATGGACAATGCCAGCATGCTTCCGACAAACCCTCTTTTTTTCATAATAATCTCCTACTTCCGTTGTGGATTGAATGATGCAATATGTCTGAATGTTACACGTTAACCAGATTCCCCTGATATATGAATGCACCTCGCGCTGAACGCCTTGCGATCGCTTCAGCCGAGCAGGAAGCCTGCACAAGAACCGCTGTCGCTGGATCACCAATGAGAGGCCATTGAACATTACCCTGTACATCTAACGGGGTGATTCCCCCTGTAATATATCCCAGTGTCTCGGCTAATCCCCGTTCTGAACTCCATCTCTCACGCTCAGCCAACCGTCCGGCTCGTTCCAATATGTCTCCACGGCCGAAAGGTCCCCAGTGATCCGTAATGGTATCTTCACCCAATTCAACTCGAACTCCGTATTTCTTCAGAAGAGAATAGGGCATCCAGCGGTTAAGCGGCACAGTTGACGTTATCGAGATATCCAGTTCCGCAAACCGTTCGGCCAGTTGCACCTGCATCGTTTCTGTAACGTCTGCAAAACCCAATGCATGACTCACATTCACACGTCCCTGCCAACCGGCCTGCTCCGTCATCGCTGCAAGACGATTCATCGTAAATGTGCCCAAATGACCCGGATCATGAATGTGAATATCCACTCCTGCATTGGCTTCCACCGCCAGGTCCATGATGTTAAAGAGTGATTTTTCAATATCATTATCCACCGTTGCCGGGTCCACCCCGCCTACCCAGCGTGCACCGCGTCGCAGTGCCTCTTTCATTTCTGCAACGACGCCACTGCGTAGAAGACCATGTTGTGGAAACGCCACGATCTCACATGTGAGACTCTGGCTAAACTGAGCTGCGGCTGACACCGTTGCTTCAAGGTTGGCAAGCCCGATCTGGGGATCAATATTGCAGTGGGTTTGCACATGCGTAACCCCGCTGGATTGCAGAAGAGACAATACTTTCACAGCCCTCTCCTGCGCATGCGGCAATTGCCGCGGCAGCAGTTCACGCTCCTCTGCAATTCTTTTGAAAATTCCTTCAGGTGGCGTCGGCGCGATCCAAGGTCCACCGTAATACGTTTTATCAATGTGAATATGCATTTCTCGGAAGCCTGGTAAAAGCAGCATACCTCCGGCATCCCGATCTGAGCTTGGCATGGCCAACTCCGCTTCTCCTTCATTCATTAATTCTGTAGTAATCGTCGTTAACGAACCTGAACTATTACGATCTTCCGTTTTAACGATTCGCATGATTTTTCCATGTTCGATCCATAGATCAAACAATTCACTTATGGTCCCGGTTATATGATCATTCTCATAACGATACCCTTGTTCCAGACGGACATTACGTAACCAATACGGTGTATGCTGATGCTGTAAAATGCTCCTCATCCCCTTTTTAGTCAAATGATCTGAATCCAATGAACATCCGTAGGTTTGTCCAAAGGGTTACTCATGCACCTTTCGGTGTCCCTTCTGATCATCCCAGATGAGATGTCCTTTGGAGAAAACCGCTTTTCTTGGTGCTCTGCGGGCGACAGCTTCCGCTGCACAACTCGCATCCACCAATACCAAATCTGCCGAATCACCCGGAACAGGCCACACCCGTTCACCTTGAGCATCCATTGTTTCTCTGCCTCCCGTGATTAGTCTCAGCGACCGGGCTAACGAACGCTCATCAATCCAGGCAAACCGTTCTGCGAGTCTCGAAGCACGTTCCAGAATGTCCCCGTTTCCGAAGGGTTGCCACGTATCATAAATGTTGTCACACCCCGCTTCCACGTTCACTCCATGCTCCCACAGCAGAGGCACAGGTGGCAGTGTTCGACCATGAGGCGCACTGGTTATGATGGTTATTCCCGCCTCTGCCAACAGATCTGCTGTAGATCGCGCTTCTGCCTCACTGACTTCACCAAGTGCAAATGCATGACTGATCGATACATTTCCCTGCAGTCCTGCTTCCACAGTCAACCTTGCCAATCTCTTCATTGTATAGGTGCCCAAATAATCCGGATCATGGAGATGCAGGTCAATACCTGCACCCGCTTCAACTGCAAGCTCCACCATCAGCTGCAAACTCGCCTCCAGATCTGTGTCCATTGTTGCAGGATCAACCCCGCCGACCAGATGAGCCCCTTGCTGAAGCGCCTCACGAACCAATGCTTTACTGCCCGAGCGCAATAAACCATGCTGGGGGAACGCCACAACCTCATGTGTAATCTGATGACGATAAGAATGGAACAAGTTCAATACGGGTTCCAGTTGTTTCGTTCCTGCTTCAGGATACACATCGATATGGGTCCGTATATGAGTAGAACCTGCTTCAATCAGACGTTTAAGCAGAAGTTCAGCCCTTTGCAACGGCGGTGTGACAAGCTGCGGAAGAAGCCTTTTTTCGATTTCACATCTGCCGGCCACCCCGCTGGCGGGTATAACCGCTTGCCAAGGTTCGCCCAGCAACGTTTTATCCAGATGAACATGCTTCTCAGTAAATGAAGGTAACATCAACATTCCTCTGCCATCATACGCAGGCTCCGCCAGAATCTGTTCTCCGTCCATGTTGACCGAATTCATCCTGTCAGCCGCAATGACTTGCACAATCACCCCTTCTCTAATCTGTACATGACTAAGTTCTGTTTCCGTACCCCGTACAGCATCCCCGTCATAGACATAGCGGCGTTCAATCTGAACATTAAGCAGCCAGTAGTCTGTTGAATTCATGTAGTCCAATTCGCATCTCCCCCTTCTTAATTCTTTGTTTTGGAGTTGGAGGCTATCAATCCTGCCTTGAATTCCATTCTAGCGATTAATTGTCATGTTTATTTACATGATCTTTACTTAAATTTTCGTTATTTTTACTTCATGTGTAAAAATCCTTTATTTTTCACTATTGTGTGTTAGTTTTATTAACATATCAAGCGATAAGGGAGGCTCCTATGAATCAATCTGCGATCACACCTGCTGCTCCACACACGGTAATAAGACCTGGTCAACTACGTAAGTTTCTTACCCGTATGGCAGCAAACAAACTAGCCTCTGCCGGAGGCCTCATTGTTCTCTTCTATATTATTGTTGCTCTTTTTGCCCCGTGGATTGCTCCATACGATCCTTATAACATCCATCTGCCTGACAAATTACTTCTCCCCTCCTGGGATCACTGGATGGGTACGGATGATAAGGGTCGCGACCTGCTTAGCCGCATCATCTACGGAACACGTTTATCCCTATTAATCGGTATTGCTGCTGTAAGTATTGGTGCAATCTTCGGTGTGCTCCTGGGACTGATAGCTGGTTACTACGGCGGTTGGATGGATGCCATTATTATGAGAATCATGGATATCCTTCTGGCCTTCCCGGGTATTTTGCTCGCTTTGGCTATCGTCAGTGCACTGGGAGCAAGCCTGATCAATGTCATGATTGCTGTTGGTGTCTTCTCCATTCCCATGTTTGCACGAATTGTAAGAGGCTCAACACTGACGGTCCGGAAGCTCGAATACATTGATTCCATACGCACGCTTGGCGGAAGTGATCTGCGAATCATTCTCGTGCACATATTGCCCAATATTATGTCGCCTATAATCGTGCAGATTACGTTGCGCCTCGCAACTGCCATTCTGTCCGCAGCAGGTCTTTCCTTTCTAGGTCTGGGTGCTCAGCCTCCTTCCGCAGAATGGGGCGCCCTGTTAAGCAGTGGACGTGATTACATGTTCAGTGCCCCATACTTGGCTCTTTTCCCCGGCCTCGCCATCTCCACACTTGTAATTGGCTTCAATCTGTTTGGTGATGGTCTACGTGATGCACTTGACCCCAAATTAAAATAACTTTGCTCATGAAAGGAAGAGAACATCCTATATGCTGACTTACATTGTGCGACGCCTCATTCAGACCGTTCCCGTTATATTTGGCGTCATTCTGGTTGTCTTTCTCATTATGCAAATGGTCCCCGGAGACCCTGCCGTTCTCATCGCCGGAGACGGGGCATCTGAAGAAACGGTACAAGCCATCCGCCATGATCTGGGACTTGATCGACCTCTTCCGCTGCAATACATCCAGTATGTGTTCGATGTGTTTCGCGGAGATCTGGGAACTTCGTATCGCTCAGACCATCCGGTAATGGACGAAATTATGCTTCGCCTGCCCACCACCATTCAATTGGCACTGGCCAGTATTGTCATCACGATTGTACTTGGTATGATAGCGGGAATTGTATCCGCCACCCGTCAGCATAGTACAGCCGATCGCCTGATTATGCTGGTTGCCCTGATGGGCATCTCGCTCCCCAGCTTCTGGCTGGGCATGATGTTAATCTCCTTTTTCTCCGTCAAATTTCATCTCTTACCCGTTACCGGCTGGGGAAGCCTGGAACACGTCATCTTACCTGCTATCACGCTTGGTGCTTCGGGAGCCGCCATCGTTGCCCGAATGACCCGTTCGAGTATGCTAGATGTCATTCATCAGGACTACATCCGTACCGCACGGGCAAAAGGTCTGAAAAATAGACTCATTGTATACAAACACGCCCTCAAAAACGCGCTTATTCCCGTAATCACTGTCATCGGATTGCAATTTGGAACACTGCTTGGCGGGACGGTTCTGGTTGAATCTGTTTTTGCTATCAATGGTCTGGGCCGATTGATCGTTGATGCCATTCGTATGAGGGACCTCCCTGTCGTACAAGGAGGCGTACTTGTTGCTTCTGTCATTTTTGTTTTCGTGAATCTGGGTGTGGATCTGTTATACCGGTACTTCAACAAAAGAATTGAGATGGATTAAGGAGGAGAAAATCGCATGGCTATGGTAACGCAGGAGAAGTTGCTGGAAGTACAAGGACTGCAAACATACTTTTTTACGGACGAAGGAATTAGCAAAGCCGTTGATGGCATTGATTTCAGTGTACATCGCGGAGAAACACTAGGTCTGGTTGGAGAATCCGGTTGTGGAAAAAGCATGACATCTCTCTCCATCATGCAGCTTCTAAGTCGGCCGGGCCGAACGGTCGGAGGTCAGATTTTGTTCAAGAATGAGGATCTGCTGACCAAGTCTGAAGAACAGATGCGGTGCATTCGCGGCAAAGAGATATCCATGATTTTTCAAGAACCAATGACCTCGCTGAACCCTGTTTATACAGTCGGAGAACAAGTTGCTGAGGTGTTCAGGCTGCATGAGAACCTGGGACGGAAGGAAGCTTGGGCAAAGGCTGTTGAACTGTTGCGCATGGTAGGAATACCTTCCCCTGAAGAACGCGCGCATCAGGAACCCTTCCGACTTAGTGGCGGCATGCGTCAACGCGTCATGATTGCAATGGCTATGGCTTGTCAACCTGATCTGTTAATCGCAGACGAACCCACGACAGCGCTCGATGTAACTGTACAATCTCAGATTCTTGATCTGATGAAGCAACTCCAGCAGCGTATGGGCATGTCCATCATCCTGATCACACATGATTTGGGTGTTGTTGCAGAAACCTGTGACCGCGTGGCTGTTCTATATGCAGGACAGATTGTTGAATACGCCTCTGTGGATTCCATATTTGATAACCCCAAACATCCATACACCCAGGGACTGCTTCAGTCACTGCCAAGGATCGATGAGGACCAGGACGAGTTGTTAGCCATCCCGGGAACTGTTCCGAGTCCTTATGATCTGCCTTCAGGGTGCCGATTCGCCCCCAGATGTGCTTTCCGCAAAGATATCTGTTCTATGGCGCAGCCTGAGCTGTTGAAAAGTTCTGATGAAGAATCGGTACGCTGTTGGATGTATGACGATCAATGGAGTGACTGTTATGTAAGCGGCCAACCGCACATCTCGAATCAGGAAGGGAGCAAAGTGATATGAAAAGCATCCACATGAACCGCCAATTATCCGCAACGGACATGGAATCTTCGGCACTTTCGAGTTCTGATGTCCTTGCTGATATCAGGCATTTGAAACAATACTTTCCGATTCGAGGAGGCCTGCTTGGCAGAGTGGTTCACCATGTCAAAGCTGTGGATGACATCAGCTTTCAGATTCATGCAGGTGAAACGCTCAGCATTGTAGGGGAGTCGGGTTGTGGCAAATCAACGACGGGCCGTTCCATCCTGCGACTCGATGATCCAACGAGTGGAGAGATATATTTTCAGGGTAAGAACATTCTAGAGTTAAATAAAGCTGAGTTAAAGCGAATGCGCAAGGATATGCAGATTATTTTTCAAGACCCCTTCGCCTCTTTAAACCCACGCCAGACCGTACGACAGATTTTGAAGGAAGCACTGGAGATCCAGAAAGTAGTCCCTCGCGGCAAACAGGATGAACGCATCCGTGAACTGATGGACAATGTTGGTTTGCGTCCGGAGCATATTGATCGTTTGCCTCATGAATTTAGTGGTGGGCAGCGCCAACGGATTGGTATCGCTCGAGCACTTGCCCTGGAGCCCCGATTGATTATCTGTGACGAAGCCGTCTCTGCACTGGATGTATCCATCCAGGCTCAGATTATTAATTTGCTCAAAAAACTTCAGAAACAACATCAACTGACCTACCTGTTTATTTCCCATGATCTTGGTGTGGTCCGTCACATCTCTGATCGTGTGATCGTGATGTACTTGGGCACAATCGTCGAGATCGCTGATAAAAAATCGCTGTTTGATCGCCCGCAACATCCGTATACACGCGCACTGCTGAGTTCCATTCCATCGACGAAACGTAATCAGCCCAAAGAACGTGTTCAGTTAACCGGTGATATCCCTTCTCCCATCCACCCACCTAGTGGATGCCGGTTTCATACACGTTGTCCATTTGCAGTTGATCGCTGCTCTTCTGAAGTTCCCGAACTGCGCACCATTCATGAGGGACATCAGGCTGCCTGCCATCTTATTTCCTAAAATCATGAAGCTTTTTTGGGCACCATTTACAAACTGCTTGCCCTCTATTGAATCACTTACCAAAATAAATTAAGATGACAATACATTTCCCTTTCAACTTCATATTTTAATAAGTTTTATGATTTACGGATGGCTCTATCAGATTCAATAGACACCCAATGTTAGCATTTAGCATGGAGGACCATCATGATTAATCTTGATCAATTTACCCTCATCGTCCTAATATTCATAATCGCTCCCATTGTGGGGGCGATTGCTCTATTGATTTTGTTTTTTTTCGAGAAACAGCTGGACTTGCTTCGGATGCAAAAAAAACAGATCGAGTTGGAGAAAGAGTTCCAAAAATCACTGTATGTACAGCTCAGTCAACAGATCCAGCCTCACTTTATGTTTAACACCCTCAACGTCATTCTCAGTCTCGCCAGACTACGTCGTACCGAACAGGTTGTCGGTGCACTTGAGGTTTTCTCCAAATTCCTCAAATTCAAGTACAATACCGATGAGCCCATGATTCGTCTGGAAGAAGAGATTCGTTATACCGGTCATTATCTGGAGATTCAGCATCTGCGGTTTGGTGAACGCTTGCGACTTGTCACGGAATACGATGAGAATGTGCTTGATGCTTATATCCCTCCCTTTGTGCTTCAAACCATTGTAGAAAATGCGTTCAAACATGGACTTGAACCAAAAATGGGCCCTGTCGAGTTAACCATCCGTTGTCTTCGAAGTCGACAGCAAGTGTTGCTAACCGTAATCGATAATGGTGTGGGTCTCAAACCAATATCCTCAGCTGAAATGATTCAAGGACATGGGCTGGAAAATATCAGAAAGCGACTTCATATTTTTTTTGGTGAGGAGAGTTCTCTAAGCTTATCAGCGGGACCACAAGAAGGAGCTGTCGTTGAGGTCCGTTGGCCCTATACCCAAGAAGAGATATTGAAAGCTCATTAATTATGGAGAACGATACATCACGAATAGGGGGACTTCATCATGAATGTATTGCTGGTTGATGACGAGCCTCTGGAACTGGAGCAGCTGGAATTTCTAATTCAGCCTCAATTTCCTTTCTGGCGTCTCTACAAAGCTGCCGATGGAACACAAGCCACATCGATTGGACAAGAAGTACAGATTCAACTCGCCCTGCTCGATATCAATCTCCCTGGCAAATCCGGTCTGCTCGTTGCCGAGGACCTGCGCCGTCTTCACCCCGAAATTCATATTATCATGATCTCTGCACACCACAACTTTCAATACGCTCGTCAATCAATCAAGCTGAAAGTTATGGATTACATCACCAAGCCCGTCATTGAACAGGAATTGCTCGAAGTACTGCATGAGTTTGATCATAATGCCTCGCCAGCCGTGCAGTCCAAAGTCATTCAGGAAGCACTCCAGATTATGCAAAAACAGTTTTCAGGAAAAATCAATCTCTCCGGGCTCGCCTCAGCTGTTCACATGAATCCAACCTATCTGAGCCGACTCTTCCATGAAGAAGTAGGCATCTCTTTCTCTGAATATCTGAATCAATTGCGAATGGAGTACGCCAAACAGCTCCTTCACCGTCATTCAGATTTGAATATTGCTGACGTTGCTGAGCGGTGTGGCTTTAACAGCCAGCACTACTTCTGCACACAATTCCATAAACATGTGGGGATGCCACCCAAAAAGTTCCGTGAGAAGAGGAATTAAGATGCGTTACAATCATTTCCGCGACAATTTGGCGGCGCCTGTCAAACTGGGTATTGGACTTGGAACTATTGCGTTGCTTGGAAGATGGCTCACCGGCCTCAACATTGTAGATTCGCCTGAAGCATTGATGCGTTATGGCTTGTACGGCACTTTGGGGTACTCTCTCGCTACAGCCCTCGCGCTGATGTTATTTGGATGGCTGGGTAAATATGTGCGAAGCCACTCCGGTGATGCGGCAACAATGAGTCAATGGCTGACAGCCAAACTGACACCTTCAGGTGCTCGTTTGATGACAGGATTGTTTGCGATACTGCTTCTGGAAACGGTGCTCCTGCAAGGAATGGTATCCGGATTCTTCTTTCATCAATTATTCGGTCTTCCCGAAGTTGCTGGGCGAACGGCTTTTATCGTCATCTGCTCTTTACTTGCAGGTTTTATTGGATTACAGACACTCTATACATTGGCTATTCCCCAAGTCATTCTGACTTTCAGCGTTGCCATCATGTTTCCTTTGTTTTATTTTATCCGACAAGGTGTTGACCCAGTTTACTCTGGAATTCGCCTGTATCATCCTTATATGCTGGTGATCGACAACCATTCTGCACTGCTTTTTATCTTAACTGGTGTATTGGTTGGTCTGGGACAGGTTATTGCTGATCCGGCTACCTGGCAGCGTCTATTTCACATCGAACGATCCAAAATTGTGCCAGTATTTATGATGTCAGGCATGATGTATGCTACGGTGCTAATGGCTTTTCTACTGCTCGTGATGGTCTCCATTCATTCTGGTGGGCTGGCAAATATACCGTCTCTGATCTATCCGCTATTGTCCATAACCCATTCACCCGTTTTGTTTGGAATGTTGATTATATGTCTAATCCTGATGTTCACGGTGTCCTATATGAGCCGGTTTCAAGCCGTTCTGAAATTATGTATGGAACAATTCAACCTTGCCAACTCCGGTGAAAAACGTACCCGGAACATCATCATTTGCATGGCCATGTTTATAGCAACCATCATTTCCCTTTCCGTGTCGATGACGCCAATTCAAATCCTGTATTTGTTCGGATCATTGCATGCTTGCATGCTTGGTCCCATGCTGCTACTGACTTTAATTCACAAGCGTACACACGGCATTGCACTTCCTCTTATCACACTGGGGGGATGGATCGCTCAATTTTTGTTGCAGATGCTTTCATCTTTTTCGGGGCTTGAACGAATCTGGATCAGCAGTGCTGTATCGGCTGTCCTGACCTGTATTTATCTACTCGTAACGCTAGGTCTTCGTCGCCACACTCAACACATGTCAATGGATTTAGATCGCTAATTCATGATTCGAATCAAGTTCCAGGCAATTGAGGGCATACAAACGATTCAGCAGCTACACTAAAATAAGATGAAACAAGTCTTTCGAGTAGTTGCATTGGCTCATTCATCGTCAAAGTAAGCAAAAAAAGAAGCTCATCCAGCCTAAGCTGAAGGAGATTCTCATTTTTTTAGTATTCACTTACCTCAAACGTCAGAGAAAAAGCCCAAGAAGAATAAAACTCTCCTTGCGCTCCATATTATAAATCTATTGCATGGGCTATTCCCATTCACCTTTTTTGACGTAAGTTGCATCATAAGCAACAATTACATTCGTTTTATCTGTTACCTTTTGTACATCATCGAACACAACTTCTTCTTCGCCGTAATCTACTAAACTCGAATCAACTTTCTCGAAGACCCCGCAATCCTTCACATAAATTATATCTGGATGATTAGAGTCATATCTTAAGCTTTCAGGAAGATCTTCACCCGAAATTTCATGCGATTTCGCAACCGTAGTCGTCGATATTACTGTAACAGGAATCATCCCAATAACAGCTACTACTAAAAGTACGGGCAAGATTTTTTTACGCATAGGAAGTTCCTTTCTCCAATTCTATTTTTCCTATATTATACATTAAAATGGAATGTTATAATATTTTCCTTTTCTCCGATGTTGAATCCAGCCTGTTTGTTATTCAAAACCCATCCATCAAGCAATAAACCGCTGTATATCCTCAATCTTGGGAATAATATGCGCGTCCCTAATTTCTTGAAAGGTCCAGACAACGTTGAACAATACGCGCTAGTAATAGATTTCGTTCAGCGCACACGGCTGGTCAATATTTTTTAGCAGATGGCGAACAGAAATTTCACTCCATCAACTGGCACTCGATCTGTTCCGACTGTTCCACACACAAGATATTTTTGTCATTTGTCGCTCATTATGATTCCTTCATTGTTCTAATCTCTGAAACTAAAAAGACTGGTCATACCCCTGTCAAGTAGACAGATGAAAAAAGCTATGCTGCCAGCGCGCATCGATATTCAATCGGTGCGCGCTGTTTGAGTTTGGCTTGAAAACGTCGGTAATTGTAATTGTACATATAATCTTCCACGGCTTGTCGAATCTCTACTTCTGAATTACACTGATTAAGGTACAGCTTCTCTGTCTTGAGATGCGAAAAGAAGGATTCGATGCATGCGTTATCCAGGCAGGTTGCTTTGCGAGAGTGGCTGCCCTTAATGCCGAATGCTTCTAATCGTGTGTTGTACGCCTGAGACGTATATTGGAAGCCCTGATCCGAATGGAGCACGGCTTCTGAAACGTCTCTTTTTTGTGTCCATTGTTCCACCGTATCCAATACGAGCTGAACATCGTTCCGTTTAGATAACTGCCAAGCTACAATCTCGTTGTTGAACAAGTCTTGAATCACGGACAGGTAAACGAATGAATTCCCATCCGAAATATAGGTAATATCCGTCACCATTTTTTGCTGGGGTGCTGTAGCATGAAATTGGCGCTTTAGGCGATTCGGATAGATCACAGATGGCGTATAGCTGGACTTCTTCCGCTTCTTGCGAATCACTGATTGGATCGATAGTTCCCGCATGATTCGATATACTTTCTTGTGATTCACGTTCAGGCCAGACTCCCAGAGCGCCGTTGTCATACGAGGATAACCAAACTCTCGGTTTTCAAAATGAATAGCCATCATGTGTTCTTTGATCTCACGGTCACGGTCTTGTCTTGCATCTCGCTGCGGCTGTGTTGCTCGCCATTTGTAGTAACTGGAACGGGGTATTCCTGTAATCGATAATAGGCGTGTAATGTCATGCGAGCAGCGCAATTCATCTATGATATCGTAGTTCTCCCGTTGGCTCAGCGCTTCTCCTTTACTAGATTTGGATACCGCTTTTTTAAATAATCCACCTGTGCTTGAAGATAGTCTCGTTCTTCCTCCACGCTGCCAAAGGCTTTACGGGGACGTCCCTTCAGTGGATTGGGCACACTGTTTTTTCGCTCATCGAACGCTTCCCCGTTTTTCCACTTTTTCACCCACACCTTCAGTTGTGAACAGTTTCGAATCCCCTCGCGCTCAGCAACCACCTTGTAACTTGAAGAACCTTCGACATAGGATCTAACTGCATTCAATTTGAATTCTTCCGTATATGTCTGAAATGTTTGCCCTTTTTTCGCCATAAAAATATCCCCTCCAAGTATCACTTGAACCTCCATGATAACATGAAGTTTTTTTTTAGTGTCTACTTAAAGGGGATAATACCACATATAGATGACGGTCAGGCTTCAATATGATTATTGATATAGATATTTGAAAAATAAAACTGCACAAAGAACACCTATTATCAAAAATATAATTGCTGAGTTCCGATATTTCTTCCACATCCGAATGGCATTAGCAATATTTAGAATGCCTAGTGCAAGCATGTTAATACGAGAATCTACTTGAAACAAGTTATATACTAGCATAATGACAACTACTACCGAGGTACACCAGAACCAAATTGGAATTTTATCCTTGATCATTAATCTGCTCCTTTAGGTTATATCCTATCTGTTATAAGATATTCCTCAATCTAATTGAAATTCCTTTATTTAGTCTATTAAACAAACAGATTATTGATTAAAAAAGGATAATACCAGTAGATTCATAGAGTGCCTGTGAATTACATTACAAAATTTTGATAGCTTTGAAAGTTATATGGTTTTCTTTTTCTTGATTTTTTCAAAAAACATCTCACAGACCATTCATTATCAAGCCATAAACCGCAATATATCCTCAATTTTCTTCCCATGAGAGATCACACCGTAGTTCATCCATGACATGAAATCCACCTCATACACATTGCCGCTCTTCACCGCAGGCAGACGTTTCCATTCATTCCTTTCGAGTAGTTCGCGCTCATCTCCAGGTTTGGCAGAATTTCCAGTGTCAAATGTAATCAACAAGTGATCCGCATTAAGCTGACTTAACTGGTCCAATCCAATGAAAATCCTCCGCTCGTATCTTGTCCATTGCTGTACACGGGAGTGCGGAGTCAGTCCAAGATCCTGATAAATTACAGGCCCAACGTAACCCTGCTGATCCCCATAGAGAGTAATATCCGAAGCAGATATACGCAAAAAAGCTACCGTCTGACCACGCATATAACGTGCTAACCGACTCTTAGCTTCCATTGCCTTGTCCTCATACGCACCAATTACATCTTGAACCCGATTCACTTTTCCCAATACATCGGCGGTCGATCTCAAAATAGAGCGCCAATCCTCCCCCAGATGATCTACGTAAAATGTAGGTGCTACCTGCTCAAAGCGGTCCAGATTCCATCGATCATATCCCTTATCCAGCATGATAAAATCAGGTACATTGCCTAGATTAAACTGCGCATCCATCTGGCTCACATCAAATTCAGGTACGTCATCCAACCCCAAATATTGCTGTCTGCCCCAGGAATGATGCGAACATTGCAATACGGGTTTTACGCCAAGAGCCAACACAAAGTCCTCCAGATACGGAGCAAAGACTCGAACCTCTTGACGGTGATGACGGCGGTATAACCCAGGTGAAATACCAGCGTATTGCTTAAATCGGCGACCAAAATAATACTCGCTGCTAAATCCCACATTCTGTGCAATTTCATGGATGCGATCATCCGTCAGCTGCAATAGTTGTTTCGAGCGTTCAAGCCGAACCGTATTCACATAATCAAGCGGAAGCTTGCCCGTAATTTTTTTGAATTGCCGAGTATAGCTGGCTCTTGTTAGACCAATATCTGCTGCGAGCTCATCCACGGTTATGGTCTGATCATAATGGTCGACAATATAACGAATTGAACTTTGAAGACGGGCACGATCATCGGGTGCTTCTGTTTTGGGATCACTCTGGCGAAGCAAGGCTCGGAACCACTCCTGAAAACGAAGCTGTACCTCCCATTGCTCCATCCAATCGCTAGTGATCTGTTGACGCAGTATTTGTTCCAAGGCTTCCAGACAGGAACTCCACGGACTGTAGCTGAGTTGCATAAGAGGTAATAATGTCGGAGAATCTGGACTTTGGGAAAGTTCCTGCTGCTGCTCCGTGTTTCTTCTAGACAAAGCGTTCGAAGTCTCTTCTTTAAACTCAGCCACCATCAGATCAAGCTTATAGTACTGCAATTCACTTTCTGTCCAAGGCGAACCTTCTATTTTAACGGATGTTCCAGACGGAACAAACATAATCATTCCTTTTTCCAGATGAGATTCCCGATCTGAGCAAACTATTGAACCCTTCCCAGACGTTACAACGAATATAGAGTGTGAAGATGATATTTTATATAGCAAACGTTTATCGATATGAGATTGATGGTGATCTACGTATTCCATATGCTGAAGTGAGCATAGCCAGGGCTTGGGGATCAGTTGTATTATGGTGTGGCACATGTTCATCGTCCTTAACTGAGAATTATTATCATTTAAAATAGTGTATACGAAAAAAGAAAGCTCTTCAACCCTGACTGAAGAACTTTCTTATGGGATCATACTCGAATCAATTTCATGACTCACTAAAAATGGATTAAGGTCTTATGAAATTGATTCACTTATGGAGTCATTTTTTTCAAGAGATCATCAATTTTCATGGAATTCGCTGTAATCGCACCTGATTGCCAATGTGCTCTTTCCATGATATACACCTGATTGTTCTTAACCGCCGGAAGCGACTGCCACAACTTGCTGTCAAGTACCTTCAAAGCTTCCTTGTTCTCAGGGGATGACCATTCTCCATTGGAAGGGAAAATAATAAGATGATCCGCATCAAGTTGCGGGATGGCCTCCTCAGACAAGATTTCCTGATATTCTTCCATCTTGCTAACCAGAGGATGAGGTGTTAGACCAAGCTCAGAATAAATAAATCCGGTAAATCGATTCTTCACACCGAACAACGCCAGTGTATCATCGTTAACATTCAGCCGGACAACTGCGACGGTCTCGTCTCCAACCGCTTCCTGCAACTTCGCCTTAGCATCTGCAACCTTGGCTCCGAATGCCGTAGCAACTTCTTCACCCTTTTCCGGTTTACCCACAACATCGGCAATGGTTTTCAAAATTTGATTCGAATCCTGCAACACGCTCTCAGGCAAGCGATACGTCGGTGCCACCTTGGAATACATCTCATATTTCTCCATATCCACTCCACCATCTACAATGATGAGATCCGGATCATATTCCAACAAAGCTTCAATGCTCCCTGTGGTATCAAATTGCGGAACATCCAGTCCTAAATAATCCTGTACACCCCACAAAGGATGATACCACTGTACTACAGGTGTAATATCGAGCGCCTTCAGATAATCTTCTACATATATTCCAGCAATCCGCTGTGGTTGAACCGGAATCGTCACATCTCCAAATTCATCCTGTACAACCCGTGTCGCAGGCTCTGTCTCAGATCCAGAAGTATTTTCTCCAGAAGCTGCACTTTCAGTTGCAGGAGTCTGTTCCGCATTCGTAGCGGTATTTGTACTACATCCTGAAATCACTAAACCCATGAGCAGTAATGTGATCGTCCACCCTTTGAAACCTTTAATAAAACCTACCATGTTACCCTTCACCCCTATGTGATCTGTTGATGTAACCGTGAGAATGTTATACATACAATGATTATCATTCTCATCTATTGCCTAGGTGAATTGTAACTCATGCTTCATCCCACTCACAATGTACATTTGATGCTATTTTTTTATACAAACGAAAACAATCATATTGGTCGCTCCCCGCTTATCGCAGGGGCAACCGACCTTGACGATAACTCTCCAATAGCTGATTCACAAAGGAATCTTGCATCACATCCTGTAACAGTGCAGCGCCAATTAAACCCATATCATCACTTACATACCCCGCTAACTCAGGTTCGCAGTTGAGAGCTAATGTCTGTTTGAACGCCTGTTCCCTGCATGCACGCAGCACCTCTTCTTCAGCCACAGCGGAAGCTTGAGCCCATCGTTCAAAGGATTGCATCCACTCGTCAGCAAATGCATAGGTATCTCTTTCATCAAGGTAAACTTCCACATCCAATCCTTCGAATGTCTGCTGGGTCATAATCCGTCCCTCGTTAAGATCCAACAGTAGCTTCTCCACATCCATTTTGCTCATTGATCTCCCCTCCAGTTCCTCGTCAAGTCATATACATCTCTGGTATAACGAAACGTTTCATCATCTGCTTTGGATCGGCTGTAAAATGATCCAATTGAAGTTCCTCATATTCGCTAAGGATACTTTCAAAGATACGAGCAATCACATCACAATCTGCCAAAGCATTGTGCCTGTGAATTCCATCTGTATTCAGATCGTAATACCGAATCAAAAAATCCGTAGAGACGACCTCGGTAATCTCAGGATGAATGTAGGTGAACATCGCTTTTGTATCGAGCACCGGGTTGGTCAACATCGGAAGCCCATACTAATCACAATGCCGCTTCAAGATGGGTAGGTCATACTCATATCCAGCTTGTGTCACAAGAACGTTATCACCAATAAATTTCTGAAATTCCTGAAATGCTTCTACGAACGACGGAGCCTCCAACATTTCCTCATTCGAAATTCCTGTTAATTTCGCCACAGGTTCTGGTATTGGTTTGTTCGCGCGTGTAAGTGAAGAAAATGTTGTCTTGCATTGTTGACCTCTTTGGTAATGCATCGCACCAAATTGAGTCACACTCTCCACCACAGGATTAATGCCTGTACCTTCGAGATCAAATATGCAGTACATTCTATCCTGTAATGAAGATACGCTTAGATTTTCAATAAAGTATGTATCAGGCAACAGCGTAATTTTCATCCGTCCAACACACTCCTCTCCACTATCATTCTGGTTAATACATTTCTCATATATAACTCTGTCACTCCCACAATCGGGTGACCTGGACCAACTTTTGCGTTCCATCAAACACCAATTTATAGATATCCGGCATCGTCGTCTTCTCCCAGAAATCATACCCGTAGGAAGAATCATAATATTGTAAAATAAGCGTCATTACATCTCCATGGGTTCCGATGACTACCTTGTGATCCGCATGCCTATCCAAAATTTTCTCGATTATCGCTACTGCCCTTGAGCGAGCCTGTTCACCAGACTCCCCACCTGAATACGCATACGTAGGATCACGGTACAACTGCTGCTTGGCTTCACGAAAATTATGATGCTTCACATCCGAACTCGACAACTGGCGTTCACGCAGATCTTCCTCCGTCACCACAACTCCACCTGACTGATCTGCCAGAATCTGAATCGTATCCACCGCTCGTCTATAAGGGCTAGAATAGAACAGTTGAATCTGCTCCCCATGGAGCAGACTGGCAACCGTTCCTGCATCTTGATGACCTTGCTCTGTCAGTCCACGCTCGCGTTCCTGTCCTTCAACATATCGAGACTCCGCATGTCTGACAAAATACAAAAACGTACTGGCCTCACTCATCATCCATCCGCCAACCCTTTTTTCTTCTCAATGACAATCAGGCAGGTACTGTCTGGCAAAGGCGCAGGTTCACCATTTTCCTTCATGAAGATCATTCGTTCTCCAAGTGCTTCCGTATAACCCTCTTGGAGAAAATGTCGGAAAGTAATCATCTCGGCTTGTTCACCCAGTGCTTCTCGAATACAGTTCTCATAGGCTGTCGGCGTGAATATACCGAACTGCTCCTGAATTTCATGCACGTATGCCTCTTCACCCCACGTATACGTGTAAAGAAATTCCATCGCATCGTTAATCGGCATCTCTACTTCGTTGTCTGAGATCCGCTCATATTTAATTGCACGTCCCTGAAAATCCTCTGCATACCGCTCCAGCCAGCGCATCCCATCCGCTTCCAGGAAACGAATCCGGCGCTTCTGTGTCTCCGGTTCACTCATGATGCCATCCCGAATCAGAATTCTTCCTCCAGGTGACAGCACACGGAATGAACTTCTCAGCGCTGCCACAACCGTATCGGAATTAAATCTTCGACCGTCCAGTTCAATATATGAATATAATTCATGCAGAATGGATGAAAAAATAACCGTATCCACTGTGCCTGGCTGCACATATTGCTCCAGTTGCAGGGCATCGCCCTTCATCACTTGCCAGCGATGTCCCTCACGCTGTTTTTTGCGTTCCAGCGCTTCAATGACATTGGCTGAGATATCGATACCAATCGGCTCCACTTCCGGTTTTTCCTGCTCAATCAGATCCAGCAGAATTCCTCCACCTGGACCGATATCAAGTACCCGTTTACCTACGATATAGTCGAGCAGCACTTTTTTATAATCACCGGAGCTGTTCATATCGGACAAATACGTCTCTTCGTTGTGGAATCTGTCATAGGCATCCCGGCGTAATCCGAACAGGTCAAATAACAGCAGTACAGCCTTCTCGTATAACGGCGACTTTTCCGCTTCAATACAGAATGCAATCAGCTTCTCAGCCGCTGGAGAAAATTCAAAGGTCACGAACAGTGTATCCGGCAGATCTGCATGACGCTCAATCCGATGGGTTAGATGGGGATAGACGATCTGCTCCCCTGACACAATCTGTTCCCATGCATACTGTTCCAAATACTTTTCAATCATTCGTTTTTTGTAAATATTGAGCTTCTTCACACCTTTGTAGTCGTAATACATCGTATTCATCAATGGTTCAAAGCTGATATGGCGAACGATTTCAGATCGACTCTCCAAAAATGTTGGATTCATACTTTCGCTGCGAAGCGTCAGAAGGAACACTTTCACCATCTCCTGCAACGAAAAATCCTGCATGGCCGACTCCACATACCACAGAGTACGATGAGCCAGCGGAGCCAGAATTAGCTCCACATCCAGTTCCGTTTGAAGTTTGGCATAAGCCTCGTCCATAGCTTCTCCTTGCCGTATGGATGAACTTCTTAAGCGGGATAACCGTTCCTTCACGCTCCAGTCCTCATGATCCGGTCCAGCGATAATCCAGCCTACAATTCGTTCTACCTCAGCCTGTACCTGATTCCATAGCGCTGGATCAACGCCTGCAATAATGCACTCATTTAATGCCATCAGTATGGTGTGCAGTTCATCTGTAGTTAGCCACCCTTTGACGATCAAGCCGTGGAGCGAAGCATTCTCGGCAAATGGAATCTCGCCGCGTATGTATTGACCAATAAGTCCATGCGTAGCAATTAGAGTACGAATAATCTCATGTCTTGGCGTGTGTGAAGGCGGCGCAGTATGCTCGCTTAAATCCTCATTCTTACTTAGGGCATCGCTCTCAGATCCAGGTTGATTGATACTCGTCACCCTGCTCTTACCGATGTCGTTATCCAGGTGGCCTGCCCCTGCGTATAGATCATATAACTGAGCGGACCCCACATTGTGTACAAACAGGTTAACGCCTTGCTTTTGCCATACCCGCCGCTGCTCCCGTGATCCGGCCTTCGCCGTCTCTGACCAGATTAATACGTCCTCCAGAATTTCTCGCACCCAAAAAGAAACCTGAAGTTTCTCCAGCACGTGCAGTGTAAGCTCAGTGTAATCCAACACTGGATTCGTGCCCTCAAGTTCGGCAATGGAATGAATGCGTTCGAGGTTAATATGGGGCTTCTCCGCCGCTGCCAGCAGTTGCAGCCATTGCTGCTGGGCTTCCGGCGTGTTACCTGACTTGTATGATTGTATGGCCTTTAATGAATGCAGCATGAATTCGTCCCCTCTCTTTCTCTACCCTTTTATATAAAATGATCAGATTCGTCTAACCGACGAATTCGTTCCTGAACAAACTTTAGCAGTTGTTCCACCTCTTGAGCAGGCAGGTCCTCATCCAGACGTGCTGCAGCAACGGGCAGCATCCAAGATTCAACCGTTTCCCGGGAAATACCGGAAAGCTGTATATAGTGATTAACGTAATATTCGACCAGTGATTCACGAGCCATTTCAAAACCCATTCGTATCGCAGGCTCCGTATCTTCCGGCAAAGTGCCGCTCATTAATATTACCCAGCTTCGAGCCACATCACCCGCAGGATCACCGGACATTCCAGTCATCCAATCAATGACCCAGTATTGATCGCCAACCTCACTGAGCATAACATTATCAGGGTGAAAATCGCCATGACAGATCTGCTGCCGATCAGGCAATGTTGTTAAGTAAGAAAGGACTTGCGCTTGATCGTCCTCCGACAATAATCGAACATTGCGAATCGCTCCCGATAAAATCTGCTTCTGTAAGGGGAGTGTCCCTTCAGCATCTCGCTCGCAATGAAGTCTGTAATGGCAGTCAGCCATTTTAAACGCCAGCTGCTCTAGTAACTCCGGTTGCTGAATGATAAGTGATAACAGGGTAATCCCCTGGATTCGCTCAAAAACGATGCCTGCTCTCGATGTAGTATGTTCTATCAAGGATACTGCCTGTGGGACGGGGAGTCCTTTTTTGAATGCAAACTCACTTATTCTAAATTCATTCTGTACTGCTTCGAGCGGAAAATTCATTCGATATAACTTCATAATGTGCTCGTTCGAATACGCATAGATTTCCGCAGTTCTTCCCTGACCAATTCGCTCCATACCTACCCTCCATTTACTCAAACTCACTGCCTCTGACTTTGGAGAAAACCATACAATCGACCAGCGTACCTGTACTGTCCCTTCCAGCGTATACCCCGCTCGTTCAGCTACTTTGGCGCTTCGTAGATTCCTGGCATCACAGCGAATCTCCAGCCGATTAGCCTCCAGATGAGTAATGGCGAATTGCTCAATGCCTCTCACCGCTTCCGTCATCAAACCCTCACCAGCTCGCGATGTTCGAATCCAGTAACCGATCTCGAAACAGCGTGCATTCCAGTCAATACGATGTAACCCGCTGCTGCCTACGAATTCATCCGTATGTCTATCACGCAAATGTAACATCATGTCGGTACGTTCCAGATATTGCAGCCTTGCTTTGCGAACAGTCACTTCAGACTCTTCCAATGAAGGGATTTTCTCGGCAAAAGGTAACCACAACCGCAGCTGCTCCGCACTCTCACGGACCGCTTCATTAACGGCTGCGCCATCCCCCCACTGTGGTGCTCGAATTGTGAGGCGTTCCGTATGGAAGCTCTCGGGTATCGTTAACATGATCGGATTAGATGAAGACGATTCTGTCATCGTTATACCTACTCCTCCACTTGAAAAATAGAATCAATGATCAGCGGCAAATTATCCCTTACGGACACTGCACCGAATACTGAACGAGCATGTGCCCCCTGATCCCCAAATACCTCCATCATCAGATCCGAGAATCCATTCAGCACTTTATGATGCTCCTGATACGAAACGGTCGCATTGATAAAGCCCTGCACTTTAACCACTCTCTTCACCCGATCCAGAGAACCCAGCACATCTCGAACGACAGCAAGCACCTCCAGTCCAGCATTCCGGGCAAAATCATACCCCTGCTCTGTTGTGAAGTCTGATCCCAGTTTGCCGCGTTCGGAGGTATCCGGTCCTTTCCCGGATACATACATAATTCCATTCACAATAACGGCATTGGCATATTTCGCTGCGGGCGCACTGGCCTGTGGCAAAATGATCCCCAGTTCATTTAATCTCGCTTCAATCATCGTCCATTCTCTCCCTCTTTTACGGTCCTCACGGAACCCAATTCCTTGTATTCCTGCCTATAAACTCTTGGTGATACCTGAACGGTACGTTTGAACATCTTGCCAAAATGAGAGAAGTTACTGAATCCCGCAAGCCAGGCGATATCTGTAATGGATTCTTCACTTTCTCGCAGTAAACGCTGTGCTTCCTTCACCCGTAACAGATTCAGATAATCGCTGAAGGTAAATCCCGTTGTTTGTTTGAACAATCGACTCAGATAATGCGGACTAATGCGAAACATGCCCGCCACCTCCGGTAATGTCAGTGGTTTCTGATAGTTCTCATTCAGGTAACGTACAACTGCCTGTGTCTTGGGATGAAGAACCGGCTCACGATCATCGGAGCTTAACCTGCCCAAGTGTTGATTCCGATAGGCATGCAGCAACAATTCAATAGCCCGGTGACGGAGCAACAGGTTGCTTCCAGGTTGAGGACGAAGCATTTCATCCACCATTTCGCTAACCATCCGTTCTAGAACCTCCGTGACCTGTGAAGGAAACCTTATAATAGGAATCTCCCAGCAGAAGGGTTCCTTCAAGCCTTCAACTAACTCCGCTGAAATAGCTATGGCTGCAAAAAGTTCAGGCTTCAAATACAGCACCATCCGTTCATGGTCGGGCATGCCACTCTCCAATGTCTTGTGAACCGTATTGCGGTCAACAAATACCAGGTCGCCAGCCTTTACCCGATAAGTCCGGTCCTTGATGAAATAAATACGCTCACCAGACAACAGATAATACAACTCATAATGATCATGCAGATGGTCATCCGTCATCGAGAAATATCCAATGCGACGATCATATTCGATGTGCAGCAAATCCGTGGGATCATGAAAATCTGCACTGAAAGGTTCTGTCATGGCGCCCTCTCTCCTTTCCATAAATTATAGCAAAATATGCGGCATTTGAAAGCGGTTACGCATAAAATGCGGCGAAAGAAGTACTCCCTTGTTATAGTCTAGAGCTATATTCAAGGAGGCGATAGACATGAGTAACAAGAAACGTTATGTATTAGTCGGAACCGGCGGCCGCGCCGAATTTTTTTATGGTGCTTTGACCCGGGATTACAGGGATACATCCGAGCTTGTCGGCTTTTGTGATATAAATCAAGTCCGCATGAACTACGCAAATCAACTATTGAAGGAAAAGTACGAGTATCCTGAGGTACCCACTTATCCTGCAGATCAGTTTGATCAGATGATTGAGAACGAGAAACCTGACTATGTCATTGTAACGAGCGTTGACCGCACCCATCACAAGTACATCATTCGTGCGATGGAACTGGGTTGTGACGTTGTCACCGAAAAACCGATGACCATCGATGAGGAGAAATGTCAGGAGATTCTGGATGCTGTCAAGCGGACTGGCCAGAACGTAAGAGTCACCTTTAACTACCGTTATGCACCGCACCATACTAAGATTCGAGAACTTATTCTGAATGATACCATCGGGAAAGTTACTTCCGTTCACTTTGAATGGCTGCTGAATACCCGCCATGGGGCAGATTATTTCCGCCGTTGGCATCGGGACAAGCGTAATAGCGGCGGACTGCTTGTGCACAAATCTACCCACCACTTTGACTTGGTGAATTTCTGGATTGGTTCGCAACCGGATACCGTGTTTGCATTTGGTGATCTGATGTATTACGGCAGAGAAAACGCAGAAGAACGCGGTGTAACGCAATTCTACAACCGGGCAACCGGCAACCCGATCGCAAAGGATGACCCTTTTGCACTGCATTTGGATTCAGACGCACATATGAAGTCCATGTATCTGGATGCCGAATCGGAAGATGGTTACCAGCGCGATCAGAGTGTATTTGGGGATGGCATCAACATTGAGGATACAATGGGTGTTCTTGTGAAGTATCGGAACAAAGCCATTCTGACCTACTCCCTCGTTGCCTACCAGCCATGGGAGGGTTATCGCATTGCCATTAATGGCACCAAAGGCCGGATTGAAATGAACATTGTGGAGCAATCCTATGTCAATTCATTGGGTGACAAAAGTAAAGAAGGTGCTTTAATCGGTAAAACGTTGCGGGTTCTTCCAATGTTTGATGCGCCATATGAGGTTGAAGTGGAAGAGAAAGCAGGTGGACATGGCGGAGGTGACCCGGTCCTGCTGAATGATCTGTTTGGAGAGCCTGTTGAAGATCCGTTCCATCGCGCTGCTAACCACGTGGACGGTGCCAGATCCATTCTGACGGGTATTGCTGCCAATCGCGCCATCGCCACGGGTTTGCCTGTCAATGTTAATAATCTGGTTCGTTTCTAAGTCTCCCAGGTCTGCACTACATTATTAATTTCATTTAAAGGCTGCGCATATCACGCAGTCTTTTTTTATATTTTTAACATTAATCTGCACACAAGCTGTCTCCGACTTCTATAACGGGACCGTTCGTATTTTTGAATCGAATCAATAAGCAGACGCTACAAGGAGGAACATATGACAGAAGAGATACTGAATCGGCTGCGCAACATTTCGATGATGGATCAAGTTCAGCCAGTTAAACCGGAAGATCAGCAGTTATTACAAGAATGGCATGCGTCGGGTATCCGGTTTGCGGCATCGGGCGGTCAAATGGAAGCTACGTATTATGCAGCTGTGGAGAAATTGCTTGCTTGCATCCTGCCCATAGGAGACAGCAATCCTATTTTACAAGAAGGTGGCATCTATCTCGGATGTTGGTTAGAGAGCACAGGTACCATCAATGCAGAGCTACTGTCTCGCCTGCTGCCTTCGGTATCCGAAACAACGTACCTCGCATTTGCCAAGCAGCAAAGAGATGATGGATTGTTCCCGTATAAACTCACGGCAAACGGGCCCTCTTTCCGGCAAATCCAGTTGGTCACTCCACTGGCACGCAGTGTATGGAACCACTATCAGCTTCATAGCAATCATGGCAAGCAGTCGCCTTTCCTGAACACGATGTATAAGGCTATGGTTCGTTACGATGAGTGGATTGCACACAACCGTAATACCCGAGGAACTGGCTGTGTAGAGGCCTTCAGTACGTTTGACACCGGACATGACTTATCCCCGCGTTTCTGGCATACTCCGGATACACCTTATATGAATGATGCTTCTGCCTATCATCCGGATTCTCCGATTCTGCCTTTTCTGGCACCGGATCTGACCGCCAATATCTATTGTCAGCGCATGTATCTGTCCCGTATGGCTGAAGAACTGGGAGTATCGGGAACGGATTGGAAAGCAAAAGCCGAGTCTAGCCTGGAAAGTCTTTTCCGTTATTGTTACGACGAACAGGATATGTTCTTCTATGATCGGGATCGCAATGACGAATTGGTCAGAGTCCAATCTGATGTGTTGCTCCGCGTAATGGCCTGCGAGGTGGGCGACCGTGAATTATTCGATAACCTACTGCGTCGGTACCTGTTAAATACAAGCAAGTTTTTCGCTAAATACCCGTTTACATCGATCTCAATGGATGATCCCAGATTCGATCCCTTTTCCTCCTATAACAGCTGGGGAGGGGCATCCAATTTCCTGAGTTTGATTCGGGCGCCACACGCATTCGAGTATCATCATCGATATGTGGAGCTAACCTGGGTAATGCAACCAATCTTGTCCGCTCTATCCAAAGATAAGCGATTTAGTCAGGTACTAAGCCCATGGACGGGAAAACAAGGTTTTACCGAGACGTACTCGCCCTCCATCCTCTGTCTCCTTGATTATGTGGAGCGATTATGCGGAATTATGCCTGTTGGATCGAATCAGCTTTGGTTTACCGGACTGCTCCCCATCGATATGGATCATGGCGAGATCGTATCTGGTAACACGGCTTATAGCCGAAAAATCAACGGATTAGGATATGAATTGGTCAACACGCCTGATCGCATGACGGTATATCTGGAAGGCAAGGTTCATCTGGACGGCCCGTCAGGGATTCGACTGGTGACGGATCATAGTGGACATCTGAAAGGCATCATTGGAATGAGCGTTCGCACCGTCGAGGGGAAGCTTTACTATCAAGGAGAGCGCATTCCGATTCGGGTCAAAGGAAATGAAATGCAGCGTTATGCTGATGGAAATTTGAGCACCGAGCGCGATATTGGCATCATCTATCCTACGTATCGTTAATTGTTTGTATGCAAAAAGCGCAAGTTGCGGAGGTTTACTGCCCCTGCACTTGCGCTTTTCCCTTTTGCGGGTTTACATCTCTTTATTTCTTATTCATAAGGACACAAGATAGAAAAATTGACTACCACTTCGGAAATCATTCTCTCTCTGGTTACAGAGGAGATGAGTTTCACCTTACACCTTACGGTTCCACGCCGGGTGACGATAAAATTCAATCGTATCAATATAATTTACCGTGAAATGCTGTTCCACATCCGACAAGTTCAACAGTTTGCGGTCGATTTGCTTCATCCCCATGACCACATCATGCCTTAACAGGTCCATCGCAATTTTGCCTACAAACCCGCCTTCCATCTCTTTATGTTTGGCACGGAACTCTTCATTGTAGATCAGTTCAGGCGTGAATGCCGCTTCAACGAATGCATTAACGAGCGTAAGCTCATTGCCATCCATCTGTACTGCCAGATAATAATTGCCACGCTCATCCTTAATGAGGTCTTTATACATTTCTACGATCATGTGAATCACTCCTCTATTATAAAAGAAACCCCGTTAGCCTTAACGAACATGGGCTATCAAACGTACACCTTCCTACCCCGTTCCTTCATATACTAGGTACAAATGGCGAACGGAGGAATACTTATGAGCTGGCAGCATCTCCATACTGGAAAAACACTTCAGCAGCGCCTGGCAGAACTCCAGGGGCACCTTGCAGAACTGAATACTCCACTCTCCGGGTTGGAACCGGGACGTATTCGTCGTGTCTATCCAAGGCAGTTTATCAAAGTAAACCGGCAGTTATTCATTCCACTCAGTCTGAATTCCATTCGGGTATTTGATATTCCTCGAACACGGCGAGGCGTCAGAGTGGGAATCCGTACGACTTTCCCTTCCAGGAATGCATTTAACAATATCAGACTTGTGGGCGTGGGACTGGATTATCTTGAACTCCAGGGAAAAGGCAGAGTCCCTTCCCGTATATTATTTCCTCTCTCCAGCGTCGAGTCGATCTATCGGCCAACCACCGGAAGAAAAAACCTGAAACGGCCTTGTAGGCGGAAGTAAAGCTGGTTCTTTTCGCAAGCCATACAATGGTTCCCAAATGTCTGCATACGGGTGCTCCCTTCCAATATATAATTATAACCCATGCAACCACTTATCTGCTGAAGAATCATTTTATGTCAAAAAGCGGTGAGAACAGAACTGCTTCTGTATCTCACCGCTCAGCCAGTTACGGATCAAGCTGACCCTTCACATGTGTACATCAGATGCCTGTCCATACATCCTTGGCATAACGACCTTCCTGCTGAAGCTGATTAAGCCAATCTTCTGCTTGCTTCGCGGATTTGCCATGTATATCAGCGTATGCCTGCTGGAGTGTGGCTTCCACATCAGGTGCCATCTTGCTGCCATCACCGCAGATATACAGATGCGCACCCTCTTCAAACAAAGGAATCAGATGACGGGCATCGTCTCTCATCAGATGCTGTACATAACATTTCTCCTCCCCGTCTACACGGGAGAAGGCCGTATGAAGTTTCACAAGCCCTTCTTGCTGGGCTGCTTCCAATTCATTTTTGTACAGATAATCATGCTCGGGATTCCGGCATCCAAAGTACAGGTGGGCTTCGCCAACCTCACGACCTTGTTCCTTCAATACGTGCCTTGCCTGCAAGAAACCTCGGAATGGAGCAACACCTGTACCCGGACCTACCATGATAACGGGAACCTGTGCATCCTCCGGCAGTTGGAACCCGGATTCCGGTGTCCGCGTGAACATGACGATCTCGTCACCCGGTTTCAGGTTAGCCAGATAGTTGGACGCAATGCCTTTGTATTCTCCCTGTCCACTCCATGCTGGGGCGCGCACAACACTGACCGTAATACTCGCTTGATCGGGCTGAACACGCGGTGAACTGGAGATCGAATAATATCTGGCTTTTAGTGAAGGCAATAATTCAAGGAAACGCTCAAACGGCAGTTCACATGCCTCATATTTCACCAGATAATCCAGCATGGAGATCCGTTTATTCCGCACTTCATCCATATACACAGATTCATCAAGCAGCGCTTCAAGTTCTTTCTTATGCGGTGGACATACGGTGTATGCTGCCATTTCTCTCAACTGCGCACGAGTCGTCGCCTCCTGAAGCTCAACGCTATGACTGAGCAGATCATAGAGGTTCACCGGTTGATGCAGCGGCAGATGCGCGGCACTGCGACCGGATGCATCCAGAACGAGATGCTCCGTTCCGGTGAATCCATAACGACGAAGTACACGTTCCACCAGCTCCGGTGGGTTCTGCGGCAGAATGCCCAGGTGATCGCCTTCCTTGTAGGTTATGCCTTCAGGCAATTTGATCTCCAGGTGACGTGTGCTTCGTTCACTTCCCGCGTCGTGAAGCTCCCTGTTCTCAAGTACTTCTGCCACATGTGCATCATACGTATCCGCAAGCGGTGTTACGGCGAGCCCGCTGACAAACTGTACAGACAGTGAACTGCGTTCGCTATTGGAGCTTGTGTTCAGTTTCAGTCCCATCGTTCGTGCGAGATCCGGCCATAATTGCTCTGTCCAATCCTCCACCTGTTTCTCAAAATCACCGCTGGCATCTGACTCACCCAGCGGTGATAACCGCTCTGCTCCTCTGGAAGATAACTGTTCATCTATTAAACGCGGAATACGCTGATAGGTGCTGGCCCAGTTGTGGTCACCGCATCCAAGAACGACGAAACGCACACCTTTGAATTCATTGGCATCCGCATGTTCAATCCACTCGACAAACATCTTGGCATTACTTGGCGGCTGACCGTTATAGGATGCACTGACAATAATGACGGCGCCCTCCTTTGGCAGTTTGCCAACACGATCATCCAGCGCAGCGACCTCACTCCGGAAACCCTGATATCTGGCAGTATCCGCAATTTCACGAGCAATGCCTTCAGCGGTACCCAGATTGGAACCGTACAGAACTAGCATCGGTGTGTGGTGGGCATTCGCCGCATCCGGCTCCGTTCTTTTGGCAACCGGCTTTGGTTCTTCTACCGCTACACCCGGAACGGCCATGACTGGTTGCCCCCCACGCGCACGTACACGAATTGTGAAGTTATCCGGTTTGAGCGTCAGCGTTTCTTTCACCTTTAACTGATAATCAGAATGATCTATGAAGTCAAAATGCTTCAACACCATGCCCAGTACCAGCGTTGCTTCCTGAAGTGCAAACTGCTGACCAATACAGGCCCGTTGACCGTTACCAAAAGGTTTATAGGCATCATGCGGCACTTTGCTCGGATCTTCGAACCGTTCCGGGCGGAATTCCTCTACGTCGTCTCCCCATGCTTCGCGGTCGCGATGCAGCTTGGGAATAAGTACACTGACGCTGTCTCCTTTTTGCAAAGGATATTGACCCGCAAGTACCGTGTCCTCTTTTGCATACAGAGAAAATGCCGGGGCCGTAGGCCATAAGCGCAATGCTTCATTCAAAACCATACGAACGTACTTCAGATTGCGAACCTGGTTGTACGTGGGAACCGGATCTTTCAGTATCTGATCCACCTCAGCTTGGGCTTTAGCCAGCGTATCCGGGTTCTTCATCAGATAATAAACGGCGAAGGATAACAGTCCACTTGTGGTCTCATGTCCAGCAATCAGGAATGTAATAATCTGATAACGGATGTTCTCATCATCCAGCGTTTCTCCTGTCTCCGGGTCCTTGCCGCTGAGCATGTGGGACAACAGATCATCTGCGCCTTCCTGCGGTTTCTCTTTGCGTTCGGCAATAATGTGATCCACCAAAGAGAACATGGAACGGATATCCTGTTCAAACTGTTTCTTTTTGGTGATCATCAGCTTGTCTTGCAGACGCAGTCGTTGCAATGAACTCATGGATTCATCCAACGCACGAACCATGCTCGTAATGAATGGATGAGGTTCTTCCCGATAGAAGCTGTTAAACCGATAGTTGAACCCACACAGGCCAATCGTGTCGAGCGTAAGACGTGTCATATCATCCGGGACGTTAACCGTCTCATCCGGGTTCAATCGTGACCATTTCTGAACCAGCTGCACAGCCAGATCAATCATTTTGTTGTGATATCCCTGCATGGCACGTTGACTGAAACTTGGCAGCAGTACGTTATGGGCTTTTTTCCAATTCGGCTCCTCGGTCCAACTCGTAAATAGTCCATCTCCTGCAAAAGCACGAACCTTCGCAAGGGGTGCCCACACACGTTTGTCGAATTTGGATTCATCTGTTACCTCGGCGACCAGTTCGTGACCGGAAATATACAATTCACTTCGCCCGGGGTACTCCATACGAAAGATCGGTCCATATTCTTCAGCCAGTTTCACCAAGGATTGCACCGGCTCTTCAAAGTTCAATTGCGGCAAATTGCCCAGTGGGCCAAATGTTTTTGGTTGAGGCACTGAAATTGGTGGCATGACGCTCACTCCTTCTTTCCAAGTTAAGAGTTCTACAACTAAAAATAATGACTGGATTTACAGACCCGATTACACTTACTCTTCAGATCAACAGATTCAAGTTATTTTTTGCACATTTTCATATTTCATCCAGATAACGATAAAACCATCAAAGAACTAAATGACCAGAATGGTATATTGGTCATTTTTGATTAAAAAAAATGGAGGACTTCGTTATCTTCTTTTACCCTAACATTTCCAGTTCTAATCTTCAACAGTCCCAAAGTCATAGGACCTCAGGACAGGGATTACGATATACTTATGATTTCTTTAACAGAATCTGAATAGCGGACTCCATCTCTAATGGAGCAACTGTCGTTTCATAACGGCCATGGACGTTTCCACTGCGGTCAATCAGGAATTTGGTGAAATTCCATTTGATCCCGTCTCCTTGGTACAATTCTGGATGCTTCTCCTTCACAAAAGTGTCCATCCACTGACCTTGCTTCGTGTCCAGATCATAACCTTGAAATGGCGCTTCTTCAATCAGATAACGGAACAATGGATGCATCGATTGCCCCACAACCTCAACCTTCTCGAGGATCGGAAAGGATATCTGAAATTGACTTCTGCAATACTCGGCTACCTCAGCGCTACTGCCAGGTTCTTTGTCGTTAAACTGGTTGCACGGGAACGCCAGAATCTCCAGCCCCAGATCACCATATTTCTCATACATCTGCTGAAGTTCACTGAATTGACGGGAGTAGCTGCACCGACTTGCTGTATTCACAATAAGTAGCACCTTCCCTTTAAAAGCAGAAAATTCACCCTCGTGTCCCTCCATAAACGGAACTTGGTAAGAAAATATACTCATCTGTACTTCTCCTCCTCTTTCTCTTTTGTATCTCATATGAATTCTCTCTTGAGATGGATTATACACCTCCATCATTAATAGGTGAAATATATAATTAATATAATTTTAATAGCTTTTAACTATAGCAAAAAAAATAAAAAACTGCCCTCTGCAGTCAAATACTGCATCTCGGACAGTTATCAAAATCATGATGTGCCATCACGCTCAACACATCGTTAACCCATTATTAAACCATATACAATGCCTGGTCCGTGTACCCCAATGGTTAAATCATTTTCAATATCGGAAGAGCGGCTTGGCCCGGAAATAAAGTGGATGCCTGCCGGAAGATTCTCTCTTCCCACTTCATCAAATCGATCCAGCGTCTCACCCAGTCTGGTGTACAGTCGATCCACTGGAATAATGATGATGAGTACCGTAGGCAAGAGACTGACCGAACGACCTTTTTCCGGTGAAGAAAGAACAGTGACCGAGCCTGTGTATGCTGTTGCATAATCCGCCATAACCACACCGATATCAGCCTCAGCTGCCCGAGCCTTCCAGTTCTCATCCGCCTGACTATTCCACACTGAGATCTGTACATCCGGAAGCTGCTCTTCCAATCCGAGATCCTGTAACGCCTGTTCATTCTGACGAATGATATACTTGGCACTCAGTTCATGAGATTTGTTGGCTATAAATTGAGATACTTCCTCCATGTTCTGAACCCGGGCAATGTGTGCGCCTACACTTACAAAGTTATCGGTAAATGCTTGAATACGCTTCTCTTCATCCCATTCCAATTCAGTCCAAAAGTCAGGTGCTCCCCGAAAGGGTTGGGTCGGCGCATGGCGTTGCCTTGGTCTTCTCAATTTCGAAGCAATGTCATTCATGAACTGCTCCTGTTTCTCCATGGACTTCTTCTCCAATTGTGCAAGCCATTGCTGATGTTCAGTGACCATGCTTAGTACCCTCCCCCTCTTCTCGTTCACGAATAATCTGCTCCATGCGACTGCGAACGGAAGAATCCATGGCCGGTTGCTCCTGGTTCAGTTCCTGATCCAGTTTGTTCCATTGTTGCCGGAAGGATTTCTTGGCGAGGCTTGGCGCAACCCGATACTTGTTCCAGCCTTTGAGTGGACCCAGCTTGAGAGTAATGCCGTTGTTGCGTACAACTGCCTTCTGCCCAATCTGTCCCAGACGTATGGCCGCACTGAAACGTTTGGAATTGGAAACCACGGCGGCAAAACCCTTCATACCCATGCTTTCCATTTTGTTTCCATGGCCGTCTTCCACTTTACGCCTGCGTAAATAAACGAGCATATCATGCAGCGGAATTTTGACCGGACATGCTTCATAGCAGGCCCCGCACAGACTCGAAGCACCCGCAATATCGTTCCATTCATCAATGTTGCCATTGAGTGCAGGTGTCAGTACCGCGCCAATCGGACCACTGTATGTTCCACCGTAGGCATGACCTCCAATATGGCGATATACCGGGCAAGCATTCAGACAAGCACCACAGCGAATACAATTCAGCAGCTCCTGGAATTCAGGATCACCGAGCTGAAGGGATCGACCGTTATCTACGATAATAATGTGCATTTCATCCGGCCCATCCGCATCCGCTGTACGGCGAGGACCTGTGATGCCTGACATGTACATCGTGAGTTTCTGACCTGTTGCAGAGCGTGGCAACAAGGTTGCCATGACCTCCAGATCCGTCCACGACGGGATGATCCGCTCCATGCCCATCAGTGTAATCTGCGTTTTTGGAACAGTGGATACCATACGGGCATTACCTTCATTTTCGAACAAAACCATGGAACCTGTCTCTGCAATCGCAAAATTGCAGCCGGTCATGCCGATATCTGCTTCGAGGAACTTCTCGCGCAACTTTTTGCGAACAAATCCGGCAAGTACCGTTGTGTCCGGCTCCAGAATTTCACCCGCTTCCTTCGATAACAACTCTGCAATCTGGTAGCGGTTCTTATGGATGGCTGGAATGACAATATGAGAAGGGGCTTCACCTGCCAACTGTATGATGTATTCACCCAGATCGGTCTCAATGGCTTCAATGCCCGCCGACTCCAATACATGATTCAGGTGCACTTCCTCCGACACCATCGATTTGGACTTCACCACCGTAGAAGCCTGCTTGTGCGCCGCAATATCCAGCGCAATCGCCGCTGCTTCCACCGATGTATCTGCAAAATGAATATGAACCCCGTTCGCTCGGGCATTATTCACAAATTCATTCAGATAATAATCCAAATACGCAATCGTATGCAGACGAATCTGACGGCCACGCTCCCGCCATTCATCCCAATTCCCATGTTCTTCTGAGGCAGACTTCTTTCCGTTACGCAATCGTTCTGTCGTGAATTTGACCGCTTTACGCAGAAAATCATCGTTCAAGGCCAGTCCGGCACGTTCTTTGACCGTAGTATCCATAACTCCCGGTTGGCTCATCCTGTTCGCACCCCCTCATACAGTAGTTCCGCCAGATGCATCACACGCACCGGTTCATTCCGATAACGCAGATTACCTGCGATATTCATCAGACAGGCCATGTCCAGACCAACCAGCACTTCAGCTTGTGTCTCTTTGACATGATCAACTTTCTCCGTCACCATCGCTCCCGAAATATCGGACATTTTAATGGCAAACGTACCCCCAAACCCACAGCAATCCTCAGCGAAAGGAAGCGGAACCAATTCCAGTCCTTTCACCTGAGAGAGCAGCGCCATCGGTTCATCCTTCACACCAAGCAGACGGCTGCCATGACAGGATGGATGATAGGTTACTTTGTGCGGAAAACGTGCGCCCAGATCGGTTATCCCGAGTACCTGAACGAGGAATTGAGTAAACTCATAAGCTTTGGCTTCCAATCGTTTTGCCTTCTCCAACCATACTGGTTCATCCGCGAACAGCTCGGGATAATGATGAATCATGTACGTACACGATCCTGAAGGACATACCACAAAATCACTGTCGTCAAACGCTTCAAGAATCGTTTTGGCCGCTACCCGAGTCTCATCCCAGTACCCGCTATTGTAGGAAGGCTGACCGCAGCAGGTCTGCACCGGCGGAAAATCCAGCCGAACGCCATGAGCGGCGAGCAATCTGACCATGGCTTCCCCCACTCGGGGATAGATGGCATCGCTGAGGCAGGTAATGAATAAGGAGACCTTCATAATTACACGCTCCTATTAACTGATTAGTAGATAAATTGACTAAGAATATTTACACTGGACACTCCGATGACAGAATAACCTTCCGATCGCTGTTATCCCCAGATTTTTTAATTTACTTTTTAAAGGGTAAAATCCGGGGATAAAGGCGCACGCTTCGCTTCTTCAAGTTATTTCTGTCCTCTCCGTTTCGTGTAAATGTTTAGTTCAATTAATATAAGTAAATTCTAAAATCTTAAACTGTAATAATCCCTATATCGTATCCGCTCAAACGTTCTGTCTGTTCAGCCTCCAATGGCTGATTGGTAACAATCATATGGACTGCATTTAACCCGGATACTCGGGCAAAAGCACGGACACCAAATTTACTGGCATCTGCAAGTAAGATGACCTGATCGGATATGCCAACCATCTTCTGCTTCAGCCTTGCCTGGAGTTCATTGGATTCACTGATTCCTCCACCTTCGAGATGTACACCTTTGCACGACATAAACATTTTATCCACGTGATACGTTTCCAAAGAACGCTCCGCCAGCGGCCCAACAAAAGATAACGAGCGCGATGCCAGCTGGCCCCCTGTTGAGATGACCTCAACCTTGTCACGGTTGCTGAGTTCAGTAGCGATTTGGATCGAGTTGGTTAAGACCGTCAGTGGGAAATCCGGCATGTTCGCTGCCATATAACCTGCCGTTGTGCTCGCATCCAACAGAATGCGATCACCCGGATTAATCATCGCCAGAGCCGCTTGTGCAATCCGTTTTTTCTCTTCCGCATGGGTTGTCTCCCTGATCCGGTAAGGGATCTCCGGTTGATCTTCCTTCACACTTACTGCACCACCGTGAGACCGGCGCAGTCGTCCTGCCTGTTCCAGCCGATCCAGATCCCGCCGGATCGTTTCCTCCGTCACCCGGCAGCGCTCACTAAGCTCGGATACACGCATACTGCCCTTTACATTCACCATCTCCACAATCCGGTCATACCGCTCGGCTGCCAGCATGCTACACCTCACTCCCCGCTTGTGAATTAGATGAAGCCGTCACACGCAGAAATCTGCCGTAAGCATCTTCCCAGATTGATCCGTCCTGCGGCTCATACACAGTTACCGGAAATGAATCACGAATGGCCTTACGAGCTTCCCAGATATCTTTAAAATCTCCGCTCGCCATCCATTGCACAGCCATATTCCCGATGGCACTTCCCTCTGCCGGACCTGCCCATACCGGCTTGCCAATGGAATTTGCAGTCCACTGACATAACAGGCGGTTCTGGATGCCTCCACCGACCATATGCAATCCGTTGAACTTCTGACCCGACAATTGCTCCGTCCATTCCAGAACTCTTCTATACTTCAATGCCAGACTCTCCAGAATTGCCCGGGCAATAGCCCCCTGATCCGCTGGTACCACTTGCCCTCTATCACGACAATACTGCCGTATACGCGTCGTCATATCTCCTGCTAGCATGAACAGTTCATCATCCGTATCAAACAAACTGGCAAATGGGGGTGCCTGTTCCGCCTTTGCCAATAACGCATCATAGCTAATTCCCTGCCCCTGGCGCTCCCACTCCCGCATGCTTTCCTGCAAAATCCATAGTCCCATAATGTTCTTCAGCAGACGGAATGTTCCGCCCGCCCCGCCTTCATTCGTGAAGTTCAAAGCCAGACTCTCTGCACTAATTGCCGGATGATCTATCTCCGTCCCCATCAGGGACCAGGTTCCACAGCTCAGATAGGCAAATGAACGTTCCGTTGCAGGAACAGCCACAACGGCTGAACCCGTATCATGCTCCGCAACAGCGATCACGGGAATCGGGGACAATCCCAGATCATTACAGATACTGCTTCGCAATTGTCCAACACGGGTACTTGGCAGCACGGCTTCACCAAACAGTTTCTCCGAAATACGAATATGCCCCAGCAACTCACTATCCCACTGCCCCGCTGATGGATTGTATAATTGTGTTGTGGTTGCATTGGTGAACTCATTCACCGCTTCCCCTGTCAGGAAATAACGTAGCAAATCCGGAATCATGAGAAAACGCTCTGCTTCATGAAGTAACGGGGAACCGCTGCGTTGAAGCGTGGCCAATTGATACAGGGTATTAAAGCTAAGAAACTGTATCCCTGTACGTTCGAAGATTCGCTGAGAGCTCAGCTCTTGGCGTACCTGATCCATCATGCCGTTAAACTGTGTATCACGGTAATGATACGGGTTACCCAGCAACTCACCATTACTGCCAAGCAAACCAAAATCAACGCCCCAGGAATCGATCCCCAGACTCTCCGGATTTTCCCCCTGCTGCTTCACAAGGGTAAGCCCTTGCAACAATTCATGATGCAATCGCAGAATATCCCAGTGCATCCGCTCGCCAACCTTCACTGGTTCATTCTTGAACCGATGAATTTCCCTCGTTTCGATCCCACGATCATTCAGATGTCCCAGTAGCGCTCTCCCGCTCCCAGCGCCCAAATCATAAGCCAGCACACTCACCGCGCTTCACCAACCTTTCGAACCAACCCTATTTTCCAAACACTATCTCTTGATTCAGTCCGTAACCCTGTACTTTATTCTGTATTTATTGTTTGTTTGTTTTTGTTTAATACTGTTTAACTTTATTTTACGAGTATATCACCATTGTAAGCGTTTGAATACCCTTCGGTTTTTCTTTCTTTTGGGCATAGCAAAAACGACTCTCTCCCACCTGGGAGGAGCCGCATTTCTTTTTTTACGTATAAAATTGACCTTTGCTTACCCCCGACTGGGGCTGTACATCTCTCTCAAAATGCTTGAAGCGTGTCCCCTGATATGTCAGCATCCCTCGATCATTTTCCACCATCATGCCGTAATGGTTTCCGCCAACAATTAGTTCAGTGCGCTCCCCATTGTCGAATTCAAATGTAACATAATACCGGGTAGTCGCACTGCTATCGCCGCTTCCACCTGAGACTTCCGTTCGTTTGGCCACCACTGTTGAATGCAGGGTTAACAAGGCTGCTGCGTTATTTGACATCCCTGAGCGTATGCCTGAAATAATAACAAAAACAATAACTCCCGCAATGATGAGAAATATGCCGCCAATGAAAATCGAGGCAAATGCATTCATTGTAGCAAACTCATTAAATCCCGAAAAAAAACCACCCTGATTACCTTCAAAACCTGGTACTCCATTCATGTCGTCAAACACACCAAAGCCGTCTACGCTTAATTGGCCCATCGATGAGGACACGCTCGTTAACGCCATTCATCATCGTTCCTTTCCCCTTGCAAAAATAAGATGCACCGCCCCCACGCAAGGAAGGCGGTGCATGCAGACAACCCGTTCTGCCTTGTCCGTATACTATATGAACCAGATCAGGAATACAGACGTTCAAGTTCGTCGACCAGACTGCCGACATAAGCAACCGCAGAGCGAATCGGCTCAGGTCCGGACATATCCACACCCGCAAGCTTCATTAACTCCTGTGGGGTGAGACTTCCACCAGCTTTGAGTGCATCAAGCCAGCGATCTACCGCAGGCTGTCCTTCTTCCCGAATCTGCTGTGCTGCCGCGGTGGAAGCCGTCAAACCTGCTGCATAGGTATACGGATATAGTCCCATATAATAATGAGGCTGTCTCATCCACGTCAGCTTGGCCCCTTCATCAATTACCAGATCAGGTCCCCAGAATTCGGAAAGGATGTCTCCTTTGAGCTGACTTAACGTCTTCGCCGTAATTGGCTCATCATTGGTTGCGCATGCATAGACCCTACGCTGCAATTCACCTTCCAGCAGATGTGTAACAAAGTTATGGTAATACGTATTCAACAGTTGCAAAATGACCCAGCGACGCATTCTCGGATTATCGGAACGCTTCAATAAATGATCTGCCAGCAGCATCTCATTCATGGTCGACGGTGCCTCAATGAAATAAAGAGATGGCCGTGTATTCGTGAGCCGTTGGTAACGTCCCGCAAGCATGAAGTGGCCTGCATGCCCCACTTCATGGGCAAGTGTAAATGCTCCGCGCATATTGTTTGCCCATGAAATTAAGATATAGGAGTGTGAACCATATATAGAGGAGCAAAATGCCCCTGTGGATTTGCCTGCATTATCTGCGTAATCCACCCAGCGATCACTGAATGCGCGCTCTACGATCTCGCCGTACTCCGGCCCAAGCACATCAAGTGCTTCTCGAATGAGTGTGCACGCCTCATCATATGTAATGGCAGGGCTGAATTCAGGATCAAGCGGCGCCTTCAGATCACAGAACATTAGCTTGTCCAGACCCAGCTCACGTTTCTTAAGAGCTGCCAGTCTGCGCATATGCGGTGCGAGTTCCTGCTGGATAATATCCAGAATATTATTGTACATCTCTTTGCTCACTTGCTGTGGGCTAAGAAGCATATCTGTAACATCGTCGTAACCACGCAGCCTGGATAAAACAACCTGTTTCTTCACTTCGGTTGCATAACCTTCTGCGAACGTATTTTTGTAATCATTTAATGTCGAGCTGAATGCAGCATAAGCAGAACGGCGCAGCTTTGTATCGGATGACATCTCATAATTATTTTCATAGAATGACCAGGACAGTGGACGATTATTGTCCTCTCCATCAAGAGCATCGTCAAACGTCATGTCTGCCAGTTTACCGCGCAGATAGATACGGTATGGCGAATCCAGTACCTCTCCAAGTGAAGCGAGTACCTTCTCGGTCTCAGGCGTAAGCCGATGTGCTTTTTCTCGAATCAAACGCTCCAAACTGCGCGCATACGGCTCCAATCCCGGAAGTTCTTGAATATAACGCTCTACAGTTCCATCCGGCAGATCAACGATCTCCGAATTGACAAAAGACAAGGACGACGACAGATTTGATAGGATATCCCCTGCCTTGGCTGAATTCTCAATATTCACCGGATTGGTGCTGTCCTCTGACTGCTTCAAGCGGGCATAAGAAGCCGTCTTGGCGATCCGCTCCTGCAAAGCTTCACGCGCATCCAGACAAGCCAGCAATTGTTCAGTCCCTTCGCCCAGACGCCCTTTGAACGTTTCGATCTGGGCAGCAGCCTGAGGAAGTGATCGAAGCTCCTGCTCCCACTCTACATCGGTTACAAACAAGTCTCTCAGATCCCAAGTGGTTTCTGGGTTTACCTCAGCACGTGTACGTATTTTTTCCATCTTTAATTGTCATCCTCCTTGCATTTTCCAATATCTCTCATCGTATCATATTCTGCTCATCTATACATGACAATGATTACTCCTTATTACTCCGCTGGCAGAATAGCCTTTCGATCGCTGTTATCCCCGGATTTTTTGATTCTCTTTTTTAAAGGTGAAAATCCGTTGATAAAGGCGAACGCTTCGCTTCTTAAGTCTATTTCTGCCCGCTGCGTTTGGAGTAAACTATTGATCCACTGTCCAAAATTTAAAAGTAACTAAAAAACCGCTGGTTTATGGAAGTATCCATTTACCTAGCGGTCATTCTGAATATAACTTATTTAGCTTTCTTTCCAGATTACATTTTCGCCATAGTTTTTACCCCAGTTATACATCGCATGCAGGACGGGCATCAGGCTTTGACCGTGATCTGTCAACGTATACTCCACCCGAGGAGGTACCTCTGCATATACCTTGCGCTCAATCAGTTTGTCTTCCTCCAGCTCACGAAGCTGGTTGGTCAGCATCTTCTGGGTAATATGAGGGATTAGGCGTTTCAGTTCACTGAAACGTTTGGTGCCTTCCAGACCCAAGTGCCACAAAATAATCAGTTTCCATTTGCCACCAATCACCGCAAGGGTCAGTTCCTTCTCACAGTTGATTTCTTTCAGATTAATCCGTTCCTTCACTTCGGATGCCATGGCTCCGAGCCCCCTCATCTTCAATCTTATATCGCGTATACTACGCATATCACGGGGACACTTCACACGAAGTAAGCTTTCCGCTCCATGCATGATGTAATAAGTACATTCATTCGATACAGCTATCTATTAATTCTACTACAGCCTGGTCGGGATGCAAAGTTTAAGTGAAAATTACGAATAAAACCTATACACATAAATGACTGTGCATCGCAGAAAAGACCAGAACCCTTTACAATCAAAGGATTCCGGTCTTTCATCTATTCACTATTCCAGGTTCGCGTGGCGGCCAAACATATCCGCTCCGGTCATACCCTTCATTTCCATCATCGTAAGGATGAGAGCATCCATGCCGATTAACAGTCCTTGTTCGAACAACGAGCCCATCGGCTGAATGGTTACTGCGGCTCCGGAAGTTGCTGTATCCTCTTTGGCTGAAGCCGGAAGACTCACTACCGTAGTTGCCAATTGTCCAATCGTGGACTCTGGCTTAATCGTAATGAGACCAACAGGTGCACCAGCTTGACTAGCCTTTTGAGCCATGGCTACCAGACTGCCTGTCTCTCCTGAGCCAGAGCACAGCAAGAGGAAATCCTTCGAGCTGATCCCAGGTGTTACGGTCTCGCCCACCACATATACACGAAGCCCCATCTGCATCAGTCTCATGGCAAAAGCCTTTCCCATAAGTCCTGACCGGCCTGCTCCTGCTACAAAAATCTGTTCCGCAGCCAGAATGTGCTCAGCCATCGCTTGCATCTCTGCATCGTCGATCTGGCTTAACGTACGTTCCAGCTCCTTCAAGATGTCAGCTGCGTACTGTGTTTTGCTCATCTGCTTACCCTTGTTTAACGAGACGTTGCATTTCAGCTGCAACTGCCGCTTTGTCTGCTTGTCCTGTGATACCGCCACCCACAATAACCAGATCCGGTTGTGCTTTGATCACTTCTGGTAATGTTTCCAGCTTGATTCCACCAGCAACAGCCGTTTTAGCGTTTTTCACAGCAGCTTTGATCGTTTGCAGATCTTCGAACGGGCTTTGTCCTTCAGCTTGCAGGTCATAACCTGTGTGTACACAGATATAATCTACGCCAAGCGCATCAATTTCACGAGCACGTTGTTCAAGGTTAGGCACGTTGATCATGTCCACAAGAACTTGTTTGTTTTGTTTCTTCGCTTCTGCTACTGCACCTTTGATCGTACTGTCATTGGTTGCCCCAAGCACAGTGATTAGATCCGCACCAGCTTCAGCTGCTTTCATGATTTCATAACCACCAGCATCCATGATTTTAAGGTCTGCAAGAACTTGCAGATTAGGGAATGCTTCTTTCATTGCTTTTACCGCGTGCAAACCTTCATTAATAACGATTGGAGTACCAATCTCAACGATATCAATATATTGTTCAACCTCTTTAACCAGTGCGATACCTTCAGGGATATTTACCAAGTCAAGCGCCAATTGCAATTTCATCATTTATTTCTCCTTTGTTGTTCAAGTATGATTTGTTCCTGTAAAAATAATAATCAGATATTTAGCCTGCACCAATTGGTCTGTTCAGATGCATGCAGTGTTTGTTTTGGCTACTCACTCATTGTAGACCCTGACTATCCATTCAGGAAGTACGCACTTTGAAGTGGGGTAGTTACTTGGGCGATACTATTGATAATTGTTCGTTGTTAGGTGAATATAATTGAATTAATTTCTTTTTTTAGCCACACGAAGCCCTTCTCAAAGAAAAAACCGTTATCCTTTTTACGGATTAACGGTTTCATTCGAGAACATCACTAGTTTATTATACGCAAAGTGACCTAAATTAAATTGTTTTTTGTCTCTGCTATAAGACTATTTATTCCATTGGGTTAAATTATAAATAATCATTGCTGCTTCTTCCCGAGTTAGATCTCTCTTCGGCATAAACTTTTGATTAGGATATCCTTTCATAATCGATTCTTGAGATACCAAATCCACACCAGTCCATGCCCACAGAGAAACCTCATTATTATCTTGGTATGGAGTATAGGAGGATACTACAGCACCTTTGTTCAACAACACATTTGAAAGCATACTTGCCGCCTGTTCTCGGGTCACATACGCTGTTGGATGAAGAAATCCACCATCAAATCCTTTTATGATTCCATGCTGGAATGCAGAATAAAGTTCTGCAGCATACCAAGCTTTTGGATCTAAATCCTTCAAAGTTCCATCCAGAGGACTTGACAAGTTGTAACCCAGAGCACGATTCAAAAAAATCGCAAACTCCGCTCTTGTTACTTTTTTATTTCCCTTGAAAGTGCCATCAGCATAGCCATTGACTACCCTGTTATTCGAAAGTTTTATAATGGCTTCTTTAGCATAACTTTTTTGAATATCTGAAAATTTCGACATTAATTCCTCTTGAGGTTCTACAACGTTAGGGTCGACCACTGTTGTAGTCCCTGGAACACTTACACTTGGTGAACTATTCGTTCCATTGTTGCTTCCAGTATAAGGTGTTATCACACCTCCACTCCAAGGAGCTATATACGGATCAGGAATGGTGGCACCACTTCCATCTAATGGTGTTGTTACTTCCAACGAATCTTTAGCAATTACCTGTTCCGTACCATCTGCTCTCACCACAACTGCAATTACATCATAACGATAATTCATATTTGGACTAACACCGATTTCAGTAAATTGTAACTTTCCGTTTACAGTTGTCACAATGCCTTCGTCACGAGTTTCTCCTGTAGCCGAATTGTAATATGTTTTTCGGTATGTACCGTTACCAAGTGGCTGGTACTTTGTTTGAGGATTACGCTCAACATAATGAACAGCCCCCTCTACTGCTTGATACTCAAACGTAACTGCTCCTTGTAAAGGTTGACTTGGCGTGATGATTATCAACGTAGGCAGATCGGATGTTAATACCTGCGCTATGTTAGATTCAATACGACCATAGTCATTGACAGCTACTACTTTATAAGTGTGATCTTCTCGTGGACCCACTTGATAATCTGTCATCTTATTTATAGTGCCTGACCAAATTTTTCTCGTACTATCTTGGTAGACCTCATAAGATGTAGCTCCTTGCACAATGTTCCATTGTAAGTCCACTTTGTCATGGTATACACGAGTGGTTTTAAGAGTAATGTTACCCTGTGGTGCCTCGCCGACACGGGGCTCAATTGGCACGGTAATTGTTGTCTCTGTTGCTGTGCTTCGCTCATCACCATTGATGGCAACTAACTTATACATATATGTCTCACCAGGGATTACGCTTAGATCACTGAACCATGTAGATGTTGTTTCTGTAATTGGTTCATTGTTCCTAGTCAGCACATAGTAATGTGCGTCTTTTACTGAATCCCAAGTTAAATTAACATTGTTGTATTTCAGATCCTCTACTTTCAAGTTAGGCGGGTAAGTTAAATTAGCCCGTGTTTTTCCAGAAATTAGAGCCCGATCACTATTCACATAACCTTTACTAGCTACAATAGAATAGTTAAAGATAGTATTGGAAAAAAGCTCATTGTCCTTAAACGAAAGTTTTTCTCCTTCATAAATAATGAGGTTTCCTCTCCTCAGCGTATATCGCTCTGCACCAAGCACTGCGTTCCAGGAAAGGGTTATAGCATCTATTTCTACGGAGTTCACCTTGAAATTCAAGGGCTTTTCCACAACCTCTGGCCCAGGGTTCTCAACAGGGGACCCATCCGAAACACTCACGCTGACAACCCCTGAAAGATTACTATCCTTACTACCATCGGAGGCGATGAGATAATAACTATAAGTCCTCCCGGCTACAGTATCCTTATCCGTATATTCAGTGATCCCTTTTGCTGAGACCTGCGCAATCTCTATACCATCTCTAAAGATCTTGTAAATTTGTGCTGCCCTAGTAAGATCCCAACTTATCCTTACTTGTCCTGCCTTACGATCTCTTACGATAGGATCATTGGGTTTTTGAAGCTCATCCAAAACCATTGGCAATGATACTACATAATATGGATTGGCCTTTGTACCGTTGCCCCTTACAATGGCATTGGGTTGCAAATATCCTTTAAATTTGAAATTTTGAATCTTTTCAGCAGAGGTAGGGCTTATTTGACGACTAGGTGGAGCATTTTCTTTCCTTGTATCCCCTGTATATGCCGAACCTTGATTACCAGACGGTTTACTGATATCTTCTAGTGTGTTTGGATTAATGAATGCAAGACTGTTTACAGTCGCTCCATAGTCTGTAGGTAAATCTGAGTACAATAACATACCTCGAAAATCTTCTAAATCCTCTTTACCAATAACACCCATCACTGAACTGTACTGATAAGCAAACTTACCTTCGTTAAATGTATTGACTTTCCAAGTATGAGGCATAAATGCAATTCCTGTTGTCAATTGATCTTCCGATGATTTTTTTAATATCCTTAGGGTATTCCCTAAACTATTACTATCTGTTGATTTTAAATCTACTCTCCACTTTGCTTGTTCACTAGGTACATCAATGTAACTAGAAGTAGAATTCGTTGATATAACCATATTGTTATCAACGACATACCACTTTTCAGAAAATAAATCTATTACATCTCCATAACTAGCTTTTATATTACCGAGAGTCAAAGACTTACTAGCAGGAGGAGTTACAATAAATTCTAACGATCCATTCATAGTTGCATCTTTCCAATTCTCCCATTCCACTCTAATATGGTTTGCTTCTCCAGGCCTAAGGTTCTCGAGAAAAACATATGAATCAGACGCACTACTCAAATAATTGCTAAAGTTATCATTCACATACACAGTACCCGAGATGTTAAGGGGAATCTTTAGCTTATAGAACATCATAATCTTAGTACTGTTTAAAAGACTCCATTTTAAATAATCAAAACCACTAGTAGCTCCCAGATCGCCAGATGCTTTATAGGATGAATTGTAAATTGAGACAGCTTTAGTCGAAGCGATAATTGTTCCATGTCTCCCTTTAATATTTTCTGACTCCGCTATAACAGAAATATTATAGACAGTCGCTGGTGTCAGATTGTATTGAGTGTATGTAGTATTTGTACCTTCATAAACAGTGACTTCATCTATCGTTACGTAATATTTGTCCGCTCTAGGAACTTCATCCCACGATAAACTAATGCTATCTTCTCCTGCATCGACCAAGATATTTGCTGGTTTCTCTAATGGCATTTGTGCTGTAAGAACATTGTTCAAAGCCAATATTTCTTTAGGTAATTGAACGCTTGTTACAGTTCCTGTAAAGGGCTGTGTTGATTTAAACAAAGTATTTAAAGGTTTATTCTTCGAAGCCAAATCTGATTGGGCGAACGCTTCTACACTATTTTCACCCCAAATTACTATACTGCTACAAACCAAGCTTATAGTTAAAACCAAACTTAATAACTTTCTCAACTTAATTTAGCCTCCCCATATCACAATAATTCGCCTTTAAAAATATTGCAGATTAACTTTTATTAACCTCAACCTAACACTTCCAGCAACGCTTGCTCCCCCTTTCTAAACCTATTTTATATGTATAATAATTACTTCCACTCAATTAAATTAAATTATGCGCCTCCTTAAATGAGTCTTTGAACCTACTCTATATGTCACTTAATGAATTAAAAGTCCTATTAATCATAAGGTGTAATGTAATCTCAAACAACATAATTTTTCCCTTATACTTTTTCTTCACATTTTAAAGTTAAGTGAATGTTTAATTCTCAAAAACAAAAACTATACCACCTGGAGTAAATAAAGACTCACATCCGTATGCCGATTTAGTAAGTAGCGGAATTGGAAATGTTAGGAGGGATAGTGTCCCTCTAATTTTATAGTTACTAATTAAGTATGTAAGTTAGGTATCAAAATAATAATGGGATCAAATTCATAATTTTATTTATCCTAAATATCAAAAGACCTAGCCATACGACTAGGTCTCACTCTTCGCTAATTTCAACTTAGGTTGAAATGACTGAATTACAGATATACAGGTTTCACGCATACCGGCTTGGATACACCTGTGCTGTGACCTGTGTATTTCAGACGTCCGCTCTCCTGATCTACCGTGAATGTCACGAGGTTGTTCGTATCGCGGTTAGCTGCGATCAGCAATTTGCCGTTAGGTGTCAGCGCAAAGTGACGCGGATGCTCACCTTCTGCAGATACATGCTCAACCAGTGTCAGGTGACCTTTGTCTGCATCTACTGCAAATACAACGATGCTGTCATGTCCACGGTTAGAACCATATACATAACGTCCATCATTGGAAACTGTGATTTCTGCTGTTGTATTCTCTTTGCCATCATATCCATCAGGTAGTGTGGATACTGTAGACAATTCAGTCAACGTGCCCGCTGCTTCATCATATTGGAACGAAGTAATGGAAGAATCCACTTCATTGATGACATAAGCGAATTGACCATTCGGGTGGAACGCCAAGTGACGTGGGCCTGCTCCCGGATGTGTTTTGGTTTCACTGTGTAGCACAAGTTCATTTTTGTCTGCATCAATGGAATAGATCGCGATGTTATCTGCGCCCAGATCCTGTACCATCATGTATTTACCATCCGGGCTGAAGAATGCGGAGTGAACATGTGGCTTGTCCTGACGTTCAGGATGCGCACCTTGTCCTTTATGTTTCTTCTCGTCCAAAAGCGCTCCAACTTCACCGTTTTCCGTCAAGGCTTGCAGACCTACCAGGCCACCGTGGTAGCTGGACAGGATCAAGTATTTACCGGAAGGATCACGCTGGATATGACATGGTGGAGCTGAAATGGAGTTATTCCGGTTCAGCAACGTTAATTTTCCTGTAGAAGGATCAATGCTCAGAGCTACAGCTTCAGACATTTTATTGCCTTCAGCTGACGCTGTTTCACCAATCGCATACAGTTTGTTACCTTCAGCATCCACGTTGACAAACGTTGGGTTTTTCACACCCGCGATGCCGTCAAGCTTGGACAAGCTGCCTGTATCCTCATTCAATTCATATGCATAAATGCCCTCATTTTCCGCTTCGGCGTAAGAGCCGGCAAGTACGAGCAAGCGTTTTGATTCACTCATTACAGTTTCCTCCTCTATGTGTATGTAATCTTGTTGCACCTCTTCTATAATAAATCTGCAATATCAAAATAGCAATCCGCTGTCGCTACCCATCAGGGAAATCCTTAGTTAAGCAAGGCGATTACTACACATCATCATACTGAAATCCATTCATATGAGATGCATCTTCTGCTATGATAAGATAGGTTTTTCATCCAGAAGGGACTGAATTGTATTGCTTCACTCATTTTTACTCACGTTATACCATGTGTTCTTGCCGATATCACTTCCCGTGATTGGGGGTATTCTGTTAAAACGCTTTAAGAATTGGGATACCCGGTCGCTCTCGACCTTTTCCCTTTATATTTTGAGCCCTGCGCTCATCTTCAATACATTGCTGCATGCAGAGATTACCTGGACGGACGTCACCAGCACGTTCTGGTTCTCTATTATTAATCTGATTGCTCTGTGGGCCCTCGCCGAGCTATTAAGCCGGGTTTTCCGTCTGGGTGCAAGCGAAAAAGCGGGTCTCACCCTCGTCTCCACGTTTACGAACTGCGTGAATTACGGGCTCCCGCTTGTACTGCTCGCCTTTGGTCAGCTTGGACTGGACAAGGCTTCGGTCTACGTCATTGGACAGATGATCATTGTTAATACGGTAGGTATCTTTTTTGCCGCGCGATCCGAATTCACGGTGAAAGATGCGATCCTATCCGTTTTCCGCATGCCATCCATCTATGCTGCTGGCATCGCCATTGCGCTGCGTGCGTCCAATCTGAGCCTGCCTGACGCACTCGATGGAGGCATCTCCATGCTGGCTGCGGGCTACTCGCCTGTCGTTCTCGCCATTCTGGGAGCACAGATGCTCAGACCTAAAGGTGCAACGGCACCTTGGCTGCCCAATGTACGCCGAGCCTTCTGGACCGGACTTGTGGTCCGTCTCGCAGCTGCGCCAATCTTGTCCTGGCTGATACTGACCGCTCTTCAGGTCGAAGGTACGTTGTTCAGTGTGCTGCTGATCCTCGCATCGATGCCGACCGCAGTGAACGCCGTTATTTTGGCTGAACAGTTCAATGCTTCTCCGCAGTTTGTATCTCGCTGTATTCTGTGGACCACCGCTGCATCCATGTTGATGCTGCCCATTATGATTGTGATGGCTTCCTGATTAATACCGGAGGTGATACCGAAGCGATATCCGCTTGTCGGCGTTTCTCCAGCCGGCGTTCATAACGCCGGTTGAGCGCTCTGACGTAGAAGAATTTCACGACAAAGTACGAAATCACACCCAGAATAACACCAAATACGGACATGCCTGCCAGAATATCCAGTCCACCAAGCAACAATTCACTCACGGCCGACCAGTTCCCGCGAAACAGCTCCATGAATGCACTCTCATGTACCGGTCCCTGTCCCATGCTGTGAGCAGGCAATATCCATGAGCCAATTTGTTTCGCGAGCGGCATCAGGATAATAGGTAAAAACGTAAGTTTCCCGATCACATTACCAACAATGGCTGCTGGCACCGAACCCCCAGACAGTCGCACAATCGGATAAAATACGAGATAGATCAGGGAAGCCGTCGAGATCACGATCAGTTCCAGTCCAAACCCTATGGCAAATCCGGTAGATACTTTATGGGCACCTCCGGGAGCACGTAACAATTTGAGAAAATTCAGCTTCATAACACGTGTTAAACGTACCCAGCGGTTAGTCTTGCGCTTCTGTGTGTTCATACCGAATTACTCCTTATTTTACACAAATGACAACTTGAATCGTCTATTCTTCAGTATATCACACCGCGTTAGCACCTGTAGTAACAACGACCGGCTGTGTCTCCATCTGGACATTACCTGCCACCGCTCGGGAGATCATACAGGAGGATTCAGCCTTATGCGCCAGGCGCTCAGCCTTGGTCAGATCCGCCTCAGAGGCATCTGCGCTGAGCACAATCCGGGGTCTATGTACGATCCGTTCGTACGTAAATACGTTATTTGTAACATCTACCGTTGCTTCCGATTCAAGCGTCAATTCATCCGGCGTAATATCCGAACGCTCCAGCATCGCTGCCAGCGTGATCAGGTAACAAGTGGAGGCTGCACCCAGCAGCATCTCGTCCGGGTTAGTTCCCGTACCGGGTCCGCCCATCTCCTGCGGAATCGATATGACCGTTTTTAACCCACCTGCATCGATTGTTCCCTCACTGTTACGCCCACCATTCCATACCGCTTTCAGATGAAAAGGATGTTTCATGACATTCATTCCCTTCTTGTTTACACACGTATACACGTAATATTCTGCTCAATCAATGCGCTAACGTGCTCTTCATCTACGCCCTGATCTGTAATCACTTTGCCCACACTGCTCATCTCAGCAACTCTGGTAAACGCCTGTATGTTAAATTTGCTGGAATCTGCAAGTAGAATGACCTCATCTGCAATATGGATCATTTTCTGCTTCACCAAGGCCTGTAATTCATTGGATTCACTGATGCCTTTGGTCAGATGTACTCCTTTGCAAGACAGAAACACTTTGTCCACATGATAAGCATCCAGCGAACGTTCGGCCAGCGGTCCTACAAAAGACAGTGATTTCGAAGCCAATTGCCCACCTGTGGCAATCACACGAATCTGCTCTTTGTTACTCAGCTCAGCGGCGACCTTAATCGAGTTGGTTAATACCGTCAGTGGAATGTTCGGCAATCCTGCCGCCATATACCACGCCGTTGTACTTGCATCCAAGGCGATCCGGTCGCCGGATTCCACCATTTTCACCGCTTCGCTTGCAATTCTGCGCTTCTCTTCGGCGTGGGCTACAGCCCGTTCCGGATACGGAATCTCCGACTGTAACTCATCCTTGTATTTTACGCTGACCGCCCCGCCATGGGACCGTCTGAGCCTGCCCGCCTGTTCGAGCTTGTCCAGATCACGACGAATCGTTTCTTCCGTCACCCCGCAGCGCTCACTAAGTTCGGTCACACGCATGCTGCCTTGCGTATCCACCCATTCCACTATTTTCTCATACCGTTCAGCTACGAGCATATTCCTTCACTCCAAACCGTTGATTATCCAGTTGATCCTGTTCATCCATCATACCACAGAGCGATGACAAGAAGAATCTGGACCATGTGCAAAAAGAGGGAGCTTTCGCCCCCTCCATTCCAGTTCTGAAGTGTATGTTATTTATCTTCTGCCATAGGGAACCAGCCTGGCGTGTGGATGATTGCATTCCACAATCCGTCAGGGATAACCAGACGTTCCTGATCCGATTTGGTCAGAATCGTCTCAATATCTTCTTCCCGTCCACTCTCAATTTTCTCAACCCAATCTGGTTCAATAATCAGCTCACGTCCAATGGCAAGCAGAGGTACTCCTGTTTGAAGCGCCTCAGCGGCCTGATCTGCCGTATGAATTGAACCTACGCCGATCACAGGCAATTTGCCGTTCACACGATCCAGGATGAATTCCATTCTCGAACGCGTGTCTGCTTCGCCACGTCTTGGCTTGGACCAGAACTCGTTCACAGAGACATGAAGGTAATCCAAGTTTTTATCTTTAAGCGCATCCACCAGTGCATACGTATCTTCCATTGTGAGTCCCGGTGTTTCCGGTTCTTCCGGGGAGAAACGGTAACCAATGATGAACGGCAGTTTGGTATGTTCGGCAGCCACTTTCTGAACCTCATCTACTACAGCAAGCGGGAATGTCAGACGTTTCTCTACACTTCCGCCCCAACGGTCTTCACGTCGGTTGGAATGCGGGGAGAAGAATTGCTGGATCAGATAACCATTAGCACCGTGAATCTCAACACCATCAAAGCCAGCTTCAATTGCACGACGTGTCGCTTCACCAAAGTCTTTGATAATCGAAGTAATCTCGGCATCTGTCAATTCTCTTGGTTCAGGAGATCCTGGACGCTCACTTGCAACCGCACTAGGAGCAACCACTTGACCCGCAGGTACAGCTTGTTCAGGAGTCAGACGGCCCGCATGGAAAATTTGCAATACGGCTACGGAGCCCTGTTGTTTCATGGTATCAGCCAGTTTTTTCAGACCAGGAATGAAGCGGTCGTCATATACGCCAAATTGAGCCGGGAAACCAATGCCTGTCTCTGTTACATGCCCTACAGCCGTAATTGACATGCCCGCACCACCGGTGCGACGTGCATAATAAGCAAGTTCAGCGTCGGATATCGTACCATCAGCATTCGAGGACATATGAGTCATGGGAGCGAGCACGATACGGTTTTTCAATGTAATGCCAGTCGGTAGTGAAACTTGTTCAAACATCTGGTTAAACTTTGGATTCATTCGTGGTTCCCTCCTGATTATAAATATCTCTTTTAATAGATATATGAATATATGCGTTCACTTACTGTAATGATTATAGTTACGTTTCACTGCAATTGCAACTTTTCATTTTCAGAAAGGAAAAAAAGAGCAGAGTGTCTCCAGACTCTCAGCCCTCTTCATTTTCTTCACATCATCCAAAAGATACTCAGAAACTCCGAACGTAAGCCAGCTTCTGATCCATCTCTTCTACGCATTCGTAACAGTCGTGTTCATCGTTAGCGACCATTGGGGTGACTGGATACAGATTCATCTCTGTACTGTTATACGATTTCAATAGCGGTAACAACTGAGTCACCCGTGTATTAGCCGGGTCAAGCCAGGTGTTGATCTCTTCTTCGGAAAGGATCGCTGGCATTTTACTGCCAAACTCGCGTGTAACCATATTTGCGCCTGTCATAAGCATCGTGCAGGTACGAAGCGGCTCTTTCCGTGTATCTCTCCACACCTCATATAACCCAGCAATCCCAAACAGGCCACGATCCGGCATAACAACACGAACCGCATAACTTTTTTTGCCCTCTTGCCGCCAGTAATATAATCCATTGCAGGGAATAACGCAGCGCTTGGTCTCTACCAGTTTGTAATAGGAAGGATTCTCATGCACTGTCATAAGATTTGCGTTAACGGCATCGCGACCCCAGAATGGAATGAACCCCCACCGGAACTCATCCAATACACGCTCACCATCCTGATGCAAAATAATCGGCGTATGCTGGGTTGGGCTGATATTGTATCGGTTTTTGTAATAATACATCACTCGCTGAATCTTGAAATGATCTCTGACATCGTCTAAATCGGCTGCCAATGAAAAACGGTTGCACATGTTCAAGCACTACCTTTCCCTATGAGAAGTTGAACGTATTGTTTGTAATTTTAGGGAAATTATTCATGAACATTGAACAGAAAATGACTTATTTTGACACCATTAGGGTCTGATCAAGGTATATTTCATGTTTTTCACGACAAAAACAACGACCTCGGACTCATTTCAACTCCAATATTACTTGTTACTATAATAGAGAATAAAATACATTTATTGGAGGTTTTAAGTATGAAAAGGAAGTTTTTGATGAGCATCATGTTGTTCTCAGCGATTGCGATGTTTGGCAGTACTATCTATGCTGCAACCTTTCTAACCTACGGTTACCCTAGCACCACCATCCCCATTCGTACGTATAATTACGCCGCCGCATGGCAGACTCCCATGGACGCATCCCTTACCAACTGGAACAATGCAGGTGCCAAAGTTAAATTCACCAAAACAAATAACTCCCCAAACACCATCACCGCAGGAAACTTCAATAATACAGCATATGGTGTCAACTACGCCTCCGTCTCCGGCAGTCAAGTTGTAAGCTTCCGCATCGAACTCAATGCATCCACAATCACCCCTGACGCGACCAACTTATCCAACTTCATTCAAAGCGTATTTGTCCACGAACTCGGACACTCCATCTGGCTCGGTGACAACCCAACAACAAGCAGTCCTTCCATTATGTCTTACTCCCGTAACCGCAATTCCATGACCCAACCTCAAACTTTTGATATCAATAACGTAAAATCCAAGTACTAATCCGCTACGAACTTATCCCAAAAATCCAAGGAGGATTCCTGTCCATGAACAAAAATCGAGTATTAACGCTGCTTCTCTCTTCCATTTTCATTTTATCTGCTGTTGGATGTTCTTCTGTTACACCTACCGCGTCCCCATCCGATGCACCCATGACCATTATTGCTTCTGAAGATTACCCGAGTTATGCCAGCATTGGCGACCTGTCCGAGAGAGCAAATACCATTGTGAAAGGTAGTGTTGTTGAGACTCGTGTGGAAGCTTTAAACGATATCGTACAAGTTACCGATGCTGCCAATGAAAACGAGTTAAACCCCGCGTCCGATCCGGGCGGAGAGCCATCTTCTTTTGACAAAATCTATACGATCCACACGATTCAGGTCGCTGAATCCTATAAAGGCGGTTACACTGCCGGGGAAAAACTTGAAGTGAAGCAACTTGGCGGACAACTTGGCAACACCGAGATTATTAATGATGACAACCTCAAGCTGATTCCTACCAAAGACTATGTACTCTTCCTGGAAACGTATGAAGACACCCCTGCCAGCATGCTCAACTCCGTTCAAAGTCTCTACGTGATTAAACCTGCCGCCAAGTCGAACCAGCCAGGTCAGCAACAATCACCGTCAGAAGTCATTGTGAGTGCAAATCCCGAGAATGACCTCACACTGCAACTGGAGGATCTGCAAGAAATTCAGAACGAACAAAAGAGCGAATAAACTCTTATACGGTAATCACACCACACTGTTATTTCATCTCCGTACAGGCAGCTAATCCCCTCTACTGTTCAGTCCTACATAAGAAAATGAAAACCGTGCTGCTCAGCAAACTGGGCGGCACGGTTTTTCTGAAGTTCCTTATTTAGACGGTGTATTAAGTCCAATAATCCACTCAGCCAGATCCTGTGTCTGTTTCAACAAGGCGATAGGGTCACGGAACCAGGATTGTTCTTCCGTCCATATGTACACATTTCCATTTTTGATAGCAGGCAATGAACCCCAGATCGGATCTGCCTGAAGATCTTTTAGCTGAGAGTTACTGGTCAGCACAATGTAATCTCCGGCATACTTCGAAAGCAATTCTATGGAGAATTCATGGTAGGCGCCCTGCATCAACTCGGATGGAATGTTCTTTGGCGCTTGCAATCCAAGCAATTCGTAGATGTTACGCCCTCCCCGGCCCGACTGATTGCCAAAAATGAAGACTTGGCGATCATATTCCTGCATAACGGAGAATGTAGCGTCAGCTGGAACAACGCTCTGCACCTCCTGCTTGATTTTGGCAATCTCCTCATCAAAATCAGCAAGCCACTTCTCTGCTTCCGCTTCTTTGCCAAGGACTTTACCGAAATAGTTTACTTCATCTTTCAGTGTCGGGAATGTGATGGATGCGATCGAAACGGTTGGAGCAATCTTGCTGTATTTCTCATAAGCAGCCTTGTCCGGATTCAATGTAATAATGAGATCAGGTTCCAGTTCCATCAATTGTTCAACGGAATCCCCTATCGTTTCAAGACCATCCATGTGACCTTCCAGATAAGGACTGTTCATTAGAAATTGGCCTCCACCAATCGGTTTGACACCAAGAGCAAGCACCGTTCCCAGATAATCAATGGCAGCAACTCGCTCCGGATGTGCAGGAATCTCTACCTCACCAAAGGTCGTATTTACCATTTGGGTTTCCACGACTGCCGGTTGTTCGGGTTCAGCCGCAACTTCGGATGTTTCTGCCCGCTGCTGGGCTGTTCCACAAGCACTCAATGTGAGTACAAGCGCAAGCGACATGATCGCTGATTTAAAATGGTTAAACATGTTGATTTCCTCATCTCCCTCATATTGATAATGATTATCATCATCAATTAAAGGATAACGTTCATCCCCTCTTGTTACAATGGATTCATTTGTTGCATTTAATGTACTTTCTGAAACTGATTTCGAGTTTTCCTGCTGCTTCAACCGATATTGCCCCGGTGTGATACCGGTCTCTTTTTTGAATATACGATTGAAATAAAACGGGTCCATATAACCGACATACGCAGCAATCTCCTGTAATGAAGCTTCTGTGGACGCAAGCAGACTCCTTGCCTCACTCATTCGTAACCGAATCACATATTCTGTCGGTGTACATCCCGTCTGTTCCTTGAATTTGCGTGATAAATATTGCGGACTGTAACTCAAGGACTGGGCAAGCGAATCAAGTGAGATGGATTCCCGGTAATGAGCTTTGATATATCGCAAAACCTGATCGGTAAGCGAAGGCTGTTGAACTTCGTTAAACATGCGACTCCGCTGTAACAATACAAGCTGTACCAGTTGAAAAAAATACACTTTGACTTGAATTTTGCCCACTCGCTCCTGCCCTGACCAACATTCATGTATATTCCGCACAAGCTCACGTAACTCAAGTGTATGATCCGGCACTGTCGCCCAGGACTCTTCAAACGGATTACGCTGGTTCAACATCATTCGGTACTCCACAAGCACGTTGGAGGGCAAGGTTGATTTGTACAAAATCAGATGTACCTCCGTAACCCCTGTCGCTTCAAGTGTCAGACGTCTTCCTTTCCCCCCATGCAGCAGCAAGAACTGGTTTGTCGTCCATACCTCTTCATCCAGCGAGACCTGACCCCTGCCTTGAACATACACATATGCACTGGTTGGTAACACATAATTGCGTATGAACTCGTGTGTTGCGAGCGATATAAAACGCACATCAAGCACGCGAACCTGTACCTGATCCCACAGCTTGATGTCATTCTGAATTCCCATATAAACTCCCTCTCCTAAGCGATCAAACACACACAATACCTTGGCATTGTGACTAAAAACCCACCTATAATTGATAATGATTATCAATTATAGCAATGATGGAACCATCTTTGAAGCCTACCTCCGTTTTTGTTAGATGCCTCAGAATAAAAAACGGTCGGAATCCCTCATAGAGAGATCTCAACCGTTCTAAATTATGGCCTTATTACCGTTTGATAAAGTCAGCTGCCCTTCTCTACTCGACAAAAGACAATAAGTATCCGTACCGTTCTTCCTCCATCTTGTCTAACGGAATAAACCGGATCGATGAACTGTTAATACAGTAACGTTTGCCGCCGCGATCTTCGGGACCATCATCGAACACATGACCGAGGTGGATGTCACCTGCCCGGCTTCGTACCTCCGTGCGTTCCATCCCAAAGCTCGTATCCGTTGTATAGGTAACAACCTCAGGTACAATCGGCTTTGTAAAACTCGGCCACCCGCAACCGGAATCGTACTTATCCCGGCTGGTGAATAACGGCTCTCCCGTTGCAATATCCACATACAGACCGGGCTCCTCATTATCCCAGTATTCGTTACTGAACGCATGCTCCGTATCATTGTTTACCGTGACCGCATACTGTTCGTCTGTTAATCGTTCCTTTAATTGTTCATCTGTTGGACGTGGATATTGAGCCGGATCAACTCCAATCTCCAGGTCATCCAGGACAGTCATATCAATGTGACAATATCCGCTCGGATTTTTTTCCAAATAATCCTGATGGTACTCCTCCGCCAAATAATAATTCTGCAGAGGCATTACTTCCGTTACAATAGGTTGGTCATATTTTTCTTGCTCTGCCTTTACAGCCTGCTCGATAATTTTGGCATCTTCAGGCAACGTATAATATATTCCAGTCCGATACTGAACTCCACGATCATTGCCCTGCTTATTCAAGCTGGTAGGATCAATAACTCGAAAATAAGATTCAAGCAATTTCTGCAAAGATACTTGTTGCGGATCATATTTTACATGAACGGTCTCCGCAAACCCCTGGTCCCCGCGAATAACATCCTCATAGGTTGGATTCTCTCCTTCACCGTTGGCATAACCGGAAGTCACATCCTGAACCCCCGGAATAAGAGCCATATATGCCTCCACACCCCAGAAACAGCCTCCTGCCAAATACAGGTTACTCAGGTTTTCCTCGGAGACACTCGATGCCTTGACAGGTTGAGTGGATATCGAAGATGAAGCTGAATGGCTCTCAGCCCTGTTTCCACAAGCAGATACAACTATCGCGATAACAAGGAGGCACAAGCCGAGCAGCGTCCTTTTCATGACACTTCCTCCCTTCTCACAAAATCTCTTGTAATGATTCCATGATCTGTTCATTGGATGCATGCCCTGGCTGCGATTTCGTTAAAATACCATCAGAGCCAATATAAAAGGAACTAGGATATGCTCTTACGCCAAATTTCTTGGCCCATACACCTTTCTCATCCAAAAGAACAGTTATGTTATCATACGGCTGTTGGTCAAACCATTTGGTAAACGCTTGGGAGGATTTCTCTCCTTTGTAGTCTGGCGTCACAATCGTAATGACTTGAAAATCATTGTTTTGACCAGCCAGATTGTTCAGGTCTTCCAAACCCGCAAGGCAGATGGAACACCAGGAAGCCCAGTATTTCACATACACTTTCTTGCCTTGAACATCAGAAAGTCCAACCGTGTTTCCTTTCAGATCACGCAATGAAAATTCAGGAGCCGTCTCGCCCTTGTTCATCATGGTTGACGAACTCATATCGGATGTTGATGCTGGGGTTGATGATGACCCCGTTTGTTTTGTATCTGTTTGCTGTGATCCACATGCGCTCAAGATCAATAGTACTCCAGTGAATACGATTACAGATACCATCCATTTCCGTGCCGTCTTCATACCAAATTCCTCCAATGATTATTGAAACCAGGTCACCAAGCTGTTTAGCCGGTCTGTCATTAACAATAGCCCCATGACAATAAGAATACAGCCGGAAGTTATTTTGATGACGCCCATGTACTTGTATAAACGACGTATCCGCTTCATAACATATTCCGAAAAAACGGACAGAATCAGGAAAGGAATCGCTAATCCAAGGGTATACAGGAACATGAGAAACCCGCCGTACAGTGGAGAGCCTTCTCCTGCGGCGATACCAAGAATGGCCGCCAGCACAGGCCCGATACAAGGCGTCCAGCCAAAACTAAACGTCAGACCCAACAGGAACGCTCCGACATACCCTCCCCGTTTGGCTTGATCGTTTGACAGCTTTCTCTCCCGTTCCAGCCAGGATAGTCGGATCAAACCAGTTTGATAAATCCCAAAAAGCACCACGATGGCTCCGCAGATCGCAATAAACACAGGACTTGAGATCAAATTACCAACCATGCTGGAACCAAAACCGAGTAAAACAAATACCAGGGACAGCCCAAGAACAAATAAAAATGTCCGCAAAACAAGTGTGGACCGCAACCGAACCGAATGGGTGTCAGGCTGCTGCTGATTCGTACCGTTGACCATGCTTCCGGATAGATAAGACACGTATACCGGGATCAGTGGCAGAATACATGGCGCAAAAAACGATAACAATCCTGCACCAAAAACCCCGAAAAGAAAAACCAAATCACTGGTCAAGTCATTCACCACCTGAATAAATACTACGTTTGATTAACCAAGGTTAACGACTGACGTAGATCGGAAGCGTGAACCAGAAGCAGCTTCCTTCTCCTTTTGTACTCTGAACCCCGATCTCGCCACCATGGAGTTCCACAATTGATTGAGCGATGGCAAGGCCAAGCCCGGCCCCCCCATTACTCTTGCTGCGTGATTTGTCAATTCGATAAAAACGTTCAAATATACGCGAAGTCTCCTCCGCTTCAATGCCTTCCCCTTCATCCGTAACTGAAATTCGTATAAACGGCCCCTTTTCGTCGGCAGCCAGAATGATTTTTCCTTCAACAGGAGAGTATTGAATGGCATTTTGCAGCAAATTGGAAAGGACCCGCTTCATTTGTGCAGGCATCATGACCGCGGCTGGTAATTTATCGGGCAAATCGATTTCAACGTTCAGCGTTTTCTCGGCGAGGTGAAACGAAAAACTCTCCAATGTACTGAGCAGCAACTCATCGACGTGACAAGGCTGAGGGTCAAATACCTCCCCTTGCGCTTCCAGGCTGGATAATTCAAACAAGTCTTGAATAAGCCCTCCCAAACGCTTCGTCTCAAGTCGTATCGTGTTCAGGTAACGTTGAAAGGTTTCTTTATCCTTAATGACATCATCCTCCAACGCTTCGACGAATGACTGAATAGATGCCAAGGGAGTCCGTAAATCATGGGATACATTGGCGATCAACTCTCGTCTCGCGGTTTCTGAGTGATGCAGATGATCAAAGCTTTCCTTCAGCTTGGAACTCATTTCATTAAATTGCTGTGCCAGAAGCTTAAATTCCTGCGTACCGATGAGAGGGACTTCCGTATGGAAATCCCCTTCGGCAATTCGTATAGTCTGCTGTGTAATACGCGCAATTGATTTCTCTAATGGCTTAGTCAGCAAATATTGAAGAATAAACGAAAGTAAGCCTACCCCTGCCGTTATAGCCGATAACCAATACAATTGTTCAATCGTAAGCAGCATTTTGGAATAACTGATGAACAAACAAATTAATAATACGCCAATGCCTGTGAGACTGGACAACACCAAGTATGTGCGAAGTTTCATGAACTACCACCCGCAAACTTGTAGCCTATACCCCAAACTGTTTTAATATATTTTGGATCAGAAGGATTCTGTTCGATCTTCTCTCGTAGTCTCCGAACATGTACAGTCACCGTTGTTGTATCTCCCTCATAGCTAAAATCCCAAATCTTGCTTAACATCTGATTACGGGAGAACACCTGACCCGGGTGACTTGCCAGCAAATACAACATCTCAAACTCTGTAACGGTCAATTCAATGGCCTGCCCGCTAATGTGCACTTCACGCTTGGTAAAATCAATGGTAAGCCCTTCATAATTGATCGTATATTCAGATGTTGTAACAGGTGATGCCTGCGCAGTTCGCATTCTCCGCAGGATTGCCTTCACACGCAAAACAAGTTCTCTCGGACTGAATGGTTTGGTCAGATAATCATCCGCCCCCATCGTCAGTCCCATCAGACGGTCCTGCTCCTCCCCCCGGGCCGTCAGCATTACAATGGGCACATCCTCAGTTTGCCGAATCTCGTTGCAAACTTCCCAACCATTCTTATGTGGCATCATCAGGTCGAGCACAATCAAGCTTGGCGTTTGGCTGTGCCACAGCTCAATAGCCTCCAAACCGTCCTTAGCCGTCACGACAAGATAACCTTCCCGTTCCAGATACCTGCGACAAACGTCCGTAATATTTGTATCATCATCGGCAACCAGTACACATTCATTCAAACGAACCCACCCCATATTCCAGAAAATACATTTGAGCCAATCATATCATATGGTGATGGCAATGCTTAGCCCTTAAATTACTTCATTCCCATGGCGGGCATCATGTATTGTTTAATTACAGACTCAGCCGCATACGAATTCCCTTCATGGATGACAGGCATCGATTTCAAGTTAACTTGCATACCGTCTACCATGATTTTTTTCGATCCAATCCACAATTTAATCGTTTTCCCCGCAGGCATCATCGTTTCTTCCATCATGGTGTCGTCTTTCATCTTCATGTCGTCTTCCACCATGGTGTCGTCTTTCATCTTCATGTCGTCTTCCATCATTTTGTCATCTTTCATCTTCATGTCGTCTTCCATCATGTTGTCGTCTTTCATCATCTTGTCGTCCATTTTGCCCATATACATCAGAGTTACAGATCTATCCTTGCTGTCCCACATAATGCTGTAATCATACATTTTCGCCGCCTGTCTCAATTGAACAAGCTCCATGCCATCCTTTTTAATCGTTTTCATATCTGCAGCACTTGCCAATCCAGAAAAGGCAATAGACATCATCAATACCGCTGCTACCATCACTTTTTTGCTCTTATTTGTTTTCATCATTCTTATCACTCTCCATTCGTTTATTACTTACATGGATTACAATAAGCAAGACAGCTTACGATTCTCTAAGCGAAGTATTACGAAACCATTACGATATATAAATGGAGTCAGGTTTCAATAAAAAAACGGTTGAAATCTCTCTTACGAGAGACTCCAACCGTTTCTTCTAGGTCAAACGAATAAAATCAATCATGGATCGAACCTCGATCGGCCCCGGATTTGATATCACATCATTAGACTGCAATCCCTCTCTGGAAGTGAACTGCACCTTCACCGGAATGCCAGGAATCAAGTCGAAGAAGTTATCCGAGAAGACACCCTCCACATCCGAAGATAGCCATACCTGTTTAGCAAGCACGTCACTTTCCAGTACCAGATGAACGCCGTTCTCATCCGCTCCTCCGCTTACATTGATGTTTGCAGGCTGCAGAGCAAGGTCTTTGGACGGTACAAAATAGTGTTCCTGTACGATATTCGCCGCACCTTCCTGTTTCAGATCCAGGCGCAGCAGCGTGTTAGCTGTATCATGACCTTCAAGCCATTCCACGTTACGTAATGACAGCACTCGATCACCTGTATTAGATGCCAAGGTCACGTCATGTGTTTCATCACGATGCACCGTTCCATCGAACCCGAGCAAACGAATCTGTAACTGCCCTTTTACAGGTTGTAATTGATCCGAGATGATATATATATCTGTTGTATCTTCTTTTGTTCCATCTACCGATACCAACACATCGCTGAAGCTGCGTTTCGCATAATATTGCAATGCTTTCCAACGACCAAGGTAGTCCATACCTGCCCATGAAGCCACCGGCCAGCAGTCATTCATTTGCCAGTAAAGTGTGCCCATACAGAATGGTTTGCGGCGACGGTGCGCTTCAATGGCTGTCTTCATTGCTTCCGCCTGAAGCACCTGGCTCATATACAGGAACGATGGGAAGTCCTTCGATTCATGCATGTACATATCCATGTACTGTTTGATCAGACGATTACCTGCCCCATTCTTTTGATGAGCCAGCATGACTTCCGACTCCAGAGCCAGATCCTCTTCTTCTGCGTAAGTGCGTACTGACTTGTACTCCGGGAAAGACTGGAATCCGTATTCACTCATGAAACGACCCACATGTACGTTGTAGTTCTCGAATGGTTCTACATTGTGCCACACGCCCCAGTAGTGGATATCCCCTTCAGCTGTGGATGGGTGCGCATGCTGCGTCTCATCCCCTGTCAGGGATACCAGTGGTGAGGAAGGCCAGTAATCCACACCTGGCGCATACGCTTCAACGACTTCTGGCAGCAAATCATGGAAGATGGCTTCGTAATCGGCCCAGATGCTTTCACGCTGCTCGGCAGTAAATTCCTTTTTCCAACCCCAGCCACCATTCTCAACATAGTGAGCCCAAGCCGAATCAATCTCGTTGTTCCCACACCAGAGTGCAATACTTGGATGGTTGCGCAGACGTTTCACATTATCAATCGCCTCATGTCTCACACTGTTCAGGAACGCTTCATCTCCTGGATACATGCTGCATGCAAACATGAAGTCTTGCCATACCAGGATTCCGTATTCATCACATAGTTCGTAGAACACATCCTGCTCATAGATTCCGCCACCCCACACGCGCAGCATATTCATATTGGACTCGGCTGCGGATACGATCTCATGACGATAACGTTCATGGGTAATTTCGGTGATGAAGCTATCATTCGGAATGTGGTTGGCCCCTTTGGCAAAGACCGCAACACCGTTTAGTTCAAAATAAAAGGATGCTCCTGCCTCATCTTTGTCACGTACCAGCCGAATGGAACGAAGCCCAGTCTTCACTGTAGATTCAGCCACAGCTCGCTCACCTTGAAGCACTTCGGTAAGGAAGGTGTACATATGCGGATCACCAAGCCCACGGCTCCACCACAGTTTTGGTTCATCAATGGAGATTGGAATCTCCACAGTCTGAGTTCCAGGTTGTAGCGATACGGATCTTTCCCATCTCTGTCCATCTGCGCCGATACGAATAATCGTATCTACCGCTTGGGATGTCTCGACTTCCACAACAGCCGTTAATGAAGCTGAGGTAGCGCTTACTTCATTTTGCTGGATATACACATCATTGATTCGTACCTGTGTCCAGCCTTCAAGACGTGCTTCACGCCAGATCCCACTGGTTACAAAACGTGGACCCCAGTCCCAACCATAGTGATACGGGGCTTTACGTGCAAAAATACTTACTCTTTTGTCGCCAAGTCCGCCAACATCGGACTGATCATTGGATGCCGGTAATGCATATCCGAGCTTCTCCAGCTTAGGCAGATCTTCCTGAATTGGAGACCGAAAACGTATTCGGAGAATGTTCCCGTTCCCCTTCAATACAGCCTTTACATCTGCCTTCCATACTCGGAACATATTATCTGCTGATAACACATGCACCTCATTCACATACACATCCGCATATGTATCCAGACCATCAAATACCAGTTCCAGATGTTCCTGAGAGAACAACGTTTCGGCAACGTCAAATTCCGTCTGATATTCCCAATCTATCTTATCAATCCATTGTACTTCCTTCTCGTTTGTTCCATAAAAAGGATCTGGAATCTTGCCCAGCTTCAGCAAATCTGTATGCACACAGCCGGGCACCTGAGCCGGCATCCACTCTTGATCTTCGCAAGCCTTGAACGTCCAATTCTGAAAAACATGTGATTGTATTGTGCTCATGACAGCCTCCATTGTTGTTAGAGTTGGTAAATATTATTTTGTTAGGTTTTGTTATTATAAAAACAAATAACTTACAAAACAAAATTAACACGATATGCTTCATGTAGTCAATCTGTTTTGTAATTTAATTTGTTAAATGGTTTCTGCATATCAAAAAGACATGAAGCTCTAACCTCTCCATGTCTTTCACCTCATTTCATTTACCCGTATGACATTGTTAAAATGAGCCCGTAAATTCATATCCCATTACAGTATACTCGCGTTATATTCATCACGAATAATTAATTCCGAATAGATCAGCTTGCGTTCATAAGGTTCATCCAGGTGTTTGATCCGCCACAATAGCTGATCTACTGCTCTTGTTCCCAGATTCTCTTTGTTAATATGTACCGAAGCAAGAATGGGTTCATCCGTCTGCGTATTGTCAAATCCGGTTACGGCACAGCGTTCGGGCACCTGAATGCCTCGACTTTGGAGTGCCTGAATGACAATGACAGCTGTATGATCATTTGCGCACACAATAACTTCAGGGATATCCTCCAGCTCCATTTCAGCAATGGATTTCCGGATCTGATCATACTCTGGTCCCAGCAAGCCTTCTTGCTGTTTCCCCTCCAACTGTTTCTCTTCCAGCACCGTACGATATCCAAGCCAGCGTTCTCTAAAACTTGCCGCATCGGGCAGTTGCCCGGCAAACTGGAATCTTCTATACCCTTTTCCAACGAGCATGAGAACCAGTTCTTTCATACATTTCATATTGTCCGTAAAAACCGAGTCTGCGTATATGGCAGGGTCTTCATGATCCACCATGACAAGCGGAATACGCAGTCTGTAAATCTCCAGCAATACCGATGTCGAGATGGTGCCCACGGTAATGACTCCGCTGATTGCTTCGGGATTAAGGACCGAGAACATCCGATCTGAAGAGGGTTCTGTCAGCGTTAAAATATCCATCCCCTTCTCATTCAATCTCTCAGAAATGCCATCAAACACAGGCCCCCAGTATAAGGAAGCTCGATTCTGAGAACGAATGTTGGGAAACAAAATCAATATGGTACCTTGTCGCTCCGCTTCTGGCTTCATCTCCGTTGATATCTGTGTCTCGCCCGGATAACGCTTAGGCTCAGTTCTGAAATACCCAAGCTGCCCCGCTGTTCTGACAATCATCTCGCGTGTATGCTCACTCACACCAGGCTTGCCCGTCAGCGCACGGGAGACTGCGAATTTGGACACCCCCGCAGCATCCGCAATTTGCTGCATCGTTACTCTTTTGGCCATCCTACTCACCCGTTTTTCCTAATTTTCCATTCAGTGTAGCATAAAAAACAAAAATCAACAAAACAAGGTTATGTTATTCTATTTTTGTTAGGTAGTTGTTTATCTGTTTCACAAGGTGTAGGACATAACCAAAAAAGGCCCTCTCCCCACCTTCATAGAAGATGACGAAAGGACCCTTTGTCCGCCAATTATACGCCTGGTGCTCCCTGATCGCCGAGTTCCGACTGTAAAACCGAGCGTTTTCTGCGCCAGAAGATAGGCTGTGGAAGTTTGATCTCTGTGATCAGAACACCAACCAACATCAAAGCTGCTCCCGCATACCCTTGCAACGTTAGCGATTCCCCTTGAAAGGTAAATGCAAAGGCTGCTGCAAACAGTGGTTCGAGTGAAAAAATCAGACTTGTTCTTGTGGGAGAGGCATGACGCTGCGCGAGTGTCTGCAGAATATACCCCAAGCCGCTACACAAAACACCTAACCCGAGAATGGCTGCCCAGGATTCAGCCGTATCGGGCATACGTGGCGTTTCCAGCATAAATGTAGCTGCAATTCCCCACATCGCTGCAACACCTAATTGAACTGTCCCCAAAGTTAGTGGATCATGCTTCGGTGTGAACTTGCCAGCAATCATTATATAGATGGCATACACAAGTGCTGCTAGTATGCAGAGAATATCTCCCGTGTGCAGACTAAGCTCATGTTGAAGCGTCAACAAGCCAAGCCCGGTAACGGCAACCAGGATACTGAGCGTCAATCGTTTGTCCGGCATACGATGATGCTGGATCGTCGTCAGGATCGGTACAAAAATAACAGCCAAACTTATCAAGAATCCCGCTTGGGATGTCGTTGTTCGTTGCACACCATAGGTGATGAATACAAATGCAGCGAATAAAGCTGTCCCCATAATAGCGCCTGCCACAAGTGTTCTGCGATCCATGTTAAACAACCGCCGATGAAAAAGAAGCCCTGCCGCAATAAAGGCAATTCCAAAACGAAATGCGACCAGATTCAATTCTTGCATGGACTCCAGGCCCGATTTCATAAACAGATAGGAAGATCCCCATATAACCGTTGCGAGCAGCATCTGTATGTCCGCTCTTCTTGTTGTCTGACCTTGATTAACCTGTACACCATTCATCTTGCTTCAACCTTCATTCTATGTATTCTGAGCTGTGTGATCGTGCGTCAAACTAACTCGCCTTGGCAAGTATAAACGATCTCTTTGCATTATAAAAATGAATATTTATAATGGATTATATGAAATAAATTCATGCATCAAAAATGGAAAGGAACGGAACCATTCATGTCACTGATCAAATACGAAATATTGAATACCGTTGTGGAATATGGCAGTCTCACCAAAGCGGCAGAAGCGTTGAACATCACCCAATCCGCAGTCAGCCATGCCATCGCCAGTCTGGAGACAGAATGTGGTTTTTCCCTGCTCCATCGCAGCCGCTCCGGTGTACGGGTTACCGCTGAAGGGGAACGCATTCTGGGATACACACGTGAGATTCTGCGCTGGACGGAACTCATGAACCAGGAAATCTCCCTCATTCGCGGCGCTGAGATTGGTACGGTGCGTATTGGTACCTTCGCAAGTGTCTCCACACAATGGTTGCCGGGCATCCTGAAACAATTTCGCCTGCGTCATCCCGGAATTGAGATTAAGCTGTGGGAAGGCGATTATGCTGAGATTGAGGGCTGGCTAGCTGGAGGTGCCATCGATCTCGGATTTCTATCCCTCGGCGATTCATCACCTTTTGAGACGATCCCATTACAAAAAGACAGGATGATGTGCATCCTGCCTCTGGATCATCCTCTCGCCTCAGAGGAGTCTGTTTCGTTTGATGTTTTACTGGAACAACCCTTTATTCTGCCCAAGTGGGGTGGAGATAACGAGATTGAACGACTGATCCGGCAGCATGCGGCCAAGCTCAATGTCGTCTATGAAGTAGCCGAGGATCAAGCCATTATGGCGATGGTCCGTAATGGCCTCGGTATCAGCTTGCTTCCGGAAATGGTTCTTCAAAATCATACCCATGCACTCGCGCTCGTTCCACTCTCTGGAGATCCTTATCGTACGATTGGCATGGCCTGCCCATCTTTGGGCAATCTATCGCCAGCTACGCGACGTTTTATAGAAGAGGTGCAACAGTGGCTCGGCCAGGTAATGTAAATTTGGAGAACTCACTACCTGTCGTCATGATCGACTTTTTCTATCCATTACTCACAAATTGGATAACACCAAAAGTTAGCAGCAGTACAGATATAATCGCAATCGTGATGCCAAAACCAATCAGGAAGCGCACGCCAGGTGAGCGTTTGCCCTGCTGGCTATCTCCCAGGTTATCCAGCTTTTTCTCAATTTGATCCAACCTTTCATTTACCTGTTTCAGATCTTGATTGGAGTTCATTCATCCATCCCCTTTTCTGTGTATTCGATCTATTCCCACACCCGGTCGAGCTGATCTGCGTAGTAACGGATGGCTCTGTTATAGTCATTGATTCTCTTGTCACTTGATGTGTCCGCGAGTTGCACGAGTAGTCTTTGCATCGCTTCTGCATGTTCACCCAGATTGTAGAGCACCATGGCATAGAAAACTTCAAATTCCCGGTACGCCGAGAATTCTTTCATCCCCTTTTCAAACCAAACCTTCGCCTGCTCATACTGCCCAAGCGTTCGATATGTGCTGCCCAGCCCGAGTATCGCCCCTGCTCTGTCCTCACCAGAAAGACCAAGACTTAGTGCCTTCTCATAATGCGGGACAGCTTCCCGCTCCAATCCAAGCGAATCATGTGCCCAAGCCAGCTGATACCAGACATTCGCATTCTCGGGTTCCTGGACTGTAATCTCTTGCAGTAGTTCAATCGCTTCCTGCACCTTGCCTTCTTGTCTCCATCGCACGGCCTGTTCCAAATTACTCATGCTGTCACTTCCCATCTTGCATTATAAATTCCACTTATATGATTCAATTGTTTTATTATACCAAAAAAGCACCCTAGAGAATATGTTGTAACAACTCAAGGTTGTCCAAACGCTATTCCATCGTGTGCTTTTTCATTCGATGCAGCCAGCTAGCTTAAGCTAAAATCTCTCTGAAAATGATCTGTTCATCACCTAATTAAGACCATACCGTATTCGCTACCATGACAATAAATACGAGCATCAAATAGTTCACCGAGATCAGAAAGTTCACTTTTGCCCACTTCTCATCATCTTGTGTCTTCAGTCCGCTAAGTGTATGCACAAACCAGATCAGTCCACCGACCAAAGATACAATCAGAAATACCAGACCTACGTAGTTGTAATAATACAACAGGAATACGGCAGGAAGCAGCAGAAAAACATAAGGAATCATCTGAAACTTGGTGCGTTTCACCCCTTTAACCACTGGCAACAACGGGAAGCCCGCAGCACGATACTCCTCTACCCGGCGAATACCCAATGACCAGAAGTGTGGTGGTTGCCACAAGAATAATAGTGCAAAAAGCAACCAGGCACCTGCATCAATCTCATTGGTTACAGACGTATAACCGATGACAGGCGGCATCGCTCCCGCAATTCCACCCAGCGACGTGCTCCACGTTGAACTGCGTTTCAACCACATCGTGTAAATCACGATGTAAGCGAACCACCCAAGCAGTGCCATCCACCCTGATAACGGATTCACCAGGAAAAATAGTACTGCTAGTCCCACAACACCAAGGATAATGCCATAGCCAAGTACAAACCCTGGCTTCAGATGGTTAATGTAATCCATCCTTTTTTTGGTGCGCTCCATCTTTTGGTCCAATTCACGATCCCAATAATTGTTGATAACACAAGCTGAAGCAATAACCAAAGTTGATCCAATCACGACCATGAGAAGAGATAACCAGTTGATATCCCATTTTGAAGCTACCCAGAATCCTACCGCCACCGCAAACACATTTAACCTTAGAAGTCCGGGCTTAGTTAATGCAATCATGTCTTTAAGCATGAGGCTCCTCCTGAACTATGTAAAAACGCCATTCCAATAATGATACATGTACCTACCATTAATTACAATCGCTTTCATGAATTTGTCATAACCAAAAAGCATCCCTCACCGTTCCAATGAACAGGAGGAATGCTGGATGATGAATTTCATCTTATTTTATGGAATGTATTGTTGCACAATTTTAGTCACTTTTCCGTCCTGCACCGTCAGGTGATAAGGGAATACGGAGAGATCAAGAATACGGGTATTCTCATACAACGATTCGAACTTGGATAATGCCACAGGTTCATTCCACTGAATGTCTGCGCCCTGCATCGTACCATCCCGATCATACAACTGCATCAATACTTCAGCATTGGCACTAACCTCAACTTGTTCCTGCTCTTTGCTATCGTTGACAATATAGTAACCATCTGGAGCACCGTCTATACCTGCTTCAGGATTGCGCTGTGCAAAAATCGCATCGGCCTCTTCACCCTGATACCAGCCAATCTTGTCCACTGTCATAAACAATTTGCCGTCTTCTATATGCATACCTTCAACATAGGCTGTAAACATCTCGGAGTTTGCAACTTGAGCTTCTTTCGCAGAAGGTTGTTGAGCGTCCGTACTACCTTGAGCATTCGCAGGGGTAAGTAAATATGTAGTCAGCACAATCATGCCAAGTAAAGCAACAACTGCACCGATCATTCCTAGTTTCCATTGTTTTGTCGCGTTCTTCATAGGTAACATCTCTCCTTAATATGAACGTTACTATTCCTTAACCGGAAGTCTTGCTTCTCAAACGCTCATGTGAACTATCGATTCCAACGTTCTTTCTTTTCCTATCATACTTCGAACAGGGATTATAAAAGTATCAGCCAGATTAAAAATAGTTACAATGTGCGTCATCACTCCTGTCTGTAGTCTCCGTAAACGGCAATAACCCCTGAAGGCATCGCCATTCAGAGGTTATTTACTAGGGTGCGTTTTTTAAACTCAGGCAGGCAAGTGATACGTTGAAGGATGTCTGTGTCCCAAACATCTGAAGTCCAAGCTGCCTAGTCCTGACGAATGGTCCAGATAACTAAGGAATCGAGGACGTCTTATTTGGCCTTCTGGCGCTCCTTTTATTTTGTAAGGAACATGAGACACGTTATTTGCCAGAATTCCCTGAATACAAGCTATTAACGGCTGTTTATACCAATATAGCGTGTATCAGATTCCTTAGATTGCTGCGGGACTTTCAAACCCTTGAATAAGACGTCACAGGTTCGTTGCTATGAACGTTTTTGTCAAGCCCATCACAAAAAGCTGCTTTTCCCCGAAGCCCTAAGCGCGGGAGTCCATATGCGAGCGACGGTTGGCACGCTGCTATCCGTGGGTTGGTTACCACATGGTATGCCTTCGTCAAGGAGAGCTTTTACAAGCTAGCCACGCACGTTCAGCCCATTAAAAGCCTAGTGCAAACGAACCTCGTACATTCTCTCCTGAACCTTCCATGAACTCCCGGGCCTAAGGCTCCGGAGTTTTCCCCTTTTTCCTTTTAAACCATCCGTCTCTTCAAGATGAATAACAGATTACTGAGCGTTCGGTAGCTCCAACGTTCGGGCGACCGCCCAAATGAACCCGGTCAGTTCCCTGGCCACCGCGGTGACCGCGACATTTTTGTGTTTGTTTAATCCATAAACTAAACGGCGGAATTTTCGGTGCAGCCGTTCCTGAGCTTTCCAGGAAATGAGCTGTATGTCCGCAGGCAGACCTTCCAAACGGCGGGCCAAGTCCCCTTTAATCGCAGGCCGATGGCGGTAACTCCATGCCGATTCAATCAAGGTGCGACGCAATCGTCCATTTCCCGCTTTGGTGAGCGAGCCTCGTTGGGTACGGACTCCAGACGAATGCTCACGCGGAACCAGGCCCAAGTAAGCCATGAGCTGAGCAGGGGAACGGAAACGGGCAAAGGAACCAATCTCCGCAGCAAGCGTGACGGCCGTGAGAAATCCAATGCCACGCAGAGACTGTAAAATTTGAATCAAATCGGCTTTAGAGCTGGTCGCCGCCTCTTCAATCAAGGCTTTTTCCAGTCGACCGATGCGTTGCTCGATCTCGTCCATGGCATGAAGGTACTCCGTAAACGCAATCTGCATAGGCGCATTCGGGAAGGTCAGTTGTCCAAGCCATACGCGATATTTTTTCGTCCAGCGACGTTTGATTTGTTCAGGCGGATGGATCTGGTGACGCAATAAAAATTTGAGCACGCGTTGACGAGCCCGGTGAGCATCTTCTTTTGCCGATTCGCGTGCCCGAACCAATTCACGAAGCGCCTCATCTTCACGTGCTGGAACGTAAATCGGCGTAAGCTCGCCTGCACGGAACAGACGTGCCAGTTGCTCGGCATCCCGTCGATCGGTTTTCACGTGATCGCCGGAGCGTTTGGGGATGAGTGAAGGGGCAATGACGACACAATGGGCCCCCATGGATTCGATCCAGCGGTAGGTTTCGTATCCTGTAGGACCGGCCTCATAACAAAACGAGAGGGAGCTTGCCGGACCCAATTCTTTGATGAGTTTGCGTAAGGCAGCAGGCGCATGAGCAATGGTGCCGTAATACCGCGGCTTGTCTTGACCCTCGTCAGCAATAGCGACAGAAATTTTTTCTTTGGATACATCTAAACCAATGAATTTTGTGGTAGACTTCATAGGGATAGCTCTCCTTTGCTGTGTAGCTCTGAAATGGTGGTCTTCTTACTGTCCATTTTAACCTACGATGTGCAGCAATATGGAGGGCTATTTTTTGCGGTTACGTTCATCATAGCTAGCGCTCCCTCTATCTGCCCTGATCCAGATATGTTCAAGAGTTACGCTCCAGCTTTTGGCAGGTATTTGGCAGGTTTGAAGACCAGCTCAAAGTATTTCTTATGCTTAGGCATAGATGCTAATCTTAATGATTGGGTGTGGAGCTTTGTGCCAAACGAACGAGCATATGAGCCAACATGTGACGTTCATCTTCCTTGCCGACATTCCACAGCTCCTGAAGTAGTTTTTCTTCACGATTACGAGGTTCCTCCCGAGCTGCCAGATAATCTGCTACTTTCTCGGCAATTTTGGCCATCTGCTCCTCACTTAGTCCAATCGATTCTCCCATGTCAATTCGCTTACCCAGGTATTCTTTGAACGCATCAAAGTTCTGTAGAATCTGTTCTCTTTCTTCCGGCGCAATCTTCTCAATTGCATTGTCCACCTTGTCAGTTGAAACTTGGCCATCTTTATGGATTACATGATTTTCTTCATTCATTTGAATAACCTCCTGCATAATAGTGGTTTATTGGTTTCAAGCTTTAAACTTAATACTCAATGGTTATCTATAATATAAACGTATTGCAGAAGTTTAATCAGTACGTTCAATTCTGTATATATCTTCTATATATGAGCAAGTACACGTTTCAAAAGAACTACAGCGGTTAATCGTTTACATATACGTAACGGTGTTTGGATATGTTAATGAACACCTTATACAATATCGAACCAGGAGGGATTCCCCATGCGTGATAAAACCAAACATGAGAAGACAAACGATGAACTTGAACCAGGAGTGAATACCGTTATCCATCCAGACAAAAATAATCCCGGACCAACCGATATGATCGAAGGCGTGGTTGGTGATATCGTGGACAACATTCGCAAAGATTTCTCCCATGACTCGAAGGACGAGAAGTCTTCTTCCAAATCAACGGATTCATCAGACAAATAAGTGTAATCCTTTTCTCCCTAGCAAAAGATAACTCAAAAAGTCCTCCTGCCACATGCATGGCTTGGGAGGACTTTTTGGTAATGAACAATTGAATAATCAACCTCATATCTGGAGGTGAAATTCATCGTGAATCCTTGGTCATCTGCTGTAACGCCTTATGAATCCAGATCGCGGCAATGGAACCTTCACCCATCGCAACGGTTGCTTGTTCTGCGTGCAGGCCCAGATCCCCGGCAATCCACACATTAGTCGCTGCCTGCAAGCTGCGCGGATCGGCTTCCACATGTTTATTATCTGCGATTACAGCTCCAAGCTGCTCCGCCAGTTCATAGTGTACCCGGTTGCCTCCAAATGCGATAAATCCACGCTCCGACTCAAAAATCTGTCCATCTTCGGTCAGAACACCGGTGATATGGCCATCCTCAATCTGTTGTACTTCCTGAACAGCCGCTTCCAGATAACGAACGCCCGCCTCTTTCATGCTCCGATGCAGCTCTGCAGATATGGGAGCCTGCTCATGATTGATATATAACAGATCATTCGTACGCTGAATTAAAATCATCGCCATATTGGCACCTGGTTCGCCAGATCCCAATAGTACCGTACGTTGATCCTGAATCTCATAACCATCGCAATCAGGGCAGACATACACTGTTCGGCCCAGCGTAGGGGTTAGTCCCGGAATGTCCGGAACTCTATCCGTGAGCCCCGTTGCCAATAACACGGTTTTGCTCCTATATTCAGTTCCTGAAGTACCGAATAATTGAATATGTTCTCCATGACGTCCTGCTTTAACAATACGGTCTTTCTCAAAAGATACACCGGTTCGCTCTGCCTGCATCCTGCCTCGTTCTCTAAGCTCTTCACCGGATACCCCATCGGGGAAACCGAGGATATTATGATAAGTCCGGCACAACGTCGATCTGCCTTCTCCCGCGTCGATCACCAACACCTGATGAGCTGAATAACGTCCAAGCTGAATGGCTGCCTGAAGCCCTGCGAGCCCTCCACCTACAATTATGCAATCAACCTCTCGCATGCTCCTTCTCCTCCTGAACTAATACATTGAACTAAAGAATATTTACACTGGTCACTCCGATGACAGAACAACCTTCCGATCGCTGTTATCCCCAGATTTTTTTAATACCTTTTACAAAGGGTAAATCCGGGGATAAGCGTATGCTTTCGATGCAGCTTTCTTTCAGAAAGCTTTTAGGCGCACGCTTCGCTTCTTCAGGCTTTTTCTGTCCTCTCCGTTATTGTGTAAATGTTTAGCTCAATATATATATATTTTGTCCTTATATACATTAAACCGTTCAGCCAAGCTTAAACGATTCCTCATATTGCTTATCTTATACCAAAATAAACAGACCCAAACCATCCGCCAGAATCACGGTGAGTTTGGGTCTATAAAGATTCATGATTGCTTAGAAGTTATATGATTCAAATCGCGATGCATTCGAAATGGCGTTCCATACATCCGCTGTTTCGCCGCCCATATACCAGTAAGCCAGTCCAGCAATTTGCCGTTGCTCACTCATTAACACTTTGGCTGATAACGAACGACTGTCCTCTGCCCATATATATCTTGGCTTACCATTACTGTTGTACCCGATAATATATTGAACCAGACTTGCATCCCATCGTCTTACAGATCCCGTAGCATGCGCACGCATTCCCTGGTCTGCCAGTGTAATGTCCCAAGAACTGGTTGCCGGATTCACGGAAGACCAGTCTCGTGTATATAACGGAAGGGCCAAAATTGTTTTGGCACGTACCACCTCGGAGAGCATGGTATCCAAAGCCTTTTCCACCCATGGAAGAGACGCCACTGATCCTGCTTTCGGATCACCGTTCCAGTGTTCCTCGTATCCCATCAGCACCATATAATCGGATACAGCGCCCAGTTTGGCATAATCAAATGCATCCGTCCAATCAGTACCCAGGTCGGGCGAAACGTCCACGGACACTACAGCACCGAGTGCGTGCAACGTAGCCGTCAAAGAGGTCACAAATGCCGTCAGACCTTCACGATCCGCAGGATCAACATTCTCGAAGTCCACATTAATACCGTCCAGTTTATAGGTTTTGACATAAGCGGCTACCTGTGAGATCACTGCAGCTCGGTTGGCCGAACTGGATAACATCTGATGGGTAAGTGCCGAATCCGAACGATTACCGAGCAATGGCCATAGCTGCCTGTCGGTGGCGGATGCCCAAGAGATCAATGCAGGGTCCGCGTGATCTGTTACATTCATACTGCTATTCAGGAAAAACCAGCGTGGGACGAGCGTATTGACCTCAGATTGTTCCACTTGTTTCTTGAATTCAGCTGTAGTGGAGTTATATTGCCAGCCCAGCTGAACGCCAAGTTCATCCCCACGTTGTAACTGCTCAGACCATGTTTTCTTTTGTAAAATGGCATCGAGCATTACGGCTGCTTCTTCTCGCGTTACCTGGTCATGTGGTCGGAACACACCTCCACTTCCCCGCATTAGTCCAAGTTGATATACCGTCTGAACATAAGGACGTGCCCAGTCCGAGATATCTGCTGCGTCGAAATACGTTGAAGATAAGAGCGAGGTCTCTACGGGTTGTTGTTTTAACATTCGCACAAGGAGGGCAGCCGCTTCTTCGCGCGTAATGGAAGCATTAGGCTGGAACGTTCCCTGACCCTTGCCCTCCAGAATAAAAAGATTCGTCATGGCAGCAACGTTGCCGTAATACCAAGCATTCATGCTTATATCCTGATAGGGATTTATATTATTTTTAACGGACTTCAAACCTAGTAATCTCACAGCAAACGTCGCAAATTCTGCACGAGTAACGGCTTTCTTCGGTTCAAACGTAGTCTCTGACGTACCGGCAGCAATGCCTTTTGCCACCAGATGTGTAATGGCATCCTTGGCGTAACTGGTGTGCGTATCCTGAAACTGTTGCTGCACGGTTGCAGCCTGAACAGTAGAGCTGTATCCAGCCACCGATCCAAGTGTTAATAACCAGCATAAAACCATTTTCCATATCCGTTGGTTCGTTATGTCTTTTAATCTATTATTCACATCAAAAAGCCTCGCTTCATTGGATTACGATCAACTATCATCGTATCAAATTGAAGCGAGGCCGTATGTGGTTAAATGTTGGGAAATGCGAAGCTTACTTGTGTACTTTTACGCGCTCTTCAATTGGTTGGAATTCTTTCTCACCCGGTGCTGCCGTTGGTTTACCAAATGGCATCTGAGCGATCAATCTCCAGTTCTCAGGAATGCTCCATTCTTGCTTCACTTTCTCGTCAATCAACGGGTTGTAGTGCTGCAAAGATGCACCCAGACCTTCTTGTTCCAGAGCAGTCCAGATTACCAGTTGCAACATACCGTTGGATTGGTTAGCCCAGATTGGGAAGTTATCTGCATAAGCTGCAAAATTTTGTTGAAGCTGTGCGATCGCATTGTTATCTTCGAAGAAGAGAACCGTACCATATCCACTGCGGAATCCAGTCATTTTCTCTGCTGTGGATTTGAAGGCTTCTTCATTACCTACCACTTCACGCAAAATTTCTTCTGTGTGATTCCACAATTTATCATGTTGTTCACCGAGCAATACAACGGCACGGGATGTTTGTGAGTTAAAGGAAGTTGGTGTATATTTCACCGCTTCTTCTACGATTTCCTGGATTTTAGCATCCGAAATTGTAGATTCCTTGCTGATTCCATAATAAGATCTTCTGTTTTTCAACGCATCAAAAAAAGTTGTCATTCTTATTCGCCTCCCAAAATTTTTTTTCAATTGCCAACATAGTAACTATAATATAGTAACATACATTAGTCAACAAACTAATTTATTTTCACTAAATATACATTCACCGAAAACATTTCCACAAGTTTGCCCAACACAGCAATTGAAATTATCCTTCGCCCGTCTTTTTACGATAATCCGCCCGGTATTTCTCTTCCGTAGACGAGTTACTTTTTGTCTGATCTTTATTCTTCTCTTCCTGAGCTTCCATATTCAGATCTTCCATCGGAATTGGATCTACAGTCTGTTCTTCTTCATGTCGGTCAAGCAGACTTTCGTGCTCTGTCTTATATTGTTCAGGATTGTCACGGGATTGTTCCTGTTGGGTATCGTTGTTATTCTGATCCGGTGTGCGCTGTTTCATTCATATTCGCCTCCTCTGGGTTCATTACCTTTCTTTACCTGTTCTGCGTGTCCTCTAAACACAGTGGGATGCATTCTCAAACGAAAATCAACAAAAAAAGCCAACCAGAGAAGCTGGTCAGCTCAAAGACGACTTCTATGATTGGCGATGCAATTGGGTACGGTACAGATCAGGCGAACATCCCACACTTTGTTTGAACATGCGACTAAAATGCGAAAGGCGTTTGAAACCGGACAATCGACTTGCTTCTGTCACGGTGATCTCAGGCTGAAACTGAAACAAAAGCTTCGCCTGATTGATACGACGGTCATACAGGTATTTGAATATCGTCAAACCTGTCATTTCCTTAAACATGCCTGCCAGATATGGCTTGGACAGATGTAATTCCAGTGCCAGATCATCCAGACCAATGTCCTTCATATAATGGGTATCCACATAACGAATGATGTGTTGGACATGCCGCTCCCTCTCCGATGAGGGAAGTTGTTCCTGGACATCACCCTGGCAGATCTCTGCTACAAAATACAACAGATCACACAGTCTGACATTCATTCGCTCTTGCCTGAAAATGCTCTGACTTTGAGACAGACGATGAAGATCATGCAATAGAGCTTCGAATTCAGAGCGGTTATCTCCCTTCAGATTGACCCGGCAATTTCTGAGTTCTTCAAATGGTCTCAGGACCTCAGCCATACGGTCCGGATGCAGGCTGCTGCGGATTGCAGACGGATCAAAATGCAGTGTGCTTCGCTCATAAGCACTACCTGGCTTCGGATGTGGTCGATGAAGAGTCAAGCCATGCATTAACACCAGATCACCCGGCTCCAGGTTATATACCCGGTCTCCTATGATGTAGGTACATTCTCCATCATGAAAATAATAAATCTCATAATGTGGATGTGAGTGGAATCCATCTGACTTGCCTGGGTTAAATATGCTGGTGGATCGGTAACTATACTCCAGTGAAGCACTAAATTGCATCATGCTCGGCACATTCATGCACCTCCTGTTCGGAAGAGGGAAACGATTTGTGTCATGCCCCTGTAGGATATATGAAAGTGAAATTATAGAAGCTGTTTAATACTCTCTTGAATCTCGTCGATGGAGTCGATAGGTTCGAAGCGTCTGACCACACGCCCCTCTGCATCAATCAGGAATTTCGTGAAATTCCATTTGATTGCATCGCCGTGTAACCATTCTGGTGCCTTCTCAGCCACCATTAATTTCAATAATTTGGCCTGTATATCTGTTTCATCAAAGCCAGTAAAAGGCCCTGATCTTTTCAAAAATTCGTAGAGCGGGTGCGCCGCTTCTCCATTCACATCCAGTTTGGAGAACATCGGAAATTTCACACCATAGTTAATCTGACAAAAGGATTCCGCTTCCGAACTGCTTCCAGGCTCTTGCTCTGCAAACTGGTTACACGGGAAACCAATAATCTGAAGTCCTTGATCCTTGTACTGGTCATACAGCTTCTGCATGTCATCAAACTGGTGCGTATATTTACATTTACTTGCGGTGTTTACGATGAGCACAGGTTTTCCTTCATATTGATAGAGCGGGAAACGCTCTCCACTGGTTCTGGTTACGGTAAAGTCGTAGATGGTTGGCATAAGTCTAGTGCACCTCGCGATAGTTATGTAGTCATACAGCATCATATGTCATTGTTAATTATATACGAAGTTTGAACTATTGTATTGCGGAAAGATTGCCGAGATTTACGATTGCAAAGCTACATATATATCAATCTCAATGCTGGTACTTTCCGGTTGATAACGCTCATCCCAAATTTCAAAATCATAATCTTTGGGTTCATGTCCGTTCTCACAGATCCACTGTCCATAGACATAATCGTATGTATCACCAATCTCTGACTCAATCCCTCGATGCGTGGACGTCACATATTGGCTGTCAGGGACGTCATGACTTATCATCTCTAATGGGACATTTTCCAAACTGGTTACTTCATATCCTATTAAATGTGTGAACTTATCAACCTTTGCGTTGAAATCCTCTTTCATCGGATACATCTGCATCAACATGACATTGTCATTTTTTCGATGTTGAATTTCATTTTTTCTCTCAACAAGCTTATGATAGTCGCTCTTGCCCAGACCCGATTCAAACTCTTCTATAGTCGCTTCGATTGAGTATCCTACAATGTGAAAAGCAGGCAAAGTGATGACTTTCATTTCCATAAGAATCTCCTCCAATTGATAAACTCAGATCTTGGATTAATTCTCCCTTTCAACAGATAACCCTTCTGCCGCGAAAATCTCTTCGTTCAGCAAAAGGGTTATTATATGGGATCACAGTGACAGCAGACTCAGCCCTTCACGGCACTTCCGGCCACGCCCTGGATAATATAATGCTGTCCCACCAGGAACACGATGATCATCGGAATAATACCTGCCGTGGCAGCGGCCATCATGCCGTTGTAATCCACATTGTTCTCCAGAATAAAGTTCTGCAGTCCGAGTGGCACGGTGTACAGGTCTTTGTCGATCAGGAACACGAGCGCATTTTCATAGTCATTCCAATGCCATGAGAAATCGATGATCGCCAGGGTAGCCAGCGCTGGCTTCGCCAAGGGCAGAATCAGTCTGAAGAATATGCGCAGATGACCGGCACCATCGATGAACGCGGCTTCCGAGATCTCTGAAGGCACTGATAGGAAGAATTGCCGCAACATAAACACCCCAAAAATCGTGAACATTCCAGGCAGGATCAAGGCCCAATGCGTATTATATATGCCAACCCACTCAAACATCAGAAACTTTGGTACAAAGAGCACCTGCGGTGGCACCATCATCATCGAGAGATAGATCAGGAACAGTGTCTCCCGGCCTTTGAATTGAATCCGTGCGAAGCCATAGGCTGCAAAAGCCGAGAGAAATACAGCTCCGATCGTGCTAATTAGCGATATTTTCAACGAGTTCAGATAATATGTGGCAAAGGTATCCGCTCCACTCCAAACCTTAATATGATGCTCCCAGTTCAGGCTGGAGGGTATCCACTGGATGGGATAGGTGAATACGTCCGCAGGAGATTTGAACGACGTGCTGATCATCCAGATGAACGGCATAACCATCAGCAGGGCAAACCCGGACATCAGAAGTGTCAGTATGATTTTTCGAATCTGGCTCAAGGACTCCATGCGGACTTTAACTTTAGGTGAATGTGGAGCTGTGGGCTTCGCATTCGCGGCAATTTGTTTCTCCATAATGATCCCTCCTCTCCTAGTAGTGAACCCAACGTTTCTGACCAAGCCACTGCAATACAGTGAAGACCATAATGATGGCAAAGAGCGCCCAGCTAATAGCAGCAGCATAGCCCATCTCGTAGTAGCGGAAGGCATTTTGATAAATAAAGAGCGACAGCACGGTTGTACTGTTCCCCGGCCCACCCTGGGTAATCGCTTGAATGATACCAAAGTTTTTGATCGTCATAATCAGCCCAGTGATCAGCAGCAAAAAGGTCGTTGGACTCACAAGCGGCCAGATCACTTGGCGTATCGTCTGCCAAGGACGGGCTCCATCTATCCGTGCAGCCTCAACCAATTCCTCCGGAATTTCCTGCAAAGCGGCCAGATAAATAATCATGTTGTAACCCAACATGAACCAGATCCAGATGATATCAATCGCATACATGGACCATTCGGTTGTTGATAACCAGCCGGGAGGGTTCGTAATACCGATTCCGCGCAAGAAGCCATTAATCGGTCCCGACGTTGGCTGGAACAGAAGCATCCAGACAAAGGCGATGGCAACGCCGCTGGTGATATAGGGCATAAAATAGAGAGCACGCAGCGTTTTTTGCCAATACACCGACTTGTTCAGCGCCACCGCCACGATAAATGCCAACCCCATCGATACCGGAACCGCTAACAGAAATACAAATGTATTTCGCAGCGCCACGCCAAACAGATCATCATTCAACATCCGGCGGATATTGTCCAGCCCTACGAAATTCGTCTCCGGGCTCATGAATTTGTAATCAGTGAACATGAGATAGAACGAATAGACAGCCGGTATAATAAAAAACAACAGCACGCCAATCATATTGGGCCCAATAAAAAGATACCCGAGCCTGCTCTGCCGTTTCATCCAGGATTTATGCATATGCTCCCCCACTCCTTAACATCTGTTCTGGAATTAAGCATAACAAGATGTCCTCTAACATTTAAGGAACATAACCCTGTACCTGATATCACAGATATATGTATTTCGGCAGTGACTTTCGGGAGAGAAATAGCATGGAATTGTTCTATTGTTTATATAGAAAAAACCGCCCCTTTGGGACGGCTTTTGGACTCATTGCTTTTGCAATCTATTGATTCTGCTTCAGCCAGTCATTATGGCGTTTGACCATGTTCTGTACCGTAACTTCGGCAGTCTGGTTACCGAGGAAGAACTTTTCATACTCCTGTGCACGCAGATCGACCACTTCCTGCGCAATGCTGCGGACAAACGTAGGTGTCTCGTCACCGTACAACACAAATTCCAGTGACTCCTTGTCATAAGAGTCGGCATAATCGCCAAGCAAATGATCAATGGCAGTCTGCTGATCAACGGCATTCGATGAAGGTAGACGTCCACCCGCAGCCATCGGCATCATTCCCCCATCGGCGTACCATTTCAGGAACTCCCATGCGGCTTCTTTATTTTTTGACTTGGAATTGATCGCAATAAAGTCACCAAGTCCTCCACTCTTCACCATATCTGCTTCTTGTGCAGCCAGTCTCGGTACAGGGGCAAAGGCGATTTTCCAATCCCGCGGGAACTCGGTCATGTTGTTTGATGTGCGGATCAGCCATTCGCCAATATTGATCATGGCAGACTCACCGCCAAGGAACATGTTTTCCACAGGCATTTTGGAAGTCAGCTGCTCCCCGAGTGGAGGCGTAGTTGCATCCTCTTTCATCATTCCGTTCAACGTCTCCAGCCATTTGGTAACGAGTGGATCATCAAGGTTGGAAGTGCCGTCTGCCTTAACATAACCGTTCTTCACCAGAACGGAATCGAGCGGATCTACATAGGAAGCGGTATGCTGCACCAATCCGTACTTGAAGCCAGCCGTCTTCAGTTTGAGTGCATATTCACGGGCCTCATCCCAAGTCCAGGCTGTTGGAACGCTCAGTCCGGCCTGATCAAGCGCTTTCATATTTAAAGCGAAGAAGGCAGCGTTTTTCTTGGTTGGCATCCCGTAATATTTGCCGTCCACTTTCCAGGAAGCCGCATCTTCACCCATTTTCTCATCAATGTTGTAGTCGGTGAACTCGCCCAGATCCAGTGCTGTACCACCCTTGATGCGTTTATCCAGATTTGTAAGGGTATAGTTGACGTACAGGTCAACGTTCTGGCCGGTGGACAGTGCTGTATCCAGCTTCAGGTTGCCATCATCATCATTCACAAACCGCACATATTCCACCTGAATATCAGGATGCTCGGCATTCCAGGTATCCACCACTTCCTGTGGCCCATTCTCGGGCGGCACCGCGCCCCACATGGTGAGCTTCACTTTTCCCCCTGCCGCTCCACCTCCGTTATCTCCACCGTTCGTCTCATTTTTACCTACACAGCCGGCAAGCAAGCCCAGCATCAGCGCACCTACGATTAATCCCGTTAATCCTTTTTTGATTCTCATCTGGTCACATGACCTCCCTGAATTGAAGTGTACCTTCCGTTACATCGTAGCAGGGACCTTGCTGGGTTCATAAGATACATATCCATGATTCGGATTGAACAAAAATACGGATTTACTTGTGCTTGCCTGAGCACTCGGTACACATATTCCTTCTACTCATCCTGTGAGTCACGAACGATGGCGATACTGGCTGGGCGTGCAACCGGTCCAACGCTTGAATATTTTAATGAAATAATTATCACTTCCGAACCCTACCCGGTAACCAATCTCCTGTACAGGAAGGTCCGTCTCGCGCAAGTATTCAGCCGCTTTCTCCATCCGTACCCCATGCAAGTAATGAATCAGGGTATGGCCGGTTTTCTTTTTAAACAAAGCACTCACATAATTCTCGCCCATCATCACATATCGTGACATGGATTTGACGGTAATGTCCTGGTCGTAATGCTGTCCGATATACTGAATTATTTTGCTAATCTCCGGATGTTTAACAATCGGCTCACGAACAGGTGTAAATGGAAGATCCGTATCAGACGGGGGCGCAGAAGAGACCGTAAGAGAATCAGGCGAAACAGGCGTTGATGTGAGAACCGGTGTGGAAGGTGGCCCTTGATGATGATCTGTCTCTGTCCGGGCTTCAGTCGAAGCTCCCAGTTCTGCACTTACTTTACGGAGTGTATCACGCAGTGAATTCACACTCATCGATAGCTTCAGAATATAATTGGAAGCCCCGTATTCCATTGCACGGCGTACATATTCGAACTCCCCCATACAGGTGAGCATGACAAACTTGGTTTTTAACCCGGCCTGACGGGTCTGTTTGAGTAATTCCAGACCATCCATACCCGGCATGACAATATCGGTCAGTACCAGATCCGGTGTATCCTGTATAATCATCGCCAGCGCTTCGGTCCCATTACCGGATTCCCCGATGACCGTGAAACCCAGCTCTTCCCAGGAAATAATCTCTCGCACCGACTCACGTACAAATACTTCATCTTCTACAAGCAATACCTTCCACATTCCAGATTCCCCTCTCCAGTCGTAGGGCGTTTCTCAAAACTCGCGAAGTGCATCTTTTACCGCCTTTTCGCCCCATGCTTCGTCACTTTCCCTTGACGTGCCTCGGCACGCCTGCGGAAAACTTCCTTGCTCGGAACGAAAATTCAGCAAAATCTGCTTCCTTCGGAGTTTTCAGACACGCCCTAGTCTAACCGCTTCTGTAAGTAAGGCGTCGACAATAAAAAAGGAATACTGAACCTTACTAATGTCCCCGGCTTGGTATCAATCACTTCAAGTTCACTTTGGCCTTTGAACAATAATCGCAATCGTTCCTTAAGGTTAGACAGGCCGATCCCCGGACGTGTGCGGCTCATCTGCTGACGCCGGGATTCCTCCATGCCAATTCCGTTGTCGGCCACCTCCAGCATCAGCTTTCCTGTGTCTTGCCTGTAAATGCCGATGCGGATCTGACCAAGCTGTTCCAATGGCCCGACACCGTGATGAATGGCATTCTCCACCAGTGGCTGCAAGCTCAGTTTGGGCACGAGCGCATACTCAAGTTTTTCGTCAAATTCACAAGTCACCTCAAAGCTATCACGGTAACGAATCCGCTGGATATGAAGGTAGGCTTGAACCAACTCAATCTCGTCCTTCAGGTATACCAATTCGACCTGTGAATTCAGGCTGACCTCCAGCAATTTGCCCAAGGAAACACACATCTCGGAGATCTCTTCATTCCCGCTGCGGATCGCACTCCATTTCATTGTATTCAATGTATTCAGGAGAAAGTGCGGATTCATCTGGGCCAGGAGCATATGAAAATGTACCGCTTCCTTCTGGCGTTCCTCCGCCTTGAGTCTGTTGATCATCTGATTGGCATCATCCAGCATCGTATTGAACGTACGGGTCAGTTCCAGCACTTCTCCGCGGCTGCGGCCTTCAGGGATACGGACCTTGAGGTTTTTGCGTACAACCTCCTTCATCTGGTTCTGCAGATGTGATAAAGGCCGAGTGAATGTCGCCGAGATCATAAAGGCCATGAGCACAAATGCTGCTGTGAAGCCAAAAAACGTTAAAAAATAGCGCTGCTTAAGCCCCGATATCTCCGTAAACAACACAGCTAGTGGAATACGATTTACCATGTACCAGTCCAGTGACTCGATGTATACGTAGTTAATCAGCGTATCTGAATCATTATCCGTCAGATAGGCCTCTGCCGGATGAAGTGCAATTTCCCGGGTCAAGTCTGGGGAAAGTACCGCTTTTTCGGACGAGCGGGCAATCGTTTCCCCATTGCCAGTAATCAGGAAATACTCCTGATTGCTCTGCGAATCCTTCAGCATAGACTGAAACCAGTACGAATAATCGATACTGATCCGTGCCATTCCGTACCTTTTGCCGCCACTGTCCTTCATATACGCATAGAGGGACAAGAGATACGGGCTGGAGGATAGCTCCCGCAGGACATGGTTGGTATCCCGGGCATCCCAGCGGTAGAGCAACTCTTCTGATGGAAACGAGTTTGAATCATTGTTGCCCTTGATGAAGGTCATTTCTCCAAGATGCTTGCGAAATTGTTCCCGATAAGGGCCATAGGCCAGAGCTTTTTTGGGCAAATACGAAGTGTAAACGTTATCATGAAAATCTAACAGTGTGAAGTACACGGAAGGATTATATAGAAAAAAGCTGTTGTTGATCATCTTGAACTTCTCTTCCACCAACGACTTATTCTCAAGCGGAGAACGATTGTCTGGAGAAGTCAGGACGTTTCTTACGGATGAATCCTGTTCCAGAAAAATCAGGGTTTTGAATGCAATACTCATCTGGTCCTCCAGAGAACCATACATCTGCACCAGTTGCTCGTGGCTCTGTTCGCTGATTTTTTGCTCAACCAGAGATTCGATCTGTCCATAGTTGTAGACATTAAGTACGCTGAATGGCAGCAGAATCAACACCACAAACGCACCAAACAGCCGATACCTGAGCTTATGCGGCAAAAAGGTCTTCCAGTCGGGCTTTGTCATCCCCTCAGCGCTCCCCCTGCAATTATTGAGATCATTATACCATCAGTTCCCCCGCTTCGGCCGGGGCCGGGCTCATTCGCATGGATATGTGATACCAGTTGCCAGGGACGGGATAGGGATACACAGATTTGTTCTATTGCATTAAAAAAACCGGAGATCTGGGATCTCCGGCTAGGCTAGATATAACGACTTAGCAAATTAGGATATAGGCTCCACTCCCCAGACAAGCTCGCCGTTCCGGTAAAGAGTTACCTTGGTCCAATCGGCAAAAGAGGTCTGCAGCGGGTTAAAGGAATAATCATCCCCTTCGCTGTAATTGGACCAGTCTGCTTTGTGCAACCGGGTATGTATCTCCCCAGAAGTTCCTCCGACCGGGATCACGCCTGCTCCGGTACCGAACTTCAGTTCCAGATAATGGTCCGCTCCAGGAACAGGTGCAGGCAGTTTCACTATGCTGCCGCTGATCTGACTGCCTCCAAGCTGTGCATAATCACAGAAAAAGGATTGTTGTTTCTCCCCGTCCACTGTATACCAGTAACGAATTGTCAGTTCATTCAGGCTAACTGCGGAGGTACCGTTGTTGTGAATGACAAACTGCGGCTTCATTTGGTTATCGAGCAGATTTGTATCCCCTGCACGATAGGCTAGAGTCAGATTGCCAGCAGGCTCTGGCGGCCCTCCACCCTGGACCTTTGCGGAAGCTTGAACGGAGTTCACACTCTTCCCAACGCTGTTAACCGCATTCACCACATAGTAGTAGGTGGTTCCAGCAGATACCGCCATATCCTTATAGCTTGTTCCCGATACAGCGGCCACAGATGTATACGGTCCGGCTGCTGTCAGCGACCTGTTTACCGTATAGGAGGTCGCACTTGCAGATGCACTCCAGCTTAGATTGATGCTGTTGTCGCTAACCGCAGTGGCGGTCAGATTCTGCGGAGCGGCTGGTACTGCCTCGACCTGGACCGTCTCTAATACGGACCAATAGGCTGGCTTGGACTGGAGTCGCTCGTCGAAAAGCAGCGGCCAGTTGTTGCGGGCGACTGGGAAGGTTCGTAGCCAGGTATTGGCATCATCCTTGCCCCACAAGGTAACATTTTTGACTGTGTCCGTATGCCTCAGGAAGATCTGGAACAGGGACTTGTACAGCGCTGCCTGCTGTGTCTTCAGTTCTTCCGGGAAGATATCATAAGATTGCGAATCATTGGAATATACACTTACATCAAGCTCAGTAATATGTGTTTCGAGGCCCAGCGCCTTAAATTTGACAATGGAACTCTCAATTTCCGAAAGGGTTGGATAAAAGAGGCTGATGTGTGTTTGATGGCCGACTCCGTCAATAGGCACACCCTTGGCTTGAAGGCGAGTGATCAGATTGTAGAGGGCCTGGCTTTTGGCCGGCTCATGGGTATTGTAGTCATTAATAAACAACTTGGCATCCGGGTCGGCTGCATGGGCGAATTCAAATGCTTTCTCAATATATTCTTCCCCGGCAATCTGGTACCACAGACTGCGCCGCAGGCCATCCGGCTCGGAGGCATCAATGACTTCATTCACAACGTCCCAAGCGTAGATCTGGCCTTGATAACGCTCCATTACCGTCTCAATATGCTGCTGCATCCGTTCATACAGCACCGTTTTGCTCACCAGATTGCCGTTGGCATCGTGAAATACCCAATCCGGAGTTTGTGTATGCCAAACGAGGGTATGCCCGCGTATCTCTTGTCCGTTCGCTGCTGCAAAAGCGACTGCGGCATCCGACCCGCTGAAATTATACATACCCTCTTGCGGCTCGGTACTGTCCCATTTCAGAACATTGCCTGGTGTCAGACTATCAAAATGCTTCGTAAGCAGTTGCTTGTCCGGTTCGGTCAGCAGTTCATTGTTCGTGAAGGCCGTCCCAATTCGAAACTTGCCCGCAAAAGCATCCTGTAGGGAAGGAATGTCTTCTTCGATCACAATGGGTCCGAGATCTGGCAGCTTCTCCAATCGGAAATCATCCACATAAAAAGAAGCTGTGGCACGGTCTGGCACTTCAAAATAAACCGATAACTGATTCGCTGGTTCCAGCATTTTAAACTGTGCAGTAAGCTTGGTCCATCCGCCTGCGGATGCGGTACCGAATGTTAAATTTTCATAATGTGTTGTATCTGGCAGGGTACGCTGTAAAGACATATTGAGGTTTGTGCTGGACGCTCCCGCCGGAAGCTTCACCCAGCCAGTAAACACATACGTCTGTCCCACCTCCAAAAGTTCTGTCACATCCAGCGCTGGCCCATGCCATGTCATAGCCCGCCCGCTCACTTCCAGTCCATAATCTCCGGTACGAGCTGCAACGGCGCTTGCATGAAGCGTTTCTACTTCACCGCGTCCGCTCCAGCTCTGGACCGTGCCATCTTCAAAATCATGACTCAGAATCAAGGTATTCTCCCCTTCTGCCGCATGGACAGATGGAGCCGCCCAATACAAAGGAACTAACAAAGTTATCATCAAAACAAATTTAAGCGCTTTCAAAAATATCATTTTTCTCATCGCTTCCATCTCCTTTATCGAATATTAGGATGAATTCCTTATTTTAAAGGCTAAGGCTATATCCCCCTCCTTGGTTTTAGTTATAAAATCAGAGTCCTCATTCAAACGGATACGGGGGGGCATACGTTCGGATAAGGACTCCATATGGTAAATTATAGTATAAATTGTCTATGATCTACAACTGAAATGTACTTCCCCCTCTAATTTCGGTTAGAAATGTAGTATCCGTTGCTTCTGCACTCATTCACACCAGCTCCTCCATAATCTGGACAACCCGTAACGAAGGTGTATACCTGGTGCTCCGCTGGCTTCAAAAGTTGTCTTTAAAGTAGTCTTCAAAGCTTTCTGCTCACTTCTTTCAGCTTACACCCTGTGTCTCCTGCGATACTCAGATGGACTTATGCCCAACGTTTTGGAGAACACTCTACTCAGATAAAAACCGTTCTCATATCCGCATCGCTCGGCAATTTGGTTAAGGGTCAGGCTGCTGTCAGCCAAGAGGTTCTGCGCTTTTTTCAGACGGACCCGTTTGAGATAGCCTGATGGCGTCTCCTGAAAAGCTTCCCGGAAACGCCTTGTCAACTGCACCGGACTCAAGGCCAGTCGCTGTGCCAATTCCTGAAGGCTGATGTCCTCTTCCGCCCGCTCCTCCAGCAGCGCTGCCGCTTCAGCCATTCGTGCGTCTTCGGTAAATCTCCGCTCCTTTAAGCGATTCTGTCTGCGTTCCACCTGATACAACTGCCACAAATCCATCATAAAATGTGTCTTCCAACGGGCAACTTCCCCCTTATTCTCCTCACTGTCCTGGCGTAAATAAGCGTACGTCGAGGCTAACCGCTTCGTGTCATTAATCAGCGATTTTCCGGCTGGTGGCAGAAACTCCTCCTCCTCCAGGCTACTGCTAAACTGTAAATAGTGAAATGTCAGCGGGGTAATGACTGTCCGCCGAAAAGGAACCGCCGGGGGGCACAGCACCAGATCGCCAAAACTCGCTTCTCCGATCTGACCCCCAATCTCATAATGGAATATTCCCTCTTCGACGGCAAAAGCCACCCAAGTCGTATAGATATCTTCCGTAAGAGCAAATTCCCCTTTTTGCTTCCAGTAGATGTGGTTAAGCAGCTCCATGACTTGACCACCCTTTCTGTGAAATAAAGTATATGTTTGATGATAGTATAGTGCATTTAAAAAGTGAATATATAAATCTAAGATGAAATTATAGATATGCAGTTGGAGTCAAGGTGGATCTAACTTCAGTTAAGGAGGTCACAGATATGAAACAAGAGCATGTACAATACGACATCACCGTCATCGGCGGAGGACTTGCTGGTGTATGCGCCGCGATAGCCGCTGCCCGCATGGGGCAGCAGGTGGCGCTCGTGCAGAACCGCCCCGTGCTTGGCGGCAATTCCAGCAGCGAGGTTCGGGTCTGGGTGTGCGGTGCCACCGCCCACGGGATTAACCGTTATGCCCGGGAAACGGGTATTATGGGGGAATTGTTTATAGAGAACCAGTACCGCAACCCGGAAGGCAATCCTTATCTCTGGGACTTGATCATCCTGGAAGCCGTTCGAGCTGAATCCAACATTAGCCTGTACCTGAACACGGATGTACATGAAGTCGAGGCCACTGGGGATGGAGATGAACGCATGATCACCTCCGTTACCGGATGGATGATGGGTTCTGAGCGCAAAATCCGATTCGAAAGTCAGATCTATCTGGACTGTACGGGCGATGGATTGGTCGGCTTTCTGGCTGGAGCCCAGTTTGCACTCGGTCGGGAAGCCCGCAGCGAATATGGCGAAGAGTGGGCACCAGAGGTGGCTGATCAGATCACGCTGGGCAGTACACTTCTCTTTTATACCAAGGATGCTGGTGCGCCTGTCCGTTATATCCCGCCTTCTTTTGCCAAGGATATTACACAGACCAGCATTCCGATTCGCCGGGTCATTCGCAGCGGGGATTCCGGTTGTCATTATTGGTGGATTGAATGGGGCGGTGAACATGACACCGTTCATGACAATGAGCTGATCCGTGATGAACTGTGGTCCGTGATCTACGGGATCTGGGACTATATCAAGAACTCCGGCAAGTTTGATGCAGATCATATGACGCTGGAGTGGATTGGTTCTCTGCCTGGCAAAAGGGAGTACCGTCGCTTCACGGGTGACTATGTGCTCACCCAGAATGATATTATCAGCCAGCGGGAGTTCCCGGATGCCGTTGCTTTTGGCGGCTGGTCCATTGACCTGCATCCCCCGCAGGGCATGTACGCCGAAGCGAGTGGCTCGAAGCATATGCATGCCGATGGCGTATATCACGTGCCGTTCCGCTCGCTGTATTCCGCAAATGTGCGGAATATGCTCATGGCCGGGCGCGACATCAGTGCATCACATGTCGCCTTCGGCACAACGCGCGTCATGGCAACATGCGCGGTCATCGGCGAAGCCGCGGGTACGGGCGCGGCGCTCTGCGCGTCCATGGGGGTATCGCCGCGCGAACTGCACGCGAGGCATCTGGCGGTCCTGCAGCAGACGTTGCTGCGGCAGGACGCTTCCATCATCGGGGTGCGCAGCCACGATGAGCTGGATCTGGCCCGGCGTGCCCAGGTTACAGCCTCCAGCACGCTGACGGGCATCGCCCTTGAGCAGCCTGGCGAGACGTACCCGCTGGGTACAGATGTCGCCCTGCTGCTGCCTGTGCATCCAGTGCTCAGCGGCCTGGAGCTACTGCTGGATGCATCCAGCGATACCGCGCTGACGGTAGAGCTGTGGGATACGGGGCGTAAGGAGAACTACGTCCCGCATTCGTTACAAGTTACGGCGACTGTTAACGTTACAACAGGAACTGCGCAGTGGGTGAAGCTTCCGCTCGAATGGCGACCGGAAGAACTGCAGAATGCTTTTATAATCATCCGCTCCAATAAAGCAGTCTCACTCTACCATTCGACAGAAGCACACAGCGGGGTGCTAATCTTCTTCAAAACAGAAGAAAACCACGTGTCCAAAAATCTGGAGGATCATGCAACGGATCAGCCTGTCGTATTATGGTCCATGCAGGGGTTAGCGCGTCAGCCATTCTGCTGTCGTACCCTCTCTGAGACTTCGGCCTATTCATCGGACAACACGATCAACGGTTATCATCGCCCATACGGTGGGCCGCAACAGTGGATGTCGCAGCCGATGCAGTCTGGCAATCCTGAATGGGTGCAACTGACATGGGAAGAGCCACAAACCTTGGCTGAGTTGCACTTGACGTTTAATGATGATGTGAACGAGGATCTGGTAAATTTACATCACCATCACACAACATTCTGTGTGATGCCTGAGCTGGTGCGTGATTATCGGGTGGAGGTATTGAGTCGGTCTGGGGAATGGATCGAGATTGTAAATGTAACGGAAAACCGCAAAAGAAAAGTCATTCATACCCTGGCTACACCTGTGTATTCACAGGCACTTAGAGTTAACATGGATGCCACCAATGGAAGCAAGTACGCGGAGTTAATCGAGATTAGGGCCTATGGGGAGCCGAGGTTGACAGGCAAAACTTAAACGCAAAACACATCGGAATACCCCCTTGGGATTTCTCATGAATTCTAAGGGGTACTCCAATCCCTTTAAAGAGGTCTATCTCAACTTAAATGATCTGTATATAAAAAATGCAATTGAACCAAATAAAACGATAATGAATATAACAATGGGCAACCAACCGTTGTTAGCCACTCCTTCACTGGAAAAACCAAGGATCATCCAACTGATATACATAAAAAATAGGGTTATTTCAGCTTTCATGATATTAACCATGATACGAGCATTTTTATATTGTCGCTCAGCATTCTCTGCATTTAAATTTTGATAATTATATGTATGTGGGTATTTTTCAAGAGTCGATAGACCAATCCATAATATAAGTCCGATTATTAATGGTATCCAAACGACCCACTTCCCTCCCCAACCATCTGGTTCTCCTTTCATATTAAAATGTATCGGCAACTCATTCGGTAATGTCAGCCATTGCTGGGTGAAGTATAACGTAAAGATAATAAACAACATAAATGTCGTGATGTCTAACACTATTTCTACTCTCGTTTTCTTGATTGCTATCTTTGGACGTTCTTTGAGTTCCAATTTTGTTCATTACTCCTTCAATAATCTATTTAGTAGAGACCCTTCAAAGGAGTATAGAACAAAATAGGTGCCCTTTCAAACAAAAAGGAGGATACAGGAAACTGTATCCCCCATCCTCCGTACAAGTCTGCCTTATTCTATTCGGCGGTTGGAACCCGCAAGCCCTCAATCAGGATAAACAACGTAAGTGCTTGTCCATAACCCATCGGACTGATCGCTATATCTTTATAAAACTGAGCATCCTGCCCCACAGGTGTACCATAGGACACCTGCTGTACAACTCCGTGATCATCAATATGTTTCAACACCGCTTCAAGCGCACTCAAGCCATTCTGTCGATAGGATTCATCCAGGTATCCATACCGGATTCCCTTAAGAATGCCGTATCCAATCGCTGCCGTTGCCGAGGTTTCTTTGTAAGAGGTTGGATCATCCAGCACAGTGTGCCACATGCCATCCTCACCTTGAAGCTTGCTCAGTGCTCTGACTTGAGCGGTTACTGTATCCAACAGATAGGCCTTTAGCCCGTCTTCGATCGGAATGATATTCAGGAAATCCATAACTCCCGCCGTATACCATGCATTGCCTCTTCCCCAATGAACAGCACCATAGTTATGATTTTCATTGAAATCCCAACCATGATAGAACAATCCGGTTTTCTTGTTATATAGATATTTGATATGCACAAGGAACTGTCGTTTGGCTTCTTCCACCATGTCGGGTTTCTTGAAGTATACCCCTGCCTTGGCCAAAAATAGCACCGTCATAAACAGGGTATCAATCAGAATTTGACCATCATTGGCGTCTCCCGTGATCATATGCTGAAACGCACCATCTCCGGTTCGCAGCAGTCCATCCATGATCCAACTGCTCCACTCCTCACAGACCTGTTCGTACTCCTTGTTTCCGGTCAGCTCGCATAATGAGATCAAAGTAAGGAGAGGAGCGCAGGTGTTCACATTTTTTTCTGGTAATCCTTCCATCAGCCTTGCATTGTACCATGATTCCAGAAATTCCAGCACTTTAGGATCTTTCGTTGCCTCATGGAGCTGAAGCAAGCCATACAGACCAACACCTTGCGGCCATTCCCATAGATGTATGTCGATTAGTCCGATGGGAAACTGTTCATTGATGCTTGTGTTTTTCATAGACTCCATCGCTTGGGATACCTTGCTTATTCTCTCCTGCAACACCATTTGATTCGGCATGTTGGTTATCACTCCCTTGGTTTCTTGCATACGATTCAGCGCTCGATGTCCATTAACTTAAGTTGTCCCTTCACTCCATAACCTTCGTGTATAATTTCCTCTTCTTTAATAAGAAAAGGCTTGTTCATTCCCCATTGAATTGGACCATATACCGGGTCTGTTAGAGTGAGAGTTAAAGCTTGATTATCGAATTGCGGGTTTGCAGAACGAACTTGCTTGATAAAAGCTTCAAATGACCCGAATTGCTGTTCGCTTCCTGCTCTTATAATCCAGGCGTTACGCAAGCCAGGTGAAATAAGCTCACGTTCTCTTGTCACCCCGTTGCTCTCCATACTCGTCCCGTTGGCCGCATATATAGCTGCATAACCCTTATCCAAACGAGCAAAATTCCAGTTCTCATGCCTTACCCATTCCGTGAAGGAGTGGGTAGGAAAATAAGCATGTGTCCAGTCCGAGTTGTTATCCGCAGGAATATCAAACATCATCAAAGCGATCCCCTCATGCTGAACAACATCGGGCAATATCCCATTCCCAGCCCAGAAGCAAGGTCGACCATCCCCGTGCTTGTATATTTCTGCCGGATGATTCACCCAGATCAGCGCCTCAGGTGACAGAGATAAATGCTGGACATGCTCCTGATAACCTGGCTTGCCTGGGCGGAAGCGAATGATTGAGGATAAGGAGTATTCCCTGGTCCGACAATGATAGAGCTTGGCGTAACCTCCCTTGCCCTGCTGATTGGCGAACACCAATTGCTGATTGTCCCCGAGCAACAGATGCTCCTGATATGCTGCTGGAGGACTGTAATCCGATAAACTCAAGGCAACATTGCTTATTGAATAATTGTTTACATTGCCAACGCCATAAGCGATCCAGCACATTGAAGTGGTTCCCGCTGCATAACCACCCAGCAGTTCCTTCTCATAACTGCGCCCAAACGTTGTGGACAAGACGCCTTGATGCATCTGAACGGTAATATAATAGAATAACAGGTCCATTGCCTTTTTGGCTTGCTGTCTGAGCTGTTCATTATGGGCAAATTCATAGATATGCAACAACCCAACCGCATCAATCGGAATGTATGCACTTGAATTCCATTCTGCCAATCCTTCATCCAAAAAGCGCTCAAACCATAATGCAAGCCTCTGCTCTGCTTTTTGACGGTGTACTTCACCGGATTCACCACTGTTGCTGAACATTTCATCCCCAAACAGCTGTCCGGCTAACAGTTCATTGGTATGGAACAACAAGGCATGATTCTCACTGAAGAACCACATTACATCATCGCCAGGTTCATCTATCCAATACCGATAGCCCAGAATGCTTGCTTTCACCCGATCCCAGAACGATTCACTGAACAGACCGCTATTTCGCTCATCTCTCCAAAGACGGAACAGCCCCACCAGATAGAAGTCACTGCAATCCTTCCGTTGCTCAATCCCTTCCACACCCTCAAGCAAAATGTTCTCCGCTTCTTGCAGATTGCCTCCTGTTTTGAGCATGGCGATGGCCTTATGGATATTAGGGCTGCCCTTCTCGGCAATGCATTGCAGAGCTAGGGATTTGCGGGCTTCAATATCCGCAGCTTGCTGAGCTGCCTCATCATAGCTCGTATCATAGGATTGGCAGCCAAACTTCTTGGTTAGTACAACATTTGAAACTGAAATGGCCAGCGTGAAATATACGTAATGATGACCGAGTTGATTCGTATGTGCCAGGACCAAGTCCGTTTCCTTTTCGGCGATGTGTATCGTCTTATTTTCGGTACCGTCAAAAAAATTGCCATACTGAATATCAACCTCTCTAACGATGTCCGGTAAGGGAAGCGGCAGCTTGAGCTTAATCTGCTCACCTCTGAAGAGATCCGAAGGAAAATAAGCCTGTTCGAGGGCTTCCTCTGCGGATTTTACAGACTCCGCCAAATGAGGAGCAATAGGCAGGGAAATCACCAATTCCTCGTCTCCCAGATATTCCACCGCAAAAGCATACATCGTATCCCGCTCAGCCAAATCCTCCCAGCAGGCATAGATCTCATTGATTCCAGCTACAAGTTCAGCTTTAATTACGATTTCCTGCTCCTTGTTACGCATGAGTGGCGCAAAATCCGTTACCATTTCCCCATTCACCCACAACGTCAGACTGCCATAGGTCTTAATCCGCAAAGAAGCAGTATGAGCAGTCGGAGAAATGAGTCTTGTCGCCGCGTAACTGCGCAGATGTGTCGGTACAAACCAAAATCCTGATTGCTCCACCCGTGGATTATTCCAAGGAGAATACAGTGCCCAAGGCATTCCGTTCTCTTCTCCAACGAAATCGTCTCCCGGGCTAGGAAACTCGCTCCATTGATCAAAAAAACGGTTCACAGGCTGCGTTCTCCTATGTTCTACAAATTCCTTTCTGCATGGATTCTCATGAATGGCAAAACCATCGATAAGCCAATCATTAATATCTCCCTCCATCGTTGTTGGAACAAAGGCAACAGGCTTTGTATATATGCCGCTGATCATCCAATGATTAATGACCTGATTGTGACCTAATTTCATAGGTTTATAATTCAAGGTATCCATCCCACTCCGGGTGGTATCTGACATTCAACTCATCCTTTCATTCCTGAAGTAATCATACCGCTGACAAAATACCGCTGGAAAACCATAAAAACAATCAGTACCGGAAGCATCGTGATGACGGACATCGCAAGCAAACTTCCCCAATCCACGTTGTATTCACCAATAAAATTAGAGAGCGCAAGCTGAATCGTATATTTCGATGGATCACTAATCGCAATTAACGGCCATACAAAATCATCCCATCTCCACATGAAGGAGAAGATTGCGAGCACCGCAAGAATCGGCTTCGCTATCGGAAGAATAATGCTCCAGTAAATTTTCCATTCGCCCGCTCCATCCATCCGGGCAGCTTCCAACAACTCGTCCGGTACGGACAACAAATACTGCCGCATAAGGAACACACCTGTTGGGGTTGCTGCTGGCGGGATAATAATCGCGAGTAGGCTATTATACAACCCCAGTGCACTCAGCACTTTGAATATAGGGATCATAATTACCTCAATCGGAATCATGAGTGTTGAGACAAAAGCAATTAATATGATCGCGCTTCCGCGGAAGCGATATTTCGCGAGTGCAAAACCTGCCATGGAGTTAATCAATAACAGTAGCAGCGTTGAGCTTACAGTTACGATCGTACTATTCATAAAATACAAGCCAAAATCGCCTTTACTGAATGCCTCCTTGAAATGCTCGAAGGTGATTGGCTGCGGCCATAACTTGGGAGGAAAGCTGTACAGATCGCTATTCGTTTTTAGAGAAGAAATCACGACCCACAGGACAGGCAGGAGCCACACCACTGCGGCAACACTTAACAGACTGTAGATGAAGATTTTGACCATAGGCTTCATTACCATTACGTAGCCCCTCCTTTCGATAGACGGAATTGCAGAGCCGAGAATCCACCAATAAGGATAAACAGTATCACCGACATCGCACTGGCCAGACCGAGCTCCTGTCTGTTAAAGCCAATCTCATAAATATATTGAACAATATAGGTAGTATCTTTGCCCGGACCACCACCTGTAAGCGCAAACATAAGTGGAAATGCTTTGAACGCGTCAATCAGAGTCAGCATAACAACAAGCAAGCTTGTGGGCTTCAACAACGGGAGCGTAATATATCGAAACACCTTTATTCCCGTTGCCCCGTCCAAGCGGGCAGCCTCATAATAATCCGTAGGTATAGCCTGCAAACCCGCGATAAAAATGACCATGAAAAAGCCTGCACGTGACCATACTGTCGCGATGATTACAGCCGTATTTGCCCAAAAGGAAGAGGTTAAAAAACCAACAGGTTCCACACCAACCACGGTTAACAGATGATTCAAAATGCCAAATGAATCTCCGAAAATCCACTTCCAGGTCAATCCTACGATAATGTAAGAAATCATGGTAGGCCAGTAAAATACGGCCCTGAAGAACCCGCGCATTCTAATCTCGCGCGCAAGCAGCAAAGCAATGCCTAACGCTGCTGCATATATTAGCGGGACAACAATCGCTGCATAAATCCCCGTTCGTCCGATGGTCGACCAAAATTCCCGATCCCCTATAATTTTGATATAATTATCCAGCCCGTTGAACTTCATTGGGTTCAATCCATCATAGACATGGAAGGAATAATAGAGGCCCAATAAAGAGGGAAATACGATAAAAGTTCCAAAGATCAGGAGGTTGGGTAGTATAAACAGATAAGGAGCAATAACGAGCTTCCTGTTCTGTTTTGCTAGCGTATTTTTGTTTAATCGTTGTCCTTCACTCATCTGCTTGCCCCTTCCTTATGCGTTATTCGAAAGGGAGGCTTCACAGGAATCGGTAAGCCCCCGTATACGAATTAACCAAAGCGCTTTACGTTTATTGACTGCCAATAGCCTCGTTAATCAGTTTGGCAGTTCGATCCAATGCCTCCTGCGGAGTTGCCTTATCGGATAGAACCTCAACAATATTATTTTTCAGGTCCGTTGAAATTTTGGATATAATGGTCTGTCTGGACCAGTCATTAGCTGCAAGAGGCGAACTGTTCTTCAGTTCATCCGCGAAAATTTCAAACATCTCCTTGCCGAATTCATAATTCAATACAGAGCTGTCCTTCCGTGGACTCATAAACAATGATTCTTGGTTATATTTTGAATTCACTTCTTTGGACGTTAAGTATTCAATAAATTCGGCCGCCTCCTGCTCATATCCGCTGCCTTTGAATGCCATCAGAAACTTCCCGCCTGGTACTGAAGAACGTTGTGTTCCTTTTGGCATATAGGTGACTCCCCATTCAAAATCAGTGATATCCTTGTAATTGCTGATCATCCAGTTGCCAGCCCAGTGGGTAGCCACCGTCCCGGAACGGAACAGGTTGTTCGGATTTTCCCCTCCGAGCCATACGGATTCGGGCATGATCCCTTCTTGATGAAGCTGCTTGAACTGCTCCATGCTACGAATTCCGGCTTCACTGTTAATCGCTGCTGCGGTGCCATCCTCTGTTAAGATGCTTCCGCCATTCTGATACAAAAGAGTGGACCATCTATGCGGTGTGACATCCCATACCATGCCATAACGTGCTCCGCCTTTATCCATAACCTCTTTTAACGCAGCTGTGTATTCATCCCACGTCCATACCTGGTCAGGAGAGGTCGGTACTTTGACGCCCGCTTTATCAAATAAGGTTTTGTTATAAATAAGCCCATTCGCTGTAACATCCATAGGCGCCGCTACCAGCTTGTCATTAATAACATAATAAGGTTTAAGTGAGTCAATAAATTGATCCTCGAATTGGTCCGCATTGTCCACGTAAGGTGTCAGATCAACCGCCTGATTAGCAAATGATCCAGTATCCGTGACCCGGCTCAGTGCAGGTGGCTTTCCACCGGATAACATTGTTTTTAATTTGGTTTGGATATCCTTGAAGCCAACTTCAATCAGGTTGATTTTAACCTTGGTATTGGTCTGCTCATACTCTTTAATGATTTCCTTGATGACTTCTCCTTCTTTTCCGTCAGAGAACCACAGGAAATCCAGGGTTGTTTGTTTTGGATTAGCATTGGTACCTGAATTTCCGCAAGCAGTCAATACGATGAGTAACATGACCAATACCATGCTAGTGATGAGCTTAAACGTTGTTCTTTTTGTCATATCAACATCTCCTTGGAAGGTTCTAATGAATTTTGGCTTCGTTGAGCAATTCACTTTTACGGAATAACTGTGGTGATACACCCACATATTGTTTAAAGGCCCTGCTAAAATATACAGGTGTGTTAAAGCCTAGTGTCTCTGATATCAACAAAATCGGTGCATCCGTAGACAGCAATAATTTTTTGGCCTCTGCAACTCTTTTCCGTATTACATAATTGCTTATGGTATATCCCGTCGTTTCTTTAAAAGAATGACAAATGTAGTATTTATTCAAATGGAGTGTTTTAGACAACTCATCCAAAGAAACATTCTCCGTGTAGTTCTGGTTTAAATAATGAAGAACCCGGCTTACGCTTGTTTGCTTTTGAGAAGAACATAAAATAGGATTGGCAGATTGCTCACTAGTCGTTTTCCTATAAATCCGCAGTAGCAATTGGGTAAGACTTAATTTGACCATTGTTTTGTACCCTGTATTTCCTGCCCCCATCTCCTCCTTGATCCCCTTAAATATAGCTGTGATATGCTCACGCTCCTCCGGGGGCCAATGCACCAATAACCCATTGGGATGACGGAATATGGACATCAGATTCTCCAACTGACTGACAGCAAGCATGTCCAAAAGCAATAATTCCGTGAAATTGACAAAACTTCGCTTGTACACGATTTCTCTTGAAGGATTGATTCGGTGGGGCACACCGCCTCTGAATATAAACATATCTCCAGGCAGCGGCTTGTATATTCGGTCACCGATTAAAAAGGTTGCATCTCCTTGAATAAAATAATGTATCTCATACCCATTATGCGTATGAACAGGCCATTCATCCTGAAAATTATCTGCTTCTGATCGCACATAAACTTCATTTTCCTGCAAAGCAATATTCGTCGGGGTGTGTATGGTTAGCATCAGTAAAGATCTCCCTTCCCAGAATATAAAAAGCAATATAGTTTAATAATTTACAATGATAGCGCTTTACAATGAATTGTATCACAGTTATTTCGATCTAATCCAAACAATATTGCTGTATTGTTGATCACAATTGTTGAAAATGATTAGAAAGGAATTCATAAGGATTCGAAGATCGAAACAAAAAAACCGCTGTCCAGCCCTTAGGCTATCACGCGGTCTATTAGCATTACCTTTCAAACCCATTCATCCCAATGGTTTTCAAGAAAAATGACTTCTTTCTCATAGTGGGCCAGATGACCCTCTTCGACCATCTTCATAAAAGCGACATCTCCATCAGCCGCACGATCAGTCAGTGTTTTACACATGAAACGGATACGGGATATGACCCAATCCTTCAAATCTGCTGGAACACTCAGCCCGTATGTAGCCATGAATAAGGCAATCCGTTCTTTTCGAACAGTTCCGTGCGCCTGGCTGGCGTATGGCATTACACCCTTTCCGTCCATCTCTGGTGAGAAATCTGCGAATGGAACGGATGTATACAAGACATAGGCGATATCCCACATTCGCGGACCCGGACCCGCCATATCAAAATCAATAATGCCTTGAGGACGGCCATCCTTGTACACCACATTATACGGCGCAAAATCGTTATGACATACAACTTCATCTTCAGTTATGCCTGGACATCTGTTCGTTGATACTGATGTTGTTGTAAATCCAACGGTCGAATCATGGTAACTTCTCAACAGTTTTGCGACTTCAATCAAAGATTCGTCTGACCACATATACTCTTCTAGATCAGGGTAGTCATCGCCTGGAACGATGCCTTCGAGGTAAGAGAGCGTTTCTCTCCCCTGTTCATCTATTCCCAGAAATCGAGGAGCATGATCATAACCAACTTTTTCGAGATGTAAAAGCAGTTCAACCACATATGGATTTGGTTTCACATGCCGGCGAACCGTCTCACCTATTCTGACGACCTGATTCACATTACCTCCTGATAACACTTCCTCCTGTTGGGCCACTTTCATCCCTCCTCAAGCTAAACTTCCTTGTTATGCCCATGATTACGATTTTTCTTATAACTCCCCGGGAATCCCGCCACCAATAGTATGAATCCAACAAAAAACATGAAGTATACGAGTAAACCTGTTGGATGCTCGTTCATCTGAGCGAGTTGGGGTACGTTAGTCCCTCCTGACACATATCCTGCTTCTACTATAGCGATAGAGACTCGTATTGAAATTCTCTCCATCGTTGAGATAAACACACTGCCAAGCATGAGGACTACACCCAAAATCTTGTTAATATTATTCATTTCATGCCTCCTTGATTAACCGTCCACTTTTTATGAGGTTATCTACTTAATGTCTTTCGATTCTCTAGTCCATATTCCTGCATGTTATATTCACGGTATAAGTTACGTAGCTACCACTTGGTGCAGATCCCTACTATTTTCGAAAAAGGCTGACCGTTCAACATAATACAGATCATACAACTTTTCATTCATATTAATCCGTTGATATACATCTGGATACACATCATTGGCTAATTTCACATAAGGCAGTTTTTGTACCGCTTTTCTGGATCTTATGTTCTGCTTGCGTATCTTCATAAATACCGTTTCAATCCCATGTTCCAGAAACAATTCAACAAAAAAGGCTGATTTGGCTCTTTGGCTATACCCATTTCCAAAAAACGGTGATCCAATCCATGTGGCTAAGAAACCTGTTTGATGCTCGATATGATAGAGATCAATGGTACCAATAGGCTGCCCTGTTTCATTCAAAATCGTTCGGGAAATCACCGTCTTTTGTTCTTCTTCGGCCATTAATTGTTTAGTGAGGAATAGATATTCTTCATGCGATTGGCATTGATAACGAACGTAAGGAGAAACTGCGGGGTCCATCATTAAGCTGTACAGTGAAAGGCATTCCTGCAAATCACGCTTTTTTAACATTCTGTCTACCACCTAGTCCTTTTAGTTCGCTATATCAAGCAAATTAAGTATATAAAAGCTATTGTGGGATTTAATGAATTCTGTATGTGGCTTATGTAAAATGCATTGGTAAATGTTGTTCATCTTCATCTCCGGATAACACAAAAAACGGCATGTCCCTTTTGAAGGAACACGCCGTTTGCACGGATACAGATAGACAATAAACTATTGCATACCTTGCATGATCGCATTAATGATATTTTGCTGCGTCACGGTTTTGTTTGAACGGTTAAACAATGCGAATCCATGTTGACCGTTATGCCCGTTATCCCAATAAACAGGAACCATTTTGTATTTTTTAGCTTTTGCTGTAACTGCTTTGGCGTAAGCAGCACGATAGACATTGTTGCTGGAATCGTAGGACGTTTTATCAATGGAGCCAAACTCACCAATCACTACAGGATAGCCCTGAGTAACAAATTTGTCGTACATGGACTTAAACTGCGATTCAAGATAATCCTCTTGGCCCCATGTAGACTTTTTGGCAGGGTTCGTAGAAGTTGCACCCCACTGTGTGATATTGCCGTTTTCCTCACCTGCAAAATCCCACGGAGAGTAATAGTGTGCTGAGATCATGATTCTCTTCTGCGAACTAGGAATAACTGAGGATCTGTAATTATCTGTTGGAAGAGCAAAGCCATAATTACCAACAGTGTAGTCAATATTGGTATTCCAGCCTGGAATCAGCAACCATCTGGCATTATTGTTACCTCCAGTCTGACGAACCGTATCCACGAAGATTTGGTTGTATGCGTTCAGATTGGCGTAATAGGCCGAGTTTGGATTGCCATAGTTACCATCGAATACTTCGTTCATGGATTCGAAAATAAGACGGTCATTGTAGTTGCTAAACTTAGTAGCAATTTGCTGCCACACTTTCTTATATTTTTCCTTAATGGCAGTCTGATTGTCACCATTCACGAGCAGCCATCCACCCTGTACGGAATTATACCCATCACCATGAATATTGATGATCACATACAGACCTTCATTGTACGCATAATCCACGACTTGCTGAATTCGATTCAGCCATGCCGCATTAATTGTATAATTGGGAGCGCTTCCAATGTTATTCAAATAGGAAACGGGAATACGAATGGATTTGAAGCCTGCCGCTTTTACCTTTTTGATTAACTCTGGAGTTACCGTAGGATTGCCCCAAGCTGTCTCATTCGGTGTACCGTTCACCGCTGCTTCCAGCTGATTGCCCAGATTCCATCCCGCACCCATCTCAGCTACAATTTGCGAAGCATCTGCTGCAGACGCCTTAGCACTCCATCCGGTAAAGGCCACCGCAGCCACTAATACCAGTGCCAAGCTGCTGATGCCAAATTTCTTCCATTTTTTGAACATAACCATACCTCCGCTTATTCTATTATTTTTAACAAGCAGTGCAGTTAATCTATGCATACAGATTGAATGATTCGAGAATACGTGCCTCCTCTCTCTATCGATCAAACAAATGAATTCTTCGTCCGACACCAACATAATAACACATTTATGGAAAATAAAGCGATATCTTTATTGTTTTTTGTGACTATTTACTACAAAATAATCCATCTATCCGTTTAAGTGGATTTCTTGGATTTGTTCTCTATCAAAATCAATCATCATGATGTGATCTTGCAGAATGTTATCTCCGCAAGATATTGTTGCGCCGTAGTCGGTTATACTGTTAAATGTGATATCCACACGATAGACTTCAATCTCATTAAACCAATTCTGATGTACTTTTTCTTGAAGTTCATTCTCATAATAATCTCGAAAGACAGTCTCACAAGTTGAAAACCACTTAATGTAGTCTTCTATTTTATCAACAATTGAAACTAACGGTGTATTTGTGGACACATATATTCGAACGTCATTTAAATCCTCATCTTGTATGGAATGTTTGAATATTTGGACTGTATTTTGCAGAGTGTAACACCGATAACTATCATCATTCTCTTCTTCAAGCTCAATGAATTCACTTAACAATATGATCTTGCTCCTCTCCATGCATATTAAAATAGCTCATTTAACCACTTCACGAATTTTTCTTTCTCCTCAAACTGTGGGTAATGCGCCGACTCGTTGAATACAATGAAGTCTTTGATCGGTGCATCCAATACGTCAAAATAATCACGTGCTGCATTCGCAGTGGTCATATAATCATATTTACCCGTTACAAAATAGGTAGGAATCTCCAGATGATCAACAATATCAGGTAAATTTTGATCAAATGCTTCCTTCAGTAAGATGTCTTGTGAACTGAACATCCCTGTATAAAAGCGAATCATATCCAGCCCATTATATTCGGGATTTAAAAGGAATCCTGAAATATAATCTCTATTCTCGTTGATGAGTCTGGCTGCACCACGGTACTTTTGCAACAAAATTCTAGGCGTAAGTTCCTTTCCTTGCTCGATCGAGCTGCGAATTAGCTCCAGTTTTTTAACGTCCTCTGCATTACCGGCTTGTTTCGCTTGCTCGTATGTGTACTCCAAACTTTCCAGTTCGCTCTGAAGTGTATTAGCCATCTGTCCAATGCCTATATAAGCGTGAAACTGAGCGGGTTCTTTAGCCGCAGCTTTCATCCCAATGTATGTATCAAATGAATGACCAATTAATATAACCTTCTCTTGACCTAACTCCGTAGATACATAATCCCTTAACGCTAACAAATCATCTACTAATAAATCTGTTGTCAGATTCGAGTAATCCTCAAAAAAGTGATAGGACTTGCCACTCCCCCGTTGATCGTAATGCACCACCGTGAAGTGTTGCTCAAGCTCTTTCTGATACTTCCTTACGTACGGAATCTCCGAACATCCCGGCCCGCCATGTACAAAAATCAGGATAGGATTACTTCGGTCAACTCCCCTGATCATGACTTCATGTCCTGTACCGTTAATTTCGACCTGCTCTAGCATGCTGATGCTGTTTTCACCTTTAATTTTGGGTGTCCATGTGGGAAATATCAGAGCTACTATAACTATTAAAATAATACTAAGTATGCTGTATTTGAGTGTTTTACGTATTTTTTTTCGCATGTAAGCTCCTTACATCATAAGTTTCATTTGTAATTCTACCAACGGTTCCTTTATCGTAACGGATACAACAATTCAACGGGTTCTATCATCAGCTCTTCTTGGAAGATGTAATTGTGATCGGCTCCAACGATACATATGAATAGTGCCGAGTATCCCAACCGTTGTCATGTGCCCAGCTCCTTTATCATATGTATATCGTTCGGCTCTTTGTCATAAAGTTCTTGATCAATCTCGCTTGCAATCTGACTGCCCTGACTTTTATAAAAGGATACCGCTGATTTCGTCTCTGTGGAGGAGATATACAGATACTGTGCACCACGTTTCTTAGCCTCTTCACCTAACTCGTTTAGAATACGTTTACCAACGCCTTGTCTTCTGTACCCGCGTGAGACATACATCAAGTCAACTTGTAATTGATTTCGTTCTTTTCCTCTATATTGATGTGCCAGCACACCAAATCCGATTAATTGATCGTCAGCAAACGCACCATATGCCATGCCACCTTGTTCTAATTCGTACACATATCGATTTTGAATCTCTTTCAAAAGCATCTCATCCCAGTTTGAGCATTCATGATTTTGTTCAAGTTCAACCAATCGGTTCTCCCTCATTTCATAAATGAGATCAATATGTTCCGAACGATCTATTTCCTGCAACTGATTCACATCATCAAGGGTCAACGTTCTATACGTTATCATGGTCATTGCCATCTCTCCTTCCCCATGTTATTTCTAAGATCCTATGGCTTTATAGATCGAAGTCTGTATTTATCAAAAACTCTTTTATCGTACAAAATAGTGTATTCCTTGTTCTCTTCAATTAGTTTTGACATATCCATTGGAACGGCTATTGTTCTTTCAAGATTATTAAAATTAATTACAGTCATTTCATTTTCACTAATCTTTTGAACAGTAACTGCTTCAAAAATTGAAGTTCGAAAGGAATCCCATAACAAAATTAAAAGCAATAAAAGTAATAGTGACATGATGAGTCCCTTATTCTTATTCACTAGTTCTTTTCATCTCCTTTAGTTTCAAAACAGAGTTCCTCCAACTAAAACTAGCTTATTTTAATTTCAGGTAACTCATTCAAATGATTTATTTCGATAGTGTATTTCTTAAGCTTATGGTTCTCAAGTCCATCCCATCTGTCTGAGAAACGATAAAACATATCTCCGAAGTTCATCCCTTCAGGTAATACATCCACAAGCTTTATTTCATCGATTTCAGACTCCGGTAAGCTCTCCAGCAATTTAACCTCAGCATAAGAGACCATACCAAAGCTCCCATTCCATTCATATACTCCATAAGGAGTTAATTCGAAGCGTACTGCCCCTGTCTCTTCATAGAGTTCTCGACTTGCCGTGTGTAAAATGGTTTCCCCTATTTCTTTGTTGCCTCCTGGGATCTCCCAACCTCCTCTTTTCCTATTTTTTATAATGATGAATTTATTATTGTATTTCGCGATCATAACTGCAAATTTGATTAACTCTGGATCAAGTTCATCTAGATCAAACCAGTGGCTCATGTTATCTCTCCCATAAACAACTATACTTTCAAAATAGCATTGTTAAACCATTGAAGTGGTAACAAGCTATAATCGTAGTGACTACCGCAACCAATGGTAGCTTTTGGTTAACAAAGATATATTGCCCTCTGAAATGCTGAGTCTATCATTTTATTTCCAACCTGTAGATCACTTCATCATCTGAATTGGTTCTGTTCTCACTAAAGAAGGACATGCTCTTATACAAATTCTGTGCTATTTCGTTATCCCGTTCAACCGTTAATGAAATAACCTTGCATACCGGATGCTGTTTCGTAATGTAATCTAGAATGGCTCTTAAAGCACGCTTTCCCATTCCTTTACCTTGATAGGATTGATCGATTTGAAAACCACCAATCCAGTAGTTATCTGTACTATCTGGCGTATAACTTAGATAAAAGAAACCAAATACCTTCCCATCGATCTCAAGTACGTAAGGATCAAATGCTTCATCCCACGGTTTTATATAGGCGTAAGCGAGTCCCTCAATAACAGATGGAACTAATGACGCTTGGTGTTCATACAAAGAGATCTTCAGCGCTTCTTCCCAATTCTCTCGTGTGACTGGTTGAATTTTTATATTCACCACTGTATCTCCTCTTTGGACAATCCTTGATTACCTCTAAGGTTCTTTTCACTTTCACTTACAACCACTTCCAAATGATGTTCAATCAACTGTATCACTTGTTTTTTATTCTTTGTGATTGTTGCAGTTTTGCGGTTTGTGTTAATTGTACATATAACTTCTTCTATATTATATTGATGGTTCCATTTTACAATCATCTTGCATAAGTCCGTGAATGACTGCTTGTAATTCCACGGTTGCAGTCCCATTCTGGACAATACAAACCTCTTTATAATTCGATAATCTCTAATGAGAACATTTGGAGCTAATACAAAAATCAAATCCGCTTCCTGGATGGACTTAATGGTCCAATCTTTGCACTGCACTCCTTCTATAATCCAAGCCTCAGAACTGACAATAGATTGAACCAATTCATCCCTAACACTTTCAGGATATCTCAGATTTTCGGCGCTTCTGTCCCATATGAGATTGTCTAATTCATAAGAAGGAATACCGTATTGATCCGACAATTCTTGGGCTAATGTTGATTTCCCACTACCACAAGATCCAATAATTCGTATTCTCATACATATTCTTTCTTCAAAAATGCATAGATGACATTATCAACAAATCGATTTTTCCAATAATAATGTTCTTTCAATATGCCTTCTTCACTGAACCCAATTCTCTCAAGCAACTTTCTTGATCCCTCGTTCTCTGGCTCTACAAATGCTTCAATTCTGTTTAATTCAAGGTTCTTGAATCCATATTCAACGATTTTCTGAGTTACCTCGGTCATGTAACCCTGCCGCCAGAACTCTGGTGCTAACTCATATCCCAACACAGCTTTATGATGTTGTTTCATCCAACCATGAAATCCGCATGTTCCAATAATTCTGTTATCCGATTTCAAAGCAATTCCCCAGCGGATGACCTGACCATTTTCGAATCGTTCAGTCCATCTTTGTATGAGTTCTTCTGCTTGTTTTGTATTCTTAAAACTTTCTACATCGTAGAATCTTGTAACTTCATCTGAAGAAAAAATATGAAATATGTCTTGGGAATCACTCTGTTTAATCTCTCTTAACAGCAATCTTTTGGTTTCTAGCTCAGGAAATGGAGTCATATTCACTTCACCTCAATCGAGTATACTGCTACATTTTTCCCTATTATGTCTACGTCCTTCTCATGTTTGAAGCCATTCTTTTGCGCGACTTTCATAGAACCCACATTGCCATGTTGAATTAACGATATTAATCTTTTCTGCTTCAAGTGATCGATGCCATATTCTTTCCACGCTTTTGCTTGTTCATATCCGTAACCCATTCCCCAGTATTGCTCGATAACCCAGTAACCAACTTCAAGCTCATCAGTGCCTTCAATGATTTGAGGAATCAGTCCAGAGGTTCCAATTAACTTGTTATCCTCTTTATTAAATGCGAGGAACAGCCCTTTATCGTCTTTATTCCAGTTGATGAACTTTTCCAAGCTTTGCATGGTTTCTTCCTTCGTCCAGGGTCCTCCATGTCTTATAAATTTCATCATATTTGGCTCACGAGTCATCTCAAAAAGCAAATCAAAATCATTTTTGGTATATTTCCGAAATATAAGTCGTTCTGTCTCCATCTTTCTCTCAGCTCCTTCTTCATTCATATCACTTCAAAATCGTTTGTTCACGATCCACTGTCAATGTGAAAAATGCTTGCCTAATGTCTTCTCGAAATACTTCTTTATACCGATGTCTTCCAATCTGATCAAAACGGGCTTGAACTCGCTTTACGTGTTCTGTATCTGATTTTATCTTTTTCTCAATCTCTTCGTATTGTTCAAAAGTATCGTATTCCCACATCGCAAAAATTTCGCTGGTTTCATCATCGATTGGTGTGTGCCATCTCCCAATAAGTCTTGATCCGTATTTCAACTGGGATTGCAGCAAAATATCATTAAATAGAGCATTAAACTCTTCTACAAAAGAAGTCGCAATAATATAGGTTTTTCTCCTATATATCATCATCTGTACCTCCTTATGAGTAATAGAAGCTATACACCTATCTCGTCACGATTCCCGATGTAATTTTCATGTTTGGAGCATAGGTTAACCATGAGTTCTCAATAAACTCCCTGGCAAATTCACTTTCTGCTTCATATTGTCTATTCGCTTCTTCTGAATTCAGTCCTCTTACCATCAGTTGAGCAACTACTTCATTTCTTGCATTCGGTTCTTGTCCCAGTCCTTCTTCTTTTAATGCATGAAAAAGCTTTCCCTTATCCGAATCTGCCATGTGTTGATCTAAGAAGTTAACTTTGTCACTCACCCGGCATTCTACATTTCGCAAGCCAAGTTGGCTAAGCAGAATTGGAATCTTCATACCGATATTTCCGTCTTTACCACTGCGTTTGGCATCCTCCTCGAACAATTTTTGGAGAATACCTAGCTGAATAATCTTGGATTGTTCAAGTCCATGTAATTCATAGTTTGACATATTAGCGATCCAATGAGGTTCAAAACATATGATTCTACCCTCATCTACTACACTGTCGATCATCTTCTGAAGAACGGTGATAGGTTCTGTCATATGTAATAAGAAGGCATGACTTATCGCAATATCGTATTGACGTTTCACTTGCACTGTTTCAATGTCATCTACTATAAAAATCGTTTGATAAGAGGTCTTTGAGAAACTCTCTTTGGCCTGCTTAATCAATTCTTCACCCTTGTCTAATCCGGTATAGGTTGATCCTTCGGGTAATAAAGGAAGCAGCTTCAATCCGAGATAGCCATAACCACATCCATAATCGATGATATCTACTGAGTTTTCAATCTTCCATACACGTTGAACCAAAAACTCAAGATAATCATCGTTATAGTAAAGCCAACGCGTATTTCTCAGATATTCAATTTGGTCATCCCAATAGTAATCGGACAAGATGAAATCCCTCCTTCATAAGATGTAATTGTATTCATAAACCTTCACATATCATGGGGAAGCGGACTAGAGTGTGTCTTCAAACTCAAACGATTTTCTAAGGAACACAGGACATCTTATTCGGCCTTCACGTCCTCTTTTAAAATTGTAAGGAACATGAGACATCTTATTTCCCAAAATCATCTGATAAAAACACTACAAAAGGCTATTTTTCTGATATAGCGTGTCTCAGATTCCTTAGATTTCGAAAGGCGTTTCAAATCCCCGAATAAGACGTGTCAGGTTCGTTGGCATTAACACCTAACACTAAACTCAACGCTATGTTAACGCATATCAACGAAAGCATGGGAAGGTCTATCAAACCTTAGCAGTTAATCCAAAGCTCCTTTATCACCAGACCGATAGTTTTGTCCTCGTATCATTCTCATCCGTTATACATTTGAGAGATCATTCAACCCAATTGCTCATATTCACTTTTTAAGATATTCATGCAAACACTATCCCAGTATTTCCCCTTTTTATATATCTTCTTTCTGTATCTTCCTTCTTCTTTAAAGCCACATTTTAAATAACATTTGTAAGCAATCTCATTATACTCGTACACTTCAAGTTCTAATCTGTTTAAATTCAGCTCTTCGAAGACAAACTTCTGTAGTACACGGATTGCTTCACTTCCATAACCTTTACCTAAAATTTCTTTTCTCCCTATTACAATTGCAAAACATGCAAAGCGATTTTTATAATCAATTTTGTACAAATCGATCTGGCCTATATAATCTAGCGAATCCTTTAACCCGATAATAAAACTTTTATTTGAAGACTTGCCTTCAACCATCGTCCTGAAAAAGACTTCCGTCTCATAACTCGAATGAGGATACAGAAAATTATCTGATAATGTCCCTGTGATTTCCGGATCGTTCACCCATTGTTTGATGTAATCCAAATCAGAATCCTGGTATTCTCTTAACACAATTCTTTCTCCATAAATACGAGACATCGATAATCCCCCCAACGATTTTTTTCTTTTGCAACCTACTTAATAAAATCTAATGCTTATTTCTACCTTGTATTAGTTATTCAATGCTCGGGCATTTTTACAATTCGAAGCATAATAACAGTACAGTTATTTCAATCGATACTTCTCATTATTTATAATTCCACTTACTATTTCAGGTAATTGTGCTTCTGTAAAATGATTAGTATACAGCTTGTTATCTACTCTCAGATCGGGATGATTTTCAAACTCATCCAGCAGAATTATACTTCTTTCTTTCATTTGATATTCTTCTGCTCTAAGACGATCTCTACGAATAATGGTTTGACGATCAACCATTAATACAACATAGATTATGCGAACATGATAGTCTGCCAATTCTGTCATTAATCCATCAATGTCTTCCGGAAGGGCCACATAGTCCAGAACTACATCGTATTTATAATCCAATAAGTTTTTCACCAGACTAGATATATTTTTCCAAGTTAAGTCGTTTGTATCCTTATCAAGCCAGGGTTTACCTCGCCCTTTGACGGGAAAGTGACTAACCGCATCTCCAGAAATGTAGGCACTTTTATCTAAAGTCTGAACCAGCAGCTTGGAAGTTGTAGATTTCCCTACTCCAGGGGGTCCAGATATAATATATAGGTTTTTACTCATTCTGTATTCTCCTTACAGTATCTTTTGGAAACTTCCAATATCCAGCTTTCTATCGAATTTATATCCAATCTCTTTAAACAGAGCACATTGTTCATAACCATTTCTCTCGAATAATGATTTACTTCTTGTATTCTCCATGCAAATCGTCGCAATTAAGGTATGGAATCTTTGTTCTTTTGCAATCTTCTCAATAAAATGTAGTGCTTGTTTCCCCAAGCCTTTTCCCAAAATATCGTGCTTCAAATATATGGTGACTTCACCGCAAATGTCATATGCCTGTTTACTCTTATACTGGGTGATCAGAACATAGCCCATCATTTGATTGTTTTCAAGAATTACATAAGTTTTATACCGTGTATCCTTGTTCATCACAGAGGATTTAATCTGATCAAGATCTAATTCCTCCGTATGAAACGAAATGGTTGTATTCATTACATAATAGTTATAAATCTCTCTAATTTCAGGGAGGTGTTGTTCGGTTACCTCTTCAAAAGTCACAGTCGTCAATTAGGTTACATCCTCTTCTGTTCATTTTCTTCATCATATGTATGAAATACCGCGTCTAGATTTAACTCACCGTAAATATGAGGATATTCCCTGCCTTCATTATACAGATCTTCCCATATAACTTCTGACTTTATTTTAGAATCCCATTGATCAACGCGTCTTCCCACTCTTTTCTTGAGAGTACATGTACAATCATCATCATAAAATCCTCCTTAATAAAAAATGATAATTATTTGGATAGGACCTTCTTCAATATGAGTTCTATGATTTCACTAGTCTCCAGATGATCGGTAACAATGCGAGTTTGAAATTGTTCATCCTTGAAAGCTTCAACACACTTTGGTGCTTGTTGATACTGCCAACCTCCATATTCATCTCCGCGTTTAGCCAAACGATGATAAATCGTCTCTTCTGTAGCCGTTAGGCAAAAATGATGAATGTCCTGATCGATCTCTTTCAACCCGTTATAGATGTAATTAAAGTTTTCCTCTTTATAGATGGTCATGGGGACAATTAAGTGTCTGTTGTATTTCTGCTTTACTTCTTTAGCCGTCATTACGGTTAGAATTTTCCATAGATCGATATCTTGAAAATCATCCGTACGTTCCCTTTCCTCTCTACAATTCTCCGGAAGAAGTTTTCTGAGCATATAACCTATTTCTTCAGGATCGTAGATCATGCTGTTTGCAATTAAGGGCTGAAGTGTTTCAGCTGCAGAAGTTTTTCCCGAACCAAACGCTCCGTTAATCATAATAATCATTTGATCCTTTCGCTCCCATTCAATGAAATTTTTCAATAGAAACAATTCTTCTCATATACAATTTCATCCATTATAAATGTTTTTCTTCCACTTTTGTGTTACAAAATGGCAAAAAACATAATGAAATCCCATTTGGTCAACCCAACGGGATTTCATCATAAGTGTATTTTTTTCAATCAACCTTGAGCTTGTTAATGTATTTCCAAGTAATCAATATAGATATCCCATGTACCGTCATCGGCTGTTACAACCAACTCAATGACCTGATTTCCCGTTCCGTGGCTGATATTATTCAGGGTATAGACCGCTGGAGAGCTCCCGCCAAAGTAAAAGGTTCCCTTCGTCTGTCCGCCAATCTTCAAATCAACTCTCGCCATGTTGGCATTGTTTGAAGCTCCACGAAGTGAAAAATTGTGTGTGCTCGTTGCAAAATTCTGAGTATATTTAACCAAATCATTGTTAGCATAAAGGACCACGCCATTGAAAGGAGAACTGATATTGCCGGTGTATTGTCCACCTTTGATCATGTTCTCAGCTTCCACTTTTGTTCCGTTACTTGGCGGATTCGTAGTGCTACTATCGGGTGCAACTGCCCGACCGGTCGTTGATGAGATCATACCGGAGCAAAGGCCGCGATTCTTCAGATTTTGTGCAATCTGCGGAATGGCTTGAAGTGTCGTCTGGTACTGATCATGCATTAGAATGACGTCACCACTTTTCATCGTGTTCACTGCTGCTACAATCTGGGCTGCGCTGGCACCATTCCAGTCTTGGGAATCTACGTTCCACAGTATTTCCTTCAGGCCGTTTTGGCTCACAACGGATTTCAAGGTCGCATTTGTCGCACCATAAGGAGGTCTGAACAGTTTAGGTGAACTTCCGGTAATAGACTGGATCGTCTGCTGTGTCCGAGTAATCTCTGACGACATCTGAGAACTGTTTAATGTAGTCATGTTTGGATGTGTATAGGAATGATTGCCAATCCACATACCAGCTGCTACTTGTGCAGAAACCAGAGATTGATTATTTTGTGCATTTTGTCCAACATTGAACATCGTTGCCCGTAAGCCAGCCTGCTTCAACGCGTTAAGCATGTTTGTTGTATTTCCAGATGGGCCATCATCAAACGTCAAACCTACATAACCATTCGGACAACTTGCATCTGCAGCACGAGCATCGGGTACCGCCGGAATAGAAAATAAGGTACCGAAAAGCGCGAGAGATATTACCGCCTTTGCTAGCTTAACTTTGAACATAAAATTACCTCCTCATAATATATTCACAGCATACTACCTTCTACACTCCCTCTCTTTATCTAACTTTCCCCCTCGAAAAAAAGCGCTTTCAAAAGTATGTAAACCGCTACGTCCTTTCTCATAGAAAAGAACTTTAGTTCAAGGTGAGTTCAGTATAAACGATAAGTTTATTTAAAGTAAATTGAATTTTATCCAAAATGTTCTAATTTTTTCGCAAATTCTAGAATCGCCTGTTGTACATCTCCCGTCCAGCACTCTCCTGTGTAAAAATGTCCTCCGGGGGCACCATGCGCTTCGGGAGTGTACGCCCTGCAATAATTTCTTTTGTAGCCTGCATAAGCTGGGGACCAAGCAACGGGTTACATTCCACCACAGCGTTGATTTTCCCACTCGCCAGAATTTCAAGTGCTTTGCGGGAACCGTCCACAGAGACAATGATAATGTCCTCTCCCGGCTTCAGTCCAACTTCTTCTATCGCTTGTATGGCGCCAAAAGCCATTTCATCATTATGGGCAAAAAGAACCTGCGGCCGTTTGTCTTCCGGGACCTGAAGGAATTCTTTCATCACTTGTTTGCCATTGTCCTCCGTAAAATCGGCAGGAGCACTTTGTGAGAAGATGATATCTGCTCTGGTGTCGAAAATGCTTCTAAAGCCCTCACCACGCTGGATAGAGGGTGTAGAACCACTCGTGCCTTGCAGTTCGGCAATCCGTATCAAACCCGGTTGATTACGCATCCGATCCTGAATGTACTTCCCGGCCTTCACACCTTCCTCATAAAAGTCCGATCCAATCGTTGTCACAAAAAGTGAAGTGTCTTTGACATCAACTGACCGGTCTACGATGATAACAGGTATACCTGCATCCCTGGCCTCCTGAAGAATACCATCCCAGCCCGATTCCACGACCGGTGCAATGGCAATGACATCCACCTTTTGCCTGATGAACGACCGAACAGCCTCGAACTGTTTCGTCTGAGACTGTTCTGCATTTTTTATTACAAGGGATATTCCCGATTCAGCCGCAGCATTCCGAATAGACGTGGAGTTTGCCAGACGCCAGGCACTCTCTCTGCCCAGTTGTGAAAAACCCAAGACAATCGGTTTCGTTGAGGTATCCCTTGCTACCGCTGATTCCATCCATTCCTCAACGGAGGGAAGAGTTTCTAAGTTGTTAGACGAGATGGGAGGAGGAACAGATTCAGACTCAGGGGTTGTGCAGCCGACAAGCAGCAGTAGAATGAACAAACACAACCAGTTCACATGTCTTTTCACTCACGCATCCCCCATCTCCATGTTACGCTCAGCATTCACCAATGCAGAGCGCATATTGTTATATCATTGTTTCGGTATCCGTGTTCAATATCATTTCATTCGATCAACTTAATGCAGTGATTTCGAGGATACTCGCCGCCCGCTAAGAAGTCGCTGGAACAAAATAAAAACAAACAGCATCAGACCAATCACAATCTTGGTCCACCATGAGCTGAGCGTACCTTCGAAGCTAATTATAGTTTGGATAGCCCCCTGGATCAATACACCAATAAAGGTTCCCGCCACATACCCTACACCACCTGTTAACAAGGTGCCTCCTATCACAACAGCCGCGATGGTATCGAGTTCAAGACCCATGGCGTGTAATCCATAACCGGATAACATATAGAAGGTAAAGACAACACCGGCAAGCGCGGAGCACAAACCGCTGAACGTGTACACCAGGATTTTGGTACGTGCAACCGGCAGTCCCATGAGCAGCGCGGATTGCTCGCTTCCGCCGATGGCGTAAACGTTGCGCCCAAACCGGGTGTAATGTGCCAGGAAGATCGCGAGCAGTACAATAACCAGTGCAATAATCACATTAATGGAGACAAAGCTGCCCCCTGGCAAGGAGATTTTCGCCTGCGCAACCTGTGTGTAAAATGGATTCGTAATGGTAATGGTGTCGAGACTGATGACATAACACAACCCCCGCGCCAAAAACATGCCTGCCAGTGTTACGATGAAGGGCTGAATTTTAAAATAGTGGATGATCGCCCCCATGACTGTGCCAAATAACGCACCCATGACAAGCACCATAGGTATAACGATGGCAGGCGACCACCCTTGCTTCTCGACCAGACTTGCGCTAATGATGGTCGTCAGCGCAATGACAGAACCAACCGAAAGGTCAATTCCTCCTGATACAATCACAAAAGTCATGCCAATCGCCGTGATAATCAGAAATGCGTTATCAATTAGAAGATTAAGTAGTACCTGTGTGGAAAAGAACCCCGTATACCGGAAAGAGCCTATGGCAAACATCACGGCCAGCAAGCCGAAGGTGACAAAGACCGGGAGATACTTACGATTAAGAAACATGGCGGTTAACCCCCTGTTCGGCTGGAAACTTCCGTTTTTTCCAACGGATCACCATGGAATTGCGGAATGAATCGGATTGAATCAAACATACGGCCAGTACAACAAAGGCTTTGACAACCAACGTAACTTCTGGCGGGACTCCAATCATATAGATCGTCGTTGTTAAGGTTTGGATAATGAGTGCTCCAACGACGGTACCCATTAGATAGAAACGACCACCATTGAGCGAAGTACCCCCGATGACTACAGCAAGAATGGCATCAAGTTCATACCAAAGACCCGCGTTGTTTCCATCCGCACTAGATACATTCGAGCTGAGAATAAGCCCGGCAATGCCGGCACACAGACCACAGAAGACATATACCGTGAGAATAACCGTTTTTGAACGAATACCTGCCAGTTGGCTCGCGTTTGCGTTACTTCCGACCGATTCAATAAACAGTCCCAGTGCCGTTTTTCTCGTCAACAGTGAGGCAACAAGCAGCACAGTTAATACGATGAAGATGGAAAAAGGCAATGCTGCAAGCGAACCTGCCCCGATATAGGCATAGTTTGCGTTGGATACAGTAATAATCTGTCCACTCGTAATCAATTGCGCAATCCCACGTCCAGCTACCATCAGAATAAGCGTTGCAATAATGGGTTGGATTCGGGCAACCGAAACCAGTGCCCCATTCCATATGCCCAAGATCAGTGAGAGACCTATAGATAATCCAAGTGCGCCCAACATAAGCCCGAGCGAATTCTGATCCACTCCTCTGCTGATGCTCATACAAGCCACGGCACCGGAGATCGCTACAATGGAGCCCACGGACAAATCGATACCTCCGGTCGCAATCACCAGTGTCATACCGATCGATACCAGAATTAAGGGCGCTCCAAAATTGAGAATATCAATCAAGCTGCCATACAGATTCCCTTCACGCATGACGAGGGAGAAGAAATCCGGAGAGTACAGCAAATTAAAGATTAAAAGTAAACCAAGCATACATAACGGCCAAAACAAATGATGTTTACGCATCTTGCCCGCCATCTCTTTAACCTCCTGCCATAGCTTTCATGATTTGCTGTTGATGGATCTGATCCCCGCTAAGTTCTTGCACTTTTTTGCGGTCCCGGATTACGGCAATCCGGTGGCTGACACGAATCACTTCTTCCAGCTCGGACGAAATGAACAGCACGGCCATGCCCTGCTTCGATAGAGAGAGCACCAGCTTCTGTATCTCAGTCTTGGCACCGATATCAATTCCACGCGTAGGTTCATCGAGAATCAACAGATCGGGGTTCATCAGCAGCCACCGTGCAAGCAACACCTTTTGCTGATTACCGCCGCTCAGATTTTTAATTAAATGCTCCGGGTTTTTCGGATGGATATTTAACAGGTTGATGTACTTTTCGGCGATCTCATCCTGTTTCTTGCGTGAGATTGGTTTGGACCAACCTCGTGTCGCTTGTAAAGCCAGAATAATGTTCTCCCGAATGGTCAAATCATCGATTATGCCTTCGGTTTTACGGTTCTCAGAGCAAAAAGCAATATTCTGATCAATTGCATGACGCGGCGACTTGACCGTACTTCCTGTATCTACAACGAGCAGCTTGCCTACATCTGAACGATCTGCACCAAAGAAAAGGCGAGCGATCTCGGTACGACCAGACCCCAATAACCCAGCCAAGCCCACGACTTCTCCCTTGCGAATGTCCAGATCAAAAGGCTCAATTGCTCCTTTGCGCCCAAGTGCCTTAGCGGTAATTAACAGTTCTCCCGACTCCGCCTGGGCAGCATCCGCTTCCTTCGGAAGCTCCTCAAGCACCTCAAGCTCCTTGCCGATCATCTTGAGCACCAGTTCCATGCGTGGAAGTTCTGCGGCTATGTACTCTCCTTCCAATTCCCCGTTACGGAGCACCGTTAGACGATCCGACATTTCGTATACCTGATCAAGAAAATGAGTGACAAAAAGAATTGCGAGACCTTCACTCTTTAATTTGTGCATAATACGAAACAGTTGCTGAACCTCGTTTTTGTCCAGACTGGATGTGGGTTCATCCAATATGAGCACTTTTGCCGAGATGCTGAGTGCTCTGGCAATTGCAATCAGTTGTTGCATCGCGACCGAATAGGTCTGTAAAGGAGCCTTAACGTCGATGGACAGATGTAATCTGTCTCGCAGAAGGTTCTCCGCATCTTTGTTCATTTGCTTCCAATTGATTTTGCCAAATCGTATCGGCTCCCGACCGATGAAAATATTCTCAGCAACCGTTAAGTTCGGACAAAGATTGACCTCTTGATAAACGGTACTGATTCCCGCCTTTTGCGCTTCAAGCGGACCGGAGATCGAGAGTTCACGGTTATCCATCGTTACCGTTCCTTCGTCAATGGAATAAACGCCGGTCAGAACTTTAATAAGCGTCGACTTCCCCGCTCCGTTCTCACCCATCAAGGCATGAATTTCGCCCGGAAACAAGCGAAAGCTGACGCTGGATAGCGCTTTAACCCCGGGAAATTGTTTGGTGATGCCTGTCATTTGCAAAATGGGTGCTTGCTCGGCCATATAACCCTCTCCTTTGTTATGGAAAAAAGTCATTTAGCGACAGCCTGGTCGAAAAATGACTTTTCGGTGTTATACGAATCTGCTTTTAATATTCGCGTGTTGGCAATGCTTCTTTGGCTTGCTCCGATGTGAAGGTCGTCTCATCCGTAACGATTCGGGGTTCGATGTCTTTCCCGTCCACTACCGATTGAACCGCTTCCATTAATTGAGGTCCTAACAACGGATTACATTCAACGATAAAGTTGATTTTGCCATCAGCAGCAGCCTGCATCCCATCCTTCACGGCATCCACAGAGATAATGGTAATATCTACGCCTGGTTTCAATCCTGCCGCTTCAATGGCCTGAATTGCACCAAGCGCCATATCGTCATTATGTGCATAGAGAACATCTATTTTTTTATGTGCTTTGAGGAAAGCTTGCATGACTTCTTTGCCTTTGGCACGTGTAAAGTCACCTGATTGTGATGCAATCACTTTAAGCTTCGAATTGGGAGCAATCAATTCCATAAAGCCCTCTTGACGGTCATTCGCTGGTGCGGAGCCTGTTGTACCCTGCAGCTCAACAATGTTGATCTCGTCTTGTGTGTCCTTGTATTGGTCACTAAGCCACTGACCTGCTTTGCGTCCTTCTTCTACAAAGTCGGAGCCAATAAAGGTTTTGTAGAGGGTTTTATCCGGCGAATCCACAGCACGGTCCGTCAAAATCACGGGAATGCCTGCATCCTTCGCTTCCTTCAATACGGTATCCCAACCGGATTCTACAACAGGGGAAAAAGCAATCACCGTCACCTTCTGTTGTATGAAGGATCGCAAAGCTTTAATTTGATTTTCCTGCTTCTGCTGCGCATCGGAGAATTTCAAATCATAACCCGCTTCTTTGGCTGAATCCTGAATCGACTTGGTATTCGCCGAACGCCAGCCACTCTCCGCACCAACCTGCGAAAAACCAAGCGTAATTGTTTTGGCGCTGGCAGGTGTACTGCCATTCCCACTCGTTGAAGTTTCATTATCGGAGCCTGCTCCTCCATTGGTACTGCTACATGCCGTGCTGACCAGCATCACCATAGCCAATGTTATGGCAAGTCCCCACTTTTTTTTGGTTCGCATGTTGTGATCCTCCCTTTTTTCGTTTCACCTTGTGGTGTGACCACATTATAGAACGCTTTCATTCCGAGCTTATATGGAGTCTCATACTTTATTTATGTAATAATTTAGTAATTTCAAAAAATGGAGTTTAGAAAGTGTAATTTCTTTGTTTAATTGTGTAGTATTTAGCGATTCTCTTACATATTAGAAAATCATGTTATACTAATGATACATTTTTGATCCCTTCAGATGGAGTGGAATACGTTGAAACTCATTCAATGGATTGCTTCAAGCCTCAGGCTTAAATTACTCAGCATGTTTATCATCCTCAGTTCAGTACCACTGATCGTGGTTGGATTGATTTCTTACCACAAATCCTATACGGTCGTATCCAATCATAACAAGGCCTCGACACAGCTGGTTGCCGACCAGCTTGCCAGGAACATTGACATCTTGTTTGAGGATACGGAACGGCTGCTCGAACTGGGCAAGAACCCGCAAGTGCTTCAATACCTGTATTCTCAATCGGAGTCCTACCCGGAAGCCAAAGCCATCCTTCAGACATACAATCTTTATCGGGAAACCTACAAGTATGACAAGGTACTTAATATCTCGTTCGTGAATTTCTATGGAAAAGGCATAAGTGAACGAAAAGGCGTGTTCAAGCTGGAACGAAATCCGCTGCGTAACCCGTACTTCAAGTATCTGATGCAGTATCCGGATGCCATTCTGCGCATCCCTCATTCTGCAGCCTATGCCGAATATAACAGGCTGGATGGGTTTGCTTACCCTAAACAGAATGCGCTTTCAATTATAACTACGGTCAAAGAGCGGATTACACATGAGGTCATCGGGTTCATAGTAATTGATTTGAATGATTCGTTCATTGATGATTTTTTGACGAATACCCCTATTAAGGATTCCGGTTTTTTCTATATTAGTGATCAATACGGAAATACACTTTTCATGCCGGATGCCACCCCGGCATCCATAACCATGATGGATCAGATCCGATCGGTCCCTTTACATCTACAGCACGACAGCTTTATCCTGTCTGCAGGATCCAAGCCCCAGTTTGTTGTATACAGCACCTCAAAACAGACCGGATGGAAAATGATCGGGGTAGCTCCTTATCAGGAAATCATTGCAGAGGCCAATAGCATTCGCCAATTGATCATCATTACCGTTTTGTTAAGTGCTTTCTTTGCGATATCGTTATATTTTTTCCTGAATAATCGACTGATTCTTCCCATCCGGATCCTGATGAACAAGATGCGTAAAGCTGCAAACGGTTACTTGGAAGCCAAAGTCACACCACACGGCTCGGACGAAATTGCTGATCTGGGCAAAAGTTTCAATGTGATGCTGGATAAGCTCAAAATGCTAATCGAAAAGAGCATTCGAGAGAATGAACAGGTGAAAATAGCTGAACTACGTACGCTGCAAGCTCAGATCAACCCTCATTTCCTGTATAACACGTTGGAATCCATCCTATGGATGGCTGAAGCAGAGAAAAAAGAAAATGTAATCAAACTTGTGCAGGCCCTCTCGAAGTTCTTTCGTTTGAGTCTGAATAAAGGATTCGACTGGGTATCCATTCAAACCGAGCTTGAACATGCGCGGAGTTACTTGGTTATTCAACAGATGAGGTACCACGATATTCTCACCTACGAGATCAGCGTTGATCGTGAGCTTCAGGATTATCCCATTTTGAAAATGACGCTGCAGCCCCTGATTGAAAACGCGCTCTATCATGGGATCAAGAACAAACGCGGTCAAGGGCTGATATCCATACACGGATATGTAGAGGACAATAGCATCATTCTCACCGTACAGGACAACGGAATTGGCATGTCTGCGGATCGATTGGCACAATTACGTGAAGAGCTGGAGAAGCCGGCCGGTTCCCGTTCACCCCAAGATGACGAGCAGGAAGGCGGATTCGGTCTGCTCAATGTACATCACCGGATTCGACTCTATTTTGGACCATCTTATGGTGTTGAAATGGAAAGTACGTATATGGAAGGCAGCACATTTATGATTCGTATCCCCAAAAGCAAGGAGGTTAACCGTTGAAAAAGGTGATGATTGTGGATGACGAAATTGGAATTCGGGAGAATATACGCAGCTGCATTGATTGGGAAAAGGAAGGTTTTCACTATTGCGGGGATGCACCCGACGGCGAACTTGCGTTACCACTAATTCATGAATGGGCTCCGGATATTCTGATTACAGATATCAAAATGCCATTTATGAACGGATTGGAACTGACCTCCATCGTTCGCACTCAACAACCTGATATCAAAATCATTATCATGAGCGGTCATGATGAATTCAGTTATGCCCAGGAGGCTATCCGACTTGGTGTGACCGAGTACTGTCTAAAGCCCATTAGTGCAGCAGAGCTAATCCAAATGCTTCATAAGGTCAGCAAACAAATGGATGAAGAACATCAACGCATGACAAACCGGACGATCACCAAAGAAAAACTGCTGGCCGATCTGTGCGGAGGACTCATCGGTACAACCGATGCGATTGAATCAGCCAAACAACTCTCACTTCCACTCTCGGCCCGGTATTATACAATTGTCATTATCGACGTTCGATTAACAGATGACTCCCGGGACCCGGAATCCCTGATGAAGAAGCTGCTTCCCATACTGGAGGAAACTCGTGATCCCCACGTCGAACTTCTTCCTTATATTCGAAGCCGGACCGAGTTGGTGCTTCTGCTCAAGTATCACTCCGATGACAACATATCCGTATATCTGGAGCAGCTTCGCGGGCGGGTTCGTATGGAGCTTGAGCATACGTTCAAATGTAATATTATTCTGGGCATTGGCAGTCAGCAGGAACGTCTGCAAGGAATTCATGTCTCGTATCTGGAAGCGGAGGAGGATAAATATATTAACCGGCTCACCCTTCAGAACAGAGCTTCTCTACGTGAAATTAACCTGGATGAGCAAACAACTCTTTTTCTCGACAGGAATTCGTTTCTTGAATTTCTCAAAATCGGCAGCCCCAATCTGCGTGACCATTTTGTGCAGGAGTTTGCCGCTCCATTACAGTCCTTCGACTGGAAGTCCTCCTCGTATGGCTTCTATCTGTTGAATGATCTTACGCTGGAGTCGTTTCGGCTTGCGAATCAGCTGTTCCGCATGAGTGACCATTCGGATGAGAATATTACTTCCCTGCAGCAGACGATCCGGAAGATCACGTGCTGGGAGGATTGTACCCAGTATCTGTGTTCCCTGCTTAACCTGTTATGGCAGAGAAGAGCCGCGTGCTCCGGAAAATACAGTGATGTTATTGATCAGGTGAAAGCCTATGTATCCCGTGAATACAATAACGAACAGGTCTCGTTGAAGATGATTTCTGCACACGTCAGAATCAGTCCAAGTCATCTAAGCAAGATTTTCAGTCAGGAAACCGGTCAAACGATAACGGAGTATCTAACCCAGATTCGAATCGGTAAAGCCAAGGAGTTGCTGAAAACAACCAACAACAAAACCTTTGAGATTGCTTATAAAGTTGGTTACAACGACTCTCACTATTTTTCCAATATATTTAAGAAAACAACAGGTTTTACACCAAGAGAATACCGAACTCAAGGAACCGAGGAATCGCAAGCCAGACCATCAGATATGAGAAAAGAGCCCATGTATGAATAAAGCCAGATTTGCACTTTTACTTACACTAATACTGCTGTTCCCGATGATCATTTCATCCGGTTCGGCACACATTCGTCCACAACAAATGGCTGCAACACTTCCTGCAACTTCACCTGTAGAGAAATCTGCAGCGAGCAAAACTTTCGGTATTATTTATCCAATGACGTATCCAACCTATGAGATGATCACGAAGGATGCAACGGAGTATGCAGGGAAACACAATATCACGTTAATTGTAAACGCACCTGATGAGGCCAACACCGAACAACAGATCCGTATCATGGAGAATATGATCAAACAGCATGTGGACGGAATCGCTATATCGCCTGTGGATGCTGCTGCACTTACCCCCGTTATTGATGCAGCCCAAGCTGCGGGTATTCCGGTCATTACATTTGAGTCAGATGTTCCATCCAGTCACCGAATCGCTTATGTGGGCGCCGATAACTATCGTACCGGCCAGCAATTCGCGATGACAACTACAAGACTTCTGCATAATCAAGGCATGATTCTTGTCGAGAATGGTTTGGAGGAGATGCAAGGTTTGCAACAGCGGCTTAATGGATTCATTGATTATATCCGCAGTGAAACAGACATCGAAATCTTGGAAGTTCGTTATCATCAAGGGAATGAAGATCAAGCCATGTCCGATATGGAGAACATGATTCAAGCTCACCCTCACTTCAATGCGATTATCGGGCTCGATTTTGTTTCTGTCTCTGCTTCTACCCTGATCTGGAAAGCAAAAGGCCTTAACCGGCATTTAATCGCGTTCGGTGATAGCCCGACCAGTGAAAACGGGTTGCTCAACGGTCAATTGTCTGCCGTTATTTCGCAGAATGAAGGAGTCTGGGGTGCCAAAATGATGGAGACCCTGTTACTCGCTAGCAACGGTGTGCCTGTGAAGGAATTTATTGATACGGGGATCATTGAAATAAACCAGGAAGCAAGTAATTAAGGGGATGTTCGCCTATCATTCAGATGACAGGTGAACATCCCCATTTAAATTTCGTACACGTCGTTGTTTCTACCCTTTACGGTTTAGCTTCATAATGAGGCGATCCAGGATGAACCCCACTCCGCCCCAAAAAATCAAATGGAACAAGTATATTAACGGCCTGAACAATGAGTTCGTCTCTGGATTTGTATTTATTTTGGTCAACCAGTCATTCAGCAACGGATTTATAGGATTCGTTAGGTAAATCAGAATATTCTTATCATCGTTTCCTGATAGATTAATGAAACATACGGTTAGCGAGAAAATAACAAACCAAAAAGTCAGCTTTTTCAGTATGTTCAGCATGACGAGAGGGTAACCCTCCTCTCAAGTATGATGAGTCCTTTTGAGAAGTCATTTCTTCCATTCGTTTTCTAATATGCTCATCTCGATTAGATTCCAGAATGTATCTTCATATCTTCTCGCATCACGAATAAGTCCTTCTTGTACAAAGCCCGCTTTTTCATAACATCGGATGGCTGAGACATTAAAATCAAATACGCCCAGACTGATCCGGTGCAACTTCTCCTCTTCAAATCCAATTCGAAGTGCCTCATTGATCATTTGCTTTCCATAACCTTTACCCTGGTATGGCTTACCAAGAAGCACCTTACCGATACGCCCTGAACGATTATATCGATCAATCCCGCCAAGAGCAATATGTCCCACAATCTCCTGAGTTGATTCATCCATCACTTTATAAATGAACTTGTTTGAAGTGTTCTTATCATTGGCACCATGCAAATAATCCGATAGCTGCTCTCTGGAAAGTGGATATTGGAACTGAGGGCCGGCCCACTGGAGCAAAAATGCTTCATCCCCACTCCATTCGATCAGTTGATCAAAATCTTCCGGTTCAAAGTATTGGAATGTAATCATGTATATCCGCCCCTTCTTTTTTTATGTCATATCATAACCTATTTCAGTTCTCTTGTGTCGTCATAATTATGAGTTTCATCAAACGCTCTGTTTCTTATATTCATTTCACGAATGTAGTTCTGAACCCAATTCATTCTAGCTAATAAACAGATAACTCCACCCAAAATGCATATCGCGGCTATCCAATAATTCAGTACCAAATCCACTTGATAAGCACTCGAATCATAACTGCCAGCTGCTGCTGACTGGAATGCTGCATACCCTAGCTTGGGAATCACCTCTTCAATCATTTTTGAGATCGTAATAATCACAATTCCTAACATGATAAAGAGTAATGAGAAAATAATGTGTACATGCTTCAAAGACAAGCTACCTCCTTTATAATCCAAATCGCGTATGTTTTGGCACTACTTGCATGTTAGAAGCCGAACGACTTCGCCATCAATCAGCCCTTCACTTACTCTCTGAAAACTAAGTGATTCATACAGATTCCCGGCGATACGATTTTCCGGCCTGTGTCCAATCATGATGCTTTTGCAATTAAACAATTCTTTCATTAGATCAATCAACTTCCTAAGCGCTTCTCTTCCATAACCTCTGCCCTGATATTTTGTATCTACCATTAGAGCAAGAAGCCAGTAGTTGTCCTCATGATCCGGCTTATCTGAGTACACAGCAAAACCAACCAGATCCGAATCAAAATAGATGGTCATGGGTTGAAAGTCTTCCACTACTTTGGATTCAGCAATCCAATATACAACCGGCGCGGGAAAACTTTTTTTCTGTTCTTCCGTTACATTCAGTTGAGTACATGCATACCAATTATCCACCGATACACGTTTTAAATGAATCATAAATTGAAATTCCTCCTCGTGAAAATTACACAGAGGAATCCCTCGGAACCCTTTCTTGGGTCCTCTGCGCTAGACAAAAACACCTTTGGCAACTTTATTTCTTCTACTCAGATTCGTATTGTTTCTCATATCACATCACTCCTTTCACGTTGTTGTGCAAACTTCTGCCAACTTCAATTAATTTATGCTAAACCTTTGATCTCTAATAGTTCAGGAGTATTTCTCACAAGGTCCACTATTTCATAAGATGCATTATCTGCTAATGCATCTTTAACTGCCTCAGCCCCTCTTGTCTTCCAGATCGAATATATACATTTGGAAAAACCATATGCATTCACGTGGTGACCCCGTTCCTGTATCTGCATAAACAATTTCACACTTTCCTCATACCTTTCGATATCCGTTAAAATACAGGCCAAATTGTTTAACGCAATGTTGATATCTCTCTGCGAATTTCTGGAGACATTAATATCCTCCCAGCTGCCGACCACTTCATCTTTTCTTGAAATCGGCATTGCTCCAATATTGATGTCCTCAATCCAGTCCATCGTTTCGTTCACAAGAGCTTGGACTCCAGCAACGTCACCCGCATGATAAAGCCTAGTCAGACGTTGTTTGTTGTATGTAATCCGGGCAAAAAGAATATTGGACCATGACTCATCTTCTTGTATGAGTTGGTTCATATTTTCAAGCACACTGTCCATTTCACTGTATCTCTCCAAAACCCAAAGCGAACCACCCAAAGCCCGATGGCTCTCGAATCGAACACCTCGGTTGGTATCCAACTTCGGGGCATACTCGCAAGCATATTGGTACCAATCAATCCAATCATCAAAGTAGTTTCCCAGAGATAATGACAACGCTTGTGTTGAATCCGAAACAATCCAGTGTAACTGCTCCGGGGCGAGATTTTCTTTCCCCCATTTGAAGAATTGCCGGTGATTGGCATAAAGCAGTTCCGGCTCCCTTAACAAGGCATAACCATCTGAAATATTCCAGTAGACCCAGCCTCGTTCATGGACAGACAATTTCCTGGATTGTTCGAAGTTTTTCAGTAACTCAATCATACCCTGATGATCCCCTCGAACTACTAATTCCTGAAAAGATTGAACGATATTCATCCCCATCCTCCGTCCCTAATTAGTTTCAACCCAGCTATGTCAATGGCTTCGTCCCGCAAGCTGTAATGAAATTCATCATGGCATAGGCTTCCGGCGAATGATTTATCGCTTCAGAGGCTTGTTGCAGCTGAGCAAATTCCTCCGAACTGATCACACCTTTTTCAGCAAAATGTACAAAACGATTAAGATTAAACTGATGCTTAAACCCTTCTATGCCTAACAGATCACTATGTTGAAGGACAGAATCAATGTCAACATCGATGTATCCGCTCTCAGAAAGGAGACGCGGCAGACTTCTGCCAATTAAACGATTACCACCGTGTTGTGCTACATAGTCCGAAATTTTCATTAATACCGTATGCAAAGCAGGAACATCAGGATTCACTGCTCCAAAAACGCCGTCATCCACATCAATAATGGCAAGACGGCCGCCAGGCTTCAGTACACGATATATCTCTTGTGCAGCTTCGTCAGGATTGTTCAAGTGAAGAAAGATCAGTCTTGCCACGACAAAATCAAAAGAATCATCAGGCAGATCCATCTGGTAGATGGAAGACTCTACAAATTGTAATCGCGTGGAAGGAATATCTTTCAGCCGTTCTTTGGCTTGTGCTTGCAGTGAACGATCAATCTCAAGAGAGGTAAGCTCGCTGTCCGGCAGACTGTTCAATAGTTGCTCTGTAATGTAACCTGGTCCGCTTCCAACCTCCAATACACGCATTCCATTTTTCAAACCATACCACTCTAGATTTCGAAATTCTTTGGACCACCCCATTACCGCCTGTATCTTTAACCTCTCTAATTCCTCTTGTAAACTTAACACTGCCGTTTGGATACTGTATGTTGAACGCGGATCACTCATATATTCCCTCCTGTTCTTCTGTGGAAAAATAAAAACATCTAATGCGACGTATAACAAGCCTCAAGTTACTTAAAGGCATCATGTGGAAGGACAGCATGCACACCCTTAACACCATTCACAATTTGGGTGATACGCAGGTCAATTACCGCGCTTCCAAGTGCAATCGCTTCCACTCGATCTAGTCCGTACAACTCACCCATCAGATTGAGCATCCCGTCTAATGCTTGAACCGTAGCCTCATTAAGATCTTCATGAAACCCGAAGGTAATCCAGCCGGACGGCGTATGTGCACGAGGATTGGTCAAAATCATATCATCAATCACATTAAGCGTGACATCAACAACCTCCATTGGACATTCAATGGCCTGACAGCTGACTTCACCGTCTCCCTGCCGTGCATGACCATCACCAATCGCGAGATAACCTCCGTCTACGGGGATAGGTAAATATAATTTACTTCCCTGCACCAGTTCCTTACAGTCGATGTTCCCTCCACAGTAGCGAGGCGGCCAAGTCGTATGAATTCCACCCGACTCTGGCGGCATGCCCACTACACCCATAAACGGCGAGAGAGATACAGTGAAGGACTTTCCTTTTATTTCACAGGTTCCATTCATCGTTTGGCGATCAAGTGTCCAATTCAGCGACAGTTCTTCAACCTCTGTTAGATGTAACTTCTGGTTCTGCCAGTTCGGATATCCGCCAGCGGAAGTAAACCCGTAACTCCCGGGTACGATCTCATTGAAAACAATCTCCAACGTCTGCCCTTGCTTCGCCTCATCGATATAGATCGGACCGATTAAGGCATGACCTCCATCTTTTTCACCTTGTCGATCAAAAGGTTTCATGCGTTCCACATAACTCACACCTGTTCCCCAGCCCGCATCTAGCGTCTGAAAACGAATGGAATCACCAGATTTCACGCTCAAAATGGGGGTTACCTCATTGGTAAAAGAACCAATCAGATTTTCCTGAGTTAATTCAATCGTATGAATGGTCATCATAACCTCCACAGTTTCGGAATTCAGCTTTTTGCTTAATTATCACGGTATCGAGTATCTTTATTTGCAATAACGCTCTGCTTCAAATGATCATATGAACTTCTCATCCTTTCTAATAAATAACTGTTCAAGCTGTTCTCTCGTCACTGGATGTAAAATAATATCTTGTGAATGTATCATTCGTTCTACCAGATTAGAATCTTTCACTTTACGTCCCCATTTTCTTGAGAAAGACCTCCAATCACATACCATTTCTATCAGATATTTCTTAGGCATGGGCAGAGCTTCTTTTGTATTCCTATTTACAATCCAATACTCCCAATGATGTTTGTTATGGTTTTGGTGATGTAGCCATGCGTTCTTCCATCTTAGATGGGTGTCTTCATCCTTCTATTGTGAATAAAAATGAATTGCATAGGGAATAAATTCTTGCGGAAAGAACTTGGATATATCATGAATTAAACCTTGCACATAGAGACCTTCTTGCCAACATTCGATCAGCACGTTCAATTTATGCTCAACAACATATAGAAAATACCTCCAGTATGCGGAACGAATGGTCACCAACTCCCATAACGTTGTGTTTAGAACAGCGCTGCAATAATCTTCTCTGCACATTCTTCCGGTGTGTTCATACTTGTATCAATTGAATAGCTATAGTTGATGTTTTGGGCCATGATTCGATGCTGTTCATCCGATTGGTCTTCTCTGCGATCACCACGCTCAATGTTACGCTGACGACAGATGTCGAGGGGACAGTGCAGTTCCACAATATCCAGTGGATACCCTTTAAAAATCTGTTTAACTTGTTCATAATGCGGCGCGAGCTCCGGTCTTTCCACAAGAATGCCATCGATCAGAACATGCTTGCCATGGTCTGAAAATACTTTTGCCGTATGATACATCATTACAATTGCTTCACTCAGATACTTCCAGTAATCCGTCTGTAGATGTTTATCACCGATCGTATTTTCAAATAAATCATTAGCCACAACATAGAAAAACGGATCATCGTATGATTGCATCGCCTCTACAATTGAAGTTTTACCAGAGCTGGTTACACCGTTCAAAAATATAATTTTGCCTTTTTCCATGATAGTCATCTTCCTTTGCTTAAGTATAATTTCATAAATGTAATACAGCGTGTACTACGTGTGTTTCATTGATTTTTTGAGCAGCATGATCTGGCCAATATGATAGGCATTATGAATACATAGATTTGATACAACTCCCCACCATGGCGCGTTAAAATAGGAAGGGATTTCACGGGTCAATTTATGTTCTTCACTATCTTCGAGTGCCCTGTTCCAATCACTAAAGACGGTTTTCAGTCTATGTAATGCCTTGCGCCATTCCACATCATTCAAGTTAGACGGATCTATGTCGAATGTATCCTCATTATTCACTGAATTCTGCCCGTCGACCTGTTCGGCAATATATCTCTCAAGCCACTTCTCATTCCAGAAAATAAGATGATTGACGATCGCCCAAATGGAGTGCTCCCCCTCATTCTTTACATAAGAGGCTTCCGCCGCATTGAGGTCTGTCAAAATATCATGCAGCGGTATAAACCAGCTCTTGTCATGATAACAGGCGTTTAATTGGTCTATGAGAATAGCTTTGTAACTCATCGCTGCACCTCACTCAGATTAATATCATCATTTATCCGTTCATTGACTTCGCAATCTTCATCACAAGATCTTCTGACATGTTTCTGCCAATGATCTCGTATTGCAGCGCCTTCCCATGCACATCCTCTTCGATCCATATCAATTGGGAAGTTTGGTCATCGAAAATATAAAATGCTTCGACGCCACGTATGGCTGCTTGTTTAACCGTAGTACCACCATGATCAGGCAATGTGATCCGGCTTTTTGTTGTCCCGAAAATATTAAATTTATAACCACCGTATTCTTTATACGTGATGCCGATGCCCACAACCTTCTTATTGGGCTTCAGGTCTCGTATCACTACATCTCTACGTGACCTGTTACTTTCTTCAATCATTTCATCAATTTCTTGCGGAGTTAAATTATCAAATCCATAAAATACATGAATGGCATCTATATCAGAATCAATCGGAAATTTCGGCTGCCATGGAGAATAATGTTTCTGCAATTGTTCCAAACCGTCTTCCCATGGAATAGCTGCATAATTGGTCTGTTGCGTGAATTGGTTCTCTGTAACATCTGCGGTGTATATCGCCTTCCCTTCACCAGGCTTTAAGTCAATGACGATCCGGTCAATCGCATTATCATTGCGTAAGGATTCAATTTGAATTTTTCCAAGCACATCTCCGCTTTTGTTTTTGATATCCATTGGTCCTTCACTCCTTTGCTTTCAAAAATACCTTTCTGATCTTCATACAATAGAAAGCTGAGCCCTACAGAAGATAAAGCGATCATGAGGGCTCCAAATATGCAAATGGTCGGCAAGATATCCTCGTAACCATAACGTGTCGCTTATTCGTCTGAGATAAAAACCTTTTGGAAAATCGTTATCCACCGCAAGGGCTTCAGATGCTACAGTAATAGAGCCGGACGGAGCTTTGTTACCCTCTGAAATATTGGTAGAACATATCTCGGGCTGATCCAAATATTGCATTCTTAGATAAGGTCCTAACTCAACCGGACAACATTCTAACCCAAGATCATTTGCTCTTCGAAAGAGCTGAAAAGTCGTAGCACCATCCGAAAATCCAAGTTGTCTGACGGTCAACTCAACCGTTTGCAAACTTTGCTTTGTACTGGAAACTATAAATCTTTCATCATATAACAACTGTTCTCCATATCTATTCAATAAAATAGAGTGTTGGTCCAGTTTCTGTATAAGCTGTGGTTTTGTTAAACCGCCAACGTCGACAGTTCTTATTTCAACTGCGCAATCAGGGTATACTTTTTCATCTTCAATTAACATTTGTATCTCCCTAATCAAGATTTACTTCTATTTGATTTTATATCTCAAGTGCAGTCACTCATCTAGTTCTGAATCCGTTTACATACAGATCCTAGGTGATTGATAGTAGCAGACCAAGGCTCCTCATTAGAAATTCAATTCACTTTTACACATATGTTACCTCCACACTTGAGATGTATAAAACCCTACCACCTCTGCGATGTTATAAAAGATTTAATTTGAGCAATATGATGCTGCCCGTGCCATACAAATCTTTGTAGAGCAATATCCAATGAAATTGTACCTAACACTTCTGTTCGGAGTTTTCGTCTAAACTGATCGGCATGTAAACCATACAACAACGTGAGAAATCGCTTGTGCAGTATCTCCATCAACAAAATTGAATCTTCGATGGGCGTATTCCTGTAATCATGTAATGATGCCCATAAATCTTCTCGATATGAGCTTGCCATCGGTTCATCTTCAGTCAAGGCTCTCTTAAATCTGATATAAGCGTTCATGTCATTGTCAGCAAGGTGGTGCACAATCTGTGTGATCGTCCAACCGCCATCACGATAAGGAGTACAAAGTTGATCATCATTGAGATGTTGTGTAATCTCTCTTAAGGTCTTCGTAATTCCGGGAATTTGACCAATGATGTGGATGCGGTCCTCATTAGAGAATTTAAGACTTGGCTCAAAGTTTCCTATCGGAAAGCGTACATTTTCATCCAAGGTTGACCACCTCTCCATTTCTCTACTATAGAACCAAATCATATCCAATATAACCCACAATGTTCCATTTGCGAAGTGTAAAAGCAAAAAAAGAAGCAACCTGTATTCTCGGGCTGCTCCTTATATTAAACTACTCTCATATCTGTATTTTGATTAGAAAACTAGCGCAATTAAACCTGAGTTACGAAGGTACAAGCATATAAAAAGCGCCCCGATCTTGGGTCGAATGGTGTTTGTCTAGAACATCACCAACCAAGATAGGAGCGGCTTTAAGGTGGAGTCTACCATAATGAGTGACCTTATTCTGAAAATTCAATCAAAAAAGGATGGCTTTTCTCATCTAATGCATTATGAATTCTTTCATAGAAATTCCCCCATGTTATCATTTGCCCAGCTTCTTCTAAAGTAAAGTAGCCCACCTCTTCACTTTCATCACTGGTAGTTAAAGCTCCACCAATCGGTTTTCCAGTAAATATATTGTTGCATACGCCACGCGTTATGTTCTGATACAAACCACAAAATTTAATTAATTCAATGTCAATCCCTGTTTCCTCTTTCACTTCTCGAACTGCTGCCTCCCTTATAGTCTCTCCTTCTTCAACACAACCTTGAGGCATTTCCCAGCCTCTTCGACCTTTCATGAGTAAAATCTCATTATGTTCATTGAGAACGCTAGCAGAAACAATAAATTTCATGCTAATTCCTCCTGTTATATTTATTTTTTTAAAATATATCTTATCTTAGTTAGTTGCTACCTTAGGCCCGCTTCAATCGTTCCTTCCAGACTAATAATATAATTAACTGCTTCTTTGAAATCACTTGCAATAAAATCCGCTTCTGTGTTTGACCATTTATGTCTGTATTTATTTAAAGCTTCATTCCCTGCTCCAGTCAAAACTAATATCTTTTTGCATCCAGCATGATGACCTGCTAAAATATCAGACCATCGATCCCCAATTACAATACATTTACTTAAATCTAAATTGTTTTTCTTAGCAGCGTCAAGTAACATTCCTGGGTTCGGTTTACGGCACTCACATCTCTCAGTATGTTGATGCGGACATATAAAAACATTATCAAAGCCAAATTCTATCATTTCTCTTACAAATGCTTCTTTTGTAGCTTCACCTCTTGAAATACCGGGCTGATTCGTAAATCCGTACAGTTTAATTCCAAGTGTTTTTAATTTTGCCATAGATTTTTTAGTGTACGGAAACAATTCAAATTCCCCCGGGTAAAGGACTTCATCTGAACCACCGATCGTTCCATCACGATCAATAAAAACTGCTTCTACAGTGAATGCTCTCATAAGTAACCTCCAATTATCGGATTTTGATCATTTATAAATACACCTTCACTAAGCTTTACGATAACGTTTCTGTAATCACCACTCGAAACCAACATTCGGGTTATCTCTTGGAAAACATTTAAGATTGATTCTAAATCTAGCTAAAGTTTGCCTTCGACTCACCGTTATTCCTCCTTGCTTTTAACATTAGCGATAATCTCACAAAACGTTCCTGTACTCACGACGTTCAGCGTTTTTAAATATGTATGCTGAAGCGCTTCCATAAAATACACCTCCAGCAGACTATGGCTTCGTTAAGAGCCATAGTTTGAATATAATGTTATACGGCGGAATCGATTCTCTGATTGACTAACTTATTATTTTCTTCTTTAACTTGGTTTCGGATCTACTATATGCTCCAATAGATCTCCGGGCTGACATCCCAATGCCGTACATAATTTATCGATTACTTCTAACGATACATACTCATTCGTATTAAGTTTTGCCATCGTTGCCGATGAAATCCCCGTCATCTTCAATAAATCCTGCTTCTTGATTTCCCTGTCAATCAATAATTTTTGAAATGGTTTATAACTTATCATCTGGTATCCCTTCATATCCGAATTGAAGCTTTATATAGCGACCTTCTCAAAAACAAATCCATCTATAATCAAATCTCATCTGATCGGAATCTTTACTTCAAACGGGGTCGATGCCCCTACGTATTACCGTGTTGTTATCAGATGATCCCAACTTCTTTGATAAACTAACAAGATGCTATACCATATCTGAAATAAACATGGCTTTAGTTCCTTCTTCTGGCTTAAATCCAAATATTTCATAGAATTTTTCTGCACTATCATAGGATATAAGCACTTTTGTTTTGATATTAGAATATCGACTAAGCATTTGTTCCATCATTCTCTTACCAATTCCTAATGATTGATATTCTTTGTGTACTAACATGTAATGAAAATATACTGTCATCACGCTGTCAGACAATGCATTTATTAAGCCAACTAGTTTGGTATCATCCCATGCAGTAATAACCGTATGCGAGTTGTTTATTGCTTGTCTAAGATCTTCTGGGAAATCTCCTGATTTCCAGTCCACCGAGTGAAACAGTTCTTGAATTGCGTGTGTATCAATGTCTTTTACCTCTTTGAACATGATTGTCATAATATTGCTCCTATGCTTGTTGTTTTGATTGGGGGTATTGGACAACGTTTCTATATTTATGAACCCCAAAGGGGATGTTTGCTGAAACTCTTCTCGAAATCCATCCGCAGTGCCGGGCTCCGAAGGAGCAATGTTTGAATATTATGTTATAGGACGGAATCGTTTCTCAAATCGACCTTCACTATTTATTTTGCTCCTGGTACGTATTCAATCAAATCAGATAATTTACAATTAAATGTATCGCATAGCTTGAATAAGGTTTCCAGCTTTGTTGTTTCTATATTTGTTTCCCTATAGAGTTTATTGATCGAATTCCGGCTTAAGCCCGATTTTGCCATCAATTCTGTTATATCATCTATTCGATGTTCTGCCATGAGTTCTCGTATATTACACTTGATTATGTTCATCTTTTCCCCTCCGTAATTTCTATCTTATCTTTCATATTAGCAATCATCAACAGAAAGCGAAGTTTTAACTCTACAAAGTCAAATATTCACCTTGTAATTAACTCTAAGAGGTCATATAATAACTTTATAGAGTTAATTGAAGGAGGAACTAAATATGATTAATACTGTAGAATCATTAACAGAACCACTGATAAGAATACGTTTAGATTTGCTCTATACTAAGCTTCTGGAGTGTCATAGGGAGTTCACTCAGCTTTCTGCTGAGACAGATGAATATTTTAAAACACTTCGTGATGCTTTGCCCGATCAACTTCAACATACAGTTTTTCTTTACGAAGACGCACAAATCTCACTCCAATCCATCCTAGAAAGAAGTATCTACATACAAGGTTTCAAAGATGCCCTACAACTATTTAGTGAATTGCAGAATTCTAGTATTTAGAGGGTTATATGACCCTCTTTTTCTATTGTTTTTGATTCTGTCGTATAACCTCCCCGTAGCCGGGCCACTTCCTTGGAATGCCTCGAGGGGACCTAGGATAGGTACCAGCCGGTCCGCAGGTAAATATGTTGGTAGACGATGCCGTGCTGAATTAGTTTTCATTAAATGCTTTTAATTTCTTGTACTAAATTCTTGTATATATTTTTTTCGATCTTGTACATAGTGTTCAGTGTAATTAGTTCCTTTAAAACCTTCTATTACACTTCTCCAAAATGTCCTTGCCGGAAGATTGCTCTCCATTTGCGAAATCTTCCAATTTGCTTTGTACATCTTAAATGCTTCTATTGCTGCTTTACGACCTATACCTGATCTACCAAGAGGCGTTAACCCCGCAGCGTGGTTAATTTGCTATCGGATGTTTTAATCCCATTGAGCAACCTACAAGTTTTTTCCATATTCATTAATTACTTTATTTACAAATTCGGTCTTCCCTTCCGTATAAGACTGACGATTTTCTCCATATTTAATAGCAAGTTCTTTCTTTAGATTGCCATATTCGACTACAAATTCGGGATTGCTAATTAATGCATCTCTGAACGATATATGTCTTAATAACTCTTTGCTCTCTTTATTACAAACATATAAATGATGTTCAGGTCTCTGTATTTTTACTATACTATAAGGAACATTTGCATCTTTTCTTGCAAAAGCTTCTCTGTTCTCAACACCCAAATTTCCTTCATAATAGTAACCTAAACTTTCTAATCCTTGAATTACATCTGGAAGCAAGTCCATAGAATCAATTACTACATCAATATCTAAAATAGGTTTTGCCACTAGTCCAGGTATTGCGGTACTACCAACGTGCTCAATTCTAAGTACTAGATCCCCGAGTCTTTGTTCTATGATGGATTTCAGATCAGAAAACATTTCAGGCCATTCATTTTTGTAATCTTCAATAATTATTGTTTTTTTACTCATCCTTGATGCCCCCAAAAAATAAAGTGTTTACGAATATTTCCGATAACATTCCTGTATCTAAGAACCCGAGAGGCGTAAGATATATCGCTCCTGGTCCGACGGATTTAACCTCATAGGGCTGGCGCTGACTAGTCCGAATTGACCCACAATCATTATTTAAAGATAGTTGTGAATATCTCTTCGAGATTCTCCCACTCATTCCCTATCCAAATCATTTCCTCGATAAACCGACTCATTGCTTTATCTTGACTATACTTTTCATGTACCCACTTAAACTCTTTGTACCAAGTTAATTTAATCGATAGTACCAACTGTTCTATCGTAAGATTAGTATGAATTCTATAACCATCAACATATGCCCTAGTTGACTCAACATTTAATTTCCCGTTATCTAAAAGTGCACTTGAGAGTATTGCCCGAGAAATGTCGAAATCTGAATATACGTAGTGTAGTCTATCAAAATCTAAAATATCTTCTAACCTATCTTCATGAAATAATAAATTGTCGACATGCATATCCCAATGCGCCCATCCTTTAGCACACTCATTAAATATATCCAAATCTAATTCTTTAAGAATAATTCTTTGATTCTCTATAGCTTCTATGTATCTTTGATTAGTCATTTTTTTCATTTCATTTAGATTTGCTTGTATCTTTTCAAACATCTCTGCCTTTGAAGGTAACTCCCACTGTAAGTATGGTAATTTCGGCATATGTGTTTTCATCCACATATGCATACGACCAGTAGCTTCACCAAGACTATACATCTGAAGACTGTTTAATTGCCCTGCTTTTATTAAATTCCCTGTGCTAAAACCAGAAATCATATAATCCTCGCCGGAAAATGTGGTATGAATATATTCACTGTTGAAACTATATACTGGCTGACAAGGAATTCCATCAAGATGCATAAGATGTTGATACTTCAGTGCGTCTCGAACCCCATCTAATCCGCGTCGATACCTTATCTTGCAATATTGTTTAACAAAGATGGGCCCGATGTTAGTTGTCATAATCCACTTTAAATTACCATAGCCCAAATAGTTTGATTCAACTGCATGTACAATCCATCCATATTTTGTTTCGATATCTTTCATAATTTCGTTTTGTACGGATTCAGTATTTATAACACTCATCATTTCACCATCTTTCGAATAAATTTATTCTTTATTCACGACTCGAGAGCCTTAAGTTACCGAAGGGAACGGGTCGCCAGACTTAGGCTCGTAGGGTTGTCCGGCTGTTCACTTCCCTGATCATAACTTCGGCCGGACCTAAGGTGTTAGCACGCAGAGTGAAGTGAATACGTTGTTATAAGCCCCATCTTCTTCATATCCCTCAAGCTATCGTTTACTTAAGTGTTTAATATATCTTCCATCTGTTCCGTCTTGAAGCAACTCTAGTAACCCATCTGGTACCAGTTTTACTGTCAAATTCCTCTTAAAATAATTTAGTGTTTTCCATACTGCTTTATAGGGTTTACTTCCTTCTATACCATCTATTTCTTCCAAATCGTAAAGTGATCTATTCATAAGTTCAGCCTCATAAATAAAATCATTTTCATGCCCAATTTGATCCTGTTATTTGAATATATTTCCAATAATACCAATTAAGAAAGGTTCTGAAATATCTGCATCAATTTCTTCTTTGACTTCACGAATTACGGTGATTTTACTACTTTCTCCATATTCAACGGTTCCCCCTATAGGTCGATAATAAGTTATGCCTACATCCTCATCAAAAAACTCTTCTAACAGTAGTTCTTCCCCTCTTCGGATAACACAAAGTGAAACTGTTCTAATCATTAATATGTCCTCCCTGCTTCTATGCATTTAGCCCACATAAATATAATTAGAGATTGTCGTATAACGTTCCTGCATCCATGACGTCCAACCGACTTAAGGACTCTCAATAGTCCGGCCATGAAACGGTTAGTCAGGGCGGATGTGTCCGCTGAATTCTCTTCCCTGCCGATTGCTTCTCGCGGACCGAGGAGCTGTCAAGCTCCGAAGCGTGGATAAAATGTTAGATGAAGTCAGTTGCTTCTAGGTGTTAACTCAATCCTTCTCTTACAATTTGCAATAATTCTTCTTTGTGGTCTGGGTGACATGCAATTAAATAAGGTTCTTCTTTCATTCCGTTAAACTTATTTCCATCAAAATCTATAACAAGCCCCCCTGCTTCCTTAACCATTAAGATACCTGAATACAAGTCATCACCTTCAGAATTGTACAGAACAATTCCATCAATATCTCCTTTGGCCAACATACACCATTGAAGCGTTGGAGCCCATAATCTTAACATTCGTTTAAATCTAATATCAATGTGTTGTCTTAGTTTTACTGCTTGTGGGTCGTTTTGTACTCTGTGACCTTGAATCCAACCTATATTTCCTTTGAAAATATTCGGGTTACTCTTAATTTGTATTTGTCGATTATTGCAGCTTGTCCCTTCACCAATAACAGATACAAATAAACGTTCTGTTAGAGGTTCATAGACCACTCCAAGCACAGGCTCTCTTTTGTACATTAAGGTAATTGATATCGTAAAAACAGGTAAACCAATCGCAAAATTATTAGTTCCGTCTAAAGGATCAATTAACCATAACCAATCGTGCTTAGTTCCGATAAGCCCTGCCTCTTCACTGTGTATCTGATGACTTGGAAATACGTCTTGTATTTGTTTGATAATGATTTCTTCACAGATATGATCTACTTCAGTAACCACATCCCCAAATTCATCTTTAGATCTCAGTTCAACAAAGTTATCAAACTTCTCTTTAGAGATTAGACCTGCTTCGCGAATAATTCTTATTGCTATCTCTTTTGCGGTTTGAATAATCTTACGATCCATTACGCACCTCATATTGATTTTGATTTTAACTGATTTCATCTAACATTTTGTGTTCACGACGACTGGCGAATGCCTGATACGACTGGCTGGATACATTCTTCTGTTTATAGTTTCTACCCGACCAAGGAGCACTAGCGACAATGCTTGAACATCTGGTTAGGCAATGTCGTTGCCCTCCATGATTACCCTTACATACTCATCCCAATTCTTATCATCTGTATTGATTTCTATTGTTGGAACTCTTGAGATTTGAGCTTGATGTCTTAATACATTTTGGAATCTTAATAATTCACTTACCGACGATCTTACTTCTTCTTCTGTTTTATAGATCCATTCTTCTGGTTGTCTACTTTTAATTCTTTCTTCTACAACTTCGGGCGAGATTGTAAGCAAAATACACCTGGCACCTAAAGACTCAAGCTGTTCTTCTATTTTATTTATCTCATCCAAATCCGAATCTACAAATGCAGCTCTATGATTTAAGTGAAACCTCTCCAGAACATAAAATAGTCCCCTAGATCCTCTAGATGCAGGACCAAGTTGAATTGCCCATTCGTTAAGTTTCTTTAGCATGTCAACCCGCTCTTTAAGTAACTCAATGTGTCCTTCCCGGGTTAGACTTACATATTCTCCATGTTTATTATTCGAAATTTGAGAATAATGTTCTCCAAGAATAACTACGCTCCGTTCTGAGGATTCTTCTTGTGATTGATAACGTTTAATTGCTTTTAATACTGAAGTCTTCCCGGCATTTGAGTATCCTTCAAGAATTATTCCTCTAATATGCATTTAAATCCCCTTCCACTAGCAATTATTTCCCCTAACGTTTCTGTATTCATACTTTCAACGTAGTTTAATATTTTTTTATGAAGCGCTTTCATTCGGTAGACCAAGGCTCCGCAGGAGCCGCAGCCTGAATATTATGTTATCTGATGCTGATACTTCTTTTAAATCCCCAAATACATTCTTTAGTTTTTATCTCTTCAAAAGGTCTTCCCATTCTTCGATTGATAATTTATTGGATATATTCTTTAAGTTTTCAGGGACACTTACAAAACACATTAATTCTAAACTATTTCCATCTGGATCATTGAAGTAGACTGAAGCATTTCCCTGATTAGGCCTTACAAATGGATTTATTGAATCTCTTTTTCCAAATGGGACAGGCTCTATTTCAATTGATTGAAGCCATTTCACACTGTCTTTAAGATCTTCATAACTCACTCGAAATGCTATATGCCTTAATGATGGATGATAAGAAGTTTTATGCTCTTTGCCTTGCCATAGACCGACCCAACTCTTTTCTTTTTCAATCCAGAAGAACGCTGTATCTTCATCTCTCCAGGCCAGCTCTAATCCTAATTTAGAATAAAATTCGATAGATTGATGTAAGTTACTTACTGGTAAATGTGCTTCATACAACCCAAGTATCATATTTTCTCCTTTCAATCTTGCCAGTGATGTCCCGACGGACTTAGGGGCTGGATCGCTTCTCAGAGTGACTACGAGCGTCAATATGTTGTTAGCCAACTGAATTTCTGGAAGCGGCCATTTTATTTAAAGCGTTCTCAAAATAGCGATATACTTCATCTGCAATTTCCAGAAACTCTTCAACAAGTACATTGCTACTATCCAAGTAACAAGCATACAGATACTCAACTAAGGCGCCGTCAATAGAGCAATAGTTTATTATGGCATCCTTCATCTTAATGATTTCATCTTCCCATACCCCTGTATCTTCTAAAACCAAAGAGTATAATGCACGAATTAATCTCTTAGAGTAACCTTTAATATATCTAGTTTTCATTGAGTGATCACTAACATTAGAAAGTGATCGATGTACACGATCTACTTCCTCCTTGGTATCTGTATTTAAGTCTAAAATGAATTCTTGAGAAATTATGATCGGGGGTACTTTTTCACCAATGTCCTCCCCATGTATACAAACACAAATGATCTTAATCCAAAAACCCCAATCATTCGGTCTACTTAATACATCATCAATCGAGCAAATGATCGTATCCATCTTAGTGACGAATGGATATTCTTCCAAAAGCCTGTCTTTGATATTTGACAATCTTTCGTAATCAATATCTTTGGGATTTGCACATACAATAGTAAAGTCTGCATCTGACTTAAAAGGTTGAGCCGTTCCTTTTGGAATCGAGCCACACATATAAATGCTATGAATCTTATCTTTGAATTCGTTAAGAATATGATCCACATACTTATCAACCAAATCCTTATATTCACTTTGTATGGTAATTTTATTTATAACTTTTTCTAATATCATATAGACCCCTCCTAAAATAAGAACTTCTTTCGGCTAACGTTGTTGTATTCACGAACTCGAGAGGCTTAAAGGAGCGACTGGGTCGAAGACTTAGCCTCGCAGGGTTGCAAGCTGAATCCACTTCTTCGCATCTCACATCTTGCGAACCAAGGGCGGAACGGTCCGCAACGTAGATATGATGCTATAGGATGTCAGTGCCTTCTTTGAAACACTTTCACATTTAGGCACCTTTATATTAGTCATAATTCCATACAAGTTGTCCCTTTCTAATCTTTGCTACATATATTATTTGTCCGGTGTGATAATGTATTTCTCTAATCATTGCTATCATTAGATTAAAAACTGTTGTCTCATTGTTTACCTGGCTATATGTGAGAGGTGGACGATCGATAAACGGTTGTGATAACAACAATTCAGGGTTTGATTTGAGGTGTTCGAGATAGAGAATGATTATATCAAATGCTTCTTTTGTCATGTTGTAAACTTGCTCTTTAGAATATTTAAGTCCACGTTCAAATTCCTTTTCTCTGTCCCTAGTGTCTGGAATATCATAAAAAATTGTTTCTATTCTCGAATGAACACAGCCTCGAATATGAGCGACTAGGTTTGTAATACTATTACTTTCAGAGTTAGGCGCCCATGTTATATCTTCATATGACAATTGTTCTATCGCTTGGAGAGTCCATTTCCTCTCAGAGTTAAACTTAATCAACATACTTTCGATTACTTCATTTGCAATTTCCATGTGCAAACCTCCAACGAGTTATTTAGACAACCATTACATATGGTTACTCAACCTCTATGTAATATTTGATAATTGTTTTGCTCTGATTTCCTATAACTTTGTTGTATTCCTGACCCGTGAGGCTTAAAGGAGCGACTAAGTCGAAGACTTAGCCTCGCAGGAGTTGTCTGCTGGATACTACTTCCTCGAAATCCCACTGACAGACCAAGGGGCGTAGCCCCTCAGCGTGAATACGGTGCTGGCAAGATTTCAGGAGCTTCTTCGAGCTACTTTCAATGAATTTACGACTTTCAATGTGCTTAGTTCATCAAGATTGAGATATATTCTTCATCTTTAAGCCTTGTCACCTTACATTTCTCATTGCATTCAAATTCTACTATTCTCTCTTCAATTGTTTTATTAGTACGATCTTTAAATACGTCCTCTCGATCATAGTGAGGAAAAATAAGCTTGTCGGTTACACCTAATGCCTTAAAATCTGTTAAATTCATTGTGTTCATCTGTGGAGTAAAGAAATCCACAATGTTAATATTCGGCCCCAGTAATAACGTTCCTGCACTTACTCCAACGATAATTGCATTCTGTGCGGCCAGTGTTCTGATAATTTCATCAGCACTACTTTTCTTAGCGTAATACAATAATGTAAATGGATTTCCACCATTGATATATATAACATCTCTATGTAAGAGAATTTGCGGGTCATCAAATTCAATATCTACAAAATTGATATGCTGAAATCCCATGTCCTTAAACTCTTGCATTGCTCTTTGTGCATATCTATTAGTTTCTTTTCTAGGAGATGCTGTTGTAATAATTGAGACTTTTAATTGAGAAATATCTCCATCAATAAAGTCCAGAAATTGATTTTTAATATCTTCAGTATAAAAACCACAAGAGGTTAGTAACAAGCTACTCATTGAAATCCCCGTCCTTAAATAATAGTTTATCTAATCTTTAAAATTTAATTAAGGAATCCCTTGGTTTCTGCTAACGTTCCTGTATTCAGGACTCGGCGTATGCTGAGTATCCGGCAAATGCCGGACAAAGGACGAATGTCCGCAGCATGAATATTATGGTAGGTGATGTCGGGCGCTTCTTTGAGTTCTCATTTAAAATCGTCCTTATGTCCCTATCCTAATGCCTTTCCATAGCACCTTCTTGAAGTAAATCCAATTCATAAATATTTTGGGTTTTATGTTCAGTCATTTGAGCTTGAGAGTAAGTTTTCCTTTATAGGTATCAAAGCTAACTGTCCCTCTCGTCCATTTTGGAGCAGAGTAATCAAAAATATCTTCTTGGGAAAGATATAAGTCATGTGGTTCTTCTATCACAACTTCCTTAGTCGTTAACTCAGTTAAGAATAAACCCCAAAACTTCGTTTGGTAGACACGATACTGTGTAATGCCTTGATCCAGCAGATTAGCTCGATGTTCAACTATAACTTCACTATAATGCCCAGGGCCAGGGATATGCAGATGTTCGTAGCTGTATGGATCAAATACTGGAGCAAATGAATACTTAATCAAAAGAAGAGAAGAAAAAATAATCAAAACAACAAAAAGCTTTCTTCCTTTACTTTTATAGCCTAACCAAAAAAATAAAATGATGTGTAGTACGATAGGTATTACAATGTTACTTTTTTTGAATATAGTAATATCATAATTGATGATAAATGAAAATAACCAAATTATATCTATAATCACTATTATCAGGATAAATTTCTTTCGAAGTTTCAGGAGGGAATTGTTCATGTTTATATATATATATTCCTTTCGCTTCAGTGCTTTAATGAAGCCATTTCTGATTGTTACAAGGTAACCTGGAGGAAATGGTTCGACATCATACAAAAACTTGCTTTGAAGAAAAGTTTAGACATTTGGGAACTGGAACCAACCAAACGATCTCCTTAACTGATCTATATCACTTTTATTTCCATTCAGGTGTTGTTATCTATTCCTTCGATTTGATAAAGTTTTTAGCATTCTGCTGAATTTCACCTTACGTTCCTGTATTCACGACTCGACACATGTCGAGTGTACGGCGCATGCCGGGCCAAGGGCTGACGCACGTAGCGTGAATGTTATGTTATGTTATGGATCAGTCGTCTTCGAATCTGCCTTCACCCCTAAGACTTTATTCTAATTCTATCTAAATACTTCAACTCTTTGAGTCCTGAAATCATTAAAAGCATCAGTATGTTGCTGATTAAATAAATCAGACATTTCATCAGGATTAAAGAATTGAAGTTCTATACTTTCTTCATTACTACTAATCAGTTGTCCGTTAGAAATGCATCCCTGATAAAAAAAGAAATCTTTTGTGCCTTTTGTAAACAAGTCCACTTAATCCTATTTTCCATCTGAGTTGAATTTGATAGGTTTTAGCGATTTACAATTAACAATAAACCTTTATATTCTTTTGTGATTATTATTTCTCTATTTTTTACGGATATCTCTCAGTTCATTAATTAACACATCTAATCTTTCAATAATTCTTTTATCATTTTCAAGTTTCTTTTTTAATCTCCCATCTATAATTGCTACTCCCATAACAATAATTATAAGCAGGATCAAAATTAGCACCTTGATCACTTCCCCTCTAGCAACAGAATGTTGCAATTGAATTAACTCTATAATTAGATAATATATACTTTTTCTTTTTACAGTTTTAATCATTTTTCAATCTTACAGATAACGTTCTTGTATTCACGAACCCTCACTGGCTTAAGGGCTACAGCCGGGTCTGACGGACTTAGCCAGTGCAGGGTTGTCCGGCTGCTCCCAATTCCCCTGCCTGACCCAGGGCCGAATGGCCCGAGGCGTGAATATATTGTTATTTGCAGTGCCCTCTTCTGTGACCAAGCTATGGGCTATCTGTTATTTAGCTTTTCCAATAATTCTAACTCCTCTTCCTCTGAAAGTTGTTCTTCCGCTCTTGTTCTCGTCTCATCTATCTTTCGTACTTTTAATCCTCTTTTTATGAGCCATTCTTCACCAGGTTTCATGGTAGTTGCTGGATGTGGATGTACATCCTCACTTATAATTTCCTCATCAATTATGTAAATGTATCCACATAACTTACCATTATGAAATCTTGCGCCATTCTCATCAAAAGAAACAATAGATGGTTTCTGCGAAAAGATTCTTGCTAACTCTCGATCTTGAGTTATTGTGCTTCCGACTAGTAATTCATTTAGAAATAATGGCGAGCCATGGAACCAAGGCTTACTGTAGTCCCAATCTTTCATAATTATCACCTTCAATTAAGTTTTATTATGTTTCTTCTTTTATTGTTCTTTAGTTTCTTCTTAATTTTAGGGTATTGCGTATAACGTTGCGCATTTCTGACGTCCAAACGTCTTAAGGACCGGAGGTCCGGGTGGCTTTGCCACTTAGCCGGTTGTATGTGTCGCCTGATTCCACTTCTCCGAAATCCCTCTTGAAGACCGAGGAGCGTCAGCGACGAAGCAAAAATGTATTGTAATACGCTGCCCTTTCTTCTTCGATTCCACATCCTTATATGTCTTGTGTGTTTTATGTATTTAATATGTCTTTACGTATTTTATCTTTTGGTTCTATCTTTTGCTCCTATCAAATCCGTTTCCGCATAGGAAAGATCCCCTCATTTACTCTCGTACGCCTTCAGCAGTATCAACTTTGGTTTGTGTAGTAACTTCATCCAATGAACGCTAGCCTTATAAGAGGCTCGTGTTCCTCGGACCGGAGATTTGCCGATGGCTTCATTCAGATTCCTGCTCACGTTGGACAGCCCTGCCTTAAGTTATGGCTTACTTTTAACCTCACCATTCGGGACTTAATCCTTGATATAGAATACATACTGAACGCACAATCAAAATTTAAGAGGATTGTTGTCCTCCCTTTAATTCGCAATAGACAAATATGTATTAATGACATGCACAATACCAAAAAGTACTGTTGGTATAATAGCCAGATAATTTTGAAGCCAAATCTCAGCTAATATAAAATATACTACCGGGAGAACGGCCATCCCCAAAAAAATAATCGAGTTTGCGTTGCCTGTAAAATACAATATCCATAGCCCATAATAAAAAATCAACATTATTGCCATACCAATTAAATACGGACATCGCATTTCAGATGCTTGTTTTCTTACAACAAATATCAGAAAAAAGAAAAATATCGCCTGACTTCCGTGCTCCAAAACATCTAAAATCAAATGGCTATTTGCATTGTTTCCTGATATATCTGACGCAGGGATTAAAAAATAAAATATATTTGGTATCATTGGCAATAAAAAGATTATCAAACCCTTCCATGAAAAACCAAAATGATAATTCATTTGATCCTCTCTCTCGCATAATAGAAATATTCTTTAGTTTGCACTTTATTATGAATCCGCTTCTCTGGTATTCCTCTTGATGACCAAGGAGCATAACTAACGATGTGAAAATTTATTGTTATATGGTACACCTTCTAATATTCCGTTCATCCTGGTTTTCAACTGCTACGTTGTAAATGTATTCTTTCACCTATATTTATTATTTGTTATTAATTGGTTGCATGGTTTAACATTCTTAAGGGGTTGCGTATAACGTTCTTGTATTCACGAACTTGCGCAGCAAGTTGTCACATGAATCAACTCCCCTGCCAAAAACATCATTTTGAACAAGGGGTAGCCGCAGCTTAAATATGGTGTTATAGGATTTCAGCGTCTTCTTCGATATAATTACAAAATCATTCTATTTTCCCTGATGTTTAAATATATTTTTTAATTCAAGTAAGTCGTCAATAATAAAATCCGCTTGTGCAAGCTCCCCTTCTTGGGCAAAATCAAATCGACAACCAATAGCCTTCAACCCATTGTTTTTTGCGGCATTGAAATCAGAAATCCTGTCCCCAACCACAGTTGCATTGCTGATGTGATGTTTTTTAAGAATATGACCGACTAAGTCATCCTTATTTTGAGTTCCTATTTGTTGGATGCTATAAGTTTCTGCCACCCACTTATCTAATTTGTAGCAGTTAACGATGGCATTGAGGTATTCGTTTAGTCCATTACTTGCAATAAAAATGAAATAGCCTCCAAGTTTCAAGTAATCAAAGATTTCGTTGACATGCGGATATAGGGCGCCATTTCCATTATTAATATTTGCAATTAGCTTCTCTAGGAAGATCTCGTCCACAATTCGTCTGATTTCAGTTGAATGATTCGGTAATAACGTTTCCCAAACTACTGGTAGAGGAACTCCCATTATTTCACGATATTTTTGGGTTGGAGCTTCACTCGACCATTCATTTAGAGACCTTAAGATAGTAAATGTTTCTTCTAACGATAATTCTAAAATTTTGTTTGTTTGAAATAGTGTTCCATCCATATCGAAAATGACTGCCTCCAGCATGGTTTCTCTCCTATTCAAAAATAAAATAATGAATTGTTATACTGTTTTTACGCTGATTTCATCTAACGTTCTGTATTCACGACGCCCCACCGAATTAAGGCTCCAATCTACATTCTCATTTCATTGTACTCTACAAAACTGTTATTTTTCTTTATAGTCATTTGCTGCCTCTTTGATTCCTTCATTTTTAGAATTAATCCCCAATTCAATTCCCCAATCTAGCAATTTTGGAATTGCCTCTGAAAGTAGCTCTAACAATCTACGATACTCCCATTCATCGTCAAGACAAATTGCTGTTTTAGCTACTTTAGGAAGATGTTCTATTAGCCAATCAGAAGGAATTGTTTTAATCTTTTTCCTCGCTATTTCAATTGGATGGGTATTTTGTGGCTGGCAAGCCCATTCAATAAGAATAGTGAGTATTTTGATTCCAAGCCCCGTAGGGATACGTTCAATATCTTCTAGTCTAGTTGATATATTGGGAGATATTTGATTAATTTCATAATCTATTTTCAGTTCTTGCCATGATGCCATACCATTATTCATCATCCTTCCCTCCTAATACATTCATCCTCAATTGGAACTTAGATCTCCGGGATTGCATATAACGTTCTTGTGTTCACGACGCCCCACCGACTTAAGTCACGTTAGGGGCGACCGCGATGCGGTTAGTCGGTGCGGATGTGTCCGCCTGATTCCACTTCCCTACCAATTCCCTTCGGGCTGAACGAGGGAGCGTCAGGACCCAAAGCTTGGATATAATGTTATCTGACGTAAACCTCTACTGTGAATTAGCTATAATCTTCTTTGTTAAGTTAAACTCATGACGGCATTCATAGTAATAACTTTTGAGTTTATATCCCCCAGCTTTAAATACACGCTTATGTTGATACCACACGATAATTAGCGTTCCTTCAAAAAGGATTCTACGAAGGATATAAACTATTCTGTTAGAGAAAACGCTTCTATTTTGAGCAAATTCATGAAGTGTTTCAGATTGAAACTGAACATGTTTCTCCTCATCACTTAAAATCTGATTACATATATCTATTAATACTTCTGACTTTGTAGATTTTTGCAAGGCTTTATAGTACAACTTAGCAATGATCTCAGCAGTTAATAGAACAATGACTGATTGTTCTAGACTCGCATATCGACGTAATCTTCTAAATACATTGTCCACCCAATGTCTGCGAAGGAGTGGAATTCCCTGTACCTTCATAAATCTGCCTAGATCTCTAGCGTGCCTCTGTTCTTCTTTAATAAATTCTATAAGCGCTTCATAGTAATCCTGATCTTGTGTCTGATGTACATATTCTTGCGCACGTTTAATTAGATGTTTACCTTCAGAGTTTTCTCCTAATTGAAACTGTTGAAGTGACTTAATGATTATTTCTCTTTCATTAGTTGTTAATTTATAGTTGTCATCCCAATGAATATATTTGAGATTTTGATTATTTCTTCGATAATATTGAACCCATTTCGAGAAAGTGATCTTCATTATTTGCTCCTAAATGTAATAGGTTAATGTCAGATAACGTTCCTGTATTCATGAACCCCAACGGGCTTGTCTGCTGAAATGCCTCTTCGAAATCCACCTCGCAGACCAAGGCTCCGAAGGGCCGCTGCTTGAATATTATGTTAGGCGATGCCAGCCTAAATTTCCCCTCACAGTTAATTCCTTGTCCATGTTGCCCGGGTATATCCAATTCTCATACCCACTCTTTCCATATTCCGATGGCTTTGCGAGCCATATGAGCACTGACTAACAACGATATTACAATTCTTGTAGGCATCATGAATTCGTCTAAGCAATAAATTTGTTTGAAATCCTTTGTTTCGATATTCCGGTAGTGTGGTCGCAAATGTTAATGAAGCAACATTGTCCTCTATATACATCACAGCTACTGCAACCGGCTTCCCCTGATCCAGCCCTAAATAATAGTGCCATCCCGGACGGGAAAACAGTACTCGGTTATTTGCAGCTACGTGTTCTTTCCCATCAAGAGATAATCCTGTACCTAAGCAATGAATTTCTGCATATGTATCGAACTCATCTTCAAGTAGTTCACGAATTTCCAATTTATGATGATCAAACGAATTTAGATTTCCAGGTTCACAAAAAAGCGTTGTATGAAATCCTGATTGATAAAAGCCTTTATTATGGAGCGTTCTCATTACTTTTTGATCTATCTTACCGGGGATGACTTGAATCTCAAAATTCCTCTCCCACTCATTATAAAAGTCTAAGATATCTTCAATGACATCTTCAGAAATCCTTCCCTTTACATTATTAAAAAGACCCCATGGCATCGTTTTACTATAAAACGCCGTGCTCTCCCCGAATCGTTTTATTTCAATTCCCTCAGGGTTTCCTTCTCGTTCTCTGATTGCAGTCATTCGATCAACCATATAATTAATTTCAGATTTTTCCAAAATATCCGCAAGTTCCAAATTCAATATCATTCAATTTATCCCCTTCCTTGATCCGCATACAATTACTCCTGGGTGGTTGCGTATAACGTTCCTGTATTCACGACGTCCATTCCCTTTAGATAGCTCTTATCTTAGGGGAATGGATGTATCTGCCTTATTACTCTTCTCGAACATACTTCTGGCAGATCAAGGGCCGTATGGACCGCAGTTCGAATATGGTGTTATAGGATGTCAGCTCTTCTTTGAAACACTAAATATTAATCACTTTCACTAAGTTATTCACTAATACGAATAATTAATTAAGTTGTTCTATCTAAATTCTTTAATTCCATCTTCAAAAGCTTCTGGGTCATTATGATCTATTCCATGTAGAGCTTCCTGTAAAGCAAAGGTGCTTCTATAAAAATGGGCTCTTTCTGAAATTTGTCTTCCATTCGGGTATAGATTAGTGCATGTTTCAAAAAACTCTTCTCCGTAGCTGGAAAGAATTCCTGCTAAATCATATGCTGGGTCCCCAAGTCCTGAGCCTCCGAAGTCAATAACTCCTGTAATTCTTTTATCTTTTCGATTCCATATGATATTGCCTGCTCCGAAGTCTCCATGAATAAAGGTTTTCTCTAAATTCTGATTATGAGTATTATTTAAGAATGTATTAAAGTTATCTACTACTTTTTCTTGTGCATCTAATCGCATAAATGTAAAGAGTTTCTCTTTTATATTAATAAACAGATCTTCTATAATTCTATGTACACTTTCATGTTGTTTCTGAGGAACTACCGCTTTCGGTATGTCCATAGAATGGAGTTCAATAAGAAAAGTAACAAGTTGTGAGGCAATTGTTTCTATAAGGTTTTGGCTTTTAATAGTTATTAATTCTTCCTTCCAAAAAGGAGTGCCTTCAATCAGCTTATAGCCCATGAAAGTCTTACCCACCTCCAGCTCATCAAATGATTTGTAGGCTGGATAGGGAATCTGCATTGTTACAGTCTTTCTAATAGTTTCTAATAACTCTGTTTCAAGCTTTAATTTTTCTAATCCTTGCTTATACTTAGGAAACCTAAAGACAAGAGATTGATTAAGAATAAATACGTCATTATTCTGACCGATCTCGTTTTGTTTAACATCTTGAATATGTAAATCTGAGTAAACTTCTTGAATGCGTCGAACATAATTAGAGTTCATATATACAAGCTCCTTCGATAATAAATGTTTTACTTTCTTGAATTTTAGCTGATTTCCTATAACGTTCCTGTATTCACGACCCGACGTATGTCGGGTGTCCGGCGAAAGCCGGACCAAGAGCGAATTCTCGCAGCGTGAATATTATGTTATCCGAAGAAACAGGCTTCTTTGAAACCGCTATACTTCTATGTTCAAGGTCTAAAACCAATTCTTATCCAGTGATGTTCTAAATAATCAGTGTTAACGCATGTTTGCGCTTGCTTGATAGGATAACCATTAAATTCTTTTATTCGATTTATTGGATTACCATAATTGGCTAAGCGCTCAGTATTTATTGATACTAGCAAATCAATATCTAAAGTAAATAAGCCCATTTCAAAAGCTTTATCGTGCATTAAACAAAGACACAAACCGTTATCTATTTCTCCTCTTAATTCCGGTCTGTCCGACCATCGTGCTATATGTGACCCTATCAAAAAGTTTTTATCGCTAATTTCGCAACTAGGAAAGCAACATTTATTGTGAAAGTTTTCTTTAACATTTTTCGAAAATTCATTTTGTCCGATTCGAATTGCTAAACTTGATTGACTTTCATATGCTTTTACCTGTTTTCTGATATTAGTTTCTTTAACGTTTGTATAGCTTGTAATTTCATCAAATAGAATATCACTTAATATCCTATCTAACTCTGACAAATAAGCTCCATTCTGCCTACGTAAACTATCGTTTTGAACTACATAAAACAAAAGTTTTTTTTCATTGCCTTTCTTGATTTTATTTATATTGAAATAGTATCTAAGCTGACTTTCCTTTTGACTGAATAATTTACTGAGCAAAATTTTTTCAGTAAATAATTCAAAGTCTTTTAAATTTACTCTGTTAAACTTTTCTGCCTAATCCCATTGGCTTCCGGGATTAGGCGGTCTGAGATCTGTAACAAAGCCATCAGCTTCAGCAATAGAATATCCTACAAATCCAGGCTCTGCATTACCTTTAAGATGTAAAATAACGTCTCCCTCTTTAACACGTATCAAGCTATTCCAATACGGCCAAGGTCTTCTAGAGTTCTTAACGATCTTATATGCTGGAGACCATAGACATTGAGAAAATCCCCATCCTTTTCCTCCATGTGTTTCGTCTGTTGACATTTCAATCCACATCATAATCTTCTGCTCCTAATCCAAGCTGATATAGCTTTCGCTTCACTTTTGTTATTAATAAGGATTTAAGTTTTTTCGGATAACGTTCCTGTATTCACGACCCAGCGTATGCTGGGTGTCCGGCTCCTGCCGGACCAAGGGCGGATGCCCGCAGCGTGAATATTATGTTAGGCGAAGTTACTTTCTTTCATACTTTAATTCTTTAATTTGGTACTCTAGATCACATAAAATCATTATTGTTTTCATAGTAGGTTCATAAATTTTAAATTCACAGATAAGCTCATTCTCGTTCTTATAAAAATCAGTCAGTACTAATTCTCTATAATCTTCTCTTGTTCTTTCAGCTACCTCTCTTCTAAGTTCTTTAAATTTTTCATTATTTATAGAAGTACTTTTAATGTTTGTACGTTCATCTTCAAATTTACTAGCCAAGATCCCTTTCAAAACATCCCAAGTAACTCCTGATAAAACTGAGCTGCCGATGAAAAACAAAAAGTCTTCGGCTCCTCCAGATAATCCTCCATCAAATCTCGACTGATAATGCTGTATGACCTTAAAGTCTTGATTTTGAGTAGCCAATAGCTGCTTTATTTCTTCCGCTACTCCCCATTCTTCAATTTGATGCGCTTTAAACACGAACCCATCTTCATTCATTATTTCATTCAATAAATCAAAATTATTTGAGGTTGTTTTTAAACCCAATTCTTGTAAATCCTTAAAATATGACTCGCATGCTTCTTTACTCTATTAAGAGTTCTATCTAATTCGTTTGCTGGATCAGTATCATCAAAGATTAGAGTAATATAGATGTAATAATTTTCTCCTACTATACTGACTTTTAAAGTCATCCAATCCTCTTTAATTTGAAGAATTAGTGTATGTAAATCATCAATCATACTCTCAGTTAACCGAATATTTTCAAACTTATATTTTTGAGAAGGTGTGATTTCTCGTTTTGAATAATTGGAACTCCAATTCATTTTCTCTAAACGCAATTCCAAATTAAGGTTTGACATAATAAACCTCCTAATCTTACAGGTAATTTCGCCTAACATCATATCTACGAACTTCGTAAACATTTCTCCTTTCAACCAATATCCGAACTACATATAATATAACCCAGATTGATCCATATGCGAAGTCACGAACATACTCAAAAAAGCAGCCCCAGTATGAACTGCTCCATTCGTTAGACATAACTAACATGTTGGATGCAGTTTAACATTTGGGCTGCTCTTTCTTCGCTCAACTTTACTAATAACCTTTAGTGATCAACCTTTGCTCTCCTTCACCTAAAACATTTACTTCGCTCCGCTACTCCACACCACGCGCTCGCTCATGGCTTTGTGCTGTGCAATCAGACAGAGTTCTGCCGCTTTGAATGCATGTTCTTGTGTCATGGCTGTCTCGGTCCGGTCCAGGCAATCGCGGATGAGCTGACCGAAGAACGGGTAGCCGACCTTGCCTTTTACATTGTAACGGTACTCCCCTTCATGATTGACCAGGTACACCTGATCCCCCTGAGGTTCCCTTGCGATGTCGATATACTTCCGCAGCTCAATATAACCGTCCGTTCCCAGAATAACTGTACGCCCATCGCCCCATGTGCCCAGACCATCGGGTGTGAACCAATCCACTCGGAAGTAACCGGACGCTCCGTTGTCCCCGATCAGAGAAGCTTCGCCGAAGTCTTCCAGTTCCGGGAACTGTGGGTGATTGAAGTTATGCACACGACTGAACCCTACCTCAGCGTCCGTACATGAAGCAAACGTCAGAAATTGTTCGATCTGGTGACTCCCGATATCACAGAGAATGCCGCCATACTGCTCATGCTTGAAGAACCAGTCGGGTCTTCCTCCAGCATTCAGGCGATGCGGGCCTGTACCCATAACTTGCACTACTTTGCCGATTGCCCCTTGTTCAATGAGCTGCCCCGCATAGATCGCACTTTCTACATGCAGTCGTTCACTGTAATACACCATGTACTTCTTGCCCGTTCGCTTCACTTCTTCTCGTGCAAGCTTTAATTGCTCCAGTGTGGTAAATGGGGCTTTGTCTGTAAAATAATCCTTGCCTGCTGCCAGAACTCTCATACCAAGCGGCGCACGATCTGAAGTGATCGCTGCACTTGCCACCAATAACACCTCATCATCTGCAAGCACCTCTGCTTCAGATCCAGCGACTTGAGCCTGTGGGAACTGCTTCCGAAATGCCTCTACCTTCGCCGGGTCCGGATCATACACCCACTTGAGAGTAGCTCCAGCCTCCAACAATGCCCCAACCATGCCGTAGATGTGTCCATGATCCAGCGCAACAGCAGCAATCGTGAACTCACCCGGACCACATACGACCTCTTTTGTAACACTTTTTGGTGCATAAAACATTCCGTCTTTAGCCATGTCATCCCATCCTTATTATAAAATGTTGATTACAATGAACTCGTCTTATATAACAAATCGTCTTCATTTAAATGTCTGACTCAAATCAGCAGGTTGACTGCCACTGAATGCCTTGTCTTTCTTCGTCGTTGATCCAGCAATGCGTTCCTGCAGATGCTCGTAGAACAAATCCTCATCGATCGGCAGATCCACCCAGTTATCCGTCCAGGTGGACAGCAGCATAGCGTTCGACAATGTCAATCCGTGTATACCATCCTCACCGGGAGCAATAAGTGGTGCGCCTGTACGAATCGCATCAACCCAGTTGCGAATCAGACCCGGGTGACCCGTTTCCACACCCGTAATCGGAACCTCACATTTCCAGCATTCTGGCTGTCCAAAACCTCCGGTAAACCGCTGATTGAAATCAGGCTCAGATTCCCGAAGTCGCCAGAACGTAAGCTTTCCATCTTCAATTACGATTTTACCTCGGTCTCCGTTGACCTCGAATCGATTGGTTCCCGGTGCTTCACCAGTAGTCGTTACAAAGACACCTGTTGCTCCATTTTCATACTCCACATATGCTGTTACATCATCTTCCACTTCAATATTCCGATACTTGCCAAACGAACAGAAAGCACGCATTCGCACCGGCATCATGCCGATGGTCCACTGCCACAGATCCAGTTGATGCGGGTCCTGGTTAATCAGTACACCGCCCCCTTCACCTGCCCATGTTGCCCGCCAGCCGCCGGAATCATAGTAACTTTGGGATCGATACCAGTTCGTAATAATCCAGTTGGTACGCCGTACCTCTCCCAGTTCCCCTGAAGCAATCAAGTCTCTCAGTTTAATGTAGAGTGGGTTGGTCCGCTGGTTGTACATCATGGAAAAGACTTTACCGCTGGCTGCGGCCGCTTCATTCATCTTGCGTACCTGTTTCGTATATACACCGGCCGGCTTCTCGATCATGACATGCAAGCCATGCTGGAACGCCTGAATGGCTTGTTCCGGATGGTCATAGTGAGGCGTTGCAATAATGACTGCATCAATCGTACCCGAAGCCATCATCTGCTCTGCATCCTGCCAATAGGTGACCGTTGCCGGAAGGTGACTGGATACCCAGCTCTCCATCTCTCTTCTTACATCACATACGGCGACCAGCTCTGCACCGGGTACTTCTCCAGCCACCAACGTTCTGGCATGTGCTGCTCCCATGTTTCCAATACCAATCACCGCTACTCGTACGATACTCATAACTGCTCCTCCTCGTCCACACGACGCTCAATTTCGGCGAAAACGTCTGCAAAATGCTGTAACATCGCCTTGGATTCCAAGGCACCACTAAAGTCCTCAATTCCGTAGTATCCGTCATACCCAACGGCACGAAGATCCCGCACCATCTGTACCCAATCGACCATGCCTTCAGTCAGCGGCGTCCAGTGACATTTCCAGTTTGCATTCAGAGCCACTCCGCTACTCTTCTCAGTCACATTAGCCTTTTGTGATTCTTTCCCTTCTGGTTCAAACCACCCGGCATTTTTCACATGCACATGAGCCAGGTAAGGACCCAACAACTCAAGTCCCATTCGATGATTCTCATATCCTTCATGCACCATATTGCCTGGATCGTACAATACACCCACATGCTGCGGTTCGAGCGATTGCACAAGCCGATAGGCCAGTGATGCCGTGGGTGCAATCGTCTGATGATGCGTCTCTACAATCGCCTTGATATTGTACTGTTTGGCCAGATCTTGTACTTCACTCAGGTAATCAACGGCTTTACGATATAACTCAGGATAACGGGTCTTGCGATCATATCCAGGAACACCCACACGCATCATTGATGCTCCCAACCCAGCTGCCGCCTGAAACGCCTGCTCGGTGGCAGACAGATCTCCACAGTTCAGATACGGTACAAGTGCAATGGATTTCCTTCCTTTCCCTACCGCTGCTTCACGAAAAACAGGAACCTGTTCCTCCCAGCGGCTCGGATCTACGGAGCATCGATTATTTCTCCAGTAAGAAGGCTCTTCAGACATAGCATCTTCAGGAATTCCACGGAATCTCCATTCAATCCCATCAATCCCCGCTGCTGCCGCAGCCGATGCCAATTCTTCTGCATTCAGATCAGGGGTAGCCACGGTGAATACAGACAGTTTCATCATGATCCATCTCCTTATGTAAACGTATTCATTTCATGTCGTAAAGGCATTGTATCACTCCACTGAACGTCACCATAGGGGAAAACGCCAACAGATGAATGACAGATAACGAACAGAGCACATTCCCCATCCAGAGATAACTTCTCAAGAGAATGATGTGAGATCTCAAATCAAAAAAGACATCCTTGGAACAGATTTCAATTCTGTTCAAAGATGCCTTGTACAATAATCTTTTTTATCTATAAGATGAAATTTGAGGAAAAGGTTCCCTATCAGTTATCCAGTCGCCACTTCAGTAGTTGGTTCTGGCTCTTGTACTCGTCCAACTTGCAACCAGCGTATATCTCTCTAATCCCGATCAAAGAACACGTGTTCAGCCTGTATTTTCCCCTGATCTATTGTCATGATGCCAAATGAGTATTGTTTCTGAAAACGCCGATCCGTAGGCGACCCCGGATTAAATACCAGTGTGTTGTCCACGGTATGCATCACCGGGATATGTGAGTGTCCGTAGATCACAGCATCCACATGCTGGCCTGCAAAGGTATGAATTGCATTCTGCTCCGTACCCTTTGATCCCAGATGCCCGTGCACAAGCCCCAGACGAAGTCCTTCCACTTCAACAATGCGGGAATACCCCAGTTTTTCCGCGATTTCGGACGGGTCCGTATTACCAGCTACGCCTTCAACAGGTGCATACTCGCTAAGCAATGGGTATACGCTCCAATCCGACCAGTCACCGGCATGAAGAATGAGATCGGCACTCGGCAGTACATCAAGGAGCCTAACCGGTAATTTCTGTGATTTACGTGAACAATGCGTGTCAGAGATTACTACAATTTTCATATAACAACCCACCTTTCCTTTAAGAGGTCGTTCAAAAAGTCCGCTTTTGATTACGAAGGATGCCTAACGGCATCGCAGCATCGAATATGGAATTCAGCCGAATTAAGCATATGCTTACGAAGGTTGTTTCCTTAGGAAACATTGTAGTTGCTCACGTAGTTTCCTACGCTCCGCTACTCCATTTCTAACTTCATCCCATCTTCTCGGTACTGAAAACCAACATGAACTTTTCGTCTTACTGCAATTTACTCTGTCTGTGATGGAACAGCTTGCATCTGGGCACAGGAACGTTCCATATCTTCGAGTGTAATGGATGCAAAGAACTGCTCCACCTTCGCCTCGGCAACCTGATACAGATTGGTCAGCAAGCTGTCTATATGCAAGCCCACTTCACAATCCGGGTTACAATTGCCGTGAATCGGGAACAATGGACCTTCGTCCTTGGCAGCCTGATAGATCATGGCCAACGTAATTTCACTTGCTGGCTTAGCCAGATAGAAACCTCTTGTTCCAGGAGAAGAGTTCACTAGTCCCGCCTTTTTCAGCCCGCCCAGAATACGTCTGACGACGACAGGGTTGGTATTCACGCTACCTGCAATATGTGCAGACGTGATTCGTTCAGGCGCGCTGAGAGACAATAACAACAAACAATGCACACTGACCGAAAAATGAGTACTCATGATTAACCACCTTTATTTAATATAATCCAGGACATGCTGCCGTTATTCAGAGAACAGATCCTTTTCGGGACGTGCTCTGATCTTGAGCTGTCGCACACTGTACTCCAGTTGTTTTACAATATCATCCAGCTGTTTGCGATCAATCTTGGTTGGATCTTCCACCGGTTTCGCGGACGACTTGAGATCACGGATCGTTAACTGCTGTTCTTGCCATTTGTCCATCAGATCTGCAATATTGGCATAGAAACGTTCGTAATCTTTGATGACCAGATCAAGATAAGCATCTACCTCATCCGGATCATAACCACGAAGTTTATAATTAAATTGTTTTTCATGTATCGATAACGCATCTAGCTGCACACCCAATTGTTTGAACAATTGTCTCTGTTTATCCAATCTTCGTTTCATATGTTCATCCATATTGACAACCTCCATTATAAGCCAAGCCGTGTTTCATTTCCTGTGAATAACATACGGCATTTTCTCTCTCTATTTTTTATAACACATAATCCGTCAGATATAAAACGATACAGCCCTATTCCTCACGAAAATGATTGCTTTTCATCCAATTCGGGTAAAGACACACTACACCCCACAACGGGAAAGGAGCATGTCCTTATGAGTACATTAACTAAAGATCAACATCAAATACTGAAAAACGCCCTTTTGGAGCAACGTGAAAACTTGCAGCGTCATTTTGAATCCAGCATGGAAGACGGTGCTCCAGTCGAGTCGCTGAAAGATTCAACTGGTGAACTGTCCTCCTATGATAATCATCCGGCAGATGCGGGTACAGAAACATTCGAACGTAGCCGTGATCTGGCGATTGACGATACATTAACAGACGAATTCAATCAAGTGAACGACGCATTGGAACGTATGGAGCAAGGTACATATGGAACCTGTGTAACGTGCGGAGAAGATATTCCCTTCGAACGACTTGAGGCTATCCCTTATACCGCTTACTGTATTGACGACACGCCTAATCGGGAGATCAGCAACGATCGGCCCGTTGAAGAAGAAGTAATGACCATGCCTCCGAGTGGTGCTGGAGAAGGAAGACAGCAGCGGGCCGGCAAGTTCGACAACGCAGATGCCTGGGAAGCGGTCGAAGAATATGGTACATCTAACTCCCCCGCAACCGCAGCCAAACGTGATGTGAAGGGCTACGATGAGAACATGTAACTTCGTTATGAACTGAAACGGTAAGCGACAAAATTGAATTGGATTCCATAGGGTGCTCCACCATTTGCCTTCCTTATCACGCATTAAAAAGCCGCCATTGGGCGGCTTTTTCTAGTTTTCTCCGAAGCAGTCTCTCACGTTTGCCGTTACTTGCTTCCAGCGATAACGCTGAACCCATGGATTCCATCCATCCATTTATTCTTTCGATTCACTATCAGATGATGCAGACTCCTGCCGCTTAGACACAGATCGAGACGTTTTCGGAGTTGATTTGCTCTTATTAGACGTAGCTTTCTTCTTCTCTTTTGCATTTGTCTTGGAAGCAGGTATTTTCACTATAGGTTTAGAGAGGGCAGAGAATAACTGAAAGACCTCATGTTCCCCCTGTCGATTCTCTTTTGTTGTATAGGGTTCACAGAGTTTTATGATGTTTTTATACAACTGCTCTACTTCCTCACGGGTTGCGTACAGCGTGATATCCGAGAGAAACATCCGATCTTCATTTTCCGCCTGATACATGAATCGCTGACGACTTTGTTCAAACATCTCATTTAATAATTTGAGCGTCTCGGACCGAAACACCTGTTTCAATGGAGAGTTTTCCTTGTCTTCATCTTCGTGACGGAGATGGATCTCTCCGGTAAACGGTTCGTAGTATTTTGCGATAATCCCATTAATCTCACGCGTGGAAACAATCGTCAGTAGACCGATTTTCTCCAGCTTTTTTACATGATAGTGAACTTTGGCTGGCACCTCACCCATCTGGTCGGCGATCTCTTTGACCGTGGATGGTCTGCCCTGCTTGTTAAACATATTCATAATCTGTATCCGATACGGATCGGAGTAAATTTTAATTTCTTCAATTGTTGAAAGAACCTTGTGCGCCATCCCTGTATCCTCATTTCCGGGGTACCTGTTGTCCATCGATGTCTCTATTATACCGCTGCGTCAGGACTTCGGTCAAAACGATCCGGAAATGACTTGATACAGAAAATCGGCTAATGATCACTTCTGAATATCTTCACAGAGCACTTCGAAAACTTTTGCTAAATAACAGCATACCTGCTGACATGGCAAGCATAATACCAAAAACGATAAACAGAACCGGCATGGTCAGCCAATCTGCAAGTGCTCCCGAAACCAGACTCCCAAGTGGTGCAACACTCAAGACAAGCATAGTCTGAAGGGCATACACTCTGCCCAGCATCTCCGAAGGGGTAACTTCCATAAGATAGGTACCAAGCGGTGTTGTAGCCAGCGGAATCCCCATACCCATCAGTAGACAAAAGGCCGCTGCAACCGGCAGTTGGAAGGAAGTCATATAAGCGGGTAATGCCGTCATCGCATAACTGAGACCCAACATGACAATACCGCTGATGACCAGCACACTTTTACGATATTTCGCTCCCCTTTGTGTCAACCATACACCGCTAAGTAACATGCCTCCCACCATCAGCCCACTGAGCAGACTTAATCCCCCAGCTCCAGCATGCAGCGTTTCAATGACATAGGGTGTACGGAGAACATTAAACGGCATCAGGCAGAAATTAATGAAGGCAAACAGGATGGAAACGATTAACAATAAGGCATGTTTACGGAGAAAATGAAAAGCTTCCGCCATTTCGGAGAATATGCTACTTTTTTTGGATGGAAGAGAATCTATTCCAGTTGATGTCTTATCATCATTGTTAGAAGATGTTGAGGTTTCAGGATAGCCGACTCGGCTCATAATTAAAGCACTTAGCGCAAACAACCCAGCATCAATCAGGATCGTCAAGGCAATGCCTACTGTAGCAATAAGGGCACCCGCCACTGCAAGTCCTGCGAGTTCGGCCACTCTGGTTGCGGAAGAGGACATCGCATTACCCGAAAGCAGCATCGATTGGGGGAGCAATCGGGGGACACTGGACACTTCCGCAGGAGTAGTGAAGCATTCCAGCAAAGAATTCAGAATTGTAATGACAAACAGATGCCAGACTTCAAGTTGACCCAATCCAAACAGCAGAGCTGTAATCCCCACAAACAACCCGCGGCCAGTATTCGTAATCACAATCACTTTTTTGGGAGACATGCGATCAACCAAAGCCCCGGCGAACAGACCCAGGAGGATATTGGGCAAAAAATTCACCGCCAGCAACGTGCCCATCAGCACTTTCGAACCGGTCAGAATGTACACCATCCAACTGTAAGCAATCGAATCAATCGAATCACCAAATTGGGATACAACTTTACTAAGCATAAATTGCATGTACGGTCTGATTCGTATTAACTCACCCATACCTTGCTTGCCAACTGCTGTGTTATCGTTCATGACTTTCCACTCCCTAACGTTAAAATATTTTTCATGTTAATTTTATTTTAACGTAAGTTATGCAGAAATCAATACCTTCGTGAAAATAATTTTAACGACAAGTAAGCAAAGTAAAATCTCGCTCTACTTTCAGATGATTCGTAATCAACACAAAGACTTTATAAACAATCTCCTATAACACAAAAAAAACAGACCACATGTGGTCTGCTCGGCTGGACGGATTATATTTGAACTGCCTTTATTTGCTGCCTACTCCTCAACACGCAATTGAAATCCAGCCTGTTCAGCCTGTACCTCCAACATCAAATCACGTACCCGGCCTGCTGCTTTCCCCAGTCGTTCTTCGCTGATTCGGTAGTTGGTCCATCTTAACTCTAGTGGAAGTTCAACCGTACCCGTCAGGCAATCCCATAGAGCGTCGAGATTGCCCCCATAAAAATCCGGCAGCTTCAACTTATTCTTTAATTGCTGATGAAGTTCAGCGCTACTAGCAAAATCTTCTCCATCCAGAATCACGGTGTTCATGACTGCTCCTTCCTCTATTTCATGCGTGTAAATGATACATAGTGATCTGTCGTTTTGTAGATGAGTCCATCATTGGAGTACACAATTCGATCCGAATTACGGAAGCCGGAAGTATAGTTAATATCCGCTTCGCGCCATGTACGTCCGCTGGCCGAAGGCAGAAGCCCCTCCCGATTGCCAAATACGTCTCCACCGATGCTTTTCCCAGGAGCCACTACAGCCAAGTTTCCTTTTGACGCTACCCAGCCAAGTCCTGTTGCCTGTGATTTGGTAATAAAGTTACATGGCAACGTTCCATTTGCACTCAAATAATTTGCTACACCCGTAAACGTATTGATGATGGTACATGTTGCAGCAGATGCCTTCTGCTGTCCGACTGGAGTGAACTGTGAACCTGTGAGGAAAACAAACGTTAACAACAATGCCAGTAATGCGGTGGATATCAACTTTTTCATAATCCGGCCTCCCGATCCTTCAAAGTAGATGAACGTGGTCACGATATGCATAAGTGCAAGCTGTAACTTTCTAGTTGTGCGTTCTGCTAGATTATAGTAAACAAGTCATCTCATGACTATTTATATCACATAAATTTGGTATAAATATCAAATAAAGACGTTTAAATTGTAAAATATTATAATTGTAACATTTTAAGACAGAAAAAAAAGACTCTCATCCTAAAGATGGAGTCTGCGTTTTCTAGTATGTGTAAACTGACTTAACCTAATCTAATCGATCAGTTGCACACGTTGACGAGTTCGAGCCGATTCCAGGCACGCATCAATCACGCGCATGTTTTGAATAGTATTTTCCGGACTGAAAGGTAAGGCCTCTCCTTCAAGCACAGCCGTTGCAAACGTCTCCACCTGAAGCACATAGGAATTCGACACGGATACACGCTCCTCACGGCTGACTGAATCGGTGTGCACAATAATCTGAGGTGGAATATCACTGTTCTCCCAGCCAAACACTTTTGGCAGTTCAATCCGCCCTTCCGTCCCGAGAATCTCCATCTCCGCTCGACCTGAAGCCCACATGCCACAGTCAAACGTTAAAGCTACCGAATTCGGAAATTCTACCAGTCCCGACGCCATCATATCCACGCCATCATGCTCGTCCGAGAATAGAGCGTGAACTGTCACCGCTTCCGGTTCCTGTCCCAGATACATTCGGGCCGCCGAGATCGGATACACGCCAAGATCGAATAATGATCCGCCGCCCATCTCTCTTTTGAACCTTACATTCTCCTTGTCATCAGCGGTATTACACGTAAAGTTACCATGGATGGCTCTGACGATACCAATCTCTCCACTAGCTATAATCTCTTGCACACGTCTATGCTTGGGATGATATCGATACATGATCGCTTCAGCAAAAAGAACACCATGCTGATGACATACCTCAATCATTTCTGCCGATTCATCAGCATTCAAAGCAGCCGGTTTCTCACACAACACGTGTTTGCCAGCCTGTGCCGCTTTGATGGTCCATTCTTTGTGCATATGGTTAGGCAAAGGAATATAGACGGCTTCAATGTCCGGATCAGCGATGAGCTCTTCATAACTGCCATACGATCTGGCAATGCCCAGTTCTTCGGCAAGGGTTTCCGCCTTTTCTTTGCTGCGGCTGGCAATCGCCAGCACCTCACCACGTTCGGACTGCTGGATCGCCGGAATGACTGCATTTTTGGCAATGGTTGACGTACCGAGTACCCCCCACTGTAAATGTCTGTTCATGCTCATCTTCCTTTCGTACCGTAATTGTCCTCTTCTGCCTTGTGTAACATGCCGAGACAACGATCCAGATCCGTTTTGACCTGTTTCTTGTATAATTCGGCTTTCTCCGCACCATCATCCGTGAAATGATATAAAACGATTTCCTGAAAATCGACCTTTGGATCATTGCCCTTCAGCTTCTTTGTGCGATAAAAAACACCTTGCTGTACCAATTCATGCAGTGCCCGATATACCTCGCTCTGGGGTGGTACATAACCGTAGTCTTTGAATTCCTGCTTCATCGCCTCCAGCATCTCGTAACCATACCCCCTGTGCTGTTCAACCATTGTAATTAGATATAGCTTGATAAATGCCCGCTGTGCAATCATAAAAGCCACGTTCATTCCCCTCCTGTCAGAACCTATATATCTAGTATTATAAAACTTATGTTCGGGTTCTGCCATCTTTCTCCGCTTTGCCTCCCTTTTATCCATCTTCAAGGAGGGCGAGCAAGAAATCGTGTGAATACGCGTTAGCCTGGGGGAAGCACGGAAAAAGGTTTTCTGTTGTGAATTTTTCATGTAATGAAATTTTATTTTTTATTCAAAAGAATCAATTTCATAATACCTTTAGCTGCTTCAATCAAGGCTGGATATAGATCGAAACGGTTCAATTTGTCTATATCCAGTTACAGAAATCCATTTTTAGTGAGTTATGAAATTGATTCGAAAGTTTGTTTATTTCAGGGCTCAGGGAGTCGTGAGATCGAATTTTAATCATAAGAAAGACTGTGCACAAGCTGTAAAAGCTGTACTACCTGTGCTCCTGTATCTTGTGTTCGTTTACTCTCGTACTCCCGTACACTTCTGTGCGGCTGTGGTGATCTATTATGAATTTTTCATATGTTGATGGATTCATTTGGTGTGGACAGATTTCGGCACAGCTCCCACAATCCATTTACCCCAACTTATACGCGAGATGAGCCACGTCAGCACACAGGATAATGTAAGAGCGACCAACCAGGTAATGATCATCCGAACGACAGGGTTCAAGCCCATAGCAACATAAAATAACTCATCCGGAATATAGCTGTACCGCAGCATCAACATATGCATCAGATAACCGCCATACGATACACCACCAATCCATCCCAGCAGTCGTGTAGCCCTGAGGTTATGAAGTTTTCCGACCAGCTGGTACATGACCATAATAGAGGCTATCAGAAAGAGTGCCATATCCGGGCGGATCAGGCTGACCGTATAGAACGTAATTTTGATTCCCTCCGGCTTCTGAAACTCCAGCATTAATAAATAAGTAAACCGCAGACCCAGAACAATAAACACTGTCCAGTATATCCAGCGCAATCGATGAATCCATTCATTCCAATGCTGGACGGATAACCCCGCTGCTGCACCAAGCACAAAATAAATAAAGAAATAGAGGAAATTGCGGTCTGCATACGTTGTAAAAGCATCTGTCAGCACCGGGATATTCAGCCATTCCATGAACTTGGCGATGTTTCTTAATTGATCCGCAAGTACAAGATACACCACACCAGAAATCAATAATGCGATCATACGCCCTTTGGCCTCATATCGGTTATATACATAACGAATTGCACGCAAGAAGAGCGGAAATAACAGATAAAACTGGATCAGCATAATAATGTACCAAAAGTGTGAAGTCGTTTTGCCAGTAATCAACTTCAAGCCTAGGTCCGGGATGTCATTCCATCCAAATCCGGTCCAGCCCCGCGGTGCAAGTGTAAAATAAATGAGTGACCAGATCAGATAAGGCACGATGACGTCGTTTACTCTTTTTCTCATGAACTGGCCATAATGCAGCTTGTCTCCCGTGTTATAAAACAGCACCATACCTGTTATGAATATGAATAAAGGAACTGCAAATTTGGAGAGCATCAGCAGTATGGCCAGTAACACACCATCCTCCAGTCTCGTCTCCGGGACTAAAGAGTAATGTGCGATGGAATGCTGGAGAACCACCGCTCCAAAGGCAATTCCCCTTAAGCTCTCTATTTCTGTAATTCGTTTTTTGCGAGGCATACATTCAGCCATCCTTTCTTGGTTTTGCGGTAAAAACAAAGTACAATGAAGCCGTATATTTAATGAACGGAGTTGATTCACATTTCTTTAACAGACAAAGACGTAACCACTACCGATTCCAAGTATGTCCAACAACATCTGGCTAACGAGCGAACTTTTCTGGCCTGGGTGCGCACGGGTATTGCCATGGCGGGCATCGGCTTTCTTGCTGCCGGATTTGGTTTCAATTCGTCGGCGTATGATCAACTTGCACATATTGCGGCGATTATTACGGGTATCACTTCTCTGATTGGCGGCATATCCATCATTGTGTATTCGGCAGCAGCGTATCATCGGAAGCGTACACAAATCAATGAACAGACGTTTCAGGCATCGACCGGATTAATTCGATTTCTCACATTGATGCTACTGGTGATTGGACTCGCTTTGGCTGTACTGTTATATGTATTGTTATTCCCTGCTTGACGGGGTAAAAACACCATCTGCCATTATTGACACGCACCCATATGCAACACAGGGACAAAAGCCGGCTTCCCTTAAGGAAACCGGCTAATGACCATCTGGTGGATCATATATGTCATTCCATTTTGCAGATAATAAGTCATTGGGTTTTATTTCATATCGATTAAATTCGCGGCAAGTTTACAGGAATGTATTGTTACCGAATCGTGCTGCCTTGTTTTGGGCTTCCAATCTGCGTTCTTCCATATCCAGATCCGGACGTTCGGCTGGCACATCTCCGCGATGAGCTGCTTCGGCTCTGTCTCGGTTAAGCTGGCTGTTGCCACTGAACACATCGTACACATCGGAGTCCCGATCCGTAGAATCTACGAGCAGCAGGATTTTACCATTCTGTACATACTCCTCATACTGTTTAGCGTCCTCTTCCGGAATACCAAGACCCACAAGTCCACCCACCAATCCGCCAGCTCCTGCACCCACAGCTGCACCGGTAAATGCTGCTGCAATAGGACCTGCGGCCAGAATCGGTCCTATGCCGGGTATGGCTAGTGCACCGATACCTGCGAGCAGACCGGCTACGCCACCAAGTACACCACCTGTTGCTGCACCAGCAGCCACGCCTTCAGGGGCTTTGGTACCTGTCTCTTCCCGAATTGCCTTCAGTTCATCCCGATCCTGTGTAACAACGGAGATTTCGTCTGAAGTGAATCCTTGTGCTTTCAGACCCTCGATAGCCTGTGATGCTTCACGTTCTGTATTAAACACACCTACGATTTTCTTCTGCATAGTGAATCCCTCCTCATATTATTGAGTGGTTCGCTATGTTATTACCCGCCTAAGTTTCTTTTAAACGTTTGCAAATCAATATACTATGTGTTGATAGTAAAAAATTACTGAGGTTCATTGCTTTTTAATCCTCATCAGGGTGTGCCTTCAAACTCAGGTATGTGATACGTTGTCAGGCATGCTCTACGTTGAAGGACGTGGGGTCCAGAACATCTTGAAGTCCAGACTGGCTGATCCTGGCGAATTGTCCAGACGATTTTCTAAGGAACCGAGGACGTCTTATTTAGCCTTCGACTCCTCCTTTTATTTTGTAAGGAACATGAGACACGTTATTTACCAAAATTACCTGACAAACCCGTTGTAAACGGTAGGTTATTCAAATATAGCGTGTTTCAGATTCCTTAGATTACTACGGGCGCTTCAAATCGCCGAATAAGACGTCACAGGTTTGTTAGCGCTCCCGCTTCACGTTCTGCTTCAGACACGTGTCTTTGATATCTGAAAAAACGAAATAATTCAACTATTTCCCCCGTGGTTTGGCCCGATTTGTGGCGACCGCTTCAAGTGGATTATCCGGCCAGTAGTGCTTCGGATAACGACCTTTCAGATCTTTTTTGACGTCAAAGTACGTCTCTCGCCAGAAATTGGCCAAGTCTCTTGTGACCTGTACAGGTCGCTGAGCCGGCGATAACAAATGGATGGTCAACGGGACTCGCCCACCCGCTATACGCGGTGTCTCCTGTTGTCCAAACATCTCCTGTAATCTTACTGCCAGCGCCGGGTCCTCTGGACGACTGTAGTCCACAGGAATACGTGAGCCACTGGGCACCTGTATATGCGTCGGCGCTTCATCGTCCAGTTGTTGTCGTTGCGTCCAGCTCAATCCACCCAGTAATACATCCTGCATCGACAATCTCTTCAGGTCGGCTGCCGATCGCATGCCTGTCAGATAAGGGGTAAGATGTTCTGCCAACTCTTCGGTCAGATCATCTTCGATCAGGTCGGGCCACTCAGGTAGATGGAGATGCAGGAACCGCAGCCTGTCCGCAAGTTGTCTGGATGTTTTTGTCCAAGGCAGACAATCCAGCCCTTCCATTCGTATTCCGATTAACAGTGCTTCCAGCACCTGATCTTCAGGCGGCTGTGCAATACTGCTCTCTTTAATTACAAGGGCTCCAATCCGAAGTCTCTTATGTGCCCGCACGCTGCGGGTATTGGAATCCCAGGCCACTTGCACTTCATTGTGCAGCAAGTGCTGACCTGCCTGCAACAATGTCTGCTCCTGCAACGGCGCAGACAGCAGGATGCGCGCATCTGCGCCCTGGTCGTCTGCCTCGGCTGCGACCAGATACGCTGAACGGCTCAGCGATTCTGTCGCTGCGAGCCGTACGCCGCGGCCGCTGCTCAGCAGATAGCGGCCGTCCTCCCGGCGTTGCCCGATCCGGTCCGGATAGGCGAAGGACAGCAGCAATCCGCAGCTGTCCTCATCCGGCCTTACCGGATCGGCCGCCGGGCCGAGCGCCGAGCGCAGCTGGCGGCTCTCCTGGAGCATGCGCCGCACGGCCGCGCCGTCTGCGACAGCCGCTGCCGCTTGCGGCATGGCGCTGCTGTCCGCGGTCAGCAGCGCCTCTACGCGCGGGCGGAGGTCCGTGCCCGCGCCTGCACTGCCACTGCTGCGAAGGCCCGCAGGCTCCTGCAGCAGTGCCGCCAGCATGCTGGCGTAGCTGGCAAGCCCAAGCTCCGCCGCGCGGAGCAGCATGCTGGCCAGTCGCGGATGCACGCCAAGCGTGTTCATCCGCCGCCCGAAGGGCGTGATGCGGCCTGCGTCGTCCAGGCCGCCCAGCTGGCGCAGCAGCGCCTGTGCCTGGCCGTAGGCGGCGTCAGGCGGGGTGTCCAGCCATTGCAGCTCTGCTGGGGACTGGACACCCCAGACGGCAAGCTCCAGCGCCAGCGGCGCAAGATCCGCGGAGGTAATCTCTGGGCGAGCTGCCTCAGGTAGCCCCCCATGAACCTCTTCGCTCCATAGCCGGTAACACACCCCAGGGGCAATTCGCCCTGCACGCCCCCGCCGTTGATCGGCTGACGCCTTGGACACCGGCAGGGTGACAAGCCGGCTCATGCCCGTTCGCGGCGAGAATGCCGATGCTCGGCTCAGCCCTGCGTCCACCACAATCTTAACTCCAGCGAGTGTGAGACTGGATTCCGCAATGGAGGTGGACAACACAACTTTGCGCGAACCCTCAGCCGCCGGACGTATGGCCTCATCCTGTTGTTCCACCGGCATACTGCCATACAGGGAATGAACTTTCACATGCGCAGGAAGAGAACCATTCGATAACTCCCGCTCTGTACGGTGTATCTCTCTTGCACCAGGAAGAAAAACAAGCACGTCTCCCTCCTGTTCAGCTAATGCCTTGTTCACCGTCTGAGCCGTGAATTGTTCCAGTGGCATGGCTGCCGGTCTTGGCACATATCGTGTTTCCACCGGAAACGTGCGCCCGGGACAGTGAATTGATTTTGTACCTTCGCCAAGCAATGCACAGACGGGAACAGGATCAAGGGTCGCCGACATCACCAGCAATTTCAGATCTGGACGTAACATCGCTCGCGATTCCAAGGCCAGAGCCAGACCCAAATCCCCGTGTAGATGCCGCTCATGGAATTCATCAAATATAATCATCGCCGTATCCTCAAGACCCTGGTCCTGCTGTAACATCCGGGTCAATACCCCTTCCGTCACAACTTCAATGCGTGTCCCCTGACTCACCCGGGTATCCATGCGTACACGATATCCTACAGTCTGACCCGCCTTTTCCCCTAGCGTAGCCGCCAGTCTCGATGCAGCCGAACGCGCAGCCAGCCTTCGGGGTTCCAGCATAATGATTTTCCGTCCCGCAACCCACGGCTCCTCCAGCAAAGCCAGCGGTACAACCGTCGTTTTTCCCGCTCCTGGCTCTGCAATTAACACACCTGTATCTTGATCCCGAAATAACTGTCTCAACTCAGGAATAATCTCTTGTATAGGTAACTCTATATGCATATGATCGCTCCTAATGAATGTACCCTACTGCTCTTCAGTATCTCTATTCGAATGTTAGCATTATAACAAAAAAAGCCGTTCCAAAGGAACGACTATCGCAGACATATCCTAAGACACGACTTAAGTAAAATGGAATCTATCCAGAATGCTCACTTAGCTGAGCAATGACTCGGCACCATCAATGACGATCTCTGCTCCGGTAATATGTCTGGATTCGGACGATGCGAGGAAACTTACCAGATCGGCAACATGTTCCGGCTGACCCGGCCCGTCCGCCAGCGGCTGCTGTCCTTCCGGGAACTCCATCGGAATAATGATCTGTTGCAGATCATCCGTTTTGACCGTACTTTGATCGATATTTGTCGCAATCGCTCCTGGGCAGATCACGTTTACACGTATCTTGAACTTCGCCAGCTCCAGCGCAGCCATCTTCGCAAATGCAACCTGCCCTGCCTTGGACGTGCTGTACCCCGACATGCCAAAGCTTGAGAAGCGTTGATTTCCGTTGATGGAACTCGTGATGATAATGCTGCCGCCACCCCGTTTTTTCAAGTGAGGCAATGCATATTTAACGGTAAAAAATGTACCATTCAAGTTCGTTGTAATAATCTGCTGCCAATCTTCAACCTGAATCTCCTCAATGGGTGCCGATACACCGTTAATGCCCGCATTGGCAAAAACAATATCCAAACCGCCGAATAACTCAACGGTTTCCAGTACAGCCTTTTCCACACGTGCCGGGTCGGAAATGTCTACATCAAATGCTCTTGCCGCACCGGGGTGCAGCGCATTAATCTCTGCTTCCGTTTCAGAGATCCGATCATTCACCAGATCAAACAATGCAACATGTGCACCCTCTTTAGCCAGTTTGACCGCAGTGGCCTTCCCAATACCCGAGCCTGCTCCGGTAATAATCGCAACCTTACCCTGGAACCGTGACTTGCCGTTATGTTGTGTCATTATCCATTCCACTCCTTCATTTTAGCAATTATGTAAGAATGTACGTTCAAGCTCATCGTTAAAGAGGTTGTTCAAAAAGTCCGCTTTTGATTACGAAAGGTGCCTAATGGCACCATCAGCATCGAATATGGAATTCAGCCGAAATAAGTGTGGGCTTACGAAGGTTGTTTCCTTCGGAAACATTGCGGTTGCTCACGTAGCTCTATCTACGCTCCGCTACTCCATTTCTAGCTTTATCCCATCTTCTTGGTACTGAAAACCGACCTTTTTGAACACACACTTAAATTCAATTCTTCACAAGATTACCCAAAAAGAGTGTCTTTTAAATCAACACCAGCAAGTTTTTTCACCGTTGATCAACACCAACGTCACAGCAATATCAGGATCGGTCCACAAGTTTGTAACTGGCACTCACCATTCCAGCTCAATGAAAGCGGCATCATCTTCAAGACCGCCGGTATGTGTAGCATCCAGCAGTACCTGAATGTGTTCATCCGGGACATAGGCTTGAATGGCATCCAGATCATTTAATCCATCCGTATACAACTGAAGACGCAGTGAATCTCCTGCGGCCCCTTTCATCTCGCAGATGTGCGGCTTACCACCAACAGGTCCTTCAAGTGTAGACCAACGCTCATTTGTCTTGCAGTGAGTCTGAAATAATTCAGACTGTTCCTGACCATTACGCCACAGGCGAATACGGGAATCTCCTTGCCACGCTAACCATACACGGCTTTTGCGGCCGCCTCCCGTGAGCTCGATCCGCCCACACACATACATGGCCTGACTGCCCCGACTTCGCTTTTCCATCAACACTTCACGCAGCAACAAAGGGGAACTTTCCAGTGGCTGTAATTTCTCCAATTGCTCCGATGCGGGAAGGGTTAGATCATGGAGAAGACGCTCAACACCCTCTACCGTTGTGTTTTGCGTCGTTTCCAACCAATCCAGCAAAGCATTCCCCAGAAAACGCGCTGCAAAATCGCCCAGGTAACTCATGCCTACCCCATCACACAAAACAAAATTGCAGATATTCCCTTTCATACGTACCGCAGCAAAGTCCTGTCCGGTATCTCCCTGATGAACCGTCTCAGCCGCTCTGCCATAACCATATCTGCACTTAAATGTGCCTTGATAGCGAGTTAGCGGCTGTTCCCCGGTCTGTACACTCACATAGCGAAAGTTGCCATGCCGTTGCTCGGCATGGCCCCCCTTATCTCCAGCAGACAATGTCGCCAAACGCATCGCTCTCATGATTCCCCTCCTATCTCACAGGCGTAGCAGCGGACATCTGGAATCCGATTGATACCAATTCTGCACATGTACCTGGCAGCATCATGAGTGCACCGGGTGCAAGCAAATAATCAGCTTCAACAAGCATTTCCCGATAACTTTCGGGCAGGACAGATGACATATTCCGCAGCTTCTCTCCATGCTCATCCTGTAGATTCGTTTCCGAAGAGATTCCCTTCCATCTTCTAGGTTCAGCAATTGGTCCTTCCAGCAGATGATCCGATATAAAAATATTCTCCACCAGTACATTGCCGTCAGGTACACTCATACCCATAATTCTTTTTGCAATAGGTTCGGGATCTTCACCTGTGGCTACCCCATCGGTCATGTGGCATACAAGTGGCGCAGGACAATCCTGCATATTTGGAATTTCGGCCTGTAGAATCTTTTCCGCCTGCAGGAAAGCCTTCGCAGAATCTGAAAACCGTCTCGGAGTCAGGTCAGGCAAAGAACCAACGGCAGCGATCTCATCAATTCCTTTGATTCCGTTCAACAAGTCATATACATCATCGCTGTAAGCCAATATGGCTATACGATAGCGAGGTGTCAGACGATTACCCTTGGTAGAGCGAAATACCATTTGGCGGATCGCAAGAGATAAGGCATCATAGACAACGTCAATCCGTCGACGATTTTCCAGAACCATATTCATGGAGGCGCTAATATCAATTAAATATATGATAAGTGCAGGTGTACGCTGTGATGCTTGAATCGTGTAGTTCATCTAGGGTGAGTCACCTCCGTCATTCATTCACGTGTTATTTTATAAGTTGGGCAACGTATAACTGGTGTTGCTCAGAAATTTGTTAATGGCACTCATTCGAGCGGCCACTTTGCCGACACCTTTGAAATAGGAAGCATCTGTATTGTAGAGATTTTTAAAATCACGGGCATACGCTTCCGCATTTTCAATCTTTCTGCCTTTTTGTGCGTTATACGTTTTATTGTAATGAGCAATCAGCGTGACTACATTCTGGGCTCGTTTTTTCTTGAGCGCGGCTTTCTGAGCAATCTCCTGCTGACGTTTAACTTCCGCTGCCGCTTTACGCTCCGCTTCCTGTTTTGCAAGCTTGGCATCATTCTCTTTTTTCCAGACCAGATAAGCTTCATATTTTGCCTGTTTATCGTACTTCTCTTGCTGCGCTCTCTTGGCAGCTTCTTTTTTCTGCTGTTCCTGCTTCACCAGATAGGCCTCATATTTAGCCTGTTTGTCGTACTTGGCCTGTAACGCCTTACGTTCTTCTTCTTTTTTCTTTGCTTCAGCTTCCTTCTGCTTGGCTTCAGCAAGCTTTTTCTTTTCCTCTGCGTCCAGTTTTGCAGCCTCTGCGGCCTTTTGCTTCTCCTGCTCTTCCTGCTGTTTGAGCGCAGCTGCCTTTGCAGCTTCAGCCTCTTCCGCAGCTTTGATATCTGCCAGTCGTGTGGCTTCCTGCTGTTCTTTCTGCTTTACCTCTGCCTGATCGGCGAGTATTTTGACCGTTGGCACGCCACCTGCCAGCAATACAATAAGCACAGCGGAGGAAATCATGAACTTTTTGGATCTGTAGAATGGCACAGGTACAGGTTTGTCTGTGTCTTCTTTTGGATTAAGCTTGGCATCCAGTTCCTTAATTGCAGCCTCGACTTCCATCTGCATCGCGCTGTTATGAGGAATAAAATGATAAAGCGAACGGTACACTTCCAGTGCTGCAGCCGGTTTATCTTCATCCTCCAGGGCTCTTGCTTGCAGGAACAGACGGTTCACAACCGCTTCCTGATCGGGAGAGTGCGGCGTTTGAGGACGGTTCCCGTCTTGCGTATTCACCGGTTCACTTACTGGTTCTGAGCTCTTTTTCAGATTCACATCAGCTTCGGACGGATTGGCAGCTTCTTCTTCCGACGTCACAGCAGCAGCCGCATTGGCCTGATCCACGTCTACCGCAGCCAATGCAACATACCACTCGCCAAACGTCGGACAGCTGCTCAGATCGTGACTTTCCCATGCTCGAATAAACAGATCGGACAGTTTGGAACCCCAACGTTTCTCAAGGGACTCTCGCATCGCATAATACCGTTCACTCACCGTTTGCATTTCATGCTGGTCAAAATAACTTTCGCCCCACGCTTTCTCTACAATCACAGGGTCCGACCAACTTAACATTTCAGCAATGATAACAGCTCCGGCAAATCGGTCAGCATATGAACTCCACAAACCGCTGTGCACTGTTCGATGGGCTGCATAACCGGGCGACCCGGCAAGCAGGGCATCCGGACGATCCATCTTGGAACCGTACATCTGCTCGACATCCACAAGTTCTACCGCAGACGTCTTCCCCAGGTTCTCCACTTCGGAAAAAAACGGAATCATTACATTGGGAGCGGACATATCGCAATGAGCCAGTCCACGTTGTTCCATAGCCGAACCCGTTCCAGCAAGCGCTCTGGCCAGCTTCAGGCTCTCCTCAGCCGTCAACTGTCTCTGATCACTAATTACATCGAACCAGGTCTGACCTTGCACCCATGGCATCAACACCGCATATAACAGATCGGGATGTTTTCCAATGAGCGCTCCGTTTCTTTCCGGAGTGAGCACATCACGCTTGCATACCTGCAAACCTGGCAGTTCACTATAAGACTCCATATGCTCAGACTGATATACCATAGCCGGAATACGGAATTTAGGAAAAAAGACTTTTAGTGCTTTGGCCCCATGAAGGGAAGCATTTCGGGGTAACAACTGATAAACAATCCCCTGCCTTCCGGCTTGGGCATAAGCCAGACCCGGCGCAGCCGGATGTTGCCCAATCGTATAGGCAATGTCGTTAATCACCACTTCATCCCCGGGATTTGGTTGAAAAGACATGCTTATCCCTCTCTCTGTCCTAGTGTCATAGTTGCAGCAAAAACCGGGTGTTGTGACAACGCCCGGTTTTTGCTGTAGTTGTACATCTTCAGCTTGCTATCCACCTATAATTCAGGGCGAATTCAGACTTCACATCGGCCTGATCTATGTAAAGCAGATTAACGAGCTTGGTCAGCTGTACGGAATTTGTTAGCAATAGCTGTAAGTTCAGCGCTGATGCTGTTCAGCGTTTGAACGAATGATTGCATTTGTTTGCTAGCTTCTTGGAACTCCTGGAAGAAGCGTTGCTTTGTCATACCTTCCCATTGTCCTTCCATGCTTGTGATGGATTGAGTCAATGTAGATACGATTTGCTGACTTTGCTCACCGCTTTGTTTAAATTGGTTGGAAACCTGATCAAGCTGCTCTGGGGTAACTAAAATACGTCCTGCCATTGGTAAATTCCTCCTTGGTTTGTGCAATTAAATTTTGACTTGTTCAAATTGTACTATACCAGGATCGATCGGACAAAAGCCGAAGGACCTAATCCTATTTACCCCATTTTCAGCACTTGAAACTTCTCCTAACAGCCTATTTACAAAAAAAATTCACTTTCTGCTGTTACTTTTATTCACCCTGTTCAGGAAACAACAGGCTCGGTCCCTCTTCTTCCCCGAAAGGAAGGATCTGTGAATCTCCATGCTACAGGCTCAGGCTGCATAGCCTGCACCAGTGTAGCCGGGGAGCCATCAGGCGGAGCGGCATCCTGTACACGATATACGGCCGCCATTGCGGAAAGGGGATCGGATACTACAGCTACAGTTGCAGAATGTGCAGGCATGATTTCTCCTGTACGATTGTTCTGAAGAACATTCAGCATATTGACCGCATTACCATAGGCTGTGTTCACATGACTCAGCACGGAACGATACTCCATGTCTGCCTGCTGGAATAACAACGCTTTGCGTCCCAGCTGTACGCTTAAGTCCATTAATCGACGCAGCGCATCCTCGCCCAGTCGTTTACTGTGATTCCATTCATTCATCACCGCTGCGCGGGATTCAACCTCCCACTCCAGCGAATGAATCGCCTGATCCAACACTGTCATCTTTTGCTGTATTTGCTCCGCTGCATACTGAATCTGCTTGCTCAGTGCCCGAAGCACATCCGGTTCCACACGAATGCGCATTTACCATCACCTTTCCTCTTCCCCTGCAGGCTGTTTAAGCCAGTCCAGCAGCATCTCGTGAAACTGTTCTCTAGTCGTCAGTGCTGCAACTAGCCAATCATCTGAAGCCGCAGTGCTCATCCGGAACAACCAGTTGGATACCGCACTTGCAGCAAAGGCTGCCGACTGCGACTTCCACCCATCTTCATTCCATACGAGCAACCTAAGCTCCCCGTCTGACTCCTTACCCACCAGACAGCGTGCCAGTGCAAGTGAGCCCTCAGGATCACTTGTCTCCTGTTCAAGTTCCTCTGCTACGGTCTGTACCCCGCTGTTTTCGAGCTCATTCATGACATCATAAAATTTTTTCTTGGAGCACATTAGGGCCGGTTTCTCCGCAGGAGAATGGCCGCTCCATTTCATCCGCTCTATCAGAACATCAATGGCTTCACGAACACTTCCCAGATCGCTGAGCCGGAACGAGTCCGGTACGTCGTCAACACGGGAAACTTCAACGACCCGCTCATCCGTGCAATGGATATAACTCTCATACGACTTGCTGTTGATCGTGTAGCGAATCCAACAAGCTCTGTCGGACAATCCGGCAATGGCTACCCTCGAGAAAACGGTCGGTGTCATGATCAGCTCATCGGTATCCTGATCCCGAATCAGATATCCTTTGTCAAGCAGGGAGGTTTTGACACGCTCCCACTCCATCGCGATATCCTCCGCCATATAGCCGCGAAACGGATCTTCCACACCAAGCAGTCGGTCTGAACCGAGAATACCAGCCAGGAAAAAAAGTTCCTTTGTTTGCAACGTGACTACCTTTTGCTTAGAATCATGAACCGTCAACATTATGAGCCACCTCCCCTCAAACTACAACATGCCATCGGTCACGAATTTCAGAAATCCAATCGGTCATTTTCCAGCTGTCATCACATGGAACTGCACCTTTAACCCTGGAATATTTACGTTTTACATAATAACCTTGACCCGGAGGCAGTACCTTCAGCCCACCTGAACTACCTCCAGATTCGGAATAAGGTATACGGAAGAACGAGAGATCGTTAGGGTCTAAAGTCCCGAACAGCATTCCGCTCTGGGAAGCCTTCACATCCGTTACCCAGTCAGAACCAAAGGTTGGGAAGTCTGCCGGAACCCCGGATAGAATCACGTGTACACCGCGATCCCTTCCTTGACGAACAATCGCTCCCAATTGATCTTTTACATTAAAATCGTTTAGTTGCTTGGACAAGGTGTCCGCATCGTCGATGACGAGCACAAGTTCCGGTCCACCAGAAATCTCGCCTCTTTTCAGAACTTCATCGTACAACTGTTGAATCACAGGTGCAAGCTGTTCTTCTCGCGATACATGTCCACGGACATGGGGCAAACTGCTGATTTCCCCCAGCCCACCTGAGCCATAACGCATATCTACTGTGTATATTTGTACAGCTTCCGGAGAAGCATGATAAGCCAGTGATAACATCCATGTCAACAAAAATGTTGTTTTACCGCCTTCCATCGGACTCGTTACCATGAAATGCGGACCTTCACGCAGATTAAGCTGGAATGGTTCCAGATCATCCGTAAGCAGTCCCACAGGGACAGTTACAGACGATGTATCCCAAGCCTGACCATATGATCCTGTCCGAATGAGCAGATCCTTGAGTTTGATCTCTTCCGGAAGTGGAGCAATCTGCGGCGCTTCTTCCCCTGTCCAGCCTTGGCGAATCTCAGCAATCGTACGGCGCAGTGCCGATGAACGCTTGCCCTCATCTGCCCCGGAAGAAGGCAATGCCGCCTGGAACATTAATGGAGGCACTTGGCCTTTGACCAGACCTCTTCCTGGCGGAAGTTGACTTGGTGCCTTGGAAGGTCTTCCCACGGCATAATAATAATCGCTTGGATCGGATAACTCAAATGAAACCGCATTGGGAATATTGCTTCTGAATTTTTCAAATACATCGGTTACCCGATTGGCAGTGAGCACAAAGGTGATACCCAAACTTCCGCCTTCACGCAGGATCGTCTCCAGAAGTTCATTTTCTTCCGGATAGGCATTGCGGAATGAAAGATAACCATCAATAACGACCACAACCTGCGGTACAGCCGCGTGAGCTGTCCGGCGGTACGCCGAAATCGTTTTAACACCCGCCTCCGAGATGATATCTTTGCGTTGTGCTGACAGCTTGAGAATATAGCGGAATAACCGCTTGATCCGGTCTTCCTCTTCAGCCATCATCACGCCACCGATCTGAGGTAGTGCTGCAAAGTCCTTCATCATGCGGCCCATGTCGATAATGTAACCATGCCAAGGCTCAGTTCTGTGGGAACGGGCCAGAGACATAAGCAAGGTCTGAACAAATGTTGTTTTGCCCAGTCCTGGCATACCGTACACGACCAGATGGCCTTGATCTACAGGCAATGCAAGCGGTTGTTGGCGCTGATTCGGGAGATCATCCAGCAAACCTACCAGTGGTTTCAGACCACTCGCCCCGCCATCAAGCAGCAGATCCCGATTCTCTTCTTCCTGCCATTCCTGAAGACCTTCCCATTCCAATGTCTCTGGTAAAGGTGGCAACCATGGTCCTGGCAAACGACGGATACCCGCATCCGCTGCAGACTTCGCAACATAATCAATAAATACCTGAAGCTGTTTCGGAACATCTTCACCTTTGAGAACGGCTCTGCGCTCTCCGGTTAACAGAGGCTCCCGCTTACCGTTCAGGCGCACTTCCATAACAGGCAATACCGTTGTTGAATCCTCCTGCTGGTTATAAGGTGCACCACTCCAGGCAAATTGCATTTCTTCAAACACTTCATCACTACCAACCTGGAAATATCCACGACCAGGCTTTGTAATCCATGCAGCATTTGGAATCTTGATCATGTCCCTGCTATCTCCCTCACTTTGTACGCGAAGGCAGATCCGGAAGCGCGAATTACTCCATATTTTATCGTCTACAACACCAGCTGGCTTTTGGGTTGCCAGAATTAGATGAACCCCAAGTGTCCGGCCAATGGCCGCGATACTGATCAATTCATCCATGAACTCCGGCTGGTCCCGCTTCAATTGAGCAAACTCGTCAATGATAATAACCAGATGTGGAAGTGGCTGTTCATGTCTGGAGCGCAGAATCTTGTAATATTCATCAATATGCTGGAGGTTTCCCGCATCATTTAATATTTTTTGCCTTCTGACCAGTTCGGCCCGAAGTGAGATATTTGCCCGCTCGATCAGATTTCCATCCAGATTGGTGATCGTCCCCACCACATGAGGCAGATCAACAAATGTATTGGACATCCCGCCACCTTTATAGTCAATCAGCATGAAAGCCAGATCATGTGGATGGAATTCAGCAGCGAGTGAAGCTACGATGGACTGGATGACTTCACTTTTACCTGAACCGGTTGTACCTGCAATCAGACCATGGGGACCATGACCCTGACGTTCAATTTTGTCATGCAGGTTTATCGCAATTTTTTTGCCGCCAGCGCGTACACCCATTGGTACAGGCAGCGTATCAGGATATCTCGTCTGTCCCCATCTGGACACCACATCCAAATCTTCCACGCGTGATGTGCTCAGCATATCGAATAATGGAAGCACTTGTGGGATATCTGAAGCAGATGACCGCTTTAACCGGATCGGTGACATATAACGGGAAAGTGCCTCTGCCATCTCCTTTGAGATCACATCAGGCTTGTACGTTTGTTGAATAACATCTGCATCTTCCGTTTTTTTGATATACACCCCTTTGCCCTTGGAGGCATCCATAATCAACTGACAATGCATCGGCAGAGACTCTTTGCGATTAGCCAGTATGATGGTGCATACATCAATCTCGTGAGCCGACTCCAGCAGCAGCGGAAGCAACGGTTCTTCTTCAATTAATTGCGTATCGGAGAGAATTACAACGTAACACGGCGTTTGTACGCTTTTCTTGTAGCGGTCTTCCTTATTGTTACGACGCCGGTTCAACACGGAAAACAAGCTGTCCGCCAATTGATGCGCACCGCTGTGCCTGTCGGCCATATAGCGTTGTCCTTGGTCTTCATCCCAGATATGGGGCATCCAGCGAAGCCAGTCCCATTCCTTGCTGTCCTTTTCTTCATAGAAAGCAGCAAGCTTCAGTTCATCCGGGGAATGGCGTACCGTCAGTTGTGAGATGATGACTCGCAGGGAAGCTAGTACTTCCTCCCGATCACCGACAAGTCCCATAACCTTCGATTGGAACAAAGGCAATGTAATGGAAGCATCCGGTACCGTCTGGAATCCAGCCGCAAGTTCATGGGCCGCTTCAATCAGCTCATCCTTCTCGTAACCATCAATCCGCGGAACCTGAAGTTTGATTCGGAATGGAATCTCTCCCGTACCAATGCGCACCTGAAGGAAATCATCATCCTCTGGTGAACGCTCCCACAAGGAACTGTTCCGGTTCTTCACCACTTGAAGACACACACCCGGATCACCATGAATTTCGTATAGACTCTTCACTTGCTCCGCCTGAGCTTCTTTCAGTTCTTCCCGGTGTTTGTCCAGTTGGGCAAGATACATTATTTTTCGTTCTTCCAATTTTTTGCGATATGATTTCTTGTTGCTCAGATACACGAAGAATGGAATGGTGTAAGAAGTAAGCATCATCATGACCGTCATCATCTGAAACATCATATAATTGCTGTTATTCATTTTGCCGGTCATATTGATATATACGTAGAAACCAATGCTGACCATAGTCATCATGATCGGCACAATAATGGATATCATGGAAAACGTGGGTTTGCTCGGTTCTGTTGGAGGCCTGAGTATTTCGAGTCTCTCTTCCTTGAGAACCGGTGTCATTCTTGGAGAACGCTGATATAACACATTCACGAAGAGAAGACCTCCTTTAGTTCGTTCAATAATGAATGTATACGTTCAAAAGCCCTATTCGTTGCTGTCCTGCTGAAACAATGAACGTCTTCCATATACAGGCGCTTCTTCCGAAGTTGTTGAAAAAGCCCGCTGGACACGTACGCAACTGCCTTGTCGCAACCCTGTTTCCATTAACTGCTGTGCGTTCTGCGGAGAGAACCACAGACCTTCCGGAAACTTGGCTTCAAGGATGTACTGAATGCCGTCTCCCGGTGCCTGTCCAAAAATGCGAACGCCGAGTAATGTCTTCAAATGTTCAATGGTACATTCGTCCGGAACATCGATGTCGAACCATTCTCCTTCCTCGCGGCCGGAATACACGGTTAGAATCATCCGAATCCCTCCCATGGTCTCATATGTAAATTGTCCTAATGTCAGATTAAATCAAAAAAAAGAGAATGAATCGTTATATCAACCCTATTTTCTTACATAAACACCCTGTTTGCAATGTACCACTTGTAATTTTGTTACATATGACCCACGTATATATTAAAATATCGTACATTCGACTCAGAACTTTTGTGGCAGTTATGCAATTTAATATTGCGAGGATACGAAAATTATCGTTTTTCGTTCCATTTAAATGGTAATTAAGTTACGTTTTTCAGGACTTTTATTCCTTCGCTCACAATTGAATTGTGAACACTTTTCAAACATTACCCACCTTTATGTTTTCATAAGCTGATTTTAAGGTAATTTTAAGCATTGGAATTTAATATTAGCTGTATGAAATAACAACCGTGAGGTGATTTCAAGTGAGAACCCTAATAACCTTTCAAAACAAATCAATCCCTGTATATTTTAATCAAGAAAACAAACAACCTATGCAGAAGACATTAAGATTGCTTAGCAGTGCTCTTGAGCATAAAATTAGCAACGGTAAACGCGCCATTCAAAAATGTCTGCATTCTTTAATTAGTATTGAGATTGTTAATGGAGAAGCCATTCTCCACAGTCGAAGTGAAAACGACTCCCTTGCTTTATCGTTATATTAAAAGGAGTCAAGTAAGACACAGTCATTACAAGACATGAAAAAGGAAGCTGTCGTTATAGACAAGCTTCCTTTTTTGAGTTGTATACACGTTAACAGCGGATCGCAATTATTATCAGCCATCACTCAGTTCAGTTTGCTCAGGACATAGGCGGCATCATGTTCTTCCGCAATCTCGGCTTTACGAATACGAATGACAAACAGCCGAACCAAATTGGCACGTGTATGTTCTTCCTGACAGGTATTCAGTTTCCTCAGAATAAAGCGGTCAATGGACATGAATTTAAGCCCCTTTGCCATTGGATTTACGGATCGATTCTTCCGTGTATCCATAAATAACCAGATAGCGTCAGCCCCAAACAGCTTTTCCACTCTTATCTTAAGCCGTACTTTGCCGAGGTGTAATATTGTGCAAAAAGCCCGTCCCACCAAGCTGGAGACGGACTTTCGCATGATTTGTCGATCTTTTTGTAACCCACTCTAATCATTCATAGTTGCCCCTGCTAATTTACTCTTTTTCGACTTATTTCACTCCCGGATATTCCCGATATTGGTGCTGAATGCTGATCCAACGCGTACGTGTAAACTTCTCAATGGCCCAATCCCCACCGAAACGTCCAATCCCTGAAGCTTTTTCACCGCCAAACATCACATGCGCTTCATCGTTCACAGACTGATCATTTACATGCACCATACCCGATTCAATGCGCTGGGCAACCCGATATCCTCGATTCAGATCGCTGGTGAATACGGAACCACTAAGTCCATAAGGAGTATCATTCGCCAAACGTACAGCTTCCTGCTCATCTCGAGCCTTCATGATCACTGCCACGGGGCCGAATAATTCCTGCTGCACGATATCTTGTTCAGGTTTAACATCGGCAAGTATAGTAGGAGACAGCACACTGCCTTTACTGGTCCCCCCGAGCAATAATCGTGCACCTTCGGCCTTGGTTTTGTTCACAAGCTCCAGCAATCGTTCTACCTCTTTTTCCCGAATGAGAGGACCCACAAGTGTTTTGGCATCCGCCGGATCGCCTGCCTGGATATTCTTCGTTTTGGCAACAAATGATTCGACGAATTGGTCGTAAATATCGGCATGCACAATGATACGATTCAGCGCCATGCAGATCTGTCCCTGATGCAGAAACTTGCCAAAGACCGCCGCTTCGGCAGCACGTTCAATGTCCGCATCTTCCAGCACAACCATGGCGTTGTTGCCACCTAGTTCCAGTGCAGTTTCTTTTAAATGTTCACCCGCCAGTTTACCGATCCCTTGTCCAACTTCTGTGGAACCCGTGAATGAAATTACTTTGGGAACCGGATGAGCGACAAAGTAATCCCCGATCTCGTTGCCACTTCCCGCAACGACATTCAGCACGCCCTTAGGCAGACCAGCCTGTTCAAACAAATCGGCAATGAGCCAACCTGCCGTAATCGGAGTGTCTGATGCTGGTTTAATCACGACACCATTACCAAGAGCAATCGCTGGGGCTACAGATCGAAGGCATAGATGCAAAGGGAAATTCCATGGCCCGATAACACCAATCACTCCCTTCGGCTCACGAACCACACGGTTCTCTTTGCCAGGGGTATTGGACGGGATGATCTCACCCTTCATGCGATAAGGAAAAGATGATGCTTCGTCCACAATGCGTTTAGCCGCTGCAAACTCCGCCTCCGATTTGATTCGGGTACTCCCGGATTCCGTGATCAACAGTTGAATGATCTCCTCTTTTCGCTCCGCCATCAGGGATGAAACTTTACGCAATACCTCTTCTTTCGCAGCAGGTAATGACTTCGCCCATTCAATTGAATTTTTCTGAGCTGACTCATAAGCCTTATCTATGTCTTTCTTATTGGAAGAACGCCATGTGGCAATAACTTCTCCCGTATAAGGATTGATATTCTCCATTGTTTTCTCACCGGAGCCATCTACCCAGCTGCCATTAATATATTGTTTCGTCCATGTTGTATGTTCAGTGTCCATTAAAGTCATGTGAATACGCCTCCTGATCAAGATTAAATGTCACACCTGCACAACGGTGTAATACATCATTAACCTTGTTCAGAATTACGCAAACGTTAAGACCTGAATTAGCTCTTCCATTCTTTAAACTTAAGGGAAACAATACAACCCACACTATTCTCTCACCATCTGGACGTCTTTCAACAGTCGGGCAGGCTCTTCTCTCCAAAGAGGCTCAAGTCTTCCCATCCGTAGCCAACTTCGATCAGATCTTGACCACCAATGCGGAGGGACTGTTTCTGGACTGGAGTGCCTCCCATCTTTTCATAGAAGTGGCAAGCTGAATTACGCTCCAAAGCCCATATGATCAAACGTTTCATATTGTGGGTCTGCAGATGATGAACGACATGTGTCGCCAGTTGCTGACCTATCCCCGTTTGTTGCACTTCCTTCAGCAAATATATAGCATACAACTCTCCATCATAAGGTGATTTGCCTTCACGCTCCTTACCCCCACAAGCAAATCCGACAATGTTCCCATCAGGCTGTTCAGCTACTACCAGGATCTGATCCTTTTCGCCAGAACGAATAGTCTTCTCCCACTGAGACAATCTTGACTCTATAGTCAAATGATCCAAAAAATCGTCAGGCACAATTCCCCGATACGTTGTTTTCCAACTCTCCGTATGTACATAAGCTATCCCCTGCGCATCCCCTTCACGCGCTGGCCTGATCAGCATAGCTATCACTCGCTTTCTCTCGTAACTGCCATATTTTTACCATATTATATGTTCTTCTTTCTATAATTCCAAATTGATCCATTGAACTACCTCTTATAAAGTAAAATCCGGCCCTACGGCCGGATCGTTACCCTAGTGCCTACAGATACCTTGGAAGACAGATCCAGTACATCCGAGTTGTACATGCGTATACAACCGTGGGAGACAGATTTGCCAATAGACCAAGGCTCATTGGTTCCGTGTATCCCATAATGGGGAGCAGACAACCCCATCCACAACACGCCAAATGGCCCACCTGGATTGGATTGTTTGTTAACAATAGTGAACTCCCCGTTTGGAGTCTGTGTGAGCATCTTGCCAGTGCCCACGGGATAGCCCTTGATCACCTGATTGCCATCCAGAAGATATAACATGTGGTCAGACAGATCTACAATAATCCTGTAATCCGGCATAATGACATCCCTCCTGACCTATCTTATGCAAGGTGCCGGATGATGCCCGCCTGATTTCAGGCTTCCTCCCACTCTTTCACACTACGGGAGTGCTTGGGTTTGCGACTATTGGCCGGTTTGCTGGAAGCGGTACGCCTTCTGGATGCCACTTCTTCCTTTCGTTGCTGATATTGCAATTCCTTCTGCATTTTCAGATAATTATTCAGTCTTTTTTCATCCAATGAACCATCCTGTATGGCCTCTTTCACTGCACATTCAGCTTCCCGTGTATGACTGCAATCCAGAAATCGGCACGTGGCGGCAAGTTCTTCAATTTCTCCAAACGCATGTGACAGCCCATCATTGCCCTCATCCCAGAGATTAAGCTCGCGCATTCCTGGAGTATCGATCAATACGGCTCCCTGTGGAAGTACAAACATCTCCCGGTGTGTTGTCGTATGTCTCCCACGACTGTCTCCCTCGCGGACGGATTGCGTAAGCTGCACATCCTCACCCATCATCCAGTTCACCAGCGTAGACTTGCCACTGCCAGAAGATCCTGTGAGCGCAACAGTCAGCCCTGGCTGCAAGTATCGTTCCAGTAAGGATTTACCTTGACCCTCCACTGCAGATATCGCAAGCACTTCAACACCTGGGGCTATTCCTTCCACACTTCGGATCTGTTCTTCCACATTGTTGCACAGATCACTTTTGCTCAAGACAATTACTGGCCTTACGCCACCATTCCAAGCCATCATCACGTATCTTTCCAGTCGTCTAAGGTTGAAATCATGATTAAGTGCTGCCACGATTAACAGTGTATCTACGTTTGCGGCGATTAATTGTTCCTTGGTCACTGGACCTGCCGCCTGTCTCGATACCCTGCTCCGACGGGGCACCAGATTGTGAATAATTGCTTCTTCACCTGCCTGACCTGTAATGGCCACCCAATCTCCAACCGCTGGTGCCAAGCTGGTCTCCAGACTATCATGACGCATTCGGCCCGAAATTCTTCCCCAGCATTCTCCCTCTTCTGTAATCAAACGTTGCAGATGTCCATGGTCTGCGATAATTCTGGCTGGCTTTTTCTCCTGCTCTTCCATCCCTGTCTCTTGCCACAGTTCCTGCCACTTTGCTGACCAGCCGTACTTCTCAATATGGTTATCTAAAATAAAAATTCCTCCCAAAATAAGTTGTTTACTTCGTTCAAGCCGAGTGAACAATCATCTCCGGTTCAGATCAAAACAAAAAACCACGAGTAGAAATACACCCGTGGCAATAAGTAGTTAGCCGAATCAAAGATCATCCCTTCTTGTAGATCTACCGGATAGAATACTTAACCCTCCGATATAAACAATTCAGGAACACCCTTTATCGGCAAACAAAAAAGCCACGGGTGCGTCACCGTGGCTTCATCTGAGCATGCGATACTTCACGTTACAATGGATACTGCTATCCAGCTAACGCAAAATTACATGCTTTGATCCGTTCCGGAGACGCTGTTCATATTCAAATTAACGTATACTGCATTTAAATTTGTCATAAACAATCGCCTCCCTTGTAGAATTATCCATTATGTTACACACTGAGCTTTACAGTTGTCAAGCCCAAACTTTTTTTACCACCAGCTACTCTATTTGATCTGATCCCAGCGTGTCCACATTTCCTTCGGATTCAATTCATAGATATCCTCTTCCCGATACATGAACTGATGCATGATAAATTCCCGCCGAATCGTGGCAAAGTCTTCATGGTATTGCTTTATAAATGTATTGATTTCTTTTTCCGTATACTTCCGACCACATTCAAGCTGCTCGACCAGATGACCAAGTACAATCAGTTTTTTCTTGTATTGAGCCGGAATCTGACGCAGTCGTCCATCTTTAGAGAAAAAATTCCTCATGACCGACGCTTTCAATGTTTCGTTCACATCACTCATATCCGCAACCTCCTCTCGATCAAAGATAAAATCAACCGAAGCCTGTGCATTCTCACGGATAAACGAAGGATTGAGTGTGAAATACACTGTATTTTTCTCCCGTCGTTCCTTAATCAGCGCCGCCTCTCTCAGCTTGGATGCATGATGTGTCACGGTTGGCTGTGACAGATTCAGCCGCTCGGCAAGTGCCTGTCCGTGCAGTTCACCCTGTGCCAACAACAGCAGTATGCGAAGCCGGGTCGGGTCAGCCAACGCTTTATGATAAGCCACAATTTTCTCCAGCTGCATCATCGTTCATCTCGCTTTCAATTAGATATATATCTAATTTGATATTAGCCTTTTCTTCTCTGCACGTCAACTCCTTTGGTTTCAAGTAAGCCTGTCTAATTAAACTCCACGCTTGAACTGGCATTGGCTCGTTATTTACGGTAGGATTATATTGCTTGAAATAAGGAGGATTAAGAACATGGAAGATGTCATTATTATCGGCGGAGGCCCATGCGGTCTGTCTGCTGCCATTGAATGTGAGCGGCTGGGACTGTCCGCTGTGATCGTTGAGAAACACAATATCGTTCAATCTATTTATCTGTATCCAACCCATATGCAGTTTTTCAGCACAGCCCCGCTGCTTGAGATCGGAAACGTTCCGTTCAGCACACCTAATGATAAACCGTTTCGTTATGAAGCACTTGCCTATTATCGCAGGGTAGCCGAACATTTTGGTCTGCGTGTTCATAACTATGAGGAAGCCCGTGAAATTAAACGCAAGGATGATGGTACGTTTGAGGTACATACGCTCAATCGCCGCGGGGAGGCCATCGTACATGTTGGACGCAATGTAGTTGTAGCTACCGGTTATTTTGACCATCCTAACTATCTGGGCATCCCTGGAGAAGATAAAGATAAGGTAACCCACTACTTCCGGGAAGCCCACCCGTATACCCGTACACGTGTCGCCATTATTGGCGGAAGCAACTCAGCCGTGGATGCGGCCATGGAACTGGTTCGGGTCGGAGCACATATTGATATGGTTTATCGCGGCAGTGGTCTGTCCCAGCATATTAAACCATGGGTACGTCCGCTATTCGAGAGCATGGTGACAAAAGGTCATATCACACTCCACCTGGAATCACGCGTGAATGAAATACTGGATGATTCGATTCGTCTGATACACACGGATGGTTCCACTCGGGAACTGGATAATGACTTCGTACTGGCAATGACCGGTTTCCGTCCAGATCGTCAACTACTCACGTCGGTAGGTGTGGAGATGTCTGATGATATGGATAAACCTCTATATGATGCACAAACGATGGAAAGCAGCGTACCTGGTGTATATGTGGGCGGAGTCATCGCTTCGGGGCGTAATGCCAATGAAGTCTTTATTGAATCCGGGCGCTGGCATGGACGTTACATTGCGGAACATATCGTTAGCAAACAACGTGGACAGACTGAAGGGAAATGAAAACAATGGATATGACTTCCCTGCTGTTGCTCGTATTTGCGGCTCTCGGGATTATCAGCAGCAACACACCTGTGACCGTAGCGATGGTATTTCTGTTGTTGCTACGAGTCCTGAACCTGAATCAGGCATTTCCATGGCTTGAAAAATACGGACTTACACTGGGCATTATCATTCTGACCATTGGCGTGATGGCACCTCTTGCCAGTGGAAAGATGAGTCTGCAGACGATCGGTGAGTCTTTCCTGCACTGGAAGTCCCTGCTCGCCATTGGCGTAGGATTACTGGTGGCATATCTCGGAGGACGTGGCGCTACGCTGATGGGTACACAGCCAACTGTCGTTGCAGGGCTGTTAATCGGAACGGTACTTGGGGTTGCCCTATTCAAGGGTGTACCTGTGGGTCCATTGATTGCGGCGGGAATTTTATCATTGCTGCTGGGCAAATCCTGATTCAAGTTGTGAAGGTTGTGACCTGACATGCTATGCAGATTGGCTGTATTTCCCACCGTTGTGTGATATACTTCTATTCATGCAAATTATGTACACGAGTCTACAGCAGAATAATCCACATTAGAGGTTGTTCAAAAAGTCCGCTTTTGATTACGAAGGATGCCTAGAGGCATCATCAGCATCGAATATGGAATTCAGCCGAAATGTCTTCTCGGTACTGAAAACCGTCCTATTTGAACACGTACTATTATGGTTATGCTGTTGCATAAACGTATAGATTCACTTTGCAACTATTAATGGCGCAGGAGGATTAAGGAACCATGTCACGTCAGTTTATTACAGAAGCCGTGATGGTGGCCATTTACGGTCAATTGCTAGCGCCGCCCGCGCCTGTTGAATATATTGTTCCTTATACCACCATCCTTGAGCTATATGAATTCCAGACCAGTCCTGATCCCATGATGGATAACCCGGCAGATGATCAGCATGTGAAATCCAAAATCAATGAAATGATTTCTTATTTCGAGGAACCGCTGAATAAGAAAAAAATAGAGCGTGCGTTACTTGTTCCATGGGCCAAAAGCCCCTCCATTTTATTTGGTGACCAAGTATCCATTGCCATTATCAATGCAATAGATACGGCACAGTACGGGGAGTATTTCGATCCCATTGAGACCGAACTGCTGCTGACATCTCAGCGCCTGAGTATCCCGATTCTCACCGATCAGGTTGAACTGATTGCACGCATAATTGAGTCTGAATCACCTGTACAGGTATTTGATATTGATGATTTTGATTTTGCAATGGATGATGAACCACTGGATCAGGTGTAATTCATGCTCTGAGCACTCGAATCGGATTTTAAGAAAAAATGACCTTGGCATCCACTGTATCGTGCATGCCAAGGTCATTTTTTTGCGTCAACACTTATTTTATTCTGCAATATCCCGCGCTAACAGGATTCGGCTAAACTGATTAAGAGGTGGTAACGACTCCAAAGCAAAAAACTTCAGACCTGCATCACTATTTACACGCGACTCCACAAGGTCATCCTGAATGATCTCTGTCCGGAACAGGGCAATGACATAATACTCTTCATCTCCGCTTGAATGCAAATACCGAAGGTCAGGCCCCGAATAGAGACCTTCAAGTGTCATGGTATCAGCAGTCCAACCTGTCTCTTCCCATAACTCCCGATGTGCAGCATCTTCAATAGCCTCACCCGGGCGCATCTCACCTGCTGGCAACCGCCAGTGACCATGTTCAGCATGCTGAATCAGCAGTAATTCACCTTGTTCGTTCTCAGCCCGCACAGCCGCTTTTACAACAATATGAGAGCGTTTTGCGATATACTGAGCCAAATCTCGTGGTGGCAGATTCACTGCTTATCCCCTCCTCCTACTCAGAAGCCGGTGGCGACCTGTAATCCATCTATTGCTTAGACTTCCGTATAACGGTATTCGATATCCTGACCTTCATCAACGATATCCACATGCAGTTGGTGGCCTTTCAGATACCAATAATCGTGATCTTCCATAAAAAATTGAATCCCCGACACTTCGGTTTGATCCGCAGGATGTCTTGGTTTCTCCACAGCAATACCTAGCGAAAATCCAGGGTGAAGACCTCCGCCAGAGCTATAACGTGCAAAAAATCGAATGCTGTCTCCCTCGTTCAAATTCAGCTCTTCCTTGTACCAGCGAGCAGCTTGATCGGATACATGTATGGTACTCATTTGGTGTCAGCTCCTTCTGTATATATATGTTCCATCATATCTCGACAGGGACTTGAATACAAACCCGAGTGACCATATAAAGACAAAATAAGTTGTGAAAAATGTTTGACAGATTGTAAAAGCCGGTGTTAAGATGCAAACATACGAGGTCTACATTGTATTTATTTCCAAAAAAAGAAAGGGTGATTACGGTGTTTAACAAACATATGATAGGTCAATTCAGCACACAACTAAATACCGGAGCACACCCGAAATCATTATTCCGTTCATAAGTCGGCATGACAGGCGATCTTTCATTAGAATCTCTGTGATGTTTACTCACAATCGAACTTATATATGGTGGCGGCTCTGTTCTCTGAGCCATGCTGCCGTATGATTATATGAAGACATACCGCCTGCGTGCGGTATGTCTTTTTTTGTGGGTACATTTCGGCATTCATGAACGGAATTTGCATTTCTCGGACATCGAAAGGAAGGGATAACACTTGTTCTCTGTACTTAAAAACCTGGCCTGGTTCTTCCGGCTGGAACGCAAACGATACCTAACCGGTGTCATTTTGCTTATTCTGGTGGGCATTGCCGAACTGCTGCCTCCTCGTCTTCTTGGTAATGCCATCGACGAGATTGTGCGCGGTTCCATTACCGGCACCTCACTTACGCGTTATATTTTGCTTATTCTAGGAACGGTCATCATTATCTATCTGGTTACATACGTTTGGATGCACAAACTGTTTGGTGGTGCCAATCTGGTGGAGCGGCTGCTTCGTTCACGCTTTATGGACCACTTGTTACGGATGACTCCTCCCTTTTTTGAGAAAAACAGAACAGGAGATTTGATGGCTCGGGCCACCAATGATCTTCGTTCCATTGCCACTACAGCAGGCTTCGGCATGCTGACCTTAACAGACTCTACAGCCTTTCTGGCCACCGTATTGTTCGCCATGGGTTTCCTGGTTAGTTGGAAACTGACCTTGGCGGCAATCCTGCCATTACCTTTTATCGCCATTGCCATGATGATCTATGGTAAAGCTGTACATCAACGTTACACCCTGGCACAGGATGCATTCGGAGATATGAACGACCAGGTGCTGGAATCCATCGCCGGGATTCGTGTCGTGCGTGCTTATGTGCAGGAACGTCTGGACGAGAAACGGTTCGCCGACGTGACCGAAGATGTGTATCGTAAAAATCTGGCTGTTGCCAGAATGGATGCCCTATTTGAACCCACCATCCGCCTCTTCGTTGGACTCAGTTATGTGATTGCACTTGCCTACGGCATATATCTTGTATTTCATAATGAAATTACCCTGGGGGATCTCGTATCGTTTAACATGTACCTGGGGATGATGATCTGGCCCATGTTTGCCATCGGTGAATTAATTAACCTGATGCAACGTGGTAGCGCTTCGCTTGATCGGGTCAACGAGACTTTATCAGTAGAACCTGCCGTACAAGATGTGGAGCAACCTGCTCACGTTACGAATCCGGAAGAAATTGCGATGCAGGATGTTACATTCCGTTACCCAAGTTCCACTGTCGACAATCTCAGTCACATCAGCTTTTCGCTACGACCGGGTCAAACATTGGGTGTTGTGGGTCGTACGGGTAGCGGTAAGTCTACTTTGCTCAAACAACTGCTTCATGAATACCCTGCCGGTTCGGGCACATTAAGTATCTCGGGTCATCCGATTCAGGATATCGCCAAAGATGACTTGCACAGCTGGATTGGGTACGTACCACAGGAACAAGTTCTGTTCTCCAAATCAGTTCGTCAAAACATTCAATTTGGTCAACCTGGGGCCAGTGATGAAGTCATCATGGAAGCCATTCGTACCGCCGCTTTTGACGGGGATCTGGGGACTTTGTCCGATGGACTGGATACACTCGTTGGTGAAAAAGGAATCTCTCTGTCCGGTGGACAGAAACAGCGGGTATCGCTGGCGCGTGCCTTTATTGCTAATCCTGATATTCTGATCCTCGATGATGCCTTATCTGCGGTCGATGCACGTACTGAAGCCAAAATCATTGAAAATATACGCAACAAACGCTCGGGCAAAACCACGCTGATCTCGACTCATCGCCTGTCTGCTATTGAACATGCTGACCGAATCATCGTACTGGAGCACGGGAAAATTACGGAAGAAGGCACTCACCAAGAATTGTTAGCCATGAACGGCTGGTACCGTGAACAGTATGAACGGCAACAGGTCGAGTCCAATCTGTCCACGTAGGAGGTCAATTCATTGAAGTCTAATACAGGCAAAAGGCTGCTTGATTACGCCTTGAAAGCCAAAGGAACATTTATCGCTGCATTAATTATGCTTACTATTGGTGTTGCGGCCGAGCTTGCCGGGCCGTTCATCGCCAAATCCATGATCGACAATCACTTGCTCGCGATTGAGCAGCCTTTCTATGAGACGACAGCTTCAGATGAAGCTGCAGTCTACAACGGTAAGAATTACAAACGCGAAGGCTTGTTCGAACCGGATGAAAACAAAGGTTCCGAAGTGCGGGTATTACAAGCCGGCAGAAGTTTTTATTTTGTAAACGAACCGGTCAGCGCACCTGACGGGGACCGCACATATACGGATGGAACCCTCACGGTTACACGCGCAGGTGAGGTAACAGGCCAATATGCGGCAACACCCCTGTCCGCTGGTGAACTGTTTGCTTTTTACAAACCGGAGATGCCCAGCATCTATCAATTAATTGTGTATTACATGATCTTCCTCGTGATCTCGGTCATTATGGAGTTTGGTAAAACTTTCTGGCTGCAATCCTCGGCCAACAAGGTCATTCAAAGACTGCGTAACGATGTGTATGCCCATATTCAGCGACTGCCGGTGCACTTTTTTGATAACCTGCCCGCAGGTAAAGTTGTATCTCGGGTCACAAACGATACAGAAGCCGTAAAAGATCTGTTCGTTGCTGTTCTTTCGAACTTTTTCTCAGGAATCATCACGATTACAGGTGTGTATGTTGCACTCTTCCTGCTTGATGTTCGCCTGGGTCTAATCTCATTATTCGTTGTGCCGATGCTCATTACATGGATTGTGCTCTATCGCAAATTCGCTACTCGCTACAACACGATCATTCGATCCCGACTGAGTGAGATCAATGCAATCATTAACGAGTCCATTCAGGGGATGTCCATTATCCGCGTATTCCGCCATCAGAAACAAACCAAACAGGAATTCGAAGATCTGAATGATGACTATATGAAACACCAGAACAAAATGCTGAACCTGAATGCCTTCACCTCACACAACCTGGTTAACGTATTACGGAATATCGCCTTTGCGGTTGTCCTGTGGTACTTTGGTTCCAGCGTGTTGGATGGCACAAGTATTATCTCCCTGGGTGTTCTGTATGCCTTCGTTGATGTTCTGGGTCGCTTGTTCCAGCCAATCACCGGTATGGTGAATCAACTCGCCAACCTGGACTCCTCCCTCGTATCTGCTGGTCGCGTCTTTGAGCTGATGGATGAAAAGGGAGAAGCTGTAACCGATGGCTCTATGCCAAGATACAAAGGGAATGTTGTCTTCGATGATGTATTCTTTGCCTATAAAAAAGATTACGTGCTTCACAATATCTCGTTTAAAGCATCCCAAGGTCAGACGGTCGCTCTGGTCGGTCATACCGGTTCGGGTAAAAGCTCAATTATCAACCTGCTGTTCCGGTTCTATGATCCGCAAAAAGGCAAGATCACGATTGACGGTCAGAATGTCAAAGATCTGCCTAAACAGTGGATTCGCGAGCATATGGGGATTGTATTGCAGGACCCGTATCTGTTCACAGGCACCATTGCTTCCAACGTCAGTCTCGGCGATGAGAAGATTTCCCGTGAACGAATTGAACAGGCGCTGCGTGATGTAGGCGCTGAACGTATCCTGGCTCATTTGCCTCAAGGCTTTGACGAACCTGTCATCGAAAAAGGAAGTACATTGTCCGCTGGACAGCGTCAATTGATCTCCTTTGCTCGGGCACTGGCGTTTGATCCGGCCATCCTCATTCTGGATGAAGCGACTGCCAATATTGATACGGAAACGGAAGCATTGATTCAGAATGCACTCGAAGTCCTCAAAAAAGGACGTACCACCTTCATCATTGCTCACCGTCTCTCCACTATTCGTTCGGCAGATCAAATTCTGGTTCTGCATCGTGGGCGTATCGTTGAGCAAGGTGCACATGATGAACTGATGGAGCTTAAAGGCCGCTATTATAAAATGTATCAGCTCCAGCAAGGTGCGCAAGCAGCAGCGAGTGCAACCAGCGAGAATCCGTCGGGTGAGATCATTCCAACCTCAACCTCCTTTGCCGGAGGCAATGCATAACAGAGTAAAACAGAAAGCTCTTTAAGTAACCAGTCAAAAATGATGTACTTGACGGCAAAACAAAAACCGATCTACACAACTACCTCAGGGTTTGCGGTGTAGATCGGTTTTTTGTATTTTCATCGGGATTCATGTTCCGTTACTGTTTATTTCGTCCAGGCAAAAAAACAATCCGCGTGCAACCTCATGGGCTACTGCGGATTGTCTATCCATCCTTTGATTGTATATCCCATGTACATCACGGTCTCTCTTGCGAGAAAAGGAAACTTGCTGCGCCAGGTTCGATACGCCGTCGTTCGTGTCGGAGAGGGTACGGCATCCATACCCAGTCCAGCAGCCAGCTTCATGGCTCGTTTCATATGTAAAGGATCACTCACAATCGTATACGTTTGATAACCGGCCTGTTCACCGATTGGAATTGAATTGACCAGATTCTCCTCGGTAATTCTGGATGTGGTCTCAATGCGAATGTCCGCAGGATCTACTCCATGTGCGATGGCATACTTCTGACCCACTTCAGCTTCCGTATGTTCTCCATCACCACTTGATCCACCTGTGAAAAGCAGATTACGAACGGTACCCTGACGGTATAGTTCAATCCCGTGTTCAATACGTTCGCGAAATACAGGTGAAGGGTTATCCCCCGCCACGGCTGCGCCCAGAATGATTGCTGCATCCGATATCCTGGATGAATCCTCATCCGTATATGCTGATATACGAATTGCGGTAACCACAGTCCACAGGATTCCAACTAATACTACAGCCAGAACCGTCATTAATATCCAGCGTTTCGTTATCCGTTTGCTTGTCATTCATCCTCTTCCAAATCCCTTGCTTGCATACTCTCGGTATGCATACGCTCCAGCGTTTGCAGAGCTGCTGCCGATTCGGCATCCAGACCAAGCTCTGCAATCCAGGCACCCGTATATTGCTGAAGACGGATCTCCAACTCCTGTGCACGGTCTTTGAAATCCTCCAATTCCTTAATCATGCGTGATCGTCCTTCCGGACTGAATGTCTCGTGAATTCGTTCCTTGAAATAATGATGTACGATACGGTTACGTTGCTGCCATAACTCATTCAACTGGCGAGTCTCTTCCTCAGAGAATGTAAAATGATGGCGCACTTCGTGAATGAGCTGCCCCAGTGAACTGCTCATCTTTCGTTCGTACAGATCTTCCAGATCCTCTTCAGACACAGCTTTGCCCTGAGACATTTTCATTAATAAAATCAGATTGACCAGCTGCTGTTCAAGCGCCTGCCCGTAGTACACTGCCAATCCGTAATAGGCAAACAATTCCCTGGAGTGTTCGCTGTCCAGCATGTCACCATTCTGGATATCTGTATTTTGCATATGCGAGCGCCCCCTTCAACCGTACAATGTTAACCATTCCATGTCCCTCTATCCTAACCAAACCAAGAGCAACATTCAAGTTATCGGGAAGCGCGTCTTCTAACTCCGCAGATCTCTTCTTCCGGACAGCCACACATGGATGATTAGTAACCCTAATGCATAGAGCACAGTCCACAGCATAACCGAAACAAAAGAGTCCATCTTTGATTCATCAAATAACATCATCTCACGAACCAGATAAAAAGCTGGTGGAAGAATGCGTCCAAGCCATTCTAACGATTCAGGCAAACGTTCACCTAAGGAACCTTGGATAAACGATAGTAATAATACAATAATGAGGGCAGGCATACTTCGACTAAGCAAGGGAATGTACGATTTTTGAAAAAATACACTAATGCCTAATCCCAGCAGTGATAACCCCAGATGTCCTAACCAAGTCATCATCCACTCCTCACCTGTGGGTTGTCTCTCGAACATTCCCGCGAACACGGGATACAGCACAGTGATTGCGGTGAGCATAAATTGCATTATCCAGGCACAGATGAGTTGACTTGTTACAACCTTACGCCTGCTTCCTGTATGAAGGACAAGTAATTGATACTGCTTTGCAGGTTCGGTATTCATCACCATTACTCCGAGCCAAGCAGCTGCCAGAAATAACAGCATAGCCGTGACACTGTAACTGTCCGCAATAGGGTTGGGTTTGTAGGAATAGATCAGCAGCATGGCGATGATATAAAAGATAACCGGTGCAAAATATTTCTGTGAGCGAATGTGATGCCTTAACAAATATCGGGTCTGATAGATCATTTGGCTTCTCCCCCCGCATCATCCATGGAAGAGCTTAAGTCCACAGATTCTGTGACACCTCCACGCCTCGCATGTACAGCTGGATGTTGTCCTTCCAGCAGACTTTCCATATGTAATTGACTTTCTTCCTGTTGTACAGACACAACCGAACCTCCGGATGCCAGAATCATTCTGAGGACATCATCTGTTGATTGTTGAACCACTTTCCAATCCCACAACCAAGCATTGGATATCTCCGAGCTTGTATTACGAACTAAAGACAGTACTCCCGGTTGTTGTACAATCGATAGATCGTTAGCCAGATCCTCTCCAGCTTTCGTCAGACTTTGAATACGTACAACGGGTTCGCCAGCTTGTAGTATATCTTCACGACTCCAGTAGCGGAGCACGCCGCCTTTCTTCAACACAATCACCTGGTCTGCCAAACGTTCAATAAGCAACGGTTCATGACAAGCTGTAACAATGGATGTCCCTTCATCCTTCCATTGTCGCAATAAGGATACAATGCCCTCTTGAGCTGGAATATCCAAGCCCGATAAAGGTTCATCCAGTAGCAAAAGACCACCCGGTCCAGGTAACAGGGCCTGAATCAAATTTACTTTTTGCAGTGTGCCCTTCGATAATAAGGGTAACTTCTGCTCGATCGCGGTATCCAGATATAAAAGTTCACTAAGTTCTCTAATCCGCTCACGCAGTATCTCGGGGAGAATGCCCCGAATTCGACCCATGTCCCACAAATACTCTCCGGAGGTAAAGGGTAAACGTGGCAGGCCATCTACTGCATACCCATCAGAACCCTTCATTGTGCGCTGGATCGATCCTGTATCGGGTAACAAAATACCTGCCAACATACGTAGCAACGTACTTTTGCCAGAACCGTTTCTGCCAACAAGTACAGCACATTCTCCCTGCTTCACTTCCAGATTAATTTCATTAAGTACTTGAGCATTACCTATTCGCTTGCTCACTTGTTGAAGCAACATACCTCGACCTAATGAGTCTGGTACATCTTGATTGGCTTTCTTGAAAAGTCCACGTTTACTCCTTATCACCTGGGATCACATCCGCTCTGGAGCTTGCACACCCAGCAAATGTAAACTGTACGCTAGGCGTTCGGCAGTACGTTTGGCCAATGCCACCCGGAAGGATCTTACATCAGATGACGCATCCGCAATCCGTTCGGCGTGATAGAAGCGGTTGAACGCCTGAGCGACATCTATTGTATATTTGGCAATGACCGAAGGCTCATTCCGATGAATTGCTTTTTCAAGATACTCGGGATAATCACCAAGCAGTTTCAGCAATGCCCATGAGGTATCGCCGATAAGGGATGAAGTGGTTTCTGTGTCATTTACATCATCTGAAATCGTGCCGTTAGTCAGAGTGTTTTCATTTTCCACGCGGATTGCCTCTTCTGCCTTGGCAAGTACACTTTGAATCCGAGCATGGGTGTATTGCACATAAGGTCCGGTCTCCCCTTCAAAACTCACCGCATCTTCCAATGAGAAGTCCACATCGTTTAACCGACTATTACGTAGATCACCGAAGATAATGGCACCTACACCGACCGCCTCAGCCACCTTCTGAGGGTTCTCCAGATTCGGGTTTTTCTCCTGAATAATCTGCAAGGCACGAGCGACTGCCTCATCCAACACTTCCTGCAAAAAGACGACTTTACCGCGGCGGGTAGACATTTTCCGTCCCTCAAAACGCATTAATCCAAACGGGATATGTTCACACTTCGAAGACCATTCATGCCCCATACGGGATAGGACCGCAAATACCTGACGGAAATGTAACTTCTGCTCGCCTCCGACCACGTATAACAACCGATCTGCCTTCATCACCTCATGACGATAAACCGCCGTAGCCAAATCCCGTGTAGGGTAGATTGTTGTTCCGTCTTTTTTAATAATCAGGCACGGGGGCATGTTCTCATCCTCCAGACGTACCACGAGTGCTCCATCACTCTCTTCAAGTAAACCTTTTGCCTTGAGCTCTTCAACCACCGCGCCCATCTTGTCATTGTAAAAGCTTTCCCCCAGCGTATGGTCGAACTGTACATTCAGACGTTCATACATCCGGTTGAATTCCTTCATGCTCACTTCCACAAAGAACGCCCATAACCGCTGTGCTTCTTCATCCCCTTGCTCCAGCTTGCGAAACCAATCGCGTGCCTCAATCTCCAGAGAAGGATCGTTCTCCGCCTCATCGTGGAAGCGGACATACAGCTCCAGGGACGTACGGATCGGGTCTGCCTGCAAGGCTTCATCATTGCCCCACCGTTTGTACGCTGCGATCTGCTTGCCAAACTGGGTTCCCCAGTCTCCCAGATGATTCACACTTACAGAGGTATAACCGGCTTCGTTGTACAACCGATACAATGCTGCACCGATTACAGTAGAACGCAAATGTCCAATTCCGAAGGGTTTCGCGATGTTAGGGGAAGACATATCAATCACAACACGCGAACCTTGACCAAGCTGAAGCTTACCAAATGCGGCATTCCCCAGTTCTTTTAGCAGATTCGGCGCGAGCTTCTCCCGATTGAAACGAATATTTACATACGGCCCAGCGGGAGTTGCTTCAATTCCAGAGGTCTGCAATCCAGTTGCGAGCTCGGTCGCAATGACTGCCGGTGCTTTCTTTAATGACTTCGCTAATGCAAAACAAGGGAATGCCGCATCACCCATCTCCGCCTGTGGTGGGACTTCCAGTAATCTCAGAACCTCTTGTTCATTCAATCCCGTTAAAGGGGCAATATCGGCCGCAGCCTGCTTCATCAACATGTCAAACACTCCTTATAATTCATAATTGGCTGAAAATAAACACAAAAAAGCTCTCGTCTCTAAATAAGAGACGAGAGCTGAATTAACAGTTCCCGCGGTACCACTCTAGGTGAACAGCTACTCCTAATATGCATCAACATGCATACCAGTAGAACCTGTTCCGCTCGATGCGTATAACGGTCGCAAGCCGGGTTACCCTCAGACAGATATGGCCTATCCCCAATCGGGATACGTACATCTTTTCGGATAACCATCTCACGGGTGCGGTTCACTCAGGTCATGTCATACCGGCTTCCACCTCTCCCGGCTCGCTGTCATGTATGGATCTGGCTACTCTCCCGATCATTGATATTCTTCGTTTCAATTCATTGCCATCATTATACATACCACGATCAGAATTGGCAACCTGCATTAAAAATCCCCTACTGAAAGGCAACACATAGGCACATCGTCTCAGATGCTTGTGTTCACTGCCTTCCCTTAGGGGACAACGGTCATTATCGGTTTTAATTATATATTCCAGTGAGATAATATTTACGCTACTGCTGCCATCAACCGGCAAGCTTCTGCACATCTGCGGCAAGCCTCTGCACATGCTTGGCAGTGATCATGGTGGTGTTTGCCACACTCAGCGGCGCAAGCTTCACAAGCTTTCACACACAATTCGCATATTTCAGCAATGAAATCACTTCCACGTGTCATCGCTTGTGCAGCAAAACTGCAGATCTCCGCACATTCCCGATTCAAACGTATGCAATCACGCAACATCGCCAGATCATATTCTTTCAGACTCGATATGTAACATACGTTGCATGCATTCATGCACTCCAGGCAAGCATCGATACATTGTTGATATTGTTGTTGTGTCATTTAAAGTTACCTCCCAGGCAAAGTTTGCTATGCATCTTAATACCCAGTTCGGAGGAATATTGAATCATCTAACCTACTTTATCGCTTCCAATTCCAGTAATTGGTCACGAATGACAGTTTGGTCAAAATGTTCACCTATAAACACAGCAACATTAGGGACCTCTCCCTGAGGTGTGATCTTCATGTAATCCGATTCACGGTAGGCATACTGGAACCAGAAACGGCTCGCCGTGTCACTAAACGATAAAATGCCTTTTGCTCGATACACGTCCCGTGGCAAAGCAGATACAAATTGTTCAAACGCCTCACTGTTGACCGGATGACTGAAATAATGCGTATACACCATGACATGTTCGTGTGATGCATGAGGAGCAGAATGCTCGTGACCGTGGTCATGACTATGGCTATGAGATGCGTCAGTATTCGTAGCATCGTCTTGGACTGTATGATCTGTATGCTCATGTCCATGATTGCAGCCATGTGTACCACAGGTTTCCGTATGCACATGATGCTCTTGGTGAGCCAGCTTGCCTGCTTCAGAAGCTGAATCACGTACATGCACGTCTGCCCCGCTGCGAAGCAGCAGATCCATCTCCACCTCACATTTCACTGTAGGAATTACAGGTGCGAAGCCATTCCATTTTGCCAAAAGCTGCTTCAGATCTTGCAGTTCCTGTGCACTCACCCGATCCGTTTTGTTCAAGAGAAGCACAGACGCACAACGAATCTGCTCCTGCATTAGTTTGAAGGTCTGCCCCTTCTGCTCCTGATACAGACCAGACAGATGTGCTGCATCCACAACGGTAATGAGACTTTTCAGTTCCAATCGCATGTAAAGTGAAGTCTCTGTTACTGCATCCAGAATCTCCATTGGATTCGCCGCACCGGTTGCTTCAATGATGATCACATCAGGTGATTCCTCTTGAACGAGATCAGCAAGTTGCAATCCCAAGTCACCACGTACGGTACAACAGATGCATCCACCTAACATCTCTGTCATCGGAACAGTGGAATCCACAATCTGACCATCCAGATTGACTTCGCCTAACTCATTCATAACCACTGCGGGGCGCAAACCCTGCTGTTGCCAATGTTCAATCAACTGAACAAGCAGTGTTGTTTTTCCACTCCCCAAAAAACCTGACAGTATATATACAGGTATGGATGGTTCTTTTATAATCGTTTCATTCATGCGTATACACCTCTCTGATTGTCCTTCTTGTAACCTGATCTATCTATATCTAGCGAGTGTACACCATCCCGCATTCGTTGTGCAATAACGTTCAACTCTTCCACAGTACATTGCCTGATTCTACCGGATGGTCTATGCTATGAGGACATGTTGATTGAAGGAGGAAGTTTCATGACTAATTCAGTGGAACAACATCGCCAGGAAGCTCCAACCACGGTATCGTGCATGATTGTTACAGTGTCGGACACCCGCACCAAAGACACCGATACCAGTGGCCAGCTCATGCACCAGCTTCTGAATGAAGCGGGTTATCAGATTGTTGAATACATCATCACACCAGATGAGACGGAGAACATTCGAAGCATCCTGCAAGATGCAGCTGTTCGTGATGATATTGAAGCCGTGTTGCTTAGCGGTGGAACAGGGATCGCACCCCGAGATACAACTTATGAAGCAGTATCCTCACTACTCGACAAGGAACTCCCGGGCTTTGGTGAGATCTTCCGTTTTCTCAGTTACACCGAAGATATCGGTTCCGCTGCCATCCTGAGCAGAGCCGTCGCTGGAACGATTGGACGAACAGCCGTATTCTCCATGCCGGGTTCCAAAGGAGCCGTCAAATTGGCCATGGAAAAACTCATTTTGCCCGAGCTGCGGCATGTGATGCGTGAAATATATAAACCCGTCTGAAAGATCAGACGGGTTTTTCGGGTTTATTTTCAGCTGTATGGTAAATTACGAAGGGTATCTCGCTCTACTTACCTTAGTTGCCCCAACACATGTTGGAACACCTGCAACACATCCTGTTCATACTTGTCCTTTTCCCCACCGGAAGCTGTATAAACGAGTGAGACGTACCCTTTGCTGCGAATCGTTGTTCGGCCAAGCGCATTTTCCAAGACAGCCTCATCACGATTCTCACTATACATTTGTTTCATGCTGGCAGTCCGGGTTGGCGCATCACTGAAAATATGGACTTTCACGATGTGTCTGCCACTTCCATTCAACAAATACATATAAGAGATCCCACCATGGCAGTCATCGGCAGACATATTATTCATCAGCTGAATGCCTTTTGCTTCAAAACTCTTACTGATCTCACTCACCAATTCACCGTTTAATCCGTGTCCTTGACTCTGTGCCCGCACATTTCCTTCATCTGTTGCTTCGCGGGTGTAGACCTTCCGCTCCTGTTCAATGGATGATGCCGAACAAGCCACCAGAGACCAGATACTCGTGATCAACACGCCACTTAAAAGTACCGACTTCATTGTTTTTCCAACGAGACTTCGCCCTTTTCTACCAAACCACATGCCAATCCTTCCTTTCCAGCCACGTGTACTGTGACCCAATCAGGTAGAATTAGCATGTCTAAGGACTTAGAATCTTATGCGGATGGCAGATCTGATATCGTATTGACCACCGTACGACCTACTGCACCACCTTGGAGTATTGTCTCCAGCGTATGAGGCAATTGATCTAGAGAAATCTCCCGGATTCCCAGTTCCAGCGCGCGCTCCGGTTTCCATTCTCCACCGAGCAGTTTCCACAATCGTTCCCGACGTTCCATCGGACAATATACAGAGTCTATACCAATAAGCTGGATGCCACGCAAAATAAACGGAAGTACCGTGGATTCAAAAGCTGTGCCTCCAGTTAACCCGGATACCGCTACCGCACCTCCGTATTGAATCTGTTTCAATCGCTCCGCAAGAGCCGGTCCTCCTGTTGGATCAACAACTCCCGCCCATAGCTGTTTCCCCATGGCTCCTTTAGCTGGAACATCAGCTTCTTCACGAGTAATAACCTCTGAAGCACCCAAGTTTCGGAGCAATGACTCCTCCTGATCCTTCTTGCCTGTGCTAGCTGTTACTTCAAAGCCAAGTTTCGCCAGAATGGCAACTGCCATACTGCCAACGCCACCCGTTGCACCCGTAACCAGAACCTTGCCCATCTCCGGTTTCACTCCAGCCTGTAACAGCGCATCTACCGAAAGTGCAGCCGTAAATCCTGCGGTTCCAATTGCCATGGCTTCTTTTTCACTGAGACCCGGTGGCAGAGGCACCAGCCATTCACTGCGCAGACGAGCATACTCGCTGTACCCTCCGTAATGGGATACGCCAGGTTCAAATCCTGTACTGATCACCCGATCTCCTGGTGCAAAACGTCCACTGACCGACTCCTCTACCGTTCCGGCCAGATCAATTCCCGGTACCATCGGGTATTCACGAACGACACCGCCCTTCTCAAGAGTCGCGAGTCCGTCTTTATAATTGACACTGGAATACTGCACCTGTACCGTTACATCTCCATTTGGCAGATCTTCCTTCTTCAATTGCTCTATAGCAGCTTTCACTCCGCCCTGTTCTTCTTTACGGACTACATATGCGTTAAAATGATTTTTCATCGATAGCCACTCCTTTTTTGGATTTTATATATTTTTCCATTAAGCACATGAAATGTTCGCATTCAGGCTTAACGGCTACCTTTTTACTTGTGGATTCTTCAGATGTTGATGATCAAGCTTTGTCTCTCCTGAGCGTCAACAGATAGATTAGTGGACCGACAATAGGGATGATGCCTGCCGCGATCCAAGCTGCTGAACGTCGACTCGCTTTAGCATCCCTGTATATCGCAACCATAGAAAGTAAGGTCAGGAGTACAAAATCAATCGTCATGATATGTACAAAGGCAGATTGATTGAATGCTTCCATATATACATCCGGATGACCTTGCGTCACGGCATAGAATGCCGTCCCCAGCGTCAACAGCAGAAGGATTACATGCGTCAACTTATGGGCTGCTACCCGTCCAATTCCCGACTCCCGCTGACGACCAAAATGCAAGCTTGTGTAACCCGAAGATCTATTCGCGGATGACGACCATGCATAATAGGGAAGCAGCGCAAAAGCACCCAGTCCAAAAGAAAGTATGACAAAAGGCCAAGCCGGTACACGGCCACCTCGTTCTTTCACAGATGTTCTTAACAGCATACAGGCATAAACTGCCGGGAAAATACCTAACCACGAAAATACCGTAAGTAACCAAGGTTCTTTGCTTTGCATTGTAATCAGTTCTTTGAATATCGGATCACTTCCAGGTGACTGCCCCGGTGCTAACAACAATGCATAGGCAATAAAAGTGATCCAGACCAGTCCTAATATCCATCTCATGTCTGCACCTCCTCTTACTTTCATCCCCTACAGCTGCGGGATTGAAACAATGCGATGCAGAATTTGGCGGCTCCTGCGCTTTCCCGAGAAATAATTACTGCTTTTCCCCTACAACCTCTTGAATTGTGCATGACTATTTCCAGTATAGCCTGCTACCTTGGCAGCCTGTCCATGAGATTTCTTACATCACTGGTCCACCTCATCGGTATCATATAAGAAAAAAGTCTATCAACTATCGACGTACTTTCACAGAAGACAGAACGCGTATAGCCGAAATTTTGCTTGCGATCATCGAATCGTTCACCTCCGCTAAGAACATATACATTTTATAGGCATCAAAAAGGCATAAGCCAGAATCCTTCACTGGTTATGCCTCTCTGTAATTCTTATGTGTAGATCATTCCTCTGTGGATTTCACATGTTCCGCAATGAGCTTCTGCTTCATATTCCAGGCCGCAGGGCTGATGTTCACACGGTAGATCTCCGGGTTGAGCTTCCGTTGGTATTCAGGCCAGAAGAGGTTCATCTGTTCCCGGTGATACGCACGAATCTCATCCAGATTAGGCAGTTCATACACTTTACGTCCATTTACAAAGATTGGCTCCAGCATATTGACCGCTTCGTAGCGGGTAACCGTCTTTTTCAGGTAAGGGTGTAGCGGGTTGAACAGCTTGAGCGGTCCGCCCTGTAGCGGCTGCTCTTCCTCTGGATAGCAGATATAATCTGCAATCGCTTTGCCATGTTTCGGATCAATGATCCGGAACACTTCCTTTTTACCTGGAGTGGACACCTTTTCAGGATTGGCAGATATTTTGATCGTAGGCAACATGGCACCGTCCACTTCACGCTCCACCAATTTATATACTCCACCCAAAGATGGTTGGTCAGAAGCCGTAATCAACTGTGTGCCAACACCCCATGTATCAATCCGCGCTCCCTGAGCCTTAAGGTTGAAAATCGTATTCTCATCCAAATCATTGGATGCAACAATTTTCACATAATCCAGGCCAGCCTCATCCAGCATCTGACGTGCCTGAATCGACAAGTACGCAAGGTCACCACTGTCCAGACGAATCGCATTCATCTTTTTGCCTTGGCTCTCCAACTTCTTGGCTGTCTTGATGGCGTGAGGTACCCCACTGTTTAACGTGTCAAAGGTATCAACCAGCAGCGTAACCTGATCAGGCAACACTTTGGCATACACGTCAAACGCCTCCTGTTCGCTCATAAAGCTCTGTACCCAGGAATGGGCATGTGTACCTGCTGTTGGGATTCCGAAGCGCTCTCCGGCAAGCATATTGGACGTTGCATGGAAACCTGCTACATACGAGGCACGTGCGCCCCAGATAGCAGCATCCGCTTCCTGTGCACGCCGTGTGCCGAATTCGAGCAAAATATCCTGCTGTGCTACCTGTTTGATCCGCGAAGCCTTGGTTGCAATCAACGTCTGATAATTCATGAAGTTAAGTATCGCCGTCTCCACCAATTGTGTCTCCATAATGGAGCCTTCTACCCGAATGAGCGGTTCGTCAGGGAAAACAATTGCACCCTCCTTCATGGAATGAATCGTCCCCTGAAATGAAAACTGGAGCAACTCTTCCAGAAAGACCGGATCGTAATTTTCCTCTTGTTTGGATAAAAATTTGATGTCGTCCATCGTAAACCGAAGCTGGCTGATATAGTTCACAATACGTTCCAATCCGGCAAATACCGCATATCCGTTGCCAAAAGGAAGCTTACGGAAATAGGCTTCAAATACCGCCTTCCGCTTGTGAGTACCATTCACCCAATGGGCGTACATCATATTGATCTGATATTTATCCGTATGTAAAGCCAGGCTAGTTGTCTGCATTTGTCTCATCCTCTCTGACTTCCGCTCGTGCCCCCAGATTTCATCTGTGAACATGGGTTAACATATGGAGACTTATTCTTCATGATTCTGTTCATCCGTATTAACAAACAAGTCTCCCGAAAAAAACTCTATACACCATTCACCACATTCATCCGGTTCCTAACATGGAGTTAACCAAACATGACTATGGAGAAAATTAAGCCAAGACCGTCTCGCTCGCCTTAACCACCGAAGCACCAAGGCTGGAACGAAAATGTCCAAGTGCCCACTCATGCCCTGCCGGATTGAAGCTGGCAACTGCATCTTCATATACCGTAATATGAAAACCTTTATTGTAAGCGTCCACTGCGGTATGCAATATGCAAATATCCGTGCATACCCCAATTAGTGCAATATCCGTAATACCACGTGCACGCAGTCTGAGTTCCAGATCGGTCCCACAGAATGCACTATATCTGGTCTTATCCATCCACTGTATATCTGTTTTCCGTTCTTCCATCACTCGGGCAAGACGACCATATAACTGTCTTCCCTCCGTATTTCTGATGTTATGAGGTGGGAAAAGTACAGTCTCCGGGTGATAAGGATCATTTTCTTCGTGTAGATCCACAGCCATGATTACCTCATGTTTGTTCTTACAGTAGGCCTCGGTTACAGCTGCAATCGTCTCTTCGATCTCTACTGCTGGCTGACCTACAGGCAAAGAACCTGTCACAAAATCCTTCGTAAAATCAATGACAATCAGTGCTTTCATCGTCAACACTCCCTTAGCCCAGAAATGGTTGATCCTGATTCAATCAGATTGACACATCTACACCTTATTACGTGTAGATGGACAGGCGTGGTACGAGTTCTGTAAAACGATATAACTGCGCCGGACGCTGCGAGTACTGGTTGGAACTCACCAGGTTCCCCTCTTCATCTCTTACTTCTTCCACAATGCCTTTACGGCTGCGGGTAGACGTAATCTTGCGAATGAAGTTTGGTTCTTCAAAATCCGGTACAACACTTTGAATAACCTGATATAATTCACTTAATGTAAAATCACGTGGCAGGAACTGACGAGCAATCGTCGTTTCCAGCATCTGCTGTTGAATACGTCGATAAGCGTCTTCGATGATTGTTCTGTGATCAAAGGCCAGTTCCAGTTCTTGCAGCGCCTCCTGGATGGTGAACAATCCAACATCCTCAGCATCATCTGCTGCTTGGCGTTGATCCAGCATCCATTCTTCCACAAGCGCGAAAAATGCGTGAGAGATAATCCAGCCCCTCGGGTCACGACCCGGCTGACTGTATACATTTAAGTACTCCAGATGTCCACCATCTACACCTGTCTCTTCCATCAGCTCACGCTTAGCTGCACCATAGATGGATTCATTCTCCTGACAAAATCCCCCGGGTAATGCCCATCTGCCTGCAAAGGGCCAGCCTTTGCGCTTGATCAGCATCACTTTCAGTTCCCGAATGGGAAGTGTCTTCGTCACCGTCTTGCGCTCCCGCTTGGTTAAGGTGAACATAACGATATCCGCAGGAACACCATCGGGGGTACGATATTTTTGGGAACTATAAGCACGTGCTGCTTGTTCGTCGCTCTCTGCATTGAAGTGTTCGTAGTTTTCGCTCATGGGCACCACCGACTATTTTCATTTTGATAATTTCATTATGACATAATAATATCTTTTGTCAACCGCAGGATTCATGCGTTACGTTCTCGGGCGTGCTATGCGGAATGTCGCCGTAGCCATACATCCCAACGTGCCCGATGCATCACGAACCTCCGATTGAGTCGTAACACTGCGTCCTGCTTGATGCAGTACCGTAGCTGTCACCGTTAATTCCCCTTGTTTCATTGGTGCAAGAAAATGTACGTTCAGATTCGTTGTCACACAGCCGTCTACTTCCATTGCTGCTGTTGCAACCATACCCATCGCCTGATCCATCAGTGAAGTTAATACACCCCCATGAATAATCCCCATGGAGTTGGTATGATGTTCGCCTGCTGTCAACGCGATCTGTACTTCTTTGCCGTCTCCTTTAATATAACGACATCCGAGAAATCCCCAGAATCGTCCGTCTCCGTCTTCCACCATTTTGTCCAAAATGCTCATTATTCATTTCTCCTTTATTCACTGTACGTATCAAGCTCTCTTGATGTCATGTGCCTTTATCATTAAAAATCAGCTGCGCCACACAAAATAACCCCACAGCGTGGAGCTTTGCTTGGAATTATATTCCGAGTACTTGGCGATAGCCACTCCATGTTAACGGTTATGTAATATCAAAAAAGGCGCGGACAGCGTCCGCACCCTTCCGTCATTTAACCGCAACTGGTCGGAGGTGAATCCGTTCCAGCCTCCACGTTTACTTTTTCAGAAACCGTATCCCGGATTACGGAGATCACTAGTTGAAGCAAGTAGTTGATGTCGCTCTGGCTCTGCTGGAATTCCGTAACCAATGGAATACTGTCCAGTTCGCTTTGCAGATCTTCAATTTCCTGTTCAATTTTGCTGACCATCTCCACATTTTTGAAGCTTTCAAAAGCAACAATCTCTTTTTGTTTTTTCTTGATCGTTGCAATCAATTGCTGGATGCGCTCATGATCCCGAATTTTGGTTTCAGCCTGTTGAAACTGTCTAACTTCCTCACTCGTTCCGAGCATATCAGCCAATTCTTTGGCTTTTCCCATAATGTCGTCGCGTATGACCAGATTGCGCGTATCGTAGGTTGGCATTCCATAATGGTTGTACTGCACTTCTTCCTGCGCCACTGAAATCGCTCCATTCTATGAGATGATATAAGATGAAAACTCAATGTTGCATTAAGCTCAGTCGACTGCTGAGTGACCGCTGCGGTGTCGGATCGTTCTTTTGATCGCTGTTGTCTCCGAATTTTTTCGATTAAGATTGTTCAAGGTTAAAATTCGGAGACAAAGGCGAACGCTTCGCTTCTACAGAATCGATTCCGTCACCTTCGCTACGCTCGGCGTAACCCCGCTAAGTGCAAAAAATCATTCATCTTATTTGTGTGTATGTGTATTACTGATTGGCAGCTACCGGCTCGGAGAGCAGGTTGCCCCGAATATAAAAAGTCATCGGATCGGTGATTTCCACTTGTACGAAAGTACCGATCAAATCTTTAGGTCCTTCAAAATGCACCAGCTTGTTGCTGCGTGTACGTCCTGCCAGAACTTCGGAATTCCGTTTGCTCTCGCCTTCAACGAGCACTTCAACGATTTTGCCGCGTTGCTCTTCATTGCTTCGGTGGCTGTATTCGTTGATCGTTTCGTTCAAGCGCTTCAAACGTTCCTTCTTCACTTCCATCGGTACGTTGTCTTCCATCACTGCAGCCGGTGTACCTTCACGCGGGGAATAAATAAAGGTATAGGCAAAATCATACCCTACTTCACGGACAAGGGAAAGTGTATCTTCAAACTGTTCTTCCGTTTCCCCCGGAAAACCAACAATAATATCCGTTGTCAACACAACATCCGGGATGGCCTTTTTAATTTTGTCAGCCAGCTTCAGATAGTGTTCCCGGTTATACTTGCGGCTCATACGTTTGAGTACTTCTGAACTGCCAGATTGCACCGGAAGATGAATGTGCTCCACCAGATTTCCGCCCTTGGCCAGCACTTCAATCAAGTGGTCATCGAAGTCACGTGGGTGACTGGTTGTAAAACGTACTCTTGGAATATCAATTTGGCGAATGGCATCCATCAAGTCACCAAAGCTGTAGTTCAGGTCGGTGAAGTCCTTGCCGTACGCATTCACATTTTGACCAAGCAGCGTGATCTCCTTAAAGCCTTGTCGTGCCAAATCCCTAACTTCAGCAATGACATCTTCTGGACGACGGCTGCGTTCTTTGCCCCGCGTAAACGGAACAATGCAATATGTACAGAACTTGTCGCAGCCATACATTATGTTCACCCAGCCGCGCATACCCTCACGTTTCTTCGGCAGGTTCTCAATGATGTCGCCTTCCTTGGACCACACCTCAACAACCATTTCTTTGCTGAACAACGCTTCCTGGATTAGATGTGGCAGTCGATGCACGTTATGTGTACCAAATATCATATCCACAAAGCCATGTTTCTGCATGATTCGGTTGACGACGCCTTCTTCTTGGGACATACAACCGCATACGCCAAGTAACAATCCCGGACGTTCAAGTTTTAGCGTTTTCAGGTGACCAAGCTCACCAAATACTTTATCTTCCGCATTTTCTCGTATGGCACACGTATTGAGCAGAATAATATCAGCTTCTTTGCGATTCTCTGTAGCCTGATATCCCATAGACTCAAGCAGGCCTTTGATGGTCTCCGAGTCATGCTCGTTCATCTGACATCCATACGTATATACAATATAGTGTTTGCCTTTCCCTATGTTTTTCAGTTCATCGGGAACCGCATTTTCGTAAAGCACCTGGACGTCTTCCTTGCCCCGCTGTTTCTCCTGACGATGATTGGGTTCCGATTTGATGTTAATCTCACGGCCCCGGATTCTTATCTTTTTGCTGAATTCATCTTGCGAAATTACTTTGGCATCGGAGAAATCAAAATATTGGGAGTAATCCTTTTTTGAGTCTTTAGCCATTTCCTTCGGTCACTCCTTACAGCCTCTATTAATAAAAAATCGTTCATTCATCCTTGTTCCACATGAAAATCTTGCTTGGAACATTAAAAGAGCATTACAGCAAATTATAGCATGAATTGGGCTGTAGTTCCACATCCAAAGCGCATGTCCCTTCGTCTAATCCGAAACATGCCATGCTCAGAAGAGCACTCAGAAAACACAAAAACCTGAGCCTTGCCGTCAGGGCTGGAATTAACCGGCCCCTGTTGGCTGTGCTCAGGTTTATATGTTATTCAGACCGCCATAATTGGGGGCTGAGGCTATTACATGTAATTAATCGATGATTTCAGCAGTGTCGCCATTACGAGCGCCAGCAGCGTTAGCCTCATCTGTATCAATATGCATGTCCAGTGCGAAAGAATCGGATACACGAGCCAGTACATTTTCCAGTACCAGACCACGATCTCCACCCAGACGAACTTTCAACATTTGTTTGTCCTCGATACCCCATTTAGCAGCATCAGAAGTATGGAAGTGAATGTGACGAGCAGCAACGATAACACCTTTATCAATCGTTACTTCGCCAGCAGGACCTTTAATTGTGATTCCTGGTGTACCTTCAATGCTTCCAGATTCACGTACAGGTGCTTTAACACCAATCGCAAATGAATCTGTCATGGAGATCTCCAGTTGCGTTTCAGGGCGAACAGGTCCGAGGATACGCACTTTATCAAACTGTCCTTTCGAACCAATTACCGCTACAGTTTCGTTAGCAGCGTATTGGCCAGGCTGGGACAGAGGTTTAAATTCAGTCAGTTCATAACCTTTGCCAAACAAAATTTCAACGTGCTCTTGGGATACATGAATGTGACGGGCAGATACGCCCACAGGTACTGTTTTACTCATTGTAAATTCACTCCTTGTTTATCTATGGCCTGTACTCAGGCTCTTAACAATCCAATGGTATTATACCCCTTTTTGGAGTGAAATGAAAACGAACTGGTGAAAATTCATGAAATACACTTATTTCACCATCATTCCCCTCCTTTATTTGGAAAACAAGTTTCAATTCAACCCATTCAACGCACACACCAGTTCACTATTTCATGGAATTCCCCTTCATCTGCATCTTCGGATTGCTCTCTGGCAAGTGTTCCCCCAGATAACTCATCGCATTCCCCCACAACCAGCCGCGCACTAAATGTTCATCATAATGCTTGAGCAGGATTTCCGTCAGTCTCGGATAATGTCCTGAATGTTCAAGTCTCTGAATATACGTTGAAATTCCATCAAAATCAGACCCCATCATCAGATGATGCTGCCCGCCGAGAGAACAAATCTCCTCAATATGAGGCAGCAGATCTTCTATACGTACCTCACCCTCCTGCTTGACAAACCAGGGTACAAACGTCAGTCCAATCCGCCCTTCCCGGGCAATGATAGCCTGAATCTGATCATCTTTCAGATTACGCACATGGGGACATACACTGTAACTGTTGGAGTGGGAGGCGATAAAAGGACGTTTACTCAAGTCAGCCAGTTCCCAGAAACCTTTCTCTGTCAGATGTGACACGTCGAGCAGCATTCCGATTTCATTACACTGGCGCACCAGTTCCTTCCCCTTCTCGGTCAGACCTGCTCCACGCTTCTCCATTACTCCGTCAGCCGCCCAATTGGCATAATTCCACGTTAGTCCAATAATTCGAACGCCCATCTGATAACATAACTCCAGATAGAACAGGTTGCCCTCCAGGCCATCCACACCCTCCAGTGTGATTAATCCCCACGGCCCCCCTGTTTGCCCCACCTGAGCCACCTGTTCACGCCATAACAACGTCTGTGTGCCGCCAGGCCGCTCCTGACTTCTCTCCACACGTCTACGATAGATCTCCAACTGCCCCATCACATGTTCAAACTTGCCTCTGCCAAGTACTTCGGGTAAATAGATGGCGAACGCCTGCAACCCTACATTCCCCTCTTTCAAACGTTGCAAGTTCACATCCAGTTGTGGAGCATCTTGGAATGGAAGAGCAGGCTGCATCAAAATTTTGCTCAGTGCATCACAGTGAAAATCAGCTACACGCCAATCAGACATGGACATCTTAAACCCTCCTCCATATGTTATTGTAAAAAAACGCAAAAAACCTGTCTACATCGTAAACAGGTTCAATGCATACTGCATGTATTATCTGGGCTCCACAATCAGCTTAATGGCCGTTCGGTCCTCGCCGTCGATCACAATGTCTGTAAAAGCTGGAATACAAATCAGGTCAACTCCACTTGGTGCTACAAATCCCCGGGCTATCGCTACCGCTTTAATGGCTTGGTTCAGTGCTCCCGCTCCAATTGCCTGCAGTTCAGCATTTCCACGTTCACGAAGAACCCCTGCAAGAGCGCCGGCTACAGAATTAGGATTGGACTTTGCTGAAACTTTTAATACATCCATGGTAAGTACCTCCCTGGGAATGTTGAAAGTTTGTTTCCACTTACTAGATGTTATTCGCGGGAGGCAAAAAAATTCCTTCTTTTTAGACGGGTTTCCCTGCAAATTGGGACAATACCCCTATTCCATGCGCCACTCGTCCTCCGTCAGACGAATTTTTTCGATGCGTGTTGCCGCACCTGTGGCTTCATCAATTTCAACAAAAACACCATGGAAGTGCCATTTGCCATCATCTACAACAAAACGTACAGGTAGCTGGGTGTAGAACTTACGCAACACGGCCTCACGCTCCATACCCAATATGCCGTCACGAGGCCCTACCATGCCTGCATCCGTCAAGTAAGCTGTTCCTCCAGGCAAAATCCGATCATCATTACTTTGTACATGCGTATGTGTACCTACAACGAGAGACGCACGTCCATCCAGATGCCATCCCATGGCAATCTTTTCTGACGTCGCTTCAGCATGCATATCGACCAAAATACATTTATGGTCTTGGCGCAGCTCATCTACAATTTCATCAGCTACACGGAATGGACAATCCAGAGCAGGCAGGAACGTTCTTCCTTGAAGATTGACAATCGCTAGCTCTTTCCCTTCGCCTTTGACAACCGTGTACCCTCGTCCTGGTGTTCCTGGTGGAAAGTTCGCTGGACGAATCATGCGGGGCTCATCATCTATAAAATCAAAAATATCCTTATTGTCCCAAGTATGATTACCAAGTGTAATACCATGTACACCCCAGTTGAAAAACTCATTTGCGATTGCACCGGTAATACCACGACCTGCTGCCGCATTTTCACCATTCACAATCACCACATGTGGCTTATACTTCGATTTCAGGTATGGTAAATTTTCCTTTAATGCCTTACGTCCCACGTTACCTACAATGTCACCAATAAACAAAACTTTCATTGATTACCGCCTCCTCAATTCCTGCAAAGTCCTCTTACTTCAAATGTTGAACCTTTGCAGGACTCTATCTCATGCTCCATGATGTGTAGTTGCCTTTTAACAGGCTATCAACAGGAAAAGTGGCCCACTACTGCGGCCACTTTTCCGTAATGCTCTATTTTGCGTATTCAACCGCACGGGTTTCCCGGATGACGGTGACTTTGATGTGACCCGGATAGTCGAGTTCATTCTCAATCATCTTCGTGATGTCACGGGCTAAGCGGAAGGCTTCAGCATCATCGATCTTCTCAGGCTGTACCATAACGCGAACTTCGCGTCCGGCCTGAATGGCGTACGATTTCTCGACACCTTCGAAGGACTCTGAGATTTCTTCCAGCTTCTCCAGTCGTTTGATATACGTTTCCAGCGTTTCGCGGCGTGCGCCTGGTCTTGCTGCGGAGAGCGCATCTGCTGCGCCAACCAACATGGCAATGACCGAAGTCGCTTCGCAATCTCCGTGATGGGACGCGATACTGTTGATTACAACCGGATGTTCTTTGTATTTCTTCGCCAGTTCCACGCCAATTTCGACGTGTGATCCTTCCACTTCGTGATCCAGCGCTTTACCGATGTCATGCAATAGACCTGCACGTCTTGCCAGAGTTACGTCTTCTCCGAGTTCGCCAGCCATCAGTCCAGCCAGATAAGCGACTTCCATGGAATGTTTCAAGACGTTTTGACCGTAACTTGTACGGAACTTCAACCGGCCCAAAATTTTAATCAGATCCGGATGCAGACCATGCACGCCCACTTCAAAGGTAGCTTGCTCACCGTATTCACGGATGCGCTCATCCACTTCTTTGCGGGATTTCTCAACCATCTCTTCAATCCGTGCCGGGTGAATACGTCCATCAGCCACCAGTTTCTCCAGGGCAGTACGGGCGATTTCACGGCGAATCGGATCAAAGCCCGACAGAATAACAGCTTCTGGCGTATCATCGATAATGAGGTCAATCCCTGTAAGGGTTTCAAGCGCACGGATGTTACGTCCTTCACGACCGATAATCCGGCCTTTCATTTCTTCATTTGGCAGGGTAACAACAGATACCGTTGTTTCCGCTACGTGGTCAGCCGCACAGCGTTGGATGGCGAGTGTAATAATCTCGCGGGACTTTTTGTCCGCTTCTTCCTTCGCTTGTTGTTCAATGTCCTTGATCATTTGAGCCGTCTCATGACGAACTTCCTGTTCTACGTTGGACAGTATGATACTGCGTGCGTCTTCCATAGTGAGGTTGGATATACGTTCCAACTCTGTCACCTGGTTTTTGTAAATCATTTCGATCTGCTGCTGAGTCTCATCAATTCGTTTCTCTTTGTTAGCCACTTGCTCTTCTTTACGTTCGAGTGATTCCAATTTTTTATCCAGCGACTCTTCTTTTTGCAACAATCGTCTTTCTTGTCGTTGAATTTCATTCCGACGTTCACGAGTGTCTTTTTCAGCTTCAGCACGAATGCGATGGATTTCATCCTTCGCTTCCAGCACCGTTTCTTTCTTCAGTGCTTCTGCCTCTTTCTTCGCGTTCTCCACGATTTGTACGGCAGCTTGTTCCGCACTAGAGATTTTAGCCTCTGCAAGAGATTTGCGAATAAAATACCCTACTCCGAACCCAATGATTAGCGCGGCCACAACGAGAGCGATCGTGATTGCAATTTCCATACTGTTCACCTCCTCGTTGGTTCCTCCAAGGCATTCCTTGGGTCAATTTGCAGTTTTCAAACCTTACATATGTTTGGGAATAACGAATACTCACGGCGATCCCCCGCCGATTTTCATTTCACATGTACATGTTTCCACGTACTATTCACTGTTTCCAGCGAACCCATAATTAAGAATGGTATAAATCTTAAGAAACCGAAACCGCTTTTTTGGAAGGAAAAAGGGTTGTCCATTTCTTACAGACTCATGTCCATTTTAGTATTTGACGAAAGAAATTGTCAAGAGAATGCAGTATAGAGACTCTAGTCTGCTAATCCCATAACAACGCTTCGTCATCTTCAGGGTCCCCAGCCTCATCTTCTTCAATTAAACAATTCACGACCCGGCGCACCATATCCATTGAAAAACCACGTCTCATTAGGAAGGGAAGCGTTTTATTTTTCTTCTCTTTGACGTCCCCTTTGACCTGATTCCATTTTTTGCGTCCTGCACTCAAGGCAGTCTCAAATTCCGCATCTGTACTAATACCTTCTAGTGCCTCAACAATGAGATCATTGGCAATGCCCTTTTGACGCAGCTCTTGCCTTATCCACAGTTTTCCCTTCCGCTTGCCCTCCATACGCTGTCTTGTCCATTCCTTCGCAAATAGATCGTCATCCACCAGGTTCTCCCGCTCAAGCCGATCCAGCGCCTCTTCAATCAAAGGTGCAGCAAACTCCTTCTGACGAAGTTTCTGACTTAATTCATGGCGTGTGCGCGGTTTATGCTCCAAAAAGCGCAGAGACTGTGCATACGTCCGCTGTCGCTCGTCAGCTAGAATGATATCTTCCAGATCCTTCTTCATAAACGTATTACCTTGAGTCATCCTGTATTTAATCATCACATCTTCAAGAACCGTAATGGAGTGGATACCAAAAGTGATTCGATAACGAGCTTGCCTGCTCTTTGTTCGTTCTACACGTGTAATAATAAGTTCTTCGTTGTCCGGAAATTGGGATAGGCCGTCCTGTTCTGCTTCTTCATATAAATCCTCGTCATGTTGATCCATTCTGGTCTCCCCTTTCATAACATTTTCATTCTGACTACGCCAAACACATATTCACATAGGACAGAGAACAATAATAATACAAAAGACCGGGAACTCTGCCCGGCCTTTACTCCACAGTTAGCGTGCTAACAGCCCCTGTCCATTGGGACAGGGGCTGTTAGACAGCACGAGTACTCCCACTACAATCCATTATCCAGATTGACCCAAGCTCAATCAGATAAGTTTACGGAGTCCAGTGGGGAACACCCTCAGGGTCCTCCCTAGAGAGGTTTTGAGAGATTACTCGTTGATTTCAAACAATTCTTGTTCTTCTGCTGCTTCTTTTTGTTGCTCTTCACTCGTTGGCGCAGGAACTGCAGTAACCAAGTTACTGGCTACACGAATTTTTTGTTCAATGATGTCAGCAATATCTTTATGCTCTTTCATGAACTGCTTTGCGTTCTCACGGCCTTGTCCTAAACGCTCGCCTTCGTAGGAGTACCATGCACCACTTTTATTAACGATGTCCAGCTCTGTACCAATGTCAATGATACTGCCTTCTCTCGAGATACCCTCGCCATACATGATATCCACTTCCGCTTGTTTAAACGGAGGTGCCACTTTGTTTTTCACAACTTTAATACGAGTACGGTTACCAATCATGTCATTGCCTGATTTGATACTCTCAATACGACGCACATCCAGACGTACTGTGGAATAAAACTTCAGAGCACGACCACCAGGTGTTGTTTCCGGATTACCAAACATAACGCCGACTTTCTCACGAAGCTGGTTAATGAAGATTGCGATTGTTTTGGATTTGCTGATTGCACCAGACAGTTTACGCAGCGCCTGAGACATCAAACGCGCTTGCAAACCAACGTGTGAATCGCCCATTTCGCCTTCAATCTCTGCTTTTGGAACCAATGCGGCTACAGAGTCAATAACGACGATATCTACTGCACCACTGCGTACAAGAGCTTCTGCAATTTCCAGCCCTTGCTCACCCGTATCTGGCTGAGACAGAAGCAATTCATCAATATTAACACCAAGTTTGCTTGCGTATTGTGGGTCAAGAGCATGCTCGGCATCGATAAATGCAGCTTGTCCACCCGCTCTTTGTACTTCAGCGATAGCATGCAATGCTACGGTTGTTTTACCAGAGGATTCAGGTCCATATATTTCAACAATACGGCCTTTAGGCAAGCCGCCTGTTCCTAATGCAATATCCAAAGCCAAGGAACCACTGGGAATAATTTCCACATTCATATGAGTGGACTCACCCAGTTTCATGATGGATCCTTTACCAAATTGCTTCTCTATTTGACGGAGCGCCATATCAAGCGCGGCACGACGGTCTGACAATAAGCTCACACCCTTTACTGTTTATAAGATAATGATACCTTGTTTTAACACGTTTGCCAAGCTTTTTTTCGAACATACATTCGTTTTTTTTTGTAAAGGCCGAGGCGCCTCTTCCTCAAGGAAACTTTCCATTAAACAGAAAAAAGAACCGTAAACAAGGCTGTAAAGCCTAATTCTACGGTTCTTCCGTCTTCCTTAATTATACTTGCTTGGAACTGTAAATGCAATCGAAGCTATTAACTAATCAATCCATCGCCACAAGTTTTTGCCATAAGCGATAGAGAATCGCTTTGGCTGAACGAATGCGAACAGTCTCACGATTACCATTAATACGCAACTCATGAATTTCCGTCTCTTTTCCACGTTCAGCAAGAGCGATGAAGACAAGTCCGGGTGGTTTACGTTCCGAATATCCCGGTCCAGCTACACCGGTAACAGCCAAGCCAAAATCAGCATCGCCAATCATGCGGATCTGCTCAGCAAGCACTTTTGCAACCTCAGGGCTTACCGCCCCAGGTGCATCTTCACCTTCCAGATAATCATGAGGCACATTTAGCAGCTTTTCTTTAATTTCATTGGAGTAACAAACAATTCCACCTTTAAGCATTGACGCGCTTCCGGGTACAGAGGTCAGACTTTGCATGACAAGCCCCCCTGTACAGCTCTCAGCAGCGCTGAGCGTCAGCCCCATGTCAGACATCATCGTTACAATCGTGTACTCTATAGGCACATCCTCGTTCGCGTAGAGATGTTCTGTCAAACGCTCCCGAATCTGAACCTCCATCGCATCCAGCTTCAGCTTCGCCTCTCCCTCACTCGCAGCCTTTGTGGAGACACGTACCGTAACTTCGCCTTCGCTCGCGTAAGGAGCAATCGTAGGGTCTGTCTGCGCGTCAATCAGATCCAGAAGTCGATCTTCCAGAGCAGATTCACCAATACCTGCGAATTTGAGCATTCGGGAATAGATCGGCATCTCTTCTGTGAGTACATGCTGGAACAGCCAAGGTTTGACTTCCTGTTCAAACATTGGAATCAACTCTTTAGGTGGTCCAGGCATCACAACATAATATTTGTCATTGTCAGAAATCGCATTTCCTGCCGCAAGGCCCGTTTCATTGGCCAGAGGTGTTCCGCCATCAATAACGATCGCCTGACGTCGGTTATTCTCTGTCATATCCACATTACGATCTCTGAAAAAGCTCTCAATTTTGTCCATTGCCATTCGATCTGTATGCAGTTTCCGGTTAAGAACAGCTGCGAGCGCATCCTTGGTCAGATCATCTTGGGTAGGTCCGATGCCACCGGAAAATAAAATAACGTCTGCACGGCTCTGCGCAATGCGAATAGCTTCACTAAGTCGGTTCAGGTTATCCCCAACCACCGTTTGGAAATATACATCGATACCCATCGCAGCCAATTCACGGGATAGGTATCTGGCATTGGTATTGACGATTTGTCCAAGCAGTAGCTCTGTGCCAACTGCAATGATTTCTGCCTTCATTGAGCATCCTCCTGTACACGTGGTGAGTGATCAAAGGGCAATAGGATAATTTCCTATTGCCCCTGACCCACTGCTTCCTTCATGATTACCCATTTAAGAACAAACCATTATGCTTTTGTTAAATGAAGCAGGTTTTTGTTTTTGATAAAGTAATCGATACCCGACCAGATGGTAATAAGCGCTGCTGCCCATACCGCGATAATATCGACATGAATACCCGTGTATGAAAACGGGAAATTGTTCAACAGCAACAGCACAATCGCCACAATCTGCACTACAGTCTTCAGCTTGCCCCAAGCACTGGCGGCAACAACCGAACCATCCAGCAATGCAATTTGACGCAAGCCGGTAACTGCGAATTCACGACTAATAATGACAACTGCAATCCAGGAATCCAGCTTGCCCATCTCCACAAGCGAGATCAAAACTGCAGTAACCAGCAGCTTGTCTGCGAGTGGATCGAGCAGTTTCCCCAGGTTGGTAACCATGTTATTTTTCCGCGCAAGGTATCCGTCAATTCCATCTGTGCTTGCGGCGATGATAAAAATAACAGCAGCAATCAGTTGATTATACGGAAGCGACAAGCTTCCAAGCTGCAACGGCTCTGGATAAAATGGAAAATCCACGAGCAGGAACACCATCAAAAAAGGGATTAAGCAAATTCGTGCAAGCGTAATCCGGTTGGGTAAATTCACAAGACGCCCTCCCTCATATCCTCCATTACTCCAAACAATCATCATAATCCCGTTATCATCATCCGGAACATGAAATGTACAGTTTCAATGTCAATCCATATTAACATGATCCCACTATGTAGAAACGCAAAAAATAAAGTCAACCGCTCAAAAGCAAAACGCTTTAAACGTTCCGGTGACTTCCAGGAGATGTACTGCTTTTCACAAAGTCAGCAAACGATGAGGACTGGACTTGATGCTTGACTGCCAGCAATGCACACTTAGTATAATATACGCCCAATACCGTGTCAAAAAACACTTTTGCTACAAAAAGACCATATTACTTGAAATTTGTATATTGCAAATCCAGAGGCAGGTTAGCACCATTTAGCAGCTGCATGACAGCTTGCAAATCATTTTTACTCTTACCAGTTACCCGAAGCTGGTCTCCCTGAATCTGACTCTTCACCTTCATCTTGGAGTCCCGAATAAGAATATTGATTTTCTTGGCGATGTCCTGATCAATCCCCTGTTTAAAATTCAAACGCTGGCGGACTGTACCAGAAGACGCTGGCTCTACCTTTGCGTAATCAATATTTTTCAATGGTAGACCACGCTTCGCCATTTTGGATTGAAGCACGTCAATGACAGCCTTGAGTTTGGTCTCATCATCAGATACGATCGTTAACGCATCCTTATCCAGTTTCAGGCTGCTCTTGCTGCCCTTGAAGTCATAACGAGCGCCAATTTCTTTCTCGGTTTGTGTAACGGCATTTGTCAGTTCTTGCAAGTCCATTTTGGACACGATATCAAATGAATTTTCTGAGCTCAAACCAGTCACCCTTTCAGTTAATCGTATGTTCTGTAACATTATAGAGGATACCTTAAGCAAAAGTCTAATTTCAAGCTGTTTTACACAAAGAAAAAAGCATTTTTGGCTTCCACTTCAAGTGGTTGCCAAAAATGCTTGCTGGTCCAGCTTCCAACCTAATAGCGGCTGCGGTTGGGCTGTCTGAACATATCGAGCACACCCAAAAGTACATGTGCAAGTCCAAAACCCAATATTCCGTAACCCCAAGCACTTGGAGTCAGGTAATAACCCAGGAGGCTGACAATGATCCCTAAACCTGTTACGATCCAGCTGACTGTCACAGCCATCCACCTCACTTCACCAAAAGTTAACTGCAAGTTAAGACACGATTATTGTCTCCTGCGGTTGACCCGGTTATTCGCTACCAGTGGTACCCCCTGTACCGTCCGTTGATCCATTTTCAACACCTGTGGGAGAAGTAGTGCTACTACTGTCTTCACCAAGCTTCAAACGGATCCGATTGGTCGCCTTGCCATCCGTTACAACTTGCCCGCCAACCTCAATCGTGGTCGCTGCAGCATACCCGGACTTAATATACATGCCTGTACTATCCAACTCAAAGGTATAGCTGTCACCTTCGGCTGTGTTACCATACTCCAACTTCTCTCCACTGGAGTTTTCGCCTTTGTACACTTCCAGCCAGCTATGACCTGATGCTTTGATCGTAACCGTTACAGGTTGCCCTGCACTACCGTTAACTTTAAAGTTCGTAATATTTCCTGATTTCCCATCTTCTGCAACAGTCACATTAGACGGTGAATTGTCAGTTGGTTCTTTCTCAGTTTCATCCGTCTGTCCGTCCGTTTGGCCATCAGTTTGACCGTCCGTCTGTCCTTCCGTGTCTGTACCGCCACCGTTACCTCCAGCGTCGCCTTCACCAGTACCGTCAGTACCTGAATCTGTCGCAGGCGGATTAGATGCCTGTCCGTTGTCGGCAGGTTGATCCGGTTTATCCTCAGGCTGTTGTTGACTGTCTGTAATTTTGACTGAATCAAGCCCCGGATTATCTGATTCATCACCATTGTTATACACCACGTATACATACAACAGAACTACGATCAAAACAGGGAATGTCCACATCAACGCGACAGACATCCACCGATTACTACGCTCAACCGGACGGCTGGAACGCTTCTGAATAACCGGTTCCATCGTTGCTTCCGTCTCTTCTGCGGGTACGTCTTTTTTGTGTCCCTCCAGCAGCTCATCAGGGTTCAGTCCCACGGTCTCCGCATAGGTTTTGATGAAAGCACGCACATAGAAGCTGCCCGGCAGCACTTTGTAGTCTCCTGCTTCTATGGCCTCCAGATACCTCTTGCGAATTTTTGTCATTTCCTGTACATCGTCAAGACTCATCCCTTTTTGCAGCCGGGCCTCCCTTAACTGCTGACCCAGTTCAGACATGCGATCTCCTCCTTATGTTTATCTCTTGAGTTGTTGCTAATCTATTTCATGATTCCGTACGGTTCCTTACAATTCGTCGGTGTAACTAGCCGTAAACGTATCATAAATAATTTCTTCATTCGGATTGTTGCGAAGTTCAATAATAATATCAAAATCATTAAAATCATATTCGGATTCCTGCACAAAAATATCCGGATGTTCGATAACTTTGGTGCTAGGCATGGACATAATATCCTGCAACAGATTGTAATGCCGCTCACTGGAACGAATCGTACTTACAATTCCGTCAATGATGAAGACATTGTTCGGGTTCAATTCGTCTTCGGACATTTGACTCCTTATCGTCTGACGAAGAAGTGTGGAGGAAACAAACGTCCATCGCTTCATTGCACATACGCTGCCCGCAATAATAGATTCCGTTTTGCCAACACGAGGCATTCCGCGCAAACCGATGACCTGATTGCCTTCCCTCTTAAATACTTCACCCAAAAAGTCCACAAGTAACCCAAGTTCATCTCGTGTAAAACGAAATGTCTTGCGATCATCCGAGTCACGGTCAATGTATCTGCCATGACGCACGGCCAAAATATCCACCAATTTAGGTTGCCGCAAAGCCGATACGGTGATGCTGTTTACTTTGCCAAGCATTTCACCAAGCAAACGGATTTTTTCATCATCATCCGATTCAAGCAGCATGCCTCGAGTTTTGCCTTCAACACCGTTAATGGTCAATATATTCACTTCAAGCATCCCCAGCATAGAGGCAATATCGCCTAACAAACCGGGTCTGTTCTTATGTATTTTATATTCCATGTACCATTGTTTAGATTCCATTTCAACACCCCGTAATGCATTATTCCACATTATTCGACAGCAACAGAACGTGTCCACTGGACAACAATCTGAGACATCTTCTAAAAATGGGTCACGTTAATGATATATAAAATGAAAATGAATTACAAGAACAGCTCTGTAATCCGTTTGTAATCATTAGAGAAAAGCCCCCTTGCGGGAGCTCTTCATCTGTAATCTTATGCGTTTTGTTTGGCCAATTTGACCATCAGGCACGCAATCGTACGACGCTCATCTGCATCGCCGACATCCCATAACTCTTTCAATGCCCGGTTGGAATGGTTCGCCGGATCGACTTTCTCATCAAGGAAGTCGCCGATTTCATACGCAAGTTTGTTGATGGTTTCTTCACTCATCCCCATCTTCTCTGCTTGCAGTACGCGGTCACCCAGAAACTTCTTCCATGTGTCAAAACTGGAGAGCACTGTTTTTTCTGTTGACATGATAAATCCTCCTTAGATGACGCATGAGATTTAAAATCAACAGTTGTAATATGTGCTTTCGAGGCATTTTATATACGAGCATTTTGAAAATAATCCGGAAGACGGTCGCTTCTCAGCAACCTTCACCTGTTTCGTTCACAGCCAGTCAAGTTTTCTTGCTTTTTTACGTTAACCAACCGCCATTTGGACTGATGATCTGCCCATTGATATAACCCGATTCAGGGAGGGCCAGAAAATAAACCAGTGATGAGATTTCATCAGGTTGAGCAAGTCTTCCTGCCGGAATTTCCTCTTCCAGCATCTTCAGTTCACTCTGATTCAGATGGTTCAGCATGGATGTCTGAACGGCACCAGGAGCAACGGCATTTACGGTTACTCCGGAAGGTGCGAGTTCTTTCGCAAGCGCTTTGGTGAATGCATTCACCCCACCCTTGGTTGTGGAATACAGCACCTCACAAGAAGCACCAGACAGTCCCCAGATCGACGATACATTAATGATTCGGCCATACCTTTGGGAGATCATGTGAGGCATCATTTCCTGTGTACACATAAACGTGCCTTTAAGGTTAATCGCCATCACTTCATCCCAGATCTCCTCTGTAACATCAGCCAACATCCCATAGTGCGAGATTCCTGCATTGTTCACAAGAATATCAGGCATGAGATTATGCGACTCCAGCTTCTCACGCATGCGCTCAATCTGTTCCCGGCTGCGAAGATCCGCAGACACGGTCATGATTTTTCCACTGCCTTGTTCCATGCACCGCCTGGCGGCTTCATTCGCTGCTTCATGCGATTTCATATAGTGTATAACAACATTCATTCCCACTTTGGCGAAGCGTTCTGCGATAGCCGCTCCAATACCACCGCTTGCGCCAGTTACCAGTACAGTCATTTCCCCGATTGCCTTCAATTGTCCTGTTCCCCTCTCCATATCAAGGACTCACGACTAGCGATACAGCCAGTTGATCCCAGCGAATATGCTCTCTCAGTCTGAGATTTACATCTTCCAGTGTAATCGATTCATAGAGCGGGAGCATATTGAAAAAATCACCGCCACGGAATTGCTGACGTGTAAATTCATGCGCAATGTTCTCCGGAGAATTGAGCATACGCAAATATCCGCCTATTTTCTTTTTGCGTGCACGTTCAAAATCCGTGGATTCGAACCCTTTTTCTACAATGGCATCCACTTCTTCACGTATACGCGCGAGCAGTTGATCCGGGTCTTTTGTATCACCACCAATGGCTGAAAACGCATATTGCGGCGAACTGTTATACTCATGTCCAAAGCTGTCCGAGATCAGATCTTCATCGTAGAGCTTCTGAAATAATCGTGTGCTTGAACCAAACAAAAGGTCCATCATCAGCTGCGTTGTCATATCTCGCCGTAACAATTTTTCTCCGGTAAGTCCAAGGTCCGTCTCCTTGAATCCAAACAGACATTTGGGCAGTGAAACAGCCAGTTTCGCTTCCCGTCTGGCTTCTCCTACTTGCTCAGGCTCCGGTTCGAAGAAACGTTGAATGCTCCCCTGTGGCTTATAATCCTTCTGCTCCTGGTTCGATCGAACCATATCAATGACTTCTTGTGGATCTACACCACCCACCACAAACAAGAGCATATTACTCGGGTGATAGAAGGTGTTATAACACTCATATAACATCTCTTTGGTAATCGTACGGATGGATTCCACCGTTCCTGCTATATCGATATGCACCGGATGTTTCTGATACATGGCTTCAATCAATCCAAAATAAACACGCCAGTCCGGATTATCAGCATACATGTCAATTTCCTGTCCGATAATGCCTTTTTCCTTTTCCACATTTTGATCCGTGAAGTAAGGATTTTGCACAAAGTCGACTAATGTTTGTATATTTTCATTCACATATTCGGTCGCTGAAAACAAATAAACCGTCTGATCAAAGCTCGTAAATGCGTTAGCTGAAGCACCATGAGACGCAAATGTTGCAAAAATATCACCTGTTGGTTCTTCAAACATTTTGTGCTCCAGGAAATGGGCAATCCCATCCGGGACCTTCACTTCTTCCTGCCCTTCAACCTGAAAATGATTATCCACCGATCCATACTTGGTTGCAAACGTAGCATACGTTTTCTGGAACCCCGGTTTAGGCAAAATATAGACATGCAGTCCGTTATCCATTACTTCGTAATATAGTGTCTCCTGCAAATGCTCATACCGAATGCTCTCCACCGATTATTCCTCCTTCTCGTCCCGCAAGAAATAAATCGTATCCAGACGGAATTGTTCTGCCGCCTCACGTACATCTTCCTTGCTAATATGTTCTACCTGAGCCAACAGTTCTTCAGCCGTTCTTTCTTTGCCAGACAACTGTCGATTGAAGTCATAAGCGATCATCTCAAAAGCAGAATCCTGCATTTCCTTAAGCAGGTTACGGATCATTGCTTTGGTCTGAGACATTTCCAGATCACTGATTGTACCGCTTTTCATTTCTTCCAGCTGCTGCTTGATAATGGTGACAGCCTTCTCATAATTAGGGATTTCAATCCCGGATTGAATCGTTGCAATGCCCTTATGTCCGTCATAACGCGAAGACGCGTAATACGCCAGGCTTTCTTTTTCACGAACATTTACAAACAGTTTGGAATGAGGATAACCACCGAGAATCCCATTGTACATTAGTGCTGCGGCATACTGAGGATCTCCATAAGTGATAGATGTACGGAGTCCCATATTGAGTTTTCCCTGACTCACATTCAGTCGCTCAACAACGGTCTCCACTTCCTTATCTCCTCGAACCGCTGCCTGTGTCTGGTAATCAGAGGAGGACGTTCGATCTACATTGAAATGACGCTGAACAAGGTTCTCGACCTCCTCCAGTGTCGTATCCCCTACCACGTACAGATCCATACTCGCCTGCTGCAGCCACTCCTGATAAGACGCAGTCAGTGTGTCGGGCTCAATCCCAGGCAGATCCTTTCGCTCACCCAATGGATGAAGACGGTATGGCTCGTTCTTGCACATTTCCTCGATACTGCGTTCAGCCGCATAGCGCATTTTATCATTCACGATGGACTCCAGCTTTTTCCGAACAGTCTCTCGCTCTGCTTGTACATAAGACGTCCTGAAATGTCCATTCTCCTGTGCAGGTCGTGTAAGAACCTCTCCTAGGAAGGCAAATGAACGATCCAGCAACTGCTCATCCCCTCCAACAAAGGAATCATTAATGGTATCCATTCGGAACTGTACAATCTGGTAATCCCCGCGTTTATAGACGTCAAAACCAAAACCTGCTCCATACAGATGCTCCAGTTGCTCACGAAATTGCGTTGTTTCCGGATAGGACTCCGTGCCGCGTCGCAGAACAAAAGGTGTCAGCGCTACTTTGGTTACTGTATCTTCCCGTAAGGGAACTCCTGCATATAGCGATATAGCAAACGTTTTGAAACGTTTAGTCGGAAGCACATGTATACGAAACTCTCTCTTGCTACCTCGTTCGAATCCTGATGTATTCAAATGTCAAAACCCCTTTACGGCGTCATTTATCATGCAATCGTATTAAGCTAAACGTAACAACCATTTTAACCCATTCAAAAGGCAAGAAGCAACCGAAGTCACGCCTTCTGGTTGCTTCCAACATCATCACATACAAAAGATATGCTGTCCGATTGTTTTCACTTGTGGGCGGGTCCAGATCCATTTGGATGTTGCTGTCTTCGGGTTAAAATAATAGAGACATCCACCGGACGGATCCCAACCATTCAGGGCCTGCTCAACTGCCTTTTTGGCTTGTGCGTTTGGTTCCAGATAGATCTGTCCGTCCGCTACAGCCGTAAATGCACCTGGTTGAAAAATCACACCAGAAGGCGTACTTGGAAAACTTGGTGAATTTACGCGATTCAAAATTACTGCTGCTACTGCGACTTGACCTTCAAACGGTTCACCCCGGGCTTCACCATATACAGCGTTAGCCATAATCTTGAGTTCATTCTCTGAGAGACCAAGGGCATTGGCAGATCCCATATTGTCTTGCTCTTTATCTGCCGTATTGTTGCCGCCTCCACCCCCACCTGAGGATTCCTTGTGTAGCGGCGGCTCTGTTGGCGACCATCTGGTTGAAGCATTGTACAGCTTGAGCTTGGTCTCAGCTCCAACCACACCATCTGCCTTCATGCCAAACTCGGATTGAAACCATTTGACGGATTTCAGTGTGCTGCTGCCAAAATTACTGTCGATTTTACCATTGTAAAATCCCAGGTACTTCAGACGTCCCTGAAGCTCATATACATCCTGACCGTAACTTCCATATTTCACTGTATTGCTGCTAAACGTAGGCAAGGCCTTTTCTTCTAACTGCGGTGTACGCTCGGCTGAACTTTCAGTTGCTGCATTCCCAGGAAGCAAATAACGAATTCCCAATGCGGATATCAGCAAAATAGCAGTGAAAAGCCATAGGTTCATTTTTCGCATCGACTGTGCTCTACCTTTCTCTTGTGGGATTAACAGAATCGCTAAGGTTATTATGACAAGCCTGCCTGCTTCCTATGCACCAAATCATCCGATCATTGGACATCATGGTAAAACTTCAGTCAAATTGTATGAAAAAAGCCCCCAACCATTAAGGTTGAGGGCTCGAATCGCCTGAATATTCATGTGCATTACAAGCTACGAGCTTATTTTGTTTTGTTGGTACTCTTCAAGCGAGACCAACACTTCCCGTGGTTTGCTACCCTCGTAAGGACCAATCACGCCCCGGGATTCCATGGAGTCAATCAAACGTGCGGCACGGGTGTATCCTACTCGCATTCGACGTTGTAGCAGAGAAACAGACGCTTGCTTGGCCTCCAGAATAATCTGTACTGCCTTTTCGTATAACTCGTCCTGTACTTCATCTTCAGCCTGGATAGAGTCGTCCACCTCAGGTACAAGGGACTCATCATACTGTGCTTCACCTTGACCACGTACATAATTAACAATATTTTCCACTTCTTCATCACTCATAAAAGCACCTTGTACGCGAACCGGTTTCGATGCGCCCATTGGCATGAATAACATGTCTCCGCGACCCAACAGTTTCTCGGCCCCACCCATATCCAGAATGGTTCGAGAATCCACCTGTGAGGATACACCGAAGGCTATACGAGAAGGTATGTTGGCTTTGATTACGCCGGTAATAACGTCAACAGAAGGACGTTGTGTGGCAATAATCAGATGGATTCCGGCTGCACGAGCCATCTGAGCGAGTCGTGCAATAGCATCCTCCACATCTCCGGCAGCAACCATCATCAGATCTGCAAGCTCATCCACAATGACAACGATATAAGGCAGAACCGCCGCAGGATTATCTTTCATCAGATTATTGTAACCCTCGACGTTACGCGTGCCTGATTTGGAGAACAGTTCATATCGTTTCTCCATCTCAACCACAATCTTTTTGAGAGCAAGTGACGCTCTCTTAGGATCAGTTACTACCGGTGCCAGCAAATGGGGAATTCCGTTATATACGTTCAACTCAACCATCTTGGGATCGACCATCAGGAACTTCACTTCATCTGGCTTGGCTTTGTACAATATGCTGGTAATAATTCCGTTAATACACACCGACTTACCTGAACCTGTAGCACCCGCAACCAACAAATGGGGCATACGAGCCAAGTTACCAATAATCGTCTGTCCCGAGATATCTCGGCCAAATGCAATGGTCACTTTGGATTCTGCATCCTGGAACGTTGCTGTCTCCATTACTTCACGCATCGTTACAACCGATACTTCACCATTAGGTACTTCGATACCAATCGCAGACTTTCCGGGAATCGGTGCTTCCATCCGAATATCTTTTGCCGCCAGAGCCAACGCGATATCATCAGTTAGGCTGACAATTCTGCTGACCTTGACGCCAATGTCAGGTTGAATTTCATATCTTGTAACGGCAGGACCCCGAACCACTTCAAGTACTTTGGCACGAACACCGAAGCTTTCCAGTGTGGCTTCCAACTTACGTGCTGTTTGCATATAATCCTTCTGGTCACCCGCCTTGCCCCCATTGTTTGGCTTGGCAAGTAGACGGAAAGATGGCAGCTTGTACGGCTTAGGAGGTGGCGGTGGTGGTTTCACCGGTTGTGTGTCCTGCCCTTCAGGAGTTGGAGTATCTGTTCCCTGCATTACATCATTAGGTACTTCTTCTCCACTCTGAATCTCATCCACAGCATTCATCCCGTTTGTACCCGCATCGGATGCAGACCACTCCGTCTCTACCAGTTCATCCGTTATTTTAATGGCATGCTCGCCCTGTTGTACTACGTTTGGATCGGCCAGATTATCCGGGAAAGGATAAGCATCGTCCAGATCATCTTCAATGCTTGCCTCTTCTGTTCTGACGTGCTCGAAAAAGTCTCGAATGATCGGCGCTGAGTTAGGTTTAGCCTGAACAGGAACACGTGATGAAGCTAATTTGTTAGTTACGTCTTCGGTTGTATCCTGCCACGCCTCTAGATTGTGATCTTGTTCGGCGCGGTACACAATCTGTTCTGTTTCTGCCGAATCGACCTCATCCATTTCACGTCCTGATGTCGCCTGTTCCCGTTTAGCTCCCCATTTTCCAAAAAGTTGGAAGAATATGGGCGAGTTTCGTTTTGGCAGATGCTGTTCCTCTAAGTCATCCTCATACTCGTCTTCGTCATCTTCAACAGGAACAGGTAGCACTTTACGAGCATTCGCCTTTTTCCTGTCATCAGCAACTGAAGCAGAGCGCGTAGCAGTTCTGGACTCCAACTTCTTGTACATTGTACTTCCGGCATCCCAGACCTTGGTTCTGAATATTCGAATCAGATCTACATAAGAGAGATTCGTAATCAGCATAAAACTGATGACAAACATCACGATCATGATAAGCCTTGCCCCAAGGCTACCAAACAGCCACAGGAAAAGAACAAATTGTCCAGCTCCAAGATAACCACCGCTGATGTCCTTGTTAAGCATGGAGTCCCTCTCGCCTGGCGTAGCAGGGGTTAGCAACTCGGTTTGCATATCATTATGTACCTGTGTAATCACAGCTCCAGGCTCAAGCGCACCTACCGGAATGAGCTTCTGGTGCATTGCAGAGACGGTGCTCATCAGGGTTAAGGCAAAGACCAGCAATACCAGTCCTGTTTTGCGTGTGGTCCAGCCACTAGGCCATTTCCGGTGAATCATCACCATGAGACCATAATAAATACCAACAAGTGGAATCGCAAAATAAAACTTACCAAGCATCAGTCCGAACATCTTGGAAAGCGAACGCCCAACGGTGGCTTCACCCGATAATGCTATGACAGCAAGGGTAATAAGCACAATCCCGTAAATTTCATATTTTAAAACGCCACTAAAACCAGCGCCCTTTTTTTTCCTCTTTTTTCTTCTGGCCAAAATCAGGTCACCCCCAGAAGAATATTATACCATACAAATATATTCCGTACATATGTTCTTTTTCTGCTCAATTTGTCTGAATTCGTCGCGTTATGCTGATCCCAAGTTACCCGAAAGCGGAATGGTCGAACCGGGCATATTAGCAGGATTGAGATAGGCTTCAAGTGGACAATCCAGCAAACGTACAATAACAGCTTCATTGTCATTAACAGGTCTCACCTGCATCAATAAACCATTCATCTTGATCTCCTTTGTATCTTCGCCCTCTTTCCACATTCCCGACCAGAGTTGTTCCGGGGGCATCACGGTATATAATGTCATTGGGTATAACCTCCCGCCTGCAGAATCTGTCTCTTGTCTCCTATGAGCTGATTTAACTGAGCAATAGCCTGTCCAATCCCGCCCACTGCATCCATTAATCCATGTTTCACTGCATCTGCGCTTCCTACAGCTGTACCAATATCCCGATTCAACTCACCAGTCTTAAACATTAGTTCTTTGAACATCTCTTCAGAGATATTCGAATGAGAAGTCACGAACCGAACAACTCGTTCCTGCATTTTCTCCATATACTCAAACGTTTGAGGTACACCAATGACAAGGCCGTTCATCCGAATTGGATGGATCGTCATCGTTGCACTTCCGGCAATCAGGGAATATGTTGAAGCTACAGCAATCGGTACTCCAATGCTATGCCCGCCTCCAATGACCACAGTCACCGTAGGTTTGCTCAGAGAAGCAATCATCTCTGCAATGGCTAGACCCGCCTCTACATCTCCACCTACCGTGTTCAAAATGATCAGAATACCTTCAATACGCTGATTCTGTTCTGCGGCCACCAGCTGTGGAATGATATGCTCATACTTTGTTGTTTTATTTTGTGGCGGCAAAATCAAATGCCCTTCGACCTGTCCAATAATGGTCATACAGAAAATATTCGACTCACCTGCCGGCGACTGTGTCTGCCCAAATTGCTGAATAGTCTCTGTCACGGGTGAGATGGCCTTGTCCTCCTGAACCGGAATCTCCGGTGCTTCAACTTCCGGTTGATTGGATTTTGATGCCTGCTTGCCATTCATACGTTCATTCATTTCAATAATCCCCTTCTCCAGAAACATTTAATGTATTTCCTTAGTATGGGGATTTTTCCAACCGCCTTATACCCGCTGCATCAAATTGCTTCACATATTGACGCTATTGCAGATCTTCCTGAAAACGCAAAAAAAGCCCCTTCTCTACGAGGAACCGTCCAATATTACTCGTAGAGAAGGGGCGACTGTGTGCCTGAATATATGTTTTTGTTTAGCTTATTTTAAACTTCCATAATGATTGGCAAAATCATCGGTCTACGACGAGTTTGCTCATACAGGAAGCGTCCCAGTGCATCTTTAACATTTGTTTTGAGTGAAGCCCACTCGTTAACGTTCTCACTCATCAACTTCTGCAATGTGCTGCTAACGATCCGGTTAGCCTCATCCAGTAGTCCTTCCGATTCACGTACATACACAAATCCGCGAGAGATGATGTCAGGACCGGAAACAATTTTTCCATCCTGTTTGCTCAGTGTTACCACAACAACAAGGATACCATCTTGTGACAACAATTTGCGGTCACGAAGTACAATGTTACCCACATCGCCTACACCCAAGCCATCAATCAACACATTACCTGCAGTAACTTTACCTGCTCTACGTGCTGCTCCACCTTGAATTTCAATCACTTCACCGATATCCGTGATGAAGATGTTCTCAGGTTCTACCCCTACAGATTCAGCAAGAACCGCGTGGCGACGCTGCATACGGAATTCACCGTGAATTGGCAAGAAGAATTTCGGTTTCATCAGGTTGAGCATCAGTTTCAGCTCTTCCTGGCTACCGTGACCAGATACGTGAACGCCACTGTTAGCGCCGCTGTAATGCACGTTAGCGCCCAGACGGAACAGTTCATCAATCGTACGGCCTACATATTTTTCATTACCTGGAACCGGAGTTGCTGCGATAATGACGGTGTCACCTGGCAGGATGTCCACTTTACGGTGTGTGGAACGAGCCATACGTGTCAGTGCTGACATTGGCTCTCCTTGACTTCCTGTGCAGAGAATCACGACACGATCAGCTGCCATCTTGCCTACTTCTTCAGGTTCAATGATCATGCCATCCGGAATCTCAAGATAACCCAGTTCTGAAGCAATACCAACCACATTCACCATGCTGCGTCCGATAACTGCAACTTTACGTCCAGTCACTTCTGCTGCATTGATCACCTGTTGGATACGGTGTACGTTGGAAGCAAATGTCGCTACAACAACACGTTGACTTGCTTTACGGAAGATATCTTCCAGAACGATACCCACATTTTTCTCCGATGGTGTGAATCCAGGTTTCTCAGCGTTCGTACTATCGGACAACAGCGCTAACACGCCATTTGTTCCGATCTGTGCCATACGCTGAAGATCTGCATATTGACCATTGACTGGAGTATGGTCGAATTTGAAGTCACCTGTGTGAACAACTGCACCTTCCGGTGTTTCGACACATACACCAACAGAATCCGGAATACTATGGTTAGTAGCGAAGAACGATGCTTTCAGAACAGATCCAAGTTGGATCTCGGAATCAGCATCAATCAGAATACGTTTTGTATCACCCAGCAAATTCGCTTCTTTCAACTTGTTTTCTACAAGTCCAAGCGTAAGTCTTGTTCCGTATACAGGAACATTCAGATGTTTGAGAACATATGGCAGACCACCAATGTGATCCTCATGTCCGTGAGTAAGAATGATTCCTCTTACTTTGTCACGGTTCTCAGTCAGGTAAGAAATGTCAGGGATGACAATATCAATACCAAGCATATCTTCTTCCGGGAATTTAAGACCAGCATCTACGACTACAATGTCGTTGGCGTATTGGATGACGTACATGTTTTTACCAATCTCGCCTACGCCGCCCAAAGCAAAAATCATCAGTTTATCGTTATTATTTTTCTTAGACAAATGAATCTAAACCTCCTATGGTAGTTGGACGTCGTACCTTATTATTTATTGTAAGTTAAGAAAAGTAGTCCATACATCACATACCCACCTATCGGGATGAATGCAAAAGAACACCTTTATTCACGATATTTGGAAGAAGTTCTTCGAAGTTATTCCCTTTGACCAACAAGTTGGAGTTGAAATTCCCTCTTAGCCGTTCCTTCCTTTTTCACCGCAAAGCTACACCACGAAACGATGTCGCTTTCAATTTCAAAAAAATACCGCACCCAGTCACTTGACATCATTATACATGATTAAAAACAAAAAAAACAAGTCACTCTCTCGTTAACCTGTAGGTTTCCCCTTAGCAGTGGAAAAGAAACCTCACATTACTCGTAAAAAAAAGAACCGCAGCCTCTACGAAGAGGAGCGGTTCTTTTGCTGATCTGAAGGATATTCCCATGATTAATAAAATAGTCCATATACAACCAAAATGATTACAAATTAAGCAAACCTTTGATATAAACCTGCTCCTCTTCCGTTGGCGGAATAAGGGGCAATCGTACGGAGCCAACGTTCAAACCACGCAATGTCAGCGCATATTTCACCGCTACCGGGTTCGGTAGAGGCTGTGGACAATCAAACAGGCCTTTGAACACCGGGAACAGCTGCTGATGAATCTGAGCAGCCTGAAGAGGTGATCCACCATAGAACAAATCAATCATTTTCTTCATCTCTGCCCCTACAACATGACTGGCCACACTGACAATTCCATGTGCGCCAACTGCAATCGCTGGTAAGCCTGAAGCATCATCACCGGAATAAACTCTGAAATGTTCTGGAGCACTTGCTGCAATCAGCGTAACCTGCTCCATAGACGCACATTCCTTCGTAGCGACGATGTTAGGAATCTGTGCAAGACGAAGCGTTGTCTCTGCTGACAGGCTGGTTACTGTACGCCCAGGCACGTTGTAGAGCATAATTGGCAGCTTGGTGGAGCCTGCAATCGCTTCAAAATGTTTGAACAAACCTTCTTGGCTAGGTTTGTTGTAATACGGAACAACCAACAACATGCCATCCACTCCGGCACGTTCAGCTTCCTGTGTCAAATGGATGGAATGTGCCGTGTTATTGCTTCCCGTTCCGGCTATAATTTTGCACCGACCGGCCGCATGTTTCACTGCAAATTCGAATAATTGAACTTTCTCAGTATCACTAAGTGTTGGAGACTCCCCTGTTGTTCCAGAAACCACAAGCGTCTCCGACTTTTGATCTATAATCAGATAGTCGATTAGACGTGCCGTTTCCTCCCAATGAATCTCTCCTTGTTCATTGAACGGAGTGACCATTGCTGTAATCAATCTTCCAAAGTCCAATTCGATTCCTCCTTCAAAACAGGTTTGGCTCCCCTAACTTCAGTTATTTACAAATGAAGTTCGAATGAGGCGTGAAGTGCCCTCAGGGCCTGAACCATATCTTCTTTTTTTACGAGCACCCAGATCGTTGTATTCGAATCTGCCGATTGCAGGATCTGAATGTCTGCCAGTGTCAAGGACTCCACGATTCGAGCCATGATTCCAGGTACACCATTAATGCCTCCGCCAATGACGGACACTTTGGCACAACCGGACAGGCTTTGTGGCTTGAGACCTATCTCCTGCAATACCTGTATTGCTTTCTCGGAATCACTGTCAAAAACCGTATAGACAACTCCCGAGGGGGTAACATTAATAAAATCAACGCTGATTGAATTCTCAGCCATGGTTTTGAACACTTTTAGTTGCAATCGATCTGCACCACCAGGCACATCCACCGTAATTTGCGTTACATTGCTCACGTAGGCGATGCCTGTTACATAACGGTCAACAATGCCTGTCTGCACATCCTGGAATCCTTCCGGATGCGTAACCAGCGTTCCTTCCGTGTCTGCAAAAGTAGATCTTACCCGCACTGGAATCTGGGATTGCATCGCAATCTCAACCGCACGTGGATGGATTACTTTGGCCCCGTGGTGGGCCATGTTACAGATCTCTGCATAACTCACAACAGTCAGTGGACGTGCATCCTCAACAATTCGCGGATCAGCGGTGAGTATCCCGTTCACATCTGTGTAGATATCCACCATTTCAGCACGTAATGCTGCACCGAGAGCTGTAGCAGACGTATCGCTTCCCCCACGACCCAATGTCGTGAAGTCTCCGTTCTCTGTCTGCCCCTGGAATCCGGTTACAACAACGACACGGCCAAGCTGAAGCTGCTCCAACACACGAACAGGACGGACATCCAATATCCGGGCATTCCCGAAATTGTCGTCCGTCACAAAACCTGCTTGTGCACCGGTCAGCACTGTAGTTGGAATGCCTTCATGTTCGAGTAAACTGCTCAACGTTGTCGCCGATATGATTTCACCACAGCACAGCAGTAAATCCTTTTCGCGTGCGGATAGTGCGTTTCCGTTCTGTGCAGCCCAGTCCAGCAACGTATCGGTCGCATATGGCTCGCCGCGGCGCCCCATCGCAGACACAACGATGACCAGACTCAATCCTGCTTCAAGTTCACGTTTAACATGACGGAGCACATGCTCTCTCGCCTGAACAGTGGAGAGAGACGTGCCTCCGAATTTCTGTACCATGATACGCATCTTTATTCCTCCATTTGTGTACGCAAGAAGACTGGACACGGGTCAAATCAACAAATGGATCACTCTAGGGAGCGTTCTGATGCGATAATTTCAGCATTTTATACGGCATTCCATGCCGCTCCTTATTTTTTGTAATTGTCTTGGACAATCGCAAATCAAAGGTCGCGGTTGTTATCGAGGTCATGATGCATACATTCACAATAGACCTCTCCCGCTTGCTTAACCTGTACTGCCCGCAAGCAGGAATGCCTTATAGACAGGAACGTGGACATAGTAGCTGTTCAATCCAGCATATCGTCCCCCATGATTTTCTTTGTCTCTCGAACCCTTCTTCATTTCTCCAAGCGCATAAACGTTGTCACCAAATCATTGTTCCATCAAGCCTGTGAAGAACGCTCCACAATCATCGGCTGCAACTGTTTGCCCTCAAGAGCACTCCAGCAAGCCTCTGGAATCAATTCCATTTTGGCGACTAACGAGTTTGGTTTTTTCACTGGATCGTCTTGCCCAAATGGCACAAAATACAAGTATTTAGCCACAAGCAATTTGGCGATATTCGCAGCATTCAAGCCCAGACCGTCATTCGTGGAAATCGCGAGCACAAGCGGACGCTGATTGCGCATCTGCGCTTTGGCTGCCATTAGCACTGGACTGTCGGTCATCGCATTAGCCAGCTTGCTTGTTGTATTCCCTGTGCATGGAGCAATAACCAGCACATCAAGCAGCTTGGAAGGCCCTAATGGCTCCGCTTCAACAATTGTAGAAATGATATCATTACCTGTTATATCTTTCAACTGTTTTTGCCAATTTTGCGCCGTACCAAAGCGTGTATCCGTCGTCAGAACCGAATTCGAAATAATTGGAATGACGTTGGCACCTTCAGCTACGAAGCGGCTAATTACCGGCATAACCTCTTCAAACGTACAATGAGAACCCGTAATTGCATAACCTACCGTTTTTCCCTGCCAGTTCATGATTTAACCTCCCGTGCGTTCTGTTCTTCCAAAAGCAAACGGATCAACGCGTCGGCAATAATGCCGCCAGCCGTTTTGGGAGCAACAATGCCGGGGAGGCCTGGCGCAAGTAGCGCTTTGATACCGCGTTTGTCGGCATACCTGAAATCACAGCCGCCAGGAGCGGATGCGAGGTCGATAATGACAGCCTTTTGCGGCATTCTGGACAGGATTTGTGCTGTGATTATCATAGTCGGTATCGTATTAAAAAGCAAGTCAACTTCCCCGGTCTGAGCGGCCAAATCCGTTGTCATGAAAGGCTTCCAGCCCATTATTGTAGCGCGGGCAGCATCCTCTTCCCGCCTGATTCCCACCCGCACATTTGCTCCAAGTCCCTGCAGTGTTTTGGCCATTGTGAATCCTGTTCGACCAATGCCAAGCACAATGCATTCCGAACCATGGATTGTGAAGTCCGTCTCCCGAATAGCTATGGCGATGGCTCCCTCAGCTGTTGGAATAGAGTTATAAAGTGCAATATCATCACGATCAAGTACTTCAACAAGTCGCAGCCCATTTTCAAGACAAAGTTCGCGCAAGAACGGCTTTGCCATACCTGTGAACACAATACAATGCTCTGGTAATGCTGCAATATGTTCCTTTTTCAAATAGATCGGTGTGTCACTGAATGAAGTACTTACTTTTCCCTGCTCATCGCAACCGACGACAGGCAGTACAAGTACATCTGCGGAAGCAAACACTTCATCCTCCAGTTCCTGGTGCTCGATCCCTGGAATGGAACGCTCTATTTTATCGAAACCCACCACACTTACCGTTGCATCCAGCTCAGCGCACTTTTGAATGACTTCAAGCTGCCGCGCATCTCCGCCCAGGACTACAATCCGGACTCCGGTCAGCATCGGGACGTCACTCCTTTCACCACATGTATGCCTTATCGTATGCAGGGGCCCACAGGGGGGTGAAAACAATAATTGCATTCCACCGTCTGTTTCTCAAACGTAAAAAAGAGCCGCCCCTGTCAGGGACGACTCTAAAGAATGAGTATATTTACGCTGCTTATTTCCCTGTATGACCGAATCCGCCTTCACCACGTACCGTTTCCGAAAGTTCATTCACTTCCGTCAATTCAACCGCAGGCACGGTCTGGAAGACGATCTGTGCGATGCGCTCTCCCCGTACAATCGTGAACGGTTCCTGACCCAGATTAATCAACAGCACTTTAACTTCTCCGCGATAATCTGCATCAATGGTCCCCGGTGTGTTGAGGCAAGTAATACCATGTTTGAAAGCCAGTCCGCTCCGAGGACGGATCTGTGCTTCCAATCCAGCTGGCATTGCCATCGCAAGTCCGGTAGGAATCAGCGTACGCTGACCCGGTTGCAGTACAACATCTTCCTGGAGTGCAGCTACTACATCAAAGCCGGATGCCAGCTCCGACATTTTTTGAGGCAGTTTAATATCTTCATTGCCCGGCAGTTTCTGTATTTGAACGTAATGCAACAAAATCATCCCTTCTCAATCCAGCGATCGTTTTATCTGAAGCGCCAACCATAGCAAGTGCAAAAGGTTCAGCAAACATCAGATCAAGTACCGCGTTAATATCGTCCATGGTAACTTGCTCAATTTTGGCAATCATCTCATCCAGTGTATGGTGTCTGCCCAGCATGAGCTCGTTTTTACCCAGACGATTCATGCGACTGCCTGTGCTTTCCAAGCTTAGAATCAAGCTGCCTTTCAGCTGTTCTTTTCCTTTACGAAGTTCATCTTCGGACAAGCCGTTAACAGCTAGGTCGCGTAGAACCTCTTTGGTCAGATCGAGCACTTCTTTGGTCTGTTTCGGTGCTGTACCCGCGTATATCGTGAAAAGTCCGCTGTCTGCATGAGAGCTATGATAGGAATACACGGAGTACGCAAGACCCCGTTTCTCACGAATTTCCTGGAACAGTCTGGAGCTCATGCCTCCACCAATGGCGTTATTCAGAACAACCATAGCGAATTGCAGCGGATCTCCGATTTTACAGCCCGGGAACGAGATACAGATATGATTCTGTTCCGTTTTCTTTTTGTGAAAGAGCTGTCCGCTTTGGAAGGCTGGCATCGTGACTGCTTCCGTTACTCCATTTACATCAAAAGCACCAAAATGCTTCTCCATCAGATCGATTACACTGTCATCAATATTACCCGCGATACTAATGACTGTATTCTCAATCGTGTAGTGCTCCTTCATATATGCACGCAGATGACTGGAATCCATCGCTTTGAGACGTTCTTCTGTACCCAGGATTGGGTATGCGAGTGGATGCTCACCATAGGCGGCCAAGGCCATCAGATCATGAACCATATCATCAGGCGTATCTTCATACATCGAGATTTCTTCCAGAATGACGTTTTTCTCCTTGATCAATTCACCATCATCCATTTTGGAGCGGAAAAACATATCAGACAATACATCAACCGCAATCGGCAAATGTTCATCCAATACTTTAGCATAATAACACGTGTATTCTTTGGAAGTGAATGCGTTCACGTTACCGCCAATCGCATCGAACTGCTCCGCAATCGCCTTGGCATCATAACGATCTGTTCCCTTGAATAACATGTGTTCAATAAAATGTGATACTCCGTTACTTGCAGGTTGCTCATTGCGCGAACCTGTCTTGACCCATATTCCGAAAGACACAGAACGGCAGGTCGGTATCTGTTCCATGACAACTCTGAGGCCATTGCCCAGCTGAATTTTTTTCATGGTTGGCCCTCCTACATCTCTATAATTGCCTTGATCTCAACCTTGAAATTGAAATCGACATTTGGTTCCAACTGTTTGATATTAACAAAAAAACAACGTTCACTCAACCGCAGACGTATTTACACGTTCCGAAGACAGCGTCTCACTTACTGTTCCGAGCACCAAACCTTTGGCCCGTATGGATTGAATCATGCCCTCTAAAGCTCCCGAAGAAGCAGCTGTAGGGTGCATTAGAATTAACGTTCCAGCCTCGGTATTTTTTGCAATTTTGGCAACAACGGCATCCGGGCTTGGCTTACGCCAATCCACAGTATCTACTGTCCATAACACGGTGTGCAGTCCCATGGATGAAGCAATGTCAACGGTCTTCTGATTAAAGTCACCGGATGGCGGAGCAAACCAACGATTCTCTACGCCCAGTGTTTTATGGAGTAGATCCTGGGTTTTGCTAATTTCCAGCTTGGCCCGTTCTGCGCTCAATCGACTCATATTAGGGTGAGAATATGCATGGTTGGACATCTCATGCCCACGCTTCTGAATTTCTTTGGCCAGTTCAACATTTTTGCTTAACCAACTTCCATCCAGAAAAAAAGTAGCCTTCACTTTCTCGGCATCGAGCGTATCCAGCATCGGTTTAATGTACTCGTTCCCCCACGCCACATTAATCATAAAAGAAACCATCGGTTTGTTTGCATTCCCCCGATAGATCGGATGTGCACCCAAATCCTTAAGCTGGATCTCCGGCTCAATCTGACGGTAGACATACGCTATTTTGGTATTCAACGTTCCACTCAGCGCTTTACGGTATGTCGCTTCCACATCAATCTCCATGCCATTATAACCAGGAATCGCTTTCCATACCCGATCCACTCTAGCATTTACCGAAGCAATTTTCGTTTCAGCCGCTTTATCCCGAATCGCAGACAACAGCGCATCTTCTCCAGTTGCTTCCTTAAACATGTCAAAAGCATTTTGCGTACCTGGCCCATCACGGATCTCCGTAATGTATGTACGTACACTGCCAACTTGTCCGATCAATATGACCGCAGTCACACCCGCCAGAACAGCCGCCAGCTTTTTGGATTGGTTTCCCACAGCTCCATCCTCCCGCCGTCTTTGTCCCCATCATATGAGGACAAGGGCAAAAATATGAATGCTAAGCCATGGTTTCATCCTTGCTTTACGTATTTAAACGTTAAAAAAAGAGCCAGAAATTCACATTCTGTCTCTTCATTCAATCTATCCATTTATAACCTGTCGCTTCGGTATCCTAGGATTGAGCCGGAGCTTCAGCAGTCAAAACTGCTTTACGGGACAAGTTGATTCGACCTTGTGGGTCAATTTCCGTTACTTTTACCGTAATGGAATCACCGATAGCTACAACATCTTCCACTTTGGCAACACGTTCAGTTGACAGTTGCGAGATGTGTACCAGACCTTCTTTGTTCGGAAGTACTTCAACAAATGCACCGAATTTTTCTACGCGTTTTACTTTGCCGACATAAATCTCGCCGACCAATACTTCGCGCACAATACCTTCGATGATCGCTTTGGCTTTATCATTCATCTCTTGGTTAGAAGAAGCGATAAAGACACGTCCATCCTGTTCAATATCAATTTTAACACCGGTTTCTTCGATGATTTTATTGATAATTTTACCACCTGCACCGATAACATCACGGATTTTGTCCGGATTGATATGCATCGTTGTAATTTTAGGCGCATATTGTGATAACTGCTCACGTGGAGTTTTCAAAATTTCGTTCATTTTGCCCAAAATGTGCATACGACCTTCTTTGGCTTGCGCCAATGCATCAGACAAAATTTGACGATTAATACCAGCAATTTTGATGTCCATTTGAATTGCAGTTACACCTTCAGGTGTTCCAGCTACTTTAAAGTCCATGTCACCGAGGTGATCTTCCATACCTTGAATATCACTCAGAATGGATACATGATCTCCATCTTTGATCAGACCCATAGCTACACCCGCAACTGGAGCTTTGATTGGTACACCTGCATCCATCATAGCTAAAGTGCTGGCACAGATACTTGCCTGAGATGATGAGCCGTTGGATTCCAGAACTTCAGATACCAAACGAATCGTGTATGGGAAATCCGTTTCGGAAGGAATCACTTTAGAAAGCGCGCGCTCACCCAGAGCACCATGTCCGATTTCGCGACGACCTGGAGCACGCAATGGACGCGCTTCGCCTACGCTGAATGGTGGGAAGTTATAGTGATGCATGAATCGTTTCGTTTCTTCAAGACTGATTCCGTCCAAAATCTGAACATCACCCAGTGCACCAAGTGTACAAACGCTAAGTGCTTGCGTTTGACCGCGTGTAAACAGTCCTGTACCATGTGCACGTGGCAGCAGAGATGTATCACATTCAATTGGGCGAATTTCAGCAAGTCCACGTCCGTCCGGACGAACTTTATCATGCGTGATCAGACGGCGCACTTCTTCTTTGACGATATCGTGCAGAACTTCCTTCACGTCTTTGAACAATTCCGGACTTTCGATATATTTCTCTTCAAAGTGAGCAACGGTTTCGTCATTCACTACATCGATTGCATCTTGACGAGCATGCTTCTCGGCGATTTTAACCGCTTCGACCAGACGAGCGCTGGCGAATTCACGCACACTGTTGTTAACTTCAGCATTAACGGTACGCAACTTAACAGCCATTTTTTCTTTTCCAGCAACTTGGACGAGTTGTTCGATTACAGCAATAATGTTTTGGATCTCATCATGTCCAAACATGATTGCTTCGAGCATCACTTCTTCCGGAACTTCGTTTGCTTCGGCCTCAACCATCATGATGGCATCCTTGGTTCCTGCAACGACCAGTTCAATATCACTGACTTCAAGCTGTGCAATCGTTGGGTTAATGATGAACTCGCCATCAATACGTCCCACTTTCACGCCACCAATCGGTCCGCTGAATGGAACATCCGAAATGCTCAATGCTGCTGATGTACCAATCATTGCAGCGATTTGCGGTTCGCAATCCTGATCCACACTCATAACGATATTCAGAACTTGTACATCATTCCGGAAGCCTTCCGGGAACAAAGGACGAATTGGACGGTCTGTCAGACGGCTTGAAAGAATGGCTTTCTCACTCGGTCTGCCTTCACGTTTAATAAATCCTCCCGGGATTTTACCTACGGCGTACAATCTTTCTTCATAGTTCACCGTTAATGGGAAAAAGTCCAGATCTTTCGGCTCACTTGATGCTGTCACGGTACACAATACCACGGTATCCCCGTATGTTACCTTAACGGCAGCATTAGCCTGCTTGGCCAAACGCCCGGTCTCAAGCGTAAGCTTTCTTCCACCAAGCTGCATTTCAACACGCTGTTCCATGAAACCCCTCCTTTTATTCGTTCCTAATTCAATGGATTCTGCATATTCACAGTATTTCCTGCTTGTCCTGCATTCATTAGCTATGTATGGATCTTTCAACATGCTAACCTGCACAACAAAAGCTCCTCACGGAGCCCCATCTACAAATATATGGCAACATGTTCATCTACAAAACAACCCGGCTGTAAGTTCCGCTTGTCCTTTTAGACAAAAGAATGACGGATAACAGCCAGGTTGATTTTGAAAACATGTACGATAATTAACGACGCAATCCGAGTTTTTCGATCAGTGCGCTGTAACGTTTAACATCTTTGTTTTTCACGTAAGCCAAAAGCTTACGACGTTGACCTACCATTTTCAAAAGTCCACGACGTGAGTGGTGGTCTTTCTTATGCGTACGCAAGTGGTCTGTCAAACTTGTGATGTTTTCCGTAAGGATAGCAACTTGCACCTCTGGAGATCCTGTATCGGACTCGTGAGTTTTGTGCTCGTCGATCAGTTGTTGTTTACGTTCTTGAGTCAATGCCATCCTGTTCACCTCCTTCAATATAATCGCCATTAGCCTCGTCACCGCCGGTGAGAGCAAGCAACCAAGCCAAGGTTAATGTTGCCTCAATCGACAACGTAGTACAGTATATCATAATTGCCTAGTTAAAGTAAATGTAAACATGCATTTAATCCTGAACCTTTAAGATAACAGGCGGCCGGCAGTTAATGCATCTTCACGAATCTGGCTAATCAATGCCTCAATGGAGTCAAACTTTCGTTCTGCACGAATATAGTGAACGAGCTCAACCTTTAGTTCCTGGTCATACAAGTGTCCATCAAAATCAAGCAGGTGCACTTCAAACGTAGGTTTCATCCCGCTTTCGTGAAACGTAGGTTTCACACCGAGATTCATTACGCCATGCAGTTCCTGTTCGCCATACTGCACACGAACAGCGTAAACACCCTTCGACGGGGTAACGTAATGATCCGTGAGTTCAAGGTTCGCTGTAGGAAATCCAATCGTTCGTCCACGCTTCTCCCCGTGAATGACAGTTCCTCTGATGCTGTAAGGTCGGCCAAGCCACTGACTGGCCTCATCCATCTCCCCACGCTTCAACAGGCCACGAATGAGAGAACTGCTCACTTTTTCACCATTTAACAAGAAAGGAGGAACGGTTTCCACCGTCATCTCTCCTTCTCCCAAAGTACGAAGAAGTTGTTCATCCCCTGCACCCTTGTGACCAAAACGGAAGTCAAAACCCACCACCGCTGTTCTTGTCTGAAGAGGAATCAACAGGTCGTGTACGAATTGTTGCGGCGTCAACCGTGAGAAATCTTCATTGAACTCCACCACATAGAGTACATCAACGCCCATTCCTGCCAAGATGTCTTCTTTATCTCTCAAGGGAGTTAAATAACCCTCGTAATCCCCTTTGCGCATAACTTCCTTCGGATGTGGATGAAAGGTCATGACCGCTGCCTGCATGCCCGTTTCCCGCGCAATGCGGACAGCTGATAAAATGACACTTGCATGTCCGAGATGCAGTCCGTCGAATTGACCAATCGCAAGCACTTGGGGCAGTGTGCTCAGCTCAGTCGAATGTAACGTCTGCGGATAGGTTAGCATTACGGTTTTCACAATCATTCACCTGCATTTCACTAGATAGGCCAAGCTTGAGCATCACCACAACTCCAAGCCCGAAACCTCTTTATTCCGGCAAAAAGACTTTAACTGCCCTCACCGTTGGTTTTAGTTCATCCCGTTCAAATATCCCCAGAAACGTACCATCCTGAGCATACAACCGCAATAAACCAGGTTGCTCTACAGGCGGTTCCAGAAGACGCGCAGACAGTTTCTGACCTTGCAGTGCTCCTTTGGCCTGTTCTTCTCCAACCTTGTGGGCCGGAATTAAAGCAATAGCCTCGTCAACAGGAATCAGCGCCTCCGCCAATGTCCCTTCAGCCATAAGTTGTTCCACTTCTTCAATACGAAGACAACGATCTGCAGAGATACCTGCCGATATCGTACGCTCAAGTTGAACCATGGTTGATGGATATCCAAGTTGCCGGCCAATGTCTACACACAATGTCCGAATATAAGTACCTTTTGAACATAAGGCCCGAAAGGATATATCGGTGGTCTCACCCTGAGTCTCAATCCCTGTAAGTTCGAGCTCATAGATTGTGACCTCACGGCTCTTACGCTCTACCGTCTTACCTTCACGAGCAAGCTCATAAAGACGTTTGCCGTCTACCTTTACCGCAGAATACATAGGTGGTACCTGTGAGATCGTGCCCAGAAACTGCTCAAGCACCTGTTGAACCTGTTCCTGTGTTACTTCCACAGTCGTTTCAGCCCGCTCAATGACTTCCCCTGTCATATCCTCTGTGTCAGTAGACAGTCCCAATCTCAGCGTAGCCAGATATTCCTTCGGAAGCTCCTGCATGTACTCCACCACACGTGTCGCCCGTCCGAGACAGAGCGGCAGAACGCCTGTAACTTGTGGGTCAAGTGTGCCCGTATGCCCAATGCGCTTCATTTTGAGAATGCGACGCATTTTGGCTACAACATCATGAGAAGTAAATCCCGCCGGTTTATATACCGGAAGTACACCTTCAAATGGCTTTACCATTGTGAATTCACCTGCTTCAGCACTTTTGCGACAATATCATCAAGTCTGCCTTCCAGACGACATCCGGCTGCGAGCACATGCCCGCCTCCGCCAAAGGTCTGTGCTAGTGCAGCAACATCAATCTTACCAGCTGAACGCAAAGAAACCTTGACTGCATTCTCGTTGATGACTTTGAAAAAGATACCAACTTCCACGCCCTGAATGTTGCGCGGATAGTTCACTACCCCTTCAAGATCTTCATTAGCTGCTCCACAAGCCACCATATCATCTGGTGTAATAACAACCCAGGCTATCTTTCCATCATCTGTCATCTGCAGGCTTGATAGTGCCTGATTCAAAATCCGAACTTGCGGAAGAGTCACCTGCTCCAACAAGGTTTGGGCGAGATAGGGTCCATCCACGCCATGTTCAAGCAGTCTGGAAGCCGTTGTCATTACATTTGGGCTGGTGTTCGCATAGCGGAATCCACCTGTATCGGTAAGCAATCCTGTATAAACTGCCGTCGCAACATCTTTATCCCATGTTACTTGGAACAGGTTAAGAAAATCGAACAAGATTTCAGCCGTTGCAGCAGCATCAGACTTAATGATGTTGACTGTACCATAACCGTCATTTGTAGGGTGATGATCAATATTCAAGATAACAGCATCATCTTCAAAATAATGACGTGTCAAACCTACTCTGGCAAAGTCTGCACAATCCACACAGATAACAGCTTTATATTTTCGCTGCGGTGGTTGTTCGGTCATGTTCACAATGTTGCCTGCTTCCCACAAAAATTGCATGCGCCCAGGGATTTCACCTTCATTAATCATCGTGAATGTCTTACCCAGACATGACAGCAGCCAGCCCACCGTTACCGTCGAGCTGACTGCGTCACCGTCCGGCTGTACATGCGACACGACCAGGTAATCATCATGCTCCAGCAGAAATTGCTTTCCGGCCTGGAGCGCCTGTTCATAAGTGTGCATTGCCGTCTCCTCTATTCTGTTACTGGGATTCGTTCTTGTCGGAACCAATATCGCCAAGCAGCTTCTCAATTCGGCTGCCATACGCGATGGATTCGTCAATCTTAAATATCAACTCGGGAACATGCCGGAACCGGATACGTTTGCCCAGCTCGGAACGCAAAAATCCATTTGCTTTTGCCAGAGCTTTCAGCGTGTTATCTTTTTGTTCCTGTTCACCGAAGACACTCAGATAAACTTTGGCTTGCGACAAGTCTCCTGTCACTTCGACTCCCGTTACCGTAATAAAGCCGATACGTGGATCTTTCAGTTCAGACTGGATGAGCAGACTTATTTCTTTCTTGATCTGCTCGCCCACTCTACCTGTACGAATCTTAGCCATAGTTGTTCACCTCATGCTTCCTTGCTTATCGTTGTACGGTCTCCATAATGAAGGCTTCGATAACGTCGCCTTCTTTGAGATCATTATATTTATCAAGTGTGATACCGCACTCGTAACCTTGTGCTACTTCTTTGGCATCATCTTTATAACGTTTCAGGGAATCCAGCTTACCTTCGTAAAGGACAATACCATCACGAATCAGGCGTGCTTCCGCAGAACGCGTAATTTTACCCGAGGTAACCATACAACCAGCGATGGTACCCACTTTACTGATGGAGAACGTGCTCCGAACTTCAGCATGACCGATAACTTTTTCTTTGTAGATCGGATCAAGCATACCTTTCATCGCTTGTTCAATTTCTTCGATAACACTGTAGATCACGCGATGCAGACGAATGTCTACTTGCTCTTGATCTGCAGTTGATTTCGCCTGGTTATCAGGACGAACGTTGAAACCGATCACGATAGCATTGGATGCTGCAGCTAAAATGATGTCGGATTCTGTGATTGCACCAGCGCCGCTATGAATAATTTTCACGCGTACACCTTCAACTTCGATCTTCGCAAGGGAACCTTTCAATGCTTCAACCGAACCTTGTACATCACCTTTGATGATTACGTTCAGATCTTTGATCTCGCCATCTTTGATGTGCTGGAACAGATCATCCAACGTCACACGAGTATGCGTACCCAGATCGGATTCACGTTGCGTGATCGAACGTTTGTCAGCGATGGAACGCGCTTTGCGCTCATCTTCAAACACCATGAATGGATCTCCCGCACCTGGAACTTCAGTCAGACCTGTGATTTCTACAGGTGTTGAAGGTCCAGCTTCTTTCAATTTGCGACCTTTGTCATTGACCATCGCACGAACACGACCGAAGCAGTTACCTGCTACGAAAGCATCGCCGACTTTCAATGTACCGTGCTGTACGAGGATACGTGCAACTGGGCCACGTCCTTTATCCAGCTCGGCTTCAATCACTGTACCACGGGCACGTTTGTCCGGGTTCGCTTTGTATTCGTTCACTTCTGCAACCAGCAGAATCATTTCAAGCAGACCTTCCAGACCCATTCTTTGTTTCGCTGACACGTTAACAAAGATGGTATCTCCGCCCCACTCTTCAGGAACGAGTTCATAGCTGGTTAATTCTTGTTTCACTTTATCTGGATCAGCGCCCGGCTTGTCAATTTTGTTGACAGCCACGATGATTGGTAGTCCAGCAGCTTTGGCATGGTTAATCGCCTCAATGGTCTGTGGCATAACACCGTCATCCGCAGCTACGACAATAATCGTCATATCCGTAACTTGTGCGCCACGTGCACGCATCGCTGTAAACGCTTCGTGACCCGGAGTATCCAGGAACGTGATCTTTTTGTTATTAATTTCAACTTGATATGCACCGATATGTTGCGTGATTCCGCCTGCTTCGCCATCGGATACATTCGTGGAACGAATCGCATCCAGCAAAGTAGTTTTACCATGGTCAACGTGACCCATGATCGTAACTACTGGTGGACGAGCCTGCAAGTCAGCAGCATCATCATTCTCTTCCAGTGTTTCGAAACGGTCATCTTCAAGCACAATCTTCACTTCAACCTCAACACCGAATTCACCTGAAAGCAGAAGGATCGTTTCGATATCAAGCTCTTGGTTTATTGTTGCCATAACGCCCATAGCGATGAGTTTTTTGATAACTTCGGAAGCATCCTTATGGAGCAACTTCGCTGTTTCACCAACGGTCATATCACCACGAACGATGATTTTCTTAGGTGTGTTATCAATTTTCTCACGTTGTTGGTACTGTTGTTGATTTCTGTTGCGGTTGTTCTTGCCACCACGGTTACCACGGAAGTTGCCGCCACGGTTGTCATCATAACGACGTCCACCGCCACCGCTGTTCGAACGGTTACCACTATTGTTGTTGCTGCCAGTAGTACCACCTGGGCCGCTTCTACGTTGGCCTTGTCCTTGGCTCTGACCTTGGCCACCGCTACGGTTGCCAGCAGTACCTGTATTACCACCGCTGTTAGGGCCTGAAGTTCTTACTTGACCGCCACCGCTGTTATTCGGACGTTGACCCGTTCCTTGCGGACGGGATGCAGTACTGCTTTGTCCACCTTGAGCTGGTCTTGGACGGTTAGTTGATTGTCCTCCTTGGCTTGAGCCTTGGGAAGAGTTCGTTCTGTTGCGGCTGTCTTGGCCGCTGGGTCTTTGGGTGCCATTGTTATTGTTGGAATTTGGTCTATTGTTCATACCTACCTGCTTTTCCTGTTGTATTTTTGTTTGTACGGGACTACCGGATGGGTTGCTGCTAATCGGCGTGTTCACTCCGCCGGCCGGTTTGTTGCTGTCCACTGGTTTGTCACTGCGCACCGCCGAAGTAGCAACTGGTTTTGCATCATTGCCTTGTTTCGAAGCAGCAGTGGATTTTATATCTTTAAAAAATTGTTCCACCTTACCGACTGAACCATTCTCCATGACACTCATATGATTGTTTACGGGAATTTCCAGCTTTTTAAGAATGGTTATAATTTCTTTACTACTCATATTAAGGGACTTCGCATATTCATAAACCCGCAATTTATCCTTGTTTTCTTGTTTACTCAATATACTCCACCTCCGACATTATACCGACTTGCTTGGAGATCATTTTTGCAAACCCTCGATCCGTTACTGCAAGAACAACACGCGTGTCTTTACCGATACTTGAACCCAGACTATCCCGGTCAAATCCGATCAACAGAGGAACCTTATAAGTTCCGCATTTATCGCGAAATTTCTTTTGTGTATTGGCTGAGGCGTCACCCGCAACAATAACCATTTTAGCTTCGGAAGAACGGATCGCTTTAAGTACAATTTCTTCACCTGTTACAAGTTTACCTGCACGCATAGAGAGTCCCAAATAAGACAGCGTTTTAATATTAGTCATGTTCACGCTCCTGTGCTGCTTTGAATTCATCCTCAACCGCGATGAAGTCAGCTGCTAATTGCTCGTAAATTTCAGGTGAGACTTTGCCTTTTAACGCCCGATCCAAAGCCCGGTTTTTGAGTGCGAGCTTAAAACAGGACTCTTTGCCGCATAAATAGGCACCACGTCCGGATTTTTTGCCAGTCAAATCGATCAGCACTTCATCCTCTGGCGTTTTAACAATGCGAATCAGCTGCTTTTTGGGCATCATTTCTTGGCATGCCACACATTTGCGCAGCGGCACTTTTTTTGGTTTCATACGTCAGCGCCCCCCGTACTTTACTTTAGTCGACGGAGACGGAATCCTGATGCATTTCAGAAGAAGAATCTTTTTCTCTGCCGAATTCCTGTTCCGCCTGGCTCTCGCTCTTAATGTCGATTTTCCAGCCGGTTAATTTGGCTGCCAATCTGGCATTTTGGCCTTTGATACCAATTGCGAGGGACAGTTGATAGTCCGGAACGATAACCCGAGCCATCTTTTCTTCCTCAAATACATGAACTTCCAATACTTTGGAAGGACTCAGTGCATTAGCAACATATTCGTCTACCTGATCGGAGAAACGAACGATGTCGATTTTTTCACCGCGCAGCTCACCCACAATGGTCTGCACGCGCATTCCCCTAGGACCTACACAAGATCCAACTGGATCAACTTCCTCGTTGCGGGAGTGAACGGCAATCTTGGAGCGGAACCCTGCTTCGCGAGCGACGGAGCGAATTTCAACTACACCGTCAAAGATCTCAGGCACTTCCAGTTCAAAGAGACGTTTCAAGAGGCCCGGATGGGTACGGGACAAAATGATTTGCGGCCCTTTTGTCGTATTCTCGACCTTGGTGATATACGCCTTAATACGGTCACCATGAACAAACTTCTCGTTCGGCATCAATTCGGTCAGCGGTAAAGCCGCTTCGATTTTGCCCAGATCGATGTAGATATTGCGCAAATCCTGACGCTGCACCACTCCCGTAACGATATCTTCTTCCTTATCTACGAAAGCGTTGTAGATCAGGCCGCGTTCGGCTTCACGAATCCGCTGGGTCACTACCTGTTTGGCAGTTTGTGCCGCGATACGTCCGAAATCACGCGGCGTAACTTCAATCTCCGCAATATCTTCCAACTGGAAGTGTGGGTTGATTTCTCGTGCAGCAGGCAATGAAATTTCGGTACGTGAATCCAGGACTTCTTCCACGATCAATTTACGGGCATACACCCGAATAACTCCCGTATTACGGTTCATGTCAACACGCACATTCTGGGCCGTGTTGAAATTCCGCTTGTAGCTGGAAATTAGTGCAGCCTCGATCGCTTCAAACAGCACATCCTTGCTGATCCCTTTTTCCCGTTCCAATTCATTCATTGCTTCAATAAAATCCATACTCATGAATGTTGATCCCCCTTTCAAACATGGCATCTCATACGTAAAACGGCGAAAGGCTCTGAACTCATGAGCACCTTGCCGTTATCGTGAGATGTGTCTTTTTCATTAATAAAGTGAACAAGGCACTTAAAACAAAATAGCTAGGCGCGCACTGGCAACCTTATCATAAGAAATGGCATGCTGTTTTTTGCCTGCTTCGATCACGAGTTCCTCGTCATCAAAGGAAAGCAGCTTGCCTTCAAATTCCTTCAATCCGTTCACCGGCTCGTAGGTTGTAACAAAAACATTTTTGCCTACAGCTTTGGTAACGTCCTCAGGTTTTTTCAGTGGACGCTCCGCACCGGGAGAAGACACTTCAAGGAAATAGATGGTTGGAATCGGATCGTTCTCATCCAGCTTGGCGCTCAGCTTTTCGCTGATCAAGACACAATCGTCGATGTCGATGCCACCCTCTTTGTCGACATACACCCGTAAAAACCAGTTGCTGCCTTCTTTGACGTATTCGATGTCAACCAGCTCGAAGCCTTGTTCGTTCAGGTAGGGTTGGATCATTTCTTCCACGGTAGATTTAATGTTCGTTGTGCTCAAAACCAATAACCTCCAACTTAGGTTACACCAGCAAAAAAGCACTGGCAGATTATTCAATACCCAAGATTCTTGTATACCAAAGACTAAAGAGTGGGTTTCCCCACTCTTTAGAAATTCGTACTATCTCGTTCACTTCAAAAATTATAACATAGTCTGGTAATAGTGACAAGTAAGCGATGCTTCAGGCAGTTTACTTACTAATGAAGGAAAAATTACGTTCCCCCAACAATCGCTATGGTTAGATCCAAATTCAATCCTAGAAAAGGGATAGCTGATTGCTCTCTGGCAAGCCACGGAAACATCCCATATTCGACAGAAGTTCAACAATGGTCTTACTTGCTTTCGACTTCTGCTGGAAATCTTCCACCGACAGGAATTCACCATGATCTCTTGCCGCAGCGATATTTCGAGCTGCATTATCCCCGATTCCTGCCAAAGCTGAAAATGGAGGGATTAGTGTTTTTCCGTCAACAATGAACTTCGTCGCTTCCGAACGATATAAGTCAATAGGTTTCAGCGAGAATCCGCGAGCTGCCATTTCCAGACCCATTTCAAGGACAGGGAGCATGTTTTTCTCTTTTGGCGGTGCCTGGAAACCTAATTGCTCGATCTCCGTAATTTTCCGGTAGATTGCGTCATATCCCTGACACATCAGTTCGATATCGATCTCATCCGCCCGTACCGTAAAGTAGGTTGCGTAATATTCAATCGGATGATATAGCTTGAAGAATGCCGTACGTACTGCGGAAATAACATAAGCGGCCGCGTGAGCCTTCGGGAACATGTACTGGATTTTGAGACAAGAATCAATGTACCATTGAGGTACTTTGCAATTCTTCATCTCGTCAATCCATTCCTGTGGCAGACCCCGTCCCTTACGAACACTCTCGGTAATCTTAAATGCCAGACTTGCGTCCATTCCCGTTTTATAAATCAGGAACAACATGATGTCATCCCGACAACCGATTACCGTCTTAATGTTGCACGTTCCGTTCTTAATCAGATCCTGAGCGTTTCCAAGCCATACCCCTGTACCATGGGATAAACCGGAAATTTGCAATAAATCGGCAAAAGACGTCGGCTGGGATTCGACAAGCATCTGACGTACAAACTTCGTTCCCATCTCCGGCACGCCAAACGTTGCGACTGGCGACCTAATCTGTTCCGGTGTAACACCCAGAGCTTCGGTTGAGTTAAACATGCTCATGACTTTCGGATCATTCATCGGAATGGTCGTTGGATCGACCCCTGTCAAATCCTGCAACATCCGCATCATAGTTGGGTCATCGTGCCCCAGAATATCAAGTTTCAGCAAGTTCTCTTCAAAAGCATGATAATCAAAGTGTGTCGTTTTCCACTCCGCATTAACGTCGTCAGCCGGAAACTGAACAGGTGTAACGTCTTCGACCTCGATATAATCAGGTACTACGACAATACCGCCGGGATGCTGTCCAGTACTCCGTTTCACCCCAGTACAGCCAGAGGCCAAACGATTCAATTCAGCTCCACGCCATTTCTTCTGATGCTGTTCCTCATACTTCTTGGCAAAACCAAATGCTGTTTTCTCAGCCACCGTACCAATGGTCCCTGCACGGAAAACACTTTTCTCACTAAATAACACTTTCGTGTAGTTATGTGCGTGAGGCTGATAATCACCAGAGAAGTTCAAGTCAATATCGGGAACTTTATCTCCTTTAAACCCAAGGAAGGTCTCAAACGGAATATCCTGGCCTTCTCCTTTAAGTATGCCACCACAATCCGGACACTCTTTCTCTGGAAGGTCAAATCCACTCCGAACACTGCCGTCCAGGAACCACTCGCTGTGTTTGCATTCTGAATTCACACAAATATAATGAGCTGGTAGTGGATTAACCTCGGATATACCCAGGAATGTAGCAACAACAGACGAGCCTACCGATCCCCGCGAACCTACCAGATAACCATCCTGATTCGATTTTTTAACCAAGCGTTCCGAGATCAGATAGTTGGCAGAAAAACCGTATTTAATAATTGGAATGAGCTCTTTCTCTAGTCGTGCAACGATTACTTCTGGTAATTCCTCGCCATAGATAGACTTGGCAGTGTCATAGCAGGTATTACGGATTTCTTCGTCCGCACCTTCCAGAATTGGAGTAAACAGTTTGTCCGGAAATAACTTAATTTCCTCAAATCGATCAGACAACTCCACCGTATTTGTGACAACGACTTCGTAAGCTTTATCTTGGCCCAGGAACTGGAACTCTTCCAGCATTTCCTCTGTCGTTCTAAAATGTGCATCCGGTTTACGTTGATCTTTCAGTGGACTAAAACCTGTAATTCCGTGAATGGTGATATCCCGATATAACTTGTCACGCGGTTCCAAATAGTGCACGTTACCTGTGGCTATGACTGGTTTATTAAATTTTGCGCCAATATTAATGACTTTACGGATCGCTGTTTTGATTTCTTCGGGTGTAGCCACCAACCCTTTATCCACCAAATGCATATACATGGTAAGTGGTTGAATCTCCAGTATGTCATAGAACTCAGCGATCTCTTCCGCTTCTTCGAGCGATTTGTTAAGCACCGCTTCGAAAAACTCCCCTTTTTCACAGCCCGATATAATAACAAGGCCTTCACGCAAATTAATCAGTTTTGATTTGGGAATGCACGGTACCCGCTTGAAATGTTCCGTATGAGAGAGAGATACCAGCTTGTATAAATTTTTCTTACCGACATCATTCAATGCATAGATTCCACAATGGAAAGGTCTTGTATTCGACAAGTCGACACCTACATAATCGTTCAAGCGATCAAGCCTCGTTAACCCTTTCATCTGAGCAGCATCATTTAATAATCCGATCAGTATACCCGCGAGTGCAATCGTATCATCAATGGCACGGTGATGACTTTCGAGTCCAACCTTATATTTATCCGCCATCGTATTCAGACGGTGGTTCTTATTTTTTGGAAATAACAATCTCGCCAGTTCCAATGTGTCAAGGACCGGATTAGGAAGTTCTGGCAATCCAATTTGCTTCAGGGAAGCCTGGATAAAGCCCATGTCAAAACGTGCATTATGCGCAACAAGCACACCATCACCAGCAAACTGCACAAAATCACGGATAACAGGCTCTAGCTCAGGTGCGTCTTTTACCATGTCATCATTAATATTGGTCAACTGCTGAATGTTGTAGGGAATGCGTTCATGCGGATTCACAAACGTTGCAAACCGGTCGATTTCTTTACCATCTTGCATCTTCACGGCTGCAATTTCAATGATTTTGTTCTGTGTTACCGACAGACCCGTGGTCTCGATATCAAATACAATGTATGTCGCTGTTTGGAGATCCAACGGCTGTGGAGCCATTACGACCGCAACAGAGTCATTCACTACATTGGCCTCAAGGCCGTAGATCATTTTAATCCCGTTTTTCTTAGCAGCCTTGGAAGCCTCGGGATATACCTGTACACCACCATGATCACTGACAGCAATCGCCTTATGTCCCCACTCTGCTGCCATTTTCACGTATTTGTCGATTGAAGTTACAGCATCCATCGTACTCATCGTAGAGTGCAAATGGAACTCCACCCGTTTCTCTGGTGCATTATCTTTGCGAGACGGCGGTGCTTTAACTTCAATCAGGTCCGATGGAATCATAGCCAGTTCAGGAATTTGCATAAACCGGTCATATTCTACACGACCACGCACTTTTACCCATTTACCGTTAGCCAACAAACTGAGAATTTTAACATCTTCTTTTGTTTTGGCAAACATCTTCATTTGCATGGAGTCGGTGAAGTCGGTCAGATAGAATGTAAACAGTGTATTTCCGTTTCGCAGTTCTTTACGATCCAGACCAAACACCGAACCTTGAAGCGTGACCTTTTTCTCTTCATCCTGGATTTCCTGCATGGGTACTGCCGGCTCCTTGATGTCATAACCCATTTGCAAACGCAGATCACCCTGCTCCTCATCCACCGGGATTTCTGTGTCCACTTCACTCATCATCTTCTCGATGACCTCAAGTTCTTCTACACGTTTTTGGGCCTGGAACTGTTCCATGGCCTCTTTATTACTTCCCACTTCACCCACTTGCATCTTGATGCGAAGAGATAGATGAAAGTATTTTTCATAGAATTTTGTAATAGCTTGATCAATCTGTTTCTTACGAGCCAATTCCATCGACGTTGCATCACTCATTGTCAGTTGTAGAAGATCCTCTTCACATTCAAAGGTTGTTCGGTTCATCCAACCATTTACAGATGGAATCTCACGGGTAACCCACTCCAGAAACAGATTCCAATATTCACTAACGATATCACCATTTTGTACTTGATCCGTGTATTTGAAGCCAAATGAAATTTTGGCGATATGATTCATTTTCTCTTGAATATGCAGGCAAAATGTGCGATAGATTGGAGCGGGTACCAACGTATCCTTTGCAATCAGAATATTCCAATCCCGATTACTTCGATTGGTCTCTACTTGTTCAATCCATCCATCCAAAAAATAGGGCTCTAACAGACCAGCCGGAAGCTCTGCCTGTTTCATCAACAACTCAAACCGTTTTCTTTTCTCCTCGAATCCGCTCATCGTGTTCCTCCTTGTACCCCCTTAAAGCATGAAAAGCCCCTGCATTCAAAAATGTCACCGATCCGAACTCGCACCGACTCATTTTATCCGACAGAAGCTCTCCATTCATTACTCTTACAGTCCGTACGTGCCGTTATATACATTGAACAAAAAGATATTTACACTTACCACTCCGATAACAGAACAACCTTCCGATCACTGTTATCCCCAGATTTTTTGATTCCCTTTTAGAAAGGGGAAAATCCGGGGATAAAGGCGAACGCTCCGCTTCTTCAGGTTATTTCTGTTCTCTACGTTCTCATGTAAATGTTTAGTTCAATGTATATAGTCAAGTGATCCTGACTTAGTATGCTCTTGCAAACACAACCGTGTGTTCTGCCTGTTCACCACATGCCAGGCACGTATGCTTTTCTTCAGCAGGCTGGAACGGAATGTTCCGGCTTGTTGCACCTGTAACTTCTCTTACTTTATCTTCGCAAGTTTCTGAACCGCACCATCCGGCCAGTGTAAACCCGCGTTTATTTTCCATCAGTTCTTTCATCTCATCGAGTGTATCCACGGAATAGAAGTTATCCGACATAAATGTGCGAGCACGCTCTAACATATCTACCTGGATCTGTGTCAGCATAGCCTGGATCTCTTCTACCAGGTTTGCTTGTTCTACCACTTTCTTCTCACCTGTGATCCGTGATACGAGCACACAAACGCCATTTTCCATATCACGTGGACCAATCTCCAGACGAATCGGAACACCGCGCATCTCGTATTCATTGAATTTCCAACCTGGGCGAACATCACTGCGATCATCCATTTTCACACGGACTCCAGCTTTTTTCAACTCAGTGAACAACTCATCTGCACGCCCAACAACAGCATCACGCGTTTTCGGAGGTCCAATTGGAATCATGACTACTTGTGTTGGTGCGACTTTAGGAGGAAGTACGAGACCACGGTCATCTCCGTGAACCATAATTAATGCACCGATCAAACGTGTACTTACTCCCCATGAAGTAGTGTAAGCCAGCTCGAGCACATTATTCCGGCTAAGATACTGGATTTCAAATGCTTTTGCAAAGTTCGTCCCCATATAGTGAGATGTACCTGCTTGTACAGCACGTCCATCCTTCATCATGGCTTCAATCGAGTACGTATCCACCGCACCCGCAAACTTCTCGGATTTGGTTTTCTGACCCACAATTACAGGAATAGCCAAGTATTCCTCAACCACTTCACGATAGATCTCAAGCATTTTCATCGTTTCTTCACGTGCTTCTTCTTCCGTCTCATGCGCTGTATGACCTTCCTGCCACAGGAACTCACTTGTACGAAGGAAAGGCAACGTTCTTTTTTCCCAACGAACTACGTTGGCCCACTGGTTGATCAGTACCGGAAGATCACGATAAGACTGAATCCACTTGGAATACATGTGACCAATAATCGTTTCGGATGTAGGACGGATGGCCAGACGTTCTTCAAGCTTCTCTCCGCCAGCTTCCGTTACCCATGGTAATTCAGGGTTAAAACCTTCCACGTGCTCTTTTTCCTTTTGAAAGAAGCTCTCAGGAATGAACATCGGGAAGTATGCGTTGCGATGACCCGTTTCCCGGAAACGACGATCCAACTCATCCTTAATATGTTCCCAGATTTCAAAGCCGTCTGGTTTGAACACAATACAACCGCGTACAGGTGCATAGTCCATGAGATCAGCTTTTTTGATAACATCAATGTACCAGCGCGAGAAATCCTCACCCTGTGGTGTGATTTCAGTCACGAACTGTTTATCATTTTCCTTTGACATAAGACTCCAGCGTCCTCCCATAACGACTATCTCTGAATGTACAGAGCGTAGTCCAACCGTAATTATCCGTTAATTAAACGTAATATATCATTGTAAGTTACTGCCAGCATCAACACAAACAACATCGCAAATCCGATGAAATGCACCATGCCTTCGCGATTGGGATCAACAGGTCTGCCGCGCAGCGCTTCAATTCCCAAAAATACCAGACGACTGCCGTCCAGTGCAGGTATTGGTAGCAGGTTGAAAATTCCAAGGTATAGACTCAAAATCGCTGCCCATCTCGTTAACTGCTCAATCCCTTGTTTAGCAATTTGCCCTGTCACTTCAAATGTACGAACTGGACCACCAATATCATCCATGTTGAATTGATTGATCAGATGTTTAAAACCTTCAAATATTATTTTGGTTGTATCAACCATGGCCACACCTGAGACTTTAAATGTCTCTGCAAATCCAACAGATCGGGTTGGTAACGTAGGTACGATTCCCACTTTACCGCCCTCTTGTCCTTCTACAGCACGTGGAGTAATCGTTATATTAAACGTATCCGAACCCCGGCGCAGCGTCCATTCCATCGGCTTATCTTTGGAATCGGCAATCATCGACACCATTTTTTGTGAATCGGTACCAATAGCAGTACCATTGATGGTTTCGATAATATCGCCCTTTTGCAGGTTCGCCTGATCGGCTGCCCCACCTTCAAGCACTTCACCAATTTGAAGATTTTTTGGATTTTCCACTGGAACTCCTGCCATCTGCGCATATACAGCAAACAGCACAAAGGCCAAGATAAAGTTCATGAGTGGGCCCGCAAAAATAGCCAATGCACGCTGTCCAACAGTTTTGCTGCCGAATTGACGATCTTTCGGTGCAATCTGCGTTTGTTTACCACGACTTACCAACATTGCTTGAGGATGAATACGATACTCCTGAATCTCTCCATCTACATCGAGTTGAAGCTTCAGCGCTCTCTCCATATCAATGAAGATGACTTCACCACGTATTACATTTTTACGGTTATCCAGCTGGTCAAGATAGATCATCTTCACCTGGTCATCCGCTGATCTTACCGCGATGGTCTGTCCTTCCTGGATCTCTACCAGTTCCGGATCTTCCCCTGCCATTCGTGCATATCCACCAAAAGGCAACAAACGCAATGTAAACTGGGTCTCGTTTCTTTTATATGAGAACAATTTGGGACCAAAACCGATCGCAAACTCCCGTACAAGAATACCGGCGCGTTTGGCAAAATAATAATGCCCCCATTCATGAACCGTCACGATGACAAAGAACATGAGCACCGTTAGAAATACCACTTGTATGGTTTCCAATCCCTATCCATCCTCCTTCACGGCACATACCGCAGTCTGTCCCTCTAGATTATCATTATTCTCTGATGCCGCACAAGAGAATCACTTCTTCCAATTTGTTATGAAAAAAGAGATTACAGACTGGCCGCAAGCTTACGGCTCTCCTGATCACAACGTGCGATCTCCTGCAGATCAGGCTCGTCCACATTGTGGTGTGCTTCCAGCACAGAAGCAATAATATCTTCTATTTTAAGGAATGAAATCTCTTTACGCAAGAAACGGGCTACAGCAACCTCGTTGGCTGCATTAAACGCCGTTGTTGCGGTTCCTCCCATTTTACCACACTCATACGCCATTCTTAAACACGGGAACCGTTCCATATCCATCTCACGGAAATGTAATTTCCCAGCTTGAGCAAGAGACAGACGCTGTGCCGGTGATGGCAAGCGGTCAGGGTAAGTCAGTGCATATTGAATGGGAACTCGCATATCCGGATTCCCCAGTTGTGCGATGATGCTTGTGTCATCAAATTCCACATAGGAATGAATAACACTCTCTGGGTGAAGCAATACATTAATCTGATCATATCGAAGACCAAATAACCAATGTGCTTCAATGACCTCGAGACCCTTGTTAACCATCGTTGCCGAGTCTATCGTGATTTTGGAGCCCATTGACCAATTTGGATGTTTAAGTGCATCCTCTATAGTCACGTTCTTCAACTGTTCACGGGTAAGATCACGGAATGATCCGCCTGAAGCGGTGAGCGTGATGCCTGTCAGGCGTTCTCTGTTTTCACCATTTAAGCATTGGAATATCGCAGAGTGCTCACTATCAACGGGCAGTAAAGAGACTCCTTTGGCAGCCGCTCTTGTCGTAACGATATGCCCCGCTGTAACCAATGTCTCCTTGTTGGCCAGTCCGATCTGTTTGCCTGCGTCTATGGCAGCAAGCGTTGACTCCAATCCAACACTGCCCACCACCGCTGTAACAACCGTATGCGCATCGGTTCCTGCCGCAACTTCTACGAGTCCTTCGTTGCCATAAAATAGTTGCGTTCCTGCTGGCAAATGTGGAGCTATCTTCTCCGCCAGTTCGTTGGACCCCACTGATACTTTCTTCGGCCGGTAACGTTTGGTTTGTTCAATCAGCAGGTCTGTATTGCCTCCGGCAGCCAGTCCCTCCACTTGAAAGAGTTCTGGATGCATGTCAACTACATCCAGTGTCTGGGTTCCAATGGAACCGGTTGACCCGAGAATCGCAATTTTTTTCATGCTGCACCTCATCTTTAATTATCCAATGCCTACGGCGAACAATGCTGTTATCTCAGACTCATGTTCTTCTTTAGTAGGGCAGTAGCATTAGTATATGTACGAATGGAAAAACAACAATCCAGCTGTCGCACCGATCAAGAATGCCTCCATGCCCTGGGAGAAGACTGCCTGAATCCTTGATATTATATACACGTTTGTATGCAGACTGGATCAAGTCACCCATCTGACCTACAACTGCACAGGCAATTCCGATCACAATCGCTCTCTGCCAGGAAAGCAAACCATCTGATACTAATGCAAAAATAACAGAAGTAACAATTGCAATTACGATGCCACCCAGTGCACCCTCTATAGTCTTGTTTGGACTGATGGAAGGCCACAGTTTGTTTTTACCAATGAGTTTCCCTACAAAATAAGCTCCTGCATCACTGGCCCATATGGAGCCCAGTAACAGGAACGTCCAGAACAACCCATGAAGCAGATGTCTGGATTCTGCAATGTAATAGAAACCGATCCCTATATACAATACGCCAAGGAAAAGCATCGCTACTGTATTCACGGGAACCTTATTTTTGGTGACAACCGAAGCTGTCATCAGTACAAGCATTACTATCCAGATGACCTGAAATAAGGATAGCGGTCTTGCCTCCCACAGCATTTCCCAAGGAAACACAATGGCAAACACACCAGCATATCCAATCAGGGCCACACCTGAAAAAGGCATCACCCCGGTCATTTTAACAAATTCATAATAACCGATGAGAGCCATAAGCAATACCAAACCATGGTACCAGGGTCCGCCCAGCATGCAAAAACCTAAAAACAACACACCTGCTATGATTCCTGTCGTTAGTCGCTGTTTCAACGGCTTCATCCTCCATCTATTTCAAACCGCCGTAACGCCTTGTTCTGCGCTGATATTCGGCTACTGCTTCAAGCAAATGCTTTTTGCCAAATTCGGGCCAGTATATATCCGTAAACCATAATTCACTATATGCAAGCTGCCAAAGCATAAAGTTGCTTAATCTCAACTCTCCGCTCGTCCGGATCAGCAGATCCGGATCAGGCATGTCAACCGTCAGCATATGTCTATCAATGAGTTCAGGTGTTATATCCTCTGCCGATAGTTCCCCCGATTTCACCTGCAGAGCGATCTGTTTAACACAGTCCGTCATTTCACGACGACTTCCATAGTTCATTGCAAAGTTCAAAACGAGACCTGTATTATGTTCCGTAAGACGAATGGCTTCCCGCAAGGCATTAATGGTATGAGAAGGTAAATGTTCCTCTTGACCCATCATGCGAATGCGCACATTTTTTTCTATAAGTTCATCCAGCTCTATAGCTAGAAATTCTTGCGGAAGTCGCATCAGAAAATCCACTTCTTCTTTTGGACGCGTCCAGTTTTCTGTCGAAAAAGCGTACATCGTCAGATATTTGATGCCCAGTTCATCCGCCGCGATGGTCGCACGTTTGACCGCCTTCATGCCATTTTGGTGCCCGGCTATACGCGGCAGTCCCAAACGTTTGGCCCATCGTCCATTGCCGTCCATGATGATGGCGACGTGCTGCGGGATATTGTCCTCGGATATAGTCAGCGTTTCCTGCTTGTCAGCCCCATTCCACCACGACCGAACCCGTTTGATCATTCCTGTTCCTCCAAAATCCCTGAAGTTTCTTTATCTGAAGCTTGGAAAAAGAGACAAAACCCCACCGTATTGGAGGGGCTGCGCTTGTCTTACACTTCCATGATTTCTTTTTCTTTGGCAGCGAGTACCTTATCGACTTCAGCAATAAACTTGTCGGTCGATTTTTGGATATCATCTTGATGTCTCCGGGATTCATCCTCAGAAATATCTGACTTTTCCAGTTTCTTGATGTCATCATTCGCATCACGGCGAATGTTACGAATCGCTACTTTACCTTCTTCACCAAACTTCTTCGTCAGCTTAACAAGTTCCGCTCTGCGTTCTTCCGTCAATGCCGGAATAGACAAACGGATCATGCTACCATCATTGGCTGGAGTAAGACCCAGATCCGATTTCATGATGGCACGCTCGATGTCACTCATGGAGGATTTGTCCCAAGGCTGAATCATCAGTGTACGGGAATCCGGAGTACTGATATTAGCGAGTTGATTCAATGGCGTCATTGCTCCATAATACTCTACCTGAATTCGGTCCAGAAGAGCTGGAGTTGCGCGGCCTGCACGCAAAGTAGCCAGGTCACGACGCAATGCTTGAATTGCTTTTTCCATACGCTCTTCGGCATGTTGTTTAACCGCTTGTGGCATTAATCTACACTCCCTTTAACGATTGTTCCGATACGTTCACCCAGAACAACACGTTTGATGTTACCTTGTTCCGTAATGGCAAATACGATCAACGGGATGTTGTTGTCCTTACAAAGCGAGGATGCCGTTGAATCCATTACACCAAGGTCTTTGTTAAGAATATCCATGTAAGTCAACTGATCAAATTTCACAGCTGTACTGTCCTTAAACGGATCTGCTGAGTATACACCATCAACTTTATTTTTGGCCATCAAGATAACTTCTGCTTCAATCTCCGCTGCGCGCAGTGCTGCTGTTGTATCCGTGGAAAAGAACGGGTTACCTGTACCTGCTGCAAAAATAACGACCCGGCCTTTCTCCAGATGGCGAATAGCTCTACGACGAATATAAGGCTCTGCAATCTGTTGCATTGCAATAGATGTCTGTACACGCGTAGGCACTTCAATCTGTTCCAAAGCATCTTGCAGTGCCAGCGAGTTCATTACTGTCGCCAGCATACCCATATAATCGGCAGTTGCACGATCGATGCCGTTTTCGCTACCGGCAATACCACGCCAGATGTTTCCGCCGCCACATACAATAGCAACCTGTACACCAAGTGCAACAACCTCTTTTACCTGTTGGGCAATCGACGAGATCGTATCTGCATCAATACCGTAGCCGTTTTGACCGGAAAGAGACTCTCCGCTGACCTTTAAGACAACACGTTTAAATACTGGCTGTTCCAATTATTCACCCTCCACTTTGAATCGAACACGCTTGGTGTTCAACCAACAAAACTTCTCGCGCATGGCCTCCTGCTTAAAAAGAAAGGAACACAGTTGTGTTCCGCTCTTTTAGGAAAAACGTTTAACCGGTAAGGCACTGTTTTCCTGAGATATAAGGGAGTTTACGCTTCGAAGTTTCATCATTCTTATATCTTCGAAAATCAATTCTGCTCGCCGGTTTAAAGAAACCGTCTTATTTGTTTACTTGGGACATAACTTCTTCTACGAAGTTGTCTACTTTTTTCTCAAGACCTTCACCCAGTTCGTAACGAACGAAACGACGGATGGAGATGTTTTCACCAATTTGGCTGATTTTTTCGTTCAGCAATTGAGAGATCGTTTTGTCTGGATCTTTAACGAAAGTTTGTTCCAGCAGGCAGTACTCTTCGTAGTATTTACCGATACGGCCTTCAACCATTTTTTCAATGATTTTCTCTGGTTTGCCTTCGTTAAGAGCTTGAGCTTTCAGGATTTCTTTTTCTTTTTCCAGCTCATCTGCAGGAACTTCTTCGCGTGTAACAAATTTAGGATTAGCTGCAGCGATTTGCATAGCTACATCTTTAACGAAATCCTTAAATTGATCCGTTTTACCAACGAAGTCTGTTTCACAGTTAACTTCAACCAAGACACCAATACGTCCACCAGCGTGGATGTAAGATTCAACAACGCCTTCAGTTGCTGCACGGCCTGCTTTGCTTGCTGCTGCAGAAAGACCTTTCTCACGCAACAATTCAGCTGCTTTTGTTACATCACCGTTTGCTTCTTCCAGTGCTTTTTTGCAATCGAGCATACCAGCGCCCGTTCTTTCGCGAAGTTCTTTTACTGCACTCGCATTAACTGCCATTATAAATTCCCTCCAACATTAAGTATTGTACGTACACTCTAAAAAAAGGGCAGTGAGAGGTTATCCACCTGCCAACCACCCTTTTCATTTAGTTTATGACATATGTTCGAATCTATTAAGCGGAAGTTTCTTCGCCTTGGTTAGCTTCGATTACAGCATCAGCCATTTTACCTGTCAGCAATTTAACAGCGCGGATCGCGTCGTCATTACCTGGGATAACATAATCGATCTCATCCGGATCGCAGTTAGTATCAACGATACCAACAATTGGGATACCCAATTTGCGAGCTTCCGCAACAGCGATACGCTCTTTGCGTGGATCGATGATGAACAGGGCGCTTGGCAGGCCTTTCATATTTTTAATACCGCCCAAGAATTTCTCCAGACGATCTTTTTCTTTGCGAAGCAAGATAACTTCTTTTTTAGGCAATACAGCGAATGTACCGTCTTCTTCCCAAGCTTCCAACTGTTTCAAACGATCAATACGTTTTTGAATAGTTTGGAAGTTAGTCAGGGTACCGCCGAGCCAGCGTTGGTTAATGTAGAATTGACCAGCACGTTCAGCTTCTTCTTTAACAGAATCTTGAGCTTGTTTCTTAGTGCCCACGAAAAGAATTTTACCATTCTCTCCTGCGATTCCTTTAACGAAATTGTAAGCCTCTTCGACTTTTTTCACCGTTTTTTGCAAATCGATGATGTAAATTCCGTTTCTTTCAGTGAAGATATAACGATCCATTTTTGGGTTCCAACGACGAGTTTGGTGACCGAAGTGTACCCCAGCTTCGAGAAGCTGCTTCATGGAGATTACTGCCATCTTCACACACCTCCTAATATGGTTTTTATTGTGTCCTCCGCCGGCATCATTTTTCGCCAAGACTCTCCATAAGGAAAGCACCCTCAACAAAATTAGCACATGCGTGTGTTTTAACACCGTTATCTAATATAGCATAACTGACTGTCCGATGCAACAGTCTTTGAAGCTAAAATCTACTTTTCGTTTTTTGCTAGTATCGAATCATTTTAAACTTGATATGTAACTCAGGCGCTAATTATTATCAAGCTTTGAAAATGCACCGTTTAATACGCAAAAACCGTCCAGTCCGAGCATGCTCAGTTTGACGGTTCTTTCGTAATTTTTGCGATAATGGATTTGAAACTTTCGCCTTTTTCAAGCGCATAGGTACCCACTTGGATTTTGGTATTGATTCGCTCAGCCTTGCCAGCCTTTATGAATGCTTGAGCATCATCTACGATTCCCGCGGTTTTTAGGTTTGCTGCAACGATCGCCAGACTATTGCCTGAACGTACTTTGAATGATACTGTTGCGCCTTTCGGATTGCTCGGCGTTACAGGTTCTGTTGTTTTCGGCTCAGTTATCTCTTTCTGCCCTTCAACTTCACTTGTAGCAGGCTCTTGTGGCTTCTCAGGCTCTGCAGGTGTTTCCGTAGAGGTTACTGTCTCAGGTGGTGTTGCTGTTTCCCCTTGCAACTCACTGCTTTCCTGCTTTTTCTTCTCTACCCACTCAGCTTCTGTGTACAATTCCTCTTCAGAACCGACCACCTTCATATCCAGGCTTTTTGCGGCTGTTTCAAGTTGTTCTTTGGTCATATTGGCAGTCTGCTCGGGGTCCAGATTACTATCGGATAATGCATTTTGTCCGACTGTGGCCAGTTGAAGCAAAACTGCACCAATAATCATGCCGCTCCCCAGACCAATCCATAAGGATCGCTTGTCCATGATTTAGCTTTCCTCCCGTTCTGCCAATTGCAGTATTAACTGTACCTCACCACGCTGAATGCCTGTCTGCTTGGATATGGCATCCATCGACTTACCTTCAGCATGTAGATTAAAGAGTTCTGCATATCGATCTTTAATCGATTCACGCCCAGGCAAAGATTCGACTTCACTGGTCTGTTGGTCTGCTTCTAACGCCTGCTGGGCCGCCCCTGCTTGTACACTTTTCACGAGCGCTTGTGCTTGCAAGCCTTCGGAAGATTGTACAGATACATTACCGGAGTGTGGAACAGGTGATGCGACAGGTTCATTCTTTTTGCTCTGTTCCAGCTGATCCAACCGCTGCTGTAATTCCTGAAGTTGCAATTGCATACGTTGATCGGCTGCTGTCGCTTCTCCCTTCATTTCAGCCACACGTTGAATAAGAGCATCATTATCATTTTCGATCTCGGTCATGTAGTGTTCAAGCGTAGATTCCATCTCCTGCACCAGTTGATGCCCAGGCTCTTGCGCCTTGTTTTTCCGAGGCATAATACAAGCGTAGGCGATGGCGCAGGCCCCTAATATGACAATAATGATCCATGGTGACAAATTGGGTTCTCTCCTTCTGATTCAACCATCGGTGCGCAAGACTGCATGTCCATAACAACCATTTATTATAGAGACAGATCTATGTGTTTTCCCTTGTACGGGTGCTCTGCAGGTTTCAAAGTTTCTTGAGCCTGAGCAGTCTCCTGTCCATCGGAACCACTCTGCTGATCTCCATCATGGTTATGACCATCACGCACCGAAGTCTGTGAAGTTTCGTCCATTGCTTCACTTCGTTGCCTTGCTTCATTTGCTTCTTTCGACGTTTGCTCTGCCAAAAGATTCTGATCCGTAATTGGTCGCTGCTGGGCTTCACTTTGATAACGTCCCGCTTCACTCGTTCGTGGTACCGCAATCTGCAACTCCACTGCTTTGAAACTCATACGCTCACCTCACGGTTTCGAATGGATTTCTTCCTGTGCCTGAATGCTGTACTTAAACGTATGGAACCATCGTAATATCACCATCGTGATAATAAAATGAAATTCGACTCACTGGATCTTTAATAAATTTCGTGTATCTGCCGATAACTATTTTAGAGCCTCCATAAATCATCTTCAGAATATCAACACGAGCATTACTTGTATCTTCAAGTGCCTTTTCAATTTCAAAGATACGCATTTTCGTTTCTTCACTTATACGAAGAGCAGATTTCTGCGTAGCATTCAGCTTGATTCGCATCGACATCTTATCTGGAGTTAGTTGTCCAGCAGCAGCTAATTGATCCAGCAATGTCAAAGCTTTCTTCGTTTTGTCCAAGGAATCCATCTGCTCTCTGACTTCCTTGCGCAAATCATTGAGTTCGTTACGCAGCTTTGGTAGCACACCAACCTCAATGGAAGTGACCGTGGACATGCTGTTGCCCACAACACGCGCTGAGACGTTCTGACCAGCCTGGATCGAGCCACCGACAATAAGACCTTTGGTTCCCGCACAGATGACACCGTGGCCAGCACGAATATTGGAATGCATAATACTTTGGGAAACCAGAACATCTTCACCGGCATCTACGTTGCCTTCTTGAATGAAAGTACATTTAACATTATGGCCTGCTTGTACCAGTCCTTTGTTATAACCAATAATACCACCGGTAATTTCGATTGAGCCGCCTGCTTCCAGTTCAGCTCCTTCGACACCTCCGACGACACGAATGTCACCTGCTGCTTTTACTTTAAATCCGGTAAGTACATTGCCTCGTATGACAACTGTGCCTACAAAGTCGATATTACCGTTATTGTAGTCAACGTCACCATTGACTTCATAAACCGGAAACACATTCAGTTTGTTACCTTCCGTTTTGGTAACCAGCCCATCCAGTGCAGCATACATCGCAGAACCATCCGGGTTAATCACAACGTTTTTCCCAACTTTAAACCGAGCTTCTTTTCCCGGACGATAAGGAATTTCCTCACCCGTTACTGCCCTGCCTGGTATGCCATCGCTAGGAGCGATCCGCTCTGCAATGATCTGACCACTACGGACATTGTTTAACCGGGTCACTTCTTTGTAATCGACAGTTCCATCTTCCGATTCCAGTGGTCGTCGTTCATTCGTATCGTCCATTCCAACCAGAACCTTGATGAAGCCATCTGTTCCTTGAATGGGAGCGACACCTTCTGCAATCTTGTATTTATCTTTCAAATAGGTTTCAGGGTTGTTCACAAAAAGTAATAATGCCTCTCGCGATACACCTTGTTTGATGCCCTTGTTTGCCACAAATTGTTCAAGTTCCTCGATCGTGCAGGCAAAGCCTTCTTCCTCTTTGGAAAATTCAAGGTAGGCTGTGCATTTGTCGTCCGATAAAACAATGTTTAAACATTGTTCCAAAGCAGTCCGCTGTGTCACCGCAATTCTTCCCCCTTTTAGACTTTCCACTCCCCAAACTCCAACGATATTACTTCTCTCTATTAATCTTTACGCATCAACAAATCTTTCTGTTTGTCCAACGTGCCGCGTAATCGTAATATTGCCTTGGAATGTAACTGGGATATACGAGACGGAGAAAGAGACATAACCTCAGCAATTTCACTAAGAGAAAGATCCTCGTAATACAAGAGTGAAACAACCGTTCTCTCTTTTACCGTCAACTTGTCAAGCCCTTGCACCAAAGCTTCCTTCAAATAAAACTCATTCACTTTATAATCCGGATTTTTGGCTTTCTCATCCACCATCAAAGACAGACGAGTCTCCGACTCTTCCTCACGAATTGGGTCCTCCAGCGAGCAAAGTGACATGACTGCCACTTCCTGAAGCATATGTTGAAAATCTTTAGTGGATACGTCCAAGTACTCGCTCATTTCCTCATCACTAACAGACCTGAGATAACTTTGTTCCAGCTGTTGGTAGGCGTCTTCAATTCGCTTGGCCTTCTCACGCACAGAACGCGGAACCCAATCACCTTGACGCAGACCGTCAAGAATGGCTCCGCGGACCCTCCATGATGCATAAGTTTCAAATTGCAGACCACGTTCATAGTCGAACTTCTCCAATGCATCAATTAATCCCATAACGCCATTGCTCTCCAAGTCATCCTTGGGAACATTTTTGGGTAAACCAACAGCCAGTCGACCGGATACATAATTTACAATATGAAGATACTTTTCAATCAAAGTTTTCTTGGCTTCAAGATCTCCATGTTCTTTCCACTTTTCCCACAGATCAGAATGGTTCAAATGTGAAGCTTTACGCTCGTTCAATTACTTTCACCCTCCTTATTTGTCTGTCAGGTGACGAACGGCCTGCGCCAATTCCTCCGGATCCTTGGTCCGGACAAGTTTAGGCGGATCCAAAGGGGCGAATCCCGTTGGAGCTTTCGTCTCAGATGGCGGAAGATCGTCCCCAGATGAAGCGTTCTGTCCACTCTTGAGCAAATCATTCAGCTCTTGTCCATCGTCTTCGATTTTAATGTCCACCTGTGAACCTCTTTGATCTTGAGCACTTGGTGAATCATAACCATACCCATTTCCCTCGATCTGAGGGTTCAGCAGCAATCCCAATCCCCAGCGTAAACCATATGCAAGGACAAACCAGGCTACGAATCCGATCAATCCGCGAATTAAACTGGTCATCAGCACATTGCTGCTGTATGCTACAAAAAAAGTAAGAATAAACCCAACGATGCCTGCTCCAAGATTAATGCGGTAGTTTCCTATCATAGTCTTATAGTTCCTTTACACCCATTTGTACGCTTCGAATAGTCAAAAGTCCAGTTTCACAATCCATCTCAATCGTTCGTCCATAATTCCCACCCGTATCTTCTGCTAGAAGAGGGATATTGAGTTTTTGAAGCCACTCTCGACAAGAATCTGCATTCCTTGGTCCAATACGCATTGTATCTCCAGCGCCAGCAAAGGCAAACATCTGAGAGCCTCCGGCCATTTTAGACACAATACGTGAGTGAGAAGCGCCTAGTTTAATCATCTTTTCCAAAAGCTCAGGCAACGCCGTATCCGCATATTTCGCAGTGTTCAGTTTCCCTTCACGGGCGATCTCTGAAGTAGGAAGCATGACATGCGCCATTCCAGCCAGCTTCAAATGTGGGTCATACATTGTTAATCCCACACACGAACCCAAACCAGTCGTACGGATTACACCAGGAAGATGAGCGATGTTTAAATCCGCCATACCGACTTTAACGACGCTTTTGTCCTCAATCATGGCTCAGTGGCACCCCTAGCGATTCAAATATCTTTGCAAAGGATGGTGGATCCGGAATGAGGAAAAACTGACCCTCAACTTGATCTTCACCTTCAAAGAAAGATGTGTCAATCAACAATGCAGCGTCACCCATCTCGCCAAATTGCAGCAAGCCATAACTTAGAATGGCACCTGCCATGTCGATGGCAAGTCCAGGGACAGTTGGATACATAGACAACTTCGTGAAATCTGCCAAAGAAGAAAGATAGGATCCAGCCAAAATATTTCCAATCTCGGAAAGCGCTGATTGTTCCATATCTGTAAAAGCGAGTCCTTCTTTCAGATCAAATCCGGCAAGTCTATTCAACAACATTTTAGCAGCCTCTGGTGTCATCATAAAGAAAAGATTTCCCGGTGCTTCGCCTTCTACACGAAGAAACACGGTAACCACGATGCGTTCATCTCCGCCCACTTTTTCGGCAACTTCTTCAAAAGGGAGCATTTGTACTGTAGGTACACCCATGTCAATCGGTCTGTTGAGGAGTTGAGACAACGCCGTTGCGGCGTTGCCTGCTCCAATGTTACCGACCTCTTTGAGCACATCCATCTGGAATACCTCAAATCGGTTGAACATCTCCACGGTACTAGCCCTCAACACTTTCCAGCTGTACAATCTCGCTTTTATTTAATACTTCGTTTAGGTTGAGCATGATCAACAAGCGTGAATCTTCCAATTTAGCAACACCTCGCAGGTATCTCGCTTTGACGCCGCCAACCACTTCTGGTGGGCTATCGATCGCACTGCTCTTGATATCAATAACATCATTGGCAGAATCTACGATAAAGCCAACTTGCATGTCGTCTACACCTACGATAACAATACGAGTCTGATCCGTGTATTCCGTTTCCGGAAGGGAGAAACGACCGCGTAGATCAATGACCGGAATTACAACACCGCGTAGATTAATAACTCCTTTTACAAAGGAAAGTGTCTTGGGAACACGGGTAATTGGCATCATACGCTCAATCGTCTGAACCTTGTCTACCTCAATACCATACTCTTCGGAACCCAATTTAAAGACGATGACTTTCAACTCTTCTTCCATGTAAAAAACCTCCCTATTAAATGTAAGACTTAGCTCTATGCTTATTTAATAAATGCATTAGGATCAAGAATCAGGGCTACTTGTCCATCTCCGAGAATGGTTGCTCCAGAGATTCCTTCAATAGCAGGAAGATAGGTTCCCATTGATTTGAGAACAATCTCACTTTGTCCAATAAATTCTTCAACAGCTACGGCTGCAAGACGGTCGCCTTTGCGAATCACGACAATTTCTGTTTCTTGCTCATCAGCGTCATTGAAATCCGGTACAGAGAATACTTCGCTCAAAGACAAGTACGGAATAAGTGACTCACGGAACGTGATCATTTTATTGCCGTGAATATTACGAACTTGCTCACGTTGTACAATGGCCGTCTCTACAATGGAAGACAACGGAACAGCATATTTCTCAGAACCAAGTCGTACAAGCATTGCAGCAATAATGGATAGTGTCAACGGAAGCTGAACAGAGAAGTTCGTGCCTTTGCCTGGAGTTGAATGAATCGTTACATTACCGCCAAGCGAAGTGATCTTCGATTTTACTACATCCAAGCCAACGCCCCGGCCAGAGATATCCGAGATAATATCAGCAGTACTAAAACCAGGTGCGAACAACAGCTGATTCACTTCATCATCACTCATTTTGGCACCTTGTTCTTCGGTTACAACACCACGTTTGATCGCGGTTTTCAAAAGCTTGTCGCGATAGATACCTTTACCATCATCTTCAATTTCGATAAATACGTGATTTCCACTGTGGAAGGCACGCAGGTTTACTGTACCCATCTCTGGTTTACCTGCAGCTACACGCTCTGTAATGGATTCCACACCATGGTCAACCGCGTTACGCAGTAAATGCACAAGCGGATCACCAATCTCATCAATTACCGTACGATCCAGTTCCGTCTCAGCACCTGTAATCACCAGATCGATTTTTTTATCAAGTGTCTTAGCCAGATCACGGATCATACGCGGGAATCGATTAAATACGGTATCTACCGGAACCATCCGCAATTTCAATACAATATTTTGCAAATCTGTGCTAACTCGACTTAAATGAGCTACTGTATCGGATAAATCATTGTTGCCTGTTTCACTGGCCAGTTGCTCCAGACGTGAACGGTCAATCAACAATTCACTGAACAGGTTCATCAATACGTCGAGACGTTCAATATCCACACGAATGGTACGTGAAGGTGCAGCAGCTTGCTTCGGTGCAGCTGTTTTAGCTGGTGCCGTTGTGGTTTCTTCTTTGGGTACAGAATTCTTATCCGGCGAAGCAACCTCAACTACAGCTGTTGGTGCGGGTGGCGCTTCAACTGTAGCTGCTACCTGATTGGCCATCTGCTGAAGAGTCTCCTGATCCAGTTGAATGAGCTTTGCACTTTCAATTTCAGAGATACTCATGATGCCTTCTTCCAGTTCGTGCGCCTCTTTAGTTGTTATGTAATACAACGAGAAACTGCGCTCAAACTTCTCCTGCTCAATATCCTGAACGGATGGGTAAGCCTTAACGACTTCACCTGAACGTTCCAGCATATCAAAGACCATATAAGCCCGTACACCTTTTAACTGGCTATGCTCGCTAACAAGCACATCCACGTAGAACACACGATGACCTTCGGCGATCGACTGATCCAGCACTGAATATTGGAATTCATCCAGTTCCACAGCCGAAGAGATTGAAGCGTTAGCCGGCTTGTTTGTTTCTGCAGCAGGTCCATTTCCGTTTGTCATTTCACCATTTTCAATGGCTTGAAGTGAAGCTACAATTGACGACACATCTGCTTTACCTTGTCCACCTTCGGTAATATCCTGAACCATGGTTTCCAAAGCGTCCAGACTCTTGAACATGGTATCAAAAATGTAATCCTGCATTTTCAACTTCTCATTACGAACCAGATCCAACACATTTTCCATTTTATGTGTCAGTGATGCCAAATCTTCAAAGCCCATAGTTGCTGCCATACCCTTCAAGGTATGAGCGGAGCGGAATATAACCTGAACTATGCCCAGGTCTTCCGGATTGCCTTCAAGTTGAAGCATGTTTTCGTTAAGCGATTGCAGATGATCATTAGACTCATCAATAAACATGGATAAATATTGGTTCATGTCCATTGTGAGGCACCTCCTCCGTGAGTTACACTCCGTTATTTCACTGCTTGAACAAGTTTAGAAGCAATCTCCTGCAATGGCAGAAGATGACGAACGCATTGCAGCTCTACAGCAGAACGCGGCATACCATATACAACACATGTTTCTTCATTCTCGGCAAAGGTTGATGTAACTCCAGCTTCGTATAATCTCTTCATCATACGTGCTCCATCACTTCCCATTCCCGTTAGCAAAACAAGATGCCTTTGTAAAGATGTAAACGGCAGAAGTGACTCAAACATCGTATCCACTGAAGGTCTATGTCCATTCACTGGTTGATCTTCAGTCAACTTCACGATAAACTTCCCATCTGCTGTTTTGTTAACTTTCACATGGAATCCGCCGGGTGCTATATAGGCGGTTCCTTTTTTCAGAACCATGCCCTCTTCAGCTTCAACCACATGCAGTGGACTGAATGTATTCAATCGTTGAGCCAGAGAACGTGTGAAATTGGGCGGCATATGCTGCACAATAATGACCGGTGCAGGCAAATCAGCAGGCAACTGCTCGAGCAATGTCTTGAGAGCCCTCGGTCCACCCGTAGAACAACCTATTGCCACAAGTTTGTTGAATGGTCCTTCCAGCCCCCCTCCACCTTTGGGAACAGGATTAGGCTTGATTACATCCTTGGCTTTTGCAGAGGCAGAGGTTGCCGCTATTTGATCAGCTGCCACTCTAGCTGCATTAGGTAGTCGAACTTCCTTTGGAGTCTGTACTGGATTAGCTGACCTCACTGCTTTTTCTGCCTTCGTCCCCAAATTACGCTCAGCCTTTGGCAAAGGCTCCGGTTTATTCTCTACGCGACCTGGTTTTGAAGGTGACAATGGTTCAATTGGTTTCTTTGCTTTGGCCTGAAAGGCTTCAGTCCGCTCCCGAAGAGAGCGTTGAATCGTCTCGACAGGTTCGATCGTTTTTTTCACAGGCTCCGCTATATCCCTAGCCGGCAGTTCTTTCTGCACTGGCTGAGTTGGGGGAGCAACTGCTCCTCGCAACATGTCTCTATTTTTCATGGATAACTCACGATCAGCTTTTCTTTTGATCTCATTCATCGCAGCTCGCATGCGCTCAACCAAGGCTTTACCAACTTGAGCAATATCCTGGTCATGTGAAATAGATGGTTTGCGAATGAAGTCAAATGCCCCGGCTTCAAGCGCCATAATGGTTTCTTTCATGCCTTGTTCATTGATACCAGAGAGCATAATCACAGGAACGAAAGATTCCTTCATAATTGATTTTAATGCATCCAACCCATTCATTTCGGGCATCTCAACATCCATTGTAATAATATCGGGTTTCAATTCTAGTGATTTTTGAATCGCTTCTCTACCGTTTGATGCCGTTGCCGTAACCTTGAATTCCGGATCCGCTTGGATCAAATCCGTAACAATCTTACGCATAAAAGCGGAATCATCGACAACCAATACTTGATACGCCGCCATGTTGTGTCACCCCTGTTTCCTTTATTCAGAAATCATGTTGTCCGTTTAAGCCACTTATTCATAAATCCCCTGATTCCTGTCAAGGTTCCGGATCCCGGAGTTGCAGGTACAGCCAGATAACGAAGAGCAAGTTTCTCTATATCTTTAGAGGCTTTGGCATTCGGATAAGCCAGACTATAGGGCATTTGCCTTTTAACCGCCTTGACTACCTGGGCGTCTTCTGAAATATACCCAAGCAGCGGAATATCCGTCTGCAAAAACCGCCTCGCCACTCCAGCTATTTTTTCTGCCACCCGTTCCGCTTCTCGTTCGTCTTCCACCCGGTTAACGATCATCCGAAAGGGCGTAGCATTTTCCTGGCCGTGCATAACTTTGACTAAAGCATAAGCATCGGTTATTGAAGTCGGTTCAGGTGTAGTTATAATCAGGCATTCATCAGCAGCACCGATGAACTTCATATTCTCTCTGGAAAGTCCTGCCCCAGTGTCAAAGATGACATAATCCATTTCCTGGGCAATATCCTCGACTTGACTGGCGAAAAACTCCAGATCACGATCAGACAATGAGAACAACTCTTTCATGCCCGATCCTCCAGCAATGTAAGGCAAGCCACTGGCACCCAGTTGTATGATTTCCCTTATGGATTTTTGTCGGTACAACAGGTGGTAAAGATTATAGGAAGAAGACGTACCCATAAGAACATCAATATTAGCCATTCCAATATCGGCATCAAATACAAGTACCTTTTGCCCCAAAGCCTGCAATGCCAAGGCAAAGTTCAGTGTGAAATTGGATTTGCCAACACCTCCCTTACCACTGGCCACAGTAATGATTTTTGAGGATCGAATATCTCGCTCAATGCCTTCCAATTCCAATGGCGCGGAGACCATACTTCGAAGTGCAGCTGCCTGATCCTTCATTGTGACCATTCTCCCAGCAACTGTTTAGACAACGAATCTGCATCTGGTTTCAACAAATCGTCCGGAACATTTTGTCCATTTGCCACATATGCGAGCTTGAGTGGAAAACGGTGTAACAAGTTAAATAGCGGACCGCAGCTCCCAGTCTCATCCATTTTGGTGAAAATCACCTTATCCAGACCATATTTACTGAAATGTTCCGTGATCTGCACCATATCAGCACTTTTGGAAGTCATGCTCATGACCAGAAAGGTTTCGCTATTCTCTACAGGAGCAAGCAAACTTTGCAGTTCTGAAACAAGTAATTCATTTCTGTAGTTTCTACCCGCTGTATCCATAAAGATCAAATCACAATTCTCTAATCGAGAAATGGCACGTTGTGTATCACCGGGCGATTGCACCACCTCAAGTGGAACATTCAGTATAGATGCATACGTTCTAAGCTGTTCTACCGCCGAAATCCGATACGTATCTGATGTAATGAATCCAACTTTACGCTGTTTTTTAAACATTTGTTCAGCAGCCAATTTTGCAATTGTCGTAGTTTTCCCTACACCGGTTGGTCCAGCTACATAGACGATTCGTGTGGTAGGAAGTATGCCTTCTTCAATACGTTGCTCCAAAAAGTGCATAACCTCAAGCTTCACTATTTGCTCTACATCCTGTTCTTTTAATCCATTCTCAGACCATTTTGCTTGAATTGAATCAAACCAGGATTCCCATACTTCAGGCCAAACATCTTGTTCTGTCAAACGTTCACGGATCGTATGCAGTTCCTCTGGCACAGGGTCTGCAGAAGTACCTTGCTTTGAAAGCCTGGTCACCATCTGTTTAAGATCCTGCAATTCAGTCATCAACTTATCCTGCTGCAGGTCTGAACCTGTTGGCTTCGGACCAGTTGTTGAACCCGAAAAATCCGCCCCTTGCGGTCGCGGTTTATGATCGGTGCTCGAAGAACCTGAGCCACTGTCTATGTCTGAACCGATATTATGCGATTCAAACACAGACGGCGCAGCCGCAGATTGGTCCTGTACACTTTGATCAGCTGTATTCGTTGTAGCCGACTCATCAGAAGCCGCAACAAACGAACGAGCTGTTTGCCGATAAGCCTCAGGTACATATGCACGAGGTACTGGTGTGAATTGATTTTGTACTGGCTTTGTTGTTTGCTTGTTTTCTTCCTTATCCACTGCAGCTACAACTTCGATCCGTTTTTTGCGAAACATTCCCATCACACCGCCCACCTTAATCTCTTTGGTGGACAGAATGACGGCATCACTTCCCAGGTCTTTGCGAATTTGAAGCATAGCTTCGGGCATGGTCTCAACAACGTATTGTTTTACTCTCATAAGTTCACCACCCCGATACTTTGAATTTCAACATTCGGCTCCAACTCGCTGTAGGAAAGTACAGGAATGTCCTGCATAGTACGTTCAATAACCTGACGCAGATACATCCGAATGGTTGGAGAAGTTAATACAACAGGTTGTTGACCTGATTGAATCAAACGGTTCACTTGTTCACTGAGCTTCTGATATACACTTTGTGTAGATACAGGGTCTAGCGCAAGATAACTGCCTTGATCCGATTGTTGCACACTTTCAGCAATTTTCTTCTCAAGACCAGGTCCAACCGTGATCACTCGAAGTGTCTCACCTTTCTGTGAGAACTGCTGAGTAATCTGACGTGAGAGGGATTGTCTGACGTATTCAGTCAGCACATCAGGATCCTTCGTATACGTACCATAGTCAGCCAGTGTCTCAAAGATGGTAACCATATCCCGAATAGATATTTTCTCACGCAATAACTTGGCAAGCACTTTCTGTACATCACCAATGGAAAGTAGAGAAGGGATCAGTTCATCCACAAGGGCAGAATAGTTCTCTCTGAGATTATCCACAAGTGCTTTTGTCTCTTGTCTTCCAAGTAACTCATGCGCATGCTTCTTAATCAGTTCTGTGAGATGTGTAGCTACAACGGAAGGCGGATCAACGACCGTATATCCTGCAAGCTCGGCTCTGTCTTTGGTTACTTCATCAATCCATAGTGCCGGAAGTCCAAAAGCAGGTTCTGTCGTTTCAATACCTGTCACAGATTCCTCATCATAGCCAGGACTCATGGCAAGGTAATGATTCAACAACAGTTCTCCGCCGCCTACCACATTACCCTTGATTTTGATAACATACTCATTGGGTCTGAGCTGGATATTATCTCGAATCCGTATGACCGGAACGACTAACCCCAGTTCCAGAGCACACTGCCTCCGAATCATAATGATCCGATCCAATAAGTCCCCACCCTGCTGATTATCAGCAAGCGGGATTAAACCATAACCAAATTCAAACTCAATAGGGTCCACCTGAAGCAGGTTAATTACACTTTCAGGACTTCTAACCTCTTCAATCTGCTGTTCTTCTTCCAACTGTTCTTCCGCTACTTGTTTCAAATTCAGATTATTCTGCATACGCCACGCGGCATATGCCAACACGCCTGCCAACGGAAGCGTAGTAATAACATGAATCGGTGTGAAGAAACCGAGCATGGCAATAACGAAAGCTACGATATAAATTAGTATTGGATATGTAAACAGTTGCCCCGTAATATCATCTGCCAGGTTTCCTTCTGAAGACGCTCTGGTGACGATAAGTCCTGCTGCTGTGGAAATAAGCAGAGCCGGGATTTGGCTTACCAATCCATCTCCGATAGTCAGTACAGAGTACGTTGACATTGCATCTGCAAAAGCCATCCCATGCACAGTCATACCGATTATAAATCCACCAATGAGATTGATCAGGAGGATGATAATACTTGCAATTGCGTCACCTTTTACGAATTTACTTGCTCCATCCATCGCTCCATAGAAATCGGCTTCACGTTCAATTTTGGAACGACGCTCACGAGCTTGTTGCTCGTTGATCAGACCCGCATTCAGATCCGCATCAATACTCATTTGTTTACCAGGCATCGCATCGAGGGTGAATCGGGCAGCAACTTCAGCTACACGCTCAGACCCCTTTGTAATAACGATAAACTGAACGACAACGAGGATCAAAAACACGATAAATCCAATTGCAATTTGTCCTCCAGCAATCCAGCTACCAAAGGTAGCAACTACAGCTCCAGCATCCCCTTCACCAAGAATTAGCTTGGTAGTCGAAATGTTCAGAGCCAGTCGGAATAGTGTAGTGATCAACAGCAAAGCTGGAAAAATAGAAAACTGCAACGCTTCTTTGCTGTTCATTGCAACAAGGAGTATCATCAGTGCAATTGAAATATTGACGACCAGCAACAAGTCCAACAGCCAGGTTGGGATCGGAAGAATCATCATCAACACAATGCCAATGATACCCGCAAGGACAGCTATATCTTTAATCTTCAATGAATGTACGGCCTCCGATCCCCTTTTATTTCGTTCTGCCCTTTAGTTTATATACATAAGCCAGCACTTCAGCTACCGCTTGAAACAAATCGGCCGGTATAGCGTCACCAATCTCGGCTCTCTGGAACAATGCCCGTGCCAGCGGCTTGTTTTCCATCGTAATAACACCGTTTTCTTTGGCTATTTCCTTAATACGCAAGGCGACATAATCCTGACCTTTGGCAATAATCTGTGGTGCCTCCATCTCGGAACCTTCATACTTTAGCGCAACCGCAAAGTGGGTCGGGTTCGTGATGATTACATCCGCATTTGGCACTTCCTGCATCATACGCTGCATAGCCATACGACGCTGGCGTTCCCGGATTTTACCTTTGATCAGCGGATCACCTTCCATTTTCTTGTACTCGTCTTTGATGTCTTGCTTGGACATACGAATCTTCTTCTCATGGTCATACTTCTGATACATGTAATCAAATATCGCAAGTATCATTAATGCCACTGCAATCTTGATACCAAGACTTAAAGTGATCGACGCAGCGAAATGTAAAATAGCATCTAATGAAAAATGAGAAAGTGAAGCAATATCTGACTGGTAGCCTTTAATTGTACTGTAAACGAGATAACCGATAATCGACATTTTCAAAATGGATTTAGCAAATTCCACTAATGAGCGGAGAGAGAATATATTTTTGAAACCTTTAATGGGGTCCAGTTTCTCAAGTTTTGGCTTCAAACCTTCCCCTACAAGAAGAAAACCAACTTGCATGTAGTTAACGATCAAAGCAACCAGGAACGCACCCAGCAAAATGGGAGCGATTAATACCAAAACTTCAATGCCATAGCGCATCATAAGCGCCATCACATTCTCTCCGGTGATATCCATACTCAATCGATTGATGAAGATATCTGTAAACAGACGAACTATACGTTCTTTATAGAAATTGCTGAATACCATCATGATCAAAAACACGATTAGGAGAATGGATGCGCCAGATAGTTCAGCGCTTTTTACAACCTGTCCTTTTTTTCGTGTATCCTGTCTCTTTTTCGGGGTAGCTTTCTCCGTCTTCTCCCCTGAAAACAACTGGAGGTCGAGTTGAAGTTTCATCCGTGTCTTTTCCTCCGTTTCACTCAGCCGGGCCTTTGTCCAATGGTTCCAAGCAATTTTTCCATCGATCTGAATATCGCTTCGAACAATTGACTAAATACAAAGGAGAAACTGGGAACCAGCAAAAGCAAAATAGCAAGACCAACGAGTAACTTAAGCGGCAACCCAACTGCAAATACATTAAATTGAGGAGCAGTTTTGGCTAAAAAACCCAATCCAACATCCGTCAAAAACAACGCAACTACAATCGGAGCCGACATCTGAAAAGCCAGCATAAATGATTGACCTAAGGTCTGAATCAAAAATTCAGCAATACTTCCATCTGCCAACCGTAGGAAAAACACATTAGATAATGGTACCCACCGGTAACTGTAAACTATCGCATCCAGCAAATAATGGTGACCATTCATCGTCAGAAACAGAAGCATAGCAAATGCATACTTCAAGTTACCCGTAAGTGGAGCGGAAGCACCTGTCATTGGATCGTATACATTGGCCATACCAAAACCGATCTGTAGATCGATAAAGGTCCCCGCAGTCTGAACAGCCGTCATCAACAGATAAGCCACAAAACCTAAAAGCAGGCCAATTAGAATCTCTCTGATGATCAATAAGACATAACTCAGGTCTGTGGGTACGGTCTGGTCTATTCCGTAAATCAGATAGACAGATAATGTGACAAATGCAGAGATACCTATTTTAACTGAAGCCGGCACATTTCGAGCCGAAAAAACTGGCGCAGTTACAAAAAATGATGTGATTCGACAAAACATAAGCAGAGCGACAGGGAAACTTTGCAACAATGTCTCCATCTGCTAAAGCCTACCCTATGTATCTGTATAGATTATCGAGAATGTTAAACGTGAAATCGACCAAGATATTTAAGATCCAAGGTCCAAACAAAAGTACTGCCAGAAGTACGGCAACAATCTTGGGCACAAAAGCTAATGTTTGTTCCTGAATTTGAGTTGTCGCTTGAAAAATACTGATTGCAAGTCCTACAACCAGAGCTAGTATAAGCATGGGTGCGCTGGCCAGCAATGACGTGTATACCGCTTTCCCGGCCAGACCGATAATAAATTCCGAAGTCATGACCGTCCTCCTTTAACTTTCCGGATCAAGTGTTAAAACTCAGTAACAGTGACTTGACAACCAGATACCACCCGTCCACAAGGACAAAGAGCAGTATTTTGAAAGGTAATGAGATCATGACCGGCGGAAGCATCATCATCCCCATTGCCATGAGTGTACTCGCGACAACAATGTCTATAACCAGAAACGGAATAAAAATCATAAATCCCATCTGGAATGCTGTCTTCAACTCACTGATTACATATGCCGGCACCATAACAGTAATTGGGATATCCTGATAGGTCTTTGGTTGTTCAGTCTGATTGTACTTCATAAATAGCAGAAGATCTTTTTCTCTGGTGTGACTAAACATAAATTTCTTCATGGGATCCGCTGCTTTTTCAAGTGCCTCGGTTTGCGTAAGCTCTCCCTGGAGATAGGGCTGAAGCGCTACCTGATTTATGGAAGACAACGTCGGCGACATAATGAAAAGTGTCAGAAATAGCGCCAAACCGACCAGCACCTGATTGGGTGGCATTTGTTGTGTACCCAAAGATGTACGTATAAAACCGAGCACAATTACAATCCGGGTAAAACTGGTCATCAGTACAAGCATTGCTGGAGCAATACTAAGCACTGTAATTAACAGAATGATGGACAGTGAACTCGTGCTTGGTGTCCCTCCATCACCGTTTCCAATCTGAATATCAATATTCGGAATGGGTTCGGCAAAGGCAACCGTTACAGATGCCAGACTGATAAGTCCTAGTAAACAACACGCTAACCAAATCTTTTTCTTCATGAATCCCTCGACCGATCTGTAGTATTGTCTTTATCCAGGAGCTTTTCCATCTTCTCTTTACGGTTAGGCATATGCCGAAGTTTGGATTCAAACATTTCGTGAAAAGAAGTTGTGTCCTCTAGTTCCATTTCCCGCGGCGGTTCTTCTTTACGGAAACGTTTTGTGAGCTTGGCAATGAGAGGTGAGAGATTTCCTTGTTGTGCAGCAGCATCTCGTTCGAAGGAATCAATGATTCTTTGGGCCTCTTCCAAATCCGAAACCTTATCTATCAACTGGATGTCTTCACCTACACCAAGCAGATATACACATCCGCCAATTTCCATAATTTGCAACGACTTGTTTTGCCCCAGTCCAACCCCGCCCAGGGTACGAATTGTGCCGTGCCGGAACATTTGCTGATTCCGTTTGTTTAGAAAACGGATCAGATAAACAATAAGGGCCAGGATGACGGCCAGGACAACAATCACCCATACAAGCTGTAAATAATAATTACTTCCCACGCCAGCTCCTCCTGGAATATCACCCTGAGCCATCATCATGTCTCTTAAACGCCCAGTGTCTTGCTGATCGCTTCGATAACCCGGTCAGATTGGAACGGTTTAACGATAAAGTCTTTGGCACCTGCTTGGATAGCGTCGATTACCATCGCTTGTTGACCCATCGCGGAGCACATAATTACTTTAGCGTTAGCATCAATCTTCTTGATTTCTTTCAAAGCTGCAATGCCGTCCATCTCAGGCATCGTAATATCCATTGTGATCAGATCCGGACGAAGCTCTTTAAATTTCTCAATTGCTTGTGAGCCATCCTGTGCCTCACCAACAACCTCATATCCATTTTTGGACAAAATGTCCCGGATCATCATTCTCATAAATGCAGCGTCGTCTACGACTAAAATTCGGTTTGCCATCTTGATTCAAGTCCTCCCTAAATTGTGCTTATTGTAATTTCTGAATTCGGTCCCATTGGCTAACGATATCTATAACACGAACACCAAAGTTTTCGTCAATAACGACAACTTCTCCCTTGGCGATCAGTTTGTTATTCACCAAAATATCGACAGGTTCCCCGGCTAACTTATCCAGTTCGACAATCGAACCCTGTGACAGTTCCAAAATATCTTTAATTTGCTTCTGGGTCCTTCCTAATTCTACGGTGACCTTAAGGGGAATGTCCATCAATAAATTCAAATTGTTTTCGTCTACCTGACCATACGCCCCATTTTGCAAATTGGCGAATTGAACTGGTTGTACGTTAACATTCCTATTTGGCATTCCACCGTAATGTTGAGGTGCACCATAAGGTTGCTGCGGTGGCATGCCATACGGCTGCTGTGGCGGCATTCCTTGAGGCATACCCATCGGGGCCTGTCCATATCCGTTATAGTCCTGAGCAGGCTGTTGTGGAGCCTGTGGAGCCTGTTGGTGCTGAACGGGCGGCTGCTCCGCAACCGGTGGTGGCGTTGCTGGTACAGCTGCTGGCGCAGGTTCAGGTGTTGATGCCACTGGTGCGCTGGCAGTTGACTCCTGAGCGCCTCCAATCAGCATATCTACCATGCTTTTGGCAAAATGTACTGGAAGCAACTGCATCAGATTGGAATCGATCAGATCCCCGATTAACAAACGAAATGAAACTTGGATAAGTGTCTCATCTGCTGGAAGATTACTTACACCCTCTCCACTCTCCAGATTGAGAATATCGATTCCCGGAGGGGAAATATTCACAAAACGATTAAAAATCGTGGACATTGAGGTTGCAGAGGAACCCATCATCTGGTTCATCGCTTCCTGTACTGCACTAATATGGATTTCATTCAGTTCTTCATCGACCGGATTTCCTTCTCCACCCAACATCAAATCAGCGATGACTTGGGCATCTCTCTTCTTGATAACAAGTGAGTTAATGCCTTCGAATCCATCCACGTAATTCACATGAACGGCAACATGTGGCTTAGGAAAAGCTTCTTCAAACTGCGTTCGACTAATGATAGAAACTTTAGGTGTTGTAATATCTACTTTGAGGCCTAATAGCGTGGATAAGGCTGTTGCCGCGCTACCAAATGTAATGTTACCAATCTCCCCCAAGGCATCCTGCTCCAGCTCGGTCAAAAAATCATCAACCGTCTTTTCAGCGGGTTCCGAGCTGTTTATCGATTCCGATTGCCTGAGCAAAGCATCGATTTCTTCTTGGGATAAATAATCCTTACTCGTCAAATTCTTCAACTCCTTCGGTGACAATCTTGTCTATTTGCACAGCCACACGGTCTTTGATTGTCCCCGGACTGCCCATGTATTTCAGTTTGTCACCCACTTTTATGGAAAGTCCCTCATCAACTGGTTTGTTCAACGTAATGACATCGCCAACGGACAGACCCAGAAATTCTGCAATTGAAATTCTCGATTCTCCCAATTCCGCAACGATTGGTAACTTGGCTTTGTTTACACGCTCTTTTAGAGCATCATACTCCTCCGGAGCTCTCGTTTTCTTCTCCGAAACAAACCACTGATGAGTTGACAACCGTGACATAATAGGTTCAAGAACGACATGCGGTATACATAGATTGATCATGCCTGTCGTGTCACCAATTTTGGTACTGAGCGAGATCAGAGCAATGGTCTCATTGGGAGATACAATCTGCATAAATTGCGGATTGGTCTCGAGCGCTTCCATCCTTGGGGAAATATCCAACACAGTCTTCCATGCTTCCTGCAAACTTTCAAATGCTCGGCTGAATATCCGCTCCATGATGGTCGTCTCAATCTCCGTCATGGATGCGATCTTGGTTGGAGCAGTTCCGGTTCCACCAAGCAGGCGATCCAACATCGCATATCCCACGTTTGGGTGGACTTCCATCACCATTCGTCCCTGTAGTGGCTCCGCTTCAAAAATGTTCAATATCGTCATCTTAGGAATAGAACGGATAAACTCATCATAAGGCAACTGTTCGACCTGAACGACATTGATTTGAACGAACGTCCGCAGTTGGGCTGAAAAATAAGTGGTGAGAAAGCGTGCAAAGTTTTCGTGAATACGAGTCAAGCTTCTGATATGGTCTTTGGAAAAACGCACTGCCCGCTTAAAATCGTACGATCTGATTTTCTTCTGAGTTTCTTCCTTCTTCAATTCTTCTGCGTCCATTTCACCAGAAGAAAGGGCTGCTAATAGGGCGTCAATCTCATTTTGTGATAATACATCCACCATGTTCTCACCCCCTTACAGGTCTACAGCGTGTTCTGTTCATTTACATTGATGCTATAACAATGTCTGAAAAACTAGTGCTTTTCAATTTCGGCTCAGGCAATGCCTCATTAATTAGACCTGTCAGTTTCTCATTGAATTGTTTCATACCCTTGGCCGAACTCAGTTCCTCAGCCTTGGTGTCTGCAAGTGCCTGAATAATAATGGGCTTCACCGTAATGCTTTTGATTTTTTCAAAATCTTCTTTGGCTGTTTTGTCAGATAACTTGAAAGAAAAACTAACCATAATAATACGATCCGGATCGGCCAGATTCGTTTTAATCTGTGCAAGCTCTGACGATACTTCTACAATTTCATCCGCAGTCATTTTTTTTTCTTCAGCAGCTGCCGCCGTATGTGTGTCGTCCTTATTCCCGTTCTGTCCTTGCATAAATACAAACACAACCACCACAATGAGTGTTATCGCCAGCAACATTGTTGCAAGCCAGGGCATCATTTTTTTCATCAGGATTCCTCCGTTTGCTGCACTTTAATAGTGGCTGCCTGAACCCCGATTTCACGGTTGTAATCTTTAATCTTGGAAATAACGTCAGTGGCTTTTTCAAGCACAATCAGTCTCTTTCCAGTTACCAGAGTAATATACGTATCCGGCGTCTCTTCCACAATTTCAACCATCAGCGCATTTAACCACATGGGAGAACCATTTAACCGCGTAACCGAAATCATGCTAAGCCCCCTTAATCAGAGTGGGAGGAGCAAGCTCCCCCACGTTTTAAAAATTCATTAATCAGCTATTAACGTTTCAGGTTAACAACTTCCTGAAGTATTTCATCCGACGTTGTAATGATCCGGGAGTTGGCCTGGAATCCACGTTGAGCTACGATCATTTCAGTAAACTCTCCAGTCAGATCCACATTAGACATTTCGAGCTGTCCTGTGATAATAGAGCCAGTTCCATTTTCGGCATCATTCGCTGTCAAAATTTCAAGCTCACCATCGGGATTAGCATTTGCTGTCATACGGTATAGATTACCGCCGATCTTCTCTAAACCTTCTGGATTGACCACTTTTCCGATACCAAGTTGTGCTCCCGCTTCAACTGTTCCATCCGCCATAGTTTGATTGATCGTACCATCCTGACCAATCGTGAAGGAAACAACATCATCAGGTATCGTGATATTTCCACCACCGTTATCCAGAACAAACAATCCATCCGATGTCAAAAGGTTACGTGCAGCATCCACATGGAAATCCCCTGCACGAGTCAGGTAAGGTACTTCCTGATCTTCACTCAAACGTACCAAGAAGAATCCATCTCCATTAATCCGCATATCTGTTGGGTTGTTTGTTGTCATTGGACTTCCCGCCAAATGTAATGTATCAATAGAGCCTACAGATACACCTAGACCAATTTGTTTTGCATTCACACCACCGGTTGCATCACCAGGTGCGGTCACACCTGAAGTGGTTTGGCTCATAATATCTTTGAACATAACCCGACTGCCTTTGAAGCCAACCGTGTTTACGTTCGCAATATTGTTACCAATTACGTCGAGTTTTGTTTGGAAACCCCGCATCCCGGAAACGCCTGAGTACATTGATTTCAACATTTTTAAAAATCCTCCCAGTCTTCATTTGGTTACCGCATCAGTCGGTCAGCGGCATTCCGGCTCCCGAGAAGGGCCAGCCGGTCAAGAAATGATTACGGCACTATCAATCTGAGTGAACACATTATCCTTCATGCTCTCACTATCCATAGCTGTAACCACAGTACGATTTTTGACATTGACGATAAAAGCCATATCCTGCATTAAAATCAATGACTCTTTGGCTCCTTTGGCAGCAGCTTTGTCCAAAGCAGAACCAATCTGTTCCATTTGCTCAGTCTTGAGTTCAATACCACGCTGTTCCAATCGTTTGGCAGCATGATTGCTCAATTTCAGAAGATTATCTTCCAGTACTTTTGCAAAAGGTTTTTCGGGTATAGCCGAAGCTTCTCCTGTTTTGGGTCTTTGAAGCATATTCGGTGTAATCGGGCCTGCGTATAATTGTCCAACCGTTATGCGATCACTCATATCGTTTTCCCGCTATCTTCCGTATCACCCGTTTCAGCGGATGATTCAACTTCCTGGCTCTCGTTCGTTTCAGGGGTTACATCCTGAACGTTCTGTACCGGAGTTTGACTCTCTTCTGCCTGTTTTGGATAATTCACCTGAATGATCTCATCCAGCTTAATCTCGTCGTTGCCTACTTTTGCGTATTGAACGCTATCTCTTACAATGATGGAATCTACAATACCTTGACGAAGAGTTCCGTTATCATCTTTATTAGATGAAAGCCAACTTACCTCCATGCCAATCATGCCGGATACAGCACCAAGGGACTGGTTCAATGTTTTAAGCTGCGTAGAAATATTGACCAGTTGTTCCACTGAGCTGAACTGTGCCATTTGAGCGATAAATTCCTTATCCTCCATCGGCTGCATCGGGTCTTGATTTTGCAGCTGGGTAATCAGGATTTTTAGAAACTGATCTTTACCCAATTCTTTTGTTGCAGCACTTGTGGTTGCTTTATTGGCTGCCGAATAGTTCGGCCAGGTATTATTCATTGAAACATTTTCATTAGCCATTTGCTCACCTCATTTCTGTTTAAGCCTTAGCACTAAACGTATCTCTCTGTAATTCATTTCCTTCGACTTGCTCGCTACGCCAGTTACGCAATTCTTCTTGAATCCCTGCTGTAGCTATAGCATCATCCGATTGTTCCTCACGCTCACGCGAACGGCGTTGTTGCTGAGAGTTACTTCCCGGCTGACGGCCTCCGTCCTGATACATCTGTGATCCGATTGAACTGTTCTGGGTAACCTCAAGTCGTTCCACTTGAATTCCCTGGGCTTGAAGTGAAGAACGTAGCTGCGTCATTTGTTGTTCAAGCATGTCTTTAGCCATCGTATGTTCAGTCATAAACCGTGCAACCAACTGCCCGTTCTGCAAGGTAATTTGAACATCCAACTTACCTAGATGCTCAGGCCGAAGTGAGATGGTCGCCTCGGAAAATCCTTTTTGCTGGACAATATCCAGCTTGTTAACAACAAACTGTGTCATTTCCTTGGCAAACTGTGATGTTTGCATTACAGGTTCAGCCGGTTTTCCTGCTGTAGTACCTGATGAACGCAAGGACAGCTCTCCTGCAGTAATGATGGTTGAGTGTTCCACTTCTCCACCTGCATTTGAAGCAGATGTTGTCTCAGCCTCAGCTTTCACCTGGGTTCCAGAATTCGCCACTGCCGCAACAAGAACTTGTGGTACGACCGAATCCTGTTTGGATGTTTGAAGCGAAGTACTTGGAGCGACTTGTGCAGTCTGATCCTTAACTGCAGTCAATGTATCCAATATGGATTTCAGTTCAGTCCATCCTTTGTTACCAGTGGTATCCACTCCAGCCTCTTGAAGCTGACTCTGCAGAGATTGTAACAAATGTTTGAATTCAGGAGCGTTCTTCGCAACGTTACTCTCAGGATCATTCATTCCAGCTACTAATTGTGTAAGCATATCTTGCAGAACAAAACGTACTGCTGCCGGATGCTGCGACAGTTCAATTGCGGGTACTGTTTTTACGCTTTCCGCTCCGTTCGAAGACTCGTCGGAACCTTCTGCATTAGTACCTGAAGGATTACTTAATTGTGTATACATCTGTTGTATCAGAGTTTGCAAACCTGCAAGTAGAGCTGGGTCATTTTCCAAAGCTTCGTCAAGCACATCCAAGTCCGTGAACAACGAATTCAGTACAGCCGTGATTGATGCCGTTTCTCCTTCTTCACTTGTAGCAAAGGAAAACACCAACGGATTGGCAGTTAAACTTCCGGTAGCGCTTGAACTATCACCTTCTGTGTTTCCTCCAGATAGCGATTGTGCAAGAGTTTGGAGAAATTCACCGCTAGCACCTGCAGCTGAACCTTTCGATTGTGCTCCGGTTGTCTGACCTGTTCCCGTTGCTTTTGCAGATGCTGTGGATGCCATTTGATATACGATCGACATTTATTTCACCTCCTCTCGGTTATCACAGTTTAATCAGATCTACTTGTTGCCCGTTAATCTGTTCAAGATTTTTGCAGTTTCAACCGAGTCCTCTGAAGACATGTTCTCAAGCAATTGAGAGCGTGTTGCATCATCTACTGAATTCAGGATGGTCAATGTTTTGTCAGGACTTAACTTGTATGTTTCCAATAATAACTTGGCACCACTTGAAGCAGACATCGAAGCAAATGTTTGACTAAGCTGGTTTTTATCCAGGTTTTTGCTTGTGGTTGTGGATGCAGTTGAAGTTGCTGCGGTTTCTTTCTTCAATCTGGATTGCAGCGCATCCAGTGCCAGATCTCCGGACGGTTTAGCATCCTTCATCATCATAGTGACATCGGCTGCTGTTTTCGGGTCCATCTTTTCAAGCACCTTGGTCCGAGCAGATGACTGCATGGCATTCAACAACAATACCATTTCCTCATTCGTCATATTTTGCAAAATCGGTGCAGCTTTGCTTGGGCTCATGTCAGCATACATTTTAGCCAAATCTTTGATTTGTTTCTGATAATCAGATTCTGTCTCCGGCGTTGCTGCTGTAGCCGTTTCAGCCGCTTTTTCCGCATCATCCAACTTCTTCTGAAGGTCCGTGGCCTTCTTTGCTTCGGTTGTTGTCGCTTCCTGTGCTGCCTTGAGCTCTGTTTCTTTGGCAGTTACTTGGGATTTCAGCTTTTCAATTGTGGCTTCAGCACTTTCAACCTGTTGCTCACTCTTCTCCAGCTTTTCCTTCTCCGGATCCAGTACAGGATCAGGTACCCATTCCTTGACTACCGGTATCTTGTTGGCGAATTCAAACAAATTATTACGAATATCTACATTAAATAGCGTAAGTAGTACACCTAGCAAAACCACGGTGAATACAATCGGGATAGAAATCATGAGAAACTTTTCCCAACCGCCTCCCGACTCTTTTTCCATGTCGCTATCATCTTTAACAGCCATCGTTCATTCCTCCTTCACGAGACAACTTCGCGTCCGGCTCACATCAATTCGCGCGTCCGGCTTTGGCAGCGAAGCGTACAGTAGCCATCTCGTCCAGATCGTTCTGTTCCCGGAGGAGCATCTCCTGCTGAAATTTGATTTTTGCCTTGTCTCTCGCTCCAAGCCATACTTTTTCATCAACCATCTTACCGTTCAGAAACGTCTGATTCCGTTGCACATTGACCTGAGCATGTTTAACATCACTGTTTTTGCGTGAAATGCACTCGTCAAGGTGATGTACATAACGCTGCATCTCCTGCAGACTGTTTACAGACGCTGTATTTTCCGTAGCAGATTGGATAATGCCGATCAGATTACTTCTATCATTAAGAAGTTGTATCAGATGTTCTTCCTCCGTCTGTAGTTTACCGATCGCTGTGGATAACATCCACTCTGCCTGTGTTTTTTCATTACTCTTCAGGTCAACAACTTTCTGGAAATGATATCGAAATTTCATCGTTTACCCATTCATCTCCTTGCAAATTCAAGAATCAAACGTTCCTGTACTTCACTTAAAGTGACTTTCTCGTCGACTTTCTGCTTGGTAAAGTTCCATATACTATCAATCTGGTCTATCGATTCATCTATGGCTGCATTTGATCCCCGCTGGTAAGCTCCAATATTGATCAAATCTTCCGATTCTTTGTACACAGCCATCAAACGTTTCATATTATTAACGGCTTCCAACTGCTCTTCTGGAGCAATATCCTTCATAACACGGCTTATGCTGGCTAACACATCAATCGCTGGAAAATGACCTTTATTTGCAATGGATCGATTTAACACAATGTGTCCATCCAGAATACCCCTTACCGCATCCGCGATTGGTTCATTCATGTCATCCCCATCGACCAGAACGGTGTAAAAGGCTGTAATCGAACCGGTAGGTCCTGTACCCGCCCGTTCAAGCAGTTTTGGCAAACTCGCAAAAACCGATGGCGTATATCCTCTCATTGCCGGAGGTTCACCTACGGCCAGACCAACTTCCCTTTGTGCCATCGCATATCGGGTTACCGAATCCATCATGAGCATCACGTTCATTCCACGATCTCGGAAATACTCTGCAATAGTGGTCGCAATAACTGCTCCCTTGATCCGAATCAGGGCAGGCTGATCTGAAGTTGCAACAATGACTACGGAGCGTTCCAGTCCTTCCGGACCCAGATCCCGTTCAATAAAGTCGCGTACCTCACGTCCACGCTCACCCACAAGTGCGATGACATTGACATCTGCTGCTGTATTACGAGCGATCATGCCCATCAACGTACTCTTTCCAACACCAGAACCGGCAAATATACCTACACGCTGTCCCTTACCTACGGTCAACAATCCGTCGATAGCTCTTACACCAACACCCATCGTTTCAAGTACACGCGGACGATCCATTGGATTAACCGGTGTATTGGAGGTAGAGTACATCGGCATTCTGGATGGAAGGAGGGAACCGTCCAGCGGTTGTCCAAGTCCGTCCAATACTTTACCGAGCAATTCGGAGCCTACCTGAACGCCGAGTGGTTTACCCGTACCTACTACATCGCAACCAGGACCGATGGATTGAAGTTCACCCAGTGGCATAAGCAGCACTTTGTTATCTCGAAACCCAACAACTTCGGCCTGAAGAGGCTTAGCCGATTTACCAGGATAGATATAACATACGTCACCGATACTTGCATCTGGCCCTTCTGACTCCACCATAAGACCAATGACCTGAGTAACTTTGCCGTTAATACGAACAGGATCGAATTGGCGCAAATGTTCCATATATCGCTGTGAACTAAGAACCTTCATGTTGATTTTTTCGCTCCTCATCCTCAAGTGCTATGCGGACCAGTTCTTTTTTAATCTCAGCAAGCTGTGTATCAATTCTCGCATCTACACTTCCGAACGAGGAACGAATGACACATCCCTTATCTTTGACCGTTGAATCAGGCAAAATCTGCAATTCTGCCTGAGAGTCAATAGACAGAGACAATTCTTCACGAGCTGCCTGTACAAATGTAAACTGATCAGGTGCCACACAGAGTGTGATCAAACCCTGCTCCCGTTTACGTGACAAACTCTGACGAATCAGTTCCAATGTATGATCGGGTTCAATGGTAAGTTGCTTATCAATGACTTTCTCAGCGATCCCGCAAGCGAGCTCCACGAGGAACGGTTCAGCTTCCTGAATGATCTGATCTTTAGCTACATAAGCTTCCTTGAGCACTTCCTGGGCTTCAATCATCATCTTTTCGATCTGCACCTGGAGATCCAGTTCAGCTTGTACTTTGCCTTCTTCAAAACCCTGTTGGAAACCTTGTGAACGAAGCGCTTCAGTCAGATGTTCATCCTGTTGTCGTTGTTCCTGCCACCAGCTGTCGATCTGTTCACGGGCTTCTTGAAGCATGCGCTCTGCCTCTTCTGAAGCTTCACGTACTTGCTTTTCTGCAAACTCCTTGGCATCTTCCAGCATTTCTGCGGTAAGACGTTGTGTTTCTTCGTCCACGCGTGCTTGAAGCGTTTCTGCTTCAGAACCTTCAGCACTGTCACCGTATAATTCCGTTTCAGACTCCTCAGTACCACCATAATGATGATGATTTTCAAGTTTTTTACGGTCATCAACGGGTACATACTGGAAAGATTTAATCAAATTAGACAATGATATCATCTCCTCCACCGCGTGCGATAATGATCTCACCGGCTTCTTCCAATCTGCGTATCGTTCCTACGATACGAGTCTGAGCTTCCTCAACATCACGCAATCGCACAGGTCCCATGAATTCCATCTCTTCTTTGAATGTCTCGGACATCCGTTTCGACATATTCCGGAACACGGCATCCCGAACTTCTTCGCTTGCCACTTTGAGTGCGAGTTGCAAATCTGCGTTGTCGATATCCCGAATAATGCGCTGAATCGAACGATCATCCACATTGACGATATCTTCGAATACAAACATGCGTTTTTTGATTTCCTCTGCAAGCTCTGGATCCTGAATTTCAAGCGAGTCCAAAATGGTACGTTCTGTACCCCGATCGACTCCGTTCAGAATCTGAACGATCGATTCGATACCACCTGCATTGGTGTAATCCTGCGTTACGGTAGAGGATAACTTCTGTTCCAGAACCCGCTCCACTTGAGAGATAACTTCTGGCGAAGTACTATCCATAACTGCAACGCGGCGAGCGACATCTGCCTGCTTCTCTTGTGGCAAGGATGATAGAATCGCTGCAGCCTGTTCGAATTGCAGGTAAGACAGAACCAGGGCAATCGTTTGCGGGCTTTCATTCTGAATAAAGTTCAAAATTTGATTCGGATCTGCTTTGCGCGCAAAGTCAAATGGTCTGACTTGCAGCGTAGCTGTCAAACGATTAATGACTTCAAGTGCTTTTGATGAACCCAGAGCTTTCTCCAGGATTTCTCTGGCGTAATTGATACCGCCCTGAGAGATATATTCCTGCGCCAGACAGATCTGGTGAAACTCGGCCATGATCATATCCTTTTCGGAAGAATCAACTTTGCGAACGTTGGCAATCTCCAACGTAAGTTGCTCGATCTCTTCGTCACGCAGATGTTTGAAAATCTGAGCCGATACTTCCGGACCTAATGTAATCAACAATATTGCTGCTTTTTGTCTGCCAGTCAAACCTTGACTGCTTGCCTTTGCCAATGCGCTCACCTCTATTCGTCAGCCAGCCATGTACGCAGCAGATTGACGAATTCGTCTGGCTTTTTCTTGGCCAAACTCTCCAATTGTTTGCGCACCTGACTTTCGTTCGTTACACTGTCCAGCGTAATGGACGGGAACTCTGTTGCTATTGGAAGAGGAATCTCTTCTTCTTCGACTTCGTTTTGTTTGCGGCGACGGCGTACTAACAATATAACTACCGCTGCGATCAATGCCGCTATGAGTGCGCCTCCACCCCACATCATCGTTGAGGAAAGTTGGAAACCTGTATTGTCTGCAGAGGCAGTCTGGAAGCCTTGTGACATGACTGAAACTTTCTTTGTCAGATCGGCGTCACTTATTACAGTGCCTGAGTCTGCCAATGAAGCACGAACAATGTTAACCAAAATATTCTCAATTGCGTCCTGAACCGGTCCCTGTAATTCTGTTTCTCCATTCGGTGGTTCAACCGCAACGTTAATGGTTAAGTCTTTTACAGTATACGGACTGGAAATAATATCCTTGGCAATTCGATTAACATCGTAGTTTATAGTGCTTGATGATTCTTCGGAGGTAGAGTTACCGGTTGCATCAGATGATGGGTAACCCGGAACTTCCTCTTGTCCTGTGCCAGCAACACCACCTGTTGGATTGCTTGCGCCAGTGTAGCTCTTTTGAATCTCCTGCACACTGATCTCGATGCCTTTCATATTATCTACATCAACAGGTGTGACCAGATTTTCCTTACGTGTTTCTTTGTCAAAATTAAGCTTCGAGGCTACCAAAACATTAACTTTGTCTTCGCCTACAATCTGGGAAAGGAATTGCTTTACGTTATTACGGACATCATTTTCAAACTTTTTCTGTAGTGCCATGTTCTCTTGAACTTCGGAAGACAACCCGCCACTGCCACCTCGGGCAGTTGGAATCAATTCTGCTTCATCTGTGTTCGTAATTGTGATGTTCTCAACAGGCAGATTAGGAATTGCAGTTTTAACCAAGTTAAAGTAGCCATCTACCGCTGCCTGATTTGGGTGATAACCCGGTTTGAATTGGAGAGCTACCGACGCTGATGCTTTGTCTTGTTCTTCTAAACCAGCAAAGATGTTATCTTTCGGCATATTCACGAGTACTTTAGCATCCTGTATCCCTTGCATCCGCTGAAGTAACTGTTCAACTTCTCCGTTTATAGCGTTGTTGTACTTTACATCAAACTCTTTATCCGTCATCCCGATGGGGGATGATGACTCCTCGAATGACTTATACCCTAATGAACCATTCTGAATAATCCCTTGAGATCCAACATTCACCTTTGCAATTGCAACACTTGTACTCGGTACGGATATGGTCTTGCCATCTGAACTTAATTTGTATGGAATGCTAGATGAATCGAGATAACTGATCACGCCCGCTGAATCACTTGCATTCAAATCTGTAAAAGCAACTTCATATTCCGTCTTGGACAATTGCATCGTGAGTACAACTGCAGCCAAAATCAGGAACAGGAAGGTGGATATAAATAATATTTTTTGCTTTTTGCTAAAACTATTCCAATACTGGGATGCCTTATCCCTGTACTGGGCGATTCTCTCATTCACTCTGTCACCCCATCCGAAACTTTGCTTAGTCTGTCCTTACTCAACCCTAGCCGTTTCATAGGTTGACGATCAGGAGCAGCATCGCAGCTGCTTTGTTGTAATGATCAGCGCTATTATCGAAGCGCAAGTAGGTTATTTTATAACTGCGTTCGCATAACTTCTTGGTATGCTTCGACCACTTTGTTTCGGACTTGAGTTGTGAGTTGTAGGCTTAACAAGGCCTGTTCTGAAGCAATCATCACTTGATCCACATTCGCTTTGCCGACCAAAAATTGATTCGACATTTCATGCGATTGAGCCTCCTGTGCTGCAACGGACCCTAATGCATTCTGTAAGTATGTACCGAAGCTCTGAATGGTTTCGGCTGGTGTAGAAGGCTTACTTTCGGTTGCACTCTTCATCTGTAGCGGTTGTATCCCCTGTGTGCTAAACATGTTGTTCTGAATCATTAATGTCCCTCCCCTTCATCCCTGGTTTGTATTTTTCTTATTTTCATTTCTAAGCAGATTATCTTCCAATCTCCAAAGCTTTGGAGATCATCGCTTTGGTTGAATTCAGTGCTGTTACGTTTGCTTCATATGAACGCGAAGCAGAGATCATGTCGACCATTTCTTTCGCAATATCCACATTAGGCATAAATACATATCCTTCTGCGTTTGCATCCGGATGAGAAGGGTCATACACAGGTTTCAAAGGTGACTGATCCTCGCGAATCTCCGTTACTCTTACGCCATCTCCTGAACCGCTACCTCTCATCTGATTTTGCAGCATCGTACCAAATGACGTTTTATTCGGCTCAAGTACAACCATTTTACGTTTGTAAGGGACCGCTTCACCATTGGATACGCTCGCGCGCGTCGTCTCTGCGTTGGCAATGTTGGAAGATATAACGTCCATCCGCAACCGTTGGGCTGTCAGAGCTGAGCTACTTATACTAAAACTATTACTAATGTTCAATTTAGGTTATCTCCCTTCCACGCCAACACGCATGATTTTAATTTGTTCGTTCACTTGCTGAATATAAGCGTTATAACGTAACTGATTCTCCGCCAGAAGACTCATTTCTCTGTCTATATCGACATTGTTTTCGTTGTTATTCATGGAGGTTGACTGGTCCATATTAACTACTGGCGTGGGTACGGAAGAGGAAGGACCTATGACAAAATGCCTTGCATCAGTTACTTTACCCTTAAGAACAGGCATATCTCCATTCATTTGCCCTTGCAACATTTCTTCAAAAGAAACGTCCGAGCGCTTGAAATACGGGGTATCGGCGTTCGCGATGTTGTCAGCAATTGTTCGTTGTCTGATATTGGAAGCATCGAGTGCACCTTGCAATCTTTTAAAGCTGATATCGTTTAAAAGATTCACAATCTCCCTCCTCTCTTTAGAAGTTATGGAAAAAGATTGTATCTTTTCCCTTGAAAATTCTTATGTTTTTTTCGACAAAAACATTCGTCTTTACACGGTTTTCTAGGACTTAAGTAGAATTAACTCTGATGTTGTCGTATAACATAAGTTTCTTCGAGTTTGGGATTTATTACAATAAGAAAAAAGCCCTATCTTTTCTGAAAGACAGGGCTTTTTGTGTATTTTCTGCAAATTATGAATTTTTTCGTAAATGTTCGGTCCCAAAATAAAAGTATGTTAATACTCTCCCTTATTGTTCTTAAACATTCTTAAAATAAAAAAAAAATTTCGAGTCTCAACATGAGCTTATACCGCACGTAATTATGTATATTTCCGAATATTTCATAGTTGATAATGTTAGAATTTTTTGCCGTTATACTAAGGGTTTATGGACAATATGGTAGGTATACATACAAAGCTGTATATTAATCAATTGACAAGTTATCTTTCAAGAATGAAGAAAACTCGTCTTGCCCACACAACACTTTCTTAACAATTAAGTGGGGCCTATATATTTTAATTTTAAGAAAACAATTAGTGACTTCAAACTTTTCAACAATTCATCATTTTGCGCATTTACGCAACATTTACCAATCTGTCAACTAAACCGATGACCAGACTTGGAATAAGGAAAATTCTTTTAATGGGAATCATTGGGTATGGAATGGAAGAATAACTACCACTCCGATAGGTTTTAACTCCGTATACATGCGGCACAAGTCCTAGGTTTTGTCGATCCGTATAACAACCACACATCTTTTATCGGTTGTAACATCAAAATCCTTTAGATAGAAACAAAAATAAACGATATGCGCCAAGTAAGAGGGCCTTTGTGATTCGTTAAAGGATCGCGTCCCTTTGTCGATCACACAAATGTTCTCTACTCTCTTGCATACCGTTCATTTATAACATCATTTTAACAACTACATGGCTAGCCCTATGTTACAGGATATACTGACTCAAATCACGATCAAGCGCAATATCATTTAATTTCTCCCGGACATACTCCGGAGTGATCACCATACGTTCCAGTGTAAGCTCAGGTGCCTCAAAGGATAAATCCTCCAAAAGCTTTTCAAGAATCGTATGCAATCGACGAGCACCTATATTTTCTGTATTTTGATTGACGGATTCAGCCAATTTGGCAATCTCGCGAATGGCCTCGTCCGAGAACTCAATCTCAATATTCTCTGTGCGCAACAGATCAACATACTGCTTGGTCAGTGCATTTTGGGGTTCAGTCAAAATGGATACAAACTCCTCCAGTGTAAGACTACTTAGTTCCACACGAATTGGGAAGCGCCCCTGAAGCTCAGGAATCAGATCAGAAGGTTTGGCGACATGGAATGCTCCAGCTGCCATAAACAGAATATAATCCGTTTTGACAGGGCCATATTTCGTCATTACTGTAGAGCCCTCTACGATAGGCAGAATGTCACGTTGCACACCCTCACGGGATACATCGGGTCCACTACCGCGTCCTTGGCTGGCAACCTTGTCGATTTCATCTATGAAAATGATACCTGTCTGCTCCGCCCGGCGAATGGACTCCTGGGTAACATCATCCATGTCGATCAATTTCCCTGCTTCTTCCTGGATCAACACTTTGCGCGCTTCTTTAATAGCGAGTTTACGTTTTTTCGTACGACGAGGCAACAAGCTACCAAACATCTCCTGCATGTTCATGCCCATCTGATCATTACCTTGACCAGCAAACATGTCCATCATGTTAGGCGAAGTGTCTTCGACATCAATTTCAATGATGTCATCCTCCAACTTGCCAGATAACAGATCAAACTTGATCTTACGGCGGCGTTCGGCAACCCCCGTATCCGGTTCTGGCTCATCCTGCTCCTGAACGTTGTTGCCATTATTCCCAAAGATCATCTCAAAGGGATTACGCTGACTCTTGGACTTAGACTGTGAAGGAGCCAAAATATGTACAATTCGCTCATTGGCAGCTTCTTCAGCTTTGTCCTTCACTTTTTCAGTCCGCTCCAGCTTCACCATCCGCAGTGATGTCTCAATCAGATCACGCACCATCGATTCAACGTCACGGCCAACGTAACCTACTTCAGTGAACTTGGTAGCTTCCACTTTCACAAATGGCGCACCTACCAGTTTAGCAAGGCGACGGGCGATTTCCGTTTTACCCACACCGGTAGGTCCAATCATCAAGATATTTTTAGGCACAATGTCGTCCTGAGTGTGCTCTGGCAAAAGGCTACGCCGATAACGATTACGAAGAGCTACCGCTACCGATTTTTTAGCTTTCTTTTGACCTACAATATACTTGTCAAGCTCTGCAACAATCTGTCTCGGTGTTAACGCTTGAGTATTCATATTGCTTCCCTCCTACCAGTATGTTGAATTTATTTTTCCTAACAAGGACAAAGAATCCCCTAGACGTCCTGGAGCAGATTACAGAATCATGCTCCACTACGGGAGATTTCTTTGGCTTATAACTCTTCTACAATAATATTATTATTGGTATATACACATAGCTCCGAGGCAATCTGAAGTGATTCACGCGCAATATCTTTCGCTTCCAGGTTTACTGCATGACGTTTCAACGCACGCGCAGCAGATAAGGCAAAGTTTCCACCTGATCCGATAGCAATAACGTCATCATCCGGTTCAATTATCTCCCCGCCGCCTGAAATGAGCAGCATACCTGATTTGTCCATCACAATCAACAGCGCCTCAAGCTTACGCAAGATCCGATCCTGACGCCAATCCTTGGCAAGCTCTACAGCAGCACGTTGCAAGTTACCATGGTGCTCCTCCAGCTTACCTTCGAATTTCTCAAACAGGGTGATCGCATCCGCCACAGAACCAGCAAAGCCAGCAACAACCTGTCCGCGGTACAAACGTCTTACCTTCTTGGCTGTATTCTTCATCACAACACTTTGGCCCATGGTCACCTGACCATCTCCTGCGATTGCAGCCTTACCATTATGACGAACAGCACAGATCGTTGTAGCATGAAATGACATATCCATGATATCAGCATCCTCCCACGAATAATTTATACGCGTTCCGGAACAGTTAGACCTTCTGCCGCAGCAAAACTGATGATGCCATCCAGGGCACGCTGTGCAAGAGCTTCATTTTTTTCCTTTTTGTTACGAATCTTTGTTTCAAGCTTCGGCAGCAAACCAAAGTTTGCGTTCATTGGTTGGAAGTGCTTGAAGTCAGCAGTTGTAATATACTGAGCCATACTGCCAAGTGTTGTTTCTACCGGCAATACCACCAGTTCCTGCCCAAGTGCTGCTTTGGCTGCGTTCATGCCGGCAATCAGCCCTGATGCAGCAGATTCCACATATCCTTCTACACCCGTCATCTGACCTGCAAAGAACAGGTTTGGACGCTCTTTAAACTGATACGTCGGAAGAAGCAGTTTAGGAGAGTTAATAAATGTATTACGATGCATTACGCCATAACGAACGAACTCTGCATTTTCAAGTCCAGGAATAAGGGAAAAGACACGTTTCTGTTCTCCCCATTTCAGATGCGTCTGGAAGCCCACCAAGTTATACAGGGTTCCAGCTGCATTGTCCTGTCTAAGCTGAACAACCGCATGTGGCAACTCTCCTGTATGAGGGTTAACCAGACCTACCGGTTTCATTGGACCAAACAGAGCCGTCTGTTTTCCGCGTTTCATCATCACTTCGATTGGCATACAACCTTCAAAGTAGATTTCTTTCTCGAACTCTTTCAATTGAGCGACTTCAGCAGTAATGAGAGCTTCATAGAAGACATCAAACTCTTCTTCTGTCATCGGACAGTTCAGATATGCCGCTTCACCCTTATCATAACGGGAAGCCAGATACACTTTATTCATATCAATTGAATCTTTTTCGATGATCGGTGCAGCTGCATCATAGAAGTAGAAATACTCTTCCCCCATTAGTGCCTTGATTTGCTCAGACAATGCAGGTGAGGTCAGCGGGCCCGTTGCAACAACAACGATGCCATCTTCCGGCAGAGAAGTTAATTCCTCATTCACCACTTCGATGAGCGGATGCTGGTGCAACGTGGATGTAATCTCGCCTGAAAATCCATCACGGTCCACAGCAAGTGCACCACCTGCGGGAACTGCATGTTTGTCTGCTGCTGACAATACGAGAGAATTGAGCATTCTCATTTCTTCTTTTAACACACCCACTGCATTGGTCAATCCATTCGCACGCAGCGAGTTGCTACATACCAGTTCTGCAAATTTATCCGTATGATGGGCTGGCGTTTTTACAACAGGTCTCATCTCGTATAATTTTACGCGTACGCCGCGACTTGCAATCTGCCAGGCCGCTTCTGTTCCTGCCAGCCCGGCACCAATAACGGTTACTTGTTGTTCATTCGTCAAAATCATTTACCCCCATAAAACAATTTCAAAATTTACTAAATTTGATTCGCATATATATTAATCCGCTGATTCGTCATCCGGTTCATCCACCGGCTCCTGATGATCACATGAAGTACACTGCAATCGTGCTCCCTTTTTGTTCCGCTTTTCAATCATTAGCGATCCGCAACTTGGACATGGTTTGGCTGAAGGTCTGTCCCATGAGACAAAATCACATTCAGGATATTTGTCACAACCGTAGAAAATACGTCCTTTTTTGCTACGACGCTCAACAACATGACCTTCCTTACACTTCGGACAAGTCACGCCGATATCCTTGATAATCGGTTTGGTATTCCGGCAATCAGGGAAGCCAGAGCACGCAAGAAACTTGCCAAAACGTCCGAGTTTATAAACCAGCGGTTTGCCGCACTTCTCACAGATCTCATCCGATACTTCGTCTTCAATCTCGATTTCTTTCATTTCTTCTTCCGCAAACTCAAGGCGTTTCTCAAAAGATTCATAGAATTCTGCGAGTACTTTGACCCAATCCTCGGAACCTTCCTCCACATGGTCAAGATCACCTTCCATGTTCGCGGTAAACTCTACATTCAGGATTTCAGGGAAAAACTCTTCCATCTGTTCGATGACCAGTTCACCCAGCTCGGTCGGCATGAATTTCTTTTCCTCAATTGCAACATATCCGCGCTTCTGAATGGTCTCCAGTGTTGGCGCATATGTACTCGGACGCCCTATACCCAATTCCTCAAGCGTCTTAACCAACCTTGCCTCCGTATAACGGGGGGGAGGTTGTGTAAAATGCTGTTTTGGCTCAATCTCCTGCTTCTCAAGCACATCTCCACTTTTCAACGGAGGCAGCAGACGATCTTCATCGGTTGTACCATCGTCGTTTCCTTCAACATATACCTTCATGAAACCTTGGAATCGTACCTTCGAACCTGCTGCACGGAAAATGGTGTCCCCCGCAGCAATATCTACAGAGAGTGTATCCAGAATAGCCGAAGACATTTGGCTCGCTACAAAACGTTCCCATACCAGTTTATACAACCGGAACTGATCACGACTCATAAACGACTTGATTGAGTCAGGGTCACGCAGAATTGAAGTTGGACGAATCGCTTCATGCGCATCCTGAGCATTAGCTGCTTTTTTGGAATAGTTTCGTGGAGTCTCAGGTGCAAATGGCTCACCATACTTACCAACGATATATTCTTTGGCTTCTTCTTGTGCAGATGCCGCAATTCGTGTGGAGTCAGTACGCATATACGTGATGAGACCTACTGTGCCTTCTTTTCCAAGGTCTACACCTTCATATAGTTGTTGGGCGACTGACATCGTCTTGGAAGCTCTGAAATTCAATTTACGCGCCGCTTCCTGTTGCAGAGAACTCGTTGTAAACGGGGCGGAAGGGTTACGGCTCCGTTCTTTCTCTTTAACTTCCTTGATCGTAAAGTCTGCACCTTCGATCTGTTTCAGGATCGCTTGCACTTCCGCTTCACTGCCCAGCTCTGTTTTGGCCCCGTTCAGTTTATGAAACTTGGCTTCAAACGGATTGCCGTCTGCTGTCAGTTTGGCAGTAATGCTCCAGTATTCTTCCGGCTCAAAATCATCAATTTCATTTTCACGATCTAAAATGATTTTAACAGCCACGGACTGAACCCGGCCTGCAGACAATCCTTTTTTTACTTTCTTCCATAATAACGGACTAATTTTATATCCAACGAGCCGATCCAGAATACGTCTTGCCTGTTGCGCGTTAACCAAATCCATATTGATTTTCCGCGGCGTTTTGAACGCATCTTTGACCGCCTGTTTTGTAATTTCATTAAATACAACCCGGCAATCTGCCGTATCGTCCAGTTCAAGGGCATGGGCCAAATGCCATGCGATAGCCTCACCTTCGCGATCCGGGTCAGCTGCGAGATACACTTTTTTCACTTTCTTCCGTGCATCCTTCAGTTCTTTCAAAATTGAACCTTTGCCGCGGATCGTAATATATTTCGGATTAAAATCATTCTCTACCTCAACGCCGATCTGACTCTTTGGCAAATCGCGAATATGCCCCATCGAAGCTTTTACGATGAACTTGCTGCCTAAATATTTGCCTATCGTCTTCGCCTTTGAGGGCGACTCCACGATTACGAGTGCATCCGCCATAGGTTCATCCTCCTCTCAGTCATGAAACTGTCATGAAACTGTTTCTGTAAGCTTATGCATAGTTAATAACTTCTGCTAATTATATATTTCCACGCACTACGTAGGTTGTAGCTTCGTCATACCCTCGCGTATTTAGTGCCTGGTAATTGGCTAATCTGCTTTTTTATGATTAAAGATAACAGAACTGAATGCAAATGTCCAAAATCCCAACCAAGCAGCTCAACCAGTTGATCCAATGATTGTTCTCCCTGTTCCAACAGATAAATCACACGTTGTTCATCTGGAGAGAGCTTAACCTCAGCGAATATCCCTCGCCCGGAAGGCTCGCTTGTTTCGGTCGAACGTCCTCTATTGTAAGGAAGTTGTTCTGCATTTGGCAAGCCCAATCGATACTCTTCCAATACATCTGCTGCACAAGTGACCAATTTGGCCCCTTGACGGATAAGATTGTGTGCTCCCCGACTTTTCGGCGATGTAATAGGTCCAGGGACTGCAAATACATCCCTGCCTGCTTCAAGCGCAGCATCTGCTGTAATGAGTGAACCACTGCGAATGTCAGCCTCAACAACCAATGTTCCCAATGTCAGACCGGCAATGATTCGATTCCGTTCCGGAAATAATCCCTGGCGCGCTCTCGTACCTGGTGGATATTCCGACAAAAGCAGCCGTCTCCGCGATTCGTTCAGCGAGGCTTGTATTTTCGGGTGGGTATATATTATCAATCCCTGTTCCAAATACTGCAATCGTTTTTCCTTTAGCACGTAGTACTGCCTCATGACATACGCTATCAATACCGCGGGCAAGCCCGCTTACAATCGTCAGTCCTGCATTGCATAATTGCTCTGCCAGCTTTTCTCCAACTTTGCGCCCATACACGGTTGGCATACGAGTTCCCACCATGGCAATAGACGAATTGTGAAGCAAACTAACATCCCCTCGAGCATACATTACCCAGGGAGGCTGAACGGTTTCCTTCATTAATATGGGATAATTCTGATCCAGATAAGTAATAACCTCTATCCCCTGATTGTAAACGTGTTCTCTTTTACTCTCGATCCAGTCGATAGTAAATTGGCTAGCCAAACGTGCAGCTTGATCTTTGCGCAAACCTGCTGCGACCCAGTCGCTTTCCCCATAATTCAATAGATCGGTTAATTCATGTTGTCCCAGAATCAGTTTCGAGATTGTTTTCTTGCCAATACCCTCCATCTCATGTAACCCAAACAAGATCCATCGTTCTTCCATACCATAAACCTCCCAAAGCGGGAAGAGATCTTCCCTCATATTGTGTGTTAAGTGACCACGGAATGCAAGCGTTTACGCAGATGAGGGACAATTCCTCCCCCTTTTCCCGTAAAAAAACGCAAAAAAGCAACCCTTCGCCCTGTTCAAGGACAAAAGGTTGCTTACCTTTTCCGTAACCATAATAGTCGGTCTACCAGAAATAAATCATTTCCGAGCCGTTTCTTCTATTATAACGAAAAAGAATTAATGTGTCGTGCACAAATTCAAAATACCGCGTTCCTCAAGTACACTCACCAAAGTCGAACCCATCTCAGCAGGAGTTGGTGCAACTTTGATTCCACATGATTCCAGCTTCGCAATTTTCTCTTTGGCTGTACCTTTACCGCCAGAGATAATAGCGCCAGCATGGCCCATCCGTTTGCCTGGAGGCGCTGTTACGCCACCGATAAAGCCAACAACCGGTTTGGTCATGTTTTCACGTACCCAATCTGCAGCATCCTCTTCAGCTGTACCACCAATCTCACCAATCATGATGACCGCATGAGTCTGTGGATCTTCATTGAACCGCTTCAGGATATCAATGAACTCGGAGCCTTTTACAGGGTCTCCCCCGATTCCTACAGCAGAAGATTGTCCAATGCCACGTGTTGTCAGTTGATGAACGGCTTCATAGGTAAGTGTTCCACTACGGGAAACAACGCCTACGTGCCCTGCCATATGGATATAACCAGGCATGATACCGATTTTACATTCGCCTGGTGTAATGACACCTGGACAGTTTGGTCCGATCAGGACAGTATCTTTACCTTCCATAAAGCGGTCAACCTTGATCATGTCAAGAACAGGAATACCTTCTGTAATACAGATTACGAGGTCCAGCTCAGCATCAACAGCTTCCATAATGGAATCTGCTGCAAATGCAGGAGGAACGTAAATGACGCTCGCTGTTGCGCCTGTAGCTTCCTTCGCTTCCTGCACAGTGTTGAACACCGGCAGACTAGCTACTGTACCGTCTTCCAACGTGATATCCACATTAGTTCCGCCTTTACCCGGTGTAACTCCGCCTACCATCTGGGTTCCGTAGTCCAATGCGCCCTTCGTGTGGAACATTCCCGTTGAACCCGTAATGCCTTGCGTAATGACTTTTGTATTTTTATCGATCAAAATACTCACGTTGCTTCACATCCTTACGGTTATTTTTCAATTCCCGGACAGCTCCGGTACTAAGGAATGAACTTATTTTACGAGGGCAACAATTTTTTGTGCACCATCGGCCATGGAATCAGCAGGAACGATATTCAGGCCAGATTCACCCAGAATACGTTTGCCAAGCTCCACGTTAGTTCCTTCAAGACGAACAACCAGCGGTTTGGTCAGGCCAAGCTGCTTCGCGGCTTCAACAACACCATTGGCGATAACATCACAGCGCATGATGCCACCGAAGATGTTAACAAAGATCCCAGCTACTTTGGCATCGGACAAGATGATCTTAAATGCTTCAGTCACCTTCTCTGTTGTTGCACCGCCCCCAACGTCAAGGAAGTTGGCCGGGTCTCCACCGTAGTATTTAATAATATCCATCGTTGCCATGGCAAGTCCCGCACCATTGACCATACAGCCGATGTTGCCATCAAGTGCTATGTAGCTGAGGTCGTATTTGGAAGCTTCGATTTCTTTTTCATCCTCTTCATCCAGGTCACGCAGTTCCAAAATGTCTTTGTGACGGAACAGGGCGTTGGAGTCAAAGTTTAATTTCGCATCTAGCGCGATAACGTTTCCATCTCCGGTAACAACGAGAGGATTGATCTCGGCAATAGAGCAATCTTTTTCGACAAATGCAGTGTACAGCGCGAGCATGAACTTAACAGCTTTGTTCACCAGTTCATTCGGAATCTTAATGCTGTAGGCCAGTTTACGGGCCTGGAACACTTGCAATCCAATGGCAGGGTCAATGATTTCTTTGAAAATTTTCTCAGGTGTAGCTTCAGCTACTTCTTCAATCTCAGTACCGCCTTCTTCGGAAGCCATCATAACTACACGGCCTGTGGCACGGTCCACAACAACACCCACATAATACTCTTTGCGGATATCGCATCCTTCTTCAATCAGAAGACGTTTCACTTCTTTACCTTCTGGTCCAGTCTGGTGTGTTACCAATACTTTGCCCAGAATTTCGGAAGCATAGGCACGAACTTCATCCGTACTCTTTGCCACTTTTACGCCGCCGGCTTTACCCCGGCCACCTGCGTGAATTTGCGCTTTAACAACAGTCACCGGACTGCCCAGTGCCTCTGCGGCCGCAACCGCTTCATCGACTGTATAAGCAACCTTTCCGTTTGGAACGGTAACTCCATACTGTTTCAGTACTTCTTTTCCTTGATATTCATGGATATTCATTCTCGAATCCTCCTATCAACATGACTGCAACAAGGCGGGTTGGTAGACTAACAAAAGACAAATGTTGACTATTTTCACTTAAACCCAATTCATTGTAACACGTTTTTAAAACGCTTTCCTTAAAAAATTAATGTTTAATAGACAGTATTTTGATATGAGTATGATCCCATATTGTGAATGCTTGGGTATATATGGAAAAAACCTCAGCTAAAAACTGAGGTTTCCTTGATGTAAAACTACATTTTATTTTTTGGCTGCGTTAGTGTTGGTTTCGTGAACTTTCTCCAGCAATCCTTTGAACTGACCCAGCAATGTTTCAAACTCTGTACTGTTCAAACACGCATCTCCCTGAATGGATTCAGGTATGGATAATGCCTTGTTCCGCAACTCACGACCCGAGTCGGTTAGTGTAATTAATACTTTTCGTTCGTCCTGAGCTGAGCGTTCGCGATTAATAAGTCCTGCTGACTGCAAACGTTTGAGAAGTGGTGTCAACGTTCCCGAATCGAGATAGAGAGCCTCCCCGATCTCCTTAACCGTACATTCTTCACGTTCCCACAAAACCATCAACACCAAATACTGGGAATACGTTACGCCAAGTACCTCCAGATAAGGCTGGTACATCTTCGTAATCTCACGTGAACAAGCATATATGGCAAAGCATAATTGGTTATCCAGCTTCAAACTGTCAGTCTGCATATGTCTTTCTCACCTGCCTATTGTGCAATCTATTCCTAATAATACAGGAACTATAGATCTATACTATCACAAAATAGAAAAAAAACAGAATAATTGAGCACAAATGATTTTACTATTCAATTTAATTATGATAAATTAGATTGTGTAAAACATAAATGTAATTAGATAATCAGCAGTTCAGCCCCATGATTTAACAACAATAATAGATAAGTCCATCGAACAGATTCACGCTTTCTCGGGTCAAATTTAATAATCATAATGAAAGTTTATACGTAACCATTTTCACCAAAGCTATTTAATGATTTCCTTCCAGAAATAAAATTCAGGGATCAGGAAAGATGACTACAGCAATGATAATGACAGGTTGACTCCATGATTCCTTTTATATAAAATGCTTAATAGAAGCTGAGGAAGCACCTTAATTCGTAGACTGGCCCGTATTATGCGGAGTCAAGAATCGAGTGAGGTGTTTCTTTGTTATGTACGGAAAATTACACAGTGCGTGTTTGTACGGAATCGATGGTGTTCTGATCGAGGTGGAAACCGATTTATCCAATGGTCTGCCACAGACATCCATCATCGGTTTACCGGATTCAGCCATTCGTGAGGCCGTTGAACGTGTTCGTGCAGCGATTAAAAACTGCGGATATCAGTATCCTTTACAGCGAATCACAATCAATCTGGCCCCCGCAGATCTGCGCAAGGAAGGATCTTCCTTTGATCTGGCCATCGCTATTGGTTTACTTATGACAAGCGGCCAGCTTGTACTTCCTCCCCAGGAACGGACACTAGTGGTTGGCGAACTGGCGTTGGACGGTTCGATCAGGTCCGTGCCCGGCATTTTATCCATGGTGGATCTGGCCAAACGACAAGGCTTTACGTCCGTGCTCCTGCCTTTGGATAACGTGGAGGAAGCGTCACTGATTCGAGGTATCCAGGTGTTTGGCATTCGTCATTTACAGGATATTGCTGCGGAAAACCCAGATCAACCCGCTAGTTCGGTGGGAATACCAAATAATTCGAATGCAGGACCAGTCGTGTTGAAAAATTATGCACACCTCGCTGCTCCTATAACTGATAAGACTCATAAGATGGCGGATAGGAAGACGAGACAAACACCATTATTTGCAGACGACTATAGTGATGTTCTAGGGCAGCATCATGTAAAACGCGCGCTTATGATTGCTGCAGCCGGCATGCATAATATACTGCTCGTTGGACCGCCAGGCACGGGCAAAACGATGTTAATCAAACGTCTACCCTCCATCCTTCCTCCTTTGTCAGAAGATGAAGCGTTGGAAGTCACCAAAGTATTAAGTGCCGCAGGCAAGTTGAAAGAAGCGCCTCAAGGCCTGATTGCAGACAGACCTTTTCGCTCTCCTCACCACACGATATCCACCTCTGGTCTGATTGGAGGCGGTGGTATCCCAAAACCAGGTGAAGTGAGCCTTGCCCACCGGGGCATATTGTTTCTGGATGAATTACCTGAATTCCAGCGCCAAGTGCTGGAGGTATTAAGGCAGCCGTTAGAGGATCGCACAGTGACAATCAGTCGGGCACGGGCTGCGTTCACCTTTCCGGCCCAGTTCATGCTAGCATGTTCCATGAATCCCTGTCCCTGCGGTTATTTGTCCGCTCATTCGGAGGAGCAACGCTGCATATGTAGTCCAGCCCGTGTTGCCGCGTACCGAGCCAAAATTTCAGGACCACTGCTGGACCGCATTGATCTTCAGGTTGAAGTTCCTCCACCAGGCGAGTGGCGTAAATCAGCTGCCTCACCTTCCTCTGCAGAAATGCAGGCAAAAGTCATCCATGCTCATCAAATTCAGGCTACACGTTATGCCCAAAGTTCAGTTCGTTGGAATAGCCAGCTTTCGGGCACGCTTTTGCGACGAACGATCCATCTCCCCCAAGAGGCAGAGCAACTGTTAGAGCAAACGCTGCAAACGTTAAACCTGAGCATGCGTGCACATGATCGGATAATCAAGATGGCACAGACAATTGCCGATCTGGACCATGAAGGTGAAATTGTGACAGCTCATGTGGCTGAAGCCATCCAGTATCGTCAATTGGATCTTAATTTATTTTGAAGCTATTTTAGAAGCATATGGAGCAAAGAACAGGCCGATTTACGCAAAGGCAGTGAAATGGGCATGAAACTGTAAACAGCAGAGGAAGATCGAGAAGGATTCCTTATGCAGATTCTACAACGCGGATACGCCAACATGACAAAAAACGTACAAGCCCTTCTCTTCTGTGAAGAAAGGTACTTGTACGTAGATTTCCCTGTAAACGTAAGGGGATCTTATATAGCTAAGGTCTACAATAATTTATTATTCAAAAAGAGTGAGTTTGTCCTTAGCTGGTGTGCGTTCTTTGGCAGAAGGAATAACATCAGGATATCCCATATAAATCATACCTACAATCTTCTCTCCCGCCTCTATTCCAAGCGGTTTGCGGAATTTGGGAGCGTACAAGAATGGCTTGGTCACCCAGAACGTTCCAATGTCTTCACTCCAGGCTGCAAGCATAAAGTTCTGAACCAATGCACTGACCGCAGCGAAGTCTTCGTCCCAGATATTCTGTCTTGGATCTTCTTCCAGCACAACAAGCATAACGGATGGAACTTGCATAATATTGGCTGAGAATTTGTTGTCTTCTCCCATCTCTGCATCAATAGCCTCCGCCAGTTTCTTCCGTCCATTTCCGGTAAACAACAAAAATCTCCAAGGTTCACGCAGTTTATGGTTAGGAGCCCAGACTGCCGTATCCAGCAATTCTATAATCTGCTGTGTAGGAACAGCTTCTTTTTTGAATTTTTTCACCGTACGACGGTTTTGAATCGCATTTCTGACTTCATTTGTTGTTTTCGTAGCTTTACTCATCGATCGTACCTCCTGTTTATAAATAACATATGACATCACTACATCAATAGACCGCAGTAATACTCGCTTGACTACGATAAATCTTAGAAAATCATTTTATATATTCAAAGTACATCCTTAATTATACACTCTTCTCAACTCGAGATTCAAAGCAGCTGAGTTAATTAACTGAAATAAAAAAAAAGCGACTCTTCATTGAATCCTCGGAAGGTCGATTGGAGTCGCTAGTTAACAGTATTCTAATTATAAGTATTTCGAAAGATGCAATCATAAAAAAATAAGCATTTATGATTAAAATTCAATCTTTTCCACAAATTCACCCGATCCTTCAAACGTACCTTGAACGAAATCCATTTTATTGAATTTCTCTTTGTTACCTTCTGTGTCTGTACTATAATACTCGACCGTTTTGACATCAGGTGCATAGAATTTTACAGGTTCGTTGTATGTGATCCATTTTCCTCCGTTGATACGATACTGTGTTGATTGGATCTCTGTCCCATTTAGTTTATCAGTTACTTTGAGTTTAAGTACAAATCCTTTAATATATGACTTCCCATTACGTATATCCGTAAGAGGAACCAATCTGTACTTCGTTACAGGAGCCTTTGCTGCCGAATTACTTTTAAGCACAATATTAAACGTATTTCGATCCCCCGCCAATAAATTCACCGTGGAGCTATGTCGGGTGTATCCATCAGCTGTAACGAGGATTATAGCTGATCCTGCCTTCACCCTCTTAACCAGATAATCACCTCTCGCATCAGTCACTGCCTCTCCATTGACACTAACCTTGGCAGCAGCAATTGGCCTTCCATTCTCATCTACAACCTTGCCTCGAACATGTGCGGCTTTTTCCAATACCACATTCAACTTACGGGTTTCTCCCGGACTAATCCCTAAACGATCCTGAACATATGGAACATACTCCTCTTTGTCTATCCATATTGCAATGTTTGGATTATAGTCATAATCAATACCTGTAACCGTGTATATGCCTCTTTGATTTGTTTTTACGGGCTTGTCGTACAGACCAGTTACTTTAACTACTGCGCCAGCCACAGGATTTCCTTCATTATCTGTGACTGTGCCCACCATTGTGGATGGTTCATAAATATAAAAATCAAGGGTTCTTATTTTGTCTGCTTCTAAATATTCACTACCTCTATGACTATATAACAGATAACCCTCTGCCTCCACAGTAAAATCCATAGTAAAATAATCGTCCGAGTTGAGGAGTAAAACGTCAATACGATAATTTCCGTTTTGATCAGTAACTACACTCCCGAACTTATCTTCAGATCCCTCTCCATAATGATGAAGAACATACGTTATCTTTGCATTTTTCACAGTCATCTTTTCCCTATTTATAACCTTCCCTACAAAACCGGAAGGGCGACTTTGATCAGTACTTGATAGCTTAACAACAGTATTTTCTTTGGCCGCACTGGCAGTCCCAGTGTGCACTACACCAAACAATACAGAAACTAAAAAAAACATTACAAAACGAACCATCCATGGAGAACGATTAGACATAACTGATTTCTCTCCTCATCCAATTTATTTAGCAAGACGTTTAAGTACTTAAGCTACTCTTTGTCTAGCTCACAAGTAATTCAAGTTTCCAGAACTCCCCATCCCAGACATATTGCCAAATGCTCTGGCCACCGTTCATGGTCTCGCTGATATCCAGCACTTCCATCCGAGGGCACTCCCATACTTGTTTTACTGTGTTGTTCGAAGTATTCTGAAGCTCTTTCATACATCCCACCAACCTCTCTTTAAATTTCAACTTTCTTAGTTTATTACAAATGATACATTTTGTATCTATAAATTTATGAAATACACTGATTTTATTATCAATGCTCTATCCTCTGTTTAGTGATTTCATAGTTAAATCAAAAAAAGCCGCAGCTCCTATATAAAGAGGAACTACGGCTTTAGTATATTAACTAATTCCAAAACTAAAACGAATGCAAAGATAAGACATAATTAAACTTGTACTTCGAAATCACTGACCAACTCACATCAAAAAGATACATATCGTATCATCTAATACAACAATAACTTCTAATGTAATTCTTAAAAAGCATTAACAATATGATTCACAGAGACAATCTCTCCTGCTTGATCAAGCATTACGGCAATTACATCAAAACGGATCTGAAGTTCCGTCTCTCCCGTCATTTGCAAATACACGGATGCGGTTGAACGCACCTGCTGCATTTTACGCATATCAACCGATTCCTGAGGTGTACCGTACTGAGCGGCTCCACTTCTGCTTCTTACTTCTACAAAGACAATCAAGCTCTCGCAGGAAGCAATGATGTCAATCTCACCACTACGGCAACGCCAGTTCTGTCTAATGATTCGATAATCGTGCTCTCGCAACCATTGACAGGCAGCCTCTTCACCTAATCGGCCTTTCTGCTGTCGTGTGAGCTTTAATCCTGGCTCCTGACCCAATCTACGTTCTACCATGACTCATTTTCCTCACGTCCTGAGGCCATTCGATCTGCACGGTAGACGTACGTTAGCACCTCTGCGACCAGTTGATAAAGTTCTGCCGGAATCTGTTCATCCAGATCCAACTTGGAGAGTACCTCCACAAGTGCTGCATCCTCCTGAACTGCCACGCCGTTTTCTCTGGCTTTATCCAGAATGGCTTCTGCCACTTTGCCGCGCCCTTTGGCTACAACAACAGGTGCTTCACTCTCTCCAGGAACATATTTTAGGGCAACCGCCTTTTTGGAGAGCAGGTCCGGTTGTGACGACTCGTCTTTCATACCTTCAAGTCAACCCCTTTGTATCGTTCAGGACTATAGTCCGAGGCCCGCGTTTTTCGTTCCGCGCCCGGTTCCTGCCCCACAGGCCACGGTTCCGCCTTGAAGGTCAGCAGTTGATAGCCCAGCTTATCCAATGCCTGATGGATTACCTCTCGTCCGCTCTCCAGGAGCGGTCCCATTCCTTCGCGATCATTTAATACACGCAGACTGACAATGTTATTAACCACATGGACATCTACCAGAGTAGGCCCAAGACTTTTCATGTCCAGATCAAACCATAGACGGCAGTTGGACGCATCCAGCTCTCCACGAGGTCCACGACGTGATTGAATCTGAACAGACGCCGTTTCTTCCCCGTCCGGTCCAGTGATTGGTATAAACCAGTGCATCTGTGCAAACGTAGCACTCCGATCTGTCGTCAGCAATAACTGCTGACCTGTCAGATATTGCACGGCCTGTCCGGCGGCATCCTTAAGCGCCGCCGGTGCACCTTCGCTGCTGGCAAGCTGCAGCAGCAAGCCCTTCAGCGTGTCCGCATTCGCCGGACTCGCCGCATCCCCCACGCGCGGCTGCGCTGCCGCGCCGTGAACGGCCTGCTGCTCGTGCTCCGCACCGAGCAGCTTCAGCACGCGCCCTACCCACGGGTCCCCCTCGTGGGTGACAGGCGCGTGCACTGCCGCAGCTCCCGCAGGTGCTGCGGCACTACCGCCAGCCGGCGGCGCATCAGCGCCGGCTGGCAACGGCTGCGGCACGCCTCCGGCAGCCGCAGCCGCCTGGCCGCCCTGCGATGCAGGGGCGGCCTGTGCTGCCGCACCAGGCTGTGCCGGTGCGGCAGTGGACGCGCTGCGCAGGGCGTCCAGCAGCGCCAGCAGCTTGGGCGCCAGCTGCGCTGCCGTAGGCGCTGCTGGCGCCGCCTGGCCTGCTGCGGACAACGTCCCCGCAGCAGCAGGCGTTTCAGCGCGGCCGTCAGTCCGTCCGGCCGCGCCTGCTTCAGGCTGGCCTGTACTTGCACGGCCAGCCATAGATTCAGTTGCCGCCCCTGGTGTACCCGGGCGGCTTCCAGCTTGCCCCGCGTCAGCCCCGCGCGGGCTCTCTCCAGGTATTCCGGTTCCAGACGGAATACCTGCACCTCCTTTGCCAGCCGTTTCAACGTTGCTGGCAACTGCCTTTGCCCCGGCTTCAGCATTCGGTGTGCCTCCGCCGGCCTGCACGTTTCCTTTCACCGCAGTACCTGCATCCTCTGTCCCGCCATCCTTCATGGATATAGATCCTGCCAATGCCGCTTGTCCTTGTTGCGTTGACAAAGCAGGAGTTCCGGTTCCAGTCACCTGACGACCATTGCCTGATGCAGCCAATCCTTCTTCCGTCTGTGAAGCATTCGGTACAACAGGTGCACCAGCCATGACTGCTGGTTTCAACGTAGCAGATTGTTCTCCAGGCAATACCAGTTTACCTGTTGTTTGAGTAAGCATCGTTTCCAACTGGTCAGCCAACCCGCTTAACAACTGGTGCAGAGGGGGGCCAAACACCGTCTGGTGTAATCCTTTTACTGTTTCCGCCGTAACCGGAAGACCACGCTGAAAAGCAATCCCCGTCGCCTGCACCCATTCTTCCACAGGGACCTGTGCGGGTTTGGCAGTCATCATATTCTGGACCATAGCCACATTATCCTTCGTTAGCGGCAATCCGCTACGCTGCATGGCAAGTAACAGTTCCCGGTTCCCTTTTGTATCCGGCAGTCCTACATCCTTAAGCAGGTTGTTCAGCGAAGCTTGTGGCAGCTCAGCAAGTGTACCCGTCATAGGTTTCATTACCGTTATGCCATTTTCACCTGGAGGCTGCACTTGAAGCAACGTGGTCTCACCCGGACGGAGTGGAGTCTCCAACTTGGCGCGCACTTGTACACCTTGAATCTGCAGAACTGCTTCTCCCCCATCATCGGATACACTAACGACGGAGCCACGAACCACCTGACCTTCCTTTAATTCAAGCGGTTTGGCATTGCCGGGCTTACTGTCTCCCATTAACCCCTTTATCATGGAACCGATATTCAAATCTCTCCCCCTCCTTTCTTCAAACCTGTGTTAAAACAAAGATTGCTGCTCTCCAAGCAGGTTGCCCAGAAAACTGCGCCGATGCATCGGGGTTGCCCCCAATGCCATAATTTGCTCCCGATGAACTTTTGTTGCATATCCTTTATGTATCGACAAACCATATTCCGGATATAACGTATCCCATTCTTCCTTACACAGCCGATCTCGCGTTACCTTGGCAATAATAGATGCCGCTGCGATCGATTGACTATTAGCATCACCTTTAATAATGGACAGTTGAGGTACATTCACATCCACCTTCTCGGCATCCACCAGCATATAATCAGGAGTTTCTCCCAATGCTTCAACCGCACGTTTCATCGCAAGTCTCGCAGCCTGTTTGATATTAAGCCGATCAATTGTCTCTGCATCCGCGTACCCGATACCTACGGCCAGCGCTTTTTCCATAATGACGTCATATAATGCATCTCGTTTTTTCTCCGTTAATTTCTTGGAGTCATTCACATCTTCCAGGATGAGATCCTTCGGTAAAATAACCGCCGCTGCAACAACATCCCCAAACAAACAGCCCCGTCCTACCTCATCAATGCCAGCAATACGTTCAAATCCACTGTCCCAATACTCCCGCTCGTAGAGCAACAGGTCTCGAGGTTCACTGGCTTCTTTTTTCTTCTTTGGTCCAATCGGGGTATCCAGTAGATTCAACCCGATCTCTTCATTATTTTCAAACATAATACTCATCTCCTCTACCCACGCTTTTTCAGCATGCGTATCACTTACAACTTTTTTATAATATAGACGTAGATACTCTGTCTTTTGTTCTGTACAACCTGTCACTCTCAGTAAAACTTTTCCTTGAGATATACAATATAAAGATAGTGATGTCTTCATTTATCGGTATTTGATGGTTTAAATTGAATATACCAGACCTCGTCTAATTTAAATTGCACCACCATTCATCATAGCACGATTTAGATACACCTGATATATAGGTCAGCCAATTCCATAAAGCGTACTGTTCTTCAATTCTCTTCCATTTTATCGTTTTCGACGTATTTTCCAGCTCTACTTCCGCGTTTGTATACACAAAAAACGACCGCTCCCGGTAATCCGGTAACGGCCGCTTCTTTCGGCACTTGTATATATGAAATGAACAAATGAAGATAATGATCTTCATCATGTAGAGTCCATTTTTTAATAGGGAGCTTCCATAGAAAAACGTCCCATTTTACCCGCTCGCAGTTCACGCAGAAATGCTCGTGATGCCTTTTCCAGATCAATGCGTCCACCGCTTACAATGCAACCACGTATACGGCCGACCTGCTCCATAATCGCAATAACACTGTCTGAATCATCTGCATCCTTGGAGAACTCCTGAAGTCCGTATCTCTCTTCCAAAGCGTCCCAGTAATAACGCATCAGGTAACTGATTCCAAAAAAGGCGATATCCTCTGCATTCAGAATTTCCTCTTTGATTGCACCTGTTACGGCAAGACGATAACCTACGTTTTGATCTTCGAACTTAGGCCAAAGAATACCCGGAGTATCCAATAACTCCATTTCTTTGCCTACCTTGATCCACTGTTGCCCCTTCGTCACACCAGGACGATCTCCTGTTAACGCAATACTCCGTCCAGCAAGTCGGTTAATCAGTGTTGATTTACCTACATTGGGAATCCCTACGATCAACCCGCGAACCGCACGAGGATTAATCCCTTTAGCAATTTGACGGTCAATTTTTTCTTTAAGAAGAAGCTTGGCCTGCACGGGAATATCTTTAACATTGGTTCCCGTCGAAGCATCTACAGGAAAAGCAGTAATTCCTTCTTTTTTGAAATATTCAATCCATTCTTGCGTCACTTTAGCATCTGCCAAATCCGATTTGTTCAACAAAATCATCCGGGGTTTATCCAGCAATATTTCGTCAATCATAGGATTACGGCTGGAGACAGGCAGACGGGCATCCAATAGTTCGATGACCACGTCGATGAGCTTTAACTTATCCTGTATCTGGCGTCTGGCTCGAGTCATATGACCTGGAAACCATTGTATCGTCAACTTGTCTTCACCTCATTATTTACTTCAATTTCAGTGGTTGATCCACTTAATCTCACCGATCGGCCAGAAAATCACATCTGCACGACCAATAATATCTTTTAATGAAACATAACCGATCATACGGCTGTCTGTACTATTTGGACGGTTATCTCCCATTACAAACACATGACCTGCCGGCACTTTGCCATCAGGGAACTGTTCATTCGGGAAATCCTTCACGTTATAGGTTCCACCATTTGCTTCAGCTGCATCAATGGCTCCTTGAATATACGTTTCATCAACCTTTTTACCGTTAACCATCACGGTATCGTCCTGAACCTCAACTGTATCACCTTCTACAGCAATAACACGTTTAATGAAATCTCGACCTTCGGATGGTACGTGGAAGACGATAACTTCACCGCGCTTCGGTTCTCTGATATCATATAAGATCTCGTTGACGATCACACGTTCACCCGTTTCAAAGTTCGGCTGCATGGACGGACCGTCCACAACAAACGGTTTGAAGAGCAACCACCGAATCAGAATGACGAGAACTAATGCGATAACAATAGCTTTAAGCCATTCAACAATTTCATTTTTGGCTTTTTTGGATCGACTGTTTTTCTCTTCGGCAGGATTGCCCCGGTCATGTTGAACTTCTTGTTCCATTCAAGATCTTCCTCTCTTCACAGTACATGTTTATAGCAGTACACACATCCAGCATTCTGTATCGTTCCAATAACTCAATGGATGGATACAAAACATTTACATCAGTTATGTAATCTTACACCAAGCATTACAGTACATTTAATCCACAATTCAAATGCCTTCAAGAGGTTGTTCAAAAAGTCGGTACTGAAACCGGTCTTTTGAACACGCACTTCAATAACTGATTTTACAAGCCTCCCGGACTATTCCCCGCATGTGTTGCCATACCATTTTACTCGGAAGTGTACCTCCGGTTCAACTTTTCCCGGACAAAAACGAAAAGGGCTTGTCTCCAAGCCCTTCCCGGTATCCGTTATATTAACGAATTTCTTTAATTCTCGCTGCTTTACCGCGTAGTTCACGAAGATAATAAAGCTTCGCACGACGAACTTTACCACGGCGAGCCACTTCGATTCTATCGATTTTAGGGGAATGAAGCGGGAAAGCTCTTTCCACACCTACACCGTAAGAAATTTTACGAACTGTAAAAGTCTCACTGATTCCACCACCACGGCGTTTAATCACAACACCTTCGAACAATTGGATACGCTCGCGAGTTCCCTCGATTACCTTAACGTGCACTTTCAAAGTGTCACCAGGACGAAAACTCGGAAGATCCTTGCGAAGTTGTTCTTGTGTAATCGCTTGAACGATATTCATCTATGACTCCCTCCTTCCATACAGGCGTTCATACTTCTTCCAGAGATCACCTTGTCTCCTTCATCATCCATAGAGGACCGCCGTATTCCACATAACAGACTTATTGTATCACGCAGCATATCAAAACACAAGAGAAATTACACAAATGCCTATTGTTCAATCTACCTCTCTGAAACTCATCCATCATATGTTGACTTCATTCTAAAATACATTCTCTCATATGGACCGTGTATCAACACTCTCATCTGCAAGTCAACCTGATACAGGAAAAAATACTGTAACTTCCGGTGTAGAAATATCGTCTATGATATAACTTATTGACCACTTTAAAAGGAGAACCCTGAGACTCATGAAATATTGGAAAAAGATCACACTTGCCCTACTCGCCATGCTCATATGCTCCATTACGCTGTATGCATATGCCGTAACTCATCCAACGAATGCACTGTCACACAAAGCCTGCACATCCTGGGACATAGTCAAACGCAAAGCATTCGAGCTGTCACACACTGACTTCTCTAACCAATCTGCGCTTGATCGTTCTACCTTCAAGATCGAACAAGGTACTGCTACAGAAGTTCCTGTACTGATGTATCATTACATAGAGCCCAAACTGAATAATCACGACACAGATAATAAATCCATCATTAATCTGGAGGATTTTGAGCAAAATATGAAATACCTGCATGATGAAGGCTACCGAACAATTACACTGGATCAGCTTGAACAATATGTTAACGGAAAGTTATCTTTACCACAGAAGTCCATTGTAATTACCTTTGATGACGGATACCAGAACAATTATACATTAGCTTACCCCGTGCTTCAGAAATATAATTTTCACGCCTCCCTGTTTGTCATAGGCAGTAAAATTCAGGATAAACCTTCGGTATTTGAGCCCGCCATCAACAGTTTCATCTCCAAGCCAGAGATGCAGGGAGCAACCGACGCATTTGAATTCAACAGCCATACCTATAACCTGCATCATAAGGGATTTATGCGCTGTGGGAACAGCGTACCTGTCGGTCTGGACACCAGTCTTCTGGATGATGATATCCAGCAAATGAAGGAAACCGGAATAGACACACCTTATTTGGCCTATCCTTTTGGTTATACCAGCACACAGATGATCTACAAGTTACAACAACATGGATATCGCATGGCCTTTACCGTAAAGTCTGGATTTGTGCATCCAGGAGATCATCCCATGAAGCTACCTCGCTTGACCGTCACGACAGGTACTGATTTGGCGACCTTGCTTCAACCCGAATCCAGTCCGCAGAACGAATTACCTGCATCGGAGAATGACCAGTAAAATCTAGACTTTAACTTCACCGCCCGGATACAGAGTCGAGTTATACAGCCTTTTAAGCTGTGGCTTGGCTCTTTTTGAATCGGTAAGTGATAATGTCATCGGAGAGCTGGAATAAATCACTGCTTCCACTGCGTCATAGATGATGATCTGTTCTTTCCCCGTCTGAACCAGGTCTGCATGCACCGCATATCCCTCTTTTGGGAATTCAGTAACCGTTTTCATATCTCCATCTACCAAAGAAGGCAACACGTCTCCACCTCGGCGATACGCCAAAATATAATCGAGTCCACCTTCATCCCAGTTACATACAGGCTCTATAATGGTTAACCAGCCACGAGTCGTGCGGTTTTCTTTCCATATTTCTTTTCCAGAGCTATCCAGCATGAACATTCCATCCTTACCATGCTCATCCCCCCGGACAATCCGGTCCAGACCTGCAATCTGTAAACCTTCCATTCCAGTACAAAAATGGCCTAACGCAATATGCTGTGATTCAATCGAGTCTTCATAACGCCATTTCTCATTTCCGTAGCGGTCCATCATGACCGTAACACTGCCACCAATGACAACCTCGACTTGCCCATCACCGTCAACGTCTCCAAACCATATACAGTCAGCATGATCATCGAGATTCTGACAAGACCATAATAATGTCCCATCATGATCCAACATGTCATATCCGGCCATCACTTCATCTTTCCCATCTCCATCGATATCGTATACCCATGGAAAATGTCCTGGATTCCCTTCATGCTTCCATAACAAATTAAAATCATGGTCGAGTGCCCATAACGTCTTATAGCGGTCTTTCAGTATAATGTCCATTCTATGCTGGTTACCCGTCAGGTTGGCGAGAATAATGCAGTCATGTGCTTCATCACCTGGCAGATCACGTGTTTCTTTGATCTCTCCGGTCCGGCCATCCAACACGAGAAATTGTTTGTCCATGACACACAATACTTCATTATTTCCATCTCCATCCCAATCTGCGATCTGAGCGGGATAGTCTGAACCCGGACCACCTGCATCAGGATCGGGAGTTCCGACATGCCATAGTAATGTTCCTTCCAGATCAAACGCAGTCAAACAACATACCTGATGCGGGACATACCGATCGTCTATCCCCCCATCTGCCTGTACCAGCAACATTTCAAGTCTGCCATCCCCGTTTAGATCTCCCAAAAGCATTTTGCAGCGTTCTCCGGCTTGGCTAATATTTAGTCTGGCGATTTCATAAGGCTGATTGCTCATCATCTTCCTCCTCAGCTTATCGTTGTTATTCAAATCCAGCTGAGTTCACCATAAAGAAAATCCCTGTTTTTTACAACCCTATTATGTGGTCATGCAAAAATGTTCAAATCTGCAAAAAAGTGCCTACGTAATTAAACGATTTAAACGAATGATTTTAAGCCCACTCTAAAAACTCAAGACGATTGCCAAAAGGATCATTTATATAAAAACGTCTTACACCTTCATCTGCCCTTTCTTCGTCATCGACAATATGAATTTGGTTATGAATGAGATGATCACGCAACTGATCCAAATGTTGTACATAAAAAGCCGGATGAGCTTTTGTGGCGGGAATAAAATCTTTTTGTACGCCAATATGCACTTGGTGTCCACCACACTCAAACCATACACCACCCCGTTTTCTCAGAATTTCAGGTTTGGGAATCTCCGTCCAGCCCAGTACTTTATTGAAAAAATGACGTGCCTCCGCTTCACAAGCTTCAGGTGCTGCGAGCTGAATATGATCAAGACCAATAATATTGTAAGTCATTCATACACCGCCTTTGGTTTCATTTAGTGAAACTTAGTTTTAAAATATACCTCCATTTTATAGAATAACCCATTGAATATCCAGCTTTCTTTACAAAACACATAAGAAAAGCCAACCTTTGGTATCAAGGTTGGCTTTTTCAAACTCTATAAAAAGATATATTTACGTGTTTATACGATACATATACTTACTCTGTGTTATGTTTACGGTTTGAGCGTATCTTTTTCAACCAAATACGTTCTTTATCCGTCAAATCAGCCGTTTCCAACATCTCCGGTCTGCGCTCCAGCGTACGAAGCAACGACTGTTCTCTGCGCCATGCCTCAATGTTCAGATGATGTCCCGACAACAGCATATCCGGTACTTTCATGCCCCTAAACTCGGGTGGACGTGTGTAGTGTGGATATTCGAGGAGTCCAGTACTGAATGAATCCGTCACAGCACTTGTCTCATTGCCAAGCACACCGGGAATAAGACGTACGATGCTGTCGATCGCAACCATAGCAGGCAATTCCCCACCAGTGAGCACGTAATCACCAATGGATAGTTCATCCGTCACGAGAAATTCGCGAATTCGCTCATCGTAACCTTCATAATGTCCACATATAAAAATCAGATGATCTTCCTGTACAAGTTCTTCTGCTTTTTTCTGTGTAAACGTCTCACCTTGCGGACACATTAAAATGATACGTGGAGCTTTCATGGTTGCCGCGGCTTCTCCGCGTTGCTCCAGTACATCTTCAACAGCAGCAAAGATCGGATCTGGTTTCAGCACCATGCCTCCACCCCCACCGTAAGGAGCATCATCGACCGTATTGTGCTTATTTGTCGCATAATTACGGAAGTTGGTTGCACCGAGGGACACCAGCCCCTTCGTTTGGGCTTTACCCAGAATGCTTGCTCCGAATACGCCATCAAACATCTCCGGGAAGAGTGTTAATACATCCACTTTCATGTTACAGCAGCCCTTCCATCAGGTGAATCTTCACTTGCTGCTGTTCGATGTCCACATCAAGTACTACATCATCAATAACGGGAATCAGCACTTCTTTACCTGCTGGCGTTTTGACAACCCATACATCATTGGCACCCGGAGTCAAAATTTCAGAGATGGTTCCAAGCGTTTCACCCTCTTCGGTGATAACTGAACACCCAACGATTTGATGGAAGTAGTATTCACCTTCCTCCAGCTCAGCGAGGTTCTCTTTTAACACTTTGGCCATGCCGCCCTTAAACTTCTCTACTTCATTAATATTGCCATACTCTTTCAGACGAAGAATATACATATTTTTATGCAAACGTGCAGATTCCACGTTAACCATGACGGGATGATTATCTGGTGTAAAGAAAAACAACTCTGCATTTTTCGCGAAACGCACTTCTGGGAAATCGGTTATAGGCATGATTCTCACCTCACCGCGAATTCCATGCGTATTAACGATTTTACCTACATTCATAAACTCTGCCATAAATCCTCCTAAAATCCATTCATATGGTACTCATATTTGATGATCTCCATGCGACCGTTCCGGTTACGGATCGTTCTTCGGATCGCTGTTATCCTGACGCTTCTTCAGAATCGATTCCGTACCCTTCACTACTTCCGCAAATAATCATACTTAACGAGCTATTTCAATCATATTATTTAAGTTTCAGCATGCACGAAAAGGGGCTAGGACATGCATCCTAACCCCCTTTCGTATATCTTTAAGATATGATATCAACGGTAACCCGTTTATCCATCTTAACTGCTGCTGATGTGACGACCGTACGAAGTGATTTCGCGATTCGTCCCTGTTTACCAATTACCTTCCCGACATCGTCAGGATGAACAGTTAACTCATAAACGACAAGCCGGTCTTTCTCAACCGTCCGAACCGTCACATCTTCCGGATGATCGACTAAAGCCTTAGCAATTATGCTTACTAATTCTTCCATAGATGACCCTCCGAATCAGCACTTTATTTAGATAATTTAGACTCGTGGAACTTCTTCATCACGCCCGCTTTGCTAAGCAAGTTGCGGACAGTGTCAGATGCTTGTGCACCGTTTTGAAGCCATGCCAATGCTTTATCTTCATCGATCTTAACAACAGCCGGTTGTTCAACCGGGTTGTAGTAACCGATCTCCTCGATAAAACGACCGTCACGTGGGGAACGGGAATCCGATACCACTACGCGGTAGAAAGGAGCTTTGTGAGCACCCATACGTTTCAGACGAATACGAACTGCCATTTGAAAATTCACCTCCTTCAATGAAATCTGTATATGATCCAGCTTCGCTTAAATCAACGGAAAGGAAACTTCATTCCTTTACCCATACCTTTAAGCTGCTTCATCGCTTTATTTTTACCGCCTTTAGGTCCCATCATATCCGAGAACTGTTTCATCATGCGGCGCATCTCATCAAACTGTTTGATCAGACGATTTACTTCAGCCAGAGATGTTCCGCTTCCGGTAGCAATACGCTTCCGGCGGCTATGGTTGATCATGTCCGGGTTACGTTTCTCTTCGGTCGTCATTGAGTAAACGATCGCTTCGATCCGGCCCATCTGTTTATCATCAACCTTCAGATCCTTGGCTTGTTTCATCTTGCCCATGCCGGGGATCATATCCATGATCTGATCGATTGGTCCCAGTTTTTTCACTTGATCCATCTGCTCCAGGAAATCTTCAAACGTGAATTCTGCATTACGCATCTTCCGTTCCATTTCCTTGGCTTTATCGGTATCAATGTTTAATTGTGCTTTCTCAATCAGAGATAACATATCACCCATACCGAGGATCCGTGAAGCCATACGTTCCGGGTGGAACGGCTCCAACGCGTCAAGTTTCTCTCCAAGGGAAGCAAACTTGATTGGACAACCCGTAACTGCTTTAACGGAAAGCGCAGCACCACCACGAGTATCTCCATCCAGCTTGGTCAGGACAACCCCGGTCAGATTAAGCTGCTGGTTAAAGTGTTCTGCTACGTTAACCGCATCCTGACCTGTCATGCTGTCTACAACAAGCAGTACTTCATCCGGATTCACTACGCTGTGAATCTGGCGAAGTTCTTCCATCAGTTCTTCATCAACATGCAGACGTCCAGCTGTATCGATAATAACATAGTCATTACCATTATCTTTGGCATGTTGTAGACCTTGACGTGCGATCTCAACAGGGCTTGTCTGATCTCCCAGTGTGAATACCGGCGCTTTGATCTGCTCGCCAAGTACTTGCAACTGTTTGATCGCTGCCGGACGATAAATATCGCCTGCAACAAGCAATGGTCTGCTGTTTTGCTTTTGCAGCATTTTAGCCAGTTTACCCGATGTGGTTGTTTTACCAGCACCCTGCAAACCAACCATCATCAGCACCGTAGGCGGTTTGTTCGCTTTAGCCAATTTCGCTTGGCTTCCACCCATCAAATCCGTTAGTTCCTTGTTAACGATGTCGATGATGACCATTCCTGGCGTGAAGCTCTCCATCACTTCTTTGCCAACAGCCTTCTCTTTCACCTTGGCGATGAATTCCTTGACCACTTTGAAGTTTACATCCGCTTCGAGCAATGCCAGACGTACTTCGCGCATAGCCTCGGCTACATCTTCATCAGACACCTTGCCTTTGCCGCGCAGCTTGCTGAACACATTCTGTAATCGGGTCGTTAATCCTTCAAATGCCATGATCCCACCTCCTTAAGCTTTAATACTGTTTTCAAGACCGATACGTTCCGCTCAGCCAATTTTCATTCACTAAGCTGAGCAACGATATCGTGTATTTGTTTGTTGTTATCAATGGAGACGCCTGCGCGTTCCAATGCATTTTGCAAATCTTCAAGATTGCGATTACGCCGTTCATGCTTTTCCAGCAAGCCCAGCTTGCTTTCGTAATTTTCCAGCACTTGTTCGGCACGCTTGATATGCTCGTATACCGCCTGGCGGCTGATCTCAAACTCGGCTGCAATTTCACCAAGTGAGAAATCGTCATGAAAGTAATACTTTAGAAAAGTCTGCTGTTTCTCGGTAAGTAACAATTCATAAAAAGCAAACAGCAAGTTAATCCGGTTTGTCTTCTCAAGCCGATTTTCTTGACTCACATCGGGGCACTCCCTTCGTCAAGGAAAAACACTTTACACTCTTGCAACGTTCCTAATAATACCTAAAACAAATCAGGTTGTCAAGCAAAAATACTTGTCACAATAAAAACAGCTCTGATGATACGTTATTTCGATGTTTACCGGGTGGTTTATACCCTTTTTCACTACAAGCAAATTCTATCTGTGTCCTTGCGACCCGCCTCTATGTAGAAGAAAAAACGAATGCGTCTCAGTCCGTGGAGATGCATCCGTCTATGGTGTTCTAGCGAAGTGGTGTCAGGTACAGCAGTACCATAAAGAAATGAAGAACACTGCCTGCTAGCACAAAGAGATGCCAAATCGCATGGTGGTAAGGAAATCCACGCCACATATAAAAAAGCGTACCCATTGTATACATCAGGCCTCCAGCTACCAGCAGCACAATTCCTCCTGTAGGAATCGCAGCCATAAGTGGTTGCCAGGCAATAACGATGAGCCAGCCCATCGCAATATAGAAAATCGTGGACATGAATAGAAACTTTTTCGTAAAAAACGCCTTAAAGACCACGCCGAATAATGCGATTCCCCAGATTATACCGAACAGGGTCCATCCAAGTGTGCCGCGAACAGCAATAAACAAAAGCGGAGTGTACGATCCCGCAATAAACAAATAAATGGAAGAATGGTCGAAAATCTCAAATAAATCTTTCACTTTTCCATCTTTCCATGCATGTACGAGTGTAGAACTCGTATAGAGCAGCAGCATGGTGATCCCGTAGATCGTGAAACTGACCACATGCCAAGCTGTGCCTTTCATACTTGAAAATACAATTAATATCACCAGTGCAGCTACACTGAGTGCAGCGCCGATTCCATGTGTCACCGCATTGGCGACTTCTTCACGGCGAGAATAGGTATGAGTATTGGCCATTTTCAACCGTCCTTTCTAGCCCTTTAGCATTGCCTGCTTTATTCCCATTATACACGTATTGCCAGTGACATTACACGTGACACTTATCACGTATATCACTGGCAATTGCGCATAACGCTATTCATTTATCCTAATTAATAATGGTTCTAGGAATTAGCTTCCTCTTCTTCAACACTTTCAGCTGGCTGTTCCTGGATCAATCCAGCGAACAAAGCATGCACAAATTGCTCCGAATCAAACGGCTGCAGATCATCAATTTTCTCACCCAGCCCCACGAGTTTCACTGGCAAGTCCAGCTCCTGACGGATCGCAACAACGATCCCCCCTTTGGCTGTTCCATCCAGTTTCGTCAGTACGAGGCCAGTTACCCCGCTTTTCTCACCAAAAAGTTTAGCCTGGTTTAAAGCATTTTGACCTGTTGTTGCATCCAGTACCATCAGTACTTCATGCGGAGCATCCGGAATCTCACGCTGAATGACACGATAGATCTTGTTAAGCTCGTCCATCAGGTTCGATTTATTTTGCAGACGACCTGCTGTATCACAGAGGAGAACATCCGCACCCCGTTGTTTCGCTGCCTGCACCGCATCATACATAACCGCTGCTGGATCAGAACCAGATTGCTGTTTGATCACATCGACACCGGCACGTTGTCCCCATACTTCCAGCTGTTCAATGGCTCCGGCACGGAACGTATCTCCAGCTGCCATGATGACTTTTTTACCTTGTTGTTTAAATCGATGTGCCAGCTTGCCAATCGTTGTTGTTTTACCAACACCGTTAACACCAACGAACAAAATGACAGTAATGCCATCCGGGTTCATTTTCAATTCGTTATTCTGTTCACCGCGAAGAAGACCCGTCAGTTTCTCGGACAATACAGGCTGCAGCTCAGCCGCATCCTCAATTTTGCGTTTTTTCACCTCAACGCGCAGGTCTTCGATCAGATTCATGACTGTATTCACACCAACGTCTGCTCCGATCAAAATCTCTTCCAGTTCTTCATAGAACTCTTCATCGATTTTTTTGCGGCGGATTACGAGATCCGACACTTTTTCCACTAACCCTTTACGTGTCTTTTCCAATCCATCCTTGAACTGTTTGGTGACCGACTCCGTTTTGCTTGCAATGCTGTCTCTCAGCTTTTTAAAAAAACTCATAAAGCCCCTCCATCGTGTACATAATCTAAGCGCTTTTGCAAAAATGCTCAATCTGAATGATTTTCAATGATTACAATGAGTTCGTTTGTCTCGCAGGTTTGGATCAAGTCAGGCAATTACTGCTTCCTCATCTTCCAGTTTAACCGAAACAAGCTTGGATACGCCGCCCTCTTCCATTGTAACACCGTACAGCACATCTGCCTCTTCCATCGTACCTTTACGATGGGTAACAACGATAAACTGTGTCTGTTCGGAGAATTCACGCAAGTACTGGGCAAAACGTACCACGTTAGCTTCGTCCAGTGCTGCCTCAACTTCATCCAACACGCAGAATGGTACAGGTTTGACATGCAGAATAGCAAATAATAAAGCCATCGCTGTCAAAGCCCGCTCCCCACCGGATAACAGTTGCAGGTTTTGCAGTTTCTTGCCTGGTGGCTGTGCCACGATATCTATTCCCGTTTCAAGCAAGCGCTCCGGGTCCATCAGAACAAGGTCAGCACGTCCCCCGCCAAACAGCTTGCTAAACACGGTACCGAACTCACGGCGGATGGCATCAAACGTGATCTTGAATCGCTTCGCCATCTCGTCTTCCATTTCCCGAATAACCTGATACAACGTTGTTTTAGCTTCAACCAGGTCATTCTTCTGTTCACTCAGGAACTCGTATCGCTCATTGACTCGCTGGAACTCCTCAATCGCTCCCAGGTTCACATCACCTAGGGCGGATATACTGCGCTTCAGCTTCTGTACCTCTGCCTGTGTATGCTCCACGTCTTCCGGCACAGGATAACGCTCTTTGGCCAGTTCATAGCCCAGTTCGTATTCATCCGTCAGTTTTCGCAGTATATTTTCCAGCTCAACATCTAGCCGGTTCACGGAAATTTCCGTCTGTCGCATCTGTTCTTCCACAGCTTTTAACTGCGTGCGCTGTTCCTTCGTTTCGCTCTCGGCAAGCTCAAGCTTTTTCGACAACTCACTTCGGGCAGCACGTTTGAAGTCCAGCTCCTGAGAAGCTTCCGCTTTTTTCAGCTTATACTGGTTCAGATCTTCAATCTGTTTAACACTCTCGGTCTGTGTTTTCTTGAGATCTGCTTCCATCGAAGCCAGCAACGTGCGATTCTGACGAAGATCTTTCACCAGCGACTCTACTTCCCGCTCCAGACGTCGCAATTGTTCTCCATTGGAGAATCGCTCCTGATCAAGCTTGCCTTCGCGCACTTTCAATTCGGTGAGTTGGCTCTGCAATTCTTCCTTCGCGGATTCATTGGCTTTCCGAGCAAACTCGGCTGCATGAATGGCACGATGAGTCGCTTTTTCTTCCTCTTCAAGTTGCTCCAGCTTCTTCACAGCGACGATCCGAGCCGTATCCAGCTCTTTGATCTCTTCGGTAAAGCCGCTCTTCTCCTGCCCGGCAACGGCAACCTGTTCAAGCACATGGCGAAGCTCATGCTCTACCTGTTTCATTTCCATCGAAGCCTGCTGTTCTGCATTTCGGGTATCATCACCGGACTGACGAAGTTCATCCAGTTTGTCCTGACACTGCTCCAGTTGAACTTTTACATCATCCACACTGCGATGCAGTTTCACGATCTGATTTTCCGTATCCAAAATATCCTGGTCGAGCTGGTCCAGCTGCCGTTTCCGGCTGAGCAGACTCACATTTTTCTTGTGCTGGCTACCACCTGTCATGGAACCACCCGCATTGACCACGTCACCTTCAAGCGTCACAACCCGGAAACGATACTGACAGCGAGCCGCAATTTTATTGGCGACCTCCAACGTTTCGGCAATAATAACATTACCGAGCAAGCTGCCAATGATTGAAGCATATTTGGATTCGAATTGTACAAGATCAGCACCGATCCCCACAAAACCCTCCATACCTTCGATCATGGAACGTTCAGCCGCTCCAATGGCACGAGGACGAATGACATCCAAAGGCAGGAACGTTGCACGCCCCAACTGGCGCTGCTTCAGAAAAGCAATTGCCTGTCTGGAAACTGATTCATTTTCCATGACCACATGCTGCAAGGATGCACCCATCGCTGTCTCTACGGCAAGTTCAATCTTTTCTGGAACTTTGACGAGTTCAGCTACAGCTCCATGAACACCGCTCAGCGTACCTTTGCGTGAAGCCTTGAGGACCTCCTTGACACCCAGCATGAATCCGTCAAAATCATCCTGCATCTCTTTCATCGTATCGCGGCGGGAAACTTGAGCTTCACGCTTCTGTTCCCATTTACGAACTGTGCCCCGACTTTCTTCAAGCAGCTTCTGCAGCGACTGGAGTCGTTCACTTTCCGTAATGTATCCACCACGTAGATCACTGATTTCTTTGCCCAAACGAACAACTTTTTTCTCAATGTCCGCTTTACGACTTTCCAGTGTCTCTTTTTGATCTTCCCATTTGCCCGATTCCTCAGCCGCGCGATTCATTCTGCGCTCCAGCGTTTCTTTCTGCTGGTCCACGTAACGAATTTCATTGCGTGTCTGAGCCATCTGATTCATCAGTTCCAGCAAGTTGCCTTTGAGGCTTTCCTCTTGCTGTTGACTAATGCCACCTGTAACACCGATGAGTTTGGCTTCTTCCTGAGACAACTGATTTCTCACATCATTCAGTTCATGCTCAAGTTTGCCAAACTTCTCACGCAGTGCAAGCAGTTCGGTTTCCCGTTCGCGATGTCTCTCTTCACTGGAGGCAAGCGTTACTTTGAGCTGCTCCTGATTTGTTTGCAGATGGTGCGAGCGCTCCTTGAGCAATTCTCCAAGTCCTTCACTTTTCTCCGTCGCTTCACTGAATTGCAATAAAGCGGCTTGCAGTTGCTCTGTCTCTGTTTCCAGGATACGCAGCGCATTCCGATCATTTTCGAGCTTGGCATCATGCGTAGAGACAATCGCTGCGAGTCCAACCTCTTCCTGTTTTAGCGATTGCAGGCGCTCATTTGCCTTACTCCAGGAAGCATGAATCTGTTCGATCTGGTACACATACATGGAAATTTCCTGCGATTTGAGCTGAGAACGAAGTTCTTTATAGTGGATCGCTTTCTCCGATTGTTCCTTTAGCGGGCCAATCTGATCTTCCAGTTCAGTCACCAGATCATGAATACGCAGCAAATTCTGCTCTGTCTCATCCAGTTTGCGCGTCGCATCCCGCTTGCGGGATTTATATTTAACGATACCTGAAGCTTCTTCAAAGATACCTCTGCGATCCTCTGAACGGGTACTCAGAATCTCTTCGATTCGCCCCTGTCCAATAATCGAGTAGGCTTCCTTACCGATGCCGGTATCCATAAACAACTCCGTGATATCCTTCAAACGACAAGATTGCTTGTTGATAAAATATTCACTATCTCCGCTGCGATGTACACGACGAGTCACCGTCACCTCACCGAAATCCAATGCAAGTGCGTGATCCTCGTTATCAAGCGTTAGCGACACCTCACCGAAATTAACGGCCTTCCGTGCGTCACTGCCTGCAAAGATGATATCTTCCATCTTGCCACCACGCAGCGACTTGGCACTTTGTTCCCCCAGAACCCAGCGAATTCCGTCCGATATATTACTCTTGCCACTTCCGTTCGGACCTACAACAGCCGTAATGCCACGAACGAACTCCATCTCCGTTTTGTCGGCGAATGACTTGAATCCACCCAATTCAATCCGTTTTAAAAACATAGGGTTTCTCGTCACCTCCTCTTGCAAATTTCAAGTATTGCATTCAAGCGCCTAAATAAATTGAACCAAAATAAAGTTCACTTATTTAGTTAACGATCAGGTAACCTTCTCCTGAACCTCTTTACAAAAAAAAGAGCAAAAAGCAGTCCGGCCGATTACTTCCGCCGGGGCGGACCCGCGGGCTGCTCTTTGCTCTTCGTTTGTCTATGCGCTATCGGTTAAGCTCCGGCTTCCGGAAGCTTCAGTCGATCAAGTGCTGCAGATGCAGCCTGTTGTTCCGCTTCCTTTTTGGAACGTCCTGTACCTCTGCCAAGCCTTTCTTGACCCATATGGACCTCCGAGACAAACTCACGTTCATGGGCAGGTCCCCGTTCCTCAACGATACGGTATTCCAAAGCTCCCATATTGTGATGCTGAGTAAGTTCCTGCAGTTCCGTTTTGTAATCACTCATTTGCAGCTTGCTGCCCAATACGATTAATGGGAAGACATGCTGATCAAGAAATGTCCGAACAGGCGCAAGCCCCTGATCCAAATACAATGCACCAATGAAAGATTCAAACACATCTGCCAGCAGAGCCGGCCGTGTCCGTCCTCCAGTTAGTTCCTCACCTTTACCAAGAAGTACATACTGCCCAAAACCCAACGCTTCAGCAAATTTGACGAGGGAAGGCTCACAGACAATGGATGCCCGCAGCTTAGTTAATTCACCTTCCGGACGGTTAGGATACAAATGATACAAGTACTCCGATACAGTCAGTTCCAGCACGGCATCGCCCAGAAACTCCAGGCGCTCGTTGTCCTGATGCTGACTGAACCGGTGTTCGTTTACATAAGAAGCATGGGTAAACGCTTGTTTTAAAAGCTGCCTGTTGTCAAATTTGATTTGAAGTTTATGTTGTAACTGCTTCAGATCTTCACTCAAACGAACTAGCCCCTTATGCTTCAAATTTTTTGAGAATAATGGTGGCATTGTGACCGCCGAATCCAAATGAATTGGACATGGCAATATTAACTTTGGTTTGACGTGGAACATTTGGTACATAATCCAGATCACATTCCGGGTCCTGATTTTCCAGGTTAATCGTTGGAGCCAGTGTCTGATGTGTCAGTGACAATCCGCAGATAACCGCTTCTACACCACCAGCAGCGCCAAGCATGTGGCCCGTCATGGATTTAGTGGAACTCACAGCGAGCTTGTACGCATGATCACCAAACGCCTTTTTGATCGCAAGCGTTTCGGATCTGTCGCCTACAGGCGTCGAAGTTCCGTGTGCATTAATGTAGTCCACTTCTTCAGGCTCAATGCCCGCATTACGAAGTGCCATCTTCATGCAACGTGCTGCTCCGTCCGGATCTGGTTCTGTCATGTGGTGTGCATCACCTGTCAGACCGTAACCGATCACTTCACCATAAATGCGTGCACCACGTTTTTGAGCATGCTCTAGGGATTCCAGAATCATAACACCAGCGCCTTCGCCCATAACAAAACCATCACGTTCTGTATCAAAAGGACGGCTTGACTTCGCAGGATCATCATTACGTGTAGACATTGCGCGCATCGCACAGAACCCTGCAAGACCCGTTGGTCTGATTGTTGCTTCTGCACCACCACAGATCATGGCATCTGCATCACCATTGGCAATCAGCTTGAAGGAATCTCCGATGGAGTGTGTACCTGTTGCACAAGCGGTAACAACGTTAATGTTAGGACCTTTGGCACCAAGAGAAATGGACATTTGGCCTGAAGCCATGTTGGAGATCATCATGGGAATAAAGAATGGGCTTACCCGTTTTGGACCTTTTTGCAACAATGCATTATGTTGGTCCTCCCACGTACCCAATCCACCAATACCTGATCCGATAGATACACCGAAACGCTCTGCATCAATATTCTCGTTAATTTTCAGACCACTGTCTTCAACGGCTTTGAAGCCGGCTGCCACAGCGAACTGTACAAAACGGTCCATTTTGCGAGCATCCTTGCGATCCATATATTCTTCCGGGTTGAAATCCTTGATCTCGGCTGCAATCTGTGTCGTGTATTCACTAACATCAAACGCCTCAATCTGAGAAATTCCGGACTTTCCTGCCATTAAACTGCCCCAGAACGTTTCCAAATCTTTTCCGAGCGATGTCATTACGCCCATTCCGGTAATTACTACTCTTTGTTTCAAACCGAGTCACCTCTATATCGACTGCATTACGCAAGTATTTTGTGAGAATATCCGCAAACAGACATCTACTCAACCAAGATAGCCTGTTTAAGTAGAGCTGCTTGCGGAATGAGAAAAACCAATGAATGATGAGAAGTCCCGCCTGTTCGAAAACATGTGCGGGACTAAAATGACTTTAGGTATGAGATTGTATGTAGTTTACAACTTCACCTACGGTCGTGATTTTTTCTGCATCTTCATCAGAGATTTCCAAATCAAATTCATCTTCCAATTCCATGACCAATTCCACTACATCCAAAGAATCAGCACCCAAATCTTCTTTGAAAGATGCTTCAAGTGTAACTTCAGCTTCGTCTGCGCCCAAGCGGTCGACGACGATGCGTTTTACACGCTCCAATACATCGGACATCCGGTTCACCTCCTTCTTTGGTATTATACGAGAATCGCAGGCAAAATGCCATAGAAGACATATGCGGCTCCCGGCCGGGGAACCCGGCCTTTTTCCGGCATTTCGGATCGTCCAGCGCCTGTTCCCCGACTATTGTTCAAGTCCGGGAAGAATTACATGTACATGCCACCATCGACATGCAGCGTCTGCCCTGTCATATAAGATGAAGCCTGTGAAGCCAGGAAAGTGACTACACCGGCAATTTCATCCGGCTGACCCAAACGGGACAACGGAATACCACTTAGCATACCGTCCACCAGCTCCTGGGACAACTCTTTTGTCATATCTGTCTCAATGAATCCTGGTGCAACACAGTTAACTGTGATTCCACGAGAAGCCAGTTCACGAGCAGATGCCTTTGTCAGGCCAATGACACCTGCCTTGGCAGCAACATAGTTCGCTTGTCCAGCATTACCGAGCACACCTACAACCGAGGAGATATTGATAATTCTTCCCGACCGTTGTTTCATCATTGGACGTGTAACCGCCTTAAGGCAGTTAAACACACCTTTGAGATTGGTTTCAATAACCTGATCGAATTCTTCCTCTTTCATACGCATGATCAGATTATCACGGGTAATTCCAGCATTGTTCACCAGAATATCAACGTTGCCCCATGCTTCGAGTGTAGCTTTGACCATTTGTTCAGCTTCATCCATCAGGCCAACATTGGCTTGAAGTGTAATCGCCTTGACTCCTTTGGCACGAATCGCTTCCGCCACTTCCTCAGCTGCCGCTTGGCTACCCGCATAATTCACGGCTACGTTCGCTCCAGCTTCTGCAAGTGCCAGTGCAATACTGCGCCCAATGCCCCGGGATGCCCCGGTAACAAGTGCATTTTTACCTTCTAATGGTTTAGACATAATCATTCCTCCTTTCCCCAAATCTATATCAGTTCAACCAAAGAATGTTTACACTTGCCACTCCGATGACAGAATAAACTTCCGATCGCTGTTATCCCCAGATTTTTTTGATTCCCTTTTATAAAGGGAAAATCCGGTAATAAAGGCGAACGCTCCGCTTCTTCAGTTTTTTTCTGTCCTCTCCGTTCTCGTGTAAAAAGTTTAGTTTAACTCATATAATTCTTTCTAATTCACTTGCCGTTGCTTCGAGCGTTTCAAGACTGTTCACATTGTACAGTTTTACGGTTTTATCTGTTTTTTTAATCAAACCGGTCAAAACACTGCCAGATCCAATCTCGATGAACGTATCCACGCCTTGCTCAATAAGCCATGTCACACTGTCTTCCCATAATACAGGAGAATAGACCTGAGCTGTCAACAAATCCTGAACCTGTCCATCCTCTGCAGGTCTTGCAGTCACATTAGCGACTACAGGGACCGCTGCCGGTGAGAACGTAACGGTTTTCAGTTTCTCTGCCAGCTTATCAGCTGCACCCTTCATCAATGAAGAGTGGAACGGACCACTTACTTCCAATGCAATGGCGCGTTTACCGCCTGCTTCTTTAACACGCTCCGCGACTGCAGCTACGCCTTCCTTCACACCAGAAATGACGATTTGTCCCGGACAATTAATGTTGGCAAGTTCAACCGCATGACCACTTTCAGATACGTCACGGCAAAGCACCCCCAGCGCTTCCCGATCCGCACCCAATACAGCAGCCATCGCTCCTTGTCCACCCGGTACTGCCTGTTCCATATACTGACCACGTGCCCGCACAGTGCTCACTGCGTCAGCAAACGAAAGAACGCCCGCTGCCACCAGTGCACTATATTCTCCCAGACTGTGTCCAGCCGTATAGTCAGGCTGAATTCCTTTTTCTTTGAAAGCTTCCAGCAAGGCAATACTTGCTGTCAACAGAGCCGGTTGTGTATTTGATGTCTGTTTCAACTCGGTCTCCGGTCCTTCAAATACAAGGTTGCTCAGCGAGAAACCCAATGTTTCATCTGCTGTGCGAAAAATTTCGGTTGCCGCAGGCACGGACTCATACGCGTCCTTGGCCATGCCTACAGCCTGTGATCCCTGTCCGGGAAATACAAATGCTATTTTACCCATCTCATTCATCTCCCAGATGTCTAATTTACCAAACGAGTACCGATGCACCCCATGTCAAACCGCCACCGAATCCAACCATCAGAACGGTATCTCCGGCTTTCATGCGACCTTCCTCTGCTGCTTCTACCAGAGCCAGCGGGATGGAAGCAGCAGATGTGTTTGCATACTTATCCACGTTAACTACAACCTTTTCTTCAGGAAGTTCAAGGCGTTGCATCGCAGATTGGATAATCCGAATATTCGCTTGGTGAGGAACAAACAGATCCACATCCGTACGCTCCATACCAGCCTTGCGTAATACCTCAATGGTAGCCGTCCCCATGACACGTACCGCAAACTTAAACACTTCACGACCGTTCATGTTGATGTAATGCTTTTTATTTTCAACAGTCTCTGCAGTAGCAGGCAGTCGGGAACCGCCGCCTTCCATCTGAAGAAGACTACCGCCAGCACCTTCGGCACCGAGATCGAACGCTTTGAATCCGCGACCTTCCGGAACTTCACCAACAACTACCGCGCCTGCTCCATCACCAAAGAGGACACATGTGTTACGGTCTGTATAATCCGTAATACGAGACAAGCAGTCCGCACCAATGACAAGTGCATTGTTGTACATACCGCTTTGGATGAAGCTCGTAGCACTAGCCAAACCGTATACAAATCCGGAACAAGCAGCCGACAGATCAAATGCCGCGGCACCTTTTGCACCCAATTTGTCCTGCAAGATGCAGGCTGTCGATGGGAACGAAGAATCCGGAGTAATGGTTGCAACAATAATCAGATCAAGATCACTGCCTGTCATGCCTGCAGATTCAAGGGCTTTAATAGCCGCCTCATATGCCAGATCAGAAGTTGCCTGATCGGGTGCAGCGATGTGACGCTCTTTGATTCCTGTACGACTGACGATCCACTCGTCATTGGTATCGACCATTTTCTCCAGATCGCTATTTGTCAAAATTTTCTCAGGCACATATTTCCCTGTACCAATAATCCCTACTGGGCGCAAATTATTCATATCGTCACTCACTTCCCGCTAATTTCCTTAGATATGCTCTCTACCAGCTGATTCTGCACTGCAATCCGAGCTTGGCGCACAGCATTTTTGATGGCATTGCCATCAGCAGATCCATGACTTTTCACAACTAGTCTGCTCAAACCGAGGAGTGGCGCTCCGCCATGCTCCGTATAATCCAGCTTTCGTTTCAACCCACGCAGCTCAGGCATTAGTACAGCTGCAGCCAGTTTACTTTTGAGAGAAGATGAAAATTGTTCCTTAAGCAAGGCGAAAATGGCACCTGCTGTGCCCTCTAGCGATTTCAGCAGGATATTCCCTGCAAAACCGTCACATACAAGCACATCACAAGCACCAGTCAGCACATCACGTGCCTCAACATTACCGACAAAACGAATTGGGAGTTGTTCCAGTAAAGGGTATGCATGTTTGGTCAACTCATTTCCTTTGCCTGGCTCTGTTCCTACATTGAGCAAGCCCACTCGTGGGGACTCAATGCCCTGTACTTTTTGCCGATACAAACTGCCCATCAGGCCATATTGTGCAAGGTGCTCCGGTTTGGCATCCATATTCGCTCCTAGATCCAGCGCAAGCACACCTACATCATCAATCGTTGGAATCATAGGCGCAAGTGCCGGACGTTCAATGCCTGCCATGCGACCTACAACAAGCAACCCCGCTGTCATGAGCGCTCCAGTATTGCCCGCCGAGATCATCGCGTCCGCTTCGCCCTCTTTCAGCATGCGGCCTGCGACCACCATGGAGGCATCCTTTTTACGACGCACTGCTTTGACGGGTTCATCATCCGAACCAATAACTTCGGAAGCATGCCGGACCGTAAGATTGGCAGGTCTAACACCTGACTGACTCAAAAGAGGTTCCAGCTTGGCTTCATCGCCGATCAGGACGATCTGTGTATCCGCCCATTCCGTGGCTGCGGCAATCGCACCTTCTACCGTTGATGCAGGTGCATTGTCGCCTCCCATGGCATCAATGACGATTTTCATTCCAAATGACCTCCTTCTCCGCTGTCTTCTCCACCTGAATGGTAGATTACAAAGTTGCCTTGAAACACCATTTCTTCACCTACATAAGTGAATACTTCCACTTTGGCTTTGCCCTTTTGACCCGGAATCGATCTCACATAAGCCTTTGCAATACATTTCTCTCCCAAATGAACCGAACGGACAAAGCGAATGTCTGCTGATGCAGTCAACGCGATCTCGTCATTAATAATCGCTACAGCCAAGGAGTTGGCCTGTGCAAAGACATAGTGTCCGCGTGCAATCCCTGTTCTGGAAAACACGTGTTCTTCCTTAATCTCAAACAGGGAAATCCCGCTCTTATCCAGTTGCAGATCCACAATATCACCGATAATCTCATGCAAGGGCAACGAGCGTACCTGATCATACGAGAGCTCTGCCATCAGTTTCATCCGCTCCCGAAGTTCGGGTATTCCAAGTTCCAGCCTGTCAAGACGAATCGTCTGAATACTCACCTTCAATTGGCGTGTAAGTTCCTGATCCGTCACAAACGGGTTCTCTTCTATCATTCTGGTTAACTGCTGTTGCCTCTGTCTCTTCGGTACACGTTCGATGCCTGACACCCCCCGCTGTATCGTTTACGGAACCGTCCCGTCCGGCCAGTTCAACCATTCTTTCGTGTTGCTTCTATAGTTGCATCCCTGGTCACCAGGGTCGTTCTCAAACGGATTATGGTTCATCTATATGTAACGTCAAATCTTAGAACCTGGTACTAAACTATAGTATATCTCATCCCGTGTCAAAAAGAAAGACTGGCCTAACAAAAACAATTCACCCTTCTGGTACAAGGATTTCATGCTTGTTAGCTCACTCTACCTACACTCTCTAATCCAAAAAAAGTAGCACCTCATCGAAATGAAGTGCTACTTAATGTCCAACTATTATTGAGAGATGATCTCTCTTGCTTTGTACGTTCCGCACACTTTACACACGTGGTGACTAAGTTTAAGTTCGCCACATTGTTCACATTTCACCATGCCCGGTACAGCCAATTTAAAGTGAGTGCGACGTTTGTCGCGACGCGTCTTGGACGTTCTCCGTTGAGGTACTGCCATTATTCCCACCTCCTTATCAAAATCAACCTTTGCAGGTAGTCTTAAAATGTTCGATTTTCAATCATGCTCATTTAAAAAAATCCTTGAGCCCTGCAAGCCGCGGATCAATAACCTCGTTATCACAACCGCAGTCACCTTCGTTCAGCTCATGGCCACACTTGGGGCATAACCCTTTGCATGTATCGCTACATAGCGGTATAAACGGAAGATCCAGCAGAAAAGCTTCCTCGGCATAACCCTTCAGATCAACAGTATCTCCATCCACATAGAGCGTATCATCGTCTTCGTGTAATTCCTTTGGCTGTTTTCCCTGCTTGAATTGCTCATGAAAATCAATATGAAAATGTTCATTGATTGGCTTGAGACAACGGGAGCACAACATGTCCACTCCTACAGTCAGCTTGCCATGAACATCCACAACGTCACCTTCTCTGAATTCTGCAGATAAGTCCGCAGTCAGCGGGGTAACGGCTGTGATATCTTGTCGGTTAGAAACCAGTTCCTTGATCTCCCACTGTTCGTTAAACTTCAGGGGACCATCACTGGTAGCCACTTTGCGAAATGGCATTAACATTTCCATCACTCCAAACGAAACCAATTTCATAATTCGTATCAAACGTATCACGACAGTTATACAGGTCAAGCCTGCTTTTGTAAAGCAATAAATCCTGACTGTATGTATTCTGACGAATCTTCGTTAAAAGTATTATGAAATTGACTTAACAAACAAAAATCATTATACCGATTTTTCAAGACGTTTGTCAACACTTTTAACTTTACACCCTATTTTAAAACCAATGGCCCAGAACCGTTTACTCCATCTGGTCTATTATAGACTCACTTCAAGATAAACTACAAGTCGTCATTTTAATTGTAGTTCCTTGCAAATAGCGGTCACATTTCGTTAACGTTTAGTGTGATCTATATCACACAGACCCGCTTGTCCCCTATCTATACTTGCTATAAACCGAAGCATGATCAGCTCCATGACCGATTTATTATCCAACTATTTCATATTATATCGGGAGGGAAAATGTATGTTAAGTGAGCACACAATTAGAGTCATTAAATCACAGTACCCGTACTTGAAGTTCACGGCGAAGCGATCACACGCCATTTCTATGAAACGATGTTCACAGCTCATCCGGAACTACTGAATATTTTCAATCATGCAAATCAGAAACAGGGACGACAGCAAGCCGCCCTCGCCAATATGGTATACACCGCTGCCCTGCATATCGATAATCTGTCCTCCATCCTGCCTGCCGTCCGGCAAGTTGCACATAAACATCGCAGCCTGGGTATCGTTCCCGAGCAATATGCGATTGTCGGCACCTATCTGCTTCAAGCCATCAAAGATGTGCTTGGAGACGCGGCAACGGATGAAATTATCAATGCGTGGGGCGAAGCCTATAATGTCATTGCAGACGCCTTTATCGGGATCGAACAGGACATGTATACAGAAGCGGAAAACCAGACGGGTGGCTGGGAAGGATTTCGTACCTTCAAGGTTGCCAAGAAAGTGCAGGAAAGTGAAATCATCACGTCCTTTTACCTCGTTCCAGACGATGGCCAGCCCATTGCCAGTTATGAACCGGGACAATACATCAGTATCAAAATCAAACCAGAGGCACCGTCATTTACCCAGATTCGTCAGTATAGCCTTTCAGATACCCCGGGTAAACCCCACTATCGCATTTCCGTTAAGCGTGAGCGAGGTGTATTAGAGCGTCCTGACGGAGTTATCTCTACGTATCTCCACGATCACATTGAAGAAGGCAGTCTGGTGGAGCTATCCGCTCCTGCTGGGGACTTCACGCTGAATGCAGACGATAAACGACCTGTTGTTCTCCTGAGTGGTGGTGTCGGTCTAACGCCCATGATCAGTATGTTAAATACGCTGGTTAACTTGAACGAAAATCGCAACATTACATTTTTGCATGCAAGTCCCAATGGTCAATCGCACGCGTTCCGTGATCATGTGAACAGTCTGGCCAAACGCAATCAGGGCGTTAAAGCTTATTATTGTTATACTCAACCTGAGAATGCTGATCGTGAAAATGAGTATTTTCATAATGAAGGTTATATGGATGCGGTCTGGCTTCGTCAAGTGATTGATGAACTGGATTCCACTTATTATCTGTGCGGACCAGTTTCGTTCATGCGGGCAGTGTATACGGAACTTCAGGCACTCGGTGTTGCGGCGGACAACATTCATTATGAATTCTTTGGGCCCACAGCAAGTCTATCTACCTCGCCGGAAAGTGTCTAAGCGTGCTGATTTATTAAGTTGAAGAGGTCGGTCTCCCATTATCGAAAATGTGTAATATACAATAGATTTGCAGGCACAGTCTGACATCCGTTGATGTTGGATTTGTGCCTTTTTCTTGTCTGAATTGGTGCATGATTTGATCTAATACATGACATCCCCTATGATGGAATGGATGTTATACATACTCGGTTATCCAATCGAAAGGAGTACGTCTAATCATGAAAGCCGTAGGCGTCATTGTTGAATATAACCCCTTGCACAATGGGCATGTCTATCATTTGCAAGAAGCTCGGCGGCTAAGCGGAGCAGACGCCGTTGTTGCGGTCATGAGCGGCCCTTTTCTCCAGCGTGGCGAACCCGCCATCGTGGGTAAAAGGGCTCGCACCGAGATGGCGCTGCACGCAGGCGCGGATCTCGTGCTTGAACTGCCGGTTGCGTACGCGGTCCAACCGGCAGAGTGGTTTGCCTTCGGTGCGGTATCACTGCTGCACCGCACCGGCGTTGTGGACTCGCTCTGCTTTGGCAGCGAGTCCGGCGACCTGGACAGCCTGCAGCGCATTGCGCGCGTGCTGGCTGTGGAGCCCGCAGGGATGCGCGAGGACATCGCGCGCCGCCTGCGGGAAGGCGCCAGCTACCCCGCCGCGTACGCAGGCGCGGCGGCGGCGCTGGCGCCCGGCGGCGTCGATGCTCACGACGCCGCTGCACTGCTGGAGCAGCCCAACAATTCGCTTGGGCTGCACTACCTGATCGCGCTGAAACGACTTGGCAGCGCGATCCAGCCCTTTACGGCGGCGCGTACCGGTGCCGCGTATCATGAGGCGACGCCCGGGCCGGGGGCGATCGCCAGTGCAACAGCCGTCCGCCGCCTGCTGATGGCGGACGGACCCGATGCCGCCGCGCCATACGTACCGGCGGCAACCCTTGCCATTCTGCATCGCGAATGGCAGGAAGGGCGCGCTCCCATACACTGGGAGCGCTTTGCACAGCCGCTGTTGCACCTCGCGGCCACCCGACGTGCCTCCGAGCTGGAACGCATCGCCGAAGTCACGGAAGGCCTGGAATACCGGCTGAGCCGTGCACTCGCTCAGCTCCCGGAGCCTTCAGTCGAAGCACTCCTGAATGCACTGAAGACCAAACGATACACACGCACCAAACTCCAGCGTATGCTCGCCCACTTGCTCCTGAATCACACCAAAGCCGAGTGTTCACCAGAGCAATTGGCTGCCGGACCCGGATATCTCCGAGTCCTCGGATTTAATGCTCAAGGGCAGAGCCTGCTTAAACAAATGAAGAAAACCGCGTCACTGCCTGTTGTGCTGAAACCGTCGACGTTCACACACAATCAGCTGGAACTGGATATACAAGCTCAGGTTGCGTATGGGCTCGCTTGCGAGCATAGGGACACACGTAGGATGTTCAGTGACTACTATGAGTCGCCTGTGAGACTGTAATCCGCTTTTGACCATAAGGCTTCATCTCTATGGAGCTTTTTATTCCATCATCAAACAGATCATTGATATCCACTGTTCCACACTCAACTATACAATTAAAAAATCCCCTTGTTGCGCGCCGCTCAGGCACCTCGCAACAAGGGGATTTCCTTATTCACTTCTCTTGTTCTCTTATAACTTTTGGGTATCTCTACCCCTTTGGGTCTAGTGAGTCTGTTGATCTTCTCAAATCTCTTGATCATATTTCATTCCACTGTAATCAATTATTCGGATTTCATCCGTTCTTTATCCATCCGGTTCAACGTTGGCTCGATCTCTTCCCGCCAGTTCAAATCCTATGATTTCACGGACAAGGTTTTCAAATAAGCCAGCGCATCATCCACCGTGCTCACAGGCACAAGTTTCATTTTGGTGCCGATCTGTTCAGCCTTGGCTGCTGCTTCCTTATAGTTATCCTTAGGTACAAAGAAGATCTCCGCTTCTTTTCGATCAGCGGCTACAATCTTGTGTACTACACCACCAATGGCACCCACCACACCCTCCTTGGTAATGGTACCTGTACCCGCAATTCGATGCCCCTTGGTCAGATCTCCAGGTGTTAACTGGTTATAGATCTCCAACGTAAACATCAAGCCGGCAGACGGACCACCAACCTGAGTATCAGTGAAGGATATCTGTTTGTCCGGATCTTCAGCTTTCACCTTCTGAACCGTACCAATCATTACTCCAAGTCCCGGGCGGGTTTCTCCTGTTTTATTGTCTTTTACCTGAATCAGTTTCACGTCCCGGCTAATGGTCTCTCCACCACGTTCCAGTTGCATTTCAACCGTATCTCCGACCTTTTTATCTTTTAACTGGGCAGAAAGCACGGTATTATCCGGCGTAGCTGTTCCGTTCACTCCCAGAATGATATCTCCCGGAGCAATGTCTCCTTCCGGTTTTGGATCTTCGGACAGTCCAAATACAAAGATATGTTCAGGTACAATAGAGTAAGTCACACCAGCCTGCTCATATGCAGCCTCCATTGCGGAGGATTGTGAGTCACTCATGAACCACACCTGTTCGGCAGAGTATTCCGCTTCGCTTTTGCCGCGCAGTCGGTCTTCCTTTTTATCCACTTGAGCATTTTTATTGAACAGAGAGGTTCCTAGCAAAAACACATTGGCATATGTTGCCGACACGGTTGTCATCATGAACACACCGTGTTCTTCCTGGTCTCCACTCTTAACGGTTACCATTGGTTTTACTTCATCTGCACTGCCAGGCATATATATGATATACGGCGTTGGCATGTACACGACAACATAGACGACCAGAGCCACCACGATCACAAAGATCGAAGCTCTGAATCCGCCAGATTTCCGAATCCGATTCATCGCATGAGCCTCCGTTCTTTGTATCTCTATATAAGCTGAACTCTACACTAATCAGCAATCGTAATTCCACCTTGTGAATACTTCCATTCGTCGGTTAGATTCACGCTCTTTGTAATGCAGATACTCAGCTCATCTTGTTTAATCATTTTTTTCAAGTCTAACACTCTGGTCCTTGTGCATACAATGGTACAGGCCAGATAGGCCGCTGTATACAATAGCCTGTCCGGTCAAGGCCGAACCGCCCTTCGGGCGTCATTCGGCCGTCCATAACGATTCAGATGCCGAATCGGCGTTATCTGATATGAGGTGAAACGATGACATTACAGAGCGAGGTTAGAGATTCTGGCCCGTTACGAACGATAATCCTAAGTACCGGCGCTTTAATGTTGGTCATTGCGGTAGTTGCGTCCCCCAAAGAAGCGTTTGACGCCTCTATTCAAGGTCTGGATATATGGTGGAAAATCATCTTCCCTGCCATGCTCCCGTTCCTCATGTTATCCCAAATGCTCACTGCGTTTGGCTTCACCCACGCGATCGGCGCCTTGCTTGGACCGTTAATGCAACGCTGGTTCAGACTCCCAGGCAACGCAGGTCTGGCGATTGCCGTTGGCATGTGCGGCGGATTCCCCGCAGGAGCAGATGCGGTATCCCGTTTATTTCAGGATAGACAAATTACCGCCAAGCAGGCGGTTGTCCTTGCGGCGGCATCTCATTTTGCCAATCCAATGATGATCATTTTGGTCGTTGGTGCTGCTTTTCTTCACCAGCCGGCGGCCGGATATTTTCTACTCGTGGTCCACTGGATCAGCGGCTGGATTGCTGCCATTCTTGCCACACGTCTCCTGCCAGCACCGGGTAACCAGACAAACAGGGTTGGCTCCACAGCCGCGCAAACAGATAACAACTCTCTTGATTCTCAGTCTGCAAGTCCTGCAAGTTCCACAAGTCGCTCATCTGCCCCCCACCACGCTACGAACAAACGACGCAGTATATGGTCTGATATGATGATTGCAGCGAGGGAAGCACATCGTCGTGATGGAAGAGGATTTGGCAAACTGCTCGGTGACACCGTATCCCAAGCTGTGCAGACCTTAATGATGACTGGGGGATACATGATCGGTTTTGCCGTATTTATCCGGTTGGTCTCCCTTTATCTAACTCCTGGGTCCTCTGCTGCGCTGTGGCCAGCCTTCTTCGAGCTTCACCTCGGCACCTATCATTTGAGCCAGACTTCATTAACACCCATGCTGCTCATGTCTCTACTTGCAGCCGTTCTGGGGTGGGGTGGTTTATGCTCCCATCTGCAAGTCTCTGCTGTCTTGAAAACAACTGGTCCGGGCAGCAAATCGATGTTGTACTTTGCTGGAGTTCGTCTGACTCATGGATTAATCGCCTTTTTCATCAGTCTGTTCCTATGGATGCCGTTCAGCCGTTATAACACAGAAGTCTGGACCACATTACAGACGAATGCAGAGCAAGATCTCTCAACACCATTTGGTTGGCTACTCATACATAGTCCAGGTAACACATACACGATCAACACCATTTGGAGCATCTTCCCTGCTGCATGCATGGGACTTGCGTTACTTCTTGCAGTCATGGTTAGTCTATCAGGTCTTACCTTCTGGTTTAACCGCCGGTTTTCTCGCTGATTTTCTGACGGAGCGCAGCTTCCACTTCAGGTGAGACAAGATCTGTAACATCTCCATGATAATGAGCGATTTCTTTGACGATGCTGGAACTTAAATAGGAATACTTGGGATTCGTCATCATAAATATCGTTTCCGCATCCGGGTTCAACTTGCTATTGGTCGACGCCAATTGCAACTCGTATTCAAAATCAGTTACCGAGCGTATACCACGAACGATGACCTGAGCTTCCTTTTGCCGGACGTAATTGGCTGTCAGATCGCGGAAACTGTCCACTTCGACATTCGGTAGATGGCGGGTTACTTCCGTAATCAGTTCCTTGCGTTCCTCCACCGTAAACAGCGGATTTTTGCTCATATTGTTCAACACAGCCACAATGACGCGATCAAATTGCTTCGACGCTCTGGCGATAATATCCAGATGCCCCATCGTTACGGGATCAAAACTTCCAGGATATACGGCGATCCGTTCCTGTCGATGTATCATTTCAGTCATGAGGAGCCTCCTCTTCCGGTGTAATGGATTCTCCATCTTCAACTGCTTCAGGCGCATAATAATAGATGGATACTGCCGTCTCCCCATACAAAGCCTTGCGCGTTTGTTCAAACGGGCCGAATTGCTCAGGGTAATCATGTTTGGATTCATATTCAAGCACGATGGTTGCTTCGGGTTCCAAAAGTTCCAGTTCGTGCATGGTCAGCATTAACTCGTGCCCGTTCTTCATGCTATATGGCGGGTCGAGAAACACCAGATCAAACGTTGTGCCTCGCTTGGCGAGTGCCTTCAATGCTCGACCTGCATCATTACGATATACGGCCGCCTGGTCTTCCAGCTTGGTTGCCTTCAGATTCATGCGGATGACTTCAATACTTTTCGATTCCAAATCAACAAAAACAGCCTTGTCCATGCCGCGGCTCAGCGCCTCAATACCGAGACCTCCACTGCCTGCAAACAGATCCAATGCTGTGCCGCCCTCAAAATAAGGACCAACCATGCTAAATAACGCTTCCTTCACCTTGTCGGTGGTTGGCCGCGTACCCGTGCCAGGAACAGCCTTCAGCGGCCTGCCTTTTGCACTCCCAGATACCACTCTCACTTGACGAGTCACCTTTTCTCTATGTAAGTTTATTGATACGACTATCGTACCACATTCGGGTTCGGTTTGAAAAATGTGCGGTCTTCATTTCCCTTGGAAAATTGTTGACGAATTGTTGACGCATATGTATAAAAAGGAAACAATCGGGCGATTCTATAATTATCGACATCACAAGTGTCGTAGACAACCGCGGAGAAGACTTACGTTTCCCCATAAGCTCTTCGTCCGGTTTCTCCTCTCCCATGAAAAAGAAGCTCTCGAAAGAGGGCTTCTTTTTGTTGTTTATGTTTTAATTTATTTTGCTAGTTATACTTTTCTTCAAATTCACTTATGTCGGCTTGCTCTTCGGTCTGCAACCATCCGATCTCCCTCAGCCACATGCCCATATCTGCGATAAACTCATTCACTTTTAAATGTTCAATCTTGTATTTCTGGATCTTTTCACTCATAAAAACATAAAACTCATGGCTTAACGCATACCGTTGTTTGCTTTTGCTTAATGTCTTATAACGATCCTCACTGACCACCAGATCAAAATAGATGACATTCTCCTTCTTCACATGCCTGGCCGTGGACCTTCTCTCATATTCTTCAGGAAGACACCTGAAAACAAAGAAGAGTTCAATATCGACTATTTTATATTTGCTTTCTGCTTGATCAAAAACAGACTGCAACTCATCCGAAAGATTGGCAACCTGCGTTAAACCTGAAGTGTCAGTTGATCTGCCCAGAATCACCACTAAACTCCTCCTTGTTCATTTTCAACATTCGTAATGAAACTAAAAAAGGCTGACTGGTGATGTAAACTCCGTCTGTCAACCTTTCCTAATGTTTATCATCCTTGTGTATTACCAAACTCAGGAAGCTATACTAATTCATCTCTCGATGCTTCCGATTAGACCTTCGCAAATTGATCAATGGAATGATAAGTAAAACAACCGGCAAGAGAAGATTTATTGAACCATTCTTAATCATCATGAAGGTAATAAACAGCACGGCGAGCCAAGTCATAATCTCCATCATTTCATATTTGGTTAACGTCAGCTTGAAAGCTTTTATCGAAATGAAACGAATCAAGAAATAAGCGATCAAGCTATAGAACAGGATCATTCCCAAGATAGCAACTAGGATTATGAGGTACATATCCACCATAAAAATCTCACCCGACCCTTATATCTTTTCCTTAATTTTGCTTTACTTCTCCTCAACAACAATCGTTGCATTATAGATCACAACACGTTTCCCATTGAGATCAAATAATACTTTATTGCCGTATTCCGTATCTTCCACGTCAATCTTGCCATCATAGGTCTGAATCAATTCACCATTATTGCTGTACACTTTAACAACCCTCTCCAGGCCACCCGAGTTATTGGACCTCATCGTTTTGAGTGCACGTTCACCTGAAGCGGTATTGAAATACCATATGAAACATCCAACTATGATGCCCAAGAAGACCAACACCGTCACCCATATACCTGTCTTTGCTTTTTTACTCATCTTGAACCCCCCTCTTATGTTTCCTGTCTCGTACATTACGAGGTTGGAGAGAGAACGGTTTCATACAATGCTTCTCAAGCTGTTCGTTGACATAACAAAACAGAGGCCTCCGATAGCGAAGACCTCTGTTCTTTATAGAATACATTCTTTATTCTGTACGATCCTTTTACTTACAGTGCTCGAATGACAAATTCAAATGTCAGTTCGCCGTCTGAAGGGATCAGGTATTCCGGATGAACTGGTGCACCCCAGCTGTCATCACCGCCAACACCCATTTGTTTACCCGCTACAGTCACGACCGTATAGTGTACAGGAGGCAATTCGTACGCATGTTGTGCGTTCTCCAGCTCAAATGCCGTATATGGTGAGACATTCAACTCAACCGGGGTTCCAGATGCTTCAATTTTGAAGCCACGTCCCGCGTTGTCTGTCAATTTGGCCCAACGTACGCCCGTACGGTTGCCTGATTCCTGTGGTACCAGATACGGAGCCATAGTATCAGCTACCTTGCTGCCATGGATACCCAGACGTGCGCCAAATGCGCGGTCTGCATAATTTTCTTCGGGTCCCATCGCAAGCCATTCCACGTTTTCGAAGTCAGGTGATGTTCTGAAGGACAATGCATGAATTGGCAAGTTTGGCAATCCAGATGTACCTTTGTACGCATTATGCACACGCACGCTTCCATCTGCATGAACGGTATATACCACTTTCACTTGTACATTCTCCGAAATGTTGAGCTTGTACGTGAACTCGATCCGGTATTGATCCGGTTTCTGTTCCGCTTTCCACTCTACAGAACGTGGCATCAGGCTCGCTGCATACCAGGCACCCAGTTCGAAGCCCATCGCCATACCTTTGTCATTATCCGTCATTGCACGCCAGAAGAGCGGTGCAGGTGGTACAGCAATCGTCTCACGACCGGACAATTTCAGGGAAACCAGTGTCCCAAACTGTTTGGAGAACAGCGCATGTGTCTTGCCGGCACGAACACCGATGTTAACGTCACCTTCGATAACTTGTACATCACTTACAAGGTTCAAGTCGACTTCAACTGCATCATTTACCTGATCCTGGGTGAAAATAAACTGTCCAAACGCCACTTCTTCGCCTTTGTCAGCCCACATTGTAGCTTCTTTTAACACAAATGCAGTGTTCACAGCGTACTCGCCGCCCCCCAGAGCTTCTGCACCCAGCGGAAGTTTCACTACCGTCTCGCTTTGTGCATCCACGTTCACTTCCAATGTTCCACGCAGCACTTCATGTCCCTCGCGCTCCAGGCTGTATACCAGTTCCAGCGCAGATGTATCTGCGAATAAATTACCGTTCACGATTTTAACACCTTCACGATCTGGGAACAGCTTGATGTTCTGGTAAAGGAATTTAACCTCCTGCATTTTCGCAGTTACTTTACGGTCAGCATGGACGATACCGTTGCCACAGAACGAATAGTCTGATGGACGATCACCGAAATCTCCGCCATAGGCGAGGAACTCTTTGCCGTAACGATCTTTTTTATAAATGGATTGGTCGATGTAATCCCAGATGAATCCACCTTGATACATCGGATATTTGTCTTCCAACTCCGTATATTTGTGCATACCGCCAATGGAGTTACCCATGGCATGCATGTACTCACAGCTAATATAAGGTTTCGTCGGGTTTGCATTCAGAAATTCCTCAATGTCCGCCGGTTTGGCATACATGCGAGTCTCCATATCACTTGTTTCATCGAAACGGCGATCATGGAATACACCTTCGTAATGTACCAGACGTGTTGGATCAGCTGATTTGAAGTATTGGGATACTTTGTAGATGACTTCACCACCGTGTGATTCATTACCACAAGACCAGATCAGAATGGACGGATGGTTTTTGTCACGCTCTACCATGGAAACAGCGCGGTCCATGACGATATCATGCCATTCCGGTTTGTCGCCTGGAATAACCCAAGAAGGTTCAACAGCGCCAAGCTTCTGCCAAGATCCGTGTGTCTCCAGATTCATCTCGTCAATAACATAGAGTCCGTATTCATCACACAACTCATACCACAGACTTTGGTTTGGATAGTGTGACGTACGTACAGCATTCATATTATTCTGTTTGATCGTACGAACATCCCACAGCATATCTTCCTTCGTAACTGCACGTCCACGACGCGGGTTGAACTCATGGCGATTCACACCTTTGAATACGATACGTTTACCGTTGATGTGCATCACTTTATCAATCATTTCAAATGTACGGAAACCAACGGCTTGAGGAACAACCTCAACAAGTGTACCCGCAGCATCATATACACGAATATAAAGGCGATACAAGTATGGAATCTCTGCGCTCCACAGGTTCACTGTACCGATATCTTCACGAAGACTTACTTGTCCATCGTTAACTTTGGATTCAAACGTTTTAACGGTATTGCCTTCACGATCACGAAGTTCAGCCTCTACACGTGCTCCTGCAACCGATTTTCCTTCCAGCTTCAGATCCACTTGCAACGTACCGTTGGTATAGGACTTGTCCAGATCTGTGCGAACATGAACATCACGTACGTGCGTAGCCGGGACCGTATACAGATACACATCTCTGAAAATGCCGGAGAAACGCCAGAAATCCTGGTCTTCCAGCCAACTGCCTGTGCTGCGTTGATACACCTCAACTGCGAGTTTGTTCTCTCCATCCTGAAGGAATGGCGTCAGGTCAAAATCAGATGGCGTGAAGCTGTCTTCCCCGTATCCTACGAATTGTCCATTAAGCCATACATAGAATGCAGACTCTACACCTTGGAAAGAAATATATACCGGATTCGACTCCCAACCTGTCGGCAGGTGGAATGTGCGAATGTAACTTCCAACTGGATTTTTATCCTGTGGTAATGCCGGCGGACGAATTTCGTTCAGGCCATCCCAAGGATATTGTGTATTTACATATTGAATCTGTCCGTATCCTTGTAACTGGATGTGCCCTGGAACTTCAATATCATCCCAGCCTTCACTGGAAAAATCGGATGTATAGAAAAACTCAGAACGGCTGTCTGGACGAATCGCATAGTTGAATTTCCACGTACCATTCAGATCATAACGCATGGACATCGCGCCTGAACCTACAGCTTCATCCATTGTTTGGTAATAACGGTGATCGGAATAGGCATGAAGACGGTTCACCTCAAATACACTTACGTCCCCCAACCAGTTGATATCTGCCTTTGTTGCTTTCATCGGCTCTCTCTCCCTTTAAAACGTTATAGTTTGACTTATTCAAGGTTTACGCTGGATTTCCTTTTGCTTTACATAAACAAAAAAGACAGAGGTACGCCATAACAGCGCCCTCTCTTCTTTCCTGCATCCGTCATTTGCACGGATTATGCTGTTTTCATTACTTCACGGAACCTACCATACCTGCAACAAAATGTTTCTGCATAATGAAGAAAACGATTGCTGTAGGCAGTGTTGCAATCACGATTGCTGTCATGATTACTCCGTAATCCGGAGAATAACCAGCACCCAGATTTGAGATCAACAGTGGAATCGTTTGTTGGTCAGGTGTTTGCAATACAATGAGTGGCCACAGATAGTTGTTCCAGCTACTCATGAATGTAATGATTGCTGCCGCTGCATATGTTGTTTTCATGGTTGGCATATAGATCTTCAAGAAGATGCCGAGTTCACTCAAACCATCAATACGTCCAGCTTCCAGCAAGTCTTTCGGGAACATTTTGGTGTTCTGACGGAAGAAGAAGATCAAGAACGCTGTTGCGATGGTTGGCAGAATCACTGCTGCCATCGTGTTGATTCCGATAACCGGTGCAACTCCCGAGATTGTTGCAAACATACGATACAATGGTACCATAATCGCTGCAAACGGGATCATCATGGACAACAACAGGATATTAAACACCACATCACGGGACTTCGTGCGATATACCTCGAAGCCATAACCTGCCATGGAACCAATAAACAGTGCCAAGAGAGTGGAGATTACAGAGATAATCGCCGAGTTTCCGAGAGCCTGTACCAGATTTGTCGAATCAATCAGTTTGTTGAAGTTATCAATGAAAGCTGAACCGGGCAGCAGTCTACCCTTGGTAACATCGACAGATGCATTTGTTGAACTGACCAGCATCCAGAAGAAAGGGAAAATGGATACAAAGGCGACGATGGTTAGGAACACATACGTGAAAATCCGTTTTGCTTTAGCTTTAGCCATTTTTATTATCACCTGCCACTTTAAACTGGATGATGGACAATACAATAATCAAGATTACGATGGAATACGACACTGTTGCTGCATAACCGAAGTCCGGTGAATATTTGAACGAAAGGTTGTAGATGTATTGTGAAATCGACATGGTCGCATTACCTGGACCACCTTTGGTAATATTCATGATCTCATCGAAGATTTGCAATGTACCAATCGTTGATGTGATGGACGTGAAAAGGATAATCGGTTTAAGCAAAGGTACAGTGATTTTGAAGAATTGTGTAAAAGCATTCGCTCCGTCAATTCTTGCAGCTTCATAGATCGATTGATCGATGTTTTGCAGGGATGACAGATAGAAAATCATGTTATATCCGGTCCAACGCCAAGTAACGGCGATTATGATCGTAATTTTAGCCCAGAACGGGTCTGTGATCCATTGAATTGGATCGCCAATAATGTGCAAGCCCATCAGGAATTGATTCACCATTCCATCTGGTGCGAACAGATATTTGAATACAACAGAGTACGCTACCAATGAAGTTACACAAGGCAAGAAAATCGCTGTACGGAAGAAACTCCGGAAACGTAGTGTGCTGTCATTCAGCAATACGGAAATAAACAAACCAAGGATAATCATTACAGGCACTTGAATAATCAAGTAGATAAATGTATTCGATAATGCTGTACGGAACGTTGTATCAACTAACAATCTTTTGTAGTTAGAAAGGCCCGAAAATTCAAGATTGGCTCCTACACCAGACTTGAACGATAAGAGCAGCGCTTGAATCATCGGGTAGAAGTAAAATGCAACAATCCCGACAACAGCCAGCAAAACAAAAGCCCATCCAGTCAAATTATTTTTCTTTTGGAGACTGTCTCCTGTATTCATGGCTTTCACAGTATGGCTCCTCTCTCTCCATGGAACATGGGTAGAACCCACGGAGCCTCTCGCCATATCCGGTTCGACTTGCGCCGGACGTGGGAGACGGCTCCGATGTTTCCTAGGGTTCTATAAGTTACCTTGGGTATCTTAGTTTAATTGTGCTTCAGCTTGTTTTTGTGCATCAGCCAGAACGTCATCGATTGATTTACCGTTCAGGAATGCTTGCATTTCTACTACCAGAATATCTTCAATGGCATATGTGTTGATACCATAGTTTACGCTTGGAATTTCTTTCGTCCAATTTGCAAAGTCTGTGAAGATTTTTTGTCCGCCGAAGTACTCGTCTGCTTTGGCATACGCGTCACCATCAACTGCTGGTTTGTACGTACCAATTGCGCCGATGTTGTTCAACAGATCTTGATACAATTGTTTGTCAGAACCAAATGTTTTTGCTACAAAATCAGCTGCTTGATCTGCACCAGGAACGTTGTTCATAACATACCAAGAGCTACCACCCAAGTTGGATGCGTGAACAGAGTTTGCTTGACCAGCCATTTTTGGTATTGGAGCTATAGCCCATTTACCGGATTGGGAAGCTTCTTGACGTACAGATGGTGAGAACCAGTTACCTGTAGGAATTGTTGCTACGCTACCGTTATTGGCGTTGGCAACGAATTGACTCCAGTCAGAGTGCAATTTAACAATGTTGGCATCCATCATTGCTTTGTAAGTAATAAACGCTTCTTTCAGAGCAGCATTATTAGCAATGTCAGGTGTTTTACCATCTTCTGCGGAATACCATTTACCTGCAGTTTGGATCATCATACGAATCAAACCAAGGTCATTCGGGTCAAGAGAAAGAAGCTCTTTACCTGTTTTAGCTTTTACGTCTTTACCAATTTGGATGTAGTCATCCCAAGTGATGTCTTGCAGGTCAGCTGCTTTGTAGCCAGCTTGCTCCAGTAGATCTGTTCTGTAGTACAAACCAGCAACGCCGGAGTCAAATGGTACTCCGTATTGTTTGCCATCAAACGCTGTTGGTCCGAGTTTGTAATCTGCAAAATCGGAAGCCGTGATACTGGAAGACAGATCTTTGAACGCATCAGGATATGCATTCAAGAAGCTTTGTGAACGATAGTCTTCAATCAGAACTACGTTTGGAAGACCACTGGCAGTTCCGGAGTTAAGACCTGTGTTCAGTTTCTGAATGATATCAGCTTGAGCGTATTCAATGATGTTAATTTTTACATCAGGATTTGCTTTTTGATATGCTTCTTTTGCTGTTTCCATTGCAGCTACGTTAAAAGCTTTGTCCCAAGCCCAGACCGTAATTTCGTTTGTTTTTTCGTCACCACCACTAGCGGGTTTACCTCCGCCACCGGATGAACATGCGGACAACAGCAGTACTGTAACGAGCATCAATACCCACATTTTTTTCAAAACATTCAACTCCCCTTCGACCTCTTTGTGTGTAATTTGTTTGCGTTTTCTGAAAGCGGTTGCTTTCGATGTATTCATCTTATCATTCCCATATCTCCATTCGTTAGTAATAATTTTGTACGGATTTGTCATCTTATTGCCACAATGAAAACCTTTACAGAAACCGTTTGCATTAAATTTGGTTTTTTGTAATTTCTTTTGATTTTGTAATTTCTTGATCTTGAAATAGTACAAAAATGATTTCACCCACTTTACCTCTGACACGTGAAAATCCCCCGCCACTGTAGAAAACAGAAGCGAGGGATCTCGATTTTAAGTGTATTCAATGGAATCGGGGTTCGATTCAATTCGTGATTAAAGGTAGTGTAACGGTGACTCTCGTTCCTTCCCCAACCGTACTCATAATGGTGACACCATAAGGTGAACCATATAATAACTCAATACGGTCATGTACGTTGCGAATCCCGATACCGCTGAATAGTTGACGATTGTTCTTCGGATTGGGCAACGTTTCTCCCATGATAAGTCCTTCAATTCCATCCCCATTGTCCATAATCTCACAGATGAGTGATTCTCCCGCTCTGGAAACCATGACATGAATCGTACCCGTTTCTTTCTTGATGAATCCATGGAAAAATGCATTCTCGATAAACGGCTGGATCACCAGTTTGGGTACATGATAGTGTGTACAATCGGGAGCAACGTAGAAAGCTGCTTTAATCCGGCCACCATATCTGACGTGATTAATGAAGACATAATTTTTCAAATTCTCGACTTCTTGTTCCACCGTAACAGTCTGACTCACATCACTGATCGTATTTTGCAGCAATCCAATTAATGCGTTAATGGTCTCCGCAGCCCTGTCTTTGTTGCCTTGTTGCACCAGAACTTTGACAGATGCAAGTGTATTGTACAAGAAATGAGGATTAATCTGACTCTGTAATGCCGCAAGCTCTGCGTTACGTTGTTCATGCTGTGTCTGTACTAACTGATCCACATAATCATGCAGTTCATCAAGCATGTAATTGTAAGCATGACCAAGCTGCCTGCTCTCGTAGCTTCCGCTCACCGGAATATAGTTGTCCAGATCACTTTTTGTAATGTTGGACATCTGCTTCACAAGTCTGCGCAGTGACTTGGTAATCTGGCTGGTGATGAGAAACACAAGGATGAGTGCCCCCACAACGATAGCTGCACAGATCAGGGCAACCGTCTTCATGTCGATAAGTTGACCCATCGCCAGATCCTTATCCACTACATTGACAATATAAAACCGATAGAACGGTAAATACTCGGATAACACAACGCTATCCTGATCCATCACACGAGCATTAATACTTCTCGGAGAGTTGTTGTTCATATCCCGGGCATACGATAGCAAATCCAGTTGAGTTGTTCCGATCCAGTCTTCACGATTCGATGATACAATCTCACCTTTTTCATTCATAATGACCACATCATTGCCACGACTTGTAAAGCTGCTGTAAAATTGCCGGAATATGTCTTCTCTCATCGTGACATAGAGCGTACCGTATATCCGGCTGCGTGTTCGGTCCGTCAACGCTTTCGTCGCAGAGATCATCTGCTGACTCCCGAGCGTTGCCTCGTTTTGGTAAACATCAAAGATAAGACGACTCGGCGTCTCCGCGGCTTCCATCGTAATTGGCTCCTGCTTCAATTCATCCACGGACAACTGAAGGTGAGCACGATTCGTGGAATAGCTCCGTCCATTAATCCCGATAATTGTTATCCCAACTTCGTAGGATTCTGTGATGGATTGAATTCGATCCATCGTTTCCCTCATATTATAGAAGGATTTGGCCATCGTGAGGGAATCGGCATCTCCTTCGGACAGGAATCCTCGGATCGATCCACTCTGCGTCACATTATTCGATACGGCAGCAATGGCCTCATTAAAGGATTCAAAATTTGTTTTGATCTGATTAAGCACCTTGGAGTTTGTGATACTGAACGTCTCAGTAAACAGATTGGTTGACATGTGAATGGTCGTCCATAAGATGAGTACAGAAACGAGGACAATACTGACCACCATAACCAGAAACAACTTAGGAAACAATCCGAGACGAGATAATTGGTTCATCCATTTCTTCATGATCTTATCCTTCTGACTTTATGCCCAGAATTTGCGCCGGTATCGGCTTGGTGATAATCCGGTGAATTTTTTGAATACTTTGCAAAAGTAACTATGATCGGAATAACCTACCATACTGCTAATCTCAGAGATCGTTACATCATCGGATCGGAGCAGTTCCTCGGCTTTTTCAATCCGAATTTTGTTTAAGTATTCATTAAATCCTTCTTTTTTGTGAGATGAAAAATAACTGGATAAATACGATGGATTAAAATGAAAGTGCTTGGCTACTTCAGCAAGCCCGAGCGGCTGATCAAAGTGCTCATGCATGTAATCCAGCAGCATCTTCATGTTGGGATCACTTCGTTTTCCACCCGCACCAACGGTGCACTCCTGAACTTCCGTCATGAATTGGTCAAGCACAGTCATGACTTCGTCCAGACTTGAAGCCCCGTCCACATTTTTAAAATACGTATATTTGCTCTCTTCCAGACCGGCAGACTGGACATCCATATCCGCGAGGGTAATGGTCACGTTGAAGATCAAGTTACCGAGAAATGATTTGATTTCAAAAACATCGGCAATATAATCCCGTCCAAGTGTTTTTGCATGATCCTGTAAATACTCCCTTGCCGCTTCGACCCGGTTACGCTTCACATGCTGCAAAAACATATTCACATTAAACTGGTAACCTGCGGAATGCATTGGAGGCAGTTCACCATACACCAGGATTGGTCGATCCTTATAATAGAAACGATATTCAATCAGCTTAATCAGGCGTTCCCGGTAAACAACACCCATCTGTTCAAATGAAGTAAAGCTTTCACTAAGCACCCAACCAGGACTGTCTTCTCCTGCTGCATTTTCACTGGCCAACTGTCTGATCCGTTCAAGCATCCATTCATCTCTCGCAGGATCGACATTAAGAAGCATCACAGGTAATGTACCCTCTGCGGGAACCATTGCACATTCTACTTCAGGCAGATCACTGCTGAGCTTGGATTCAATCTGTTCCTGATCCATCTTCAGTGGATTCCCTCCAGCACCCACGGGTTTAAACACCAGCAAGCGAAAGGATTCATACGGAAAGGTATCTCGAATGATCGGCATTTCGCTATCTTCATCCAGTGTAAATCCGGACAGCATCTTCTCCATCAGTTGCCCAAGTCTCCAGCCATCGTGCGACGGCTCGAACTGTAGCTCCGGAATTTTACCCGCTGTGCGTTGAAGGACTTGCAATAATTCATTTGTATCCAGCTTGGGTTTCAGTATATAATCGGCTGCCCCATGCTGAAGCGTTGAACGTACATACTCGAATTCACTGAAGCTGCTAAGTACAATAACTTCAATCTGCGGATTACTGGCTTTTAGTGTACGGACAAACGTTTCCCCATCCATGACAGGCATGACAATGTCGGTGATCACAATATCCGGTTTTAACAGGTTCACCTGCTGTAATCCTTCTTCACCGTTGGAAGCTTCACCCACAATGATAAATCCTTCCGCTTCCCAGTTCATATGGTGCTTTATGCCCTGTCTTACCAGAAACTCATCGTCAACAATCAGCACCTTGCACAACCGGTTCATGATCGCGACCCCCTTGTCTAATCTTTCCTCTATATCTGTACAGGCTATACCAACTATTATATATCGGTTATAAACACTTTCCAGTGTTAGCGGTTACATTAATTCTAGATTAATTGTACATCTTTTTATATCCTAAAACGATCCTTTAAGCAATGGTAACTATCTATAGTTTACACTATATTTCGACAAAATAAGAAGCCCCGACTCGCCATTTGATCATCTGGCGAATCAGGACCCTTATTTCAATCCTTTATTTCGTTAAATCACTCACTTATGGTTCAATTCCCCATTGGAGACTTCCCGCGATATAACCGGTGACTTTGGACCAGTCCGTATAGGAAGTCTGACTACCTGCAAAAGAATAATCATCCGTTTGCGTATAGTTGGTCCAATTGTTCTTGGAAATGCGCGTATGGATTTCCGTGCTTTGTCCCGCATTCAGTGTTCCAGCCGAAGCTGTGAATCCAATCTCAAGCACGTGATCAGCACCTGTCCGTACCGGATTGAGTGCACTGAACGTGCCTGTCACATTAGAACTACCGGCAGTCGCCCAGTCAGCGAAGAAGTTCTGAGGCTGTTCACCGTTTATCGTGTAATAGTATCTGATTTTCACATCAGACAGATTCAAGGCTGTAGTACCCGTATTTGTCAGTTTGAATTTGGGGCTAATCGAGCTGCCCGTCGCTGAAGTGTTGCTGTTAAACATCTCAATGCGTATGGTTCCAACAGGTGCAGCTGTCGTGTCTTTAATGAGCAGATTCAAGGTCGCAGGAGCGCCTGCGCTGAATTGAAAGGTTAGCGTCGCTGCGCCATTTGGCAGTGAAGCCAGGTAGTTTTTACTTAATACGACCTCATTGCCTGTCAACGTGTAATCTGTACCTGAAACCAGCGTTGCATTCCCGTTGCGAATGGAAGCGAGTGTATTGCCGTTAAGTGTTAACGTGACTGGAATATTAACCTGATTGCCTGCTTTGCGATCAAATTCGGCTGTAACCGGTGAAATCGCAGAGTTGGTCACTGGTGTACCTCCGCCATTGTTACCTCCAACACGGTCAGCATACAAAATTCCGCGGCCATTTGTTCCGAGATATACTCTTCCATACAAACGCGGATCACCCGTAATCGTGGTTACACGAGCATACTGATGCTGATCATCATTGATACGAACCCAATTGACACCACCGTCATCGGAGCGGAAGAATCCACGTGTTCCATCGATCTGTGCAACCGTGTATAACGCAACAACGTTCTGCCCAGGGGCCGCTTTACCAAATCCGATACTGTCTGCTTCCTCTACATTGGCAAGCTTCGTGAATGTCGCTCCTGAATCCGTGGAATGCCATAATCCATAAGGACCTTCTTCCTCACTACCCCCAGCAAACCAGAGTTCGCCTTCAACACCTGGAACGGCATCCAGATCGGCATTTCCTTCGATCGGAAGTCCGGTCGCAGACGATGCCGTGAAAGTAGCACCACCGTTCACACTCACATAGATTTTACCCGCTGCAAATCCATAAAATTTGTTTGGATTAACACGATCCGAAATCACTTTTGCCTGTGCAGGTATGCCCGTACTTGCCGTCCATGAATTGCCGCCAGTCGAATAATGTACGCCTTTATCTGATGTGCTCCATACGAGTCGGTTACCATTCGCAGAGATGGCTACGGTCCCTCCTCCGGTTGTGCCGGCAGGTTCTGCATTGGCCTTATACCACGTAGTACCTCCGTCACTGGACAAACCAATGGATTTTGCATTTGGATCAGCAGCATAATCTGCTTTACCTACGCGAACCATCGTATTTGGACTTAACTCTGCAAAATCCAGACTTTCTGTGGAAGGATAGTTCGGGCTCGTAAATATGGTAGCTGGAGCCTGGTCCAGATTGTTATGACGGAATCCGGAGACATCTCCCAATCCGCTTATCAAATGTGCACCACTTGGCGGGCTGATCAGATCCAGTACGGCAATCTCCTCAACTCCCTTCGCCATCACTGAAATATTGATTTTTTCATCATCATCCCAGTCTGTCAGGTTCTTCGTTCCATAGATCGTAGCACCCGTTCCATACATCATGCGATCCGAATCAAACGGATCAATCTCCAGATCACCGATCATCCAGCCCAGTTTTGGGGTTGTTTCGGGTGGGGCAGGATTGGTGCCAAATGTGAGCCATGGCGCTGCCGAAATATCCTGTGTATAACGTAACTTCCGGTTCGGATATCCTTCAAATTCCCATATGCGTGTCCACGTCGCTCCGCCATCTGTACTGCGGAACAAGGTGGCATCCGGCCACCAGGAATTTAATGTCGCAACCATCAATGTACCGGGATTCTGTGCATCAACAGCCAATCCGCCATATCCAAAATAATTATCCGTGCTGCTGCTTGGAACAGGGCTGATATTGGTCCAGACACCTGTCGATGTATTCAGTTTCCACACGTCACCTTTTGCCCCATCATAGGGTCCAACACCATCGCTGTACGTAATATAGAGACTTCCGTCTGAATCAAACACACCATGATGCGGAATATAACCTGTAGGTTGACCAGCAACAGCTGACCAGGTCAGGCCGCCATTTGTGCTTCGATACACGCTTTGAGCTTTATCCGCAACACCCACATAGATTGTCTGGGTTGCTTGCCCTGCCGAACCTGTTGTTTTGTCAAACGTAATCCATGCCAGACCTACGATGTCACTCGTATATTCATTCGAAGGGTCTTGCACATAATTTCCCGGATTCGGGAAGCTAATGACTTCGTTCCAGGTCACACCATAATCGGTACTTTTCCATAACCCATGACCACTTCGTGCACCGAAATACAGAATACTGTTATCATTCGGGTCAACGGTCAGGCGTTCTCCCATTGAACGTCCCGGCATGTTGCCGCCCACTTTGAACGGAAGTGTTGTGGTCTGCCATGTATCTCCCCGGTCCGTAGAGCGCAAGATGGAGCCATTATTTTGGTCCCACGAATTCGTATACGTCCCAACTGCCATATACACCCGATCAGGATCAACCGGGTCCGTAGCCAGTGCGTCCACACCATTCTTGTTCCAGTCATCCCAGCCGACAAAATCCGTTAAGGGTATCCACCTCTCGTCAGCCGCATTCCAGCGATAGGCTCCCCCGATATCTGTACGGGCATAGATCAGATCCTTTTCCGACTCGTTGAAAATAATGCCCGGTACAAACCCGCCTCCTGCACCCGTCACCACATTTTTCCACTCATAAGCTTCACTTGGTGCCGCCGCTGTTGTTCCAGCAAGTCCTCCCAGCGAGGCGGTTACTACAGCAACCGTCAGGCTCATCATTCGCAATTTCCCCATAAACGTTCTCATATCAACTTATCCTCCTCTTCTACTTCGTTACTGCATTTCGGTCTATCCCCGCTGTCTCATCGTGCTGATGATGGCGTGCCAGACGAATCAATGCATCCCTTGATACAAGAAGCCTCACCCCCTTCCAGTCATATTGTTAAGCGCTTACATAATTGTTCTTGATTCGCGGTTATCTGGATAATACTTTAAATAAATAACATTCGCTGGTAATATCCAAACCCCTCTGTCGAAATTCCGATTTTTGTAAAATATTTTCAGTGTTTAAACTGGTTTATACAACAAAAAAAGATGCTGTTAGAACAGCACCTTTTGACATTTTATATAAGAGTAATAAATGGAATCGTTTCTTTCCTGCCAAACCAGGCAGAGGTTCACTAAGGTTCACTACATGATTGGCACCTGTTTATTGCTGGCTACCATAAGCGTGAGTTTCCTGCCCCTTAACTCCCGGTCTGATGACAAAAAGTGAGCCCGCATCCGGTGTCTGTTTCAGACGTTCTTCCTTAATCCCTATACGTGCTGTTGTAATGTATAACTCTTCGAGATCAGGTCCACCAAAACAGCAGGATGTTACCTGATCTGCCGGCACCTCGATCTGTTGCAACAGCTCTGATGTATGTGGGTTCCAGCGAGTGACTCTTCCTCCGCCCCAGTGCGCAACCCACAGCATGCCCTCACCATCAACCGTCATCCCATCCGGAAAACCGAATTCCTCCGGTATGTGAATGACACTTGTCCGATTTTGTATCGTACCTGCCGTCAGATCAAAATCAAACCGGTCAATAGAACGTGTCGGGGTATCAATGTAATACATGGTCTGCCGATCCGGACTCCAGCCTAGGCCGTTGGATGTAGACACACCTTGTACTATTGTGCGAACGGGTTTCCCTTGCTCCAAACAATACAACGATCCGGCTTTGCTCTCATTATTCATGCTCATCGTGCCTGCCCAGAAGCGGCCCTTCGCATCACATTTTCCATCATTAAAACGATTGGTATCCTTATCTTGTTCAGGGTCCTCAATGGCTTGCAGCTCACCCGTAAGCAAGTGATACGTATGGAATCCACTGCGTAAAGCAACCACAACTTCGTCACCACGATAGGGAACAACAGCCCCGACATGTTCACCGACATCATAAGCCTGATCCTGCCCTGTAGCCGGATCATACACATGCACCTTGAAGCTTTCAATATCTACCCACAATAATCGATTGTTCCCCGCATCCCAGCTTGGGCCTTCCCCCAGCAATGCCGGGGTTTGTACTGCTAGAGTTACGTCGCTCATGCCATCACGTCCTTATTCAGATTTGACGCCGCCTGACCATTCGAATCCGATGGCATCCAAGAATGCTTTGGACAGTACCATATGGCCCGTTGCATCCGGATGTACCCGGTCATAAGTCAGCACAGACGTATAGAAATGATCCCAAAATGGAGCAAATGCAGCCTGTGTATCCACATACACCGCATCATACTCACCCGCTACCCTGCGTACCGCTTCTCCGTAGATATCCATCGTTGCCCGCATCGGGTCTTCCGGATTGGCCTCAAGATAATAAGGCGTCATCAGTACCAGACCTTTCAGGTTGGGACGAACCGAAGCCACCAGTTCACGCAATGTGGATTCGTATTCTTCAAGAAACACATGTGAGTCTGTTGACAATGGGTTGTCGAACTGACGCCATACATCATTAATGCCGATCATGATCGTCAGCCAGTCCGGTTTAAGGTCCAGCACATCACGATCCCAACGCTGTTTCAGATCACGAATTGTATTTCCACCATTACCCACATTCTGGACTCGCAACATCAATTCCGGATAGATGGACCGCAAGAGCGCATAGACTTGCGCTACGTAACCATGGCCCAGACCTGAACTGCCTTCACCTACAGGATGTTCCCGACCACAATCTGTAATCGAATCCCCGATAAACAGAAGCTTGTCATTTTTTTGCAATTTCATCGTCATTTTCTCCTTCGCTCCAAGGCGCTAATATAGGAATAATTGATTAATCAGGACCGTTAAGTTGTTATCCAATCAGTGATTACCAGCCTTGATTCTTGAGCCATGTGAGACACAGATCTGACCATACCCGAACCGCGTGGTTGTCCTCAGCCAATCCAAGTCCATGTGACCCTTTCTCAAAAACGTGCAAGTCATAGGGGATGCCATGCGCACCCAATGCAAGTGCGTAACGCAAGCTATTCTCTACAGGCACTGCCTGGTCATCGCTGGTATGCCAGATGAACGCTTCAGGAGCATCCGCTCTTACCTGCTGCTCCGCACTGAAAGCCTTGATCTGCTCGGCAGAGGCGTCCGACCCAAGCAAATTCTCACGGGAACCGGCATGTCCATAGGACTCCATCGTAATGACCGGATAACAGAGAATAACTCGGTCCGGGCGTGAACTCTGGCGTTCGATGAGGTCCTCATGATCCGGTTGTCCCTCGTCATACAGCGTTCCCAGTGTTGCTGTGAGATGTCCACCTGCGGAGAAACCAAGTACTGCAATCTTGGCAGGGTTGATGCCATACTGCTCAGCATGAGCACGAACATAACGTATGGCACGCTGACCATCTGTTATAGGTGCAGGATGCTGGTGAGGCGCCACCCGATAATTCAGGACAAATGCACTTATACCTGCACGGTTCAACAATTCGGCTATTGGAGCACCTTCATGATCAGCCAAAAATCCATAGCCGCCCCCTGGACATACAATGACAGCGCTCTCGGAACCGGGCTGAATAAATGGAATCAAATGTGGCATCTCGTCTTCATGACCCTGGGCTGCATAAGGTGCAGCATGATCCCATAAGGGTATAGTTGTTGTCATCTTCAATCATCCTCTCCAAGTAGAACGGAACCATGGGTCCGTTTAAACGTTTTCGAATCTCAGGAATCGATACCATCATAACGGTAATGACCCTAACGCATCAATACCTTCCTGGCATCACTTTTTGATCATTTGGGTACATGTTAGTACAAATTACGGAACTGTTCAGGAGTCACCCCCTCAATCCTGCGAAAAGTTGCTACAAAATGGCTTGCATCGCGAAACCCTACCCTAACTGCAGTTTCCCTAATCGTGGGTCTATAGTCTGCGGTCATGATTTCCTTGGCTTTGCGAATGCGCAGCAAAATGAAATAACTGTAGGCTGTCATGCCAAAGGACTGCTTGAACAAGGTGTTCAGATGTCTGGATGAGATCCCCGTGACGTCAGCCATATGTTCGAGACCAATCTCAGGATTCGCATAATGCTGTTCCATGAATGCAATGAGCGGAGCGAGTCTCTCCACGGCATGAGAGATCGAAGACCGATTGCCGGTCATGCCATGTTTTTTGAGCAAAATCAAAAATCGGTATATATCCGCTGACGCCTCGAGTCCCGACAAATCCTGATCACTTCTGATCGAATCCAGCACTTCCTGGCCGTAATCATTGAACGGACTGCTCTGCTCCCACTGATGCAACGCTGCTTCACCCAGACTAAGTGACTCCAAGATTGCCGGACACTGGGAACCGCCAAATGTAATGTAGAATGTCTCCCACTCTCCTTGGGCTCGCACATATTCATGCGGTTCATTTGGCGGCAGCAAAATACCTGATGCTTCCCCCAGTACGACCGTGGACCCGGAAAACTTGAATTCTCCGGCTCCCTTCACGGTCTGAAGCCAATGGTAACAGGGATACCCGACAGGTCTGGACACCTTCTCCTGATTGCCGTTATAACCTAGGCTCTCAATATAAAGGGGTAACGGCTGATCACGTGATGTCATGAAATATCGTTGATGTCGGGGGGAGATAAACATGGGATGCCTCCTTGGGTACAAGCTGAAATACACTTCCGTATTCTTATATGAGTCATTACTTTTATTATATTTTAAAAGTCATATGTATCATATAGTATAGGATTATTCTTATACAAGAGGTGAACACATTGATTAGTAACAAACTGCCCAAAATGTTCTACGGGGGCGATTATAACCCGGAACAGTGGGATCACGAAACCCACCTTGAAGACCTGCGCATGTTCCAATTGGCAGGCATTGATATTGCCACAATCAACGTATTTTCATGGGCACTGATTCAGCCTGATGAAGTTACTTACCGTTTTGAAGAACTCGACCAACTGATTAATCGTTTACATGAAAACGGTGTCTATATATGCCTTGCAACAAGCACTGCTGCCCATCCGGCCTGGATGGCAAAGAAATATCCAGACGTGCTTCGTGTTGATGCCGATGGACGCAAACGCAAATTCGGTGGGCGCCATAATTCCTGTCCCAACAGCCCGACCTATCGCAAATACGCTGAGAAGATTGCGGATAAACTGGCCGAACGATACAAGGATCACCCCGCGGTTCTCGTATGGCACATCTCCAACGAATATGGCGGTGAGTGCTACTGTGACAACTGTGAGAAAGCGTTCCGCGTGTATCTGAAAGAACGCTATCAGACTCTGGAACAGGTCAACAAAGCATGGAATACGAATTTCTGGGGGCATACCTTCTACGATTGGGACGAAATTGTATTACCAAGCAACCTGAGCGAACATTGGGGTAACAATAATTCAACGTTCCAGGGAATCTCGCTGGACTACTCTCGCTTCAACTCCGACAGCATGCTGGATTGTTATCTGTTGGAATACGATGCGATCAAAAAACATATTCCGGACTCCGTCGTTACTACCAATCTGATGGGATTCTTCAAACAATTGGACTATTTCAAATGGGCAAAATATTTGGATATTGTCTCCTGGGACAGCTATCCTGGTCTCTCCACTCCTGTCAGCTTCACGGCAATGGCTCATGACCTTATGCGCGGATTGAAGGATGGTCAACCGTTCATGCTAATGGAGCAAACACCAAGTCAGCAGAACTGGCAACCGTATAACTCACTGAAACGTCCAGGTGTCATGCGTCTGTGGAGTTATCAATCTGTTGCGCACGGAGCCGATACCATTATGTTCTTCCAGCTTCGTCGCTCCATCGGTGCCTGTGAGAAGTATCATGGTGCAGTTATTGAGCATGCTGGGCATGAGAATACACGTGTATTCCGCGAAGTCGCTGAGCTGGGCAAGGAATTGCAGATCCTTGGAGATACCACGCTGGATGCATCTGTTGAATCCAAAGTAGCGATTGTGTTCGACTGGGATAACTGGTGGGCCATCGAAAAATCAAGCGGACCTACGGTTGCCCTGAACTATGTGGATCAGATCCATAAATACTACGCAGCCTTCTTCCGCCGCAACATACAAGTAGATATCATCAGTGTGGATACGGATATGAGCAAATACGACATTGTCCTTGCCCCTGTTCTTTACATGGTTAAACCAGGGTTTGCCGCCAAACTGGAGAAGTATGTTGAAGCAGGTGGAACATTCCTTACGACCTTCTTCAGCGGCATTGTCAACGAGAACGATCTCGTGACCACAGGTGGATATCCGGGAGAACTTCGTAAACTGCTCGGAATCTGGGTGGAAGAGATTGATGCCCTGCTTCCTGAGCAAAAGAACCGCATTGTCCTCAAAGAAACCTACGGTGATCTTCAAGGAGAGTATGGCTGCGGCATGCTGTGTGACCTGCTGCACAGTGAAGGAGCCGAAGTCATCGCGGAGTATGGAGACGACTTTTATAAAGGCATGCCTGTTGTGACACGTAATACCTTTGGCCAAGGTGAAGCCTGGTACGTTGCATCCGACCCGGATGAGCACTTCCTGGATGGTTTGCTGGGACAGCTTGCAGCAGCCAAGAACGTAGAATCCTTGCTTGAGACACCAGAAGGTGTTGAAGTAAGCGCACGAACCAAAGACGGCAAACCCTACCTGTTTGTCATGAACCATAACGCAACCACACAATCCTATGATCTGGGAACAACTAAGGCACATGATCTGCTCACCAATCGTGAGCTTTCGGGAAGTGTTGAGATTGAAGCCCGTGGAGTGCAATTGCTCGAAATGAAATAAGCGATTTCGCTTAATTGAAATCATTCGGAATAATATAATGTGATAGAAATTCCCGCGATACAAAGTGTCACATATTCATTCCTTTTATACTTGTTATTGTCTTCAGCGAGGATATTGGTATAGATTTCAGACCTTTATCGTCTTCTGTAAGCCAAAAGCTGCTACTTCCCGTATCCGTCTACACCGGATACGGGTTTTTGGCATGATCTGTGGTCTTTTTGATAGAAGGAAATATCAGTATGCAAAGCGAATTGGACGAGAAACACATTTTAACAAAGCCTGCCGGAACATACTTGTGAATCCTGATGCTGATCCATTATAAAATAATGAACAGTTGAAAAATTGGTGACACTCATGATGTCACTTATTCGTTGTTACAATAGAAATATAACTACGACATCACTTTCCGGCGGCGCAGATCGAAACGGAGTGGCTGACATGAACAGAACAAATCGGCTTGCTGCCATTGTAATGGCATTACAGCATGGTCACGAAACGGCACACTCATTAGGTGAGAAATTTGAGGTTTCCCGTCGCACGATTCTTCGGGATATTCAATCCCTCTCCGAGATGAATGTGCCCATTATTGCCATTTCCGGTCCGGGAGGCGGTTTCAGTCTTATGGAGGGTTACGTATTACCCCCATTACAGCTGGACCCGGTAGAAGCAGCGACGCTCTTATTCGCTCTTGAAGGTCTAAGTCGCTACGCCGACACACCCTTTCATGAGAAACGCTGGACCCTGATGAACAAAGTTAAGGCTATCATTCCGGATGATATTATGTCGCGAATTGATCCCATGCTCAAACAACTGCATCATCATATTCCAGACCGCAATTACATTCTTCCTCATCTGGACGCACTGCTGGCATGTATACCCGAACACGGGTGGCTTAGTGTGCTGTATCGCTCCGCATCACGTCAGCGTTGGTTGCATATCTGTCCCACACGGGTATATGCTTCCTCTGGCTTCTGGTACTGTGAAGCATATTCCCTCGAACATGTTGAACAACGTCTGTTCCGGGTTGACCGAATTATCGAAGTCAAAGCGATCGAACCACAGGATGCACAGATGCTTAATGAACAGGCAGAGCAACAGCAGAGTAAGCCGACCCCTCCAGAACAGCCGCCAACCCTGGTTAAGGTACAACTGAGTTATCGGGGAATGATTGAAGCTGAACAGGACGAGCATATTGGTGAAAAGATAACTGAAATTGCCCCGGATCTCTGGGAATTATCATTCCTTTGTCCACCAGGGGAATGGGACTGGGCCGTACGATTCTTTTACCGATTAGGACGTGAAGCCGAAGTGATTGAACCTCTCCAACTTCGCAGTGAGATTCGTCAGCATGCCGAGGAAGTGAGCCGGAGATACCTTGCTTCAACCAAGTCGTAGCTTGACTACACACAAAAAGGAGCCTACTGATATCATGACATATGAAGCCGTTATAACGTACGAAGAAGCAGTACAGCGTATCCAGTCTATAGGGCTGCTGCCTCTGGCACCACTATTTGCCGATTATCCTTCTCTGTCATCGCTAACCCCCAAAGAACATTGGCACAAGGATGATGAATTCGATCCTTGGTTATGGCGTTCACGCCTGGCTGAAGAGGGCATTGCTGCATATGGAAAATTTGTCAAAAAGAAAGCGCTTCTTGTCTCATCTGAATATTTCCCTTGGGTACACCGACTGCTTGCCGACTCCAGAACCATCAAGGAACAGTATGATGCGGGTCTGCTCTCCCGTGAAGCGTTCAAACTCCATGCGTTAGTTGCAGAACAAGAAGGCATCGATGGACGTACCTTGCGATCACAAGCCGGTTTCGGGGCAAAAGAGGACAAAAAAACATTTGACCGTGGGCTTCTGGACCTTCAGGGCTGTGCAGCCATTGTGATCAGTGGCACCAAAGAAAAAGAAGGGCTCGCAGAAGGCAAAGTCGCCTGGAACAGCTCCGCATACGAGACTGCTGGTCACTGGATGGAACGTCACGGCATTAAGCCATATGAAGGCAGCATAGAAGAGGCACGTGAACTATTGATTGTGCAACTACAACAACATGCTTCACCTGCCGCATTATCAAGCATCTCCAAAGTGCTTGGCATCCGTGGAATCTAAATAAAGCCAATCCCGGTTGTAGTGCAAATTTCAACCGGAATTGGCTGTGGTTCACCATATAATGTAACCCAGACGATCAACAGCCCCCATCGACAATGGATTTAGAGAATTACGCCATCCTTGAATATGGCAATCTCCCGGAATCCATGCTGCTCACTAAGTGTGTGTGACCGCCCAGAAGCAATGTCAATCAGTTGGCTGAACAGCTGTACCTTCACCTCATCCATCGTCTGCCCCTCCAAAAGCTGGCCTGCGTTGAAGTCAATCCAGTGTTTTTTGCGATTTGCCAGATCGGATTGGGTCGCAATCTTGACTGTAGGTACCGGGCCTCCGAATGGAGTCCCCCGCCCTGTTGTGAAGAGCACAATATGTGCACCCGCCGCAGACAGTGCCGTTACAGATACCAGGTCATTACCCGGTGCTTCTACAATGTTCAGACCGGTTTGAGTTACACGTTTGCCATAACGTATAACGTCGACTACGGAAGAACGTCCTCCCTTTTGCGTACATCCAAGTGACTTTTCCTCTAGCGTTGTGATGCCACCAGCCTTATTCCCAGGTGAAGGATTCTCATAGATGTTCTGGCCATGGTTCACAAAATATTGCTTGAAGCCGTTCACGAGGTCCACCAAATCGTGAAATACCTGCTCATTGGCAGCCCGGTTCATTAAGATCGTCTCCGCACCAAACATCTCCGGAACTTCCGTCAGAATAGCCGTACCCCCGGCAGCAACCAACATATCAGCAACTGCACCGACCAGCGGATTGGCTGTAATGCCGGATAAACCATCGGAACCGCCACACTTCAAACCAATTTTAAGTTTACTGAGCGGAAGCGGCTGCCGTTGTTCATGTTCAGCGATCTCCACAAGTTCTTCCATCAGTCGAAGCCCTTCCTCAAGCTCGTCATCCGTTTCCTGTGCTTTGAGAAACCGTACTTTACCGCGGTATTCCGGAGCAATACACTCACGGAATTCATCGACCTGATTGTTCTCACAGCCCAGACCGATGACGAGCACGCCTCCTGCATTCGGATGCTCCACCAAGGAGGCCAGCAACTGTTGTGTATACTTCAGATCATCACCAAGCTGTGAACACCCGAATGGATGCGGAAAGTGAAATACACCATCTACCCGGCTTCCAAACTGGGACTGACCCATACGTGCCAAAGCTTCACACACTTTATTGATACATCCAACTGTATTCACAATCCAGATCTCATTACGAATACCTGCGTCACCATTGGGGCGCAAATATCCATCGAATGAGCGCAGATGTTCCGGAGGCATGTCCGTCTGAACCTGCGCGCCCGGCTGATACTCATATTCAAGTAATCCGTGCAGACCCGTCTTCAGGTTGTGACTATGAATCCAGCTTCCCTGCTCGATCTGCTCTTGGGCAATCCCGATGGAGAAACCATACTTCATCACATCATCACCCGGTGCCAGGGTATGCACAGCAATCTTATGCCCTTTGGGCACGTCATCCAGCAAGGTAAAAGAAACACCGTCTGGCAGGGTAATGTATTCTCCTTTCGCATAATCCCGAAGCGCTATAATGACATCATCCTGTGGTTGAATGGCAATCCAGTCATTGATTGTACTTGTTGTGTTCATTTCCCTTCACCTTCCAACAATCCGATTTCACGAACAAGTGCTGCACGCAGCCCTTCTCTTGCATCCAGATTTTCGCCCCAGATCAAGGTATCCGACAACACAGCCGCTACCCGGTCATCCAGTTGGTTCTGATTCCTGTTAAGCGTGTCATAACCTTCCCAGTGTGCAGCCAAAGCAGCCAGGACATCCGGGTCATCCCGCAGCAGAATATCTTCCCCATTCAGTCGTTGTGCCTTGTAACCTTCTGGCGTATTTACCGGACGATAGAGACACAATAATCCAGCAAACCCTTGAATTAAACGTTCTGGCCAACTTCCCTGATTTTGCTCGTAAGACAAAAGTGTAGGCAGCACACGCACCTTGAATTTTCCGATCGTATTCAAAGCAATATCTTGCAATTTGTGATCAATATATGGGTTAAGGAACCGTTCGAACACTTCTTCTGCATACTGGTCCAGCTGATGATCGGGCATATCCAGAGCAGGCACGATCTCCTGATGCACAGCTTCCCTGATCCATGAGCCAAAATGTGGATCTTCCATCGTTTCTCTCACATGCTGCTTGCCTTGCAGAATGCCTAGTGATGACATTAAGGTATGCGCCCCATTCAAAATACGAACTTTGCGTACCTGAAAAGGCTTCAGATCTTTCACCCAATGTACATTGAGACCTGCCTGCTTGAGAGGAAGCTTTTTGTCCAATGATTCATCACCCTGAATGGCCCAGAAATGATATGGCTCTGCCGTATTAATCAATTGGTCCTCGTACCCCCAGCGATTCGTCAGGGAATCGGCTTCCTCCTGGGTCGGCGCACCTGTGACAATTCGATCTACCAGATTGTTCAGGAAGTGATTATGGTTCTCGATCCATGAACGGAAGCCTTCCGAATACCCATAATCCTCACTATGACGGAGAACACAACTGCGAAGCACGTCACCATTGCCTTCAAGCAGCTCGCAAGGCAGATGAATCAAACCTCTGGATGGATCACCATCAAATTTCAAATATCGCTGATGCAGGAAAACCGTTAATTTCCCCGGAAATGATTGGACGGGTTCACCCTCGATATAGTCCGTATACGTATATTTCAATCCTGATTCGGTTGTATTGGAAATAACGAACTCAAGTGAAGGCAGTTCCGCCAAGTTCAGAAAGGCATCCCATTCCTCATACGGATTGATACACTGTGAGAAAATGGAGATCAACTCTGTCCGCTCAACTGGCTTCCCTTGAGACAGCCCACGCGTAATCATCGTATATAATCCGTCCTGATCACGAATCTGCTCCAGCTTGGCTTTGCCTCCCGGTCGTGGTTGGGTAACAGCAACACTTCCATGGAATTTGCCTTGTCTGGCACTCTCATGAAGCATCCAGTCTGCAAATCCCCGCAAGAAATTACCTTCTCCAATCTGCAAAACCTTCACGGGACGCTCCATAATCTCCTTGCACTTGCGCTGACCATCGCTCCCCAGTAAATTCAGCTTCAACCTTGGCCGTTTCGTGCTCGCCGACATGGACACTCACCTCATCGATTATTTGTACTGCCGGAATGCAGCCCGAAGGCTCTGCACCCTTTTATTGTAAACGCTTTAAATTCATTGTATCATCAATAAAAGGAAATTAAATTGCTTATATTGCGGTAAATATACTCTCTCATGACCAGGTATAACATCTCGTTGAAGACGATCGTCTGGAAAGGAGTCTTTATGGAACGTTCACCTGTTCGTACGACTATTCAGGCAGAATCCGGTATTCCGTTCCGCCTGGTGTACAGCGACACCAAATCCCCTCAGAACGAATTGCCAGATCACCTTCACGACTGGCATGAAATTATCTATGTATATCGGGGTCAGGGAAGCATCTTTATTGATACGGGACTTGAGAATATGCAAGAAGGAGATCTGTTCATTATACCGGGCAGCACGGTTCATCGAGCCTTGCCGGATGCAGGCAATCCTGTCACATCTTCCGCATTGTTCTTCAGCCCGGGCTTGCTGGCATCGACCGCCGGAGGTGCTGCTTCTTCCTTGCTAAGCCTGTTTGAACGCTGTCGTAAACAACGCGTGTATAAGAGGCATCTGAACACAGAGGAGCAATCACAGGTGGCCGCCCTCATTGATGATATTCAGACCGAATTCCAGCTCGGTCATCATCTAAGCGCACATGCGGCCCTGTTAAGGCTGCAACTGTTGCTCATTTTTCTGGAACGTCTGGAAGCTGCGGGACCTGTGAATCCGGGTAAATCCGCTCCGGGTCCCTCCTGGCTCTCTTCTACGATCTCTCATATTGACGATAACCTTCGGAATGGCCTTTCCCTCCCTGAACTGGCGCAGTACGCCTCTGTATCCCCTGCCCATTTCAGTCGTGCCTTCAAACGATACACGGGAATGACTCTAACGGATTACGCATTAGCGCGGAGGGTCATTATGGCGAAAGAGCATCTGGTGCAAAGTGATGAGACGATGGCAGCCGTTGCCGATGCTTGCGGGTTCGACAGCCTGCCCCACTTTTACCGTCAATTCAAAAAATTAACTGGCACAACGCCCGCAGCATACCGTAGAACCATGAACAGTTCACGTTAAAATAGAACCAGACTGGACGTAGGTTCCTGAGTCTAATCATATATATCCACATATTCTTCCATATGGAAGATGTGGTATGATAATCTGGATTATTACTTGTCGGAAACATTGCATTCCGTTGTCAGAGGAGCTTAGCATTCCATGTTAAACGAATTGAATCGCAGGAATATTGGTATCTTCGCCCATGTGGATGCGGGGAAAACAACCACCACCGAGCATATGTTATTTGAGAGTGGTGTCGTCCGCAGTCCGGGACGTGTAGATGACGGAACAACAGCCACAGACTCCCTGGACATTGAGAAAGAACGTGGCATATCCGTTCAGGCAGCCATGACCTCTCTGATCTGGAAGAACACCATCATTGACCTCATTGATACGCCTGGTCACATTGATTTTAGCTCCGAAGTAGAGCGAACGCTACGGGTAATGGATGGCGCTATTCTCATTCTGTCGGCAGTAGAAGGCATTCAGTCCCAGAGTGAAGCCATCTGGCATGCCCTTCGTTCACTTCGCATCCCAACCATCATTTATATTAATAAAATGGATCGGATTGGTGCGTCTGCCCCAGCGGTAATGGAGCAGATTCGTTCCACCCTGTCCCCTTTCGCATGCGAAATCCAAACGTATCAGTTCCACGAAGATTCATTTCATGGCATCGACTCGCTATGGAACCCGAATCAAGATTCCCTGTCAGATGGCACACCTTCCATTCCAGGTCTGGTCGAGATACTTGCCGAGTTGGACGAAAAGGTCATGGAAGCCTACATCCAGGAGACTCCGTTATCACAAAGGGATCTGAATGAAGCATTCCTGCGGTATGTGCATCAGGGTGAGATGTTCCCTGTGTGTTATGGGGCTTCCGGCAAAGGAATTGGCGTCACGGCATTGCTGGACACGGTCCTTGCATTTCTGCCTCCACCTGCACAACCAGTGGACTCTCCCGTATCGGGTGTTGTATTCAAGATTGAACGTGACCGTACGATGGGCCGCACGGCATACGTCCGTATGTATGGTGGCAGCTTACACAATCGGGATACCATCCATAATTCGACGCGGGAACTTGAAGAGAAAGTGACGCAGATTCGCCGTATGGATGGACGGAAATGGGCGGATACCGGTGCCGTTCACGCGGGGCAGATTGCTGCGCTGTATGGACTGAGTGACACACATGTGGGTGACATTATCGGCAATCCTGAAGGTGTACCTCCTCTGCCACAGATGGCTGTGCCTTTGCTGACCGTACAAGTACATGGCAAGGACCCGGCACGTTACCCCGATCTTGTCGCAGCATTGCAAGAGTTGACGGATGAAGACCCCTTACTCGACCTGCAATGGTTGCCGGAGGAACGAGAACTGCATCTCAAGGTCATGGGAACCATTCAGCTTGAGATTTTATCCAGCCTGTTGCTGAGTCGTTTCGGATTGGATGTCGTGTTTGATCCGCCATCCGTCATCTATAAGGAGACACCACGTACAGCCGGAGAAGGTTACATCGCTTATACGATGCCTAAGCCCTGCTGGGCCATCCTCCGCTTCAAGATTGAACCTTTGCCTCGCGGAAGCGGTCTGATCTATGCCTCAACCGTAAGGACAGAAGATCTGCTGTTACGTTATCAGAATGAAGTTGAACGACGAATTCCGGAAGCCTTGTCTCAAGGTATGCTCGGTTGGGAAGTAACCGATCTGCGCATCACGCTGGTGGAAGGGGAACATCATGTCTGGCATACACATCCGCTGGATTTTGTTGTAGCCACGCTTATGGGAATCATGGATGGATTGTCGAGAACAGGTACCACATTGCTGGAACCCCTTCTTCAGTTCCGGCTGACGGTCCCGGAAGAATACGGCGGTAAGGCCCTTAGCGATCTGGTACATATGCGGGCAACCTTCGAAGCCCCCGTCATTGGTAGCGGACGTTGCATTATTGAAGGAGTTATGCCTCTTGCCACCTCAATGGATTATCCGGTGAAACTGCGTTCCGAGACAAGCGGCCGCGGAGTGCTTACGACTTCGTTTGCCGGATACCAAGATTGTCCTGCGGATGTGAATCATACTCGCAAACGCAGAGGAGTTAACCCGCTGGATCAGTCGAAATATATTTTAAGTGTACGAAACGCGATTACATCATAAATGGAGTTGAACCTGTGCTTATTAAATTTCTTATCTTTGGCCTTTTATGGCGGATTGTAGGTAATCCGTTCATTGCCATCCTCATTTTACTCGTTATACTGTATTTTCTGGATCGTCGTTACGTCGGGGTGTTCCCAAGCTTCACGAAACCTCTCAAGCGTATGCGTAACATCTCCCGGCTTCGGCAACAGCTTGCCATGAGTCCCAATGAAGTTTCTTCCAAGCTGGAACTGGCTCGCCTGTTAATTGAGCGCAAGCGTTACAGTGAGGCACATGCCTTATTGCTTGAACTGGAGCGCCCATACGAACAATCAGCTGAGTACTGGGAGGCATTAGGGACAACTGAGCTTCATCTGGGTAACATCGAAAAAGGCGAACGTCATATTTTGCAAGCCCTCGAGATCAACCCCAGAGTCAAGTACGGACGCCCGTACCTAACCCTTGCTGGAGCCTTCAAAGATACGCATGAGGACAAAGCGCTGGATTATGTGCATCAGTTTCAGGAGATTCATTCCTCTTCCAGTGAAGCTTATTATCTGCTCGGCACGGTTCATCGTTCCCTCGGACGCAATGCTTATGCGAAGCAGGCTTACGAGCAATCGTTGAACGTGTATCGTTCGTTGCCCAAATACAAAAAACGTCAGGAGCGCCGCTGGGCTGTGCGCAGTTGGTTCCGCAAACGTGGCTTGTAATGCGTAATGTCATCCGTTATACGCTGTAATCTTCATATATCACTTTTCTAACCAATAAAAGTGCACTGATCTCTGCCCTCGTATGAGCAGAACCAGTGCACTTTATTCTTAACAACAACATTAATATACCAATATCTCACGCAGTCGTTCTTCATGAAGAGACATCCAGTCAATCCGCTGTTTGAGTTTCACAATCTGATCCACAGCCACTTCCGGCTCATCTGTACCCTCAAACATCCGGCTGATGAAATGCATGACCACATCCAGACTACGCAGCAGAATCAATCGAGGTATGGCTAACAACTCTTCCCGTTCCAGGCTGACATGTTCCCGAAAACCCCTGATCAGTCCCTCTTGTGCCTGCCACATCCATTCTTCACTCTTGTCCATGGTAAGGAGGTCGGACATCGGAACAGCCAGCTCCATTACCCGCAAATCCCATGTCGCAAATTCAAAATCCAAAATGGCACAGATTTCACCATCCTGCTGATCTGCCAATACATTCGAGGCATTCATGTCCCCATGAACCAATTGATGCGGCAGATGTTCCATTCCCCGCAGAGCTTCAAACAGATCTGGCAGCGCATCTCTCAGTTGCTTCAACTCATTCGCACATGCGGCCAATTGCTCCGGCGGCGATGTGCATAACTGTAATAATCGTTCTGGTGAACAGAGCGGATACGCATCCTGAATTTGATAGTACGGTGGGTATACAGGTTCAATTGTTATATCCAACGTAGCCATAACAGAAGACAGGGCCCCCGCCGCTTTACCGAGCCCTATCAATTGATCTGGTGTATGCCAGATGGGATTGACGCCTTCCCTATAATGAAACAGAGTCACAATTTTGGTATGACCTGTCAGGGTATCTTTTACAGGAAGGAACGTACCTCTCTCACCAGATAACCGCCTTACAGGTGAAGGTGTATCAAGCTTAAAGTTCGAACGTTGGAGGGCTTCCAGCACCTCGTGTTCAAAGGTGATTTTCATCGGATCATTATGTGTTTCATATTGTCTCATGACGTAATTAGTCCCGTCTACATGGAGCATGTAAGTAGAATTATTCATCCCACCCTTTCCACGCTCGCCTTTCCAATCCGATGTAAAACCATATAAGGCCAACACTTCGGATATACGCTGCTGTTCTGAAGGATGGAGGGAACCGGAATCGATGTTTTGCACCAAAAATTAACCCCTTTATCTCACAAAATGGAACTGTCTTTTATTTATCTTAAAGGAAGTCCATCGCTTGGTCTAGTTCTGTTCCAAAGTGATCAAGAGAATGGATAATATCCCGTCCGATTAAGCTGCTCCGCAATGACACGATACCCTCTTGCATTAGGATGTACTCTATCCCAGAACAACAGTTCACGTTCACGACCTTCAAACCTGTCATATACCTGAGCACACGCATAGTTGCCTGATCCCGCGCCATTCAGAAACGAATTATATTGGCGCACCCAGTACGCAGCTTCCGTCGCTTGTGGGTACGGGTTGTACAATCCGATGGATCGGACCATATACTCATGGTTACCCTTTAACTGCCGAATGTGCCGCATGATCTGGGATACATTACTGCGAGTTTCTCCGAGCACCTGTGTCATTTTGCTGGCATTTGGAATGCCATTACTTGCTTTAAACGTACGTATCAGATCATTCCCGCCAATGGATATGGTAATGATATCCGCTTCACGGAGCGATTGCCGCACTCGGGGATGCGAAGAGATCATCTGCACCATTTCCCCCGACGTCAGTCCATTCACGCCCATATTTTCCATGGATACAAACGTACGAACATTCATTTCTGCCATTCGCCGATATAAAGGAACAAAGCCGGTGCCCAGCAACGCTCCTGTACCTACCGTTAATGAATCTCCTATAGCCACATATCGATATACCATCCCGTCGCCCCTCTCTGCTGTGATTTCTCTGAACAATAATGAACTGCTCTATATCTTATGATGAGTGGCAAGACAAGGCGCGGGATGGTGTCCTTAGGCATGCACCTTTCTTTTGCATAAAACTATATTTCTTCTCTGTCGAGGTAAAAAAAAGCCCTGCCGCATAACGCGGCAGAGCCTAATCCATTGCAATGCATTACATGCCTATGGTCCGATCCGAATCAACGGAATCTGATTGTTCCTTGTTCGGGAACGGCCACCAGTTGGCCCGGCCAAACATCTTCACCATCACTGGGACGAAGAATGGCAGGAACAGCAGAGAGTACAAGATCAGTCCGCTAAGGACTACAGTGGCAATCTGCATCATCGAGAGAACACCGGATGGATACATCGCAGCAAATGTACCGCTCAGAATGACCGCTGCAGATAGAATAACGGTGCCCATGTTCTTCATCGCGTACAACATCGCATCCTGTACTTTCATACCTTTGTTCTCATTGAAACGGTCCATCAGGAAGATGCTATAATCCACACCAAGTGCAATCAGCATAACAAATCCGAAGAACGGAGTAACCCAGCTGATGCCTGCGAATCCGAGGATATTAACAAAGATCACTTCGGTTAACGCCATCGATGTGAAATAAGCCAGTAATAAGGAAACGATCAGATACAATGGCATAATGACTGAGCGAAGCAGCACGACCAGAATAATGAATGTACCCGCCAGCATCAGCATTACAGTACGTGTATAGTCGTTATTCGAGATCTCCTGCAGATCTGCAAATGTGCTGGTAACTCCGCCTATGGCGATGTCTGCTTTTTCAAGCGCACTGCCTTGTACCGCACGATGTACTGCCGCCTCAATGTCAGGAACACGATCAATGGCTTCTGTTCCGTATGGATTCTCGGCGAAAATAACGTCAATCGTCATCGTTTTACGATCTTTGGACAGATACGTATCAAATACTTGTGTGAAGTCTTTGCTGTTCAGTGCTTCATCAGGAACGTACCAGCCTGCCAGATCGGAATCTGGTGAATTTTGCAATTGCGTCAGGTAGTCCTGCGCTGAATCCAGTCCCCCGGATACCTGTTTAATACCATCGACACTCTGGTTCAGTCCATCTGTCAGTTGTGTCAGCTGACCACTCAGATCCGAGAAGCCTTGCTGAATTTTCTCCTGACCGCCCTGAAGCTGGCCAAGTCCATCCTGAATGGAAGGAATTTCGCTAATCACTTTACCCTGACCATCCTCAGCCTGTTTGAGACCGGATTGCAACTGACCGATTCCCGTTACAATCTGGCCCAGGCCATCGGCAAGCGCCTTTTGTCCGGCTGCTGCGGAGGCAAACCCTTTATTGGCCTGATTAATTCCAGCAGCGGCTTCCCCAAGTTTGGTCTTAATCTGACCCAAACCTTGAGCAAGCTGCGCTGTGCCAGAACCTGTTTCACCAATCGTACCTTTGATACGCTGGTAATCAGCATCTTGCTGCAATTCAGGATAACGCTCTTCAAGTGCTGTGAAGGATTCGGACAGACTGGTTAGAGCTGTTGAAACCCCGTTCAGCTGTTGTTCCAGTTCGCGGGTTCCATCTCCCAGTGCAGCGACCCCTGCTCCCGCCTGACGATAGGCTTCAAGCAACTGATTGTTCGCCTGCGCAAGTTGATTTGCACTCGTTTTGGCTTGCTGAAGTCCGGCTTTCAGATCACCCGCACCTGCGGAACCATCTCGAATACCTTTTTCAATCTGCCCTAGTCCCTCACTGAGTTGCGTGATACCCGATTGCAACTGGGAGGTTCCTTTGGTAAGTTCACCTGCTCCATCAGCAGCTTCTTTTAACTGTGGTTCATTTTTACTTAGCTGACTGCTGGCTTCACTCAGGCCATCACGGATTTTGTCCAGACCCGTCTTGCCTTCACCCAGTCCATCCGATAATGTTCCCACTTGCTGTGTAACTTCAAAATCTTTAATCTCATCACCCGTAGGTCGTGTCATACTACGGACACCAGAGACTCCGGCTACTTTCTCTACTTCCCGGCTAATTTTCTCGGCAACGGCCATATATTTGGCATTATCCATCGCTTCATCGTTCTGGATAACGATCTGACCCGGCAGCGATTCACCCGGACCAAAGCTGTCAGAGATAATGTTAAATGCTTTTACTGAATTATATTTCTCACCAATCTCATCGAGACTATTGAACGACAGTTTGCCATCGTAGGTTGCCAGAAGAGGCACACAGACAGCTGCAACGATGAGCAGCGCAGCCCATGGACGTTTAAGTGAAAAGCGACCAGCTGCACCATAGATCTTGCTCTCGGCATGTTCAAGTGAACCCTTCGACGGCCAGAATAACTTCTTGCCCAACACCGCCATGAAGAATGGCACGATGGTCACCAAGGCAAGCATCATCACAGCAATACCTACAGCTACGGCAACCGCAGAGCGGTACAACATAAACTGGGCAAAGCCGATCGCAATGAATCCAACCAGCACAGCTAGTGCTGAGAAGAGTACCGTTTTACCGGCAGTACGATAGGTGGCAATAATGGCATCCCATGTATTCTCATGATGAGCCAGTTCTTCCTTGAACCGACTGATCAGCAGGATGCAGTAATCCGTACCAATCCCAAACATGACAGCGACCATAAAGATCTGTGTAAATGTGGATATCGGGAAGTCCAGCCCATCCACCAGGAATGCAACAATCTGTTGCGATACAATGTAACTGATCCCCACAGTCAGCAGCGGTACAAAAGGAGCTACAAACGAACGGAAGACCAGGAACAGAATGAGTAAAATAAAGACAACGGTAATATATTCCGATTTCTTAAGCCCCTCTTGTGAACTTTCAATGGTGTCTTCATCAATCAGACCTTTACCGGTTATGTAGTGCTCCACATTGACGGACTTCAATGCTTCATTCAGGTCTTCCCGCATTTCCTTGACCGTACGATCTCCCTGATCAATGGATAGCGACGTTAGAATCGTTTTGCCATCAGCTGAGATCATCTTCTCGGACAGTTCAGGCTGAGAGAAAGGTTCCAGAATGGACAGAATACCGAGCTTCTCCTTGTCGGCCTCCAAGTTTTTAACGGCCTTCTCTGCTTCTTGTTTCCCCGTGGTACCCAGCCCATCGGGATTATAAAATACAAGAGCGATCTGGCTGCCTTGCTGCTCTCCCTTTTGTGCTGCAGCTTCATTCAAAATTGCTGCTGCCTGGGTGGAAGAGTACCCTTCCGGAACCGAAAACTGTCCCTTTTCCCGAATCAGTTCACTCATGTTAGGGGCGGTAAACATCAACACGGCAGCTACAACAACCCATAGCCCCATTAACCACCATCTTGCTTTTAGTATCGTTCTCATTCGTTCTCCCGTCCTCCTTCATGCGATAGCAAAGCTGCAAGCTTCTCAAAAGATTCAATGAAAATTCGGACTTCTTCCGGTTTAAAATGAACCAGATACGGCTCCAGAATCTGCTGTATTTCCTGTTCTGTTTCCCTGTATACCTGTCGTCCGGTATCCGTCAGTGTCAGATATACAACGCGGCGGTCGCGTTCATCCCCGGCCCGATGGACCAGATCACGATCCACCAGCTTGTTGACCAAAGCGGTAATGCTGCTCTTACCTATACACAGAAGCTCTGCAAGATCAGAGGGCGTGCAGAAAGGTTTCTCTTCAATCAGACGAAGTGCGCAGAACTGATCGGTCGTTATGGTCTGCCCCACTTGTTCACGTATCCGCGTATCAAAGCGCTTATTGACCATAAAGGAAGCATCCAAATAGCGATTCACCAAACTTTTTGCATCCGGTGTATTCATTCTTCATTCTCCTTTCCCGAATCTATATAGTTCACTTAACGAACTATTCTTCTGTGAAACTATTCTATAATGAAACAATCTCTTAAAGCAATACTTTTTTCCTGCTTTTCTGATGAAAACGACAAAAAAAACAGGACGTCCGACTCAGCTCATTGCCAAATCCAACATCCTGTACTGATGATAATCCATATATTTCTTAAAGTAATAAAATGCCTCTGTGCTACTCTTCGTCTGTATCTTCCTCTTTTTCAAGCACACAACGGAATCGCTCTACACCTGGATACAGTTCGCCCAGACTATATACCACAAACCCCGTATTCCGATAAAACTCGACGGCTTCCAGCTCGGTCTCAGCAATCAGTCTATCAGGATTGTATGTTGCCAACAGCTGTGAGATCATACCACGTCCATAATTTTTAAAGCGGTTTTCAGGCAAAACCGAGATATGATGAATGGTAACCTCACTTGTTCCTGTCTTCTCATATCCAATCAGACCGATCAATTGTCCCTCATCTTCGTAACCGCCCATTTGCAATTCGTCTTTCTCTACATATTGTTGCAACGCACGGTTCAAGTGATCCGGATCAGGAAAGACCGAGTAGGACAATAGCTCCTGTACTTCCGGCTCCTGTATGCGTGATTTCAGATTAATTAACACCTTGATTCCTCCTATACCTTGCTTGTTTCCGTTATCGTATTGTAGTCGTTAGCCTCTAAAAGTTCAAGTCGTGTGCCGATTCAACTCCGATACCCTTCAGACCACACATTAAGAGTGCCGGGTCCATTGTCAGGTCCCGGCAGAGAGTTTAATGCTTTTGTACAGCAAAACGAAGCAGTTCACAACGGAATTGTGTCGGTTCATCATACTTTTCCTCTTCAATCGTCTGTGTAACATGTTCCTGAAGCAGAATATTCCAGCCTTTGTAGGCATCCTCCAGTATAGCAATCGCCTCGGCTGTGGGCAGGTTCAGCTCAATTAATGGTTCAATCTCCTTGCCTGTATTGATTTCTTTTTCCTCCACATTGGTACTCATCGTAATACAATGAATGCCCCCTGTGCGAGTTCCGGCCTGTAACCGGTCTATCGCTTCCATAAAGGCTTGCTTATTTGAGACATGTTCCAGACAAGAACAAGCAGCGATATAATCAAAATAGTTTGGCTCCACAGCATAATGTTCAACATCTGCTTTCACTGCCTGTACGATATGATCAACATGATATTCTTTCGCATACTTGCGAAGTCCGTCTACTGCCTCATCCAGTAAATCCACACCGATGACTTCACTGTTCGTTTTCGCAAGACGCTGTGCAATCGGTATCGTATGTCTCCCAACTCCACATCCAAGATCAAGAACACGCAGTTCCTCCTTATGAGCAAGAAGACGTTCCAGCATATCCATCACCATAGGCATTGGCCTGGACATCCAAGTGCCAGAGGCGAATAATTCATTATTCTGATAGAAATTGGAATGATAACCTGCCTCTGCTTTTCGCGCAGCCTCAAATTGTTCGTTTCCCATCAAGATACCCCCATCGTTTAGAAAATGATTTGCATCTTCTACTTAATACCCAGATTGTCACAAAAAAATCAATTAAAAGCAGGTGACAGATTTTTCTTCATAAAGGATTCCAGCGCCGCCTCATATCCGGTGCGATCGACTTGAAACGCTGTACCATGACCCGCACGGGGGACGGTCAGCAGTTCCTTTTCGGTTGGGCAAGCTTCATACAACCTGTACACCATTTCCGTTGGTACAAACATATCAGCCTCACCGTGGATGAATAACACGGGAACGTTAACTTTGGCAAGCTGCTTGAGAGCCGAAGCCTCTCTAAAGGAATACCCTGCTTTCCACCGGGAGATCAGACTTGTGACAGGTATAAACGGAAATGCAGGTAGCTTGTATAATTGCTTTAACTGGAACGTCAGTTCTTCTTCCACGGATGTATACGCACAATCAGAGACAATCGCTTTAACCTGAATCGGCAGGGCTTCACCACCTGTCATCAGTACGGTTGCTCCTCCCATGGATATGCCGTGCAATATGATTTCTCCTTGTGTACCCACTTTTTCAAGCACCCAGTTGGTCCACTGGACATAATCCTTCCGATCTAACCAGCCAAAACCGATGATATCACCTTCACTCTGTCCATGACCTCGATCATCTGGCATGAGTACGTTATAACCGTGCTTTTCCGCATAAAACCGGGCAAATCCAGCCATTTCTCTGCCTCTACCCGAATAACCATGTGCCAGAATAACCGTCTGATCTGACCCCTTATTGGAACCGAACCATGTACCATACAGTTTTAATCCATCATGTGATTGAAGAGATATCTCTTCTGTAGGCTGAGCATCCAGCCACTTCAGGTCAGAAGCACTGCTAATGATTTCATTGTCCGGTTCAGGCATCAGATTTGGATTATCTACCAAAAACGTTTTTGGTGTACGGCGAATGGCCGTTTTGAAAAAATAAAGCCCTCCTGCCCACAGAAGAGCAATAAAGATCAGTACCAGTGCTGCAAGTACATAGAATAACATGAACGAGCCCTACCCTCTTTCCTCATTAAGATATGTTCAATCTTTACTTACTCGTTGCAGTGCTGCACATGCTGCTTGATAGGCGGGTAACAAAGCATCCAGCAAAGGTTCTGCTTTCCGTGATTGACCTTCCTTCGCGAACTGCTCTATCTGAGCAAACAACGTTGATAAATAACGAATCCCCAGGCTCAAACTCCCTGATTTCAGATCATGGGCTACCTCGGTTGCAGCAACATGGTCACCGGACACAATATGTCTGCGCAGCGCCTCAATTTTGCCAGGTGTATCGGTACGATACATGTCCAACAACATACCAAGGAGTGTACGATCGCCATCGGTGTTTAATTCCGCAATCTCATGTACGATGCTCATATTTAGTACCTCGGTCGGTTCGGACGATTGCTGCCACTTCTCGATCATCTTACTCAGAATTTCCAGCGTGAAGGGTTTGCCAATAAAGTCATTCATCCCGGCTTCCATACACTTGTCTTTCTCTCCCTGCATGACATTACCTGTCATTGCAATGATTGGTGTGGTATGGCGCATTTCATCCATTTCTATCGAGCGGATTTTGCATGTTGCCTCCAAACCGTCCATCACTGGCATCATATAATCCATGAAAATCAAACTGTATTTTTTGCTGAGAAAAGCAGCTATTGCCTCTTCCCCATTCACTACAGCGTCCACTTGGGTTATCCCCAGTTTTTTGAGCTGCAACATAACAAGCTGCCGGTTGATGACATTATCGTCGGCCAGCAATACAGATACAGAAGGAGCTTCATCATCCATATCCTGCCCCTGATGCTCTTGAGCGGAAGCAACAGACTGGTTACCGTCTTTCTTACCAAGTGTAAGTTCGAACCAGAATGTTGATCCTTCACCCTCCTGACTGTCTACTCCAATCTGACCTTCCATCAGTGTAACGAGCGACTTGCAGATCGATAATCCAAGGCCCGTTCCTCCATACTCACTTGAGCGTCCTCGTTCAGTCTGCACGTAGGGTTGAAATAACTGGTTCTGATCTTCTTCCGAGATACCAATGCCCGTGTCTTCGACTTCAAATCGGATCATTTGTGTAATCTCATCATCTTTCATAAGGGCGACTCGTATCCGCACCGTACCTTCTGATGTGAATTTGTTCGCATTCTGAATTAGATTGATCAGTATCTGTGTAATCCTCGTTGAATCCCCTTCAAGAAGAGTAGAGATTCTGGGGTCACAGTCTATCGATAACTGATTTCCGTTCTTTCTGACTTGGGGTTCGAGCAAACGAACAATATAGTTTATCGTCTCTTGCAGATCCACTTCTCCCAGTTCAAGTCGCATCTGACCCGCCTCAAGTTTGGACAGATCCAGAAGATCCTGAATCAGCTTAAGCAGCAGTTTGGCAGCATCCTGTATAACGGAAACGGAATTCTCCTGTTCTTCAGACAATGGAGACAGCTTCAGCATCTCAGCCATTCCCAATATGCCATTTAATGGCGTACGAAAATCATGACTGATGCCGGCAATAAATGCGATTTTTGAATCACCTGCATCTACTGCTTGCTGACGTGCAGCTTCAAGACTGTTATTGTTCTTTGCAAGCAGACGCTGGAGTGTCACCAGTTCATTATTCATTTCCGAGAATTCCGTAAGTGTCCGTTCCTCTTGCTCTTTACTCCGGATCATCTGATCTGATAACTGCTCAATCGTTCTGCGTAGCCTCTGTAGCTCTCCGCTCTCATTAGACATCACAACATCCCTCTCCTAATCCCTAACCATATCAAGATAATTACATGTAGCTGGCTGAGACAGTAATTGTTCTGCAACCGCTACCGCTTCATCGGCTCCTGGAGCATAACCGTCAGCTCCTATCGTTTTCCACAACTCCTGATCAATATTAAAGGGATATCCCCCCACCATAATCTTCACATGTGCCGTTGCCGGATGATGACGGATCAGATGAATCAACTCTTTGGCCAGATGAAGGTGATACGTCATCGTAACTGAAATCGCAACAACATCGCCCTGATGCCGCTCTATAGCCTCTATTACACTTCCATTGGGAACATTGGCTCCCAGATAGTGCGTATCCCAACCTTCCATCTCGAACACATCTGTGAGCATACGCAGTCCGATCTCATGTTGTTCACTGCCTACACAGGTAGCCACTAGTTTTTTATCCTGACCCGTATGAATCAGCCAGCGAGAATAAAGACGTGATATGAATGACTGGGTCGCTGCCGTACAAAAGTGTTCTTGCCCCACACTGATACGATGGCATTGCCACAATCGTCCAATTTCATATTGGGTGGGCTGAAAGATATATCGATAAATATCACGAATCGTCACTCCAGCTTCTAACAGGGCTTCAATGATCTCGAAGGCTTCTTTCCGTTTATTCTCAAGCAAACACTGCAAGTACGATTGCGCGGCATCTGCATATGGCATGGATTCGTTGATGTAACCCGCCTGTGACTCCATATGTGTTGTTCTATATATTCCCATCTCCAGATACTCGAGCAGAAGTGCCTTTGACGGATGGTCAAATTCTTCTTCCAATGTCTCTTTGATCAGATTGAGATTAATCGCCAGGTCTTCTGGTGATACCTTCTACTTGATCCAATCCATCCATTCCGCTCTTAATCGTTCTGTTCCATTATACATGAGCTTTCGATGATCATGTTTTACACACGATGAATATATAGAACAATCTTCCTATATTATGGAGGGCCTTGCAAGTCAGTCAGCCAGTATATACCTGTACTTTTCGAGTTCCACAAAAAAACTGACCTGCGTTATGAACGCAAGTCAGTTTTCCCTTCTGCCGCCAGTCCCAGCTTCTTCAACATCTTAATCGCATCTACTTTCTCGGAAGGGTCAAGTCCTTCCAAAGCATCAATGATGACCTGATGGTGTTGAGGAAATATCTGTGTGAACAATTCTCTTCCTTCCTCGGTTAACTCAGCGTAAATGACACGCCGATCTTCCTTGGATGGTCGACGAAACAGCAGATTTTTATTTTGCAACTTATCTACAACATACGTAATATTACCACTGGACATTAACACCTTTTCACCAATCTTTTGCAATGCCTGTGGTCCCTTATGATATAACAAATCAAGCACACCAAATTCTGTCGTATTCAGTCCGTGACTCTGGATGTCCCGATTGGAACGTGAGGTCACAGAATTGTAGGCCCGAACAAGAACCACGAATAATTGTAAAGACAGTTCCCGGTTGTCCTCCGTGTTCAGCATTTCAATAATCCTCCATCAGTTGTTTACATTTCGGCTCGTATGAGGGGCAAGCTTCTGCTCCCACTCCTCACGGAGCATCCCCATACGAATTGAATCATAGTACTGCCCGCGAACGATACGACACTTCCGCATTCGCTCCTCTACCTGTAATCCGGCTTTCACAGCCGCACGCATCATACGTTCATTACCAGACCAAGTAGTCAATCCAACCCGAACCAAAGGCATCTGTTCGAACAAATGACTTGACCACATGACAAGTGAGCGTGTGCCAACCCCGCGTCCCCACTGGACAGATCTGTATATTACAATCCCTATTTCCAGCCACATGGATAACTCATCTTCTATGTAATAGCTGATTGTACCCACAATTTGTCTGTCGGATTCAATAATACGGATTGATACGGGTTTGGAATCGCCTGGATCTACGTCCATACGTTTGAGCATACCTTGTTCAAAACTTTCATAACTTTCGTGTTTAAGTGGGTAATAGGGTGCATCCCATTGCTTCCATTCAGATACGTCATCACTGTAGATCTATTCGTAGAGTTCTTTCAGATCCTGTTTCTCCACACACCTGAGTACAAGTTCACCATCAACGATTGGCAGTTCTTTCATACGATGAAAAGCACCCTCCTCCATATTAAGAACGATGAAGCTCTTCGATACTGCCGTCCGCATTGGCAAGAATGACTGTACTAGCCATATCCACAAATAGTCCGTTATCAACAACACCTGGTAACATGTTCAATTGAACATTAAGGTCCGCAGCGTGATCAATCGCCTCCAAGTGGCAATCCGCTATCAGGTTTCCGTTGTCTGTCAGATAACGTTGCTGTCCATCCATCCGCCACTGTGGTTGACACCCCAATTGTTCGAGCGCCTGGAAGGTCCACTCAGAAGCAAATGGAACCACCTCAACTGGAAGCGGGAATTTCCCCAACTTTTGTACGGCTTTGCTGCCATCCGCTACAATAATCAATTTGTCACTATTGGCCGCCACGATTTTCTCACGCAAAAGAGCCCCTCCCCCCCTTTAATCAGGTTAAATTCGGGATCTACTTCATCAGCGCCATCAATGGTCAGATCCAGACGTCCAATCTGGTCAAATGGGACGATGGGAATCCCCCATTCACGGGCAAGCTTGTCCGAAGCCTCTGAAGTGGCAACCGCTTGAATGTTCAATCCATCACGTACCCGCTCACCGATTCGGCAGATGGCATAATAAGCTGTTGAACCTGTACCCAATCCAACCTTCATTCCATCTTCAACATATTCTGCCGCACGCTCTGCTGCTATCTGTTTAAGATTCATCTATAAACCCCCGCTGCTCATAATTTGAGAAATGCATATGTAGTTATTATAGATAAAACCGCTTCCGATGTATATCCGTGCCTTCTGTTGCATCTTTACCATCATATTTTTGTTTTGTTGAAGGATGTATTTTTACCCACCATGTTATAGAATACAGAATGAAGCTAAAAAATGGGAAATTTTAAAATAAACAGTTCTAAATACCTATAAACCATCTGATATGTCCATAAATACGTAAAATATTAAAAAAAATTTAACGATACTATTCAATTTAACGACATTTTATACGACATATTAATTATAGATGTGTTTTAATAATTAGACACCTATGGTTCATACGGTACATAAGTCTCTACGAAAGCGACTGATAAACCAAGACCATGGTCGCATAAATTTCCTTTGGAGGGGATCACGGAATGATCTAGTTCACTGTACCAATGCAACCCTAAAGTTTCTTAATTTAAAGAAGATCAGGAGTGGAGTTTAGTGAAATCATTAAGTTGGAAAAGCATGTCGTTTTTCTCCAAAAATTTGTTACTCTCATTTACTAATATCGTTATCATCGGGGTAGCACTTATCGCAAGCAGTTACTATTTTCAGAAAACAGTTCTTGTTGATCAGCTGCATGGACAGGTGGAACAAATCACCAAAAAGTGGGCTGAAGATATCAATCCTGCCGAGGTACAAGCTGCTATTGCGGAAGGTAGCTATGATGGAGCAGCACAAACGAAATTACGAGCGTATTTCGATGAGATGCAAGAATATTATCCTAACATTGCACAGGCCTACATCTTCGGTGTTGAGCTCGGTGGCGATAACAAGAGATTAACTTCCCTTGTAGCCATGCCGACCAATCTAAGAGAGGCTTTTCAAAGTGAGAACGTAAATATTGGTGACATGTATGAGCAGCCGGTCGTTGTAGCCAATGCATTGAAAGAAATGCTTAATACGGATCGCCCAACATTCACAACATTTTATTCCGATGATTTCGGAACATGGACAACCATTGCATATCCAATCAAAGACAGCAACGGAAAGATTTTCTCATATTTTGCCGTTGATGCAGATGCATCAGCCGTACCCGCAGGACTAAACTCCTTGCTCAAAAACGGAATTATCATCCTTGTGGCCTTCTTGCTATTATTCCTGATTATCCAATACCTTGTAGTTAAAAACACACTTTCCCCTATCCGTCACTTGATCAAAGGAATTGATGACGTAAGTCGGGGTAATTTGAATGTCAACATTCCGACAGGCAAAGACGATCTGGGACTCGTTAACGAGAAGTTCAACACCATGGTTCGCAAAATCAACGATACTATCGTTAAAGTGCAAATCACGTCACAAGAAGTAAATCAGTCTGCCAAAGAGCTATATGAAGTTTCCGAGCGCAACAGTGAGAATGCAGATTCTATCAATAATAATGTAACTCAGATCACTTCCAACATTCGTTCACAGGAACAGGCAACCCGGGATAGTGCACGTGCCATGTCCGAGATGGCTACCGTAATCCAGACGATTGCCAGCAGCTCGGCAAGTGTAGCGGATGAAGCCTATGAGATGGAACGTCGTTCGCAACAAGGTAACAGCGTTGTCCGTCAGGTATCTGAACAGATGAATCTGATTACGGAATCGGTTAAGAATACCGCTTCTGCCATTGAGGTTCTGGAGAGTCGTTCACAGGAAATTGGCGATATTCTCAATATCATCTCGGGTATCTCCAGCCAGACTAACTTGCTTGCTCTTAATGCTTCCATTGAAGCGGCTCGTGTTGGTGAAGAAGGAAGAGGATTTGCAGTTGTTGCAGGTGAAGTACGCAAACTTGCCGAGCAGTCTGAACAAGCAACCAGCCAGGTTGGCGTATTGATCCAAGAGATTCAAGCTGGAATTAAACAAGCTGTGCGTGCAATGGAACAAGGTACGTCAGAAGTAGATACAGGACTCAGCGTAGCCGATCAAACAGGACAACTGTTCGAAGATATTTTAGAAGCAGCGAAAAAAGTATCTAATCAGATTCAGGAAGTATCAAGCGCGACGGAAGAAATCTCTGCGGGTACGGAGGAAATGACCGCTACAGCAGACGACTTGTCTTCAAGCGTAAGTAAGACAGCAAACAGCAGTGAACAAATTTCCTCATCTGTTGATGAGCAAAAAGCATCTTTGATTACACTGGTAGACTCCTCCACACGCCTTAACAGCATGTCTGAGGAACTCCAAGAATTGATCTCTCATTTCAATGTAAGCAAACAATAATTCGAATCCACAAACATTCGGTTTGAACCAAGGAGGAATAACTGAAGTGATTGAAAACCAACCATCTTCTTCCCATTCCATGGAATCTAGCTTGCCAGTTCTGCAGATTCCACTGGATTTTGGGCGACGTCAACAATCATTCTCTTATCAGTCTGCTCAAATCACATTACATGCTTCTCTGAGCCGTGAACTTAAACAGAAGTATGGAGAACAGATGGTGTACCCGGTACTACTCTCAGCTTATGCAGCCTTGTTATTCCGATTGTCAGCTGAACAGGAACTTGCCATAGGTATACTTTCCCCCGATCAGGCAGCTTCCTATCTTTCATTACAGATTCAGGGGAAATTGACCTTCAGCCAACTATGTCATCAGGTTTCAGAGCAGCTCAAGATTGAATACACGTTGCAAAACGGTGGATACCCTGAATCGTTTTTTATGCTGAATAGTGTACAGTTGCCTCAAGCTCCTCAAATATTAAATTGGAACGTTCGAGATGATCAGAACATGCTCATCCTCGATCTGTTCTATGATAGTTCACTGTTAAAAGAGTCTACCGTGCTGAGATATGCAGAATATTATCAGACTCTTCTACTCGCCCTTGTGCGTGACGGTGAGAAAGCAATCGGTACGGTAGATATTCTTTCCGCCTCAGATCGATTGCTTTACCGTGAAATGAATGATACTTCTGTTCTCGAACCAGAGAATCAAACAGTTCATGGCTGGTTCGAAGCAACGGCAGCGGCATATCCGGATTCACCAGCGATAACATCGCCATCCAAAAGTTATACGTACAGGGAATTGAATGAACGAGCTAATCAGGTTGCACGTGTTCTATTATCCAATGGATTGCAGAAAGGTGAATTCGTCAGTATCTTTATGGATCGAAGTCTGGAGACGATCATCTCCCTGCTTGGTATTCTGAAGGCAGGTGGTGCATATGTTCCGATCGATCCTGAGCACCCACAAGAACGTAACAGTTATATCGTGGAAGATACGGCGTCCTCATTCGTGCTGACAACGGAGGCTTCTTATGCCCAAGCTTCCAGCTTGTTCTCCAGTATAGCTACGGTCCGCCAGATTCTCGCTGTGGATGGTCGTTTAGCCGGATTTGCAGCAAGTAACCCCAATCTGGATATTCAGCCGGATGATCTTGCGTATATTATCTACACGTCAGGGTCGACCGGTAAACCCAAAGGTGCACTGATTGCCCACCGGGGTGTAACCAATCTTGGCAGTGTGGTTCAGCGTGATTGTGACATTCAACCAGGTGATGTATTAACCCAGTTTGCTACATACAGCTTTGATGCATCCGTGTGGGATACCATTGGCGCCTTGTTCTATGGAGCAGAATTATATCTGTTGTCTGCGGAAGAACGTGTATCCGTTGAAGAATTTGCAAGTGCAATTGAACGGACAGGAACAACCATCATTACGATACTGCCTACGATTTTCTTCAATCAGCTTGCTTCCTACTTATCCGATGAAGGTTTCCACAAGCTGGCCAAAGTCAGAATCATAACTGTAGCCGGAGAAGCGTTATATGGTGAACAGGTTCGTGCCTTCCAGCGCAAATTCGGAAACCAGATTGATATTGTTAATGTGTACGGACCTACCGAATGTACGGTAGCCACAACTACTCACCGCATCAGTGAGCAGGTTCCCGAACATGTGGTGAACATCCCTATCGGTAAACCAATTCATAACTACAAAGTATACATTGTGAATGAAGAACAACAGCTCTGTCCGGCAGGTGTACCTGGTGAGGTATATATTGCTACCCCAGCACTGGCCAAAGGTTATCTGAATCAGCCAGAACGTACTGAGCAAGCATTCATTGAGAACCCGTTTGCGATAGGTGAGAAAATCTACAAGTCTGGCGATATTGCCAAATTGCTGGATACCGGTTTGCTGGAATATGTTGGTCGCAGTGACTCACAGCTAAAAATTCGTGGTCACCGGATTGAGATCGGGGAGATTGAAGATCACTTTGCACGGCTTGATCAGATCCAGAACGTTGCTGTCATTCCGAAGAAAGAATCCGATGGACAAAATATGCTGGTTGGTTACTTTACATCGAAAGATGGCAGTACCCTCTCTGTTTCGGACATCAAGGCAGAACTGACGGAGAAACTTCCTTCTTATTTTGTACCAAAGTGGATCTGTCAGCTGGATGAAATGCCGATTGCACCAACTGGGAAAATCAATCGCAAAGCGATGGTATCCCTGCCTCATGTGGAACGACATGAAGATCGCCCTGACCGGGTCATGCCTGAGACGGAGACGGAATCCATTATCCTGGACGCATGGAAAGAAATCCTTCAGCACGATGACTTCGGTGTCGAAGACAGCTTTTTCAATATCGGTGGTGATTCACTCCGGGTCATTCATGTACTGGTCATTCTGAAGCCACATTATCCGCAGCTGAAAATTGCCGACTTCTTTGCCGAGAAAACAGTCCGCGCTCTCGCTCGTCGTGTGGAAGTATTGTCTCTTAGTGCTGCAGAAGTTACGGATTCAGTGATGACCGAAGGCATGATTACACAATTATCCGAACACCCTGTGGAGCTAACATCCCAATTGGGGTATCCTCTCATTCGTGAACCTGAGCATGTGTTACTGACCGGAGCAACTGGTTATCTGGGCTCTCATGTGCTGCAACAGTTAATTCTGAATTCCAGTACACGAATCTACACCCTTGTTCGTCGACCCTCCAATGGAATAACTGCAATGGAACGTTTGACTAACGTGCTGGAAGGTTATTTCGGCAAACAACTGACTGACCAACTCTCCACTCGCGTGGAGATTATTGAAGGGGATCTCGAACAACCTAATCTCAGTCTGTCTGCTGAACAAAGGGCTTATGTTCAGGATCGAATTGACCGTGTCATCCACTGCGCTGCAGACGTACGTCATTTCGGAGATGCCGATCAGTTCGCCAAAACAAACGTGGAAGGAACGGTCGCATTGCTAGACTTGATTCGCAGCAAACCTGGGGCCTCCTTCCACCACGTATCCACGATGGGGATTCCGGAAGACCTGGCACTCAGCGGACAATGGGAATCTTCCCTGCAATATGATCGTTTCCCGGCTGACTTGCATGTGGACAACCTGTATTCGGACAGCAAGCTTGAAGCCGAGAAAGTGCTCATGATTGCCGCCGAGGAAGGTGTACCTGTCAGCATCTATCGTGCCGGTAATCTCACTTGCCACTCCGAAACTGGACGCTTCCAGTCCAATATTGATAGCAACGCCTTCTATCGTATGATCAAAGCGATGTTATTGCTTGGCAAGGCTCCTGCGGCTGACTGGATGGTTGATTTTACACCGATCAACTATGCAAGTGAAGCTATCGTTCATCTGGCCTTACGTCAGGATACCGCCGGTCGTGTATTCCACATCTGTAATCCGGAGCCCATCCGTTATGATGAGCTGATCCGTTCTGTGAATCGGGCTGGTTACGAAGTCGAAACACTACCTTTCGCGGATTACACACGTTGGTTGTTCGATGCGAGCATTAGCAAAGAGCCGGAAGCTCTTCAGTTGGCTATTGCACAGCTTGAAGGCGACGGTGCGAAGGATTCAGCATATGTCTATGCCTGCCCTGTCACAACGGCTTATGTGGAACCTGCCGGTATCTCATGTGCGAGAACAGATGATCGCTTCATCTCCGCCATGTTGGACTACGCCGTTCAGATTGGATATTTCCCGTCTGCAATCCGGCGCCATAACGGCACTTCTACAGCAATGGAGTAAGTTCACTCAATCATCAGCATTTATTAATAAATAAGGTCGCACGAAGAGAAGCCATCTTATCGTCATTCACTGACGATAAGATGGCTTCTTCACTTTGCATTTTTGGATCATTCTTTTAGACCCATCGGATAATTGCAATGATGGCAAGATGAGCTGGATAGAAATAGCGCCAGACCCAACGTGGCCCCTTCATACGGAATCCCGCTTGGTAATACTGAGCAATAGCAATGCCGGCGGTTGCCAGCACACTATACATTTGCACAGAGCTGTTATGCAGCAGAAGATATAGTGCATTTAACAAGACATGTGCCACGACAAGTACAGGACCCTGGAAATAGCGGAATAACAGAACCAATAACAACCCGTACATCCCGTAATCCATTTGGCTAATTTCCATGAACCAACCTGCTCCAATTACAATCGGAATCGCCAGTAGTTTGGATTTCAATTTATCAATAACGAATAATACCAACAGGGCTGACCACAATGTCCATACCACGTTCAGAGAATAATGATTAAACGCAGCCATGAACGGCACCTGTGATATGATCGCGATCCAGAACAGCCGCCATATGTATTTTTGTACGTCTCGTGTATGTTTATAACCGACATACACTGCAAAAGCATAGATTGGAAAAGCGATACGGCCTATGATCCTCAACTCTATAATATGTGGAAAAAAGACAGCCCCTATATGATCAATTAACATCGTGATCATGGCAATCCACTGCATCATGTTGCGACTCCCCTCCCTTGTTGCCGACGACACGAGTGTGCCATTCATTCATATAGTGCGTCTTTTTGAGCAACCTCTTATACATTAAGTTCATAATACATGAATTTGGTATCCTGTGCATATCCTTCGGATTCATATAAAGCTTGCGCTTGTTTGTTACTTAACTCAGTTGAGAGTGATATACGAAGAACTCCTCGCTCAGATGCCAATTGCTTGGCTGCTTGCAAGAGCTTCCTGGCAATGCCTTGCTGACGATAATCCGGATGCACATATAGATCATTAAGTACCCAGACAGGCCCCATCGATACCGAACTGAAACTGGGATACAGTTGAACGAATCCGGTGCAAATTAAGCCACTCGAGAGTGACATACCGTTACTTACATCTGTCCCATGATCACTTTCCGCATCTGTTTCTACTACCAAAATCACCGATTCATGGCGTTCCATTCGTTCTCTAATATACTGACGTGCTGCCTCAATGTCAGCATTTTGGTTGTAGAACATCCTGTACTCATTGAACAAACGTCCCACTTCGTTACTATCAGGAAGACCTGCTTGTCTGATTCTGTGCTGCATTTCACTCAACTCCTCTGGGATGGAGAGCATCGTCTCCTCCGTTGTATTTCTTTCAATTGTAAAACAGTCCTTTCCTTTTCCCCATTCATCATCTGCATCAAAGTTTGTAGTATCTTGAGCTGTGAGCTGACATTCGTTCGTGCGCGCTTCCAGATTGCATCTTGCTTATCTAGTCCATACCAATTCTGTACGTTTTGTTATATTTACTTCGTATTGGCAAAAATAAAAAAGACGACCAAAGCATCCACTGCTCCGTCGCCGTAATTATTCAGTTCGATTCAGCATTCTGCTGTTCCTGACCAGGATCAGTATCGGGGAAAATGACGCCTTTTTTCAAAATCAGATTGGCGTATTGCGCTCGCTCACCAGTTGCAACAATCACATAGGCATTCGAAGCACGTTTATAAAAATCAAATCGCTCTTCATGATCAAAAGCATCCGTAATGCCTTCGTATTCTTCAATCAACCGGCGATAGTCTTCCCATATGATCGGGATCACCTGATCCCCTTTCACAACCTGCATGACAGCAGCGGGACGCTCAGCATAGGTATCCAGTGGATATAATTGCAGGATGGCATCCAGCAGTTCAACGACTCCCAGTGCATCACAGCGTACCAGTCGCTTGGCATGACTGGCTGCGGGGAAATTGCCATCCGCCAGAACCAACTCGTCTCCATGACCCATTTCGGACATGATTTTGAGTAACTCTGGAGGTATTATTGCGGGTATATTCTTTAGCATACACAGCTCTCCTTGGTCATCTCCAACATCAGTTAGAGCAAATTTTTTTTCCATTCTTCAAGCACGCTAGACATCGATTCTATAAAAGCGGTTTCATCACTATTCTAACAGTATTTTTGTATCATTGCACAGCACACATGTAAGTTCGATATGAGAATATTTCATTTTGACAAAAATACTTGTTTGACATATAGTTGTTGTAACAACTAATTAATTGGGACATTTTATTATGGAAACGAGGTCTAACAATCACATGGACTATACACTGGAACAATCTGTTGGATTCATGCTGGGTTTCACACATCGTAAAGCAGTAGCTTTACTTGCAACGCGATTCAAACCTTATGATATTACGACAGAGCAATTTTCTGTTCTATTTAATGTTGACCGCGGTGAAGGTGTGAATCAGAAGGAACTCGCTGCACGTGTCTTCAAAGACCAACCCACCACTGCGCGGATTATTGATCTGCTTGAGAAAAAAGGCTGGGTAGAACGCCGGACCAGCGAACAGGATCGCAGAGCCTATCTGTTATATCTCACCACGGAAGGCAAAGCGTTAATTGATATCCTCGTTCCGATTGAAAGAGAAATGAATAAAGAACTTGCTGAAGGTATATCCGAAGACCAGATGGAAGCATTTAAACATACTCTTTCCCTCATTAACCGCAACTTGTAATGAATCACAACTCAGGGGGAATACATCATCATGAAAGAACAATCTACACAACAAGTTAGACTATGGACCACCGATTTTATACTGCTGATGCTGTGCAACTTCTTGTTGTTCTTGCAACTGCACATGATTGTCTCTCCGCTTCCGTCCTACGTTCAGGAGCGATTTCACGCCAATGCGTTTGAAGTAAGTTTATTCACCTGTCTGTTTGCACTAAGTGCCATAGCAGCCCGTCTCTATTCCGCGAAAGCACTGGAGAAAGGCCTTCGTAACGCCATGATCTATATAGGCCTGTCCGTAGCCCTGCTGGCAACGCTCGGCTATTATTTTGCTGCCGGTATAGCTGTGCTCTTGTTGCTCAGAATGTTGTTTGGTATCGGGTTTGGTATGAGCAGTACCGCTTTTCCAACGATGGCCTCGGACATTGTGCCCGTCAAACGAATGGGTGAAGGTATGGGTTACTTTGGTCTATCGACTAGCCTGGCTATGTCTATGGGTCCAATCATTGGGGTCACTCTGCTCCAGGGTGCAGGTTTTGTAACCCTGATGTTATGCACTGCGGGTGTGCTCGCTGTGATCTATCCACTGAGTTATTCGCTGACACGCAAAAAAGCAGTCAGAACCGATAACAGTACAACCATCATGCCACAAGCCACAACAAGTGCTTCAGGGTCCAACCCGAAACAGAAGACACCTTTCAACCGCAAGCTGATTCTTCCCAGTGTGCTGAATTGCCTATTATCCATCACCTATGGTGGGCTTGTCGGATTCATCGTTTTGTATGGTAAGGAAGCCAATCTGGCCAATCCTGCGCTGTTCTTTTTGTTCAATGCACTCGCCGTGTTAGTGGTTAGACCATTTGCAGGACGGATCTATGACAATAAAGGTCCAAAAGCACTGCTCATTCCAGGAGCAATATTCGTTGCTGTCGGCCTCATTCTGCTCTCGTATGCAACCTCCATGTCCCTCCTGTTCATTGCTGCCTTTATCTACGGAATCGGTTATGGTTCCATGCAGTCGTCTCTGCAGACCTGGATGATTCAAGTTGTATCTCCTACTCAACGGGGTATGGCTAATGGCATGTTTTTGAACTCGCTGGATCTGGGTATTGCGACCGGTGCTCTTCTTCTTGGCGCCATTGCGGCCATAACCAGTTATACCGATATGTATCGATATTCCGTGATGTTTATGATTCTGTTCTTGCTTATATATCTGATTCAGGGAAAACGAAGCGGCAGCTTCTCCATTGAACCTCATGCTCTGCTCGCTCATACTCATATTACTGCAACGGAACCACCTCAAGATCAATCCAAGACTTCAGAATCTGGAGCCGGCAACACCGAAACTAGCCAGTCAAATAAAAGCAAACACGAATGATTGGTTAAGGTCATTCTGCTCATAGAAACGAGAAACGCGTTTACACCGAGAAAGCAAATTCATCCGCTTTCTTAGGCGTAAACGCGTTTTTTTATTGGAACAGATCTGAATGTTAAACTTAAGACAGTATGGAAATGAACGCAGTGTACAGCACCGTCTATCTAAAATGGACTTTTCTTGCGACCTATGGGAGCATACCTTCTACTCGTCTCGATCACATCCATAGATGTTTCATCCTGTTTCTGCTTGCTTCCTGAAGTAGGTTGATCTCCCTTATCCGGCTTAACTGCGAATAAGGTGAGCAATCCGCCCACTGCGCCAGACGCAGCGAGCACACCAAAAAGCAGGAAATGATGAGAACCGATCAACAAAGAAACGACAGGTGGACCGAGAGATACCCCAATGAATCGCATGCTGCTGAACAGAGCCGTGATTGTGCCCCGCTGTTTTTTGTCCACGCCTTCTGTAATCAAAGCATCCAGACATGGTAACGTTGCACCTATTCCGGCACTTCCCAATGTGAAAAGACCTACTACAACATAGATATTATCGAATAAACCTATAACGCCAAGGGATACCGTCAGAAGCGCAAGTCCTGCGAAGCCAAGCCATTTCATTCGCGTTTTGTTCTTCCCAATCCACTTCCCTGCCAGGAAAGAAGACAAGCATAACGCTGCCAGCGGAATCGCAAGGACAAGTCCTTTAAGTACACCTTTCAGGGCAAATTCGCTCTCCAGCGTCTCGGATAGATAATATAACACACCAAAGATGACAAACATGCAAATACCGCCGATTGCAAACAACGCATACAACCAGCGTCCCTTTTCTTTTAATACGTCACGAATGGATGCTACAAATTCAGGAAAGGTGGGAGGCTTTTCTTTTTTCCGTGGAGTCTTCACCAGGAAAATAACAAGAACCAGCGAAAGCACGCAAAGAATAGGAATAGCCATGAATGGCGCATACCACAACCAGACTGCCAGCGCTGCACCCAGAATCGGACTTATGACTTTACCAAACGTATTAGAGGTCTCAATGATACCCAGACTTTTGCTTACTTCATTCTCATCATTAAACATGTCCCCAACCAGTGGGATAACAATAGGAAATGCCCCGGCAGCACCTATTCCCTGCAATAACCTGCCACCTAGAATGGTCCAGTAGGCTATGTTTCCGTTCAGCATCCATGCTGCCACACCAGCGACAGCACCTCCGACGGCTGCTATAACGAGGCTGGGAATGATAACTGCTTTTCTGCCAAAACGATCCGACAAGTACCCTGCAAGAGGAATAAGCAGGATGGCAACTACAGCGTAGACTGTAATGAGCATACTGACCTTAAATGCAGATACCTTCAACTCACGTTCAATCTGTGGCAGGATTGGTATTAGCATGGAATTACCCAAGGTCATAATTAAAGGGATGGAAGCAAGTGCGACGAGGTCCCACTTTTTATCGTTCATACCACAACCACCTTTACAGATTCTACACACAACAGCATTATTGTGCTTGTTTCGGAGGTTGATTATTCAGGACATGCTACAACTACAACAATCTAAAGTGCCGTAACGCTGCTCCACCTTTGAAGACAATATATAGCTCATTCACCTTATGTGGGGCCTCTAGCGAACACTGAACTGTTGTCCACTTGATATCTTTCCCATTCACACTGCCTCCAGGTCCAGAAACTTCACACACACCGAGCAGTTTGCCCTCCAGTCCTCCGGAACGAATCTCCAGTCTGCCCTCTTCCCCAAAAGCTGCCACTCTGGCTTCAAATCCTTGTACTTCTTGAACAGCATTATGGTTGAAAGCGATCCAAGACGACTGCTCCTCTCGATATAAAGGTTCCTCCGGAGTGATTGCCCGAATTGCCGAACGTCCTTCCAGACATTCATCCAGTAGAACACCTGCACAAGCATCGTAATTCTCCGCAAAGGTAAGCAAGTGCAGCGGACGATCAGGAATCGTCTCACCTTCAATTTTAATATCAGCCGACTGACGTATATCTGTGGAAGAACGCCCTGCCAGGATGGACCAGGTCGCTGTCTCCAGGCAGTATCGATCTCGGGTAACATCCCATAGCGCCAGCTTCTGAACAGGAACTTCGAAACTTATCGTAACACACGTCCCTGCTTTGACATGAACACGACGGAAAGCAAGCAGTTGCTTCTGAGCACGTTTCACTCGGGAGGTATATGAAGATCCATAGATCTGTACGACTTCATCACTGTCACGTTCACCTGTATTGTGTACCTCCACCTCAATCTTCAATTGATCTGTGGTGGTGGCTTCCGCCGAAGCACTTCGACTTACACGAATCGCTTCATATTCGAATTCCGGATAGGTCAGACCATGACCAAATGCATATTGAACTGGTCCTTCATGATACATATAGGTCATGCCATTCTGAATGATGTCATAATCCATCATGTCAGGAAGCTGTGATTCATCTTCATACCATGTCATGTTTAATCTGCCTGCCGGGGCATAATGACCTAACAGCACATCCGCAAGCGCGTTCCCCAATTCCTGACCTGCATGTGTCATATAAACGATGGCGCGGGCAATACCTTTCAACTCCTGCAAGGCAAATGGATAACTGCCCATAATGACAACCACCGTATTGGGATTGGCTTCACACACGGCTTTGACAAGCTCGACCTGACTCGGCGGAAGCAGCAGACTTGGGCGATCAATTTCTTCTTTGCCGTTGATATATGGGCTGTTGCCAACAACAACGACAGATGCATGACTGCCACGTGCAGCTTCTACGGCTTGTTGTATTCCGCGTTTCACAATATCAATATTGAATGCAGAAGGTATCTGTGTATTGCCAGCTGATTGACTTGCGTGTCCAGAGGCACTCACATTACCCTGAGTTGTACCTGTAGCTGTAGTTTGTTCTCCTTGTGGCCGGAGTGGTGATACAGCAGACTGTCCCTGATATTCGCTCAGTCCAACAGGAATACCGTTCCACGTCCGCAAGGTGTTACTTCCATCCGTTAGAGGATCTATTCGAACAACTTCCTTCACGAACCAGCCACCAATCTCCGGTGCGTTTGCCTGATATATGCCTTGCTCGGTTAAGCTAACGTATCGATTATTGTTCACACTTCTCAGCGTATGACTTCCCCAACCCCAATCCTGATGTACAAATTCGACGGCTGTAGGTGCACTGACTTCCGGTACAGCGACGAGTGATCCTTCCACACCCAAGGTTATAACCTGACTGTCTGTTGTCTTCAGCTGAATACGGTCATTCCCATCCACATAGGTCACGTCTGCTTCAGGTAGGCGATTGCGCAATCCATCGAGGACGGATACACGATAAGGCAGTGTGCCACTGTACCAATCGGTATAGACAACATCCGCAAGTGGCCCAATCACACTGATTTTCTGCAACGCTTCTGGCTGCAACGGAAGCAATCCATCATTTTGGAGCAAAACAATCGATTCGGCAGCAGCACGATAACTAAGTTTGGCATGTTCCGGTGCACATAATACCGACTCGGGAATAGACGCATATGGATTGAGCCCGGACTGATCGAGTTGTCCAAGTCGCATTCGCACACCAAAGATGTTGCGGATCGCTCTGTCCAAATCAGTTATTTCCAACAGATTCTGTTCAAGAGCCTCCTCCAGAGCAGATACAACAAGATCAACTTCATCTGTAAGACAATCCACTCCTGCCTTCAACGCACTTGCTGCTGATTCGGCATGACTGGTGTGATAACCATGATAATCGACCGTCTGGGACAAATCCCCACCATCACATACAATAAAACCGGGCATCGACCACTCACCCTTAACCACATCATTCACATATGGACTTTCAATGGCAGGTGTACCATTGATGGAATTGTAAGCTGTCATCATGGACAAGGCTCCACCTTCCACAAATGGTGTCTCAAATGCTTTCAAATAATATTCCCGCAGATTGCGCGGATCAATGCTGGATGAACAATTCAGCCGATCTTTCTCATTATTATTGGCAAAAAAGTGTTTCAATGTCGCAACCATTTTCAGATAAAAAGGATCATTCCCCTGCATACCTTTGACGAGAGCCGCCGACATTTCTCCCGTGAGGACCGGATCCTCGCCATATCCCTCTTCCGTTCTGCCCCAGCGTGGGTCACGTTCCAGATCAACCGTTGGTGCCCACAATGTTAACCCGTGAACCTCAGGATTACGGTGATGGTATGCCCTCGCTTCATCGCCAATGACTGAACCAATCTCCCGCATGAGACTTGTATTCCAGGTACTGGATAGACCGAGCGGTTGTGGAAATACCGTTGCCTCCCCTTTCCATGCAACCCCGTGGGCAGCTTCGCCCCCAACGTTGTAGGCTGGAATGCCCAGTCTTGGTACAGCTGCTTCGCGTGTAGGAATTAGTTGGATCTTCTCCTCCGTTGTCAATCGTGCAATCAGGTCATCCAACCTTTCCTCAAGTGAAAGTGACGCGTCCCACATCGGGTATTGATGATACTCCTTCATCCTTCATTCCCCCTGCGAATTAGTTAAGTCCAAGTTGCTTCCATTGCTGCAGTAAATCCAGCGTGCGCTGGCGATACTTCTGACCATCTTCAGGTTGATTAACCTGATGTTCATGAACGTAGGCATTAAAATACGAAGACAGTATTCGATAGGCAAGCCTGCGTGCCTGTCCTTCAGCGGATGAGTCCAGTGGACGATCATATCCTTCATGAAAAGCCGCTGATTCTGACGACAATATGGCTTCAAACTCCCTGTCGGCAAACATGGAACGATCTCCGTCGATGATGGCCGCAATGTTTAGCTCACCGTTTTCCACATGAACAAGCACGTTGGCTTCCCACAGGTCATTATGAACGAGTACCGGACGGGTCACTTGATCAAATAAGTCTTCATTTTTGATGAAAATAGCAACGATATCTTCTCCCACACCTGACATATAATTGACTTGTGCCGCTTTAAGTGCCGTTTCTTCTGCAAAAGAGTGCAGCACCTCGGACCATTGATCCGATCCTTTAATCGTCCCATCCCCCTGCGGCCAACCAAACGATGTACCCTCGATCTGATGCATGATGGCGGTATAGGCGCCAAGCTGATGGTACAATCGCTCTTTGTCTATATCTGAAATCGATGCGTGATCCAGCTGCTTACTCGGGATAAACTCCATAAACATGTACGTTCTTGGAATGATCGATCCGCTGTCATCACAAGCGATAATGTTGGGAGCAGGAATGCCTGCGTTACGGTAATATTCATACACAATCGGTTCAGCCGCCATCATCGTACGTTCAAACGAAAATAGGGGATCACTCGCAGAACCAGCCGTCATCTCACCCCGCTCTGGAGCCAAACGTAAAATCACATCCGTATAGGATGTATGTTCAAGGTGAATCCGATAGGTTGTATTAAAAAGTCCACCTTGCAGGAGACCAAACTGCTTCACTTTGGTATCGCTTCCAAAATTAATCTCTACCAGTTGATGCAGCATCTCTGCTGATATCGTGCAGTGCAAACCGGAATTCATTGTACTCATTTCATTCAATCTCCTATCATCGTAGACAAACAGACGGCACCTTTCGGCACCGTCCTTTTCTTGTACTATATCATTTTACAGTTGGATTGTAAGCGAGCTTGCGCCTGTTGCTGCCGTAACAACAACACCATTTGCACCAGACACTTGGGAACCACCTTCAACGCTGGATACACTCTCAATGCCGCGAAGCACCAAGTTCCATGGTTTGCCTGCACCTTCAGCACGAACGTCCAGCACTGATCCATTACGTGTAACGTTAACCGTCAGCTCCTGTTCAGCCGCTTGGTTCACAACGACAGCTTGAGCCGTTTGACCATCAGCCAGTTCGAACAAGTGCAAGGACACATCATTTGCAAAGTCGTAATCCGGTTTGCTATCCACCGCACCCACAGCGATCAGACTGTTTGGCTTAATCATCATTGGCAGTGTTTTGAAGTCATGGTTTTCACTGATCCAGCGTCCACCTTGTACTTTCGCTCCTGTCAGATAGTTCGTCCAAGTTCCTTCAGGCAGGTAATAACGCACATCACCTTCCTTGTTGAAGATTGGAGCCACCAGAATCGAGTCACCAAACATATATTGCGTATCCAAGCTGTATGTTGTTGGGTCCTCTGGGAAGTCCAGCAGCATAGCGCGCATCATCGGAATACCTTTTACCGTTGACTCTACCGCAGAATTGTACAGGTACGGCATCAGGCTGATTTTGAGTTTGGTAAAGTCTCGAACAACGTCCACGGATTCCTCGTCAAACAACCAAGGCACACGATACGAAGTGCTTCCGTGCAGGCGACTGTGTGAAGATAACAGTCCGAATTGTACCCAGCGTTTGTAGACGTCAGGGCTCGCTGTGCTTTCAAAACCACTGATATCATGGCTCCAGAATCCGAAACCGGAAAGTCCGAGCGAGAGGCCACCGCGAAGTGATTCAGCCATGGATTCATACGTGGAAGAGCAGTCACCGCCCCAGTGAACAGGGAACTGTTGACCACCTGCTGTTGCAGAGCGTGCAAACAGGGCAGCTTCGTTTTTGCCAATTTTCTCTTCAAGCAATTCAAATACAGCTTTGTTATAGAGCTGTGTATAATAGTTGTGCATTTTAACCGGATCAGAACCATCGAAGTACACAACATCTGTCGGAATTCTTTCGCCGAAGTCGGTCTTGAAGGAATCTACACCTTGATCCAGCAGGACTTCCAGCTTGCTCTTATACCAGTTCACAGCATCCGGATTCGTGAAGTCAACCAGAGCCATACCTGCTTGCCACATATCCCATTGCCATACGCTACCATCGGCTGTTTTCACCAGATAACCGTTCTCCATACCTTCATCGAATAAGTAGGATTTTTCTGCAATATATGGATTGATCCAAGCACAGATTTTAAGACCCTTCTCTTTCAGACGTGCAAGCATGCCTTCCGGATCCGGGAACATCGCTTCATCCCATACGAAATCAGACCATTGGTATTCCTTCATCCAGAAGCAGTCAAAATGGAATACTGACAGCGGAAGATCACGTTCAGCCATGCCATCTACGAAATGGTTAACCGTTGCTTCATCATAATCCGTTGTGAATGAAGTTGTCAGCCACAGACCAAAAGTCCATGCCGGTGGAAGCGCTGGTTTACCTGTTAATTTCGTATAATTATCAAGTACATCTTTAGGATTGTCACCGCCGATAATGAAGTATTCCAGAGTCTCTCCTTCTACGCTGAACTGCACTTTTGATACATTCTCAGATGCAATCTCGTATGATACGCGTTCAGGATGGTTTACAAATACACCATATCCTTTATTGGACAGGTAGAATGGAATGTTCTTATAGGACTGTTCACTGCTTGTACCGCCGTCCTCATTCCAGGTATCGACGATTTGGCCATTCTTAACAAACGGTGTGAAGCGCTCCCCGAGTCCGTAAACGTATTCACCAATACCGAGATCAAGCTGCTCGCGGAAGTACGCTTCCTTGCTTGGACCTGTAATATAACCAGCCGCTCTTTGACCGCTACCTGTAATGCGTTTTCCTCCATATAGGAAGCTAACGTCCCAACCGTTTGTTTTGTCGATTTGAACTTCCAGGTTGCCGCTTTTCAAAACAGCACCTTGTTCATTTTTTGAGATGTCAACGTTTACATCTTGCGTGTTAAGCTCAAAAACAGGCCCTTTTTTCACGCCGCCTTTATGATGATTCAAGGTTACACGGATAACGTTAGGCATAGGTGAGCTGTACGTTGCTTTCAGCAATGTACCGTTCAATGTGTCGCCTTTGGTACGAATATATTTAGTTGCCGCATATACGGTCACAGCATTGTCTTTTTGCACAATATCACGAATGTCAGTCGGGTTTTGAATTTGGTACCCTTCACGAGTCATCCAGAATCCATCAGTAAATTTCATGTTTTCTTTCCCCCTTTGGTTATATTATAATAATATTGATATTAATAACGAATTTCTTCTCTTATTTTGACCAAATATATCACGATTTTGATAATAACTATCCGATTCTTGAGCATCACCACCAATCTATGGAAACGATTACATTAATAATGATACAAAAGGAGAATCTGATATGGAACGTGAACGATTACGGGAAGACCGGATTCACGGCAATGCCATGTATCCAGTCAGTGTGTACCCGGATATTCAACAACTGAACGGGGATAGCATTCTGGATTGCCATTGGCATGATGAGATGGAGTTCACCATGGTGACCCATGGCTGCGCCGTCTTTCAGATTGATATGAACACTGTTGAGGTTCAAGCTGGAGAAGCGATCTTCATCAATCGAGGTGAGATTCATGCGGGGTATCTGAAGGGCGATGTGCCCTGCGTATTCTCTTCCATTGTATTTAATCCCGAACTGCTTGGCAGCCGTACCTTCGATACGGTCCAAGAGAAATTCATCGGTCCACTGGTACGCAAAACGGTGATTCCCCCCAGTCATATCAAGGCAGATGAGGATTGGGGACAAGAAATTCTGGATCTCCTGAAACGTATATTTGCGGACCATGCTACCCGAACCGAAACGTGTGAAATGTCAACAAAAGCGTACCTGTACCTCATATTTGCCCGCATGTTCGAACATATGAGACCTGCTCCGCTCAAAGGCACTGTAGCTACAGGGAGTCATGACAAGGTAGAGCGCCTGAAATCCGTGCTCAGTTATATTCACAAACGTTATCCTGAACCATTAAAGCTGAAAGAACTGGCCGATGAAGCCAATATGAGCGAAGGACACTTCTGCCGTTTCTTCAAACAGATGGTGCAGAAAACTCCGGTTGATTACATTAACTATTACCGCGTTCAACAAGCTTGCGTTCAGCTTGAGAATACAGATCACAAAATTGTAGATATCGCCATGGATGTGGGTTTCGAGCATCTAAGCTACTTCATCACTACATTTAAAAAGCATAAAGCTACTACACCTTCACAGTATCGCAAAATGTTCTATGAGAACGTAGGAATGGAGTCTGCCCTGGTACAGGTGTAAAAGAAGAAGGTGCTCACAGCTATTCAGCTACAAACACCTTCACTATCTTCTGTATCAACTTCCAGCCAACGAGTAAGATAACGCACTGATCTAAGCCACACTGGCGCAGTTAGAACTCATCTCACTCGCTGCTATCAGCCTTACGCTTTGAACCTAACAGTGTCTCACTTTTTCAGTGTCTTCCATGAAGTGTACTCATGTACGGAGAAACCGTTAAAGGACGCATGTACTGAAGCCATTTTTTCGACCAATTTTAATTGTGCTTCCATATAAGCAGATCCCTCTTCATAAAAAGTAATGAAGTCACCTTCCTTGCTTTGCTTTGTTTCCACGGCGATTGAGATCGTCTTGCCAAGCAGAGCTGCTTCCGCAAGTTCATCCTTCGCTACACTATAGATTGCAGCAGCTGTATCGCGGTAAGCCATAATGGTGATGGAATCAAACTTGCGGATCATCCAGCTGCTAACCGCCATCGTTGAACCCGGAATTTTGTAGTTATCCAGCCAGAAAGGCAGATCAGCCGCAACCGGCATCTTCATCCGTGATGCTCGCTCAACAATGTACTCCACATTGCCTTGCCACTGGGTAATTACACTGGCCTGATTGATTTTCCATTGCGGGTGCACATGTGGTTCAATATCCAGATGAATACCAGCAAACTTCTCATTGGACAACGCCTGCGCCTGATATGCCTCGATCCAGTCCAGGAAAGATGCAATCTGTTCCCGACTTTCCGTCAATCCCCACGCTGATCTTCCATCCATGACGTCAACCGCAATGTTCTTGGCTCTCGCCTGGCGGATAAAGCTTTTATACTCAGGAATCTTTATATCCCGGTTCATCTGCAGATAGATCGTATTGATCTTGTTCGCTGTAGCGTAATTTAACACTTCTTGAGGATTACTTCGGATCTGGGTGGTATCCCATACCCAAGTCGCTCTTACTGGCACATCAAGTTTTCCATGAATCGTTGCATAACTGTCGACTGAACCATCCGCTATGGCTTTGGAAGAACAGGCTGTACTCGCACACAAGATCAAACAACTCAGTAATAAGATAAAACGGTAACCCCTTTTGCTTTTCATATTTGTACACTCCCTCTGAAGTTATCAGCTCTGACGTGCAAATCTGGATGAAATTGTGTCGTTTCATATTCATTTAATGGATACTTATTAGGTACGACGAATTTGGATTGCTTTTATATGCAATATCATCTTTAAGACTTACGACGAAAGAATCATATAACTATATTTCGGGAATTCGTAGTTCTGTATGTATAGTTCAAAAGTCACAATTATTTATTATTTTCAAATTCAATTCTTATTCCAGCATGACTTCAGTCATTATTGCCATATGTACACCAAGCTCCAGAAGACCTAGAAAGCGTTTTCTCTCAAAATACACCAAAAAACCGCCCTAAGGCGGCTTTATATGAAACCCTATTTAATGATGTCTAGTCGACATTTCCGTTCATTCATTTCCCGATGGAGCTACAGGTGTATTGTCAACCACTTCATCGAAAAGAGACACCAGTTCAATTCCTTCTGCCGAGATCCGCACAAGCCCCTTGTCGGACAAACGTAATTCTGGAATCACAACCAGCGCGAGCAACGAAAGCGTCATGAACGCATTATTCAACGTACATCCTGCGGACTGTAAAGCTTCACTGACTGCTGCCGATTGGGCTGCAACGACTTCAAAAGATTCGGTTGACATCAAACCTGCAATCCGTAGCGGGAATTCGGTTACCCCTGCTGCCGTTACCACGGCCACCCCGCCCTGCATACGAATGACGCGATTACCGGCTTCAGCCATTAGCCCATCATCATTACCGATAATCAACAGGTTGTGACTATCATGAGCAACCGTCATCGCAATCGCTGCAGGTGATGTGAAGCCGATGCCTCCAACAAGCGCTACCGCTCGATTCCCGGTTTGTTTGTGACGCTCCAATACCGCAATTTTGCATACTTCCCCTGAAGTTGAAACCACAACCTTGCCGTTCTCTACGGTAACAGGCAGGTGTTTCTCCTTTGTATCCACATGGTTCTCTGTCACATGAATGATTTTGGCACCAATCGTCCCCTCTGCAATCGGTGCAGCCAACTCCAGATCTTCCGGCTGAATATTAGCTTCTAACTTCACCGTGTTCAGCGCTTCCTCAGGGTACGTGAAGCTGTCCCAGACCGCCGTCATTTTCCCATTCTCAGCTACAACTTGCCCGGCAGCAATCGTCATACCCACACGTACATCCGCCAACCGGCCGTCCAGCAGAATAATATCGGCTATATTGCCTGGAATAACCGCACCAATATCGCGCGCAACACCAAAACGCTCAGCCGTATTAATGGTGGCCATCTGGAAAGCCGTGACCGGCTTCACCCCTTGGGAGATTGCGAGACGAACAACAAAGTCCATATGTCCTTCTTTGAGCAAAGATTCAGAGCTTCGGTCATCGGTCACCAGCATCATCCGGCGTGTATCCAGTCCAAGCTCGGTACAAGCTTTGATTGTCTCAGCCACATCATGCCATGCCGAACCTTGGCGCATCTTCGCGTACATCCCGAGTCGCAGACGTTCGACCACATCTTCCTTGGTCACACACTCATGATCCCCTGTAACACCACTCGCTGCATACGCTGGCAGACGCCAGTCATCTGCTGCCCAGGTGAAATGACCATCTGCCACTTTACCTGCTCGGAGGGTCGCCTGTATCTCACCGATCATCGTCTCATCCCCATAGACCACTCCAGGGAAGTTCATCACTTCACCAAGACCAATCATGTCCGGACCCCAGGAAAGAGCCTCAGCTACCTCTTCAGGCCCGATATAAGCACCTGTTGTCTCCAGTCCTGGATGCGTGGAAGGCACACAGGAAGCCACCTGCATATAAGCTGCCATCGGTGTGGTCCGCGCTTCATCCAGCATCAGTCTCAGACCTTTGAGACCAAGCACGTTAGAGATCTCATGAGGGTCAAAGAAACCTCCGGTTGTGCCTGAAGGCAATACCGCTCTCGCAAACTCGGTTACTTTCATCTGTGTACTTTCGATATGGCAGTGTCCATCCAGCAGACCAGGAGCGATATACTTACCGTTTGCTTCAATAATCCGCGTATGTTCTCCGATAGTGTGGCTTACATCTTTACCGACATAAGCGATTCGAGCTCCCTGTACAGCTATGGACATCTCAGGCAAAATCTCACCCGATATCACGTTTACCAGCGTACCTCCCCGAATGACCAAAGTCGCCGGCAAATCTCCCCGTGCTGTAGCGACCAGATCAGGTATACAATCGGCCATCAGTGGCCGTTCAAAAGATGATTTGTTCATTTTGTTGCCTCCTTTAATAAACGATCCAAAAAAAATATATTGTTACGATTATATGAGTCCGGACCTCATGTGTAAAGAAAAATCACATCCATTGTCCTTGAATACAAATTATCGAGTCATTTTTATCCACGGGACCCAATCCTTACGAATTCACGTTAGGTATTTTTATCAATACGATCACCTATATGGCTGTAACCTCATCACGTATAATTCCCTCGCTAAGCTAGCTTCTTCCCGATATATGTATCATATACAGAAAAACTCCCGTTCCATTGAACGGAAGCCCTCTTCATGCATATGAAGTGTTATGTCAGTCCACTTGCGCAGCAGACACCTTGCCAAGATCATACTTTTCTTCCGACTGGGCGGTAATGAACGGACTAAGTGTGCCCACGCAGTAAACGTGCAGCAGATGCATCGCTCGTGTGCAAGCCGTATAGAACAACTTGCGTTCATGCTCCTGAGCATACTGCTCCGCAGAGCCATCATAGATCAGGACAGCATCGAATTCCACACCTTTAGCCAGATACGCCGGGATCACATGAACACCCTGCTCAAAAGCCAGCGTCGTTTTTTTGATTAACTTCGGTGCTGTGGGTAGCGCCTTACTCAATGCAGCATGTACGTCTCTGCTCTCTTCGGCGGTTTTGCAGATAACTGCAACCGATTCGTACCCTTCCTTAATCAAATGCTTCAAGTCTGTCGTGATGACATTCATATGACGCTCTGAATCAGAAGAAACGATCACTTTAGGTTTCTCACCGCTACGGTTAAATGGAATAATCTCTTCCCCACCAGGCACCATGCCACGTGTAAACTCCACGATCTCACGGGTAGATCGATAACTTCTGGTCAGCTCAATGACCTCTGTATTGTCTGGACCGTACAGGTTAGTCAAAGGTCCTGTTCCGCTAAGTACTGAAGAGTGGGCATAGATTGCCTGATTAAAGTCACCAAGTGCTGTTATTTTCGCCCGTGGGAACAATCTCTTCATAAATGCCAACTGAAACGCAGAATAATCCTGGGCTTCATCAATAATGACATGACGAATATTCGAGTTAATATGGAATCCAAGCATAAGCTCACGCAAGTACAAGTATGGCGTAATATCTTCATATGCCAACTCCTGAAGCTTCAATCTGCGTAAAGTCATCTTACAGATTTCATCCCATTGAGCAGGCAGCGCTTCATCACCCAGTAATCGTTCCATCTGAGCCTGATCGTTGAATAGATGTGCATATAATTGTCTTATATCAACGAATCGTAAGGACTTAATCCATTTTCGCAACGGTTTGAGTCGGTCACTGACCACCATACGTGCCAGAATCCCTCTTTCCTGCTCGAAGTCATTAAACGTATGGGTCTTTCCTTTTTGCTTGCGCTTCAACCGTTGATACGCACGTTGCAGATCCTCCGGCTCCATCAGATCAAGCTGCTGATCAACCCAAGGCGCATCCAGTTCACCTTTACCAAAGGCAGACAGTTCTTTCAGCATCCAGTCCCGTAACAGCTCCAGTCGACTCACCAGCTTAACGGATGACTCGAAGCTGTAGAATTTCTCAGCCATAGCCTCTGACGTGACTATCGCTCGGCCCTGGAAGCGAACCGGCTTGAATTTCATGCCACCTGACAACATACTTTCCTTATAACGTGTAATCACCTTGAGGAAAGATTCGGATGACTTGAACCGAATGCTGGACATGCGCACATCGTAATCGGGATCTTCCGTCCCCGTAAGTACATATTCAAGCTGAATAAACGGATCTTCCAGTTGATATTCACGACCCAAACGGCGCTCCAGATACTCCTGGAAGGTCGTTTGCAACATGTTTTCCTCCCCAAGCTCAGGCAGTACCGTGGATACATAACTGTTGAACATTGGATTTGGTGAAAAAAGAACCATCTGATCCGCTTGCAGATGCTCGCGGTATTTATAGAGAAGATATGCCACACGCTGGAGCGCCGCGGATGTTTTGCCACTGCCGGCTGCGCCTTGCACAATGAGCATGCGTGTTCGGTCATTACGGATAATCCGGTTTTGCTCCTTCTGAATGGTCGCTACAATACTCTTCATCTGTGCATCCGAAGTTCGACTGAGTACGGCCTGCAACAACTCATCACCAATCGTAACCCCCGTGTCAAACATAAAACGGATACGACCGTCCCGAATGACAAACTGTCGCTTCATCTCTATATCACCGCTGATCTCCCCACTGGGTGTATGATACGTGATTGGACCCGGTGCTCCGTCATAATACAGGTTGGAGATTGGCGCACGCCAGTCGTAGACCAGAAAAGATTCTTCCTTCTCATCCAGCAACGATGCAATGCCGAGATAAATGCGTTCTGCATTTGGATATCCGTCTTCCTTAAAATCAATGCGCCCAAAATACGGTGAATGATGCAGTCGTTTCATTTTATCCAACGCAGCCGCTGTATTGAGATGACTTCGCTCCCGATCGGACAATACCTGTGACTGCTGCCGCATGCTGGTTGAAGTCTCCCCGACATCATCCGCTTCGCTAAAGTTCATCGTGACTTCGTCCCAGAAGTCTTTTCTCATGCCAACCACTTCGTCACGGAAGGAACCAACTTCATCTTCCAGCGTTGTGATCTTGCGTTCAATCTGATCGGTCACGGTGTTGACCCGTTGTTGTTCCTCATTCCATTGCTGATCTGTACTCATATGTTAATAGCCCCTCTTTCCCCGGATTGTGTCCTCAAAATCCCATTTGACAAGCCCGAAAAGGCAATGGTATAATTATTAGAAAGTAAACATTTTAATTATATGTTAATTAGTTCTAATTTTCTGAAAACCATTTTTTATTGTACCAGTGACAACGTCCCGATGCAAGCGGAGGCGTTTTTTGTTGTTTTCTTCTTCATTATTACCCAATCACCGGGGCCTCAACTGACCTAGCTACTCCTGCCTATTTTCGTAATTCTTCAATCGTCTCTTTCCAGCGTGTAATTGCTCCAAGTTCATCTTTTAATTGAAAGGTTATTCCTGAAGTGATCTCCGCATATGGCGCGTGCTCCACACGTACCTGGAGCACTTGTGCTTCAAAACGATCTCTCGGATGAACAGCCCCCTTCATCTCAGGCAGCCGTTCTACTTCTATACGGATATGCAACAATCGATGTGCTTGAACCGCAATCAAGGTAGCCTTGCCTGTTTTGCTCATGTTCATACTGGTCTGTGTACCTTGCCATAGAGCCAGTCTAAGCTGATGCGGATTTATCGCAATCACTTCCCCCATACTGATCATCGCCTGATGCGGCCACTGATCCTCAGATACGGTCAGCAGTTGCATGGCTTCATGCTGTTTATGCTCCAGATTTGTCCCACTCAACCATTCCATTAGTTCAGCGTCCAATTCCTCTGTAATCATGTCTCTATCCCTCAGTTCGTTAATATTCATTCATGCCCTTCAGCCGTATGTATGACAAAATAACCCGGACACGATTGTCCGGGCTATGTTGTAACTACATTGTATATGATCGCCAAGCAGGTGCGCAATTCGCACTTAGAAAGGTTGTTCAAAAAGTCTACTTTTGATTACGAATCATGCCTAAGGCCACTTAAGCCAATTCAAAATTTTGTCCTGTGATTCTTTGTCTTCACTGGCGCTATGCACATGTTCGGCAAGTCGATTCAGACGTTCCAACTGATATCCATAATCATAAATGGCAGCTGCCACGATGGACAATCGTAACATCCCTTCCTTGTCGATATCAAACTGGGTGATCGCCTGCTCCATGAAACGGTCATTATCCAATACAAACTGTGCGGCCTCTTCCCCATTAGGTTTCAGCTTATCCTCGAACTTGAGCAGTGCATGCTCATGGAATTTGATAACCAGTTCAAGATGTGAGTCAAAAAACTGATCCATGGCCGTTGTCCGCGGTGCCTGGAAATAGTGGCGTTCCACCGAATCCAGCACCTCGTACCCTTTTTGCAAACTCAGCAGCATTTGTTTGTAGACCACCATCTGACGAGTTTCGCTGAATTTCGAACGTTTCATCTTTTTCTGTTCCTCTTCGAACAAGTTATACTTGTCGGACAAAGACTTAATGGAACCGCCCAGGTTGCTTTTCTCCTCCCGGAATACAACTTCCTTGATCTCATCCGAGATCGAAGTTCGCAGAAGCAACGACATACCGCTGAATACACTATGGATCTGCTTCACGAACTGAACCTTCGGTTTCGGAGGAAATACCGTAATATTGATGAGAAACGCCGATACAATACCAACCAGTGTCAACAGAAAACGATTGAGTGCAAAATGCCAGTCACCCGAGGCTTCCATAATGGATACAACCGTGACCAGTGTCAGGCCAACCGTCTCACCCATATTCAATTTAAGACAGATCATGATGACAAGTACAATAATTAATCCAACGGCGATTGGCTCATTGGACAACACCATGCCCCCCACCAGGGCGACAATAGCTCCCAGCGTGGTCGTTTGCAATTGATCCAGGAAGTATTTCCAGGAACGATAGATGGAAGGCTGCATGGCGAATATAGCCGCGATTGCGGCAGGCACGGGAGATTGCGGGTTCAAGAACAGGCTACTTAGGTACAAGGCAAGCGTGACCGCGATCCCCGTCTTAAGTACACGCGCACCAAACGACATGGTGATGACTCCTCCTCTTTACCGAACCTGAAATTTTACATTTGATAATCATGTTCATTATTACCCCATATTTCTTTTTTTGCCTGAATTCATTCAGGAGAACGATTTATTGTACCATGTAAGGTCTTCCGTTGCCATGTCATAAGTCAGAGGTATTGTAAATTTGATTCCTTTATGTATGTTAATACACATTATTAACCCAAAAAGAAGCAAATCTTCAAAATGGATTTTCGCCACTTCAAAGATTCGCCTCTGTTACTTATGATAACTCTGTGGAATGCTCATGCTTATTATGCCTGCCTAACGGTCCGTGCCCTCCCATTCCCTTTTGAACTGGTCCACAAACTGCACCATATAATCATGACGCTGTTCCGCCAGCTCCTTGCCATAGGAGGTATTCATCAGATCCTTGAGCTTGAACAACTTCTCGTAAAAGTGATTTATCGTTGTGCTGCGCCCATTGCGATATTCCTCACGGGTCATCTGCTCCCGTGGGGGAAGGGACGGATCGTACATCTCGCGCCCTCTGGCTCCTGAAAAGGCAAAGGTTCGGGCGATCCCAATCGCACCCAATGCATCCAGTCGATCCGCATCCTGTACAACCTGTGCTTCAAGCGAGCTGACCGCAGGACGCTGTCCTCCCGCATATGAGATGGTGCTAATAATACCCACAACCTTGTTACGTATATCCCGGTCAAGAGGCTGGGTATCCAGCCAGTCATTCAGTTTGGCCATCCCGGCTTCCAAGCTCTCATTCAGCTTCTCATCCGGTACATCATGTAATAATGCGGCCAGTTCGCAGACAAATGGATCTGCACCCATGCGGTGAGCGAGTTCAACCGCAAGTGCGGTTACCCGTTCAATGTGCGGCCAGTCATGACCATCACTATGCTTGGATGAGTCCCCTTGAACAAAGGATCGGGCGGCGCGCAGAACAGCCTCTCCTGCTGTTATTCCATCTATATTATGCATGTGCCCTAATTCTTGCAGATTCCCGTCAGGTTGAAGAGGGTTCTCTGACATCTTACGATTCCCCGCCTTCACGGGCCTGTTCACGAGGAATACGTCGAGCTACACCCGTCTTAATAGCTGCTTCAATTACGCGACTGCGCATCGATTTGACTACTTTATCATTGAACACACTCGGAATAATGTAATAACGTGTACGCTCTTCGTCCGTAATGGCCGAAGCAATCGCTTGCGCGGCTGCCAGCTTCATTTCTTCATTAATTTCGGTGGCTCGGCAATCCAAAACTGCCCTGAAGATGCCGGGGAAACATAACACATTGTTAATCTGATTCGGATAATCGGATCGTCCTGTTGCCATTACAGCCACAATGTCTTCCACCAAGGCAGGCATAATCTCAGGCACCGGGTTTGCCATTGCAAACACGATTGGATCTTCTGCCATGGTCTGTACATCTTCGCGAGTTAACAGATTCCCGCGGGATAGGCCAATGAACACATCGGCTCCACGAATGACATCACGCAGCGAACCAGTCTCCAGTTCGGGATTAGTACGAGCTGCATAATCACTCCAGACTTCATTCTCATAGGTTTGTGTCCGTACAATCGCACCCTCACGATCGACACCTATAAGCCGGCTGGCTCCCGCGGACAATAATATATTGCTGCACGCTACACCTGCTGCACCGATGCCACAGACCACAATCTTCACATCTTCAATGGACTTGCCCACCAGTTTGAGCGCATTGATCAGACCAGCATATAACACAACCGCTGTGCCATGCTGATCATCATGAAATACAGGAATGTCCAATTCCTCATTCAGACGACGTTCAATTTCGAAACAACGCGGTGACGAGATATCCTCCAGATTAATGCCGCCAAAACCAGGTGATATCGCTTTCACAGTACGTATGATTTCCTCGGTATCCTGTGTGTCCAGGCAGATTGGGAAAGCATCCACACCAGCAAACTGTTTGAATAACATCGCTTTACCTTCCATGACAGGCATCGCTGCACGGGGACCAATGTTGCCCAGTCCAAGTACCGCACTGCCATCAGATACGACGGCCACTGTATTCCGTTTAATTGTCAATGAGAAGGCTTTGCCGGGTTCTTCTGAAATGGCTGAACACACACGAGCCACATCCGGAGTGTATACACGTGACAGATCTTCCCGGTTTTGAATCGGGGTCTTTGGTGTTACTTCGATCTTACCGCCCAGATGAAGCAGGAACGTCCGATCCGATACATTAATAATGGACACACCTTTAAGCTGGCGTACCCCTTCTATAATTTTACTGTTATCTTGTGCATCTGTAACTGCGACCGTCAAGTCGCGCACGCTTACATCCTGATTGGTGGAAATCACGTCGATGGCAATGATGTCTCCCCCAGCTTCCGAGATGGCCGAAGCCACTTCGCCAAACTTGATATCCTTAGTTGTCATTTCCAGTCGAATAATAATGCTGTTACCATCCAGATTCCTTTGATTCATTTCCATTCCTCCCAGACTGAAAGTCTTGAGTTACATGTTACGTGTTTGTCTTCGATACGCGGACACGTTTATCCTTTATCTTGTCCAGAAAAAGTGGTTCAACAGCCCAAATGCATAAAATAAAAAAGATGCCCTGAACACCAATGTCAGGCGTTCAGGGCACTTTTTTAGTATCTTCACTCCGTTTATAAAGTAAGGATGAACCTAAATTATTTCCGGGCAGCAGGTCTGCTCAGAACACAAATGTCATATGGCTTCAAGCTGAGACTTGATTCCACAGCATCACCACTGAGCAGATCAGTGTAGGACTGTCCATCTAATTCAACCAGCTTCTCATCTGGTGTGTAGTTCTGTACAAACACATAATCAGCTGTACCATCTGTACGCGTATGTGCCGTTGTTCCGGCAGGCAACTCGGTTTCAAGTCCACGCTCAATGCTCAGATCAGCGATTAGTTTCGCATAGAAATCATCATAGAATGGTGCTTTCAGACGTGTCGCTACATAATATGCTTTCCCTGAACCCAACTGGTTAACCGTCAATGCTGGGCGTCCAGCATAGAAGTCAGAACGGTACGTAGCCAGGGACTTCGCGCCTTCCAGATGAATCAGATCACACAGTTCAATTGCATCATACGCTGTATTGAGCTGAAGCTCATTGCCCTTCTCCGGAATGATTCCGTTCAGATCACGATCATGCAATCCGTCAATTTCCTCCGACCAGATGCCAAGTGTCTTACGCAGCGGGCCTGGGAATCCACCCAGGAAACACAGATCGTTTTCGTTAACAATACCAGACCAGTAAGTTGCTACAAACGTACCGCCTTGTTCTACAAACTTTTCAATACGTTCCCCGACACCTTCACGTACCAGATAGAGCATTGGAGCAATCAGCAGCTTGTACTTGGACAGATCTGCATCCATATCAATAACGTCTACAGCAACTCCCTTTTTCCAAAACGCTTCGTAATGCTCTTCCACGGTCTGCTCATACTTCACACCAATATTACGTGGCCCCTGTGAATCATTAACGGCCCAACGATTTTCCCAATCAAATATGATTGCAACTTCTGCCGGAACCGCTGTTCCTACAATGGCTTCCATGCCTTCAAGAGCCGTTCCTACATCAGTGACATCTTGGAACACTCGAGTGTGTTCCGTTCCTACGTGGTCTACCACCGCACCATGAAGTTTCTCACTGGACCCCCGGCTTTTTCTCCACTGGAAGTACTGAACACTATCGGAACCGTGTGCCACAGCCTGGAGAGAAGAGAGCAGATGCATGCCAGGTTTTTTCAGCTTGCTGACATCTTGCCAATTCGTAGAACTTGGAGTACTCTCCATCAGCAAGAACGGCTGACCGCCTTTGATGGAACGAACGATGTCATGCATCATGGCGATCCGGGATGCCTGTTTCGCATCGTCATCTGCATCATGCCAAGTCGGATAACTGTCCCAAGAGAGGAAATCCAGAATATCGGCGAACTTCCAATAGTTCAGACCACCATAGAATTCCATCAGGTTGGTTGTGACTGGCAGATCGGGATTCTGAGCTTTCAACGGTTTTGTTTCATGCACGATAAAATCAGCTGTCTGATCCGTAACGAAACGGCGCCAGTCCAGATTCATCGCGTGTACCTGTGTCTCACCATGTGGAGCCGGAGATTCCACTTGACTCCAGTCTGTAACCGTATGGCTCCAGAATGTCGTCCACCACGAATGATTCAGTTCATCGAGTGTTTTATACTTCTTCTGAACCCAACCACGGAACGCTTCCTGACAATAATCACAATGACAGTCTCCGCCGAACTCGTTCGAGATATGCCAGCCGATTACAGCCGGATGATCCGAATAACGTTCTGCCAGTTTTGTGTTGATCGCAGTAACCTTCTCACGGTATACCGGGGAAGTATAACAATGGTTGTGACGGAAACCATGCAGATTGCGGACACGCTTCTCGGATACGCGGAGCACTTCCGGGTACTTCGCGGACATCCAAGCAGGTCTGGCACCACTTGGTGTAGCGAGGAATGCATAGATACCGTTTGCTGCAAAACGATCCAAAACCTGATCCAGCCATTCAAACGTGTATACGCCCTCTTCCGGCTCAAGGGACACCCACGAGAAGATACCAATGGACATCACGTTACACTTGGCAAGCTTCATCAAGCGAATATCTTCTTCCAGAACTTCAGGATAGCGGAGCCATTGCTCCGGGTTATAGTCTGCGCCATGCAACATGTGCGGGGCTTTGGGACTTACAGGTGGAAATTTGTATGTCATAAGGACAACTCCCTTGCTTTAATTACTGTTTTTTTAGTTTATATACGATAACGATAACAACGACTTCACAGACGATACGTATTACGCTAGATTACACGTATGTCACGACATCTGATTCTTCAACAGTAGCAAGTGCTGTAAACGATTCCAACTTGCGACCTTTAAAATCAAACATGGTGAGGTTGCCCCAGTTATTCGGATGTCCGACGGACCATTCTTCTTTACTTGGTATCCAGGCAGGTTCCCAATAATAGAATCCGTGCCCCAAACCACCAGGAACTTCGCGAATAATCTGCAATAGATCCTTCAGATATTTGGTCTGTCCCTCTACACTTGCAGGGTATCCTGGTAACAACATATCATCCTGATTCAAAATCAATTCAATGCCTTCCGGCTGCTCCAGCGTCCATGGATAAGCGGTTTCAACTACATTGATAGGTTTGCCATAACGCTCAGCCAGATCATGAAGATTGTCACGTAACGCATCGAGTGTGCCATGCCACCAAGGGTAATACGAGAGACCAATGATATCAAACTCCACACCCAGTGCTTCAAAGCGATCGTAAAACTTGCGGCTCTCGGCGTTATCTCCACCACGATCAATATGTATCATAATCTGAATATCCGCGTCAACGGATTTGACCGCAGCAATTCCGTACTTCACAAGGCCTGCAAAACGCTCCCACTGTTCATCCGTATCATGCTCTTCTCCCCCTACACGTCCCTCATTCCATAACATGCCTGGTGTAATCTCGTTGCCCACCTGCACCATGTCCGGAAGCGCATCGTGTTCCTTCAACGTTCTCAGAACGTCAGCCGTATACATGCATACCGCACGTTGAAGCTCTTCATAGGACAGGTGCTCCCATGCTTTCGGCTTCCATTGATTGGCTGGATCAGCCCAGCGATCAGAATAATGGAAATCAAGCAAAAATTTCAAGCCCTGTTCCTTGATCCGTTTGGCTATCTCCACCGTCCGTTCCAGATTGCAGAATCCACCAACAGGATCATTCCAGATTCGAAGTCGTATCGCGTTAGCGTCATTAATCTTCAGGATGGACAGCAAGTCTTGTTCCTTGCCATCCACATCACTATAACTCCCGCCATGCTGTTCGATTTCATCCATAAAGGACACATCCATTCCCAGAATGAATGTCTTTTCCGTCAAGTTGCTCACTGTATCAACCTCCATTAATTTGGGGTACAGGCTCAGCCTTTAACTGAGCCCAACGTCATACCTTTAACAAAGAAACGTTGCAGGAAAGGATACACAATCAATATTGGTGCACTTCCGATGAAAATCTGAGCTGCCCTTACCGTAGTTTGAGAGAGAGCTTCCATTTCTTTTGGATTCATGCTCATGCTACTCATATCACGTCCAATAATGACCGTTTGCATAAATGTAGCAAGTGGGTAATCCTTGGCGTTATTCATGTAGAGCAATCCATCAAACCAGGAATTCCAGTGGAACACCATACTGAACAATGCAATGGTTGCAATGGACGGCATCGAAATGGGAAGGAAGATACTGAACAATGTTCTGAAATGGTTAGCTCCATCCATCAGCGCCGCTTCCTCCAGCTCTTTTGGAATACCGCGGAAGAAGTTCAGCATAAGAATGACAAGGAATGTGTTAACTGCTCCTGGGAGTACCAGTACCCAGAAGGAATCCATCAACCCGATCTTCTGGATAACCATATAAAATGGCACCAGTCCCCCGTTGAAAATCATACTGAATACAAAAATCCAGGAGTAGATCGTTCTTCCTTTGAACTCACTATTCTCTTTGGACAATGGATACGCCGCCAGGAAAGTAATCAGCAACGTAATGGCTGTACCGATCACTGTACGTAGAAGTGAGATCCAGAGCGAGTTCAAGAAAATTGGATTGTTCATCGTTTTTTTGTACGCCTCAAGTGAAAAACCTACGGGCCAGAGATTGACCAGATTTGCATCAGCAGCAGCCTTTGTACTAAAGGATACTGCCAATACATGAATCATCGGTACGATACACATAATGGCGATCAAAATCAGAAAGCAGGTATTGACTATATTAAACACGCGATAAGGCAATGATTTATGATACATCGTGGTCCCTTCTTTCTCTGTTCATTCGTTTAGAATATGCGGTATCCAGCGTATTTTTTGGCTAAGCTGTAAGATACAAGAATCAAGATCATACTAATGACCGATTTGAATAATCCGATCGCGGTTGCAAAGCCCATCTCGCCATTTTGCATTGCCGAACGATATACGAATGTATCAATGATGTCACCCGTTTGATATACGAGCGGGTTATACAAGTTGAATATCTGGTCAAATCCGGCATTCAGTACGTTACCAAGTGCCAGTGTTCCTACAACCATCAGCATCGGCACAAGCGAAGGAATGGTAATGTGCAGTGTCTGTTTCCAGCGTCCTGCTCCGTCAATTTCCGCTGCTTCGTACAATGCTGGATTAATTCCGGCAAGGGCAGCCAGAAAGACAATCATGTTATAACCAAATTCTTTCCACACATCTGTCAGAATGACCGTAGATCGGAACCAACTATTGTCTCCAAGGAAGAAATATGGCCCGAGTCCGAAGGTTCCCAGAACCCGGTTAACCAAGCCGCCTGTTGACAACAGATCTATCAAAATCCCGCCCAGAATGACCCAGGACAAGAAGTGAGGTAAATAGACAAGCGTTTGAATCGTCCGCTGTATAGCCATCTTGCGAACCTCATTCAAAAGAATGGCAAAAACAAATGGAACAAATAAATTAAAAATCAGTTTAAGTACGGCAATAATCAATGTGTTCCAGATAACCTGTAAGCTGTCTTCACGTTCAAACAAATATCTAAAGTTGTCCAGCCCGACCCATTCAGAACCGCTAATCCCAAGCCATGGCTTGTAGTTCTGGAATGCCATAATGATCCCGCCCATAGGCACATAACTGAAGATAATCAGAAAGATAATGGCTGGCAACAGCATAACGTGGAATGGCCAAGTGCGTTTCAAAGTTCTCATGATTGCTCCCCCTGTATTTCTTCCTACTCAAGTACTCCCTGAGTGGCTTATAATGCGATTATATCAACCTTTTACGGGGTCCAAACAGCACATAAAAGCAATATAAATGGCACAAATTCAACCACTTTGCCTCAGCTTGAATAAACACAAAAAAGCGCCCAGACGTTATCGTCTGGGCGCTGCTTAAAACTATTTTTTCACACTGTCATACCATTCATTAACCTCTTGCGTGATTTGGTCACCGCCACCCGATTTCCACGTTTGTACAAAGGTATCAAACGCATCAACCGGATTTTTGCCATAGATAATTTCGTTAAATGCCTGATTCTCGATTTTGTTCAGATAGTCCAGCTTGGATTTCATCGTCTGCGTTGTTGGACCTGTGAACATGTTTTTGTAGGAGATTTCCTTCTGAGCAAGCAGCACTTTCGCTGCGGCAGGGGTTTCCTTACCATAGTTCGCGGCAACATCTTTTTCCAGCTTCGTTTCCGGCTCCTTGCCATCTGCCAGATTCATTAGAGCTTTCATCTGAGCGTCTGGAATACGGGCGCCATCACGAACGAGCAAATAACGTACAACGTTGACATACCCGCCATCAATTTTTTCATACCGCATTTGCTTTCCATTTGCATCTAATTGATAGTCATAGCCTGCAAACAAACCGTTATCATAGGGGCTGCCTGGTGCCGGATCTGCATAATTGTCGAACAGGTAGTTTTGATACGTAAAGAATGCTTCTGGGTGTGCCATATCTTTTTTGATCAACGTAACACCATTAACAAACTGTGTTCCATGACGCATCGCTTTTCCTTCTGGACCAGCAGGGATTTCAATCGGTTTCCAAACCGCACCAGGGACATTTTTCACCGTATCGTCCAGCGGCCATCCACTCATCCAGTAAGGTCCTGGAATAATACCAGCGGTTCCTGCAACTGCCGGCTCTGCCGTTTTGTTCTCATCCCATAGCGCTGCTTCCTGTGGGATATACCCTTTTTTGAGCCATTCGCTCAATTTAACCAATCCTTGCTTCATGCCGGGATTGATGGAACCATACTCCAGCTTGCCATCGGCATCCAGATTCCATTGTTGAGGTAAGGTGCCATACGCACCAAAGATCCAGGATACATCTCCCATCCATGTGTTCATGGATGTTTTGAAACCAACGCTGAGCGGAGTGACTTTATCAGGAGCCAAGCCGTCCGGGTTATTGTTTTTGAATGCTTCCATAACGGTTTCCAGCTCATCGATTGTTTTTGGTGCTTTCAGATTCAGCTTGTCCAGCCAATCCTGGCGAATCCAGAGCAAGTAATCATTGTTGTATGCGTAGTCCAGAACAGGGATCCCCATTCTTTTGCCATCACGACTATATTGGTTCCAGACGTTAGGATCTTGCTCCATCGCTTTTTTCCATGTGTCTGAAGCATATTTGTCGAACAGTGGACCGACTTCTTCGTACATACCGGAGTCAATTAAATCTTGAGCAACTAAATTATCCGGCTGCCCTATTGTCACAATATCCGGCATTTCTTGGCCGGAGGACATAGCAAGACGAAGCTTGGTCGCAAATGCACTGTTCGTATCTGTCACGGACCACAAGGATTTGATTTCAATTCCGAATTTGTCCTTGGCCCACTTGGTTGCCACGTTATTTTCCATGGATTCGCCATTTTTAAATTTCAGCTCAGGATCGATTCCCCATGCTGTAGTAATGGTAACTGCCGGATCATACTTTTCTTTGTATTCGTTTTGGGTTCCAGATGTACTTGGTGTTGCACTATCTCCGCCCCCACTGCCTCCTGAACATCCTGCAAGAACGACAGTTAGACTCAGCGTTGTAGCGAGAAGCGTCAAGAATCTCTTTTTCGTTGATTGCGCTCTCATGTTGTTCCCCCTTAAATCGTTTTGGTTACCCTTTCATTATAGGCTGACCAGGCCTTTGAGCCTATGATACGAAATCAAGATTTCTGCACCTTTGCCAACCTATATTCTGGAATGTTGTTGTAATTATGCCTGATCCCGAAATTCATTTGGTGTCATACCATAATGTTTTTTGAACATTTTGCTGAAATATTGCGGATTTTGATAGCCAAGTTCACTCGTAATCTCGTATATTTTTTTGTTGCTATTCTTAAGTAGATACAGAGCACGTTCCATGCGCATACGAATCATGTAGTCCCCAAGACCTTCCCCAGTCTCTGCCTTGTAAATTTTTGATAGATATACGGGGTGTAAATATACCTTGTCCGCAATCATCTTCACCGACAGATCCTGTCCTGTATCTCTTGTCACCAGCTCCTGAACCTGCTTGATTACATGCCTGCGGCTCTGCACACCTTCCTGATCGGACAACTCTTCCTGAAGCTTCGCCAGCATCTCGGTGGCCCAACGCCGCAACTTCTCGGGTGATTGAATCAACTGGTGAGCAAGGAGCAGATCGAATCCCGCATGATCAATCTCATGCACCAGATGCCCCTGTTTATGGGCGATATACATAAATGCATTAGTTACCGACAGATACATCTCATACACATGTTCTCTGGACAATCGTACCTGTTCTGCCGCGTCAAAGACCGTGTTCAGCTTACGGGCTGCCGCTTCCCATTGCTTGGTCTCAAGCAATTGCGGAAGTACAGGTGGTTTGTACAGCTCTTCGAGCGCCTGCGTTGCATCATTCTCCGGTCTTTTGCTGAGTGCCTGATCCATGTCCATATATATAATCTTGTGTTCTTCCGGTCCTGAAAGGACAAGCGAACCCAGACTTTTCCGATAAGCTGCTGTCAACTCATTAAAGGGGAATGACGGTGTAACCACCATGGACAGATCTCCCTGTAAATATCGAATGACATGCTCACGGAAAGTTTCAGCTGTGATTCTCAGCGTCTCCAAGTCCATCTGCGGAGCTTCGATCTGATCTTGATTCTGCAAGAACATAACCAGACACTCATGGGGTCCGCGACCAAACCACACGTTAAATTGCTCTCCGAGTACTTCCTCTGCAATATTACCTACCGCAAAATCCATCAGATCCAGAGACTGCTGGTCCATTGATGAGAAGCGTCCTGTAAGGCGAATCAGCATCATTATAGCCGATTGTTCCGGATCAATATGAATCTCATATTGTTGCAGTTGTTCCCGAAGTGCCCGCGCCGTGATCTCACGCCCCAGCAGCAGATCATGCATGAGATTTTCCCGTAAAATTTTATAGTCAGACTTCCGACTGTATAAAAGCCGGTGATATTTATCGAATTCATCCCACTCATCGCGAAGAGATGTGATGGCTGCCGACACCGATTCCATAAACTCATCATCGTTTACGGGTTTCAGGATATAATCCGCTGCCTGCAATTGAATGGCTTTTTTAGCATAATCAAAATCACTGTGACCCGTTAGTAAAATACAGCGGATATGAGACCAGCGCTTGCTTACCTCTGCAATGAGATCCAGTCCTGACATGCCAGGCATGCGAATATCCGTCACCACGATATCTACTGCATTTTCCTCCATAATCTCCAACGCTTCCTTACCGGATGCGGCACGTAGCACGGTCGTTACTCCAAGCTCTCCCCAGGGGATCGTAAGTTCCAGACTTTCTGTTACGTATGTCTCATCATCTACCAGTAATATATCAATCAAGTGATTCACTCCCTATTTCGTTCATTCTGCAATTGGATTCCATCCTGCATCATGCGCTACACATTCCAAGTGCTTATCCTTCGTTCTCCAGAAGAAACTCCTGCTCGGCAGGCCATGACAGTGTAACCCGTAATCCACCAAGTTCCGATTCCGTTACATCCACCCCTGCCTGCTCCCCATATCGAAGCTGGAGTCTCTGATTCACATTCCACAGGCCACAGCCCATCTCCTGATCCATCGTTCCCCTGAGCTTATTCAGAAGCGCCTCACGTGCCTCCTGCGTCATGCCTTGCCCATCATCTTCAACCACAAGAACCATGACACCGCCCTGTTTTTCCCCGGATACTCTTATTTCTCCGGCTTCCGCGTCCGCTTCGATACCGTGAATCACCGCATTCTCCACTAGTGGTTGCACGATGAGTGGCGGTACCTCCTGTCTTAACATCTCATCAGACAGATCAATCTTGTAATGAATGCGGTCCATACGCATCCGTTGGATCTCCAGATAACAGCTGACAAATTCAATCTCTTCTGTCAACGGTACCACGTCCCGCTCCTGTCTTGTCGTATACCGATAATATCGCGATAGATTATGTGACATCGCTACAACAGCGTCCATACGCTTCAGCTTCGCCATACTTGTAATGAAGGAGAAACAATTATAGAAAAAGTGCGGGTTAATCTGCGATTGCAGCTGCTTCAACCGGGCTTCACGCACATGGATCTGTTCCAGATAAACGTGTTCAAACAACTGCTGGATCTGCTCCACCATCAAGTTGAAACGTTCGGACAGAAAACTGAATTCATTGCGGCCCTTCGGCTTAATCCTCACTGAATAATCTTCCTGCTTCAATCGCTGGAATCCGCGAATGAGTTGTTTTACTGGTACCTGCACCTGAACATATAACAAGTACGCCACACCAAAACTCATCAGTAACAAACAAATCATGGAAGAATAGAACAGCATATTGGATTGATGAATAGGCTTCAGAATATCTGACAGGGGCATGTAGTCCACCAAATACCAGCCTGTTGTACTGGATTTCACGGTGTTAACCATGTAAGGCTCGTCCCCGATCACCACTGTACGATTATCAACGTCCTGAAGTTTATGGATGGACAGTTCTTCCATCAACTGATTCGTTAATGAACGATCTGAAGTCCGGTTATAGATAACCCCCGATTCTTCACGGAAATAGAAGGGGTCATGCCTGCCATCGTCTTTGAATTTGTCGAGCATATCCCGAATGTTGTCACTATCAAACTCCAGTTTAATAATCGTTTCCGCATTATTAGCCGGGTCTTTAATACCGTATGGAGATACCGTAATCCAGCTAAACATGAACCGATCATCTTCCCCATCCTGAATTTTGCGTACATCCCAGCCGGAAATGATATTTTCCCTTAGCGCTTCTTTATCGTAAGAACGTGCGTCCCTTTCGGAAACCACCCTGCCCAGCGAAGGAGAATACAGATATAATTTCGTGGCCCAATTGGATGAGCTTTCCTGAATACTCAGCTTATTCTGAATACGTTTGACCAGGTTGATCGCATCCAGATCAAAGTAGTTACTGTCCGCATAGATTCGCCGGAAGCTGCCAATATCAGGATCATGTATGAGCAGATTCGGCCATGAGGATAACAGTTCGATGTGTGTGTTCACTTGATTTTGGAAAAATTCAAGCTGGTTACTATTCGATCGATTCAACTCATCTCTGAGAACAGCTGTTGTTTTGTGATTGGAGTACCAGTACAAAAGCACTACAGGAATCAGCATAATCAGAATAAGAATGACCATTTTGGAAAACAGGTTTGTCCGATATGACATCTTTTCATCTCACCTTGTCTTAATTTGTCGTGACATTAATTGTAATGATGTAAGCGCTAAAGACAAACTATTTTTTTTGAGACAAACTGATTCATTATCTAGCGTAAGCGTTACCAATCCAAGGGGAAAGGAGATAAAACCAATATTTCTGCACTAAATGCAACTTCCACGCACAAAAAGAGCCAGCGATTAGCCAGCTCTCTATCTAATTTCAGTATATATCTTTAATCTTTCTATTCAACTCAAACCTTATTCCACTTCTGTTTATGTAATTATTCTTTTTTCCTATAAAAATATCAACTATGGAATATCATAATCAAATACCGTATTCGCTCCATCCACGCCTACATCCAGCACAATATCCATAAGTTTCCCATTGACGAACAGAGGGGATTCCGCTTTCCCGTAAAACTCCAACTTGCCTGTAAACGTTCCATGGCGTTCAATCTCAACATGTACGGGCCTTAATTGGACAGACTGCAAGGCTTCCAATAATGGATCGTCCTTAAACTTATAACTGCGTGCGAGATCAGGCAATAACACGGCGGATACGGAATCTCTGCCGTAATTTTTGAGTGTCAGGTCACAGGTTGCTCGTGTCTCACCCGTTTTCAGCACATTAAAGGTACAAGAGCTTGCATTCTGTACATAGGATACCGCATCAATGCCTGTAGCTCCCCACTTGGCTATATACATGAATTTATCCGTCATGTACGAATAACTGAGAACGATAGCGATAACTACGATCCATAACCCTTTTGCAAGACCGGGGAACGATTTCCCGATTTCTTTGCGTGTAAGGTAGAAGCCGCAAGCGAAGATCCCCAATCCTAGGAAAAGTGTGATATGTACACCACTTAAATAAGACGTAGTATACGGTGATATACCTATTGCTGACAGCATGGTATCCCCAACAGAAAAACCAAGGTGATGGTTAACTGTAAAGATGATAGCAAAAAGCAATAAAGCCCCAGAGAACACAAGTCTGGTTCTCGACACACGAACACCCCCTAATCAACCACCTGATTATATCATATTTTTCCTAATTATAGTTAAAAATCCAAATCAAAAAAACAACAATAAAAAGAACGTCTTCGGTTGTTTACCGAAAACGTCCTCCATATTTGCCACCGACAAGAGCTTGTAGAACACAAGTCTCTCTATCATAGCTGATAATTATTTACTTCTGGGCAAGGAATGCATCGAGTTGTTCTTGTTTGGCAGCAATGATTTTATCAATTCCCGCTGCTTTCAGTTTCTCCAGATATTTCGGAATCATCTCATTTGGATCAACGGCGCCCGATGTCATACCCGGCTTGAACTGTTTGTTCACGTTGTTGACCGCAGCAATTTCATTTTTGACAGATTGACTGTTGAATGTAAAGCCCAGTGCTGGAGACTTCACACCTTTGGCGTTAAATTCTTTGAACTTTTCCCACTTCTGCGGATCTTCATTATCCCATAGGAAGTTCAGGAACTGGTTACCGAGCTGCCATTGGGCACCTGGATTGTAGGTACGACTGTTAGCATCTACGCCATCAGGGAGAGCAATGATATTATCCTGTCCGTCTTTTTTCACATAATGTGTACCTTCAATTCCAAAGTTTAGCAAGTTGTTAATTTCCTTGTCGGAATGCAACAGGTTAATGACCTGCATCGCTTTCTCCGGTTGCTCGGAAGAACGGGAGATTGCAAGCATCGCTCCAGATGCATCACCCGTCGTGATTGTTGGCTGTGTCATCTCAATCTGAGTGAGTGGGAAACCCACATACCCTTCTTCTTCTTTATCCTTGCCTGGCTTCATGCCATCTGTCCAGAGAAACGCTTTTCCAGCCTTCGCCTGGTCTTTCGGGAACACATTGGACGTAGCAGCATCACTGTTGATATATCCCGCTTGATACCACTTGCGAGCGAGTTCAGCCGCTTCTTTGAATTCAGGGGTTTCCACTTCATTCAGCACCGTTGTTCCGCCTGCTGTTTTGGAGATGACCCCAGGTACGGAAGCATCACCGAGATAATCCCAATCCAGATTCTCTAACAGCCCGTTACCGTTGGTATTGGACATATAGAATGGTGTAATGGCTGGCTCGTTTTCCTTGATTGTTTTGAGAAGTGGCTCCAGATCAGCCCATGTTTTTACAGCTGTCAGGTCCAGCTTATACTTGTCAGCCAGATCTTTACGTACCAACACACCACGTGTGGCAGCGAGTTCCTTATTCGTAGGAACGCCGTAATTCACGCCGTCCACCTGGGAACCTTCCAGAAAGGCAGGGTCCAGGTTTTTCTTAATATCCTGACCATGTGCATCAAGCAGATCATTCAAGGGCAAGAATGCGCCTTTAGCCACATTCACCGTGTAGTTCTGCCAAGCCGCTGTGAAGATAATGTCTGATTTTTCACCTGAAGAAATCATGAGATTCAGCTTGTTATCCCACTGTCCCCAGTCAATCGCATTGATCTTAAGCGTGGCCCCGATCTTTGGTTCCATCTTTTTGTTAATCTCAGCTTCCACCAGAGCGACATCCTTCTGTGGTGTCCCTGGGTAGAACAGTGTCACTTCATAGGGTTTGCCCCCACCTTCACTTGCTCCTCCGCCTTCTGCGCCAGGTGTTGTTGTTCCACCCTTGTCTGATGAGCAAGCAGCCAGCACCAGGCTCAGCGCCATAACCGTTGCCATCATGCGTGACCATACCTTTAATGATCTAACCAATTGAACCCCTCCTGTCATGTGTTGAACCATACAACCGAATTCCCCAATTCACAATTAAACCGATAACTACTTCTGTATATGCCCTTTCAGTCCATCTTCATTTACCTTGCCCACTCCGCTAACCGGTTCAGAGTTATCCCTTCACAGCGCCAACCGTAAGACCTTTGATGAAATAACGCTGGAAGAACGGATATGCCAGTACAATTGGACCAATACCGACTACAGCCATCGCCATTTGCAGAGTTTTGTTAGGCAGATTCAGCAATCCACCCTGCGACGAAATCTGTGAAGAGACGTTGGAGTTGGTTGTTAAATATTGAATATCGAGCAGCGTCCGGTACATAAGGTACTGAAGGCTGATCGTCCGGTTATCTGATATAAAAATCATGCTAAGGTACCAGTCATTCCAGTAATTCAATGTACTGAACAACGCAACGGTTGCCATTACGGGAAGAGAGAGCGGAAGCACGATACGTGCAAACGTTCTCAATTCTCCCGCACCATCAATCCGAGCCGATTCCAGAATAGACACCGGAATGGAGTTCGCGAAGAATGTACGCATGACCAGTACAAAGAATGGGGATAGCAGTAGCGGCATAATGAGTGCCAGTAGGGAGTTTTTCAGATCCAATACGTTGACATAGACCAAGTACCAAGGTACCAGACCCCCGTTGAACAACATCGTGAAGAAGATGAAAAAGGCGAACCAGCCCCGGTAAGGCAGATCTCTCCGTGAGAGCGGATACGCATACAATGCGGTCAGCGCAACACTTGTAATGGTACCTACAACGGTAACGATAAAGGATATACCATACGAGTGAATGATCTGATCCATATCTCTGAACAGAAACTCATAAGCCGTCAGGCTGAATTTCTCTGGAATAAGCTTATATCCATTGGCAATTACTGTTGTCTCGTCCGAAAATGAGATGGCGAAGACAAGCAGGATCGGCACGATACAGGCAATGGCATAGAATAGAAACATCGCATGAATAACGGATGCGGAACGCTTCGATACGGCTAGTGGATCACGTGATTTCACAGCTGACTTGCCTCCTCTCAAAATAATGCATTATCTTTATCTATTCGCCTTACGATGGTATTGGATACAAGAACCAGCACAAATCCAACGATTGCTTGGTATAGACCGGCTGCTGATGACATCCCGATATCTCCACCGATAAGGAACGTACGATATACGTAGGTATCCAGTACATTCGTTACAGGGAACAGCGCTCCCGATTCCAATGGAACCTGATAGAACAGACTGAAGTCTGCATAGAATATACGGCCAATTTGCAATAACGTCATAATGACGATTAATGGGACGAGAAACGGAATGGTAATGAAACGAATCTGATGCCATTTGGTTGCGCCATCAAGCACAGCTGCTTCATAATATTCTTCATCGATACCCACGACAGCTGCCAGATAGATGACGGCATAATATCCAATATTCTTCCATGTGTTCACCAGTGGCAAAATATACGGCCAATACTTCGGCTCTGAATACCAGTCGATCGGCTGACCGCCGAACATCTGCAGAACCGTTGAGTTCATGAAGCCTGAATCCTTGCCCAGGAAAGCCAGTACCAGATAACTGACCACAATCATGGACAAGAAATACGGTAATAACATAAGTGATTGATATAACTTGGACATTGCCTTGTTCTTCACTTCATTGAGCAGAATAGCAAGCCCGACACCTACTAAGAGATTTAGTGCAATGAACACCGTGTTATACGCGAGTGTATTTCGGGTAATTTCCCATGCATCACTGGTTGAGAACAAATATTTAAAATTGTCCCATCCACTCCATGGGCTCCCCCAAATACCATCAGCATAGTTTACATTTTTGAATGCGATCAGAACGCCGAACATCGGCATATAGTTGTTCACCAGCAGAAACAGGACACCTGGCAAGAACATGAGATATAGCACCTTGAATTTGCCAAGATTGTGCCAAACAGACTTGCGCTTTCGGACTGTTTCTCCCGGTATTTCCGATATCCGTACTCCCTTACCCGCCTGGGGTTGTGTCTTCATAACTTGTTCTCCCTCACTCCTCTTGAATTCTTCCTCAGGATGAAGCTCCGTTGCAGCTCCTGTGGTTCAAGTATACGGCGGGGCGAGTAAGACCTCTATCTGCTGTGGTGACCTGTTGACTTATCAAATTATGACTTTAGTACCAAAAAAAACAAAAGACGCAGCATGCTGCGCCCTGAACTATACGGTACGTGACTGTTTTCGAAACTCCTGTGGCGTTATACCCGTGCACTTTTTGAACATTTTGGTGAAATGCGAGTAATTGTAGTACCCCACCTTGCCAGCGATATCCGTCACTTTGACGGTGGACTGGGACAACAATGTCTTCGCTTTGGCTACTCTGCCCTGCAGGATAAACTCAGACAGGGACATCCCCTTCTCTTTCCGAAACAGACGTGATAGATAAGCGGGATTGAATCCGGCAAAAGCTGCAAGTTCCTCTCGCATAAGTTCTTCACCAATATGAGTTTCAATATAAACGCACAACTGATCCACAATGGTCATGGGGCTATGATCGTCCGGGTACAACACCGGGATAACACGATCAATCAGATCCGACGTCCATTGCTTCAACTGCGGCAACGACCTTGTCACCATACTCTCCTCCGGCTCCCGTTCACCCGGATACAGACTGCGTATTGACACGTTTTTCTGATGAAGCAGCGGATAGACCACATGCAGCATGGCATGATAGTAGAGATGCAGCATTTCAGGAGATAAACCCTCTTGGGCAGCAAGCAACTCAAAAATCTCATCCACACGTTCTCGCAAATCCCCTACTTTACCTGTCTCAAAAAGAATGGATAATTCCGAAAACCATGGAATAGGCAAAAAGCGATCTTCCTGATCTCTTCCCCGCTCATCATAGACAAAAACTTCTTCAAGCTCCTTAATATTGCGCCGTTCCATATCCATCAGTTCATTTAACATGCCTTGCAGTTCAGTTACAGCAACCGGGGCACCAACATAACAGGACAACCGACAGTAGAAATACGTACCACATTCCTGAATATATCCCTGACAACGTTGTGCCACTTCGCTCGCACTCGGAATGATGCCATCTTGCTCATAAGCAAGCACAATATTTAATCCACTTTGATCCTGAAACACCTCACCGGGCTTGTCGCTAAGCAGCATCTCTTTGGCTGCATTACGAAGGGCATATTCCAATACCTCTTCGTCACGCAAATCAAAATCACGCACCCATTCCTCTACCGATATCACAATGGGTAACACACGAGCCTGCGGATCAATCTCGGCACCATACAGTTCTGCGAGCTCTTTCAACCGTTGTTCGGTTAACGTGATACGCTGAGAGATGGCATCTTTCCAGAAACGTTCCGTCAGTAGCGGTTTATGGGTTTTCCAGCGTTTGTATACGGTCTCATAAACTTCGTTGGTACGGGTACGCTGCTCTCCATCCTTGATCTTCTCCACCGCCTGGGTGACTACCTTAATCAATTGATCCGCTGGAGCCGGCTTCAACACATAATCAAAGCTGTTTAGCTTAATGGCTGTCTGAGCATAATCGAATAAAGCATGCCCTGTCAGGAAAATGGTCAGTATGCCTGGATCATGTTTCAACACCCAACTTTGCAGGTCAAGCCCTGTTTCACCAGGCATCTCGATATCACAGATCATGATATCAATAGCATTAGCCTTTAAAATCTTTCTTGCCTCTTCGGCATCACCAGCACTGTATACCTGGTCAATGCCTGCTGCTTGCCAATCGACTCCTTCCACCATTGCTTGTAATGCATACACTTCATCATCCACGATCAACAGGTTCCGCATAGGCTCCCCCTTCTTCCTCTTCGGTCTGAGCGGGTAAATCAATGATGACTTTGGCGCCATGATCCACCTCATTGCCAAACTGCAAACTGGCTTGATCACCATACTTCACTAAAAGCCGATGAGCCACGTTCCATATACCGATATGTTGTCCACTCGGATCTTCAGCGTATTGTCCATGTTGCAGACGCCCCAACAATTCCTCTTCAAATCCGACACCATTGTCCACAATCATCAGTTGAAGCACCGTCCCATCTACCTGACCGGACGACTTCTCACCGAGGCGCGCCACGATCCGAATGACAAATGCTTGTGTCCGGCGCTGAAATCCATGAATAATGGCGTTCTCCACAAAAGGCTGAATGGTTAATGGCGGAATCACATAATGTCCCAGATTCGGTTCGATATCCAGTTCGAAATCGAATCTGCTTGGAAACCTCAGCTTTTGAATTTCTAAGTAATGACGAATGTGCTCCAGCTCTTCATCCAGACGAATAACACGTTTGCCTGCACGCAGACTGAATCGAAAATAATCGGCCAGATGACCAGCCATCTGCTGCACCAACTCATGCTTTTGTAAGGAAGCCAGACTATGAATAATATTGAGTGAATTCAGGTAAAAGTGAGGATTGATCTGCATTTGCAGTTGTTTGAACTCTGCCTCCCGCGTCCGCAACTGTTCCTCATACACATCAATCTTCAGATGCCTGATCTCACTGGTCATTTGATTGAAACTTCGTGTCATAAATTCAAGCTCCGACGAAGATGGCGGGTCCAGCTTCACATCGAGATCTCCACGGCTGACCCTTCTCATGCCTCGGATTAACGCATTCATCGGGCGGAATAACAGATGCCGCAAAAAGATCAGTGCAGTAACCAGAATTACTGCCGCACCAATGGGAAGCAGACGAATGATCTGCTGGAAAAACGGGAGGTTACGCATCATGTCTTCCTCAGGCAGCAGCACGATATAATACATCTGGGACATGGCCGAGGCAGTACCCAACATCAAATATTGACGTGCTTCTCCCTTGTTCACAACTTCAGAGATCACCTGATACGGATTCTTCAGGCCGGGAAGATGCGCTGCAGCCAGCTGAATCTGTGCAGTATTCAATGTGGAATCCGATAGTGCCCCACCGTCTGTTCCAACAATGACTGCACCTCCCCGATCTCCGGACTCAGTGAATTGTTGTGTATGATTCAGTGCATTCATATCAACAAGTGCACCTGCATAGAACTGCTGGTTGATTCGCACCGTTTTCACCAGCGCATTCCACGTCCCGCCACGCACGATGCTCCATTCCGGCTTCTGGATATCCCCTTCCAATTGCTGCATCTGGACTGGCATACTCTCCTGCACAACCGACTTTTTGACATCATAATTGCCTGAAGTGGCGAGCAGCAGATCATCATTCACGGCATCATATAGAAAAAAAGAATCGATTAGATTATAAAAACCGATATCTGTCATGAATTTGTTCATAATCCGTTGCTTTGCAATGATATAATCACCGCTGCCGTATTTCAGAAAAAATAGAGAGATAATATCTGGGTCCCGCTCGCCCAGACTATACAAATACCGATTCGTCTCCTGTAATACACGTTCATTCTGCTCCACACTCTTGGCGAGATGATTCATATTGGTGAGGGATACTTTGTCACGTACAACTTTCATGGCGTAGACATTGTTGTAATAAAGAAGCATGAATAATGGCAGCATGATCAATGTAAGACCCACTATAAATTTAAAACGAAGTGAACGGATAAAATTCATGGATTATGGATTCCCGCCCTTTTAGAGGTAGTTCAAAAAGTCCGCTGTACTGAAAACCAGACTTTTTGAACACACACTTTATTTCAACATAGTTTTTTCTATTTTCTTCCTTATGATGGCATGTTTATTGTAATCACCCCTGCTTGCCATTGTCTATGGGGTCCCGTGACCTTCACATATCAATTCTGGTGACTTTCATCCGCTCCAATTTCAAGAGTAACAAGCTTCATGTAGTAATAAATTCTCCAGTTGTAAAAAAAATCCTTCATTATTACTCAGAAGCTTCTCCCTAAAAATAAATGCTGCGGCAATCCCCGGACTCCACGAACGCCCGATCTTGACATGCATACGATATATCACTCCTCGGGTTAGTCACCAGGATGTAGGGAGGCCTGTTCGATGAATATTCAACTCACTGCGTTACACTATGTCTATCTGGCATTTATCGTCTTGATCATCGCAGTTATGATCCGGCGCAGGGACACCACGATCATCTGTGTCGCAGGTATTATGACCATTGGACTTCTGGCAACCGAAACCTTAAGCGGGTCAGTTGCTGGGATCTTCAGCAGTTTTATCTATGCAACAAAAGAATTGCTGAGTACGATCTTTATCATCTCGATTATTGTGGCGATGAGCCGTGTTCTAATCAGAACAGGCATTAATGAGGTCATGGTAACACCCGTCACCCGGTTTATCCGTTCTCCTCAGGTCGCGTATTGGGGTATCGGATTGATCATGATGGTAGTATCGCTATTTTTCTGGCCATCCCCGGCCGTAGCACTCGTCGGTGCAGTACTGCTTCCTGTAGCCGTGCGTGTAGGCCTTCCTCCGATTGGAGCTGCTATTGCCATGAACCTGTTCGGACATGGGATTGCACTGTCGGGAGATTACATTATTCAGGGGGCTCCCAAACTTACGGCCGATGCAGCCGGTCTACCCGTTACTTCTGTCATGACGGCCAGCATACCTCTGGTCATTGTCATGGGCACCGTATCTACACTTACAGCCTTCTGGATGCTGCGCAAAGAGATGAAATCAGGTTCACCTGTTCATTCCCCAAACGTTACATCAGGTACCGTGAACACGGAACCTTCTTCCTCATCAAAGGCTGTTTCCACTTCTCAACCTGGCAATCTGCCTGTTGAACGTCAAGTCATGTCACCCCGTCTGAAAAAGGCATTCGCTCTGCTTATCCCTCTGTTATTCGCAGTTGATGTGATTCTAATGTTTGTATTAAAATTGCAAGGCGGCGACGCAACAGCTCTGATTGGCGGAACCGCTGTGGTTATACTGATCGCCGTTACCCTTGCCGCACACCGACATGCGGGAACAGAGGAAACGACCAATTATTTAATAGAAGGATTTCAGTTTGGTTTCAAGGTGTTTGGACCGGTTATTCCCATAGCCGCATTTTTTTATCTGGGAGATGCTGCGATTACGGAGTTGTTCATCAACCCTCTTCCTGAAGGTTCACACGGGATCGTGAATGATCTCGGGGTTGCGCTTGCTGGACTGGTGCCATTGAATGATACGGTGGGCGCCATTACAATGACGGTGACCGGAGCAGTGACCGGAATGGATGGTTCGGGGTTCTCGGGTATTTCCCTGGTTGGCTCGATTGCGTCCATGTTCGCAGGATCGGCAGATTCCGCACCTGTGCTGACAGCACTCGGTCAGGTCGCAGCCATATGGGTAGGTGGTGGAACCTTGATTCCATGGGCATTGATCCCTGCTGCTGCAATCTGCGGAGTCAATCCTTTTGAACTTGCAAGACGTAACCTGAAGCCTGTACTGCTGGGACTCACGGTAACAACAATTGTAGCCATCTTTCTGATCTGACCAAAGGTTATTTACACTGACACTACGATGACAGAAGCACCTTCCAATCGCTGTTATTCCCAGATTTTTTTGATCCCATTTCTCAAGGGGAAATCCGGTAATAGCGTATTCTTCCGATGCAGCTTTCTTTCAGAAAGCTTTTAGGCGACCGCTTCGCTTTTTCAGGTTTTTTCTGTCCTCTCCGTTATCGTGTAAATGATTAGTTCATCTCAAATAGACATTTTAAAAAGACGTGCGTGAACGCGCCCAGTTCCAGAGATCTTCACGTTGCATCTCTGCCAGATACAGCATGTCCACATATGGATCTCCCTGTAGTCCGAGTACAGAAGCAAAAGCAGGCTCCGTCTTCCACCCTGCCTGTTTCAGTCTACGGATCTCACGGTGTCCCGCGTCTCCCCACAGTTGTAACAATCTCCACTCAACGATCATATGTAGGTATGCATTCTGCCTGTATACTGGCACGGATTGGGCAAAAATCTCCACAGGCCAATGTCCCACTTGCAAATTACAAGTCACATAAGGACGTTGGTCTGGAAGATCCCCACCACGTACACATTGAAACTCAGCAACGGCTTCAATTCGATTGTGTATCTCGGCTTCAAACACGTCCAGATCCTCTGCATAACACAGCAGATCCAGATCACTGCCAGGTATATCAATATCAATTGGCACCGTTCCTGCTGGATATGGGTGATAGTCAGCTAATATATCGAGCAAGCCACTGCTATGTAACACATGATAGGCGTCCTGCTGACGTGCATTGCCCGAAGCCAGATGTGCCATTACTTCTGCGGTAGTACTCATCTCCCCGCCTTGGGCCACAGTTAGTTTGAGCCTCCTGTAATGACCTGTTTCACACGTCCCACTTGACCACTCGTCAGTCGTACTTTGATTCCGTGGGGATGCGTAGGTGACTTGGTTAACAGATCCTTCACAATGCCACGTGTCAGCTTACCTGTAGCTTGATCCTGCTTCAGCACAATGTCCACTTCCAGACCTGGCTTAATATTTACACGTTGTTGCCCATTCATTATGTTCACTCTCCTCTATGTCGTAATTCATACCATGTACACTATATAACCCTTAAACTCAAAGCTCCATCTATTGTAGACGTTTTGGTTTCAAAACAAAAGGGACGCGGCAATAACCTCCTAAGGCTGGTTCCATGGTTAAATGAAGACCAAGATAAAGAAACCGCAGTTCTCATCATCTGAGACCTACGGTTTCTAATTGGATTACCATGTTCAGGGTCGCACATGCTTCAAAATAGACGAAGGCGAAGTTCCATCCTTCGCAGCTTCACGTGCCTTCACAGCAAGCAGCTCGGACACGGTCACGAATCGATATCCCTGCTGCTGTAACTTCGGCAGGATTGTTTTGAGTGCAGCTACCGTATGGGACTTGCCTTCCACCTTATCGTGAAAGAGTACAATATCCCCATTTCGTGCGTTATTCAGTACTTTTTTAACGATAGCCGATACACCTGGAGAAGCCCAGTCCCGTGTATCCTGATGCCAAGACCAGAGTACAATGGTATACCCTTTTTGTTTGGCAGCCTGGATGACCATGTCATTGTAATAACCGCCCGGTGGCCTGAACAACAGGGGACGCTCCGCACCTGCTTCAATGATGGAACTTTCTGCTTCGTTCATATCCTTCATGTACTTGTCCGCACTAGTAGATCGAACTGCATACGTGTGCGCATAGGTATGATTGGCGATTTCATGCCCTTCGAGCTGTTCCTGCTTAATCAGTTCAGGAAATTTATCTGCCCATTTGCCAAGTACAAAAAAAGTTCCTTTAGCATGATACTGCTGTAACAAAGCCAGGATCTGCGGAGTCTGAATCGGATCTGGTCCATCATCAAAGGTAAGGGCGATGAGTTTATCCTGTGTGGGAACTTCCCACACAATCTCTCCTCGTTCCTCATAATACTGACGGTTCTTCTGTACAGGCTTTGCATAGGCAGAACTGCTACCTAGCAAAATAATTAGCGTGAACATTCCGATGACTCGGGCTGCCTTCAGGTTCATGTGGTGTCCTCACTTTGTCTTCATACGTAAACTCCCTGTTAGCATTTCCCGATTCACCCGAACTCATTAACGAAAGATCTGATCCACGACTGCAATTTCCTCAGCAGTTAATTCCACATTTAATGTTTGCAGATTGTTAATCACCTGCTCCGGTCGCTTGGCACCCGGAATCAATGCATCAATAGAAGGCTGAGTCAGGTACCAGGCCAGAACCAGATGCGCGACCTCAACATCTTTGGATTGTGCTATGCTGCGCAGTTGCTCAACTTTATCGAGGTTTTCAATGAAAGCTTCACCTGTGAACAGCGGGTTCTTTGCCCGTCCATCCTGAAAGGTTGTATCACGATTATATTTCCCGCCCAGCAGTCCCGCTGCCAGAGGGAAGTAAGGAACAAAAGAAATGGTATGCTCAGCCGTATACGGCAACAGCTCTTTCTCCGCATCTCTTTTGAACAGATTATATTCAGCTTGCAGTACGTCTACATGCCCGTCCTTGTTGGCTTCACGCAACTGATCAATGGAGAAATTAGATACGCCAATGGCACGAATTTTGCCAGCGTCTTTTAATTGTTTTAACGTATCTACCGCTTCATCCTTAGGCGTATGTTCATCCGGAAAGTGGATGTAGAACAGATCAATGTAATCGGTTTGCAGACGTTTCAACGCCTCATCCACGGCTGTTTTCAGAAAAGCAGGTGAGTTATCTATGACAATCTTGCCATCCACAAATTTATGAGCTGCCTTGGTTGCAATGATGGTATTCTGCCGCTGACCGGTTTCCTTCAGTACTTCACCAATCAGTCGTTCGGAATGCTCCGGTCCATAGATGTATGCCGTATCCACAAAGTTAATACCTTGTTTCAAAGCTGTACGAACCACTTCCTTACCCGTCTCATCATTCAGCATGTCCGGATAGATATTATGTCCGCCTACTGCATTCGCACCCAGTCCAATGGGATTCACGATCAGATCCGTCTTGCCCAACCGAATTTGTTGTTCTGCCATGTCTCATCTCTCCTTCACTGATCGAATAAGTATAATTTAGTTGTAACGTCTTTCTTGTCCCATATTATATCAAACCATTTAGCATATTTAAAATATCGGATTTATCGGATTAGGTGTTTTTCAGCGCAGTTGCTTCCACGTCGTTAATAAACCGGCGCAGTTTGGCAGCCACATCACGGGTGATTTCGCCGTTTTCATACAGTTGTTGCACTGTATTACGCTGTTCCTGAATCGCCACCATCTGCAACTCCAACTTCTCCTGATTAAACGGATCTTCCGTTTTACCCTGGTTCCAGGTGCGCAATTTGGCAATTACACGCTCATACTTGGCAATGACCGACAGTGCGACGACTCGATTCCCATCGTTCATATGAGCACGAATAGCCTTAATTGCCGCTTCAGAGGTGCGCAGCTTTACCTGACGGAACAGTTCTGCATTTTCAAGCATAAATGGTTGATTCGGCTTCTGGGACCGGTTGGTGAAGAGATGTCCTAACACACGACCGATCTCGCTGATCGAGGTCATGAACTGAGTGTTTGCGCGATTCGCCAGCATCATTTCCTTGCGATCCAGCCAGCTGTCACATTTGAAGGCCGCATCAGAAGCAATTGCATTTTCGTCTAACATTACTTCAACTTCTTTGCGCTCCGCCCGGGTAGCGATCAGGTTAATAGCCGTTTCTTGTTTCTGAATATCTTTGCGTTTATCGGCGGTAAGCTGACCTGCGGCCTGCCTAATGTACTTGGACAAGTCGGAGACAACCGCGAGTGCCGCAGCTTTGTTCTCATCGTTCATTTCGGATTTGACAGCTCGTATTGCCGCATTCAGCATAATGTCATGTGCTTTTCGTTCTGACTTCTGCGGTGTTTCTTCTGTAGATTTCCCATCGTCCTTGGCCAGAACTGGAAGAAACACGCTCGCCGCAATCAGGGAGAAGAGGATAACTCCTGCCGCGAGGAAAATAATCAGATCCCGTTCAGGGAAAGGTGATCCATCCTGAAGCACATAAGGAATGGAGAACGCACCCGCCAATGTTACAGCCCCCCGCACTCCAGAGAGGGAAATGATCGTAATATCCTTGAATCTGGGCCGGCCAATAGAGGATTTGGTACGCAGCAATTCATTCCCTTGCCAGAACAGATAGATCCAGAGAAAACGCAGAACCAGCAGTAGCACCGAGATCAAGCCCACATATCCCAACACCTGCAGATTATTAAACGAAACATTTTCAAAGATGGTACTCAACACATCCGGGACCTGTACACCCAAAATAACAAACACCAGACCATTGAGTATAAATAAAATGACTGACCATGTGCTCGCAGATACCACCTGCATTTTCAACTGAACCGATTCAGCGCGGTCACGCTCAATGGCGTGGATAATACCGCCTGCCACTACCGCAAGAATACCTGATACCCCAATTTCTTCACTCACCAGATAGATGATAAATGGCGTCAGGATTTGCAGCAGCATGTGAATGGTCACATCTTCCATGCCCAATCTACGGATCCATACCCCTAGCCTGATTAACAGAAAAGATAACAAGGCCCCGACAAGAAGTCCGCCAATCGCAATCAGAATAAAACTGAAGGTTGCATTCGCCAGGGAAAATACACCTGTAACTGTGGCTGCAATCGCGAATTTGAAGGCCACGAGGCCAGATGCATCATTCATTAATGCTTCACCTTCAAGAAGCCTATGTATGCCTTTGGGCAAATGTACCCGGCCCGCCATGGCGCCAACGGCCACAGCATCTGTCGGGGACAGTATGGCTGCAAGAGCAAAAGCAGCAGGTAACGGAATCGAAGGAATCAGCCAGTGAATGGCATATCCCGCCACGACCACCGTCACGAATACAAGCCCTAGTGCAAGCAGAAGTATCGGTGCACGCAGATTCCATAATTCATTCCTTGGCGTTCGCTTACCATCGTTGTATAACAAAGGTGCGATGAACAGTACAAAGAACAATTCCGGATTCAACGGCAGGTGAACACCTGCGGGAAGCAAAGCTATAGCTACACCAAGCACGATTTGAATGAGCGGAACGGGAATAAAGGGTACAAACCGGTTTAAAATATTGGATAAACCAATTAGTACCAGTAACACAAGTACGGCAATAAATATTTCCATGATGACAATCCCTTTCCGCTATAGAAGTGGTGAAACCTTTGTTGTATAGGTTTATTTTAACATAATCCAGACTTTGTTATAAAAATGTTGTCATATTCATATACCCATTTAACTGCTCTCAGACTAGTCTATATAAGTTGAACTATTCATTTACACGATAACGGAGAGGACAGAAAAAACCTGAAAAAGCGAAGCGTTCGCCTAAAAGCTTTCTGAAAGAAAGCTACATCGGAAGCATACGCTAGCACCGGATTTTCCCCTTTGGAAAAGGGAATCAAAAAAAATCAGGGGATAACAGCGATTGGAAGGTTATTCTGTCATCGTAGTGTCAGTGTAAATAATCTTTAGTTAACTTATATAGATTGAAGAATTCTGATGGATTCTGTATATAAGATGTTACAATATGCTCAGGACAATACCCGTTTGGAAAGGAACTTGCATCTATGGCATTTGGAATTAAACGACAAGAGCTTGCTGCTTGGAAGGAACAAGTGGCTCGGGGTGAGATTGCGTACCTCACTCATTTCTGGATTGACAACCGATTCCCCGGTATCACCAGTGTCACCAAAGTTGGCTGTGCAGATCAGGAACGTCTCGAACGTTGGTGCAACGATCATGGGCTGGACCCGCGATACATTCATCGGCGGCAGCCCTTTCCCCACTTTGACCTGATGGGCAGCAAGCAAAAAGAAATTTTGATCCAGGAAGGCTTAACGGATCATGTGGTTCGCTTTCATTTGTAAACCAACTCAAAAACGCCAGTCTTCAAGGTTCATCCCCCCGCAATTAGGGACGAACTCATGAGGACTGACGTCTTCAAGGAATCAAGTCATTTTATGGACTACCGGTGGATCTGCTCAAACGACTTCATGTTCTCCAGCAGTTTCAGCTCAATTTTCTTCAGCATGCCAAACATCTGCTGTTGCTCCTCTTCGGAAAGTGCTTGCAACAATTCCCACGTCATTCGGCCGCGATTCGCATTAAGTGTCTTGGCAAGCTGCGCGCCTTCATCCGTTAAGGACAGCCACACAATTCTCCGATCTTCTTCACTGCGCACCCGCTGGATTAACCCTTCCGTCTCCAGTTGATTCAGTACAATGGTGGTTGCGCCAGAAGACAAACTGAGTTGTCTGGCCACATCAACCGCCATGCAGCGTTTTTCACGTAAAATCATGCCCAATATATGACTTTTTGTCGGATTCAGTTTACAGTTGGTTTCGGTCTTCTGCTGCTGATCCAATACTTTATTTTTATATCTGAAGAAGGCCTCCAACAATTGATCCACATTTGCCAATTGAGAGTTTCGCTCCGTATCCGGGCTCATAAACGTTCCTCCTGCCTTTCATCATAACCTACCTTATATTGTAACATATTTACACTATGATGTTTGTGAAAAATGCGCTTGTATCCGACACCCTATCGTTGACTGCAAGACTCTTGTTTTATTTTGGGTTTCACCTATTGCATTATGGCAACGGGTTTGTTTATAATAACCTATATCTTTAAAGTTACTTTTAGTTACTTAATGATTTTAATAAATTTGTTGTTATAAAGTAAATAAAGCGTCACCATTATAATGCAAGGGACTTATGCACATGAATCAGAATATACAATCACAACTCAAAACGGATGTTTGCATCGTCGGTGCTGGACCTGGCGGTGCTTTGCTTTCTTATTTACTGAATCAAAAAGGAATTTCCACGATGCTCATTGAGCGGCAGCCCCACCTGCACAAATCGTTTCGCGGGGAGTTGCTCAATGTGGACGGCGAAGCCATTTTAAATAAACACGGCCTCTATTCCCTCATTCAGGAACGCGGAGCGCTGCTCTTGGAACAGATTCAGTATTGCGAAAATGGGCAGATTATTCATACGGTATCACCCGGCAATGGAGAATCTCATGTTGGTATTCATGTACCCCAAGATCATCTCCTGGAGGCCATCGTGTCGCACGCTCAGCAGCACAATTCAAACGAACAAGTACTATTCAATACGATTATGACCGGTTTGTTACGAGACAAGAACGGGCAGGTCGTGGGTATTAACATTCGGCAGAAGGGTGTTCCTGCCTCCATTGAAGCATCTGTAATTGTGGGTGCTGATGGCAGATACTCTGCTGTACGCAAACATTCCGGTATAACCCCGGAGATTCGTAAGCATGGGTATGATCTGCTCTGGGCACGCATTCCGGCACCCGTAGGTTGGGAACCCGCTGTTCGAATGGCCAGCATGGATGGTCAACAGCTCGCACTGTTCTCACAGTTCGGCGGTTATGTTCAGATTGGATGGAACATTCCCGAAGGAGCTTACTCCAAGCTGCGAGAGCAGCCGATAGCTCCTTTTGTAGATAAACTTGTATCTGCTTTTCCTTGCCTGTCTGATTCTGTAGCTGCCAACATTCAGAGCTGGAGTGATTTTGTTCTGTTATCCGTCGAAAGCAGCTATTGCCAGTCGTGGGCACAGGACAATGTTGTACTTATCGGTGATGCCGCTCATACCATGACACCAACCGGTGCGTTTGGACTTAATGCCGCGCTCGAAGATGCGGATGTGCTCTCCGAATTACTTGTCCAAATGGCTGCAGATCAATTCAGTTCCACTGCACAACTTCAGGAACTTCAGACGATTCGCGGTGCAAAGGTACAGCAGCAACTTGCACGACAAGTGGAGATGGAATCCTCTTTCCAACAGCGGTATGAATCCTTTCTCTAAACCTAGTTAATACAGATAAAATGCCTTTATGCCCAAACAGCCGATCACTTCCTCATAGAGAAGAATCGGCTGTTTGGTTTGTTGGTTTATCTTTTATGTAATTCCGTATCCTTCTTCATTTTCGTTTGCGTGGAGCAAACGTGTCTTCTCTGGGTGCTTCTTGTACAGTATCAACGTCCTTCGGATAGGATGAGATGTTATCTTTTTCATATACTGCTTTCTCCAGATTGCTTAAGCGGCGCAATACTTGTTTGCTTTTACGAACGATATATACAATACCAATAATCAGCAGGATCAACATCAGAATGAATATAACCATCCCCGGATAAAAGACAAATGACATGAATCCACCTCCTTTTGAAAACGATTTCTTTATCATTCTAACCCGAATGTGCCAAGATGTGAACCCGATTGGAAGTTTCGCTTGTGGAATAAGGACAAAACCACCTGACACAACGACAGGAACTCACCCTGCTGCAAAAGTAAAAAAGGTGGCATCCCTGATCAGGATGACCACCTTGAACCTCGAATAAGATTCGGAGTCTGTTATTTATATTTTATCCTTCTCTGCCGTTCATGGCACTGACCCGAAGTTCTGTCAAAGGCAGAGAAGACTGCTCCGGATGACGAAGTCTTACCGTCCGGCTCTCACCGGGGAGCAGATCGAAATAATTGTCACTGAATCGTACACGCCCAAGGGGAAGCTCCAGCTTCACCAATCGTGCAATCGCACCACTGGCCGTAACCGTTACAGACTGTTCCTCTTCGTTCACATGTACGCTCAATTGCGACTCTGGCAACGTCACATCCTTAGGATCACTCAAGAAGTACCGATTAATCGGCGCCGCAAATCCTTCGGATACCAGCTCAACCATTACTTCCTCCGCACGTCTGCCCTGTAGCACCTCTGCTTCAGTTAATTCAGCAATACACAGTGAGGTTTGAGATGTTACTTCAACAGCATGTGAGCTGGAGTAGATCTTATCTCCATTCAATGCATAGACATTGAGTCGAAGCTCCCCTTCCAAGACTTCACGTGTATCGTTCACAACCCACAATGCAAGCGGCTCCCCCGGCTCATGCTCCAGTGACAACAAGACAGGATGAAAGAATATTTTCCCGTAATAAAAGGATGCCTTCGGCAGCAGTTCATAATCAATCATGGACCAGCTTGTTCCTGGCCAACTGTCATTCAATTGCCACACAAGCGCTCCGTTGTTGCGGTGATTGATGCGCCGGAAATGTTCAATTCCATATCGCAGCCCTTCTGCTTGAGTAAGCATGGAGTAGTTCATATACTCTTCTATATTTTGCGGAATTCCTGTGTAACCCTCCATTAGCAGAATACCTTTCTGATGATTGGTATCTTTGTTACGATAGGCCATCTCCGGACTGCCCCAGTAAAACTGATCTGCGGGCATATTTCTCTCCAGTGTGTAACGATTGGCCGAGGCATGCATACCAAATTCACTGCTGAACAACGCATGATCCTTTTTATAATTTTTGAACGTTACACCTTCAATGCTGTAGTCCAGCAGCGGTGGCTCTCCATGCTTCCTTGGATAGACCGAACCATGCCATACCTGCCAGTTGTGGCGATCCCCCACATCCGGGTCATTCGCATCCTGACCGTTGCTGTCTCCGAACGGCGAAGAAGGCCAGTACGGACGAGACAGATCCAAGCGCTCCAGCACTTCAGGGATTAGCTCATGATAGATCTGTTCGCCGTAGAACGGACTGGTAATATCTCCACTTGCCGACTTCATATCATAGAGCCAGTCAATCTCGTTATTACCACACCAAATAGCAAGCGAGGCACGGTTACGCAGGCGCAGGACATTGTTTTCTACCTCTTGTCGTACATTATCCATGAAATCACGATTGAAATCCGGGAACAGTGCATTCGCGAATGCAAAATCCTGCCAAACCAACACCCCTTGCCGATCACATTCATCGTAGAAGACATCCTTCTCATATATACCACCAGCCCAGACACGCAGCATGTTCATATGCCCTTCCACCGACAGCTCGACAAGCTCCCGATACCGGGAGTTCGGGATGGCACCAATCAGATGATCAGCCGGAATCCAGTTGGCACCCTTGGCATATACTTTGACTCCGTTCAGGATAAAAGCAAATGCATCTTCACCCCGTTCATTGTGAAGAGCCAGCTCAATCGTTCGTAACCCATAAGGCTCGCTATAACGGTCCACCTCAATACCATCTGCGTACAATGTAACCTCCAGCGTATACAGATAAGGTTCACCTAGATCATGAGTCCACCATAACTGTGGTGACGTAACGTTCAATGTGGTATCCGCTTTGCCTCCCTCTACGGGTAGTTCAGTGGCACCTGCCACCTCAATACCGCTACGATCCAGCAAACGAACATTACAGGACGCAACCACAGCCTGCTCTCGTTTTTGTTTGCTACGGAAAGACAAAACGGATTCCACATCTGCTGTGACACGCAAAACAGCCATCTCAGTAGTGACTGATTCCGTGCGAGCATACACATTTTCCAGCTTGGCGATTGTTCGTTTTTCCAGTCTTACCGCACCCCAGATCCCCACTGTAACCATGCGTGGCCCCCAGTCCCAGCCAAAGTTCATCGCTGCTTTACGCAACCATGGCCGTTCCTTCGTGTACGAGGACCAGTCAAAGGTTTCTTTGTCCCGGTGATGCAGATGAAGCGGATCAAACTTGACAGCAATCGCATTCCAGCCGCTGCGTACCAGAGATGTTACATCAAATGCATGTGACATGAGCATATTGGCCGTTTTCCCGACTTCATGGCCGTTCACGTAGACTGTTGCAAACGTATCCAATCCTTCGAACACCAATTCAAAGTGCTCCTCCGTCTCTGCATCTCTCACCAGATTGAAGGTTGTGCGGTACCACCATTCCTTTTGCTCAATCCAGCGACTTTTGGCATCATTATGTCCGTAATAGGGCGGATCAATGATACTGCGCTCAACCAATGCAGCATGTACATCGCCAGGCACTTCAGCCCCGATCCAGAAACGGTCATCCAGCGCAGCAGCTGCCACATCCATTGCCCGCTTCTCTCCAACTTCAAAATGCTGTATCTTCCATTGTCCCGATAAATCCTGACTTGAATTATGGGTCTTCATCAGTACGCCCTCACTCTCCAATAACCCTGAGTAATACCATATCGAAAACGTTTGCAGAAAGGCAAGACATGTTTCCTAATCTGCTCATCTCTAAATTCCCGAAGGCTTGAACGACAACGCCTCTTCGCGATATTCACTCGGGGTTTTGCCGGTATGTTTTTTGAACAGCCTGCTAAAATATTTCACGTCCTCGTAGCCGCTGATGGCAGCAACTTCACTGACCTTCGCTGGAGACACCGCGAGCATATCCATCGCTCTTCGTATACGCATATCGGTGACAAAATCTCCGAAGGTCACACCCATTTCTTTTTTAAACAGCTCACTGAGGTGACCCGGATGCAAATGAACATGTCCAGCTACCAGCTGTAAATTAATATCGTGTGCCAATGATGATTCAATATAACCAATAGCCTTCTGCACATGGGCAGCCTGTCCCTGACCCATTCGGCTATGATAGACATGCATCAGACCATACAGATGATGGAACAGCATATCCCCGAGGTCACCAGCTTCAGCATCCGGTTCCGGCAACCAAGGCTCGAGCCTTGCGGGTTCTTCACGCCCTGTAGCTCGCATTGTGCGAGTCAGCCAGCGATGACCGGCAATGATGGCCGAGTGCAAACAAGCAGTGAACGATTCTGGTGTGACCTCCGGTTCTGTAATCAGATTAGCCACAAGTTCTCGCGTCCATGTCGTTAACGTGACTGAATCATTATCCAGCAATAATGTACCAAGTGTGGTCTCCTCTTCGTGCGTAAGTACAGTTTTACCACCTTGGCGATCCTGAACGTGCTCATAATGCCATACTTTATAATCCATCAAACCCCGATATCGGAATGCAGCTGAAGCAGTTCTGTAGCTTTCGTGCAGATCTGCATATCCACGCATAGGCAGACCTATCGCTGCGCGCACGGTGCACTTCAGTAATTGCTCCACCCGACGTAGTGCACTCTCCAGCCTGAACGTATATTCATGTTCCACAGGCGGCCATGCAACTACACAGATAATTTGCTGTTTCTCTACATGAGCAATGGCACCAGGTAACATATCCTCCAGGGTATTCTGCACCGCAAATCGTAATAGCGCATCCGAGGATCGATCCCAACCCTCTGCTCGAAGAATAATGACTTGTCTGAGAATCTGTTCATCATCAAGGCCACCAATCCCTGCCTCTTTTCCAGCATCAGATCGCAAAAATGAAGGGAAATGGCCCGAAGCGGTGTCACCATCAATGATCCACCCGGCAAATAACCGCTCTCGATTCTCCCGCATAAGCTGTCCCTCTCTGGACTTCTCTGCCCAACGTTCCGTGATTCGCTGTTTGGCCTGTAATACGGTTTTGATGATCTCTTCCGGCTTGCTTGTTTTGAGCAGATAATCTGTAACACCTTGGCGAATCGCCTGCTGCGCATAAGAAAAGTCATCGTATCCGGACAAAATAATAACCTCTAGCTCAGATAACAATCGCAGTCCCTCTTCTGCCAGTTCCAGCCCCGATCTGCCTGTCATCCGAATATCCGTCATCAGGATATGTGGACGTTCCTCAGCCAAACGTGTTAACGCCTCCTCTGCCGAGGCAGCAGGTTGAAGAAGTTCAATTCCGAGTTCATGCCAAGCGATAACGCTGGCAAGCCCTGTACGGATAATCACTTCATCATCAACAATTAATAGTCTCATGGCGAACCCTCCAAGATTGGAATGGAAAACGAAATCCGGGTACCTCCCCCAACCCTGCTGTCCACTTCAAGCTGTGCATCCGCTCCATAATGGAGCAGCAGTCTCTCATTCACATTGCAGAGCCCATAACCGCCTTGGTTTAGCTGTTTTTCCGGCTGTTTTCCCTTCCATTCCCTAATGCTTATCCTTAATTGTTCCAGCCTGTCCGGCTCCATGCCGACACCATCATCCAGCACCAGCACATTCATCTGTTCATTATCCGGGTCCTTGCGAATCATTATGGTGATGGTACCCACGCCTGCTTTGGGCTGAATGCCATGAATCATAGCGTTCTCAACAAGCGGTTGCAGCAATAGCTTCAGCATCATTCGCTTCTCAAGCGCTGGATCTACGATATAATGCAACACAAATTGATCAGGGAAACGAATCGACTGCACACGCACATAATGGCGAATATGAGCAATCTCCTGTTCCACAGGGCAGTAATCCTGACCATTGTTCAAGCTGATACGTAGAAAATCACTCAAGCCCTCAACCATATCCGCGATCCGCTTCTCTTCAGACATCAAGGCAATCCAGTGAATCGAAGAGAGCGTGTTATACAGAAAGTGCGGGTTAATCTGCGCCTGAAGCACCCGAAGATCCGCTTCTTTTTTGCGAGCTTCACCTCGAATAACCTCTTCCTTCAATAACTGAATATGTGCACCGAGCAGATTGTAACTCTCCCCAAGCCTGCCAATCTCGTCATCACTTTCAGACCGAAACAGCGGAAGAGGACGTTCCGGATCAATTCGGGACAGATGTCTGGTAAGCACACGAAGCGGCCTCGTCACACGGCGCACCGTAAACCAGACCAAGGCAGCACTGATCGCAGCAGACATGGCAACGGCGCAACCGGTCAGAATAAGAATGTACCGATTCTCGGACTTGTACTGGTCGTAAGGGACTGTTCCAACCAACGTCCACCCCGTCAATTCTTCCGGATAATAGAGCAATGTCCGTTTATCGTCACCACTGCCATATGTGGTTGTTCCGCTACCGCCATCCTGAATTAACGTTGTGACTCCTGGTTCGGCCTGCTCCAGCTTGAGTCCAAGTCGGGATTTGTCCATCGAAGACAGAATCTCTCCAGAACTGCCGATGAGCTCCAGTCTGCCTTGCCCTCTGCCTAATCCCAGAGCGGCCCATCCCTTGGATATGGCCTTCTCATCCAGACTAATGGCTAACCAGCCGATGGGTCGATAATCATGGATACTACGAATCGGCCGAACCAATGTGATCACATTTTGAATACCCGCGTAATTCTGCACCGGGTATACCCCCGTCCATTGTTTGACTGCTTCACCGCTTGGAACAGAGGGATACGAAAGGTTGGATTCATTGGATTCATACCAGGTAGCAGTCGACAATGTGGCATCAAAACGTCCCGGATATATGGCGATGTTGGCGATATATTTCTTGGAAGCAGCCAGATTGGTCATCCTGCCCAGGATATCCACCCGGTCCAGCTCATGATCTTCATTGTGGCTAAGATACTGCTGGATGTCCCGTTCTCCAATCAGGAAAATCGATAGGTTCTCGGCATCTTGTAACATATAACGAAGATTCGCTTCCACCTGTTTCAGTGTATCCATGCCGGACAGCTTTGTTTTTTGCTCTGTAATGCGGGAAGAGATCAGAAAGGCGAACAGACCCAAGGCCAGCAATGGCACAATCATTGAAGCCGTCACGACGACCGATAGCTTCCTTTGTAACGAAGATGTGAGCCAGCGTGCCAAACGTTTCTCCTCCTCTGGATGCGCTTTCGCTTATCCTTTGACAGCTCCGGCTGTCATGCCTTTCATAACCTGTTCCTGGAATATGAGATACAAGATAATGGTTGGAATGACCGACAGGGTCATGGCAGCAAGCGTTAATCCGTAATCGGTTTGATACCCATCCGCAAAGTTCGCAATAGCCAGCGGTAACGTTTTCAATCCGGTTTTGTTGATGAATACAAGCGCAAATGAAAAGTCATTCCACGCATGCAGGAAACTCAGGATCGTAACCGTAGACAATGCAGGGACAGACATGGGAAGCATGATCCGGGTAAACAATCCCCAAAGTCCTGTTCCATCAATGAAAGCTGCCTCTTCAATATCACGTGGAACACTTGTCAGATATGCAGTAAGCACAAAAATAGCTGTAGGCAATGCAAAAGCCGTATAAGGTAATATTAATGCCCAGTACGTATTCAGCAAGGACATCTGTTTCATTAAGATAAATAAGGGCACAAGTGTACTATGGATCGGAATGAGCATGCCCACAACAAAAAAGGTCATGATTAACCCTTTCCAGCTAAACTGGAAACGAGCCAGGATAAATGAAGCCAGCGCTGCAATAAACAGCGTTAGAATAAGTGATCCCACCGATACAATTAGTGAATTGCCAAAAGCGGTCCCCAGCCTGGAGCTTTCCCATGCATTGCTGAAATTGGCAACATTCCAGTTTTCCGGCAGACCAAAGGGCCTGCTATAGAAATCTTCATTTGTTTTGAACGCACTAATCACGAGCCAGTAGAACGGATACAATGTTAAAATACCATAGACCGTTAGCAGCGTCCAAACAATTCCGCTACGTAGGCGGCGAATCGGATGGCCCGAGCTGCTTCGTGGTGATGGCATGGATACAGGTGTCACGCGCATGATAACTCCTCCTCTCTATTGATTCTCTTTTCGTTTGCGACTGGTTAGCCACTGGCTTGTTCCGATCAGCAGCAGGGAGATCAGTACGATGGTTGTTGAGATCGCACTACCAAAACCATATCGGTATGTTGTAAAGGTTGAATTGTACATATACGTTGCAAGCAGTTCCGTCGCATGTGCCGGACCACCCTTGGTCATGATGTAGACCAGATCGAATGATTTCAGACTACCCGAAATACATAGAATGATCGCTACCTGAACCGTACCCCAGATTATGGGCAAAGAGACTGATACCAGTTTCCGGATTCCTGAAGCACCGTCTATTTTGGCAGCATCATGAATCTCGCCTGGAATATTCTGTAGTGCCGAGATAAAGATAATCAGATACAACCCGACAAAGCTCCATAGCAGCGGCGGTACCAATGAGAAAATGGCAATCTTGTCATCGGAAAGCCATTGCAGCTTCCAACTTTCCAGCCCCAGTGCGTCCAGCAGAAAGTTCAATATCCCGATCTGCGGATGATAGATATACTGCCAGATCATACCGATAACGACAGTGGATAACACCATCGGCAGAAATACGGCTGAGCGTAAAAACCGCTGTAACGGATTACTTTTGTGTAAGATGACCGCCAACATCAACGCTAACGGAATTTGTCCAAATACCGATGCCAACACAAAAATAACGTTATTTTTCAGTGCCCGCCAAAACACAGGATCATGCCAGATCTCCACGTAATTATCCACACCAATATATTTGGATGCGCCGATGCCGGACCAGTTGAAGAAACCGTAGTATGCCGACCACACGACTGGTACAAATACAAACAATGCATAAATGATGACTGCCGGGGCCAGCCCCAGCATAATAAAACGCCGACTGCGCAGTGCGTTCATCTGTTCACTTCCCTTCGATAAATGCCTTTACCAACTTGCAACTGACTATCTCATCCATACTTAAAACCCCTCCCCTGCCGGGAAGGGGTTTTAACGAATGGTTACTGACTAACTGCATTGGCTTGAGCCGCCTGAATTTTAGCCGCAATGTCTTCGGCCTTGCCGCCCATAAGCAACTCTTGCAATGCATTATTAATAACCTCAACCGTTGCCGATCCCAGCTTGGAATCGTATACTGGCGTGATCTTCACTTCCTGCATCAGATCATATAATTCAACGAACAACGGATGTGCCTTGGTTTTATCCAGATCAATCTTGTAACTCACCAATGTGCTGCTATCCAATGTGGCCTTCTGACCGTCCGGTCCTGCGAGCGCGTAGAACAACTCCATCGCTGCCTCTTTTTGAGTACCACTCAGCTTTTTACTTACACCCAACCCGGTTCCTACTACACCGGATGTTGTTCTTGGTTCGCCCTGACCTCCGTCCACTGGAGGAAGAATCGTAATATGTGTGTTGTTCAACACCTCTTCAGGTGCATTGTTCACCAGATTTGCCAAGGCCCATCCGCCGTTCATGACCATCGCTGCCTTACCTTGGAAATAAAGCTGCATCATCTGTGTTTCATCGATACTATTGAATCCATCCTGGAATGCCTTGGTGTTGCCAAGCTCTTGCATCTTATTCAAGACTTCAACAAATTGCGGATCGGTAAAACTTGCACCATCTTGTGCTGTCGCTTTCAGGAACCAGTCCGTGCCAGTGATGCGGTCAGCCAGTGTACTGAATATCGTCGATTGTGCTACCCAGTTGGCCTTGTTGCCAAGCGCCATAGGAATGACTTTATTTTGATTAAACGTAGCAATCGCTTGTTCCAGTTCCGCCCATGTCTCAGGCACTTTTACGTTGTACTGCTTGAACAAAGCTTCATTGTAATAAATGAAGGAACTCGGCGCCAGATTCATGGGCACGGAGTAGATGTTCCCGTCTACGGTGTATCCGTCCAGTGCATTCGGGATAAAGTTATCTTTCCACTCCGGCTTTGCGTCCAGCTCTGCATTAATGGGCTGTAACAGATCTCCTTTTACAAATTCCTTAGTCATGGCATCCGGCCACATCACGAACAGGTCTGGCATCTCGTTGGCAGCTGCCACCGTGCGAAGCCGGGTTTTGAGACCATCTGTTGGCAAGCCTTCATCCACAACTTCAATATCTGGATGCGCCGCGCGGAAATCTTCAATAATTTTGCGCATCGCAACCGCCTTTGCATCCTGTCCGGTCCAGTTGTGCCAGAGTGTGACGGTTACTTTGTCATTGCCGCTGCCTCCTTCTGAAGTGTCCCCGCCAGCACAGCCAGCCAGAATAATGGAGAACAATGTTATTGCCAGGAAACCCGAAAGCCATTTTTTCAACATCTCTATATTCCCCCTCGGCGATTTGAATACACTTATTGTAAATGGTAACGCTATCATACCGTAAGGTGACGATCCACGGATGCAGGGGTGAAAAATATCGGTTCCCCTGTTTGGAACTTACTTTGCTGACTTATTGTTCATAACATATAAAAAAGAGCCCTCACAATGAGAGCTCTTTCTTGTTGCAGCCGTTGGTAGCTTCACCCCAGGCTATATATAATGAATAAGTGCTAAATCGTATTAAACATGGATTGCGTATTATTGGATACTGTTTTTCACCAGTTCTGCAAAAGCTTCGGACCCTTGCGTAGTGAGATGTACACCATCTTTTTCAAAATATTCGTCATGTCCCTCACTTGCACTGTTCCAGTCAATCAACGAGACATTGCTGTATTTGGATGCTGCCTCATTCAACGCCCTGTTCACCGTTCGTTCCCACGGACGAGGTACGCGCACAGTAACCAGATATACCCGATCCTCATCCTTCAGATAATCAAGCACAGCATTCAAGTTTTTGGAGTTAAAGGAACCATTCGTCCCGAGCTCCAGCACCACTTTGCTGCCCATTTGGTTGTTTTGTTTCAGACCTTCCAATACATCACCTGCCTGCCACATCTGACGACCGACATGTCCGTCCACATACACTCCCGATATACTTTGCTCGAGATACGGTTTTGCATCCAAAATCACCGAATCTCCAATGACGGTATAATGAACCTTGCCATCCTGGGCAGGAGGAGCTGTTTCTTCATTGTCCTGAGATGAATCAGGTGTATCATCCGTATGATCCGTATTATCGGATTGATTCGCTCCAGCGTCATCCGGCGCATCATTCTCGTTATTCACGGAGTCATTAGCCGGCTTATCTTCAGACTGAACGTCCTTGCCAGGATTCACTGAATTGCCTTGGTCGTCAGGTTTTGAGTCTGGAGCAGACTCTCCTGTTGGCTTCTCATTTTTCCCCGGATCATCTTTCGTTCCTGCCTCCGGTTTATGGCTATGCGCATTGTTCTTTTGGCCTGAGCCTGATGTCGCTGTAGTAGCTGGCAAAACATTCTGTCCCTGTTCCTCCGCTACGGAATTCTCTCCATTCAATGTGTTGGACATCGATACCGAATGGGAATCGGAGTTCGCTGCATGTGAGACCATCATCTGAGATACCGTATAGGACAACAGCAGAATCGTCATCAACAGACCTGCTCGCTTCCACCATACGTTACGTATACCGATTGATGACCGCCCTCTTCCCCATAATCGGGACCAAGAATCACGGAATCCATTGTACCGAATCGGATTTTCAATATATTTAAGGGACAATGAGGCCAGTACAACCGTTGCAGCAACCTGTAAAATGATTCGTACAGGATGTGCTCCTCCCGTATCCACCGCGGGATTGGTTAAAATAATGACAGGATAATGCCACAGATATAATCCGTAGGATCGCTCTCCGATCCAGCGTAGTGGCTTCGCTCCAATGATACGTGCCAGGAAAGATGATGGGTGAGCCAACACTGCTACCAACAACGTTGTTGCGATAGCCTGAAGCACCATGCCCCCTTGATACAGAAACGGATCATATTCACTGCTATTCAGCATCATGTAGATTAATAAAGCAAGCGCAGCAAGTCCTGATACATCGAGCACAATCCGGTTCATGCCAGGCAGAGAGCTCGATAGCTTGCGACTAGGCCACACCACGGCAAGAGCAGCACCAGCAAGCAGTGCAAATGCCCGCGTGTCTGTTCCATAATATACACGGCTCGGGTCCAAATCCGGATTATACATGATGGCCATTGCGCCAGCAGACAATTCAGCTGCGACAACAATGAAAACGACCAGCCATCCCTTTCTTTTGAACACTATAATTGCTGCGATCAGTAGAAGAGGCCATATAAGATAAAATTGCTCTTCCACAGCCAGCGACCAGAAATGTCCAAACGGTGATGGAGGGCCAAAACTTTCGAAATAGGAAACGTTGTGAAAGATATACCACCAATTGCTTATGTATAATACACCCGAAACGATATCACCACGAAGCGCAGCAAGCCGCGATGGGTCTGTACAGGCCAGCCAGATCATCACCACAGCTGTCATGGTCAGCATGCCTGGAAGCAAACGCCTTACCCGTCTTACCCAGAAATCACCGAGTGAAATGCGTCCATGTTCCTGCCACTGTGACACGAGAATATCGGTAATTAAATATCCCGAGAGAACAAAGAATATACCTACACCGAGCAGTCCACCCGGAATAAAATCCAAATTCAGATGATAAGCGATTACCGCAAGTACCGCGATGGCTCGCAAGCCGTCAAGTCCGTTCATATGTCTCTTACGATTTAACGATTGTGACATGCATGCCCCTCCTTGTTACTGTGAGTCAACAACATCGGTGTTGGGGGCATAAAGGAACTCCTGATCGTTCTGGTTGTCATTAACATACGTATTGCACCTTCCATCTTTCATTTACAACATAAGAAAAGCCTCTGTTCGAAGCACGATCCGATGATGCTACATTCTTGGTGAATTCTATAGTCTTAAGGAAGACGTGTGGCCAGTCCATTAAGTTTTAATCATTACGATATTATTTATATTGATTCGTGAGCTCACGTTTAGCATTATACGCCCGAAATAAGCCTCATACTTTACAGGAATAGTTACAAACGATTAAACCGATGTAACCTTTCCTGCCAGCTCATATAGCTGTAAAATCATACTCTAATTTTGTCGTTAAATATAGTACTTTTCATCGAGTGGCTAAAATTACCTGTCCCGCTTGCGCAAACCAGCATACCCACGCACACATCGATTGAAACAATTGAATTCATAACAAAAGGCTGCCGACTTGCTCAGCAGCCAATATCCATTATAAACCTATGTCAGACCGGATTGAAAGTTTTGCTCATAATTGCTTCTTCTTGCCTAGGACCCTAGAGGTGGAACGGGTGAATCTTTTCTTCTGTCCTCGCATCCATGATCCGGTATGCTGAACGCCCTGTGTACATTGGGATTTGCAACTTCTCCAGATCAACCATTCCATTCTCCAGAAAGTACTTCTGATCCTGATATCGCTGCAACACTTCGCCTGCAATCCATTCATGGTCACCATATGTCGTAATGTCCATAACCTTGCACTCATAAGCAAAATAAGCGTCTGTCAAAATGGGTACACTTACCTTGATTCCTTCCTCATATGGAATGCCGAATCTTGTGAATTTATCCGTATCTCTTCCACTGAACGTTCCTGCAGCTTGAATCCACTCCGATCGATGACCTGGTAGGAAATGAACACCGAATACGCCGCTCTTCTCAATGAGTTCATAGGAGTATGTTTCCTTACGAAGGGAGATGCCGTATACGCCTGGTGATGATCCGATGTATGTATGCCATCCGGACGCCATCACATTCTGGACTCCCTCATGACGTGAAGTCACCACCGCTACCATTCCAGGATAAGAATAAAATATAGGTTCTTCTATCGGCTGACGCATCTAATCCCCTCTCTTCTTCGTTATAAAGACAACTTTAATTATAAAGTAAAGAAGCAGGTTGAAAAAGCGTTTTGCAGAGGATTTCGCTATAAGCTACACATTCAGTGTCATGTTATACTGAGATGGTCAATTTCTAAAAATACGATACTGGGAATGTGATAGGATATGGTCAAATCAGTCAAATATACCTCCTAAATGAAGGCATTATTCAAATTTAGGAGGTTATAACTTATGTTTAATCCAATCGTGTTAGATCAGTGGGATCGAAAGCCATACTTTGACCACTACTTGAATCAGGTCAGATGTACCTACAGCATAACTGCTAATCTGGATATCACGCTATTGATCAACGAACTGAAGCTTAAAGGATTGAAGTTCTATCCCGCTCTTATTCACATGATCTCTAAGGTTGTCAATGCACACAGGGAATTTCGAACTTGTTTTGACGCCGAGGGGAGATTGGGCTACTGGGACGAAATGTCTCCGAGTTATACAATTTTTCATGAGGACAACAAAAGTTTCTCAACGATCTGGACAGCATTCCATGAAGATTTTGAGACGTTCCACATTCGTTATCTGGAAGATATGAAGAATTACAAAGATCACAAACAATTTGTTGCCAAACCCAATGAACCGCCAAATACTTTTCCCGTTTCCAGTATTCCTTGGGTGAACTTTACGGGATTTAATCTGAATATTTACAATGAGGGAACCTACTTGTTGCCTATTTTCACGATGGGGAAATATGTTCAACAGAACGATAAAGTATATCTTCCCTTATCCGTTCAGTTACATCACGCCGTGTGCGACGGCTACCATGCTGGTGTTGTATTTAATGAATTGCAATCACTTGCAGATCGATGCCAAGATTGGTGTTAGTTATCTAAATGACAAAAAGGCATTCCTGACTTCGTAATGGAGTCAGGAGTGCCTTTCTTTTTCTCTTTTTTTCAAAAGATATTTAATTGCATTTACTGTACCCACAGTTGCTGCATGTTTTGCAACCTTCCACATTCATCAGGGATGCCGAGCCGCATGAAGGACATAAATCTCTCGATTCGGTAAAGGCTTTCTGATCCTCTACTTTTGGATACGTGCTCTCCACTTGACTCTGTTCTTGTAATGCTCCAGGTTCGTTCTCCTGCACATCGCTCTGTACATGACTTTCCAATGCTTTGGCGACTGCATCAGCAATCGATTCCACCCGGTTGGCCCCGAAGCCAATCGCTCCCGAACCACCGATTCCCTTGAGATGTTTGATCAACAGTTCAACCTTGTGCCCATGATCTCCGTATCGAAGGAACAGAGAGCATACGCGACCGAGTGCCTCAGCCATGGCAAACACGTCCGATCCCGCTTTGCCCACGTTCAGGAAGATCTCACCCGGCGTTCCCTCCAGATCATTGATCGTAATGTAAGCCATACCAAATGGCGTATTGATTTTGTATGTCGCACCGCGCAGTACTTGAGGACGGCTTCTGTATTGTTTATCCAGTACCGTAGAAGAGGACGGGGCTTGATCGGAAGAATGCGTTCTAACACCAACCTGGCTATTGGAAGTTCCATCACTTGCCTGTACTTCAGCATTATTCGGGTTTTCTATAGCAGATACGACTGTCTTCTCTTCAGCTTCCGCCGTGTTCTGATCTTCACCTTGGGTCTCTTCCTTCTTCGACGTGGACAACACCTGCACATCCCTGCTGCCGTCGCGGTATATCGTTACTCCCTTGCAGCCAAGGTCGAAGGCCAGTTCGTACAGCTCAGCCGTATCCTCCACTGTAAAATCAGCCGGACAGTTGGCCGTCTTCGAGATCGAACTATCCACCCATTGCTGAATTGCTGCCTGCACCCGTATGTGATTCTCAGCCGACAAATCCATCGCCGTCACATAATAGTCTGGTAAAGCTTCACCCGGATGTTCATCCAGCCATTCTTGTGCGATCGGTACGAACTGTTCATCATAACCTAGACGGCTTTGACGGAAATACTTGAAGGCAAAATACGGCTCAATACCTGTTGATGTGCCCACCATCGTACCTGTACTTCCCGTTGGCGCTTGTGTGATCAGTGTGACATTTCGAATGCCCTGTTTACGGATGGCCTCTCCCACTTCAGGGTACGTCGCAACCATGTTTTTCATGAATCCACTCTGTAAATACGGTTCAGCTTCGAAAGCTGGGAAAGCTCCCTTCTCTGCTGCAATCTGTGCCGATGCCAGATAGGCCTCCTTCGCCATGAATCCATACAGTTTATCCAGAAATGCAAGAGATTCAGGACTGCCGTATCGAATACGCAGCTTAATCATCAGCTCTGCCAGTCCCATCGTGCCAAGCCCAACCCGGCGTTCCCGCTGCTGATTCAGTCTATTTTCCTCAAAATGATATGGTGTTGCATCGATGACATTGTCCAAAAATCTAGCCGAGATGCGAGTGGTTTCCGCCAGTTCATCCCATGCCACATCATGATTTGTTTCATCGTAGAATTTGGACAGATTGATCGCAGACAGATTACATACACCCCAGCCAGGCAGGCCTTGTTCCCCGCACGGATTAGTACAGATAATCGGATTGAAGTACCAGCTGTTGGACATCTGGTTGTAGTACTCCATGAATACCACACCAGGCTCTGCCGATTTCCAGGCTGATTCAATAATAGTATGCCAGATTTCGCGAGCCTTCAGCGTACGATAGTGCACCACCGAATGACCCGCGGCTTTCCATTGCTGCATATCCCCGTTCCACTCGGTGTCGTAGTCCGGATCGTTTGTATCGGGGAAAACCAAATCCCAATCTCCGTCCTGCTTGACAGCCTCCATAAATGCGTTGCTCACACATACAGACAGATTGGCATTGGTCACCTGCCCCATCGTTTGTTTCACGGTAGTAAAATCAAGCACATCCGGATGCCAGTCATTCATCATCAGCATGAGCGCACCCCGGCGGCTTCCGCCCTGTTCAATCAGTCCAGTCGTATAACTGAACAATCCGCCCCACGAGACGGAACCGCTGGATGATCCGTTGACACCTTTCACCACCGCTCGGCGGGGACGCAAAGAGGACAAATTAATGCCAACTCCTCCCCCACGTGCCATAATCTCCGTCATCTCGGTCAAGGTCCTCATAATGCCACCCCGACTGTCTTGCGGAGACGGAATGACATAACAATTGAAGAGTGTAAGCTCATCGCTTGCCCCCGCGCCCGCAGCAATACGGCCTCCGGGTACTAACTTCCAATCTTCCAATACGGAGCGGAACTTGGACTCCCACGTTGCCCGCTGATCCGCTGTGGATTCGACAGATGCCATTGCTTTGGCAAGACGGTCCCACATCTCTTCCGGTGTTTTTTCTATGTTGAGTGTCAATTTCTCCACGTTTGTCTCGATGATCTCTCCACTTCGAGTCCTTACCTGTACAAGCTGACCCTGACGTTCTATGATTTCGCCCACTTCCTTGGTCGGGAACTTGGGATCATCCTTCGTTAATACCAATACAACATCTCCGACCTTGGCATGATTCGAATCAGCGTCCTTCCAGGCGTATCGGTCCAGAAATATTTTTTCGCTAAGTCCTTCTAATTGATGCGATCGTTGGTTCGATTTCATCGCTAATTCAACCTCCCCGGTATAAAGCTCCATTTTCACTATAAAAGTAAATTATGATGAAACACCACATATAGTGATATGATTTCAGTATAATACACTATATATTGATTTTCCATATAACTTTTATCATAGTCCATCTTCATAGACTCCCCTGCTCGAACAAACTTCTTGCAAATAAACTGTAGTTCACATTGGTTCAACTAAACTTTTTACACAAGAACGGAGAGGACAGAAATAACCTAAAGAAGCGAAGCGTTCGCCTAAAAGCTTTCTGAAAGAAAGCTGCATCGGAAGCATACGCTATCCCCGGGTTTCCCCCTTTGGACAAGGGAATCAAAAAAAATCTGGGGATAACAGCGATTGGAAGGTTATTCTGTCATCGGAGTGACAAGTGTAAATATTCCTTATTTGAACCCACATAGTTATGAACTGACTCTCATTCGTCCATACTATTACCTACGAATAAAACGTCATCACGTATGGCAGGGGAGGAAACACCATGAACCGGAAAAACCCGCACCACACAAATCAACCTGTAGCCGAGCTGCCCGTTCCGTTGGAAATTGATCGAAGCTGGATTAATCAATTGGAATCACGACTGGATAAAGGAGGTCCTTGGGGGATTACCGACTCTTCCAACTCGGCATTCAAGCCGAAGAGACCAACCTGATTCCCAATTTTGACGAGATCCAATGTCTCAAGCATCTACAAGGCCTTACTCCACTCCCTCACCAGATGGACACTGCACGCAGAGTATTATTTGAAATGTCAGGCCGGGCCATTCTCGCCGATGAGGTGGGTCTTGGCAAAACCATTGAAGCCGGTCTCATTCTGAAAGAATATATGGTTCGGGGTCTCGTATCCAAGGTACTCATTCTCGTGCCAGCCTCTCTTGTGTTGCAATGGGTACGGGAGTTGAATTCAAAATTCGGCATCCCTGCTATTGCTCAGAAAAAGGCCTATTCCTGGCAGAATGAAGTGGTTGTTGCTTCCATGGATACAGCCAAACGTGACCCGCATAAAGATATGCTGCTGAATACCGACTACGACATGATTATTATTGACGAGGCTCATAAACTCAAAAACAAGAAAACAACCAACTATCAATTCATGCTGAAATTGCGCAAAAAGTATTGTCTGCTGCTCACGGCTACACCTGTGCAGAACGATATGAGCGAGTTGTTCAATCTGATCAACCTGCTGAAGCCCGGTCAACTGGGTCGTCAGGGTGATTTTGCAGCCAACTTTGTTGTAGACAAACGGGTTCCGAAAAATCAGGAACAGCTTAAGAACGAGTTATCCAAAGTCATGATTCGTAACCGCCGCGGCGAAGGCCCTGTTCAATTTACCAAACGGAATGTCTCCAACGTGAATCTGCAACTATCGTCCGAAGAACAAGCGCTTTATGATGGCGTGACTTCCTTTGTTAAAGACCAGTACCAGGAAGCTGGCGGCAACCTAAGTAGCATGCTCTCCCTTGTTACATTGCAGCGTGAAGTGTGCAGCAGTCGGGATGCTGTATTCGTGACACTGGTTAATCTGTCGAAGAAACTTCCGCTGGACTCTCCCCTTCGGGACAAGATTTGGGAACTCGTTGCCCATATTAAAGCGATCAAGGAGAATACCAAAGCGGAGAAAACGATGGAACTGGTTCGGAACATGAATGAAAAAGTAATTATCTTCACTGAATACCGGGCCACGCAGGAGTATCTGCTAAACTATTTCCGCAACAATGGGCTTACGGCTGTACCCTATCGGGGTGGCATGAATCGAGGCAAAAAAGACTGGATGATGGATCTCTTCCGCGGGCGTGTGCAGGCCATGATTGCAACCGAAGCGGGTGGCGAAGGCATTAATCTGCAATTTTGCCATCATATGATCAACTTTGATCTGCCTTGGAACCCGATGCGGGTAGAGCAGCGGATCGGTCGGGTACACCGGCTTGGACAGCAAAATGACGTGAACATCTTCAATTTATCTACGACCGGAACCATTGAGGAACATATTCTGAGTCTGCTGCATGAGAAGATCAATATGTTTGAGATGGTGATCGGCGGGCTGGATGTCATTCTGGAACGGCTGGAGAAAAAGGAGTCTATTGAGAAAAGTTTGTACAAAATCATATTGGAATCACAAACTGATGAAGATATTCGCCGCAAAATGGATTCACTTGGACAATCGCTGAACTCTATTCAACGTGAGGTTTCAGATGAAGGGCCTGCCGTATCCGGGTTGTTAGATCTTCGCAAAGGAGGTAGCTAACTCATGACCATGTCTCCCCATGAAGTGCAGGCTTATGTTCTCACCTATCTGGAAGCACTGGATTGTCAGATTATGGAGCGTTCCCCTGCCCATGTTACAGTCAAACTCTCGCCTGAGGCGGACAAAGCGTTGACCAACCGCCCCTATTATTGGGGGTTCGTGGAACGAACCGGAGCACCCGCTGAGACGATGTCCTTTACATTTATATTTGATCCTGACAGTTATCAGCAGGCCATTGAGGCAGCAGAAGCCAAAGCTGCGCAAGCGTCACCTCCTGCTGGAACTAACCCTGATGGAACGAATGGCGTAACCAACAGCAGTCCTCAAGGCGAGCCACCAAAAGAAACTATTCTAGGCCGTTACTTCGGTATTACGCCATCGCTGCCACAGCTGGGGCCAGGACGAATATTGCGTGAAGAAGTGGTGTATGGCAGTCGCAGACTCCAGCAGATTTTCGGTGCAGCCCGAGAAGGCGGTGCCTTCGTAAACCTGTTCGAACAGGCAGCCAAACGGCAATTGCGCGCTACAGCGCCAGCCGTATATGAGCCTTGGCTCGGGGTCTGTTTCAAGGTGGAATTTGCCTGTGACTTGAAACGGGAGGAACTTCATTTTCTTGGCATCTCCCTTCGTTCGGGTGAAATTATTGAAAAATTCGGCACTAAGCTGAACCGACGTGATCTTAGTCCGAGGCTTGCGGAGAACATGCATGTGCAGACAGCGAAAGTTTCGTTATTTGATGCCGGAGCTGCTCTGGAATCTCATTTGACGAACCGCTTGCTGGAACTCGATTATAGCTGGGCAGAGAAAGCCCAAGAGCGGCTTGATCTGGAGCTGGACGTGTTGGACACCTACTATGAGGCGGTACTCCGGGAAGATATGCCTGAAGTAGAATCACCAGGTAACATAACCTCAGACACGGAGAATGTCCCTTCTAACCGCACGCCACCTGTACCACTGAAAAAAGTTCTGGATATAACTAACGCTAAACCCATTGGAGCAGATGTAGAACTGGCGGCAGAGGCCGCAGTACCGATCGACTCCGAGACAGATGCCGAAGAAGAGAAAGCAAAACAGGCGGTAATCGATCGTGAAGCTATGAAACTGCAGTATGAGACACGCCGGACCGAAATGATCTGGCAATATGAACCCAAAGTGAAAGTGACTGCCATTAGCAGCGGCATGTTTCACTTAAGATAGACGAAGACACTACTTTTCCTGCAAATGCTGGCAAAAGTAGTGTTTATTCATGATCGGCCGCCCGACAGGTTGCAGCAACCTTTGCATAACCTGTCCCCTAGAATGAAACTAGGACCCGCTCAGGTAACGGATAAATGAAAAGTAGGTGCAAATTTGAAACGATTCTTTTATACGTGTTGGAACAACGCTCGGAAAACAACCTGTATAACCTTTGGCTTGCTCAGTTGTCTTGCCCTATTCTCTTTTTGGTCGATAGCCAATGCAGAGGAACAAAAAACGTCTTCGCCATCCCCCGCATCATCAACAGAGTATAGTCCCAAACATCTTGCCATTCAGAATGAAAAGCTAGCTCCCGCTGCTGTGCAACGGTTTGCAGAGCAACAAGCTGTTACACTTGGTACAGCTAACGGCGAAGTGCATTGGAAGAACGCCGATCTGGACTTCTACCCTCTGGGGCCGGGTTTACATAGCTGGCTCGTACAAGCTGAGTTTGAAGACAAACCTATCGGATATATGATTATTACGGCCACAGAGCAGGGTCAGTTGATGCTTAGTGAATATGGTCATGGAGAACAGTCACCATACAACAATGAACTTCTTGGACAAACCTTGGATCGACAACATGTGAACCTTGAGGCATTACTTGCTGGCGGAGGAGAGCTTCATCTTGGCTATGCTCTTCCTCTGCTGGCTTATTGGAAAGTGGAACAACCAAACCATCCTGCACTTTATATTGATGCTACGAACGGAGATGTACTGCCGTCAGAGTTTCTGAACCTGCTGGAGGCTGATTTCAAACAGAACTCTGCCAGCATAACTGATTTATCCACAACGCCATCTTTATCAGTCGATCCACTTCATCTGCGACCCGTCTTCAATCCGGCTGACAATCTGTTGTGGATTACCTCCAAGCCTGTTGCTGCCGACCGGGCACAAGATGTGATGCAACAAGGGGAGAATCAAGAGATTGTTTTCTCAGCGGGTGATCGTAATGTTGTATACGGTGGACCTCTACCCGTTAGCGGTTATCAGCTATGGCATACAGATCAGGAAGCAGAGTCCATTCTATATGTAGCACTAGGTGGAAAATCATCCATTCAACGCTTTGTTCCTTTGAGCACATTACAACAAGACGGTCAGTTTTACATCTTGAAGCCTTGACCATCAGCTAACTCTACAGATCATTCAGATAACGTTAAAGCAATAAACATCCACAACAAATAAGACGCCTTCCCATTTTTTTAAGGGATTGCGTCTTTTGGTTTACCATTAGTGAAATAGGTAAGCGATAGTCAGCCTTTACCCGAAGAACTTCGTTTATGAGACTGTGTATCGAATTCTTTTTCCTTTTTCCCCACCCACAGGGATACAGCGAAAGGGATCATACCAAACCACTTCATCGCCCACGGCTCTTTCCTTTTGGTGCGACCTTTCCGCTCATCCTTCGGCGTATCGATATAATGAACAACACGCTGCGTAATGTATTTTACCAATTCATCACTTTTGGCCATAACCTCTGCCTCCTTCGCTCCTGCACTTTCACGGAGCTTACGATAGTTCTATTGTGTGCAGGATGTGCAATGGTTAAACATTTTTTTATTGAAAGGAGTATGAAAACCCTCAAAATGCACAGTCTAATGCCAAAGGTATCCATACAGTCTTTAATCTGCATCCGGTACCTATTTCATGAAGGAGTGTGTATTCCCATGTATAAGCTGCTGACCGCTTCGGTGGCCTTGCTCATTTGCTTCCATTGTCTTCCCATCCTGCCCCACCATGTCGCGCATGGAAAAGCAGCCCCGTCCCAGAACAGTCCATCCATGCTGCCGGTGACCGATGGAGATGCTTATCGCTCAAGTCATCATGCCTTTGCAGCACCGGTTATTTTGCTCGATGTAGGCCATGGCGGTATTGACGGTGGAACGTCAGCCCAAGGTGTACTGGAAAAAGATATCAACCTGGCCATTAGCCAAAAGGTCTATCTCCTGCTTCGCAGCAAAGGTTATGCCGTTATCATCAATCGACTTGGTGATTATGCACTTAGTGATGAGAACCGCTGGCTGAACAGCCGCTCCCGTCATACCAGAGACCTTGCCCAACGTAAAAGCCTTAGCGAAGAAGTAAGTACAGATATCGTGGTCAGCATCCATGCGAACTGGAGTCCCCGATCGGCTGCACACGGCCCGGTGGTACTGCACCAGAAGGAAGGCAGGAGTTATTTACTGGCTCAATCCATTCAGGACGCCATGAACAAGTTGTTCGGAACGGGGCACGGGGTCGTGTGGGGCAAGCCCTTTTATTTATTAAATTACGTGAAGCAACCTGCCGTCATTGTCGAAACCGGATTTTTGAGCAATGCCGAAGATCGAGCCAGAATGAGTGATCCCGCTGAGCAAAAACGAATCGCCCAATCTATTGCCAACGGCATTATTTATTATCTGTCGGTAGTGTAGGAGCAGCACGCCAGTTCCACACATCCCGAACCAGATCACCAATTCCTACAAATTGAACCTGATTTTGCAGACGGGAGACGTATTCACGAATTACTGCGGATGTGTTCATCCCCGAATGACCGACATGACCAATGACAACACAGATATCCTTGTCGATCGCCTGCTGAGTTGCCAGATCCAATTGCTTGCGAATGTGTTGCTTGGAGTTTTGATCATCCAGGAAAATGTCATTACCTACAGGTGGCATGTTTTTGGAAATGGCCAGTTCCCCCACCACGGAGCGAAAGTTCGTACGACTGTCTACAAAGAAGAGGCCCCGCTCCTTGCATACATCGAGCACAATGGACATGATGCGTTTGTCGGACGTGATTTTAGAACCCATGTGATTGTTCATGCCAATGGCGTGGGGCACATCATCAATCGCTTTCTCCACACGCGAGCGTACTTCTTCATCTGTTAGATTGGATGTGATTGCACCCGGGCCCAGCCATTCAGGTCGTCCTTTCTTGGGTTCCATGGGCATGTGCACAATCACATCCATCCCCTTTTCATGTGCAGCCATCGCATCTTTCTTCGTTGTTGGTAAAAAAGGCATTACCGCTACCGTCAGTTTGACTGGCATCGCCAGAATCTCTGCCGTGCCCTTCATGTCATTACCAACATCATCGATGATAATCGCTAACCGTTTGTGATTTGATGTGGACTCTGAAGCTGCCGCTGTAGGCCCTCCTGCCGATATGCCTGCGTAAATCACAATCAAAAATGCCATGATACCTGCAATGAATCGATAAATCTTTCTCTGTACCTTCATCATGATTCCCTCCCCGTAACTTCTGTGATCTCATTGTTTGATAATGAAGGGAGGATTATGTAAGCCAAAGCCTTCCTTAATGATCATATCCCGGCCATTGAAGACCTCTATCTCAAGTGAAGATCTCCATCATTCCCGTTTTCTCCTTAGCATTCAGACAAGAACTGTCATTGAACAGTTAGAAAATAGAGATTAATTAGAAAAAATACTGTAATTTGTCAGGTTTTCAGTTTAGGAATTATTTAGTAGAATCAACAAATGAAAGAGGTGCTATGCTTCATTTCTATCCTATGATTTATGGAAGGAGGTTTTGAAAGGGTTTACATAAAATAAATGCCAGACAATCCGCTATTCTTGTTTGTTATTCCTGGTTGCGGTTTCTCTATGTAACTTACTATTATCGAGGAGGATGAAAGTAGTGAAATTCAAACTAAAAAAGACGATTAATGTTCTTTTGGCCTGTTTAACAGCCCTGCCTTTGATGTTAACCCCGACAAATGTGTCAGCAGCCAGCGATGCCAACATTAATTTGTCCTCGGAAAAACAACTGATCAAGGGCTTTGGGGGCATTAACCTTCCTGCCTGGATTGGTGATCTGACTCCCGCTCAACGTGAAACTGCTTTCGGTAATGACCAGAATCAGTTAGGCTTCTCAATTCTCAGGATCTACGTTGATCCAGATTCTAATAACTGGTATCGTGAAGTTGCCACAGCCAAACGGGCTATTGAAAAGGGGGCTATCGTATTCGCATCCCCATGGAATCCTCCAAGCAGCATGGTTGAAACGTTCAACCGCAATGGGGACACAAATGCCAAACGCCTGAAATACGACAAATATGCCGCATATGCCCAGCATTTGAATGACTTTGTAACTTATATGAAAAATAATGGTGTAAATCTGTATTCCATCTCGGTACAAAATGAGCCGGATTATGCTCATGACTGGACCTGGTGGACTCCACAAGAGATCCTTCGATTCATGAAAGAAAATGCCGGGTCCATTCAAGGTACCAAAGTCATGGCGCCTGAATCCTTCCAGTACTTAAAGAACATTTCCGACCCAATCCTGAATGATCCGCAGGCACTTGCCAACATGGACATTCTGGGAGCACATACGTATGGAACCCAGATTTCGAATTTTGCCTACCCTCTCTTTAAGCAAAAAGGAGCCGGTAAAGAACTGTGGATGACTGAGGTGTATGTTCCGAATAGTGACAACAACTCAGCAGACCGCTGGCCTGAAGCACTAGACGTTTCCTATCACATGCACAATGCCATGGTAGAAGGTGATTTCCAGGCCTATGTGTGGTGGTACATCCGCAGACAGTATGGTCCGATGAAAGAGGACGGTACCATAAGTAAACGCGGGTATAATATGGCTCATTTCTCTAAATTCGTGCGTCCAGGCTACCTGCGAGTCGATGCAACCAAGAACCCGGATACAAACACATTCGTTTCTGCATACAAAGGTGATAACAAAGTAGTCGTCGTGGCGATTAACCGTGGAACTTCAGCCACAAGCCAAAAATTCGTTCTGCAGAATGGTAATGCCTCCACTGTGTCCTCATGGATTACGGACAGCAGTCGAAACCTGGCAAGCGGAACCCCACTTACCGTATCCAATGGAGCCTTCACGGCACAGCTCCCGCCTCAGAGCGTAACAACGTTTGTTGCCAACATTACTGGCGGAAATAGCGGCGGGAATACAGGCAGTGGCACTACGTATGAAGCCGAGACCGGAACGTCACTTACGGAAGCTGCCATTGAAACGATCAACCCCGGTTACACTGGCTCCGGGTATGTTAACTTCAATGCGATGACTGGTTCGGCCATTCAATGGAACGGCATTAATAACACGACAACAGGTACCAAAAACGTAAAGTTTCGTTATGCGCTGGAAAGCGGCACACGGAACCTCGACATTTTTGTGAACGGAACCAAAGTCATCAGCAACGAGCCCTTTCCGGCTACGGGAAGCTGGTCCACTTGGGTTGAAAAAACAATACAGGTCCCCATGAACACGGGGACCAATACATTGAAATTGGTCACCACTGGATCGGAAGGACCGAATATTGACAGCGTTAATGTTACCGCAGCACAATAAACGTTCCGTATGGCTGATGGAAGACATTTGCTGTACGTGCAGCTAAGCACTAATCTCTTGGATACTCAAGTCTAATGTTAGTGTTATATCAAAAAATGCAAAAAAAAAAGACTCCTCAAGCGTTAGCTTAAGGAGTCTTTTTATTAGATGCGGTCGAGAGGACTCGAACCTCCACGGGGGTTAGCCCACACGGACCTGAACCGTGCGCGTCTGCCAATTCCGCCACGACCGCATATTGTATCTCCGTCATCAATATCGGCGACAAGGAATAATATATCATGCGGAATCTATCATGTCAACACTGAAAATAATAACAATAAAACCCGAACCAGACGTCCATGTCGATTCGGGCTTCACCTTTAACTGCTGCTAATAGTTTGGTTCATTAAAACGGAAGCATACTTCAAATTACAGCTTGGAAGGCCAGTTACCATACCATGCATAACCGCCTCTTCTTTCTTTATCAATATCAATTAATTTGTATTTTACTCCCCCGTCACGACCAATAAAGATTGGTTTATCCGTTCCGATCTCATAGAAGCGTGCCCAAATCGGTGCCGCATTGGAATCAGCGATAATTTTGCTGTCCCCATTTGCTCTTTCATACTTGTAACCCGTAATTTTCACCTTGTTAAACCAAGCCTCCGCTCCTTTAATGGATGCGGTAATTTTAGCGTTAGCAGGTCTGGTTTTCAGAAATTTAACAATCGTTACACTCTCTCCAGCTGTCAGCGATGGCACTTCGTAGATTCTTGCGCTCGCTGGTTTAAGGGAACTGGAATCATGTTGTTGTCCCCATGCTGTCAGCTTACCGCCTGAAACGACTTGTGTATTCAGAATCGCCTCCACACCTTTGGCAACTGAATTTTTACTCCGATTAGCAAGTGTGCTGTCGATAAAAGAGAAATCACCTTTGCGTGCTGCTACTTCATCCAGCATGATCATTACATTAATCATGGCATCATCATTGTAAGTGATATGCTTGTGGTATCCGGAGCTTTGGTAAACTTGTGGCCACCCGCCGTTTGAATACTGCATGTTGATCAAAAAGTTAATTCCTTTGATTGCAGCTGTGGAGTAACGCGGATCATTCGTCTTTTTAAATTCCTTCGCCAATCTTCTAATTTCTGAGTATGTAGCCTTGTTGTCTATCGTGGACTTCGCCCACTCTCCACTTGTCTGTTTATAATCTTTTCTCCAACCTCCATCCGGCAGCTGGTTCTTCAAAATATCAGAAATACTCGCTGTTGTACCCGATGCATCCGCAGCAGATACCGTCCCTACAGGGAGAACTGCCATTCCAACTGCTGAGAACACCATGGTGCATGCCAGGACAAAAGTAACTAATTTCTTCGCTTTCAAATGTAACACTCTCCTATGTTCATTTTTATAAATCTCCCACTTCTACTTTACCTAGGATACGCGCCTCTAAACCTCCTTTATTTGTATTTATCGCATAATAAAATCAATTTTAATCCAATATGTGGATTGGATAATCAGATAATATGCAAAAAATCGATTTTTGTCAATATATGCAACTTAATGAATATAATCTCTCTAATTCTACATAACGGAATAGTTCTTTTAACTCATGACAAACCTATTTATTTATCCAAATTCGTCTTAAACGAATCAATAATGACGTTTTTGTCATGAATGATACCCAAACTTGATCCCTTCTTTCATATAAAAACCTTAATTCCGCTAACATTGAGGTATTAAGAAAGGGTTTAAATGGGTTTGACAATTACGCATTTATGCAATATAGTTTCAAATAGTTACAAAAACTTAATTATTCATTGCCGAGTTTCATGTTTGAAAACGGGGGAACCATTTTGGGTGAATTATTCTTATACATAGGAAATATAGGGAACCTTCTACCGAACCCTTAGCTAACTCCGTAGGCATCGAAGGGAGAACATTGATTTTGAAAAAACTGATTATCTCCATTTTTGGAGCAGCTGTATTATTTACATCCGGGGCAACAAGCACAGAGGCAAGCAGTATCAACTCCGTAGTGAACAACATGACAGGTATTCCTTACAAATGGGGTGGCACAACTGTAGCCGGCTTCGACTGTTCTGGTTTTATGAGATATCTTTTCAACAAATACAGCATTGAATTGCCACGAACTTCGCAACAGCAAGCCAAAGCAGGTACTCCGGTAGCCAAAAGCAATGTTCGGACAGGTGATCTGGTGTTCTTTAATACGATGGGCAAAGGCATTTCACATACAGGTGTATATATCGGCGGTGGACAATTCGCTCATGCCTCCAGCAGTAAAGGTGTAAGCATCACGAAGTTATCGAATCCATACTTCAATGACCGCTATGTAACAGCACGTCGGGTAACTGGACAGTTTATGTACGATAAAATGTTAGGTAAAATGTGATTCACATACAAAAAGGCATCGGTTATTAACCGGATGCCTTTTTTGCACTTAAAAATGTATGTTGCATTACTTACTAATGCAGCGCCTTCTGCACTCGCATCGCACCCTGAGACAGGGCATGTCCTCCTCCAACAGCTCCGGCCACGGCTACGGTCTCCATGATCTCCTGATCTGTTGCACCCTTGGCACGGGCTTCTTCTACATGGTAGAAGGTACATACCTCATTGTTGGCAAACAATCCAATGCCGAGCGCAATTAATTGTTTTGTCTTCGCATCAATCACGCCAGGTTGGAAACATTCTCCGGTAAACTCATGATACGACTTCACCACACCTGGCAGTACATCGCTTAATGCTCCAATCTGATCCTTGTAGGCATGAACTTTATCATTCATCAATGTCATGGCTTGTAGCACACCCTCTCGGCTATAGTTACAGATCTTCCTCACTGTACCTATCTTCTCTCCCGAGTGAGCCAATTATGCCAAGAAATCATGGTAATTCCAAACATTTAACGCTCATGGCCCTGCCATAATTATAAGCTGTTACTCACTAAGTGGACTCTGGCGCGGCTCGCTGAACAGCTGATAGCTGTAACCTCGGTCCAGCTTAACGACACGTCGATTCTGACGACGGATAAGTACCTGCTCCCCATCCCAGGCAACCACAATCCCCTTCACGTCGTTCGATTCCAGCTCGTCCCGTACGACTCTAACTTTCTCACCTGACAGACGCAGGGCGTCCAATTCTGTATCACTAATCATCTTCATGGCTCCTATATTTCAAATTTATTTACAAAAAGAGACCTAAATGAAAAGTCATTTAGGTCTCACGTGACTGTATTGGACTGTCATGTCATTCGAAATTATGTCCCGACTGAAAGTTACCGCTGCGCGTGCTCTTTGCTGTCGTTCTTTTCGAACCAAAAATCAAGCACTTTGGCGGACATCACACGTTCTTCAAGGTACTCCACTTGATGCGGTGTAAATTGTTCTTTCCAAGAGAAGGACAACTCTTCGCACAAGCCTACAATCGTCAGTAATTCTGACCAGGCAACATAGCGTTTGTACCAGAAAAATTGAGGATGTTCAATCATATAGGGATAAAGGTCATCGAATTCCGTATGTTTACAATCCAGGGCACGTTCAAAATGAACTTTCGATTCCGCCAGCTTATCATTAAAAAATTGTTCTGTTGCCAGTTGGTTCCCCATGGTGTTGCCTCCTCTCCCTAACATAACCCCATTATAAATGAAATCGGCGGTCATGCAAAGGCATAGTTCAAAAAATAGGCCCTATTCCTTTAAAATGTCACATTTCGTTATCGTCAAATTGTACCGTACCATTATTCAGGGAACGAATGCGTACCAAGGCTTCCACCGGAATACCCTGTTCACGAATCGTGCGTGCCCCTGCCTGAAAACTTTTCTCGACCACAACGCCGAATCCGACGAGTTCCGCACCGGAACGCTCGATAATTTTGATGACGCCACGAGCGGCATCTCCATTGGCAATAATATCATCAATGAACAAAATGCGGTCATTCTCATGAATGAACTCGCGAGATACCATAATGTCAGTTACAATTCCTTTGGTAAAGGACGGTACACGTTCACAGTAAGCATCAGGATCAGCCAGAAGTGTTTTTTTGCGACGGGCGAATACAAGGGGCACCCCCAGTTCATAGGCTGCGGCAAACGCAACCGGAATCCCTGAGGATTCTACCGTGATTACCCGAGTTACTCCACTTTCACGAAAACGGGCAGCAAACTCACGTCCCATCTCCATCGTTAATGCAGGATCAATCTGGTGGTTCAACAGACCATCCAGCTTTAATACTTGATCCGAGATAACCACACCTTCTTGTAATATTCGTTGTTTCAATAATTCCATGATTTGACCTCCCAAGCCTATCCTATGAGGTAAAAGTATCATATATCTATCTATAAGTTCAAGCGAAATTGCCTGGGCGCTGTCCTTGAGACGTAATTCAAGCCAAAGCTCATTATCGATTGTCATGACTTTCGTGGGTCAAGCATACCTTGTACCATGGTACCCGCATGTCCAAACTATACAGGGGCCTGAGAGGGGAAACACATGAAACAGGCATTTCGGGTGCTGCAGATCGCATTTACATACATCGGAACGGTTGTTGGAGCCGGCTTCGCTACAGGGCAGGAAATTTTGCAGTTTTTTACCCAGTATGGCAAATGGGCCACCATCACCATAGGCTTATCCACCATGCTCTTTGTCTGGTTAGGTACCAAAATGATGCTGATCGCTCACGATACCGGGTCCCGCTCTTATGAGGATCTGAACAAACATTTATTCGGCCATAAGGCGGGCAAATGGATCACCTGGGTGACCCTTCTCATTCTCATTGGCGTGAACAGTGTCATGCTTGCCGGAGCAGGTTCCGTTTTTGTCGAGCATCTGGGTTTGCATTATCAGACAGGTCTGATCGTCACACTTGTAGGGACATATCTGCTTCTCGGTCGGGGCATTCAAGCCATTCTACAAATGAATAGCATCGTCGTGCCCATGATGCTCCTGTTATCTCTGCTCATGATCACCAGTACGATCCATCATCCAGGTGCTTCCCGATTCATCACACTGACCACAGACTCAAACCCTATTCAAGTGTGGCTGTCTCCACTATTGTATACTTCATTCAATCTGGTGTTGGCTCAAGCTGTTCTTGTGCCTGTAGGTAACCAGATTCGTAGCCGGAATGTGCTGAAGTGGGGTGGAGTATTGGGTGGAATTGGCGTTGGTTTCATGCTGATGGCAGCTCATTTTGCCATGTCAGCTCAGATGCCCGGCATCATTCAATTCGAAATCCCGATGGGTAGCATTGCCTTTCAACTTGGATGGGCAGTGCAATCTGTATATGTATCCCTTATTTTCATGGAAATATTCAGTACCTTTGTAGCCGATATCTATGGAATGACCTTGCAACTGAGACAACATATACGTGTCCATCCCCGTTTCATTACATTAACCATTATGCTGTTGTGTTACTCACTCAGCCAGTTTGGATTCAGTTCCCTGCTGTCCATCCTTTACCCCATCTTTGGAAGTATGGCATTAATCTGGGCTGCCAAATTGGTACTGAACCGCTGGGGCACCTTTCGTAAACGCAACAATATATAAATCTCACGGTCATGTACTTCATGAATATGAGCATCCGTTTGCCTCATAACCACAAGTCACCGCGGGTACTCTTTCCTTAAACATGACAAAAAGCCGCTGTTTATCACAGCGGCTCGCACTTTTTGCTCTACATTTTAGGCTTTGCTGGGAAACTGTAGATACATCTTTTTCAGCTCATTGACCGATCTGCCGAGCGAGTAATGTGTCTTGGCTTTTTCACACGCTGAACGGGCAAGTTCATAACGATAAGCCGGGTCCAGCATCACCTTTTCAAGCGCTTCAGCCAATGCAGAAGGATCTTCTGCCGGTACAAGCAACCCATTGCTACCGTTCTCGATCTGTTCCGGTATACCACCTACATCCGTACCCACAAGGGCAAGACAACTCAGCGCCGCTTCAGCAAAGACGGAACCAAATGCTTCTGCCCGAGAAGGAAGTACAAAAATATCAAAGAATGGCATGAATTCCTCAGGGTGCAGTGTGTAACCATAAAAAATGGTCTCATTATAGATCCCCAATCGCTGCGCCAATTCTTCCAGATCAGGACGAATCGGTCCATCTCCAATAATATGTAACACATAGTCATGACCTCGGCCCTTCAGTTCCGCACAGGCTTTGAATAGAATATCCAACCCTTTCGCCGGAACAAGCCGACATACCGTGACCAGCTGTGGTATCGCATTATCATGAGGGATCGGCTTAAAGCGCTTCTCATCAAATCCATTGGGAATCACACCGATGACATCAGGTTCCTTCACGTAGGGAGCCAGATAACGACGGAACGAATCCGACACCGTCAAGAGGCGCTCTGCCTGGTGTTCCAGCTCACCATATATCGCAAGCAGGAATCGATGCTCCGGTCCATCCGTTTCAATGCGTCCATTAAGAATTAATTCTCGTTCATAACTGGAGTGAATCGTCTGAATGAGGGGTGTATCCGGGAAAACCGTTTTCATCGCAAGTCCTGCAATTGGGTGGTGGGCATGAATCAGATCATAGGGCTTCTGAATACGCAGTTTGGTCCACCAAAGATAATCACGATAAGTTTGAATATATTTTTGGACAACAGGACTATCCTGATATTCCGTCCAATCAAACGTTTCGAACTGAACTTCCTCTCTGCCCTTGTTGCGAATTCGCTTCGGCAACGAGAACAGATCCATTTCCCACCTTGGGGTTGTAAATCTCTCTTGCATATAAGGAATCATAGAGGATACACCTCCGGGCTGCTCCGGAGGAAAGAAAAGCGCCTGCAGCAATTTCACCGTTAGTTTCCCCCTTTCTAACTTACGTACTGCTCTACTATCCATTATGACATAGGGAAGCCGGAACATCTATATTACGATAACTCGTATATACAACATATTCATGAAACGTTCCCCTCAGAAGCAAAAGCTTTAATTCAGCAGTCCATCGCTTGCGGTTGTCGTCAACATATTCATTGGATAGTCAGAATTCTCAGCTCAGTAGCTCCACGGACTTCTCATATGTACTGTAACCATCGGTCTCTCCCAAAAAAGTATACCCGTTCCGCGCGTAAAAGGCGTTCAACGTAGCATTGCTCGCTCCGCAATCTAACCGAACAGTATGTTTGCCTTCAAAATGTATGCCGCTGCTGGACCATTGCAAAATGGACCGTCCCAGACCGCTCTGAGCATATTTTCTTCGAATCGCTAACCGATGCAGATAAATTGCGCCATCCTCGGCATGAGCTTTTGAACCCCAAAGATGAATATCCCAAGGGCTTGGCTGAACCAAAAGGATGACCATCCCCGCTACGTCCGTTCCTTTTTTAAACACAAACACATCCCCACGCCGTATCGCCCCTGCCGTATCATGTGAATCTTCGCCTTTAAGCAAAGCGTTCCATTGGGAAGAACCTTGGCTTTGTAACCATTCGGCTGTCTCCACCAGCAGCGACATCACATCCTCCGTATCTTCCGGCTTCGCCTGAACCGCTTGTAAACCATCGTTAATATATTGGCTAATGATCCTGAATGAGTGCATCATTGTTCTCCTCCGCTTCCTGATCTCTTTTAAACTAATGGTACTATACCGGGAAATGGATTTTTCGTCAAAACGAGAACAAAAAAAGGTAAAAGGCGGTTGCCCTTTACCCATCTATTCTGGCTTCATCAATAATCTGATTTCGATACAACATCGTCAGGTGCAAGGTGTCAAACTCCATTTCCTTGTCCAACTCCTGCATCAACACCTCGACCAGGCTCTTTCGCTGAATGCTGGTACCAGGAACCTCGTAATCAATGTATCCCGTCAGATCGGAATGAGAAGTGTCTATTGTTGCTGTTCCCACAGGCAATCCACCTCGCTCCTGAAGAAACAGCTCATATACCCGAAACTCCCGATCCTTACGCTTTAGCATGACATAACATGTTTCTTCAGCAGCTTCCAACTCATCCAGATCCGATTCATCGGTATCCTCAAATTCCTCGGAGAAATCGCGATGTACCCACTCTAACGTTTCGAGTTCGTTGCCCTGATGCCACATGCGGATCGTAATCGTATCGATGATATCTTCATCCAGCTCTCTGACAAGTAACTCTGCCGCAGCTTCCAATTGATTCTCTTCCGGCTCGTCATACCAGTGTATTTCACCTTGTACATCAGCGCCATATTGTTTTAAGGAAGCTTCTGCAAGTTCCTGCCCTTCGACATCATTGAATATATACGTCGATATGCTGCGCCCTGCGCTTACCATTTCCATCTCCAGAACCTGATCCCGATCTTCATATGTAAACGATTCTGCTTGTGAAACAGGAATTACCTTGCTTCCACTGTTACCTATATCGTCATAGCTGCCTTCGTCATGATTCATCTCTTCAGACGGCCACAATTTCTCTGACTCAGGCATATGCAGAACCGTATGTAATGAGCCACAACTAACCAGCACTTCATAATACGCAGCTTCCAACGCATCTGCAAGAGATCGGACATAGGCATGCACTTTTTCCACAATAAATTCCTCTGTATCATCTGGCAGAGACTCCTGCTCAATCTGAAGACTACCTGATAAACGATCTCCTTCTCTGTACACAAGGAACAGTGAGCCTGCATATTGACCATTGACCATCACGTCCTGTACTTCTCCACCTGATGTCCGCAGGTCTGCAACCAATTCCACATCATAATTCATCACGTGTCCTCCTCCATTCCTAACGTTATTCTCTTAGGATGTCCCTGAGGACGGTAGATTATGAGGAAAGCGTGCATTTTAAGTATAAGATGTAGGGTTAGACGGATAACACATATTTTTGGATTGCGTGTGCCACACCTTGCTCGTTATTGGAGAGTGTAACCTCGTCCGCAGCAGCTTTCACCTCGTCCGGGGAGTTATCCATGGCAATGCCTTTGCCCGCAAAGGTCAGCATCGTAATATCATTGAAGTAGTTACCAATCGCCATAATCTCCGAAGGCATGATTCCCTTCGATTCGGCAAGCCTTTTAAGAGCAGCGCCTTTGGACGCTTCGGGATGCATCAGATCAATAAAAAAGTCACCACTCCGTGTCATATAATAAGGCAGATTCCAAGTAGACCATTCCTGAAGTACTGCATCCATCTGTTCAATCGGACCAAATGCAGTGAACTTCGCCAGCGGTTCTGTCATGTCAACCCACTTGGGTAACTTCAGTGGCTCGGCCATAAAGTTGTAATACATCTCACGCACCTGCAACCCCAAACCTTCCGGTTGATCCACATACAGACCAAATGCCGTATTGATGTCAAAATGTACTCCATTGGCTCGACAGTAGGATATGATCGGCTCCAGTCCTTGTCCATCTAATGCAAAATGATGAACTACCTCACGGGTATTGACTTGCGCGGTAACGGCGCCGTTATGCGTAATCACATATCCATCCAGTCCCATCTGCTCCATAAAAGGAATCGTGTTGGCAGGACCTCTACCTGAACACAGGACAATCTCTGCTCCCTGACGGGAAGCTTGGATCAAGGTCTCCTGAGTCCATTCGGTAAGTTCATGATGATCATTCAGCAGTGTTCCATCTACATCAAGTGCAATTAATTTATAAGTCATCTGGCTTCATCCTCATCTGTTAGTAGTCGCACCCACCCAAACCCTCCCTTCCGAGGGAGGGCCCCAGAGGGCTCTGCCCTCTGGACTCCCGTCTTGCTCACCGGTGTTAGGTCGGGTTTTGCTATGTCACGGTTGTTGTAGGAACGCTTGTTGCCGGGCACACCGCTGGTCAGCGGTGTGCCCGCCCAAGCTTAACCGGGACCATTACGGGCAGGGCTTCGCTCTCTGCCCGACTCCCTGCTTCACTTCGTGAAGGTCGGGAGCTTTTTCGCCTTCGGCGTTAGTATCGGGGCTTCGCTTCCCTCCACGACTCCCTGCTCCGCTTCGCGAAGGACGGGAGCTTTTTCGCCTTCGGCGTTAGTATCGGGGCTCCGCTTCCCTCCACGACTCCCTGCTCCGCTTCGCGAAGGACGGGAGCTTTTACTTCCGCAGAAGGCTCAACTCATCTGCGGTTAGTTCACGATAGCTTCCGATAGCAAGATCGGAAGCTAGTTCCAGCTCACCCATGGCTACGCGTTTCAGATAGACCACACGCTTGCCTACCGCCTGAAACATACGTTTCACCTGGTGAAACTTCCCTTCGTGAATAATAAGCGAGATCGACGAGATCGTGCCTTCCTCCGTTTCTTCCTGACCAAGTATAGTCAGTTCGGCCGGCAGCGTCTCGTATCCGTCATCCAATTGAATGCCCGCCTTGAAACGTTGCACATCCGCTTCATCCACGTTTCCCAGAACACGAGCTTCATAGGTTTTGGGCACATGCTTGCGTGGAGATAACAGATCATGGGCAAGTGGACCGTCATTCGTAAGAATGAGCAGTCCCTCCGTATCCTTATCTAGTCGTCCCACAGGAAAAGGATTGAACACCCGATCCTCTTTGCGCAGCAGATCCAGTACCGTCTTATCTCTGTTGTCCTCGGTAGCAGACACGACACCCGGAGGTTTATGCAACATCAGATAGATCATCTCCCGATACACAATCCGCTCTCCATCGGCTTCAATGACGTTGACCTCAGGGTTCACCTGTACACCACTGTCTTTCACCGCTTTGCCGTCCACATGGATTCTGCCTTGTTTCACCATCTTTTTGAGTTCACTTCGTGTTCCCACACCCATATGGCTTAATATTTTGTCCAGACGCAACGTTTGTTTGCCTTTTCCATTCATACCGATGTCCACCTCCACCCTGCCGGATATTCATTCTTCAGTACACCATCCAGCCATTTTCCCCAGCCAGCGGCATAACCATCTACACATACAAGAACATACCCTTTGGCAAACGTATCCGCCTTGAGCACCACTCGTTCTTCTTCAATATTTAACGTTTCACCCTTGAGGTATCTCACGGCTTCGCCATCAGCGGATGACAGATTTACGCTTCGCCGTGCTTCAGATGCATTCAGAGCACAGGCAAGCGGGTGGGACGGAACAAATCGCCCATTCTTGATCGTGCCCATAAACCAGCCTGGACGAATGACTTTCAGTCCCTCCAATCGAGCTGCACCAACCGATGATTGATACACCCGATCTCCATAACATACCGTCTCTCCAGTTAACTCAATCTCCAATTGTTCTTTCATAAACTGACTGTAGATCGCAACCGGATCAATACTTGCCGAATCAGCTCCGCGTCCCTGACCCCGTTCCGATTTACGTCCACCGTGATCTTTACCTTTTTTGCTCTGTTTACCCGAATTCTTGCCGCCGCCAGCCTGTCTGTCATGGGACTCTCGGGATTCGATTCGCAATAAACGTTCCTTTTTACGATCAGCCTTGGTTATAGCAATTGAAGAAGCAGCAATAGAGTGATCCTTTTTCCCCTCTACTTCAATCCTGGACACATCCACGACCTGCCCATACTCCATTGCTCCTTCTTTAACTACTCCAGGTTGATCTGTTTGTAATCCTTGCCCTGCACGATGCTGCAATACAGCGACATAATGTCCCTCTCCTTCCAAAAGGTGAGGCCACAATCTTGCGGTGCCACGCGTTTGATCCAGTACAGCTTCCGTCTCTTCTGCCTTCTCTGGCATCATCTGACGTACCCATTCCGGACGTCCTGGAGCGAACCCTGTCTCTTCAGGAATGTCCATTACTACGAAATCACGGTTTACATTCAGGAACTCCGCAATCATCGCTTCATTTTCCTCCGGCGCAAAGGTACATGTCGAATATACGATGGTTCCTCCCGGGGCCAGCAATCTTGCCGCAGTCTCCAAGATATCCCGCTGCATGAGCACACATTTTTCCACCGAATGATGTTCCCACGATTTCACCATGTCTTCATCCTTGCGGAACATGCCTTCACCTGAGCAAGGCGCATCAATTAATACTTTGTCAAAATAATGAGGAAATGCATTTGCAATCCGCTCTGGCGACTCATTCAAAACAACCGCGTTACGCACCCCGTACAATTCCACGTTTTTGGCTAGCGCTTTCGTGCGTTCAGCATGGATATCGTTCGTCACAAGTACACCCTTGCCTTGCAGCTTTGCAGCAATCTGTGTGGTTTTTCCTCCCGGAGCAGCACATAGATCAAGCACACGATCTCCAGGCTCCACCTGCAATAATCCAACTGGAGCCATTGCACTTGGTTCCTGTATATAATACAAGCCTGCATGATAATAAGGGTGCAGCCCCGGTTTAACACCATGAGGTACATAGAATCCTGTCTCACACCACGGAATAGGTCTTAGATCAAACGGAGCAATCTCATCGAATTGTTCCATCGATATTTTTAGCGTATTCACTCTCAGTCCCGCATGAGGAGACTGTTCATAAGATTTCATAAATTGTTCAAACTCATCACCCAGCAAACTTTTCATTCGCTCAGCAAATATCAAAGGTAACTTTACACCCATATTCCCACTCATCCTGTCTTGGTAAGATTGCAATATCGTTTTATTTTATCATATCCAAGCTTTGCTTTCCTATCATATCGTATCTATTCCACTACAGCGTGTAATGTAGTATAATGGCAAGTAGATTGATTCCTGAGCAAAAATTCGGGTGTTTATGCATATTATCCCAACCTTTATTTTTGCCCAAACTATATTTCGATATGATCGATGGGGGATGTCCAATGAAATCCAAGAAGAAAAAGAAAAGTGCTGCGATCCTTATTTTCCTGGGTATTTTAATCATTATGATTGCAGCACTGGTTGTCGTAGACCAGCAATCCAAGAAACAGATGGATTCAGTGGAAAATGCTTATGGGATCGCTGCTTCCAAGCTTAATCCAGCTACACGGGAGCTACTTAGTGATCCCAACTATCAACAAATTATTGTACCCACTGATCTCAAAGCCAAAATCGATAACAAAGACAGCTTTTTCGTTTATTTCTTTGCTTCCGATTGCTCGCACTGCCGTGCAACAACACCTCAGTTGATGCCACTGGTTGACAGTGAAGGTATTGAGCTTCCACAGTTCAATCTGCGTGAATTCGAAGCAGGATGGACCGATTACAATATCGAGTTCACGCCTACACTCGTCTATTATGAGGCTGGTGTCGAGAAAGACCGTATGGTTGGCGGACTGAAAGAGAATGGCAGTGACCAGGGCTACACGCTGGATGATTACAAACAATTTTTCCAAAAATATAAAGGCAGCGCTACTCCTTCGGCAAGCTAACTGATAGATCTGTTACCACAGTATCTACAATCAGGTACTTGTATCACCAGAAACTGTTCTGTTGAAGGACAGGCTGTGCCACCTGCAATCATCTGAATATAACGCAACATTCAAAAACACCCCGATCGTTCCCTTTACAGGAATCGTCGGGGTATTTCATATACATGGAACTTCATATCCATGGGATGCTCATTTGAATGTTAGCGTGATTACGGTTCAACTTTTACTCTGATCCATCGCCTTCATCTTCTCTTCGTATATTCGCCCTCTGGTAGGACTCCGACGTTGCGGAATATTTGGTTTTAGCTCAAGCGATCTTCTAGATATCTCTTGTTCTAAGACCTCATCAACAATTCGTATTGACAAATCCCTGTAAGTCACAGACTGAACATCTGATTGGGACAGTTGCTTCACGATTTCCTGTACATCCCGTACCAAAGCCCCTAGGTCAATGCCCAGAATCGTAGCAGGATAAGGTTCCAGAAGATCAAGTGAGCTCTGTAACATCATCGTTCCTCCGCGGAGATTGCCATTCCTGAAGTGGTATAAACCAACTGCAATTTGCAACAATCCCTTATAGAGAGAATCCCGGTTCCGTTCAAGCCACAATTCTTCCAGCACCTCATGGCACTCGAAATAATCCTGATCCCGATTGAAGTAGATTAAGTAGTCAACGTACAGTGGCTCATAGATGCTCATCCGGGTTTTCGCCCTTTCTGGCGTTGTTCAGAAGTTTCTTCACGTCATCCAGCAAGTCTTTGAGCCCTTCCATATCATGCCGTTCCCAGTAATCGTTAAATCGCTTCTGTGCTTCAATTGCTTCACTGACAAGGTGGTAGAAGTATAATTGATGAATGATATTCAATGTTCTTGACACGATATTGGAATCATCCTCAAATGCCTTCTGCGCCTCCAAAATCTGTAGACGAATTGCAGACATCTCGTTGTCCAGTATAAACGCGGCCTCAGCCGTTTTTTTCAGCCTGGTTCTCATCTCATCAGGTAACCCTTCCCGAAACTTGTAACTCAGCGAATGTTCAATGGTAGCCCAGAAATTCATGGCAAGCGTCCGGATCTGTATCTCGGCCAAAACTTTCTTTTGTCCCAGAGCCGTCTGAACGGGATACTCAATAATCATATGGAAGCTTCGGTAGCCGCTCTCTTTGAAATTCGTAATGTAATCTTTCTCAATGAGTACCGTGAGATCCTTACGACCTCGAATATACTCGGCAACCCGACGGATATCATCCACGAACTGGCACATAATGCGGATACCTGCAATATCCTCAATGCCTGTTTCCACGTCATCAAGCGACACATTCAGTCGTCTGGATTTCTCCAGAATACTGGATATTTTTTTGACACGACCGGTAACGAATTCAATCGGGGCATACTCTTCCCGTTTCTTCAGTTCCGCTCGCATTGTCTTAAACTTGACTTTCAATTCCTCTACCGCTTGTTCATAAGGAAGTAAAAATGTACCCCAGTCTCTACCGTCCATGCTTATGCCTCCTGTCTCTATAGCGTCCCCTGTTCTATTCCATTATACATGATGTTTGGTGGGGGGAAGAGTCCCGAACCATTTTACGCTCTTCCCATGCTTCTATATTTTCATTCCGGGGATTCACATTCCTTCTTAACGATGCTCCGCACCAACCGCTTCGGAGATATGACGATAACCGTCCTTGCGCAGCAACTCACGCAGTCCGGCATGAATGCGCCGATTCACCTCAGGTCCTTCATAGATCAATGCTGTATATATTTCGACCAAGCTTGCTCCGGCTTTAATTTTCTCGTATGCATCCTCACTTGTGAAAATGCCACCTGAACCGATAATCGGAAGTTTGCCTTCGGTCTGGCGATAGATCTGGCGAATAATCTCCGTCGAACGATCACGTAGAGGTTTACCGCTCAGACCGCCTGTTTCCTTCGCATGTTGGTGGGAAAGTCCTGTACGACTGATGGTTGTGTTCGTAGCAATAATGCCAGCAACACCGCTGTCTGCAATTGTTCGAACCATATATTCAAGTTCCTGATCATTCACATCCGGTGCGATCTTCACCAGAACGGATTTGGTCGCTCCGCCCGCTCGTGCATGCTGCACGTTCATCTCGTTCATAACCGCAGCGAGCAGTTCCTTCAATTCATTCCCATGTTGCAGATTACGCAAATCCGGTGTATTTGGTGAACTGATATTAACCACGAACAGATCAGCATAATCGTATAGTGCCTGAATGCACTTCGAATAGTCCAAGTGAGCTTCCTCATTAGACGTTGCCTTATTTTTGCCGATGTTAACAGCCACTGGAATACGCCGATCCTGTAGACGTGCCAATTCACCTGCCATGGCTTCCGCACCAAGATTGTTGAAGCCCATTCGGTTCACCAACGCCTCATCTGGAGGCAAACGGAACAGCCGTGGTTGATCGTTACCTGGTTGTGCAAGTGGTGTCACGGTTCCCACTTCCATGAATCCAAATCCGATGGAAGAAAAGCCCGTTACGGCCTGCCCGTTTTTGTCCAGACCCGCAGCCAGACCAACAGGTGTAGGGAAATGACACCCAAACATGTCAACAGCCAGATCAGACGTTTCCCGAACGCCGTACATCACACGCAGTCCGGAAGGAACCGGACGGATGCTACCCACGCCACTAAGGCCGCCAATAATCAGATGATGGGCCTGTTCAGGGTCCATTTTGAACAACAAAGGTTTAGCAAGACTTCTGTATAACAAATCACTCACTCCGTTCTGGTCCGGTACGCCAAAAAGCCGTTGTCCGTCTTTTCATATGTAAAAAAACACTCTACTCACAAGTTTATCTGTTTCTTATTAAAAAGGAAAGTAGTTTGCGCATAGACAGCACAAATCGAATAATACAAAATGCTCACAAGAAATCCACCCGCCCACTGGAAATGACGAGTTGAATTCTTTACAATGAGAGCATGGTTACTCTACACCAGTTCTATTCCAAATAAGGAGGAATAACTCATGGCTCCCAAACGTAAACCACCTGCATTACAGCAAAAGAAAGAAGAAGTGAATCGCAAAGCCATTGCATGGACAGCAGCCAGTGTAGGCGGCTTGATCATCATCATTGGTGCTCTTATCATTATTGCCAACATGTAGATGATTCAGGCTGAATCCATCTGATTCTACATATCAAGCAGATCAATTCAGCCAGTGATACGTTTTGTTCGGATTATTTTGCTTTGGAACAAGTGTATGCTGATAACGCTGCTTTGCTTCTGGAACAAGCGTCAGATCTGGCAGTACATCTTCTCCAATGCGTACCGGAGTGCCTTGCGGAGCAAGAGCGAATAACTCTTCTACATCTCCTGTACGCATTCTCACACATCCAAGGGACTCATCCAGTCCGATACTGTCTGGCTCGTTGGTCCCATGGATGGCATAATTTGTATTCGAGAGTTGCATACCTCTGCTTCCGAACTCCCCGTTCGAGCGTCCATTCGGATTGACCACTTTATCTGTAATGACAAATGATCCCTCCGGTGTTCGATCACCGCCAAGTCCCACATCATACATACGAACAATGGTATCCCCACTGATTAATGCAAGTTTATGTTTATCCTTATCAATGACAATCTCCAGCGGTTCCTGCAAAAAAGGCTGACCTCCCAGCGTATCTGCAAAAGCGGCATTTTTGCCTTGAGACGAATTCGAAGTCGTTGAACCATTCTCTTTACCACTCGAATCGTTCTTTCCTTCCTTTGCCTTTCCTTGATGCAGAGCTAACAGCTTCGGAAACATCTCGGTCATCCCTGGCGCAGTCTCTCCCAGGATATTGTTCGGAAATGGCTGGGCCATTTGCGTTACATTCTTGGGCCAAGCGTCATTTTTTTTGCGATAGGCAACGATTGCACTTGATAATGATGCAGCTACTTCCTGCTTGGCGGTCCACGCCAAGGCCATCTTTTTGATTTTCGGTGTAATTTCAGGAGGTTCACAGTTACATTGCTTGGCATCATAACTCTGTGCAGTTAATTTCCCGCTTGTATTGGTTTGTACTATGTATTTCACAGGCATATTTCTCTTCCATAAAGACCAGTCATCTGAGGTTTGCATCCCCAGTACAGCAGAGGTCTCTACTTTTGGGCCAGACCCGGACCAGGCAGCTGCGAGCGCAGCCTCGCCATGATTACCTCCACCAAATGCCGCAGCAGTGAACACATTGCTTGGCGCAATGGATGCCGTTCCAACCTGTTTATCCGCTTCTACAGGCGCTTCGATGTCATCTGTGGATTCCAGTGCGGCTGACAGTGCGTCGGCCGCTTCCCGACTGAAACCCGGAGCGTCCGCAGGTGGCAGACCTGCCAGCACAAGCAGCATTAACAGCGTAAGCCACATTTTGCGTCTACGTTGTTTTTTCTCTTTTTGCTCAGACATCTCCACCAATTTCTCCTGATAGTCCACCCAGATGTCAGCAGGAGCTTTACTGCGTTCAAATGCCTCGTAAACCTCGCCCGCTTGCTGAAAACAATAATTGGCTTTGGCCTCCTGTCCTTCGCTCAAGTACTCCTTTCCAAGCAAGTACCAAGCCATTTTATTGTCTGGATGTTTCTTAACATATGTTCTTAGATGAGTATTCTGCATCCGATCCTCCACTAGTTCGCCTTTTTGCGTATACCATTATATATCGGCATAACCAGGCGTTGAATCCATAGGACTTGAGTACCCGGTGGAAAAAAGGGGGTTCGACAATGTTCGTCCTTGATCCACAGGTCATCAGATCACAGTTAAATGAATGCAAAAAAAGCACTTTCCCTTGTCGTTAAGACAAAAGAAAGTGCTCTATGTTCATGTGAGAAATACTTAGCCTTCTTTATTGAAAGGCTCGTCCGCTACTTTGATTGAATCTGTAGGGCAGCCATCGCATGCATCCTGCATATCGTCAAACAAGTCGTCTGGAATAGCTTTGACACCATGGTTAGCATCGCCGTCAAAGATAACTTCAGCCAAACCTTCATCATCATAATCGTAGATGTCTGGAGCCGTTGCTCCACAAGCGCCACATGCGATGCATGTGTCTTTTTCAACCCAAGTATATTTACTCATTTACATTCTCTCCTCCTAAAATTCAAAACGTACAGTGTTTTTATCTAGAAACATATTAATACAAAGTAAGGATAATTACAAACTTTTTGCAACCACAAGTCTCTATTATCCCTTATTTAATCAAGACTTTGCAAGTTATCTTTTTGCAGGGAAGTACCGCGCACTTTATGATTACGAAGCAGCACAGAAGGATCGTCTCCAAGCATGCCGGCGGTCACAACAGCATTCTCACCAAATTTATCACGTAACTGATCCATAATCCGAATCAGATTGTCCTTCTTGGGCTTCTGCTCATATTCGAACAAGTCCATCTGTACAGCGGATTCCTCTCTTGGAATCAGGTTTTGAAGTGTCACACCCAGCATGCGTACAGGCTTGCTACTACCCCAATGCTTCTCAAATAGTTTACAGGCCTCACGGTATATGACCGTTGCATCCTCCGTAGGAACTTCCATTAGACGTGATCGGGTGATTGTCTTCATATCCGGTGTGCGGATTGTAATCTGAATCCCCTGGCTGAACATTTCGTGCTTGCGCAATCTTCTGGTTACCTGGTCACTTATATTGAGGAACACCCGATGAATCTCATTCATATCCGATACATCCGCCGGTAAAGTGGTTGTATGCCCAATGGATTTATTGGCCTCACGTTCCGCGTGAACTGCGGAATGGTTAATGCCATTCGCGGAATTTTTGAGCCATGCTCCATTAATTCCAAATAGTTCGGTCAACATGCTCTCATCCGACTTGGCCAATTGACCAATCGTTTCAATGCCCAATTTTTTCAGCTTTTCAGCCGTTTTTTTGCCAATGCCAAACATCTCGTTGCATGGTCTGTGCCAAAGAATCCGGGGTACGTCCCTCATGCGTAAAATGGAAATACCGTTCGGCTTTTTCAGATCCGAAGCCATCTTCGCCAATAATTTGTTGGGTGCAATGCCAATGGAACATGGCAGCCCCAATTCATCCTTGATTCTCTGCTGAATGCTCTCCGCAATCTCCATTGGATTCCCGAATTGCCTTGAACCTGTAATATCAAGATAACATTCATCAATGGATGTAGCCTCAAGTTGAGGCGTATAACTATACGCAATCTGCATGAAGGCTCTTGAATATTGACGATATAAATGAAAATCAGGACGTATCACAATGAGATCAGGGCACTTTTTCATGGCTTGGTGCACAACCATACCTGTTGAGATGCCTCGATTACGAGCGGCATATGAGCAGGTTACAATTACACCCTTTCGCAGTTCACTGCTGCCCGCAACGGCCGTTGCTTTTCCTCTATATAAATCTGGTTCCTCGGCTTCATGTACAGAGCAGTAGAAAGCATTCATATCGACATGCAGAATCACCCGTCCGGCTGCAGGGTAATATTGATCCACATTTGCTGGAGGATTGCCGTCTGAAGACATCATGAACCCCCGCCCTTTCATGCACACTAATTAATGAAACGTAATTTGCTTTCTTCTATAGTATATCAAACCCGTTATGTTAATTCAGTCACGAGCATTTATTTTCTGCGAGATCTGATCAGAGACCGAATAATTAACCATCCAACACTCACAAAAAATATCAAAGTGATCAGAGCAATAATCGTATTTTCCCATACAAAACTCAAAGCTAACCCTCCTTTTCTTCCATATATTCCAATTAAAACTCAATAATAGATTATAACATACATCCGGATTATGATTAACATCCTTCTTTTTTCTCTAAAATCCGTTAATTGTTACATGAAACTGCGATTTCTATGTAGCATTTGGCTATAATGGTGCTATAATAATTAATTATACAAATTGACGACTTTAGGACAAATCAGCGCATGGAGTTTAACACAGTGTAGCGTTGCCGAATCGAAGGATTCGTCCACTAACGTACTTAACAGCTTTTCCCAACTTACAATCCAAACTTTTAAAAGAGCGCTTTATCTCAAAGGAGGATCTTCATGTCAAAGGCCATTTCCATCTTCGATACGACTTTACGTGACGGCACACAAGGGGAGGGTGTCAGCTTATCGGCAGACGACAAACTCAAAATTGCCAAAAAGCTTGATGACCTGGGTGTCCATTATATTGAAGGCGGAATTCCCGGCAGCAATACCAAGGACATTGAGTTTTTCAAAAGAGTCAAGGAATTAAACCTGAACGCAAAGGTTGTTGCTTTTGGCAGTACCCGTCGAAAAGGCAGTGTTGCTAGTGAAGACGCCAACCTGAAGCGCATGATCGAATCTGGTGCTCAGGCTGCAACCCTGGTCGGTAAATCATGGGACTTCCATGTGCACACCGCTTTGCAGACTACATTGGAAGAAAACTTGTCCATGATCTATGATTCCATCGCCTATCTGAAGCAGAATGGTATGGAAGTAATCTTTGATGCAGAACACTTCTTTGACGGATTCAAACATAACCCGGAGTATGCTCAAGCGGTCTTGACCAAGGCTCACGAGGCTGGCGCGGACTGGCTCGTCATGTGTGATACCAATGGCGGGACGATGCCAAACGAGGTACACGAGATCGTATCCACACTGCATAGAAGCCTGCCTCACGCCCATCTCGGCATCCATACACATAATGATTGTGAACTGGCCGTGGCCAACACACTCAGCGCTGTACAAGCCGGAGCCCGTCAGGTTCAAGGAACGATGAACGGTTATGGGGAGCGTTGCGGTAACGCCAATCTCGCATCCATTATCCCGAACCTGCAACTGAAACTTGGTTATGAATGTGTTACTGAGGATTCCATGAGACAACTTACAAACGTGGCTCGTTATGTTAGTGAGATTGCCAATGTGAATATGCCGATTAATCAGCCTTATGTCGGCAATGCTGCTTTTGCTCACAAAGGTGGAATTCACGTCTCTGCCATCCTGCGGGATTCACGTACCTATGAACACATCGTGCCTGAACTGGTTGGTAACAAACAACGTGTGCTGGTCTCTGAACTTGCCGGACAAAGTAACATTGTATCCAAAGCACAGGAACTGGGGCTTGAGTTCGATCCAAGCAGTGCCAATTCACGTCAGATTATTGAGAAGATCAAAGACCTGGAACATCAGGGTTACCAGTTCGAAGGTGCAGATGCTTCGCTTGAATTGTTAATTCGTGAAGCGAACGGTGACATGAAAGAATTGTTCACGTTTGAATCATTCAAAATGCTTGTGGAGAAAACGGCGGGCAAATCCGTTGTTTCTGAAGCTTTTGTCAAAGTGAATATCGCTGGAACAAGCGCTTATACCGCTGCTGAGGGCAATGGTCCGGTTAACGCACTCGATAACGCCCTTCGGAAAGCGCTGGTGCAATACTTCCCTTCACTTGCCAACATGCATCTGTCGGACTACAAAGTGCGTGTTCTGGATGAGAAGGATGCCACAGCTGCTAAAGTTCGTGTATTGATTGAATCCAAAAATACGGAAAACACATGGAACACTGTTGGTGTATCCGAGAACGTAATTGAAGCAAGTTGGGAAGCGCTCGTTCACAGTTTCCGCTATGCTTTGCTTCAAGAAAAATTACAGGATGAGCCGGGCATACTCCCTATTCCTGCTCATGGGATAAGCAACCACTAATAACGCTTATTTCCCGGAAAATAAAAAGGAAGCCTCTGTATCCATGATTCATGGATGCAAAGGCTTCTTTCTTTGCAGAAAATTAATTGGCAATTAACTTTTCAATCTTACGTTCCAACTCTTTCTCGGGTAATATGCCCAGAACAATCTCCTGGATAACTCCTCTGGAGTCAATCAGAACATTCGTTGGAAAAGCAACCCCATTGTATTGAGCATACACAGTCCCCTTCTCATCCAAGGGAATAGGGAACGTCAGTTGGTACTCATCCACAAAAACTTTGGCATCTTTGAGTTTATCGTATGACGTTACATTAACCCCATACATGTCAAGCTTATCCTTGTATTTCGCAGCCATTCTGTTCAGCTCCGGAGCTTCCTGCTTACACGGCTCACACCAGGATGCCCAGAAACTGACAAATGTGGCCTTATCTTTGGCACCGCCCACACTGTACGTCTTTCCATCCATTGCTGTCAGAGAAAAAGCAGGTGCCAGAAGACCCGCACGTGGTCCCGTCTCTGTAGGCATCGGTTCTTCCTGCTTAAAGACGGCTGCAATGCCGTCTCCCGCATTCTGGGCCAGTGCAATACCAACCAGCAAGACAACACCAAGGAGTATGTATATGTTTCGTTTCATAACCCGCCACCCTTTTATATAATTAGCATATTTGAAACTGAAACCGTAATTTCTGCACATGCTAAGTGTTTATCACGCTCTATGACAGTTCACCAGAACATGATTCCCAAATGTTCTCTTTATTATTGTACCCTTTTCCTTTAAAATTTTACAATCCGCATCACAGAAAATAAAATGAAAAAGAACTCCTGCCATAGCAGGAGCCAAAGAGAGAGGGGTGAATACAAATGGCAGCACTTCACGGGCAGCAAAACGCCTTCTACATCCCCTCTTCCGTAGAACAAGAGATGTCAAAGCACATGTTCCTTTCGCTGCCGCAAGAAGCCTGCGGGGTTATGCTGGGTGAAACCGCAGCGGGCGGTATACGAATCAGTCGGTTTCAGCCCATTCGTAACGTAGCACCTGACCCGCTGCACCATTTTACTCTGGACGATGCCGAATGGATTCGGTGCGTATTCTCCGAGCCTAAGCTCATTGGTATCTTCCATTCTCATCCCCAGACCAAGCCTGTTCCTTCCTTAGAGGACTTGCAAGCTCTTCCGGCCTTCGCCGGTTTGCTTCAGATGTACCTCATCGGCTCACCCGACCTTACAAGCGGGTCGCGATCTCATATGCATCTGAACGGTTATCTGATTGAATCTTCGAAGGAATCGCAGGATCCGGCACAACACGTTGTGCCTTCATACAATCTGCTTCCCGTTCCGTTATGCGTGACTTAGCTGGGTATACAAATCACCCAAGGTCTCCACATTTCTACGCACCATGTCCTCCAGATAACAGGACCATAACTGTGCAGTCATTTTTGAATCTTCCAGTGCATGATGACGTCCATAGATCGGAATCCCTCTGGATTCCAGCAATTCATCCAGACCATATCCCGGCCTGCTCGGTTCAAGCCAGCGGGCCAACATCATCGTATCGATTAAACGATGTGTCAGCCTTACCTTTGAAGTCCGCCACAGAGCTGCATTCAGAAAAGCTCGATCATGCGCACTTGCGTGTGCAATCAGAACATTTCCACCTACAAAAGACATGAAATCATGCAGCCCTTCCAGCAAAGTCGGTGCGTCAAGCGTCATCTCCTGTGTAATACCTGTAAGTTCAGTAATATGTTCCGGAACCGCAGTCTTGGACTGCACCACCGTATAGAACTGTTCTCCTTCCAGTACCACACCACCATGTATACGGACCGCACCAAATGAGATAATCTCATCCCCATGCTGGGGCGAAAAACCCGTCGTTTCCAGATCAAATACAACTGCGTCCAGCTCATTTAGAGGTGTATGCAGAACCTCAGGTCTGCGCTGTTCTCTCATCATCGAACGGATAAACGCCATGTGTTGCGCCGTAGGGGCTCCCATTATGGAAGCGATGGCGGAAGGAACCCCTCCATGACGCAGCGAATTCCAGAATCCTGTATTGCCCCTTGCCGGCTCTCTCATGGACGTCTCCTTTCTGCAAAACGCAACTGTCTTTGCAAAGCACGATGCACTCGTCGTACCAACCCGAGCGTATCCCTGAGCTCATAATGAATTTGCTTTTGTTTCATCTGTTTCTCATCCAGGAACCCACTGCTATGTTGCAAATCCCCTTGGATGACAACCGGTGTACTTCTGCGAAATTTCAAAGCAGCTAAGAAGGCCCGCTGGCATGCATCCAGTAATGTAAATGGAACAGCTTCAAGTGAAGTCAGTCTCTCCATTCTTTTTAACGTAGATGACTCCTTGATCCCATGTTGCAAAGCCAAATAACGGGCACTGTTCACCAGTGGAATGTACAAACCATACTTGACATCAAATCCACCTGCATGTTCACCAAATCGTTCTGTGACCACACGTCCAAGTACATTTAATGTAGCTTTATGTTTAACCGTATTGCGAAGAACAGCATCCGAAAGTTCAGGAACCAGTCTGAACTGTTCATAAAAACTCGTGATCCATTCCTCTGCCAGACTTTGCTCACCTGCAACAAAACGCATGTCTGAAGCAATAATCAGATTACGAACGGGCTCCCAATTCAGATCCGAGCTCCAATCTGCTAATTGTTGCTTCCATGACGCCAGCGTTTTTCTCCAGAGTGGCTCAGAGCACATGACTTTGCCTTCGCACTTGGCGTAACCAAGCTCTTCCAACATATCCGTCATTCGCTGTCCGAGCTGAGCAAAATATTCCTCTTTACCTTCGTGCGGGGTATCGCTAATGATCATGCCATTATCCTGATCACTCCATAATGTTGCTTCTTCCCTGCCGGAACTGCCAAATACGATAAAGGCATAGGGGACGGGAGGTTGGCCGAAGCCTTCCTCAACCATCCCCTGAATGCATAACTCTACTGCTTTCCGTGCAATCCGGTCATGCAGTTCATTTACCGTTTGGTACCACTCGATCGGCGACAAGGAAGCGGACAACAATTCCTGGAGCTCGTTCTGTAATATCACACGTGCCTGGCGCAGTTCTTGAGAAGACACCGCACCATCGATTCCCTGATAAGACCAGGAATAGTTTGCATACGAGATGGGTTCCATCATGTCCAGCCTCCTTGAAGCATGATTCAGCATCATTCACCTCAGGAGCTGAACGTACCACCATTGGATTTAGAATCTACATTTTTCATTTGTTCAGGGTATCCGTAAGTACCGTGCTCACTGATATCCAGACCCATTGTTTCTTCTTCTTCAGTAACACGGATGCCCATGATTGCTTTCATTCCGCCCAGAATAATGAAGGACATGACCAGTACGAAGGCAAAAGCACCTGCCAGACCGAGAAGCTGTACGCCCAATTGGTGGAATCCACCGCCATAGAACAGACCCGCTTGACCTACACCAGCATTCTCGGCAAGTTCAGGAGTAGCGAACAAACCTGTGGAGATCGCACCCCACATACCAGCAATACCATGCACGGAGAAAGCGTAGATTGGATCGTCAATTCCTTTACGATCGAAGTACTGTGCTGTGAAGAATGTGATGATACCCGCCAGAGCACCGATAACCAGCGCTGCCCAAGGTTCAACGAATGCACATGCTCCTGTAATTGCAACGAGTGCCGCAAGCACACCGTTTAACATGCTAGGAATATCTGACTTACCAAGTACTGCCCATGAGATCAACAGTGCAGCAACACCACCGGCTGCAGCAGCTACGTTAGTAGTTAATGCAACATAACCGAAGAATCCATCCCCCATGGCAGATAATGTACTACCTGGGTTGAATCCGAACCAACCGATCCAGAGGATAATAACCCCGAGTACGGAATACACTTGGTTGTGACCTGGAATGATGTTAGGTTTGCCGTCTTTGTTATATTTACCAATACGTGGTTTCAACAAGATGGTCGCTACCAATGCTGCAGTCGCACCAGTCAAGTGAACAACCGTCGATCCTGCAAAGTCTTGCATACCCAGCTCAGCCAACCAGCCGCCGCCCCATACCCAGTGAGCAACAACCGGATACATGATAATGGTATAAAGAGTACCGAAAACAATATATACGCTCATCTTTGCACGTTCAGCCATACCACCGCAGGCAATGGCCAGAGATACCGCCGCAAAGGCGAGGTGGAATACGAATTTAATAGTCAGTGGAACATCGGAGAAAGCCAGTGATTCGAAGGAAGCAGCCATCTTGTCACCACTCAGGAAGAATCCTGTTGTTCCAAAGAAGCTGTTACCATTACCGAAACCAAGACCGAAACCCAAAGCCCAGAAGGCAATAACTGAAATTCCCAATGTCAGGATGGTCTTACCCGCAATGTGTCCTGCATTCTTCATTCGTGTTGAACCCGCTTCGAGTAAAGCAAATCCCCCTTGCATCAAGAACACCAGTACAACAGCCAGAAACGTAAAGGCTGAGTTCAAACCACTTTGAAGTTCAATGTTAGTCGGACCCTCCGCAGCCGCAAATGCGCTGACCGGAAAAGCGAACAAAGTAAGCATTACTAACACGGAAACCAACCATTTCTTTCTCATATACCCCACTCCCTCTTATGTTAAGTTTCTTCACATAACGTGAAACTCTTAATGTCATTATAAGCAGAAGAGAGGAAAGTTGACAAGAGTATTTTCATCAAAACTGAAAATTATTTCTGGGAATAAAGTCATACGTCTTTTTCTTGCACTTAAGTACATAATCACATTCTATGAGTACATAGATATAGAAATGCAGTATGCTGGTTGTCAAAGCATAACGTTTGACTGTACGGTTAAAGATCATGTATCATACTTATTAGTAAGAAAAATTGGGCGTAGTCTAGAAATTCACAAATGGAAACTACAATTCCCTACATTTGAACTTGCAAGCGAGGTGAATATCATTGGGGATATGAAACTTTTTCGGATTGGCGAACTTGCCAAGACCGCTGGTGTTAGTGAACGGACGATTGATTATTACACAAAGCTTGGACTAATCGCTCCCGAAGAACGTACACAAAAAAATTATCGTCTCTATAGTAATGAAACTTTAACGAGGCTTGAACGTATTGTACAGATGAAACAAGAGAAGTATAGTCTCGACGAGATTAAACAATCTCTTGAGAAGTGGCGTCTGGTTAGTACAGAAGAACAAGTTGCCAGCAAACTGACAACATTGGAGCTTCATGTACAACAACTTGAGCGAGAGGTTAACGAACTCAAACCGCTACTTGGAGAGATGAAACCTGTACAAGCACGTAAAATGATGGCAGGACTCCTCACCAAAAGTGCCGGTACAATGGAGGCACTAAAAATCTTGCTTGAGAACACCATGATGTAGCTTATTCTTAGAAAGCGGAGGAATGAATATGAGTTTTAATAACGGTATGTTCGTATTGATCATTATCGCCTTTTTGCTCTCTTTATGGGCGCAATTTCGCGTTAAAGGTACGTTTAGACGTTGGTCGGAGGTACCGAACCAGAACGGAATGACTGGTTACGATGCCGCTCGCCAGATGCTTGATGCTAACGGGCTGCATGATGTTCCAATTGAACCTGTACGCGGTACACTCTCTGATCACTATGATCCGATTAATCGGGTTGTACGTTTATCAGAACCAGTATATTACGAAAACTCAATCTCAGCTGTTTCGGTAGCGTGTCACGAAGTTGGCCACGCCATTCAGCATAAAGAAAGTTACCCTATGCTGGCACTGCGTCACCGGATCTTCCCAATTGTGAACTTTGCATCCGGATTAGCTCCATTCCTGTTGATTGCAGGATTCATCTTCAATGCCATGAACCTTGTAGGTATCGGTATCATTTTCTTCTCCGTAACTGTAGCATTCCAACTCATCACTTTACCGGTTGAGTTCAATGCAAGTAATCGTGCCAGAGAGATTATGGTATCCGAAGGGTACATCCGTAATGAAGAGGAAAAAGGTGTTGCAAAAGTTCTCAATGCCGCAGCCTTGACTTACGTTGCTGCAGCGTTGATCTCACTGCTTGAATTGATTCGTTACATCGGAATCTTCAACAGCCGCGATTAATTGGATACCTAATACAACAAAAAACAATACCCCACCGTTAATCGGATGGGGTATTGTTTTGTTGTAAACCGAAATAATCAAGCAAGAATGAACGAAAGGACTGAGCAACCAGCGGCAGTTTATCATGCGCACGATGAATTAACCCGATAGTTCGCGTTACTTTTGGATGGGAGATAGCCACATGTGCCGGTTGCAAAGGGTTCGTCTGGAATAACGCCATCTCAGGCAAAAGACTGACCCCCATGCCCGCAGCGACCAATCCGCGGATGGTGTCGGTCTCTTCCCCTTCAAAAGCAATCTTGGGTGTAAAACCAGCTTCCAGACAGGCATGCCACACAATAGGACGAAGAGAATAACCTTTGCTGAATAATACGAACTTATCATCCTTGAGCTGTTCAAGCGCAATTGTCTCTTCACCAGCTAACGGGTGATTGGGAGGAAGGATGGCATGTAATTCTTCCGTGAGTACAATATCGCCATCTACTTGATCATGCTTCTCTGGAAAAGGAGAAATGAATGCCAAGTCTACCTCTCCGGATAACACATCACGAATCAGCGTAGGGAACATCCCCTGCTTAAATCTGAATTTCACGTTGGGGTAGCGCTGACGGAAAGCAGCCACCACGGAAGGAATGAGATGAATCCCCAGGCTATGCGGAAACCCAATTCGAATCTCTCCATGCTCCGGGTCCAGAAACTCATGAACTTCCCCAACTGCCTTGTCCAAATCTTTTAATATACCTTCAATTCGTTTGCAAAAAAGCTGCCCCACTGCAGTCAACTGCAGGTTTCGTCCCTTTTGCATAAAAAGGTCCACGCCCAGTTCTTCTTCCAGCTGATGAATCTGACGACTCACCGCCGACTGTGCCACATGCAACTCTTCAGCAGCCTGTGTTACATGTTCCTTCTGTGCCACTTTCAAAAAGTAATGCAACTGTCTTAATTCCACTCGCCTAATCGCTCCAATCTGTTATACCCTACTTATCCTTGATTGCATTCCATCTGGAGAACGTTCTGACTACCGCTTTAAGCTGCGGGGTTTCCACAATCTGATCAACAGTCCGTAAATAAAGAATCCACCCAACAATCCGCCAAGGTGAGCCATCCAGTTGATGCCTGACATGGCGAAGGAGAATATGATCCCGAACAAAAGTAATGTGTACATTGTTTTGCGCGAAGCCTCGTCCATCATCGTTCGCTGGAACAGCGCTACATACAGGAATGCACCATAGACGGCATAGATCGCTCCTGAAGCACCTACCGAGATGGTAATACTCCCAACCGAGTTGTACCACGCAACAGCAAGAATATTACCCAATACACCGCCACCCAGGTACAATACACCATACCTTACCGACCCGAGCAACCGCTCCATCGGTGGAGCAAATACGATTAACGCAAAGCTGTTAAACAATAAATGACTGAAGCCCGCATGCAGGAACATGGATGTAATGTAACGCCACCATTCATGCGCGAACAATTCATGATTCGTAAGTGCCCCGAATTTCAGCAACACCATATTGTTCGTTGATCCACCGTTCACCGTTAACACAATAAACATGACTACATTGGCAATTAAAAAAAGCGACGTCAAAGGGAAATACTTCAAATAACCTTTCCAGTTCTCATAGCGAATAAATATCATAAATTTCTTCTTTCACTCCACCCTGTTCAGATCGGACTTACATCTCTGATCCATCGTAATGGTACATGTCCGAATTGGACAATGCCTTTCATAAAAGATTATAATGGATTTTGGCACGGATCACCAATTTATAAGGAGGAACATTATTATGACACAAGAACGTACAGGCGCAGCCACATTTAAAGGCAACCCTATTACATTGATCGGACCCGAACTGAAAGTGGGCGATCAAGCACCTGATTTTACACTGAGCAAGAACCTGGTTGAGGATGCTTCCCTGAAAGACTTCGCAGGCAAAATCAAATTAATCAGCGTTGTTCCTTCCCTGGATACTGGCGTATGCGATGCGCAAACTCGTCGTTTCAACGTGGAAGCCGGAGAACTCGGAGACAATGTTGTTGTCTTGACAGTCAGCGTTGACCTTCCGTTTGCTCAGGCTCGTTGGTGTGGAGCAGCTGGTGTTGACCGCGTAGTTACATTGTCAGACTACAAAACACGTTCTTTCGGTGAAGACTACGGCGTTCTGATCAAAGAATTCCAACTCGACATGCGCTCCATTTTTGTTTTGGATGCCGAAGACCGGATTACATATGTGGAGTATTTGCCTGAAATGACAGACTCCCCTAACTTCGAACAAGCGATTGCTGCTGTAAAAGCTTTGCTGTAGAAGTTATCATACGTTCAGAACAAAAGCGAGGAAGGTTAACCTTCACTCGCTTTTTGTTATTTATCATCTATTTCAATCATTTGCTTTATACTTGCTTAGCTTTTTATCCAGTACAGAGAATAAGTTCATAATCGTGCGATAATTGGAACCCAAGTCTCCAAGTGAACCACGTGAAGCTGAATACATATCCACCGCACTGCGAACAGGACTTACTGAGATAATGGAAACTGTAATATCCATCGTCCGTCCAAAGGTAGTCCGCTTCTCCAGAATAACTTCTCCAACAGAAGGCACTTCATGCAGCACTTTATAACCCGGAATCTTTTTGAGTGTCGAAGAGACCTCTTCCCAGGCTCTGTCTTTGGATAAGTTATAATACCGTGTTTTTAATTTGGGATCCTTGGCTCGATCGCTGGTCCCCTCCATGCTGCGGATGATACCGACGAGCGTTCTCTTTAAGGTCAAGACCCTTCCTCCTTTGATTGTAACCGTTCCATTTATGTATCTTAGTGTAACATTGTTCAAGTAGTAACAAAAGGGCAAGCATCATATTTATCATAAAACCAATCAAAAACATTCATCACAACTTAAAAACACCCTGAAATTCCTTTTGTAGAGGAAAAGTCAGGGTGCTGTACATGAAGATTTAGGAACCCGCCTATGCCGTCCGGCTACATTGTCTTATGAACCTGCTTGGCAGGTGGGTGACCGCAAAAATGCTTTTTGAAGTCCCCATGTCGTATAGACAGGGCTTTTCAGCAACATTCTGTGTTGATCTCCCGAAGACATCATCATTGGTTCAAAACAACGAATAACCGAAACGTACATCGCAGGATGTACAATTATTATATCCCTAACTGTGTAAAAAGTAAATGGCGATCCATCATGTTTTATTTTTGCAATGTAATGTTTTTGTCGTCTGATGGCTCAGATGTTTCACCATTCTCTCCTGATTGTTCAGCCAGCGCAGCAGCTTCCTCTTCTTCCTTCTTGAGTTGCATCTTCTCCATCTGCTCCTGCATCTTGTTGAAGGTTGCGTAGAAGTTAAAGAAAGCGAACCAGGCAATGATGCTGATAATGAAGAAAACGAACAAGACCGGATAACGGAAACCGATGTAGAACAGCAATCCACTTCCCAGCAATGTGGAAAATACACGGAATGGTCTGATCAGCGTAAGCAATACCGCGTTTTTGATAATGAGTCCGATCGACATATGATAGTGTACAACCATCGAGAAAAAGTTAAAGAGTGATACAAATAACAAGAGAAGCAGTACTAACATGATGATTCCCACGAGCTGCATATTGCGGAACTGCGTCATGTACACTGTATAATCCAGATACATAATCGCGAACAGCAGTGTGTAAAAAATGCCCCCAATTAAACTTTGCTTGTAGTTTTCCTTGTAACCTACAAAGAAAGTACGGAAGATCGGTACATCCGTATCGCCCATATTCCATTTACGAACAACCGTAAACAGCGCCGAAGTCGCCGGGAACAGTGTAAGCGGTGCCACAATAGCTATAGCCCAGTTCATTTGCAATGATTCGTTTGCGAGGTTCTGCTGCATCACGAGCAGTTTCATAATCAAGAAAAACAAGAACGGAGACGAACAAATAGCCCACAACAGATTGGTTGCGGCCAGTCTCGTAATCCACTCTGTAAGCCGGTAGATCCCACCCATAGCTCCTTTAAATTCCAAACATTTCTCCTCCTCTGCAGCCTTGCGAATTACCTGAAGTCTAATATTAATATACCTTATTATAGATAGGAAAAGCCAGTACTTCCCGAAAAGAGATCGTCATTGTCCTTAGCTAGCGCTTCTGGCCGCTTCTGGCAGTGAAATAAAATGATGCAGTAACTTTGAAAATAAAAAAATGGAGCAGTTGCCCGCTCCATTTTTCAGATCATACGTTTATATTACTCGAAAGAAGAATCTTTCGCTGGACGACGTCCTTCGTTACTGCTTGGACGCGGTTTGCGGTCACGGTTGTAACCACCTTCTCTGCTTCCACCGCCAGTGCTGCTGCCGCTGTTACGATCACGGTTGTAACCGCCACGTCCGCTGCCACTGCTGTTGCGATCGCGGTTGTAACCACCACCACTGCCGCCGCTACCACTTGTACGGTTACCGCTGTAACCCGATGGTTTACGTCCGCCAGAGCGAACATCCGGTTTACGACGTTTTGCACGGATTGGATCTTCAGGAGTCAGATCAACTTGAGCATCTTTCTTGTCACCTGTCAGGAGCTTCAGTGCAGCCGACAACAGTTGAACAGAATCATATTGCTCAAGCATTTGAATCGCAATACCTTTGTATTCGTTCAGTTCGCCCGATTGTACGATTTCCAGCAAGCGCTCTGCTGTCAAACGTTGTTTACCTTCAACCGCTTCTGCCATTGTTGGCAGTGGTTTACGTGGAATACGGTGACGTGTTACACGCTCGATGAAGTGCAAGTGATCAATCTCACGCGGTGTAACGAAGGACCAAGCAGCACCCTCTTTACCCGCACGACCTGTACGACCAATACGGTGAACATAACTCTCCGGATCTTGCGGAAGGTCAAAGTTAACAACGTGAGTTACGCCAGATACGTCGAGACCACGTGCAGCCACGTCTGTTGCAACGAGTACGTCAATGCTGCCGTCACGGAACTTACGCATTACCGCATCACGTTGATTCTGGGACAAGTCACCATGAAGACCGTCTGCAGAATATCCACGTTTTTGCAAAGCTTCAGCCAATTCGTCAACACGACGTTTTGTACGTCCGAATACGATCGCCAGTTCAGGAGATTCCATATCCAACAAACGGCTCAATGCTTCGAATTTTTGACGCTCAGGTACTTCGATATAGGATTGGTCAATCAATGGTGCACTAACATGTTTCGGAATCACAGAAATGTGTTCAGGATTGTTCAAGAATTGTTGTGCCAATTTTTGAATGTTAGGAGGCATTGTTGCTGAGAACAGCATAGTTTGGCGCTCGTCTGGAACTTGTTTCAGGATAGATTGGATATCCTCCATGAAACCCATGTCGAGCATTTCATCTGCTTCATCCAGTACAACAGTTTGTACATCATCTAGTTTGATTGTTTTGCGGTTGATGTGGTCAAGGAGACGTCCAGGTGTACCAATGATGATCTGTGGTTTTCTTTTCAGTGCACGGATTTGACGCACGATATCTTGTCCGCCGTAGATTGGCAGGGAGCGAAGACCTTTAAAGCGAGTGAGTTTTTCGATCTCTTCAGCAACTTGAATTGCAAGTTCACGTGTAGGTGCCATAATAAGGGCGCGGATTTTCTCGTCACTTTTTGAGATTTTGCTGATCAACGGAATACCGAATGCAGCTGTTTTACCCGTACCTGTTTGAGCTTGACCAATCAAATCTCTGCCTTCGAGTGCCAAAGGAATCGCTTTGGATTGGATCGGTGTTGCTTCTTCAAACCCGAGCTCAGTGATGGCTTGCAGCACCAGTGGTTCAAGATTGAAATCTGTAAAGTTTAAATTTGTCAAAATTATTCATGCTCCTTTTATATGGTGGACATGGTGGACAATCCACTTTGTTGTCTGTATTCTTAAGTAGCGTTAATATTTATAGGGTATCCCAACGGGACGAATTATTTTCACTAACGAATATAATTCCATGAATGGGTCCCCAACATAAGACTAAAACTACATACATGTGTTTGAAACATTTCAAAATTTTATTGCTCCATTTAGGAAAAGTTTCCTACTCAAGAATATCCACAAATTATTATATCACAAAACAATTCAAGATTACCAGCAATCTGGTTTTAAATATAAATGAGGTGATTAAATTGCCCAAAATAATTTGGCACTCTTTAGTGATCATTTTGGGTGCTGCAGCTATTGCCTGCGGCTTCAACTGGTTTTTGGTCCCCCATCAGCTTTTAAGCGGCGGGGTGTCCGGTATTTCAATGCTTCTGGGTTATTTTACAACGTTGAATCTTAGTATAATGTATTTTGTTCTTAACATTCCCCTGCTCATTGCAGGTTGGTTTATTCTTGGACGACGCTTCATTACATTAAGTATTCTTTCGGTAGCAGCCACTTCCTGGTTCATTGCGCTTCTGCCTGTTTTTGCTGTGGCTACAGACCCTTTACTTAGTTCTGTATTTGGCGGTGTGCTTATTGGAATGGGTACTGGCGTTTCCTTCCGAGTCGGCGGCTCCACAGGAGGACTCGACATTGTTGGGTCCATTTTCACGCGTAAACGAGACTTTCCGATTGGTACAGTAATGGCCGGTATGAACGGTACGATCATTATGCTTGCAGGATACCTGAGTGACAATTGGAATACAGCCTTGGCCTCGATGGTATCCATCTACATTACAGGTAAAGTGCTTGATCTGATCCATATCAGTCACGTCAAAGTAACACTGTACATTATTACAAACGAAACCGAAGCCATGTTAAAAAAATTACTTGTTCGGCCTCGTGGAGTTACCAAAATTAAGACTCAGGGAGCCTACACGGATATTGAGAAGGACATGCTCATGACCGTTACCACCCGCTACGAGTTGGTTGAAATTAAACGTATTATCAAGGATACAGATCCAAACGCTTTTGTTAACATTGTGGAAACGGTTGGTGTTATGGGTTCATTTCGCAGAAGTTGAGACACCTGTACGGTTAACAATTCACAACATTGTGGTATAATAACGGTGTACGGCTCCTAAATATGTTGTATAGCAGGTTCAACCCTTCAATTTCACAGGCCATATGCTTTCCCGAATCGCGCCGAATGACTTACCATTTTGGAATTCGAGTAGGAAAGGGTGATTATTGTGGATATGGAAACGGTAAAACTGTTTGAGATTGTCAACAGATGGTGCCCGGAAATGCTCCCTTTCTTGAAACCGAATGAACTCGACTCACTGATTGTCCTCCGGGATGGGCTGGGCATCCTGGAACAGGGAGACGCAATGGAAATCATTCAGTACAGTATTTGTGAGCATCAAAATGAGATTTACATTCAATAATTTTTTTCAGATTGATCACGCCGCTTCTTGCAGGGGATTTCCTCAGCAGGAAGCGGTTTTCATTTTTTCCATGTGTTTCATTACTTGATTAATATGGTTAAAAGCCCAGAGGCTTTAATGTATAATTCATACATGGAATGCACACATAAGGGAGTGGAAATGAATGAACATGTTTTGGGCTTTAATGGCTATGGCCTTTGGAAGCTTTGGTGGTGCCCCCGCAGTGGCGGACCAGGGAAATCCTCAATTCCAATCGTTAACCAACAGTTTTAACACCGCAATTATCCAATCTCAAAAAGATCAGGTTGTTATTGATGCCGATAACCCACCTGCCAAAATTGATCCTCAACCTGATGCACCCGTGGTCAAAGGTATCTATGTAACGGCCTACAGTGCCGGCGGTGCACGTATGAAAGAATTGCTGGAACTGACCGACAGTACAGAACTGAATGCCATGGTCATTGATATCAAAGACGATCTCGGATACATAACTTATCCCACAGAAAACAAAGCGCTTCAGAAAATGGGTAAATCCCAACCTTTTATTCGGGATATCGATGCCTTGATGAAACGATTGCAAAAACATGAGGTCTACCCGATTGCACGTGTCGTTGTATTCAAAGATACGATTCTTGCCAAGAAAAATCCGGAGCTCTCCTTCCGTAATAAGGATGGATCTGTCTGGGCAAATGGCAAAGGCGATAGCTTTGTGAATCCGTACAGCAAGGAAGTATGGGACTATAACATTGAGATTGCCAAGGAAGCTGCCAAGCTTGGATTTAAAGAGATTCAATTTGACTACGTTCGTTTCCCGGAAGGTTTCGAAACTCGAGCCGATGTACTGAAATATACCAAATCCGACAAGTCACGAGTCGATGTTGTGGCTGAATTCGTGCAATATGCACGCAAGGAGTTGGCCCCGCTAGGGGTCCGTGTCTCGGTTGATATTTTTGGTTATGCCGCTTCCGTACCTGCGGCTGAAGGCATTGGACAAGATTTTGTTAAAATATCCGAAAATGTGGACGTAATCTCACCGATGGTATACCCTAGTCACTATTCTACTGGCTGGTATGGGGTCAAGGACCCTGACAAAGATCCTTACACAACCATCAAGGGTTCAATGGAAGATACACACAAGAAACTAGACCCTACCAAAGAACTCAAACCCGTCATTCGTCCGTGGATTCAGGACTTCACAGCAAGCTGGCTGGGCAGTGGGCATTATGTCAAGTATGGCAAGAAACAAGTGGAAGACCAGATTAGAGCAATGAAAGACATGGATGTACATGAATATCTGCTCTGGAATGCGTCCAACCGTTATACATCAGGTGTACAATATAAGTAATCCGCACTCTTTCATACTTCTCATTTCATCCAACCTCGTTCTGCATATAGCGGAGCGAGGTTTTTTTGGTGTTCATTTTTCTCTGTACACCCCTACTCTGCTTTCTGTCCCTATTCAAATTGATCAAAATCCACTACAATAAATAGCTGTCCAGATATGACACTTGGATGACATCTCTTTAGAATAGTGAGGCACTGCCAGTGAACATGAACACAACAAGTTTTTCCCAAAAAGTGAAGCAATTCCTGATTATATTTTTGCCCATCTTCACCACTCAAATCGCCCTCTCTGCCATGTCGTTCTTCGACACCAATATGTCAGGCAAGTTTTCCCCGGCCGACCTTGCAGGCGTCGCGATTGGCACAAGTCTGTGGATGCCAGTTCAAACTGGACTAAGCGGGATTTTGATCGGTATTACACCTGTCGTTTCCCATCTGTTAGGTTCCAAACGCAATGATCAGATCGGGTATAACGTCATCCAGGCGTTGTATCTCGGGATTGCAGTCAGTCTCGTCGTGATCGGAGCCGGGGCGTTGTTACTTGGCCCTATACTGAACGGAATGCCTCTGGAACCCCGAGTTGCCCAAGTTGCCTTCTATTTTTTGTGCGCACTTGCTTTTGGCATTATCCCGCTCTTCGGATATACGGTGCTGCGCAGCTTCATGGATGCACTTGGCCAGACACGGACTACGATGTTCATTACGTTGGTTTCCCTGCCCGTTAACATCTTTCTAAATTATCTGCTAATATTCGGTCGCTGGGGTTTTCCACAATTGGGCGGTGTTGGTGCTGGTGTTGCTACAGCATGTACATACTGGCTGATCTTTCTTATTAGTCTCTTTTTTGTCCATCGGGTCGAACCTTTCGCCCAGTATGGCATTTTCCGTGAATGGACCCGTGTATCATTGTCAAAATGGAAAGAGTTACTTAAGATTGGAGTGCCCATCGGATTTGCGACTTTTTTCGAAACGTCCATCTTCGCTGCTGTGACTTTAATGATGAGCCGTTTCGATACCACAACAATTGCTGCCCATCAAGCGGCGCTGAATTTCGCTTCTACGCTCTACATGCTGCCTGTGAGCATATGTATGGCTCTTACGATCCTTGTGGGCTATGAGGCAGGTGCGGGGCGTCTGAGAGATGCCAGACAATACAGTCTGCTTGGAATTGGTGGAGCCATCGGACTCTCACTGCTGACAGCGATCGTGTTGATTGTGTTCGGCGAACAGATTGCAGGCGTGTATTCAAACGATCGGGAGGTCATTGCACTTACGCAGCATTTCCTTATCTACGCCATTTTCTTTCAGATCTCGGATGCGATTGCTACACCGACCCAAGGAGCATTACGTGGCTACAAAGATGTTAATCCGGCATTGATCATTACGTTTGTAGCGTATTGGATCATTGGTCTGCCTGTAGGTTACCTAACAGCTACGTATACTTCACTCGGCGCCTTTGGATACTGGATCGGGCTTATTGCCGGCCTTGCCGTAGGAGCAACAGCGCTTCTCTGGAGACTCTTCCTAGTACAAAAACAAGCCGCACTCCGCAAGGCGTAACATTGATATACTCACTCCGTGAAACAACAAAAAGAGCACAATCCACGTTAAAGCGGGATTGTGCTCTTTGCGTAAGAATCGAATTATTGGGACAAACGTTGTGCAAGCTCGTAAGTCACCATATCGAAATCTTTTTTTGTGTTAACCACTTTATCAATATCCGTCAAGGTAAGTTCACCCTTGATAATGCCACAACCTTTGTCTGTCTCGCCTGCAATCAGACTGCGAACAGCGAAGTCTCCAAGACGGCTTGCCAGGTTACGGTCGAATGGAGTTGGCGTACCCCCACGCTGAATGTGACCCAGAACGGTTACACGCGGCTCATATGTCGGGCAACGTTCCATCAGTTCTTTTGCTACATCTTCACCCTTGCCCACGCCTTCAGCAACGATAATAATACTGTGACGTTTGCCATGTGCAAAGTTAGCTTTCATCCGATCAGCCACTTCGTCCATGTCAAACGGAACTTCTGGGACAAGAATCGTCTCAGCACCCGAAGCAAGTCCGGCATGCAGAGCGATATCTCCACAGTGACGACCCATAACTTCAACGATGGAAGAACGTTCGTGTGAAGACATCGTATCACGTAATTTGTTTACTGCATCAACTACTATGCTTACCGCTGTATCAAATCCGATGGTATAGTCGGTGAATGAAACATCGTTATCAATCGTTCCTGGCAGCCCCATGGTGTTAATGCCCAGCTTGCTCAGTTTATTCGCTCCGTTGTAGGAACCATCCCCACCGATTACAACCAGACCGTCAATGCCACGGGCACGCAGAATGTCCGCACCTTTTTGCTGGCCTTCAGCGGTATAGAACTCCTTGCAACGTGCCGATTGAAGAACCGTTCCCCCACGTTGGATGATATCCCCTACACTCCGCAAATCCATTGGGAAAATGTCATTATTCAAAAGACCCTGGTATCCACGTTGAACTCCAAATACTTCGAGACCGTGAAACAGTCCGCTGCGAACAACCGCACGAACAGCCGCGTTCATCCCCTGTGAATCACCACCGCTCGTTAATACTGCGATTTTCTTTACTGCTGTCATGATGTTTCTTCCTCCTCTAGTTTCACTTCAGGCTCCGCAATATCACACCTGACTTACATATTTTTCCGTATCCAGCGACTGAAAATGAAGAAAAATATTCTTGTGATCGGACTATTTTTCAGCAGACGTTTGGATACAACGCGAACTTCCTGTTGTTCGCTGACTTTGGGATCAGACAGGTAAATGGCAATCAGTCCTTCGATGATCATCCGGTGAAAGGAGCTTCCCGGAATCTTCTGTACATCGCTGCGTGCCATCTCCACAATAAAAGCAATTCGGTCCAGCATTGTCTCCACATTCTCATAATAGTTGCAGAAGTTGAGATCTCCCCCGATGCGGTCCTCATCCTGATCAATTAAATAATCGAGCATAATGTGCAATGCGCATACATGTGGGAAATAGGCCGTGTGGATCGAGGCCGCTTGCTCTTCAGTCAACTGATCGTCACTCGCAGCCAGAAACAGCATGAAAACGCCCAGTGTAGAGCCAGTTGCAGCAGCAAATTCGTTCCAACGAAACTGAGGTGTGCGATGACGATGCTCCGACCACCATTCGAGCAGTGCCGTTTCTCTCAGTTCCGGCTTGATATGCTTATATACCTGCAGGTCCGTGTATAGGCCTGCCAGATCCTGAATTTGGGGCTTGGCGGACGTATAGCCTGGTAACTGACGGGTCAGTCCCTGACATGTGGTCACCAGATTCCGCAGATACCCACCGTCATCCTGCTCCTCACGGAGGGCATAATAATTGACGGGAATTGCTTCGGGATCTACCGCATCAAGCATGGATTGATGGAGAAGACGAAAGTCATCCGGGTCCATCGACGTGCTGCGGTCGCACAGATTGTCCAAATAATCACTAATAGTTTGATATGAAACGATCAGCGGAATCAGAATGTGTCTGTTGGGCAAATCAGCCAATGCGTAGACGGTTCCGCCTTCACAGTGAAACTGTTTATCCTTCAGACTGGCAAGTGCCTGTGTACGCAACTCCTCATTCGGAATCGCCTCAGCTTGAGCACGCCATCCATTCAGTGCCTTCCGTGTTTCCGGAATGGTGTATTTGTACACCCCTCTCATCAATGCCAGCGGTCCACGCGGATATTGATGACGTTTTCGATTTGATTGGCTCAAAATAAATGTGCCTCCACTTGGTTGAATACGTATTAGAGCGATTTTTAACCATTCCTATTATAATATGATCCCCTTAATTGTACAAATGATCTGCCGCATATTCCGCATAAAAAATCGCATCCGCGCCCAAAGCTTTGTGATATACTAGGCATATTTCATCCATCAAAGGAGTCGTTGACATGTCGTCAAGTGAATCACTTTCGTGGAGACGGTTATTTTCTTTTTTTGTGCCACTTGGCATTTCCGCCTCTCTCGTCACCATTTCTCACGTCATCATAAACAGCACATTAGCACGCTCCGCTCATCCTGAGACGGTTATTGCCAGCTATGCCATCGCCGGTAGCTTGTTAACCCTCACGGAACGCCCCTCCACCCTGCTTCGGCAAACCTGTTCCGCACTGGTTCGCGATCGCCTTTCCTTTCAGGCCCTCACGTTTGTGACCAAAATATTTCTGGCCTGTGTGCTTCTCATTGGGTTTCTCATCGTATACTCTCCCGTTGGTACCGGGGTGTTCAAATACTTGTTTGGTGTAAGTCCGGATCTGCTGAACAAAGTCATCGACGTATATGAAATTCTCATGTATGTAAGTATCTTTTCAGTGATCCGTAACATCTATCAGGGGATCATCATTACGAATAACCGCACCAAGTGGTTAACCATCGGGATGGTATTCCGTTTAGCCGGAATGTACGGCCTATCCCTCTATTTCATATACACAGACAGCATTGACAGTGGACGTGTAGGCGCTATCATTTTTGCTACTGGCATGATGATTGAAGCGCTTGTCAGCTTTCTGGAGGGTAACAGCATCAAGCGCAAGATGCCAGCCAAGCTTGAGGATCATCCCGTCGAGAGCAAGGCAGACGTATTTCGCTTTTATAAGCCGCTTCTGTTATCCAGCTTTGTAGCGCTGTTCATAGGACCGGTTATTAACATCGTACTTGGCAAAACGACCGGGATCGCACTAGCCATTTCATCCTTTGCCATAGCAAGCAGTCTGATGCAGTTGATGCTAAGCTTCTTTACATACATCCATCAGATCGTGCTGAATTTCTACCTTGTAGACGCCAAACTGGTACGAAAATTCGCACTTGTCACCGGATTTATTCCGTTTGCGATGATGGTGTCGATTGCCTATACCCCCTTGGGACCATGGGTACTCGAAAATGTCATGAGCGTTCAGGGCGAACTTTTGCAACAAAGTCTGTGGACACTGCGTGCGTTCGTCTTATTTCCGCTGATCTTCCCTTTTCTGGATTTCAGCAATGGCCTCATTCTGCTTCGCGGTCAGACAAAAACGATGTTTCGTTCGCAAACGGCGAATGCAATCTGCACGGTAATTGTGCTGCTTATACTGGTTAGTATTTTTCCTGCGTGGAACGGCATGATTGGCGCTGTTGCCCAATCCCTTGGCCTGCTCGCCGAACTCATCATTGTCTGGCTCGTTATCCGACGCACGAAGCAAGAACCTACGATGTCCGTGCCAAAAGTCCGTAAATCAACATCCCTGAAAGGGTAATAAAATCATTGAATTGTTATCAGGATTGGAGTCTCTCATCATGAAATTAAGTCACAACGCCCGCCCGGATCAGAACTGGCTTCGGGCTCTCATGTTCACCATCTTTGGTTCCACCGTCCTGGTGGTATCCTACTTCCAGCTTTACTTCAGTCATCTGGGTTTCAGTCGGGCTGAGATTGGATATCTCTACGGAATTGGCCCCCTCATCTCTGTGTTCTCCAATATGTTCTGGAGCATGGCCAGCGACCGCTACCAAACGGTACGCAAAGTGATGATCATTCTGCTTGGTGGTCAATTGATCACAGGGATCATGCTCGCCAATGCAACAACTTTCGGTCAGGTATTTGTACTCGTGACCCTGTTTTACTTTTTCTATTATCCGGTCTATCCACTCTCCGATACGATGGCTATTACAACGGCCAGCAAGTACGGCCGAAATTTCACTTCCATTCGAGTCTTCGGATCGATCGGTTATGCCTTCTTTGCATTAAGTATCGGGTATTTCCTTGGATCTTTTGGTCCAGCATGGACGATTTGGGTCTGCGTTGGTCTTGCTGCAACTACACTATTGATCAGTTTTCAATTGAAGGATCAACCTTCGGGAAGCAGTAGCAAAATGGATCTATCGGGGTTATGGGCTATTTTGAAACGCAGAGATGTGCTCACCTTTTTTGGCTGTGTATTTTTGCTTGCCATGGGACATCGCATGAACGAAGCATTTCTTACCATCACGCTAAAAGATCTGGGTGCCAGCGAGGGGCTGATCGGCTGGTCTTTGCTGATCTCTTCCGTAAGTGAAATCCCCATATTTCTACTGCTCAGCAAGTATGGAAACCGTTATAAAGAACTGCCGCTAATTGCTTTTGCTGCACTGATGTATACGGTTCGTTTGCTTCTCATGTCCATATCCGATACACCTGCAGCCGTTGTTGCAATTCAGACGATGCACAGTGTTACCTTTGGTATTTTCTACGTTACGGCGGTCCGCTACATCATTCGCCTAGTTCCGGACGGCTACAGAGCTACAGGTATGGCTTTGTTCACCATTGTCTGGTCCAGTGCTTCGGGACTTCTTAGTGGAACGTTGGGCGGACTGCTGCTGGAACATGCAGGCAGACAAACCTTCTATCTCACCGCTATGGCTTTCTCCCTGGCTGCACTAATCGGTTTCGGATTGAAGTTATGGTCCAGCATGACCAATCGTGTCTCCTGAACACACAGGGGAACTTACATCGTATTCAACCGTTATTTACACTGAAAATTTTTGAATCAAAAAAAGCACAGCCTCCCATGGGGGACTGTGCTTAGGTTCTTAATATTCAGCTATAAATTTATAATATATAAGAAGTCCGTTAGCCGGATAAATTCTTACAGTTTGTTTACGTTAGCTGCTTGAGGACCACGGTTTCCATCAGTGATTTCGAATTCTACCGCTTGACCTTCTTCCAATGTTTTGAAGCCATCTCCTTGGATTGCGGAGAAATGTACGAATACGTCCTCGCCGCCTTCAACTGAAATAAAGCCATAGCCTTTTTCTGCGTTAAACCATTTAACTGTACCTTTCAAATGAAAAACCTCCTAAAAATATCGCCATCTATGGCGAATACCCTTATTATACTGTATGGGCTTCCATTTTGCAATTTATCTTTCCATAAATGTCGAAAAAATTTGCTTTGAATCGTAGGGTACGGTATCATTTTACCAAAACCGTTAGTTTGGAGACTACCTATGATAAAAAAACATGAAATATACAAAACAGACAAGTGGAATATGATGACCGTAGAAGTTCAAGGCAAATATCTCGTACTGCGAGAAATTTCGGAAGAGTGGGGCGAAGAATGCCATACATTCCTTAGCCGTCCTGCATTAATGCACTGGGCTGAACGCCGTTTTCCAAAAGCAGATTTTGAGAACCGTGAGGATGAATGGCGTCAATTGATGGCTGCCTTCAAAGGGGTCTAACCCATGCAGCTTGACTCAAGCAATGTCGTCATCTTTATTATCCTTGCCTTCTCCCTTGGTATTGTGCTTATTCTGGGACGCAATTCCATCCCGGATCGATTAAGACGGGGAATGGCGCTTATTGCTACCCTGCTCATTTGTTTCGCCTTTTTCCTGATCGTTTATTTTCTGTATAACATGGGAGCCTAATCACGGGGACCCAGATGCTCAAATATTTCAACGTGCCTAAGGTCATACTATACGAGATTATTCGTATCGTAAGGAGGAAGGCCGTTGAAATACCAGAAATCGCTATCTGTTATCCTGGTACTTAGTCTGATTCCTTCGTCTCTCTCCGCACAGGCAAGCGAGACGAAGGCAGCTTCGTCCAACCATTCATCAGATCATCAAAGGAGGATTTCCATGAGTCAATTATTGAAACGTTCCGAGGTGCCGGCTGAACATAGCTGGAAACTGGAAGATTTATTTGCCGATCAGAAAGCCTGGGATCAAGAATATGAAGAAGTATCGTCTTTGACCAAGAAGGCCTCCGAATTCCAAGGCAAACTGAATCAACCTGATGTACTCAAATCTTGCTTCGAATTCGAAGATGAGATCAGCCTCAAAATAGAACGCCTCTTTGTGTACGCACGTATGCATCAAGATGAAGACACAGCGAATCCTACATATCAAAACCTGTCCCAAAAAGCCCAGAAATTAGGCGTACGGGTTGGTGAAGCACTTTCTTTTGTCACACCGGAGATTCTTTCCCTGCCGGATGATCAGTTGGGCGCATTTATTGCGAACAAAAAACTTTCTGCTTATACATTTACGCTGGAAGAGATGAAACGCGAAAAAGCCCACGTTCTTAGCCAAGCAGAAGAGGCTTTGCTTGCACAGGTAGGCAACCTTTCACAAGCACCACAGACAATCTTCAGCATGCTCAATAACGCCGATCTCAAGTTCCCAAGAATCAAGGATGAACATGGTAACGAAGTTGAGCTGACACACGGCAGCTACATTCAGTTCCTGGAGAACCCTAACCGTGAAGTTCGCGAACGTGCCTTCAAAGCGGTATACGAAACCTATGCCAAACAGAAGAACACAATTGCGGCTGCCTTGAATGCAAATGTAACCAAAAATATGTTCTATGCTAATGTTCGGAAGTACCCTTCCGTGATGGAAATGTCCCTATATGGAGATAACATCCCAACGGATGTGTATACCAATCTGGTAGACACCATTCACGAGAGCCTTCCGTTATTGCATCGTTATATGGACCTGCGCAAAAAGTTGCTGGGTGTGGATCAATTGCACATGTACGATCTGTTCGCTCCACTCGTAGACGAATACAAAATGGATATTACCTATGAGGAAGCGAAACAAACGGTTAAAGACGGTCTGAAACCACTCGGCAAGGACTATGCTGACGCATTGCAGACTGGATATGATAACCGCTGGATCGATATATATGAGAATGAAAATAAACGTTCAGGCGCATATGCCTGGGGCGCTTACGGCACTCACCCGTATGTCTTGTTGAATCACAAAGATAACCTAAACAGTATGTTCACACTCGCACATGAAATGGGTCACGCTCTGCATTCACATTACTCGGATACAACACTTCCGTATCGTGATGCCCAGTACACCATCTTCCTGGCTGAGGTTGCATCCACAACCAACGAAGCGTTGCTGATGGATTATCTGCTTAACAAATCAACAGATCCAAAGGAAAAATTGTATCTATTGACCTATTATGCCGACCAATTCCGTACAACGGTATTCCGTCAGACCATGTTTGCTGAATTTGAGAAAATCATTCATGAACGTGCGGAACAAGGTGACGCATTAACACCACAATTGTTATCCGAGATCTATTATGATCTGAACGTTAAGTATCACGGTGAAGGCATGGCTGTTGACAAAGAAATTGAAATGGAATGGGCTCGTATTCCCCACTTCTATAACAGCTTCTACGTTTACAAATATGCTACAGGCTTCTCCGCAGCAACAAGCTTTTCCAAGCAAATCCTGGAAGAAGGCCAACCGGCTGTTGACCGATATCTTGGCTTCCTGAAGAGCGGTGGAAGTGATTACTCCATCAACATTCTGAAAAAAGCAGGTGTGGATATGTCTACACCACAGCCAATTCGTGAAGCTATGAGTGTCTTCAAGGAATTGATTGAACAGATGGAACAACTAACCAAATAAGGTTGTCTTTCCATGTGACCTGCATCCCTTGCCCGTATGGGCAGGGGATTTTATCATCATTACAAGATGCAACATACCCGAATATGGGTAATGCATATCTAGTTCTCAATTGTTCAACAAGGAGGCAACACCATGAAAATGCAATGGGCACTCATAGCAGGTCTTGTTTTTGCACTGCTCACGGGAATCTTTGCGGTTATTAATGTGGATTCCGTACAAGTCAACCTGTTATTTAACACGGTACAAATCCCGCTGATCTTGCTGATTCTCGGCTGTACCCTGATCGGTGGAATTATTGTAGGGTCATATGGCATCTATCGCCAATACCGATTGCAACGCGAGAACAAACAATTGAAATTGCGTGTATCTGAATTGGAAAGTTCCGCGACAAGCAAATCTACGTTGGATTCTTTCAAATCGATGGATTCGCTTGACTCAAATGAATCGGACAGCCTATTGGAGAATGATTCGATCCAGAGTCAGCGCAAAGGAAACCCTACGGGGACATTGTAACCAACAGAGTCAGCCTGCTGGCGAGTCAGGAATGGTAGTATCACATTCTCTCCCCCAGACAGGCTGTATTTTGTTTCACACCATACCCATGATCCGAGGAGGAAATTACACAATGAGTTTTACAATTGATGAATCATACGTTCTGTCTTTTCTAAAAAAATTGCTGGATACACCAAGCCCAAGTGGTTACACACATCATATTATCGAGATGATTCGGAAGGAAGCAGCCGCACTGGGCATCGCCTGTGAGCTGAATAACAAGGGCGGTGCGGTGCTTACATTGCCCGGACAGGACTCTTCCAAGACAATCGCTTTAAGCGCTCACGTGGATACGCTAGGGGCCATGGTACGCTCGGTTACATCCTATGGCACATTGAAGCTTACCTCTGTCGGTGGCTTTTCCATGCAAAGTATCGAAAACGAATATTGCAGCATCCATACTCGGGATGGAAAAACATACACAGGCACCATTCTCTCCCTTCATCCGTCTGTCCATGTCTATCCGGATGCACGTACCTTTGAACGGTCCGAGAGCCATATGGAAGTTCGAATCGATGAGGTCGTCTCCTCCAAGGAAGATGTGTTGAAACTCGGGATCTCTGTCGGCGACTTTATCTCCTTCGATGCTCGGGCAGTCATCACGCCGAGTGGTTATATCAAATCACGTCATCTGGACGACAAAGCCAGCGTGGCTGCCCTCTTTGGTATCCTTGAGTCTGCACATCGTGAAGCCTGGAAACCATTACATAACGTCTCTCTGCTTATCTCGAACTATGAAGAAGTTGGACATGGCGCATCATATATCCCTGCGGAAATCAGTGAAATGATCGCTGTAGACATGGGAGCTATGGGTGATGACCTGAGCTGTAAAGAAACCGACGTTTCCATATGTGCCAAAGATTCTTCTGGCCCGTATGACTACGATATGACCAGTCGTCTCATTGAACTGGCCAAACAAGATGGAATGGATTACGTCGTCGACACTTATCCCCACTATGGCTCAGATGGCAGTGCAGCATTACGCGGAGGAAACAATATCCGAGCAGCACTGATCGGTCCAGGAGTTCACGCATCTCATTCCATGGAGCGTACGCATAAGGATGCTGTCCTGAATACGGCACGATTGCTCGCAGCTTACATTACAACCAAGTAAAAAAGAATCATTGATCGACGAAATTATCATGGATAACATCCACATGTTCGTCTAAGCAGAAGGCCCCTTCCAAGCACACAATTCGGTGTGCCTGGAAGGGGCCTTTGTTGTCATATCTCTTAATCTGCCTGTTCCACATATGCATGATATTTACGATCCAATATTTCTAACTCTGCCTTATGGTCACGCATTTCATTTCTTAGCACATGCATGGTCTTCCTAACCGCGCTTAGTCCATCCTTCACCTGACGTTCGGCTTTGCGAATTTTGTCCTGAACCATCCAATCTACAAAAAGGTTATCGAAGAAATAGTCTGCGAATGAAAGCAGACCTCCCAGATGCAGATCCGCGTGTACAGCCATCTCTACATCCTCCAGTTCCTTCTGAAAACGTCGTAGACGCTTACCTGCATCCATGATGGCGACCTGAGCGTCATCCATTCTTCCTCGCTTGATATGCGTGGAGATGACTCCACCGCCCATCATGTCATATATCCCCCAATTACCTGCCGAAGACAAAGCCTTCTCGGCACGTTCAAGAGCATAGAGCAGATATTCTCCCTCCCGGAAAGCTTCATCCAGTTCCTGTAGCTCGCTCGCCAGATGTTCCCGATTCTCAGCCATCTGTTGCAATTCCGCATCCTGGTCCAGCAGACGACCTTCCTTCTTCCCCCACAGCGCGTTGTAATCGCTCTGCCAGTACTGATACTGCCGCCCGCCCTCCAACTCCTGCTCCACATGAATTCGTTGCTCCTGTACGTCTTGTAACATGCGACAAGCGGTGTCGTATGCAGCCTTGCTCTCCATGAATTCCAGTTCTTCCTTCTCCAGACGTTCTGTCTTCTTGCCAATCAATTGATAGAAAAATGCCGACAATGTCATACTGTTCAGTCGATCAACGTCCTTCTGCTCCTTCTGGAGATGCTCCAGACGACGTTTTACCTTTGCCTCCCATTCGCTTTCCTCCGTTTGAAGCTTCTCCAGACGTTTGGTCCATTTCTCGTAAATTCTCCCCTTTTCCTTGAGCGCTGCCAACTGTTGATTAATTTCTTTATACATAAGTGTGGTGTTCTCTCCCTTCTATGGAATTCTTTACTTATACAACGTAATGAACATACAGAACGTTTCACATAAAATCGCAAATTCGCAGACAAAAAAATCGCCCTTTTCTCCAATGCGACATAAAGTCACTGTAGAAGAAAGGGCGATGTTTAGTTATAAATCAAGACTTGCTCTGTTCAATCTGCTCTGCAAGTTCATTCAGAACGGTCCAGCGTTCCATCAATTCATCCAGATGACGTTCAGCCTCAACCTGGTCCGCCATCAACTCCTGCAGACGGGCAGAATCACTAAATGACTCTTCCATCTCTTTGTTAATCCGGACAAGATTGGCTTCAGCCTTCTCAATATTTTCATCAATCTGGTCGTATTCACGTTGCTCCTTAAAGCTGAATTTCAACTTCGGTTTAGCCGCTGACACTGCAGGAGTCGTTTTCTCCGATGACTGCTTCACCTTCGCCGCTCCTGTATCACTCTCTTGATTAGCTCCAGGCGCATTTTTCAGCATCCATTCCGCATACTCACTGTAGTCGCCGACGTGCACACGTACAGCACCGTTGCCCTCAAAAGACAGCACTTTATCCACAGTACGATCAAGGAAATAGCGATCATGGGATACGACAAAGACAACACCGGGGAAATCATCCAGGTAGTCTTCCAGTACAGCGAGTGTCTGGATGTCCAGATCATTCGTCGGCTCATCCAGCAGCAATACATTCGGGGCAGCCATCAGCACACGCAGCAGATACAGGCGACGCTTCTCTCCACCAGACAGACGCGAGATTGGCGTCCACTGGGATGCCGGGGTAAACAGGAACCGTTCCAGCATCTGGGATGCTGTAATCAGAGAGCCATCGGCCGTTTTCACATTCTCGGCCACTTCTTTAATATACTCTATGACACGAAGAGATTCGTCCATCTCCTGATGTTCCTGTGTGAAATAACCCAGATTGACCGTAGGACCAACGTCAACCACACCTGCATCAGGTTCCAGTTTGCCAGATATCATCTGTAACAACGTGGACTTACCACTACCATTCGGTCCGACAATTCCTACCCGATCTCCAGGTACGGCAATATAACTCAGATCTTCGATCAGTTTGCGACCACTGACGGATTTGGAAAGATGCTCAATCTCCAGTATCTTTTTACCCAGACGCGTGGAGCCAACCGATACTTCCAATGAACCCGAGCGCTGGATTCCTTGTTGGTCTTTAAGTTGTTCGAAGCGATCAATTCTCGCTTTTTGTTTTGTTGTCCGTGCCTTGGCACCGCGACGAATCCACGCAAGCTCTGTCCGAAGCAGGTTCTTACGTTTCTGTTCGGAAGAGGCTTCCCGTTCTTCCCGCTCCGCCTTCAGTTCCAGAAAGCGTGTATAGTTAGCTTCATATCGGAACAAACGACCATGGTCCAATTCCAGCATGACATTCGCTACACGATCCAAGAAATACCGATCATGCGTAATCATAAGCAGTGCGCCGCGGCGCTTCTGCAAGTACTGCTCGAGCCATACGACCGAATCATTATCAATATGGTTCGTCGGTTCATCCAGAATGAGCAGTTCACAAGGGTGAATCAGCGCAGCAGCGAGTGCTACCCTTTTGCGTTGTCCACCAGACAATGTGCCCATCAGTGCATCGAATTGACGAATACCCAGTTTGGACAAAATGCTCTTCGCTTCACTCTCCATCTGCCAGAGCTGAAGCTGCTCCATTTGCTGATTCAAACGTAATAACCGCTCTTGCAACGCTGGATCGGACGAATTCAGTTCCAATAATTCCATCGTTTCCGTATATTCACGCACGGTTTTCATTTCCATGCTGTCACCTTCGAATACTTGTTGCAGTACCGTATTATCCGGATTGAAGTCCGGATTTTGCGCCAGGAACTGAATACGTACGTCATTACCGATGGAGATCTGTCCCGCGTCTGCAGGTTCCATACCAGATATCACACGCAAAAACGTGGATTTACCGGTTCCATTTACCCCAACGACACCAATCTTGTCCTGATCAGCCATACCAAATGAAGCATCCTTGAACAATATTTTTTCGCCATAACTTTTTGCAATTTGCTCAACCGTCATTATGTTCATTGCTCGTACCCACTTCTCTGTGAATTAAAATTCAATGTTACGTACATCCGCGCACTTACTTTAAACTTGTAAAAAAGAACGGCATCCGTCCAGAAACAATGCTGCTGCAAAAGCAATTCGTTTGTTCAGATGTTCCTCATTAAACTCCGGATTCAACATGATATCCATCTTCAGCCGGTCCAGAATTCCAATATAGGCTTCAGCGAGCAATACAGGCTCAGGTACACTTGCACTTTCCAATACCTCACACACCATACTCATGTATTGATTCATGAATGCCTTCATGAATTTCATCAGATCTGGATCATTATTGGGTGCCATAAAAAAGAGCTTGGTATGATTGCGACGCTCATAATAATACGTAAGGTGGGTCTTGGCTATTGCTCCAAGTTTATCACCTGTGTTCTCATACGAGTTCAAAGCATATTCAAGACGGCTGATAAAACTGTTACAATCCCGCTTGGATACTGCGATAAATAATTGTTCCTTGCTTTTGAAATATAAATAAATGGTGCCTTTTGCGATGCCGGCTTCGTCTGCAATATCAGACATTTTGGTCTCATAAAAACCTTTCGAGCCAAAAATACCATAGGCCGCATCCAAAATAGCCTCCGATTTGTCTCCCTGTACCGTACTCAAATGTACTCCCCCTTACAACGCCAAAATGTTACCTAAACCAATCGCCACACATCCGCCGATCACTGAGCTAAGCACGTTCACCAGGTCGTTACTCATCCATGCCCAGCCACGAGCCCGAACCGTTGGATGCCCGCAATGTTCATGTACCTCAACTTCACGGCCACACACAGTACAACGATACATCATCTGCACCGTTGCGCCCAGATAGGAATCGGCAAAAGCACCTGCCAACCCGCCTGCAAGACCGACAAAAGTCCAACTAAACAGACTAAGCCCTTCTATCCCGGCGATCCAGGAAAACAAGAATGCTCCCGCACCAATCAGAGCCCCGCCTACGGCTGCAGCCACGGTTCCGAGAAGTGAGACACCTCCTGAAGCACCTGGCGTAAGTACCTTCCAGGTGAGAACAGAGCGCGGCGGCTTGCGACTGAGACTCCCAATCTCGGTTGCCCATGTATCCGATGTAACGGTAGCCATTACACCAATGAAAGCATACACCCATGCCGGATGAGGAAATATCCAGTATCCCAGACATAGGAACATGCCCATTCCACCATTAGCCATCACTTGCCCAGCATCCCGATTTCCTGACTTGGCATAGGATTTCTCCAGCTCCTGCTTCCGATCTTTACGAAACCTGGAGAGCAACGTTGAAGTAATGAAAAACAACAATAACGTGCCAAACCAGAACAGGTTACCCGCTCCGTAATATATCGTTCCCATCATGATGGCTGCCAGGCAGCCAGACAGGGTTAGCGACTTTTTCGCATAGGCAGCACCTGCCACCATAGAAGCGCATACGGCGCCAATAATCCAATCCATAATGTCTCCTGCATGCAGCGTATGTACAGCCCGCATGACGTTTATTGTATTTTTGAAATTCAATTATACCACGGTTTGATCCCAATGCCGAAACTCCTTACGCCAGCACACAAAAAACCTGTATTGGCCTCGTGTAGAAGTGCCAAAACAGGTTATCGATCAAACGTCAAAACAAGATGACTTCCCTTTTCAAGTAACGTCTGGAATTCGGTGTTCCCAGGTTCTGTTTCAGACCCGCTTCGCTCCTCCAATGACCCCATATCGGTAGAGTACTCTGCGACCAAACCAGTTGAACAATCGATCCGTCAGGAATCCCATAAAACCCAGGGAAATCAGTCCGACAAAGATCCAATCTGTTCGGAAAAAGAGTCTGGAATTCCAGATTAAGTAACCCACCCCCTCATTCGAAGCAATCATCTCAGCACCGATTATGGCCATATAAGAAGTTCCCATCGCCAGTCGCACACCCGTGAAGATATACGGGGTTGTCGCCGGAACAATCACATGCAGCAGAATCTGCCGTTCATTGGCTCCCATACTGCGGGCCGACCGGATTTTGTCTTCTTCGACGGAGAGCACACCTGTCAGTGTATTCAGCACAACAATGAAGAAGGTTGCGTACATAATGAGCGCGATCTTGGATTGCTCACCAATTCCGAACCACACCAGAAATAAGGTAATAAAGGCGATCGGCGGGATAAAACGTATAAAGTTAAGGAACGGTTCGGCGAACAGCCGGATGAGATGAACTTTGCCAATAATCAGCCCTACCGGAATAGCAATGATACTTCCGAGTACCCAGCCGGCCAGTACACGAGTGAAGCTGATTCCGATATACTCCATCAGTGTACCGTCAGCAATCAATTCGCGTGCTCCCAAGATCGTGTGCCACGGACCGGGGATTACGTCAGGCCCATAGATAAGGGCACCAAGCTGCCAGATTAAGATGACCGTTACCCATAGAAGCGGGATAGACACCCATTTTTTCTCCAACCATTTCATCTTGTATATCACCTCAGTTATTCTTCAAAGTGGCCTTGAATTCGGTCATACAGGGTGTTGAACTCAGACGAGGCGATGTTCCTCGGGTAAGGTAAAGTGTTGTGGTAAATATCCGTGATATTCGAAGACGGACCTACAGACATAATGCCTATGCGCTCACCAAGCAATAACGCCTCCTGAATATCGTGTGTGACAAAGATAACGGTTTTATGTGTTTCTTTCCAAATATTCACCAGTTCCTTCTGCATGGTCCGTCTCGTCATCGCGTCCAGCGCACCGAATGGCTCATCCATCAGCAAGATCGCCGAGTCATTCGCAAGTACCCGGGCCAATTGAACACGCTGCTTCATGCCACCTGATAGCTCTTTTGGAAATTTGCCCTCATGAGCACTCAGTCCTACAAGCTGGATGTAACGATCGGAGATCTCACGCCGTTGCGTCTTAGGCACCTTGGACATTCGAAGTCCGAATTCAACATTTTCCCTCACGGTTAGCCATGGAAAGAGAGAAGAATCCGCCTGCTGGAATACCATTGCCCGATCCCTGCCTGGTCTGTCAATCTCCTTGTTATCCACCTTGAGCTGTCCACCCGACTTGGAGATAAACCCCGCGATCATGTTCAGCAGCGTTGACTTCCCACACCCACTGGGACCAAGCAGGACAAAGAACTCTCCTCCCTTGATAACCAGATCGACATCCTTAATGATATAATGCACATCCCCATTGGTCGGGGCATGATACGTTTTTCGAAGCTGTTCAATATGAATGGTATGCTGAGTTGCAGGTAAGGACATAACGGACACCTCCCATTTCAATAAGAATTATTTACTGTATGTTACTTTTTCCGGCAACGCCTGCTGGAGAGAAGTCAGATCGAGTTTGGTGTCGAGATCAAAATCCTGTTCGATGATTCCGGTGTCCACCATATATTGCTTCTGACCTGCCAAACTATCATAAGCAGCCTGCGTAAATCCAACTTCCCATGGATTGATTGGAAGGTCTTTCAACGTGGCATCTTTAGGCTGTTTGGTCTCTTGGTACATCAGATCGGCAACCTCTTCAGGATGCGCTTGGGCATACGTGGATGCTTCATCCAGCGCCGCAAGAAAATCACTTACCGTTTCAGGGTTTGCCTGGATGAATTCATTACTTGATACCAGTCCCATACCAAGGCGTATAGGGGTCTGAGACATATCCGTCAGCTGATGTACTCCTTCGAGTGCATCGAATTTATCGGTTAACGCGGAACCTATAACCCAAGCGGCATCAAGGTCTCCCTGTTTCAGTGCGATGTAGGCTTCATCAAAAGCCCCCTGACCAATTTGCGTCACATCACTCAGCGCCACCCCCTGATCTTTCAAATATTCATCCCATAGATACGGAATAAATGTGCCTCGAATGAAACTCACTTTCTTGCCCTTCAAATCCGCTCCACTCTGAATATTCTCCCTTGCATACAGCTTCCAGGCGGCTGCCGCTTCGTCCGTAGTCTGACCTGCAGAAGCGATGACTGAATATTCCCCTTTAGACAAAGCATTTAATACAGGGAAGTCCGCACCGTAAGCAATATCAACCTGTTTGATAAATAGTGCATTTACACCTTCAGCAGGTGAGCCAAACGTAATACTCTCTGCATCAATGCCCCTGTTTTCAAAAAAACCTTTGGCAATAGCTACCCTGAACGTTGGGTTGGTACTTGTATCTGCGATTCGAATTTTTACATTATCGGTATTCTTGCCGGTAGCGTCTTTTGCTCCAGATCCTGCTGCGTTTGAACTGCATCCGGATAATAGGAGTGTCGTAGCCAGAAATAATATCAATATGCCGGTTACTATGGATGGTTTTCTCACAATATACACCCCATTCGATCTAGTCATGATTCTTGACGCTTAACCGCCTGACTTGCCTTCATCCGACGTTGCCACACAGGCTGCACCCTCCACAAATGGAAGAGTTGTCTCTACGCTCACGATGGATGTAGAACCTTTGGGTGCTGCTCCCGGCACTCTGTAGTTGGAGACATCAATAGCTTCGATCGCAACTTCCTGCGGCTTCTCCAACTGCGGAACCCACTGATAAGGAACTCGATACGAGCGATAGACCATATTGGTATTCCGCCGATCGGTGTAAGGAGAGACATACTCCCATACCAGCTCATGCTCCGCTGTGACTTCGAACAATCTGCCATTGGAACCTTCGGTTATCAGGGTGTTACCGTTAGGTAAACGCTGGGCGGAACTGATGTATGGGCTATAAAATTTATAAGAATCCGTCGGAACCGAGAAACCTGCTTCTGCCGATGTATACTGCCAGACAATCTCCAGGGTGACCGGGTTAATCTCCAGTACACGGGAGTGATCCCGAATCGCATGTTTCAATCCAAATGGAGAAGCCGGATTTGGGAGGCCGTAACCTGCCCAGCCGCCATTGTCGAATACGAGCAAGTTCCCTTCTCCCGGTAGACCTTGGGGAATGATATGTGCATGATGCTGCCCGATAATTGTGCCGATGTGTTTCGCTTCAGGTGAAGTATAGTCTGGCCCTAATCTCCACACGATCTTTCCACTCTGTCTGTCTGTAATGGCGATTATGTTGGCCTCTCTGGCATCCCAGATAATATTGTCGGGGTGGAACCGTTCGTCTCCTTCTTCATAGAATCGGTTGGGTCCGACATAAGAAGCAGAATTAATATGTAACCAGTCACCAACACCACCACCCAGATGACCGAAAGAACGTGTATTCGGATCACGGAACAGGACATTTCGAGCAGCTTCATCAAAACCTAATTCTTCAAAGTGTTCGTTAGGCAGCCACTCCCAGAGTACCTTCCCCTCCCAATCGACTTCGATAATGGCATCATCAAGCAATGGCTTATCTGAAATTTGCGGGTTACTCACATTTTTGTGTGCCAGAATAAGTGTTTTACCACTCTTCGTCTTTGGCGCAAGGCCAGGTGCATAATAACCTACCGGATTCCCCTCACGCTGATAATCATGATGCTGGCGGGCATACCATAATGGCTCATATCCCGGATCTTCGATGTGTTCGTAGCTATTGTATTTCCATACAATGTTGCCGTCCCAATCCACCTGAACCAGATCGACATTATCCTGAATACCGAACTTCGGATCTCTCCGACCCGTGCTGCCCAGCACGTAGCCGCCAGGTAATATTTTGGCCGGAAAACCTAACAATCCTTTCCACAGGTGAACCTCCTTGCCATTCATATCGATCAATACTACGCCTTCTTCACCTGCCTGATAGACGGTATAACCGCCCCAAGCCTTATCCGGATTGTATAACGTCGCTCCAGTTGGATATATTGTTGAGTGTCCCATTGATCATCTCTCCCTAGAATGTTTGTGGTATATCAAATGTCGTTACTTTGACCCAACCTCAATAACTGAGATAGTTCCTCTTCCCGGTATTTTCCCGCTGCTTCTGCTCAAGGTCACTTGCGGAGGACCGATCATGTTCTTGTATCCCGTTGCTCTCCGCCAATTCCAGCACCGTGTCCGAGAATCCCTCCAGATTCGCTACTACCCGCTCGTAGAATTGACTTTGCTGCTCCAGTTCCTCACTCGTAAAACCCTCAAACAGAAGCGTGATACATCGGGCACCGATGTTACTGTTTCTCGCATACATCTCCCGCCCGCTGGATGTGATGTCCAGTAAAACCGTCCGGCGGTCGTCTTCCTTTCGTCTGCGGATGGTGAGTCCCTTTTTCTCCAACTTATCGGTCAGAGCTGTGATTGCACCCGATGTGAAGTCCAATTGTTCTGCCAGATCTCCAAGCCGCTGTTCTCCCTCACGAATGATTTTGTGCAGGATAAGCATGCCTGGCAGGCTGATACCTTCTACAGAGATGCGATCCCGCTCTTTAACGAATCGTCTGACCATTTTGCGAAATAACCAATCCGTCCGCTCCAACGCTTCCCAGTCTCTATCACTCATTTCATAACCTCCTTGATCGTTTGAAGCTTCAATAAAGATACGAAAAAAGGCCCCCGAGGACATTCCTTAGAGGAGTAGTCCCGGGAGCCTTTGGTGGTCCAATCAGCTCAATGCAGTTTTCAGTTCAAATTAGTTCACTGTTCATTTAATGAGTATTAAAATAATTGAGATTATCATATAACCAACTAACCCAACCTGTCAAGTGTGAATTGTATTAGTGATCTTTTCTTGTTGCGGTCGTTCTCAGCTAGGTTGAAATTACTTATCCTGTTTTAAGTTTCACTTCAGGTTTCCCGTTTACACTATTCTCAGATCGAAACATCTACAACTACATCAACGACAAGCTACGATTCAGTTCGTACTCAACTACAGAAATGAGGATTATCCATATGAATATGAAAAGAGTCATTATTATAGGCACAATGATTGTCACCATGTCCTTTGCCGGAACAGCATGGGGCCAATCCGCCATCTCTCCCATACCTACTGCTAAATGGTCCATCGTTGACTTGGACACTCGTGAGGGAAGCAGTGATGAGCTGCTCGACGCTCTGAATCAGGCTTCAGAAGCGGATCTGTATCAGGAACTGTACAGCGGCAAATCACTGAGGACAATTACGGAAGAAAATAACGGGAATTTGGATGAGGTCATTGCTATACAAGTAAGACAGCTCAGAGAGCAGTTGGATGAACGGCTCGCAAATGGAAGTATCAGCTCGGAGCAACATGCTGCACAACAAGCTGAACTGGAAGAGTTGGTCACACAGAGCGCAAATACAGCATACAGCTTGGCGTAAATTAGTAGGGTATCCGTACGATGAAGGTATAAACATATATCCACGATAGCACGACAAAAAGGAGCGTATACACGCCCCTTTCTTGTAACCTATTCATTTCAAGCAGGTATGATGTGTAATCCTTATTGCACTGCCCCAATCGTGCAGGCACCCAAGGATTCGCCGTCCCATGCCAGTTCGAGCACATCTCCTGCTTGTGTTGGTCCAACACCTTCCGGTGTTCCTGTAAAAATGACATCGCCCGGCCCCAAGCCGTAATGATGACCTACATAATCCACAATATCCTGTAAACTAAAGATCATGTTACGAATATTACCACGCTGGACTTCCTCACCATTTTTGGTCAATGTAAAGTCTTTCTCCAGTAATGCTGCCGCACCCGGGAATGCCTGAAATGCAGTAACCGGAGCGGAATTTTTGAATCCTTTGGCCGCTGTCCACGGGTGGCCCTTTTTCTTAATCACGGTCTGTACGTCACGTAACGTAAAATCAATACCAAACGCATACGCATCCACCAGCTCATCTACCGCCATACCTGGCTCATAACTCCGGCCGATTTGCACGACCAATTCAGCTTCATAGTGAACTTCACCCTTGCTAGCAGGCAATTCAAGCGTTTCACCATTCAGGGGCACGACTGCATGAGAAGGTTTCATAAAGATCATTGGTTCATCCGGAACCGCGTTACCCAATTCTTCCGCATGAAGTTTATAATTGCGTCCTACACAGTATACATTGCGAATGTTAGTCAACATGGGTATATTACCACCTTTATCGGATTCATTAGTGCATATAGTAAAGTTAAGGTCTGAAAAATCGGCTGCTCGTCTCCTGAAATGCCAACTCCCACACGTCAGGACGGTTCGTACATAACATCAGTTCTGGATCAACTGCCGCCAGTTTCTTCATAATGGTCTTGTCATCCACTGTCCAAGCCATCACCCGAATACCTGCACTCCGCATCTCGTTCATTAAGGATTTGTCTACATTGGTGTATCCAATCGAGAGGAATGAACAATTCATCTGCCGCAGCGCGGTTAACAGGTCACCTGGTCGTGCATCGATAATTAGCCCCGTCTGGATCTCCGGTGCAAGTTTCTTCACTTCGATCAGAGCGGCTGGTTCAAATGAGGTGATCACAACATCATTTTGCATATGTCTTTTTCTCACTTCATGTATAACAGCCGCAGGCAGACCCGGGTACATGTCTCCCTGCGTTTTCAGTTCAATGTTCAAACGCACTCTGCCGCACGAGCGATCTAACAATTCACTTAGCGCCGGAATCCGTTCTCCTTTGTAAGACTTGTTTTTCCATGCTCCGGCATCCAGACGTTGCAGATCAGCCCAATCGGTTTCCCGAACCAGACCCTTGCCATTCGTCGTGCGATCCACTGTAAAATCATGAATGACCACTGGTACACCATCACGCGACAACTGCACATCCAGCTCCATCCACTGAACTTCAGGCCGCTCCATGGCCATCAGGAATGCAGCCATCGTATTCTCTGGTGCAATAGAAGAAAATCCACGGTGTGCTACACAAAGGTTGTTCATTCGATTCCCTCCTCAAAAAGGTTTTTAATTAGGCGAAGCGACTCCATTCCCATCATATCGAATACCTGGGGAGAGCTTTGCCATCTGTTCCAACAGCAGTTTGTTCGCCTCATCAATCATTGGAATGGCCTGACCTAACCCGGCCTCATAAGGGATAACTTTCATGCTGCAAGCTGCATCTTGACTACAGCGAGCCTGAAATACCGCCGTTTTCCACGTCTCTTCGGTTGTTGATCTGGAGAAAATGAAATTTCCCGTACTGTACGCAATCCACTTCCCCTTATAGTACTCCAACCCTTGCAACACATGAGGATGACCACCTATGACCAGATCAGCGCCAGCATCTACAAACTCATGAGCCAATCGGGTCTGGTCACTATTCGGAGTACTTACACGTTCCTCTCCCCAATGTGCAACCACGATCACCAGATCAGCCTTCTTACGGGCCTCCTGGATCGCTTTGACTGCTCCTGTGGAATCATAGGCTTCAGCTACGCCAGCCCGATTGCCTTCCGCCTTCCAACTCGTTTCCGGTACAACTCGGGAGAACCCAAGCAATGCAATCTTCATGCCTTTGCGTTCCAGATATGCTGGTGCATAGGCCTCATCCCTGTTCATACCTGCCCCGGTGTGAGCTATGCCATATTCCTTGAGATAAGTTAACGTATCCACCAAGCCCTCTACGCCCTGATCCAGAATATGATTATTGGCCAAATTCACAGCATCAAAACCGGCTGAAGCCATTGCCGCCAATGCTTTGGGCGATGATTTGTAGACATAGGTTTTATCAGCTGCACTGGTACCACCCTGAGTTATTGGTGTCTCTAGGTTACCGATGGTAAGATCATCATCCTTGAATAATCTGCCGAGTTTGGCAAAGGGATAATCATAACCGTTTTTATCCAGCAGTTCAGCAACTTTGCCCGAAAATTGAATATCACCCACAAAGTTAATTGTGACATCCTTCGCTGAAGTGGAAGGTTTCGACGTCCCTGATTCCTGATCCACACCTGCATTTCCCTTGGTGCCGGACGGTGTCGAATCTGCCGCAGGTTTTTTCGTTCCGGATTCTGCTTTCTCACTATTGGTATTGCTTGAAGTGTCAGGTGTCGCTACTCCAGATGTCTTATCTGCATCCGCTGTTGTCTCTTCATCCGTAGCTTTAGGATCTTCTTCCGAAGTCTCATCGGATTCCGAGTCTGGAGAACTTATTTGATCGCCGCCTTTGGCATCGTCTCCAATGGAAGGCTGATCCTGATCCACGATTTCTTGTTTCACTGGCTGGTCTGCCTGTTGCTGACGTGTATTAATGACATAAAAAATGCCCACCAGACCAATTGCAATGATCAATACAATATTAACTGTCCAGATGATTGTGATTGTATTGCGGGTGCGTTTACTACCTTTTTTCTTCTTTACACTTCGCTCTGATCTTGGGGGATACATAAGCAACTCCTCTTCTTCTTCACAGCCATACATACCATTATATCAGGCATATTCTGGATTTCCATCATTCCTTGGAACTGTATCGATTGAAAGGGTATGAACTCAGTTAGCTTCCAGATCTTCACATAAAAAAAGCCATCTCTCCAGTAGATAATTCTACGTTTGAGACAGCTCTCTTGCTGTACTTAATCTGCTGCAAGCTCTTGTGTAGCCTGAACAGACATTTCCTTCGCTTGTCTGATGCAATCAGGCAAGCCTACGCCCTCATAACCTGCACCTGCAATGTACACACCCGGTAATTTGCTGCCAAGCTCCTCACGGAGGGCGGCAATATGTTGGAGGTGTCCCACCGGATACTGTGGCATGGATTTACGTAGCCTTGTAATCTCGGAGAAGATCGGCACCGCTTCAATACCCATGGTCTCTCTCAGATCCTTGAGAACGAGATTCGTCAGCGCTTCATCCGGAAGCTCTACGTTCTGTTCGTCACCGGAGCGACCAACATAACAACGAAGCAGCACCTTATCATCCGGGCTCGTATGCAGCCATTTCGTCGATGTCCACGTGCAAGCCGTAATATTACGGCCCTCTTTCCGCGGAACGAGGAAACCCGATCCGTCGAATACATGCTCCACCTCTTTTTTCTCAAAAGCGAGCACCACATTGGCTACAGACACATAGTTAATCGCATCCAGTGCCGCTGTATCGACGTGAGGCTTCAGCAGCTCCGACGCAACATATGTTGGCACAGTAACCACTACATCATCCGCTTCTAGCTGTTCACCATTCTCCAGTTCAACACGGTATCTGGTCTCCGCTTCGTCAAGACGTTGCAGCGACTTCACCGCAGTGTTCAGAAGTTGATCCACATCCTGCAACTCATGGACAAGTGCATGAACAAGGCTCTGAAGTCCCTGGCGAAAGTTCAAAAAAGCGCTCCGTTTTGTTCCGGTATGCGTCTCAGCCGGTTTGCGACCCGTCATCATGCCCCGGATCAAGCTGCCGTAATCGCGCTCTACTTCTCCGAACTGCGGGAAGGTAGCCTGGAGGCTCAATCGCCGCATATCACCTGCATAGATTCCTGCGAGCAGTGGTTCCGTCAAGTTCTCCAGCACTTCAGCTCCAAGACGGCGTTCAATCATATAACCGAGCGATTCATCCTCTGTTGTACGACGTGGCGGGATGACAAAATCCATCAACGCCCGCAGTTTGCCTGCCGGAGAGACCAGACCACTTCTCAAGAATGGTCTTAGTTCTGTCGGGATACCGAGAACAAGTCCTGCTGGCATAGGATGAAGCTTGCCACGCTGCATGATATACGTTTTCTTCGACTCCGGATTCTGACTGACCAATTCATGATCAATCTCCAATTCTTTAGCCAGGTCAATCATTGCTGTTTTGCGAGCCAGGAAAGAATCCGGCCCTTTTTCAATCACAAATCCATCCCGGTGCAGTGTCTCAATCATGCCTCCCATGGACGAGCTTTTCTCGACCAAAGTAATCACGGGTTCAACGCCCGCTTCCCGGTAATGCTTGCGGATATAAAATGCCGCGCTGAGGCCGGTAAGGCCACCGCCGACAACAACAACACGGCGTTTCTTATCACCCATTACTCATCCGACCCTTGCTGCCATTGGCTTATAATAACGTCGCTTAACGTCTCCATGTAAAGAGGATCGCTATTGAGAGAATCAATACGCATCAGGCGCATGTCGATCTCTTTGGCAATCGTTTTGGCCTCAATATCGAGATCATAGAGCACTTCGAGATGATCCGAGACAAACCCGATTGGTGCCACAAGCACATCCTCTACCTGTTCACGAGAAAGCTCCTGTAACGTATCCAGAATATCCGGTCCAAGCCAAGGCTCAGCTGTTCGTCCGGCACTCTGCCACGTAAATTGCCAATTGGTTATTCCTACACGTGAAGCAATCACTTCTGAAGTCTCCAGCAATTGTTGCGGGTATGGATCACCCATCTCCACAATACGTGCCGGCAGACTGTGCGCACTAAACAACACCTTCACATCTCCGCGTTTTGCTCCAGCTTCTTCGAACGCATCCAACTTGGCACTGACACGTGTGGACAACGCCTGAATTAACTTCGGATGCAGATGATAACTCTCAATAAAGGACATATGAACGCCCAGCTCTTCTGCTTTTTCACGCGCACGTTTGATATAACTGCCTACACTCATCGTGGAAAAATGAGGAGCCAGTACAATACCAATCGCTGTCTGAATTCCATCCTTCGCCATCTGCTCCACGCCATCCTCAATAAACGGATAGGCATGCTTCAGTCCTTGATAACAACGGAATTCCACATCAGTGCCACGCTCATCACGGTTTAATGTCTCTTGAAGGGCCTTGACCTGATTGTCTGTGTTCTCCCGAAGTGGGAAAACACCGCCAACAATCGCTTCATAACGATCCGTCAGTTCTTTCAATTGCTCTGGTTCAGGCGGACGTCCTCTGCGGATATGTGTGTAATACGCTTCAACACTCTCCATATTTTCTGGTGTGCCATACGACATCACCAGTACACCTACAGTATTAGTCATTGGTTACCGTCACCCCAGTCTTCATTGCTTCGGCAGAATATTCATGAATATACGCCGTTAGTTCTCTGAGCTTCTCTAGCGATGCTTCAGGAAATAATCCGTGTCCGAGGTTGAAAATATAACCCGGCTCCTTGATTCCTTCGTCAATAATCACTTTGGCTTGCTCTTTAATCAGTTCCATCGGGGCAGTCAGCAAATATGGGTCCAGGTTACCCTGTACTGCAAATTTGCCACCAAGACGTTGACGCCCTTCCGAAATGGAAACTCTCCAGTCCAGTCCAATCACATCGGCTTGCAGATTATGCAGTGCTGGCAACAACTCACCGGATGCAACACCAGGGAAATAAATCTTCGGTACATTCAAATCCGATAATTCGGTAAAGATACGGGTAATCGTAGGCAACACATATGTTCTGAAGTCTTTGGGAGAAAGTGCTCCAACCCAGCTGTCAAACAACTGGAATGCCTTACCGCCATTCGCAATATGCGCACGGACATATGTAATAACCATATCACCAAGCTTCTGCATCAGCTTGTGCCACACCTCAGGCTCGCTGTACATCATCGTTTTGGTGCGGATATAACCTTTCGAAGGTCGTCCTTCAATCAGATAACTTGCAATCGTGAATGGTGCGCCCGCAAACGTAATAAGAGGCACATCAAGCTCCTTATCCAGAATTCGAATGGTTTCCAGAATATGTGACAGATCTCCTTCTACGTCGATGGGACGCAGCCGATCCACATCTGCAGCCGAACGAATAGGATTATCAATAACTGGACCAATATTTTTTACAATGTCAAAATCAATGCCCAGAGAGGCAACCGGATTCATAATATCAGAATACAAAATAGCCGCATCTACACCAAGTTTGCGTACCGGCATGAGTGTAACTTCAGCCGCCAGCTCGGGTTGTTTGCAGATCTCTAGCAAGGAGTACTTTTCTTTAATTTTGCGATATTCAGGATCGTAACGTCCAGCTTGACGCATGTACCATACCGGGACGCGGTCTACCTGTTGTTTGAAACTTGCCCGAATCAGTCGATCATTATAGCTCATGTAAGAAGCCTCCAATAGTTTTTGGACTCATAATTACCATTATGCCCTTTTTAAACAGCCGTAACAACCACATGCAGATGCGTTCTACGTGACAATACTATGACATTCCTTACACCCATCCCTCATATGCCAATTATGTTATAATGAAAGAATGGTGTTTTTTTGAGAATTACAGAAATATCTTTGAAAGGAAGTGAAAGCACTTTGAAAACGTGGAAAGTAAACCTCATTGTGCTTTGGTTCGGACAATTTTTGGTCAATTCGGGCATGACCATGATTACCCCATTTTTGTCTCTTTATCTCGCAAGAGATCTGGGCGTTGTTGGCGAACATGAAATTGGCATTTGGGCGGGATTTATTTTTGCAGCCAATTTCCTCACCTCATTTTTGTTCCAACCGCTCTGGGGCAAGTTATCGGACAAGTATGGCCGTAAAGTTATGCTGCTGCGTTCGGGATTCGGGATGGCCATCGTAATTGCCCTTATGGGTCTGGCACAGAATCCTTGGCAGCTTCTCTTATTGCGTTTGCTTAACGGTACCATCTCCGGTTTCAATCCTGCAGCTGTTGCACTGATATCGGGTACCACTCCGAAAGACCGCATGGGTTTTGCCATGGGAATCAGTCAGTCCGGGCAGGTTGCCGGCACCATCCTGGGTCCACTCATTGGTGGCTTGTTAGCGGATGCGGTAGGCTTCCGCCCCATTTTCTACATTACAGGTGGACTGATCTTTGTTGCTTCCATGCTCGCCATGTTCCTGGTGAGAGAGAAGTTTGACCGTCAAGAAGAAGCCAAACTGCCGGCACAATCCGTATTGTCCGGTCTGAAGGAATTGAACAAGTCACCTCAACTGCCCGCACTGTTTGCTGTGACGTTTCTGTTGCAGTTTGCGATGATTAGCCCCATGTCACTCTTGCCGCTGTATGTGCAAAAATTGCATGCTTCGGATGTAAATGTGGCCTTCTGGGCAGGACTTGTCGGTGCAGTTACGGGACTATCCAATATGGCGATGTCTCCGATTCTCGGGAAGCTGAGTGACCGGATTGGTCCTCACAAGGTGCTGACGTTCTCCCTCATAGGTACAGGACTCATGCTTATTCCGCAGGCATTTGTTCAGACCGTGTGGCAGCTCATTCTTGTTCGTTTCATGATGGGGGTGTTCATGGGTGGCCTGCTTCCGAGCGTTAATGCCCTGATCCGTTCCTATACATCCGATAGCATGATCAGCCGTGCATTCAGTTTTAATACGAGTACTCTGGCGCTCGGCAACATGCTCGGAGCAATCATTGGAGGATTTATGGCAGGATTCATCGGGATCGAAGGTCTGTTTATCGTCTCTGGCGGACTGCTGCTGCTTAATATGGTTTGGGTCCGATTCAAATTGTACAACAAACCTGCTTCTATTCGGGAATCCTGATTCCCTATCCATTTCTTAATGAGTCCATCTTACTGTTTCATTTGAAAAAGCCGCTTCCAGCGCCTAATTGGCCTGAGAGCGGCTTTTGTCATTCATGCGCCATTCATCATTTATTTATTAGATTGAATTCTATCGGATAATGTTTCACACCAAACACAAAAGCACTTTGTATCGGTTGCAGAGCCGTTCCAGGCACAAGCTGAATGTGCTCCATGTGCTGAAGCAATGTATGAAGAACTACCCTTGCCTCCAATCGAGCGAGTGGTGCACCCAAACAAAAATGAATGCCAAAACCAAAGCCCATATGCCTGTTCGGCTTGCGATCAGAGATGAAATCTTCCGGGTTTTCAAATTGGGCACTGTCCCGATTGGCTGCTCCAACCCAGGAAATCACCTGCTCTCCAGCTTGAATCGTCTGACCATTCAACTCTAGAGTTTCCTTGGCGACCCGCCCAATCGCCACAATTGGCGGATAATATCTCAGCGTCTCTTCAATCGCAGAAGTAATCCGTTCAGGCTGTTCGCGCAACTCCTGTTGTAGCTCGGGTTGTTCAGACAGAATACGAACCGCATTGGTAATCAGGTTGGTTGTTGTTTCATTACCGGCAGCAAGTAAGAGAATACAGAAGCCCACTACTTCATCTGAAGTCAATTGCTGACCATCAATCTCCGCAGCAAGCAGTAATGAGATCAGATCATCTTTTGGCTGCAACCGACGTTCTTCCATAATGCCAGTGAAATAGATATGCAACTCCTGCATATTTCTTTTTTTCTCCTCCAATAACTCCTGGAAGGCCTGCTCACTATCGTCACGTGCGCCTTTCACCAACACATCAGACCAGTCTTTGAACTTTTGACGATCCGCCGCAGGGACTCCGATCAATTCCGCAATGACAATGACGGGCAGTGGTGTTGCAAGGTCATCAATAAGTTCCATATGTCCTTCTGACAGGTGTGGAGCAATTAACTCATCTGTGATTTCCTGAATACGCGGAGCCAATGCTTCAATTGCCTTGGGTGTAAACGCCTGATTCACCAGATCACGCAGCTGCTTGTGTTTGGGAGGGTCTGTCGTCAACATGCTCGTATTGGCACGATCACGTGCAGAAGAGAATAGTTTCGGATTTTTCAGAACGTACTTCACATCTTCATAACCAAAAACATCCCAACATTCTCGATGCTCATCATAGCGGACTGGAGTGTTATCACGAAGTTCTGCATACACCTTGAAGGGAGATAACCTCTCTTCCAAAGTCTCCAGTTCCCGAATCGGAATGTAATTTGCATACTTTCTCGGTGCCTGTTTCATCGTTTCTCCTCCAATCAATATTATATATTTATTTACATATGTTGATCACCCCTATTATAAACATAACTCTATAACGAAACCACTCTTTAGACCGTAATTGAGCCCCATTACCTAATATGCGTTACTATCATCCTCTCATTCTGTTACCTACTTCTGATATGAGTCCCAATTCGACATTTTTTTATTAAAATGCTTCATTTTATCAGGACAAAAGACTCAATATGTAATATTAACTAACATTAAGAAGTCTTTTTTTTCTTCAAAACTACTAAAACCAGCTCTCTTCTATCTCTATTAGAATGAATATTCTTTCGTAATTCCTCATAAATAACCATTTTACTCTCATTATCTACGTATGTAACCGATTACTCTACCATTATCTATGTTTGTCATATTACTTAACATGAAATACAATCAATTTGAAATGGTATACAAATTCTTCTTAACAAACTTAACATCACACTTACTTGAAGGAGAGTGCTATTCATGAGTAAAACATCCAATCTTCGTCCCTGGGCCGTATGGAGTACCGCAGCTTTAACAGCATTGACCATCTCGTTGTCCCCCATTGGTACCTACGCCGCGCACGCAGCTACGGTAGAGGTGAAAGGCACAACAGGTGCTGTTCAGACAGCAACTACTACTCCAGCTCGCAATACTTCCATCCCTGCAATACCAGACTCTTCCAAGCAATCTGCACTTCCTAATGTATTGGTGATCGGAACTGGCGGAACGATTGCCGGTCAATCCGAGGACGCCACCAGCTTCCAGAATTACAAGGCAGGTACGCTTCCCATTGGAGAGATGGTAGACGCCTTACCGGATAAACAGAAGATTGCTGATGTTAGCACACTCCAATTCGGAAACTCAGGTTCAGGTTCCTATAGCATGAGCGACCTCTATGACTTGTCGCAGACGGTAGACAAAGCTCTGGCAATGTATGACAGTGTTGTCGTTACCACGGGTACAGATACAATGGAAGAAATCGCTTATTTCCTCGATATGACGGTTCAGAGTGACAAACCTGTCGTGATCACAGGCTCCATGCGTCCATGGACCGTCATCGGTTCTGACGCTCAAGCCAATCTGTACAACGCCATCAAACTTGCAGGTAGTGGTCGTACCACTTCATTTGGCACAGTACTCATGTTGAATGACACAATCCAGCTTGCTCGCGGTGTAACCAAGACAAATGATTATCGGACAGATACGTTTGAAACGCCGATGCTCGGCGCTGTAGGATATATTGATGAAGAAAACATTCGAATCTACCGTGCTCCTGCACGTGCCTTGAAACCTGAAGGCACAGCAAAGCCCGTATTTGATCTAAGTAAAATCACAAAGGCAGATCTGGCCAAAGTAGAAATTGCGATCTCATATCAAGAAGCTAGCGGCGGAGCCATTGAAGGATTCGTGAGCAGCGGTGCCAAAGGAATCGTGACTTCCGGTACCGGAGCTGGAGGTATCTCCAGAGCTATGGGACAAGCTCGTACCAAAGCCATTGAAGAAGGTGTCATCTTTGTGACCACCACTCGGACGGGTTCAGGAAGTGTGTATGGCGGCGGCAAAGGTATCATTGCAGGCGACAACCTCAGTCCACAACAAGCTCGTGTATTATTGATGCTGGGTTTGTCCTTCAGTGATGATTTTGACACCATCAAAAAATGGTTTGAAACGTACGGAACACCTGAAGTATAAATAAAACTACTACAACAATATCTGTAAATACAAAGAAAGAGACGACACATTTTTGATCATTCAAAATGTTGTCATCTCTTTCTTTGTGTGTTTTTAGAAAACTCCGTACAAAATCACGATCACCATCACAAACATAAGAGCGTGAGCTCGTGTTTCATCGGAGTTTTATCTTTAGGAAATTTTCACTTTCACTTCACCCAGGCAAGTACCAGCCCATCGTAATCCGGCAACATCGTCGTCACCAGACGCGGGTCGCTTGCCATCTGTTCATTGAAGCGACGAACAGCCAGCACGGCCGGGCCCTGCTTGTCCGGATTCAGCGTACGACCACGCAGGAAACAATTATCACCTACAATGACAGCACCTGGCCGAGCCAGCTTGATGGCATAATCGAGATATACCGGATAATTCTCCTTATCTGCATCAATAAAGAAGAAATCAAATGTGCGACCTTGCTGCTCCAATTGCTCCAGGCTGTCTGCCGCCGGGCCAATGCGGTACTCCACCTTTTCGCCAAAACCGCCTTCCTCCAGATGACCACGCGCCATTGCCGCATATTCCTCTTTCAGTTCCAGCGAAGTCAGGGTTCCATTCTCACGCAAACCACGCGCAATGCAGATCCCACTGTAACCGCCCAGCACGCCGATTTCGAGCGCAGCTTCTGCTTTGGATGTCTTCGCTAGAAACGTGAGCAATCGTCCATATGCCGCCGCAACCGAAACTTCCGGCATACCGTTCGAACGGATGGCCTCTTTCACTTTCAGCAAAAGCTCATCCTCTTGAAATAATTGATTTACATATTCATCAGGGGTCAGATTCACCACTAAAATCCTCCTTGGACACTTGGACTGCTTTCCATATGGATGCCAATGTTCTATAATAAATGTTTGTTATCAACACAGGCGGTTGACTGATGCATCACTTCGAAAGAGGCGTGCATACGTTCACCGCATTTCTCATTGTAAGTTTTTTCACGGAAAGCGGCAAGGCCGCACCGTTACTATACAGCAGAGAGAAGGATTTCCCTTCTCCAGCTTGAAATGGAGTTGAAATGAATCACATGGCTCAATTGCAATTGATTGCAACCTCGGCGATGGGACTCGAGGCTGTTGTTGCCCGGGAACTGAAGCAACTGGGGTATGAAGATGTTACGATCGACAACGGCCGGGTTTTCTTTACAGGAGATTATATTGATATTTGCCGTTGTAATCTGTGGCTGAGAAGTTCGGATCGTGTATTGGTGAAAATGGGAGAATTCCCTGCCACGACTTTTGACGAATTGTTTGAAGGCACCAAAGCGTTGCCTTGGGAAGAGTGGATTCCAGCCGACGGCGAATTTCCTGTAGAGGGTCGTTCTCAAAAATCCCAGTTAAGCAGTGTGCCTGCATCACAAGGGATCGTGAAAAAAGCAATCGTAGAGAAACTGAAGCTGACTTATGACACAGAGTGGTTCCCAGAGGATGGGTCTCGTTATGTGATTGAGGTCATTCTGCTGAACGATCGCGCCCTGCTTACTTTAGATACGACGGGACCAGGTCTGCATAAACGGGGTTATCGTAAACTCGTTACCGAAGCGCCACTCAAAGAAACACTTGCTGCGGCTCTTATTCAGCTCAGCCGCTGGAATGTATCCCGCCCATTCTATGACCCGTGCTGTGGATCAGGCACAATGCTGATCGAAGCCGCTATGATCGGCTGGAACATTGCACCAGGACTTCGTCGGACCTTCAACTCTGAGGACTGGGCTGTCATTCCTGAAGAATTGTGGGAACAGGCGCGCGAAGAAGCATTTGATGCTGTACGTGACGATGTCCCGTTACAAATTTCAGGTAGCGATATTGATCCGGAAGCGATTGAAGTTGCTATGGCAGCGATCAAAAGTGCTGGGTTCGCCAAAGATATTGAAGTCAGCGTCTTGCCCGCTCATCGCGCTAGACCACAGGGTGAATATGGTGTCATCATTACCAATCCCCCATATGGTGAACGTTTGAGTGAAGAAAAAGAAGTTCAGAAGTTGCTCCGCTCATTAGGGCGCAGTTACCTCGACATGCCAACATGGTCCTTTTTTGCAATCACGTCAACCAAAGCTTTTGAGGAGTATTTCGGTCATAAGGCAGACAAACGTCGCAAGTTGTTCAACGGACGAATTGAAACCCAGTACTATCAGTATTTGGGCCCACTGCCCCCACGAAATAAAGCACCACAATCTTCATAATCAATGCAAATACAAAGTGCTCCTGCCATCCATGGCTCGGGCACTTTTTTGTGCGCTAATCTGGTCATATGAATTCACCGACTTCGCTCTTCGAATCCGCAGAAATCAATTCTTCTGAGGCATAGTTGAAAACACATGAGGCCACGCTATAATGGATGGAGCCCTATTTTACATTCCGATTACAAAACAACAAAAGCAAGGGGGACATACATATGGTTGTCACTCGGCCTTCGCGCAGCTCTATGCCACGCGGGCTTCTAAATCATCCACTAACGTTATATCTTATTTTTCTTGTGCTCATGCTGCTCAAACTCATGTGGCTCCATCACAATCTTCACGCTTATAACATTACGATGGGACTGCTGGATAAAGTCATTGCCATTGGATCTTTACTACTCTTGTCCTTCTGGACCTGGTTGCTGCCACGTAGAGGCATGATCGTGTCTCTCGCCGCGCTTAACCTGCTGCTTACCGCACTAATCTACGCTGATATGGTGTATTATCGCTATTTCCAGGATTTCTTGACCATCCCGGTTTTGTTGCAGGCGAGACAAGTTGACGCATTGGGTGACAGCATCGCCACATTGATCTACACCAGTGATCTCTGGTTCTTTGCCGACTGGCTTGTCGTCATTCCGTTCGCAGCTATCGTACTGCTCAGCAGAAGTTACCGTTCGAAGTACTCCAGTACATCTGTTACTGGTTACGGGGGTTATTCGTATAACGATCGCAAGGCACGGTTACGCCGTCGTCTCACTGCTGGCAGCATTGCCCTTGTGCTGGGACTTGGCCTCGCTGTCGGCCCGATTTATTTTTACAGTAAAACATGGGCCAAGGGCCTGTTCGATAACAACTGGTGGAATGTATCCATGTACAATGTGACCGGACTTCTCGCTTTTCACGGTTATGATCTATACAACTATGCCAAAGACCACATTGGCTCCGGACCGCAGGCTGAACCCGCTGATGTTGAACAAGCAAAAGCGTTCTTTGCTGAAAGGCGAGGAACTGCCCCGCAGAATGATGCCTTGTTTGGCGAATATAAAGACAGCAATGTCATCATTGTTCAGGGTGAGGCTTTTATGAACTTCATGATTGGTCAGAGCATTGGCGGTCAGGAGATCACACCGCATTTTAATGAACTGATGAAAGAAAGTCAGTATTATAGTCACTTTTACCACCAGACCGGTCAGGGCAGAACGTCAGATGCCGATTTTGGTGCAAACATTTCCCTACATCCACTTCCGGTTGGATCAGCGTTTGTACGTTATGCAGACCATACGTATGATTCCCTTCCTTCCATCCTGAAGGATAACGGTTACAGCACCAACGTATTTCACGCTTATGAGAGTGGCTTCTGGAATCGGTATACGATGTATCAGAACATGAAGTACGACAAGTTTTATAGTAAAAATGATTTTGCACAGGATGACCCGCTTGGCTGGTCCCTGTCTGATGAATCCTTTTTCCGGCAATCCGTTGAGAAAATGAGTAGTGAGGTGACCGAACCGTTCTATTCCTTCCTCATTACACTCAGCAGTCACCATCCATACGCCTTGCCTAAAGAGAAACAGCAGCTGGATGTAGGCGAGTTCCAGGGAACCATGTTTGGTAACTATTTGCAATCCGTTCATTACGTGGATTCGGCGCTCGGCAAGATGGTCGAGGATCTGAAAAATCGGGGATTATGGGAAAATACCATTTTTATGTTCTACGGGGACCACGACAACTCCATCAAGGAACAATCACAATACGAACAGTTCCTAGGACGTTCGCTGAACGAACTGGATATGGCACAGATCATGAACGAGGTTCCCCTGCTTGTGCATTTACCGGACGGAGCAGCTGCCGGAACCATCAACGAACCTTCAGGACAACTGGACATCACGCCATCCGTATTGCATCTGCTCGGCGTGTCCGACCAGTCCTATTATCATATGGGTAACGACGTATATGACGGGTCTGGGCGTACGGTTGTGCTGCGTAATGGCACATTCTCGGATGGTTCTGTATTCTATATTCCATCGGATGATTATATCTATGAGAGCGGTGCTTGTTATGACCTCTCCACACGCGACAAAACGGATATCAATGCATGTCGTCCCGCTCATGATGAAGCAACCAAACGATTGCATGTCTCGGACACGGTCATTACTTATGATTTGATTCAGCGTTTTCAAGAGGAAGACAATTCAATAGCAACACCGCAATGAGCAATATCGTAATGACAAGCTAAACAAAAACACGAAATGAATTAAATTGGATTTAAAAAGGGGAACTTGCATTACATGACATCACACAATGAACCACTCAATATTGAACAGCAATTGTTCGATGCAGCCGCAAAATTTGTGAAGCAACGCTATCCTCAGGGATGGGGCGGTGCGGGTGCCGTCTATACCGAAACTGGCTCCCTGCTGATTAGCGTAGCTCCAGAGGTCATCAACGATGCCACGCATCTATGTTTGGAAACAGGAGCTTATCTGGAAGCCCACAAATTGAACGAGCGTGTCACCCACTCCCTCTGTATCGCTCGTGATGACGAGCATTCGGAATTTAAGGTTCTTACACCTTGCGGTGTATGCCAGGAACGATTATTTTACTGGGGTGAAGAAGTCAAAGCTGCCGTATACGATCCTTCTGGTCAACTGGTCTTTAAGAGACTGGATGAGATTCAACCTTACCATTGGTCCAAGGCATATCGGGATAAAAAGTAATTTCCTTGCGAATTATAGAAAGTGGCTTTATAATTGTAACCATATTGGTTTCAACTAAAAGGATGATGGAGGTTATAATAAAATGAATATTGAGATATGGTCTGATTTTCTGTGCCCTTTCTGTTATATCGGCAAACGCCGCCTGGAGAATGTACTGGAACAGTTCCCACACCGTGATGAAGTGAAGCTGCAATTCAAAAGCTTCGAGCTTGATCCAAACGCTGCATTGAACCCAGGCAAAACCAATTCGGAATATCTGGCTGCCAAATATAATATGAGCGTGGAACAGGCCAAAGGTATGAATGCCCAGATGAATGCCAACGCTCGTACGGCAGGACTGGAATACAATATCGATGCCATGATCCCTACGAACTCCTTCTCAGCTCACCGCTTGACACACTGGGCAGATACACAAGGCAAAGCGCTTGAACTGAGTGAACGGATATTCCAAGCTGTGTTTATTGAAGGTAAACACTCCGGCGACCCTGAAGTGTTGGCTCAGTTAGCAGAAGAAGTCGGCTTGGATCGAAATGCAGCTGCGGCAGTGCTGTCCAGTGATCAATTCACCGACAATGTCCGCGCTGACCAAGCGGAAGGCGAGCAACTCGGTATCCGCGGTGTACCGTTCTTTGTATTCGACCGCAAGTTCGCCGTATCGGGCGCTCAGCCTGACGAGGTGTTCCTGGATGCCATTCAAAAAGCATGGGACGACCGTTCCCCTTTCACCATGGTTGAATCCAACACAACAGAAACAGACGGCAGTGGCATCTGCACAGATGACGGATGCGAAGTCCCGAAAAAAAATTAAGCCAATTCACACACACAAAGCAGCAGGATCAGGGAGTATCCCCTGATCCTGCTGCTTTTTTTATATGCTACACACCACTCAAGCTCATTGTATATACTTGTGTTTGATGAACAGTTACTGTGGAGGGGACGGAATCGATTCTGAAGAAGCGAAGCGTTCGCCTTTGTCTTCATATTTTATCCTCTAAAAAGAGGAATCAAAAAAATTTGGAGACAACAGCGATCAAAAGAACGATTCCGTAACCGGAACAAACACAAGTAGTTGATCAAACACTTATATTCAATTAGCGCCACCCACTTAATCCCAGAACAGTTGATCCGGATGTGGACCCGTCCGCTTATCGGAATCAAGTGCATCAATCTGTCTCAACTCATCCGGCGTCAATTCAAAGTCAAAGATGTCCGCATTCTCACGAATCCGCTCCGGGGTAACCGACTTCGGAATCGTCACAATCTGATTCTGAATGTCCCAGCGCAGAATGATCTGTGCTGGCGTTTTCCCATATTTCTGGGCCAGTGCTTTGAGGGTGGACTCTTGGTTCAGCTTACCTTTCATGATCGGGCTCCATGCCTCCAGCTGAATTCCCTGAGCCCCGCAGAAATCCTGAAGTTCCTGCTGGATCAGACCTGGATGCAGCTCTACCTGATTAACCGCAGGCACCGTTCCGCCCTCATCTATGATATCTTGCAAATGGTGAACTTGAAAGTTACTCACACCAATTGCACGGATGCTTCCTTCGCTATATAGACGTTCGAATGCTCTCCACGTCTCCTTGTACTGGTCTCTGCCAGGCCAGTGAATTAAATAAAGATCAATCACATTCAGTCCAAGCGCCTTCTGACTGGCTTCAAATGCTCTCAACGTTGAGTCAAATCCCTGATCCTCGTTCCAGAGCTTCGTCGTCACAAACAGTTCGTTACGGGCAACACCACTGCTTGCAATAGCTTGTCCCACTTCTTCCTCATTGCCATAGATGGACGCGGTATCAATACTACGATATCCAACCTCCAAAGCGGTCTCAACCGCCTGTTGTACTTCCTTACCTTTTGCTTTATATGTTCCAAATCCTAGCCATGGCATCGTTACTCCGTTGTTCAGAATCGTACAATCTGTAATATGTTTTGTCATTCTGTACCTCCCGTATGGAACTTTGCCTGCTCTTGTTCTATTAACCTTCTCACAGAATTTTAAGCGACCATTCGACATACTATCGGAGTAAACCCATGGATCGAGAGTCTTTGCAAAAGATATGAAAAACCCGCAAAGCATTACTGCCCTGCGGGTTCTGATGTGACAGGAACGTTATAAATCCCCTTGACCGTGCTGACTCTGGATTGAATTCATTTTCCTCTTCTTCTTTTGTGTTTTTATCGTAACTTTAATTGATTTCGCTACGTTTATTAGGTAATCATGGCAAATCAGGAGGAATTTATTTGAAGAAAATATTACTGACACTCTGTATGTTGCCCTTGCTCATTTGGGTACAAGGCTGCACTCCTGCAACATACGAGATAGAAGGATATACAGCGTCATCCATGAACCCAGACATCCCGGTTCCAACCAATGCAAAACTTATTGAAAACATAGCTTATTCCGATCATCCCACTCTTAAAGAAGGTGTTAAGTATGAGCTGAAACATATTGGGGGTGAGCAAGGACTCTACCCGCCATTGGATTATTTTCAGAAGTTAGCGGATACAGGTTGGATCGAATTAGAGGAAGAACGAATGGGGCATGTACATTTTCTGAAAAAGGATACTACGGTCATTGCTATTGAAATTCGAGAAGATGCCTTCGAAATTTATGAAATGGTCAAAGGTGCTATGGAGTAACACATCCTTTCGCTGCTACCCAAACGCAAAAATGGAGAGGCACTTAGCCCCTCCTTTCTGATGTGTGGACAGTTTTCTCCACTCACCTTTTTATATCCTATTACTTCACGAACTTTGCGACTTTGGCGAGCACTTCTTCTTCTGTCGGCGCACTGATATACCGACCATTAATAAAGACAAATGCACGTTTCGCGCAAGGACCACAATAGGATTTGCACCCAATCTTGATCTCCGTGTCTGGAGCCATTTTTTGCAACTTGGGTACAATCGATTTCAGTCGGACATGATTACACTTTTCGCATACGCGGATATCGTTAGCCATGAGTTCCCCTTCTTCGCGCCCTTAGTGGTCGCCGTGATTACCTTGGGACGGATTCGTAATAACAAATCCCTCTTCCGGGAAGTAGAGGTAGTCAATTTTAACACCGTTCAACAAAGGCTGGTCATTTGCAAGAATGACATCAATCTCTTTATCGGTAGATACAACTGTATCATTTTCTTTTGGTGTGTCGATATCCAGGCCGTAGTGAGCATGGTCACCATGTGCATGGGTGATGACAACGCGCAGTTTTTTTCCTTCGTTCTCCGGCTTGTCCAATTCAAGCTTCAATACTTTAGCAGCATTACGCGTAATTTTGCAGTTCATTCTCTTCATCTCCTATATTGTAATTGCAGGTTTCAACAATTTCAGCATTCTTAAACTACAGCATCTATTGTAAAGAAAGTTACCGCTCTTCGCAATAACATTGATGCGAATTCAATGTTAAAATGATCCATTGCGCCGCAAATTAAGAAGGTGCCCCCTCCTGAAGCACAGGATATTTACGTTCTGCCCGGCTTACAAACCAGTTCATCAGAATCAAAGTGACCCCGATATCATCGATGGGCATAAACGGCATTACGTCAGGAAGTACCCAATATAATAGCGCTGGAATAATAAACAACAGCTTTTCTCCCAAAGGAATCTGCGGAGCCCGGAGCAGCCGGGGGAGCCTTTTGAAAACTTGTGTCCATCGTTTGAACGACAGCAGTCTTCTCCACTTCATTTAAATCCCTCCGTATAATTGTATATGTCGCCGAAACGGCACATCCATCATTACCCGTTCGAAAACCATTCAGAACGAATGACGTAACATGCCATTATCAAAAATAATAAAAACGGAACGTCGCTCATAGCGTCCGTTCCTGTTATACGAATGATCTACTGTTAAGTTTCACACCTTTGTAATCTGGGGTCTTGCCTCATTGTCCATTGGATAACAGTTCAGCCAGCAACATTCCCACTTCTATACAGATATCATCAAACTGTTCTACCGGAAGCGGATTAACACCCAATCCAACTTCTACCGTGAAGCCCGGTCTACCGAAATCTTGAATAAACCAGTCCTTGTATCCGGCATCACTGCCACCGAGCTTCACCGCCTTATAGCCGGAAGCTTTGGCGAGTCTACGCGACAACGGTCCACTCTCCCTAGGTTCCAGATCACGGTAGTTCCAATAGATCTCCTGTCCCTGACTATGCAGGGATACAACCGCATCAAATGTATGTTGCTGTGTCCACTGCGCGAGGGCCTGTGCCTCCGGTTCTGTCAATGGCGCTGTCCCTGCATAATCCCTGGGGCCAGGTGAGGTCACACCTCTTCTCGCTGCTTCTTCATCCCAATGGGCTGGAAATTGATCATTCAGATCCACCCCTCTGATGTTGGCCTTCCAATGGGTGAAATGTGATCTGTCGGCATTCCAGGCTAACAACTGCTGTGCATGTGGATGTTGATTGACCACACCTTCCTGAACCAGTTCAACCCCGTCCGGATTAACCATCGGCACGGCCCAAAGTGTCGTCTCTTGCATCCAGCGTTCTGTCTGGTATTGATGCCATGTCCTATGCGCACTATACGTCTCGGCATACTCCTCGATAAACCTCATCAGAACTGCTGTTGTCAACCACTCATTCGCATGAACGGAAGCGTTAACATGGATATGTCTCGACCCTTGCCCAATACGCAAATAAGGCAGCGACTTCCCCATGACACTTGTTCCAATGGACCCCGTCTCGATAAACGGGTATTGATTCTCCAACTTGTCTATATCCCTGATTAATTCTCGATAACCATACTCTCCCTGAATCTTTACAATAGTTTTTCCATTCGAAGCCGGAATATGAATACAGCGACCAACCCAGTCGGTTATATTGGTGATTTCGGGATTGGCTTGGCGCAACTCCTCTTCGTCCAGACCAAATCTGCCTGCAATCCCCCCTACACGTTCTCCGGGCGGTACAGCGTATCTGCGACCTGTCCCGGGGACAATACGCAGCATCTGACCTGCCAGCAAGTATGGCTGGGAAGCCACTTCCGGGTTCAGTGCGGCAAGAAACTCTTTGGTCATATGATGTGCTGACGCAATTCGCGGCATTGTATCTCCCCGCTGAACGATAATCCACTGCAGATCCATGTTGTTCTCCTTTCCACAGGAAAAGACAGGTCTCCTGTCCAATTCTGACCGATTTCGTGTCTGTAACATATGTATGCAGGTCAGGTTGTCCGTCATGTGACAAGAATCATGTTTATCTCCTGTTAATGCATAATGACGACAAAAAATCCCGGAACTTCACAGTTCCGGGATGGTCCACAACCAAATTACATTAATTAAAAGTCTTATTCATGCATATTTTGAGTATAACTATGATAATTGCGTTACCTGCCAGACAACAGGGGTCTTGGAGATCTGCTCCCCCAACCATCGACGGGTGATATTCTGGAACATTCTCGGGTCACCCGTGCAGAAAAATTGATGCACCGGAGTCTCATCCCCACTGGCCAGCTTTCGTTTATCATATAAAATTGTACTGATTTCACGTGCTGTTTCATCTGCTGAACTGATTAACTTCACTTCCTGTCCCATAACTTCCTGAATCGTGTCCATGAGAAAGGGATAATGCGTACAACCCAGAATAAGACAATCGATTGGCTGTTGTTTGATCTCGCCCAATGATTGTTCCACCGTATGTGTCGTGTGCTCGGAACGAAATTCACCTTGTTCCACCAACGGCACCAGCGCCGGACAAGCCTGACTGACCACATCAATATAGGGGGACAACTGTTTGAGTGCCGTTGTATAAGCCCCACTACCTATGGTACCCGTGGTACCAATCACACCAATACGTCCTGTACGTGTCGCTGTGATTGCGGCCCGCGCACCCGGATGTATAACACCAATGACAGGCATATTCACCTTGCCACGGATATACTCCAACGCGGCTGCTGTTGCTGTATTACAGGCGATAACGATAACCTTCGGATCGAATTGGATCAAGAAATCAACGATTTGTTCCGTAAATTGTTTTACTTGTTCGGACGAACGGGGTCCGTACGGTGTCCGGGCAGTATCCCCAAAATAAATGATTTTTTCCCGCGGGAGCTGACGCATCACTTCCTTGGCGACGGTCAATCCCCCCACACCGGAGTCTAATATAGCGATTGCTTGCTGCACGAACACACCGCTTCCTTCTTCATTGAATTGGTTCTCAAAACGATTGTTTCTCAGAGCTTTCTTCCTACCGTATGAACATTCCGGCAAAAAGGTACCTACATCTTACCCGATTTCATCACAGGGTTCAAATTAAATCCGCGCGCTATGTCATCTATGTGTGGACACGCAACAAAGCAGGCTCTCCTCTAAATAGAGGAAAGCCTGCTTATCAAGCTTTGCTTAGTTGTCGTCCTTGGACTCATCCGCAGGAAGCTTCGCTACGATGTCAATTCCCGGTTCATCCACTGTTTTATCGATATCGTTATCAACAATGGCTGCCGATATGCGAATTTCTTTCCCTTCAGCGCAATTGCGCCAGGATTGAATATCCTGAATCACGACATCTGCGGTCTCTTTAACTTTGGATACGATCTGTGAACTTTGTTCCCCCACGATACCAGCCAGTTCCTGACCTTTCTCCGATACCTGACGAGCACCTTCTGTAATATCCTGACGAAGTTCACGTCCCGATTTTGGCGCCAGCAATAATGCCGTTACTGAACCAACCACAGAGCCAATAAGAGCTCCCCACAACAAACTTTTGTTAGAATCCTTCACGTCACATCTCTCCCTTTACTATTGTTTAAGTTCCGGATCAGAAGCAACGGTCTGTCGCTCAGCCATCCGGGCGAATGCCTACTCTGTTGATGCATTATAAGCAGCACAGGCTTGACTTGACACTCCAGATGTTAAAAATAATCTGAACGCCCTTTTTGAATGGATGCAAATGACGGCTTAATTCAGTTCTGACGAGCCGGCTCGAGATCAGCCGCGGCATGTTCATCCCCCGGGTCCAAATCAATCACATATCGTCCAGGTGCAATCAATGCAGCCTGATGTTCACAACGCCAGCGACGTCCACCAGAAGAACCCAGCGTCTGTCCATCTTGCAGAACATCCCCCTGATCAAATATGTAATACGCTGCACCCAGTAAGGTCTGAGCCACCGTATCCGGATCAAGACCTACGAAGTGACACTGGACATCAGGTACACCCAGCGCAGATAATCCCACGGTATCCATGACCAACCCGCGCTGTTCCTCTGTACCTCCGGCTTGATACATTCGAACGTTCATGGCTGCATACAGATGTTCCTCACGTTCCTGAGCTTGCGTATACGCTTCCGGTTCAACCAGCTTGTCACTGCCATACCAATACAGCGCGTCACAGGTCAAACTCTCCATGATTGCCAGTACAGTCTTCTGAAACAGCTCCAGGCGCTGTTTACGAGGCATGGCAGCCGTGAACATATCATGTATCCGAATGGAGTACCGTGAAGCTTCTACAACTTGTCCCACTTCCGGCCAATGCCATGCTTGTTGCAGAGCACCGCCAAAGCGAGCACGATCTGCGATTTCATTCACAGGAAGCATACAAGTCTGAGCAGGGATATCCCCTTCCTGGAAGGATACCTTGTGGTCCAGATGATAGAAGACAAGCATCTCATGCTTTTGCCCTCCGCTCTCTTGTTTCACATCCAGTCGGACTTGTCCTGTATGGCGAATCATTGCTTCCTGCAAACGCAGGCGATCCACCTCTGGACGTTCCCGGAACAAAAGTTCAACCATATACACCGGATGGAATCCGGAAGGTGTTTCATTTGTTTCATTACTTTCAGTATTTACTTCATTGAATTCTTTTGATTCATTTGTCATGCGATTTCCCTCATTCCTTACGCTGTCCCTCGGCCTGTGCCGTATTGAAAGGACCAAGTTCTGTTTCCACGTAGGCGCTAACCTGAGTAGTAAAATGTTCAAGTATACTCGGCAACTCTACGCTAAGCGGATGGAGCTCAGACCGCTCCCAAGTGTAATAATCCTGCACCAGTGGTTTGCGTAACGTGACAAGCTGACGCAATATCTCATAGGTCGGATTATCAAAAACCTTTTCTTCATAATTAATCTGAATAATATCATCATAGCTGCTTGCATCTCTCATGATGAAGCCGTCGATCAGATAACTTCCCACATCGGTAACAATCTCGATCGCCAGGTGAAGACAACGTTCCTGTACCATACCCAGCATGAGACTGCCATCCCAAGCTTCTGCTGCCCCGCGAAGCCCTTCAGCTACTTCCGGTACAGCAGCAAGCCGGCGGGCAATCTGTTCTCTGTTCACATAATACATTCGTTCACTTCCCGTTCAGTGAGTTATCGGTTCCGTTTCCCTCTTCGCTTAAGCCAGAATATCATCACAGGACAAGCGATTAGAAACACAACAAAAATATATAGAAATTCCATAACGTCTCTTAAATCGCTCATGCAGAGTCCCCTTTATCTCAACGTAGTTTGAATGACAGATCAGATTTCGTAGTCCACTGCAATTGACTGTTCTCTGACTTCGTTCATGTACTTGATAACTTCCTGATGAAGCGGGTGTACCTGATACGCCTGGAGATCCTCCAGTGACGCAAACTCCGCCGTGAGTGAAATGTCGAACGATCTCTCCGAGCGAAGCACATCAATCCCGATTTCAAGTGAAACCAGGACATCAATTTTACCTTCCAGATTGCGAAGCACCTGAGCTGCAGCTTCAATACTTTCTGCTGAGCGATCTTTCATTTTGAACAGGACAATATGTTTTATCATCTGGGCAAACACCTCGTTTAATATAATAGTAGAAATGAATGAATTTTCATGTATCCAAAATATATCATAACGTTCTCTATTACGAAAGGATACTTGGAAACGTTCTCTTGATAAGAAAAAGGAATCCGAACCGTTTTATTTCGATTCGGATTCCTTTTGAGATCCATCCTCCTTCTGTTTCGCGGATTCATCCTGCAGAGTTTGTCCTGTTTCAGCCTGCTGCTTGATGTTGTCCGGGGTTGACTGCGGTTTGGACCATTCACGATTCATAAGATACTCCTGATCTTCCTGTTTCTTCAACACTGCAATGGCCTGTCTGAGTTTTGCAGGCAATGGAAGACCGATTCTGGCATAATTCTCAGTAATCGAAATGAGTTCATTCACCAGATAGAAATAAATAGCTCCGCCTTTGATAAAATCGGTTCCCATGATCAGATCAATTCGGTGAGCAAGCAAAACAACCGTCAGCATGAGCCCTTTGCGAGCAATCCCCCAGAATCCAATGTTACTATTCAACCCCGTACCCGTTCTTACCGCCGCTGCCAAACCTGTGATATAATCCACAGCCATCGCGACCGCGAGCAGGCTCAGCAATTGATCCCATCCGCCAAAAGCAAACGTAACAAACGCTCCCGAGATGACAGCAAAGGTATTCACAGATAGATTCACGTTCCTCACCTCTCCCTTACACTTGAGTATCATACAATATATGTAAAAGTAAGAGAATTGACAGGTCACATGTCATGCTGAACATGCGGATTTATCATTTCAGATTTGTGCACATCCTCTTCTCAACAGGGGAACGAAAATCACATGCTTTTGGGGAATTCAGGGAAATAAACCGCATCATATCAACAAAAAACAGATAAAAGTTCTTTAGACCTAGTAATAAGTAATTAGAACTATATTATTTTTATTCCTGTTCAATTTCTCCCCTCATTTTTAGTGAAACATTGTAATCTAGGAATATACTAGGATGTGAATTGCGCATGGTCTAGTTCGTAGTTCCCTCTTTATCGTGAATTCACGCATTGACGCATTTGTAACCGGTAATCCCGGCACTTGAAAGTACCCCGTTGTTTATTGTAGTATTTGGTTAAAAAAAATCGGAGGAAATATGCCTAATCAACCAGAACAACATTCCATCCAGGCGTGGTCTCTGATCAACCGTAAATACTTGGGAAAAGGCGTCCGTGTTAAACGATTCCGAAAACCGACACGCTGTCAAATCCGTAATCGTGTTCTTCTTGCCGTACTGATGGCCAATGATATCAAGTTGTCCCAGCTCGCTGAAGACCTCTCCATCTCTTCACGCAGTGTCAGTGCGTGGGTATATGAAGGACGGATACCCGGCAGTACCAATTTGGACAAGACTTGCCAATTACTCGGCTACCCGCGTCATATTCTTTTCAATGAAGAAGTTGTGCGTAATAGCCCTGTCATATGTCAACCCGAGTCATCTCGCTTCATGAAGCGTACGGTGACCCGTTCTCCGGTGAGTAACCGTATTTTGACAGGCTTGTGTATGGTCCATGATCTGTCGGTGACAGATGTCAGCCACTGGATCGGGGTTCATCCCGGCACTTTCCGCAAATGGCTGCATCAGGGAACACTGCCTTCTGCTGCGTTTCAGGAACAAGCGGAGCAATTTTTCCGTATCCCGAAAACTATTTTGTTCGCAGATGTCATCTTGAAAGATCGTCGCAACAACTAAATAAGCGAACAGCCAAAAGGCTCTGATCTCCCCATAGGGAGGCCAGAGCCTTTTTTAAAATAAATGCATGCCTTCTCTCTCGGACTTGAAGCACTGTTCTGGCTATTCCATCAGAAATGTCAGATAACCTACCCTTTTTCACCTTTTGCTCCCAAGGAGAGCCATCACAGCCCGCTACAAGCGAAGTTAATGCATTTCATCATGATCATTCTCTCTAAAAGGTCATCCTAACCTTGTGTTCAACACTTCATTGATATATCTCAATCCGGTATATCGAGGACGAAGCGTATGCGCTGTGTTGAATGCATGTTCCACCATCTCCGGGGTTACACCGAGTTGCTCAGTAGTCACAGGTCCACCTACTTGTTCCAACCATGCGATGAGCTGAGAAGCCTCCGGCAATTGGTCATATATCCCAAACACCGGTTCGCCCGATGTCTGTGCAAGTTCTTTATATTTCACTGTAAGCAATGCACATGCTACGCCAACTTTGGCACCATGCAGAACCGGTCTTTCTCCCGCTTGCATCAGATCCATCTCCAAAATATGGGACAGATGATGCTCACCTCCGGATGCCGAACGGGAATGGTCAATGATCAGCATGGAGATACCGGAAACAATTAATGCGTCCATTAATACAGCTACTCCCTCTGCTCGCCCCTCCGCAATAGCTTGTACATGATCTATGCAGGTATTCAGCGCTTCTTCTGTCATCCGATAAGCAACCGGACAGAACGGTTCCCCGCCCAGATCACGAGAAACAATCCAATCTGCAAGGGAAGTATATTTGCCAAGCATATCTCCGAATCCGGCAGCTGTCATCACTTGGGGGGCTTGCTCCAGAATATCCAGATCGGCAAAGATAGCCTCAGGCGGAACAGCCTGAAATGTTTGTTTGACGCCGCTTACAATTAAGGGTGCACCCGCAGAAGTAAAGCCATCTACTGAAGCCGCTGTCGGTATGGACAGAAAAGGCTTGTTCATTTTGGAACAAACAAATCTCACCAGATCATGAATGGTACCTGAACCCACCGCAATTACAGCCTGACTTTCCATTTTCACACCCAACATGACCTGTACAATAGCTGCTTCATCCGCAATGATATCCCCCGCACGATTCTCCGGCAGAGCGATCTCATCCACATGCATTCCCGCTTCGCGAATACTACTCAGCACATCAGATCCGGCGGCCCGAAACGTATGTTGATCATAAACAACCGTCACCTGACGATATCCTTGCTCAGACAAATAACCCGGTAACCTCTGAATGGCCCCAGCTTCCAGATGTATCAGCATATCCACCACCCGGTGTTGATGACCGCAAGCACACTGCTGTGCTTCCTCATTCCATGCTGCAATTCGTTCGTTCATATTCATTCGCTCTTACCCTCCCATATGAGATATCATGCATAATTAACGGGTTAAAACCACAAGATAAAAAAGGAAATAACATGTGATGATTTTCCTGATCACACTTTACTGCCTGTACCCAATATTTGCAAATCCATATCTCACATTTCCAAGTAGGTGAAGCAATGAAATTAACGAAAGAATTAGGAATTTCGCTCGGATTTCTCGCCGGAACCACTTTTGGCAGCGGTATCGCTTTTTTGTTTCGTCTCCAGTCGGTTGAAGTGGTTGCCAGTGTATCGCTATTTGGTATTGCAGGAGCCATTGCCGGGATCATCATGGCAGTCATTCTGCGCCAGCGGCAACATTAGCATTAGCATGCTGGTAGCAAAATGTAGGCTTCACACGAATGATCCACAAAATAAAAAAAGGTTCGTGAATTGCCCTAGAGCAACTCACGAACCTTTTTTGTCAGATGCGGTCGAGAGGACTCGAACCTCCACGGGGGTTAGCCCACACGGACCTGAACCGTGCGCGTCTGCCAATTCCGCCACGACCGCATAATATGTATCTCCTCATCCATCGATGAAAAGCGTTCCGGTGAAACAATTCCTTGTTTTACCGTAATTCAGAGTATACATGCTCCAAAATAAAAATGCAACTTCTTTTTTATTCATTCAAGAATAGGACATATGTCCTTTTTTCTCAACTTCAAACACCCTATGGTAGCATTAAACAACAAATATACCATCCATACGAATGCAAAAATGAAGGAGAGATCCACATTGAATACAACCCATCTGTGCTTTATCGGTGCCGGGTTTCATGCATCCACGAATATTTACCCTTCTGTTGTTGAAGCCGGAGCGCAGATTCAGGCCATTGCCACACGCAGTATGGAACGCTCTGAAGCAGCTCTGCTGCGATTTGGCAGCAACGGACAAGCGTATGACAATGCTCAGCTTATGTTGCAGCAGGAAATCTGTGACGGAGTCGTTGTGGTCGCCCAGCCTGTAGATCAGACCATTCTTGTTCTCGAATGCATTCGGGCTGGCAAGAATGTGTACGTGGATAAGCCGCTCGGATGGAACGCAGCGGAAGCCGCTACTGTAGCAGAAGCTGCCGAGCAGGCTGGCGTCGTTGTTATGGTCGGTTTTATGAAACGTTATGCCCCCGTATACATGAAGCTGAAGGAGCTCATTGATAGTGGTTCGCTAGGTAAGGTACGTTCATTCCAGATGAAATTCGCTGTAGACAGTACCCCATTTTGCAAGGATGAGGAACAGTTCATGAAGCTCGCTGCCATTCATATGGTTGATCTGATGCGTTACTTATTCGGAGAAGTAATACGAGTTACAGGCACAACCGTGAAGGATGGGGAACACATTAATCAAAGCATTTCCCTTGTATTTGAAAATAACGTAGTAGGCAGCGCTTATTTTACCGGCATGAGTGCTTGGTCACGGGAGAGTGAAAGTGTACTCGTCACCTTTGACAACGGATTTGCGGCAGCTGAAGAGATCAACACACTTACTGTTCATCAATCCCGAAGTTCGACCAGCCTTCCCTGGAAATCTCTCGAGGAGCAAGATACTGTATATACACCTTCCGGAACTCCCATGTCAGGAGCTTATCGTGACCTTTATCTACGCGGGTTTGTTGGTGAAATGGCGCACTTCATCGAATGCTGCCAGAATCAGACCATCCCACGTTCCAGCGCCAAGGATAATATTGCAACGATGGCTCTATGTGACTCCATTCTATCGTCACTGAAGTAACGTATATACGCTCATCATCATATTTTATACATCCAGAGAAGAGGAACTAAACTCATGTTGGACACAGGTCTACTTATCATTCGTCTCGTGATTGTTTCATTATGATCGGACATGCATGTAAGAAATTGTTTGGCTGGTTTGGAAGCAAGGGTATATCAGGGACGGCTGAATTCTTCGGAGCGAATGGCCTGAAACCGGCTAGGGCCTTGGCAGTGTGTGCCGGACTTGCTGAACTGATCGGTGGATTCCTGTTTGGAGTCGGACTATGGATTATCGTTGGTGCCGTTCTGCTCATTCTTCCGATGATTGTAGCCATAGCCAAGGTGCATGCTGATAAAGGTCTATGGAATCTGAACGGAGGATTCGAATATAACCTTGTGATGCTCGGATCATTACTTGGTGTTGCTCTCGCTGGAGCCGGTGCATATTCCCTCGATGCCCTGATATAATGTACAAAATTCATCACATGGAGCCTCAATGTTTCGCTAGACGAAACTGGGGCTCTTTTTTATCTTATAGGCATCAACACATCTGCCTTCGCCTAGAATTAGGGTTTATAATCTGCATCATAAGTGATATGCTCTTTCATGAATTATACGTACGTTATGTAATATAACCACCCAAATAGATACTATAGAAAATCACCGTAAAGTGGAGGTGCACTTATAATGAAAAAGGATGCAACCAAGCTATGTCCAGCGCCATACGGCTGTTCCGTGGAAGTTACCCTTAGTGTGATCGGAGGCAAATGGAAAGGTGCCATTTTGTATCACTTATTCTCCGGTCCTTTGAGATTTAATGAGCTCCGCAAATTGTTTCCTGACATCACCCAGCGTATGCTCACCCTGCAACTTCGAGAATTGGAAGGCAGCGGAATTGTTCATCGTGAAATATACCCCCAGATTCCACCTAAAGTGGAATATTCCCTCACACCATTTGGTGAAACGTTACGGCCGATTATCTTCAGCATGCGAGATTGGGGAGAAACGTATACAAATGAGGTTCTGGCCAGATCCTCACAAGAGGTATAAAACACAAAAGAAGCTGTCCCTAGTTTTTAGGGAACAGCTTCTTTGCTTGCTTATTTAATGACCGATTGGATCGTAACCGTACGGTTACGTCCCTCTTCCTTCGCTTGATACAATGCATTATCCGCCAAGTGAAACAGTTCTGTGGATGTTGTGGAGTGCTTCGGATATTCAGCAATTCCAGCCGAGATGGTGACGGAACGATCTATAGGCAATATGCTTTCTTCGACCGTTATTCGGATACGTTCAGCAATCTCAAAAGCGACGTTAGACTCGGAATTTCTTAACAAGACTACAAATTCCTCTCCACCAAACCTGGCGCAGACATCTTCTGGTCGAACAGACAATTGAATGATATTGGCAATGTGTTTTAATACTTCATCCCCAGCATGATGCCCGAATGTATCATTAATGGACTTGAAGCGGTCGATATCCAGAACAATAATGGAGAATGGCGCCTCATCCTGAATCCATTCCTGAATGACTTCTTCGAAGGTTCTGCGATTGTTCATGCCTGTTAAAACATCGGTTCTGGCATCATAGACAAGCTGGTTTGTCTGTTTCCTAAAGTTCGCCAATGCGCCAACAACTGCTCTTGTTAGAAGGTCTGCCTCTCTATTCCAGTGAGGCTTCATCACAGGCAGATCTACTTGTCCCTTATCGACCTGATTCACTAAATCAGCCAGCATAGCAAAAGGACTGGCCAGCTTGCGTGCAACCCGAACCACAATAAGGGTCAGGATCAGGAAAGGCACTGAGGTGTACAGCAACAACATACGGATATGATGATTCAACTGATCGTACACCGTTTGGGTTGGAGACACGATTACGACGCCCCAATCTGTTGATGGAACTTTGTAATAACCTGCAAGCGAATCCACACCTGCCAGATTTTTGTATTGTTCTTTACCGTGCTTGTTTACTAGCAGCTTTTGCACCACTTCATTTTTACTGACATTTTCACCAATTCGATTGGTGTTTGGGTGAAATAACAAAGTACCCTTTTTATCCACAATAAAAAAGTAGGAACCATTACTTGTCTTAAGCTGACTGCCAAAAGACAAACTCAATATATTATTTTCCTGCAAAAAGATATTTCCACCGATTGTTCCTTGGTAATCCCCTGCCGAATCAAAGATCGGTTCACTGACAAATACAATTCTGCGTTTGGTTCTGGGTGTCTGGTACGCTTCGGAGATATACGAAGCCCTCAATTTAACCGCTTCTTTTGCTGCATTGGAACTAACATGGTGGCCTACACTAGCCTGTGAGTAAGGTGAGGTAGACCTGATTACTCCCTCTTTATTTACCAAAGAAACGGAATTAAAAAAATTACTGCTATTGCGAACCAAATCCAATGTGGAATTCAACTCTTTTGTATTGGAGTTATCCATGTCCGGGAAATATGTGGCTGCATATTTCAAGCTCTCCTGCATGGAATAAAAAAGCGAATCCAGCGTTTGGCTCATTTGCACAGCGCTTGCATAGTTTAGGGACAGGGTGTTATCAATGAGTGACTGTTTCTGAGATGTATAAGATGAGATGACCATGAGGGTCAATGTCATGATAACTGAAATAGTGACCAACCCGCCGAGTAAAGCCGTAAGGCTGATCTTCTTGATGTTTTTTATTTTTCTTCGTAATCTAGATCTCTTGATCTGTGCAATCATCGTTTACTTCCCCCGGATTTTCATGAAAAAGCATATTCCTTCTATCTTATACGAAAGTTGTTAAGATCAAATAAAGAGTTTGAGAAATCTTAACAATTACATCGTAAGATTGACGATTTAATGACATTTTACTTTCCCTGGAAGAATCACTGTTCAGGATCGCCCTAATCGACAATGATATATCCTTCTTCTGGCTCTTGTTCAACAAACCCTGCCATGTTACGAACCTGAAATTCGATCGGGTGATGACTACCCATTAAAATGCGATTTTGAACTTCATCCGCTGTTTCTGTAGGTAATGCGAATGCACGTGTATAAGCAAACTGTGTCTGAAGTGTTGTGTAAATGGCACTTACAAGCCGGTCGTTGCCAGCACTCCCGAACACATTAAGGAGCACAGCTCCATCCGAGTCCAGCTTGTCCTTGACCATGGCAAAAAAATCACTGGATATAAACTGCTCGGGTGTACCCGTTGCCGTAAAGGCATCAATAATAATATAATCATATGTCGCAGCGGGTTCCTGGCCTAATAATTCACGACCATCCCCAATGAGCACAGGACTTCCCTCATATCCAAAAAAGGTCTGGCTCAACTCCGCGACCTCTGCATCCAGTTCAGCCACCTTTACCTGACGATCAGACAAGTAGGTGGGCAATGTGCCAATACCATGTCCTACCACAAATACCTTATCAAATGCAGGATCATTCTGTTCCATTAGATGTACCATCGCTCTTGGATACTCCAACACCATCCGGGCAGGCTCATCCAGATCCATTGCGCCCTGCACAGCTGCGTTGGAGAACTCTAATACACGAAATCGCCCCTTCTCTCCATAAAGCTTTTTGGTATCATATACCGTCAGCTCATGCTGTTCACTTTTATTTCGATACAGAACTCTCACTAACCGTTCTCCCTTCGTGCTTTCACACCTATTCGACATATACCTTCATTCTATTACACGGGATGACAACATACCACCCTATACTTGAAAGATCGTAGTATAACAAAAAAACCGTTCCGATCATTCGGAAACGGCCTTTTGATGAACCATACAACACCACTAAGACCCTATAGCCTCATGCAGAGCCTGGACATATGCTACGCCCAGATTGGAGAGAGATGTACTCTTGTGGCTTATCCAGCCCACATTAATGGTTTCCTCACATTCCAGCGGTACAGGAATAATCTCGTTTCCGTTCAGATCAGCGCTAAGTACGCCCGTAGAGATCGTATAACCATTCAGACCAATCAACAGGTTAAACAATGTTGCACGGTCATTGACCTGTATGCTTTTGGGGTGAGATAACGTACTCAGGATCTCTTCTGAAAAATGAAAGGAATTATACTCTCCCTGGTCAAATGACAAGTACGGATAATCCTGCAGTTGCTCGATTGCAACCGACTCCTGCTTCGCCAGCGGGTTCTTCACACTGATAAAGATATGGGGCTTGGCTATGAACAAACTCGTGAAAACCAAACCTGCATCTTTTAACAATTTGTTTATTACCTTGGCATTGAACTCATTCAAATACAGGATGCCAATTTCACTGCGCAGGCTTTTCACGTCCTGAATAATCTCGTAGGTCTTTGTCTCCCGAAGCGCCAACTCGTATTCATCCTGACCATACTGCTGTACCAGACGAACAAAGGCATTCACTGCAAACGCATAATGCTGCGTCGATACAGAGAAGTGCTGCGGGGATGGCTTGGCGTTCAGATAACGATTCTCCAGTAGTTCAGCTTGTTCTACCACCTGACGTGCATAACTCAGAAACTCAACGCCTTCTTTAGACAGAGATATTCCCTTATTGGTACGTTCAAAAATAGTAATTCGCAACTCCTGCTCCAGATCCCGAATGGCATTCGAAAGGCTGGGTTGTGAGATAAACAACCTTTTGGCTGCTTCATTCATGGAACCGCGCGTGGCAACTTCGATCACATATTTTAGTTGTTGTAATGTCACTGCACTATTCCTCTTTTCGTGTCAATTGAATCTATTATATACCAAAAGAGGATCCGAACTTAAGCCATGCTTGCTGTCCGTCTCACTACAATCTCATTTACGTCCACCTCTGCTGGCTGGCTAGTGCGAACAAGATACTTTGAGCAATCGCCGAGGTGATCGAAGTCATCCAATCTGATTATGCTAAGCCACTTCGGATTGAACAACTTGCTGCCATGATCAACATGAGTTCTTCCTCATTACATCATCATTTCAAAGCCATTACCGCCATGAGCCCTTTGCAATTCCAGAAACAAATTCGATTGCATGAAGCCCGGCGAATGCTGCTCGCAGGTTCAACCGATGCCGCCGACGCTGCGTTCCAGGTTGGCTATGAAAGTCCGTCTCAATTCAGCCGGGAGTATGCCCGCATGTATGGTCTCCCTCCCAAAAGCAATATCAAACGACTTCGTCATACACTCGATATTAAATACTAGAAACAGCAAAAAGACCCGCGTCATCATGACGTGGGTTCTCGGATTCAAATAGGCAGCAGCGCCATCAAGAGAATAGGTTCTGTTTTTCAAAAACAGACATCTGGTTCTCCCCGGTAATAGGACATTCATCAGGATACATACTTCGTTTCTCCAACTTCTCGTCGATAAAATCAACCACCTGCTGTAGCGAAGCAATCTGTGCTTCAACTTTCTTCCGGTGATTCACCAGCATCTCCCGTTCATCCGGGAAATCGGCGAGATCGGAATCCATGGACATTTGTAAATAAGGCTTCATTTCCTCCAGAGACATTCCTGTTTTTTTCAGACAAGTGATCAACTTCATCGTATGGATATCCTCCAAGCGATATACCCGATGGCGATTTGGTTTGCGTTCAGCTCGGGGAAGCAGCCCAATCTTCTCATAATAACGAATTGTATCTTCTGATAATCCGGCCTGTTCTGACGTTTCTTTAATGGAGAATACTTCATTCTCACTCATCATATGGGCCTCCTCCACATTCATTTCTCTCCATATTACAACTTGGAGCTGACTCCAAGTCAAGCATGATCCGTTCCATCCCAACACCCCTTGACTTGGAGTCGACTCCAAGTTATAGAATGAGCGCAGCATACAGATTCGTTCTGTAATCCCATTCTATCTGGAGGTATATATGAACATACAAAATCAGCTTCGCACCGCTCTCATCACAGGGTCAACGTCAGGAATTGGTCTTGAACTGACACGCAAGTTACTGGCTGAAGGATGGCAGGTAATCGGTCTCAACCGTTCTGCTTTCCCATCCGAGGATACCGATATTCAGAACGCCTTACGTACAGGCCAGCTCCGTTGGGTTCAGGCTAATCTGACCAACTACGACAGTCTGAGAACTGCACTAGATCAGATTAAATCCGGTACTGATTCAATTGATGTTTTGTTTAACAATGCGGGGGGCAGCGCTTCGGAGCTTCGTTTCTCTGATCAGGGGCATGAACTACACTTTGAACTTCAGACGGTAGTCCCTTACATCATCTACATGGAATTAGTTGAGCTATTGCTTAAAGGACAGATGAAAACAGTTATTAATACTTCCACCACCTCGTTCAATATGGTCAGACAATTTGATCTGAACATCCTGGAACGTCCAGCCGAATTCAAAAAGCTGTTTGGTCCTTATGCCACCTCCAAGCTCGGCTTATCCCTATGGACACGCGAGGTTGCCAAGTCTGCCAGTGCGGATGGCATACAATTACTAAGCGTAGATCCCGGTGGAAATAACACGCTAAGGGGCAACAAAACATCCGGCCTGCCCTTCTATATCAAACCTATCATGAAATGGTTCTTTCCTCATCCAAGCCATGGCGCTTCGCTGCTCTACAATGCGGCCTTATCCCCAACCGGACACGAATCAGGTACATTTCTGGTAAAAAATAAAGCGACAGCGCTTCGTTTCACAGAGCAAGGCCCTGCTGTTTTAAAGCGGGTAAACGAGATCTACGAGCAGCGTTTTCGTACAACGCAGTCTGGAAAGACCACAATCACCCCATCTTAACCATGATGGATGACGGGCAGACTGCCGAACGACTGATGAAAGAGCATCTGCAATCCGATCTGGAATTCTACCTTCATTTGATTCGATAATCGGATTCATGGATTGTTCAACTTTCTCACATACGTATTAAGACGTGACCACATGCGGTCACGTCTTTTTTTGTCGTTTGTCCCTCATATTATCCAGGCCCTGATTCATAGGTGTAAACATAACGAGACAATGTCGCGTGTGACATGTTATTGAATCTGGAGGGATTACGTAATGACCAAAGGACAGCAACCAAACGAAAAGCCGTTTATCATCCCGCAACCCATTCGCAGTGATGGCGCTGGAGGACCTGATCTGGGACCCAGAGACGTCATGAGAGATATACAAAACCCCGATATGCTGGTGCCTCCGGCAACCGATAACGGGTTATTGCCCAATCTGAGAATGTCTTTTTCCGATACACATATGCAATTGAACCATGGGGGTTGGTCACGTGAAATCACCGTACGGGATCTCCCTATTGCCACTGAACTGGCTGGTGTGAATATGAGCCTGACACCGGGAGGTGTAAGGGAATTGCACTGGCATCAACAATCCGAGTGGGCCTATATGATCTGGGGAACGGCAAGAATCACTTCGGTAGATCAGAACGGACGTAATTTTATTGCGGATGTGGGGCCTGGCGATCTCTGGTTTTTCCCCAAAGGTCTACCCCATTCCATTCAGGGACTGGAGGATGGTTGTGAATTTCTGCTTGTGTTTGATGACGGGTCCTTCTCCGATCTGAATACGTTATCCATATCCGATTGGTTTGCCCATACCCCACCAGAGGTATTGTCTGTCAATTTCGGCGTGCCCGAATCCGCTTTTCAGTCAATGCCGAAGGAACAGGTGTACATTTTCCAAGATACCGTCCCGGGTTCCATCGAGAGCCAGGAAGTTCAATCCCCATATGGCACCGTTCCTCTCACATTCAAACACCGATTGCTGGCCCAGGAACCACTCATTACACCGGGCGGAAGCGTCCGGATTGTCGACTCCACCAACTTCCCCATCTCAACTACCGTTGCAGCCGCACTCGTTGAGATCCGACCTGGCGCCATGCGTGAACTGCACTGGCATCCCAATGCAGATGAATGGCAATACTATCTGACAGGACAAGGGAGAATGACTGTCTTTGGAGGCAATGGCATTGCTCGCACATTTGACTATCGGGCTGGAGATGTCGGATATGTTACTGTTGCAATGGGACACTATATACAGAATACCGGTACAGACACTTTATGGTTTTTGGAAATATTCCGAAGTGATCGATTCGAGGATGTATCGCTGAATCAGTGGATGGCGTTAACTCCGCAGGATCTGGTCCGTGACAATCTGAATGCGCCGCCTGAGTTGCTCGATGCCTTGCGTAAAGTAAAATGGCCTGTCGTTTAATTTAGTATGTATATCTATCATTTAAGCTGAAATGGGGTAATTGTCAGAGAATCCCACTATATAAGGAGGAATATGAAAGATGAGAGCCGTTACGTTTCAGGGAATCAAGGACATTCAAGTCAAAGAGGTTGAAGATCCCAAACTGCAACAGAAGGATGACATTATCGTTCGTATTACTTCCACAGCTATATGTGGATCGGATCTGCATATTTATCAGGGAGCCTTGCCTGCTGCCAAAGATTACGTTATCGGTCATGAACCGATGGGCATTGTAGAAGAAGTAGGTCCAGAAGTGACACGTGTGAAGAAGGGGGACCGTGTGGTCCTGCCTTTTAACATCGCTTGTGGTGAATGCTTCTATTGCAATCATGACATGGAGAGCCAGTGCGATAATTCCAATGGCAATCCGGATATTCATACAGGTGGATATTTCGGATTCACCGAACGTTACGGAAACCACCCCGGAGGTCAGGCAGAATTATTGCGTGTTCCCTACGGGAACTTCACTCCGTTTGTGATTCCTGAATCCTGTGAACTGGAAGATGAGGCTTTATTATTCCTGTCCGATGTTCTTCCAACCGCATATTGGAGCGTGGAGAATGCCGGAGTTAAACCGGGAGATACGGTCACTGTACTCGGTAGTGGACCCATTGGGCTGATGACGCAGAAGTTCGCCTGGATGAAAGGTGCCAAACGCGTTATTGCCGTGGATCGTCTGCCCTATCGACTGGAGAAAGCCAAACGTTTGAACGATGCAGAGATCTTTAATTTCGAAGATTACGATGATATGGGTGAGCACATTCGTGAGATTACACAAGGCGGGACCGACGTTGTTATCGACTGTGTAGGTATGGATGGTAAAAAGAACATGCTGGAAGAAATCGGACAGAAACTGAAACTTCATGGCGGTTCACTGAGCGCGATCGAAATCGGCATGAAGGCCATTCGCAAATTCGGTACTCTTCAACTTACGGGTGTATATGGCTCTTCCTACAACATGTTCCCGTTAGGTAATCTGTTTGAACGCAATATCAACCTCAAAATGGGACAAGCTCCTGTTATACATTACATGCCTGAATTATTCCGCAAAATCACTGCTGGTGAATTTGATCCAACCGAGATCATTTCCCATCGAATTTCACTGGAGAATGCAAGCGATGCATACCGCATTTTCAACGATCATGAAGACGAATGTACCAAAGTTATACTAAAACCCTGAACTGTCGCTTTGAATATAAATATGCAAAATAAAACAAGCAGATCTACCTGTTCAAGGTACTCTGCTTGTTTTATTTTATCGACACCTAATCAGGCATAAGTGGGTTTAATCGCTTGGATATACACACTTTCTCCTTCGAAGCTGTCGAGCTTTCCGTTCGTTGTTACTTCAAAATTAAAAAATTTTCTGATGATGGACGGTGCACTCAACATGCTTGCTTCAAGTTCCCCTTTCTCCTGTTCCGGCAGTGCTGCACGGTTACACCACTCTTCAAACTTAAAGCGCTTCTGGAAGGAAACCATCGTTTCCATTCGGAAGCCGGCATACTCCAGCATATGAATCCATTCCGTCTTGCGCCATGCTCGAACATGGCTGGCATCTCGGCACTTCTCCACTTCATTGTAAAACTGGTCATTCTCATCACGTTCAGGTGCCACGTTGTCAATGAATAACAACCTTCCACCGGGCTTCATCACTCGTAATGCCTCATGAACAAACGAAGAAACGTCCGGAAAATGGTGAGCAGCGATTCGGCAGGTCACAAGGTCAAAGACATCATCATCAAATGGCAGCTTCTCTGCATCCCCGGCTACAAAATCTACATTACCGTAACCATTCCCCTGGATAAATGCTTCAGCTGCCTGAAGCATTTCCTCCGTTAGATCGAGAGCCGTCACCCGCTGAACAAGTGGAGCCAGAGCATTTGCAACATGCCCTCCCCCAGTGGCGATATCCAGCACGTTCATATCCGGAGTGGCTTGAGATGAAGCCACGAGCAACGCGAGATCCTCACCTTTGGCATGCCCCGCACTCGTCACGTATTTTCCTGCATTTTCCGCAAACTGCTTCTGCACCTGACTTTTGATTACATCAGACATTCCAATTCCTCCTGCACAAGTTTCATTAGACGAAACATAGTTTCAAAATATAATTATATTTATTTTACCACATATGAATGTAAAAGCTAAATAAGCATTTTACACAAATCCGGAGGCAACTTTCCACTACGCGACGAAAAAACTCAAATAAAAAAACATCCCCCAAGTGAATTTCACCCAGGAGATGTTACTTATATTTGTTACTTCACGAGCGTTGGTGACTTCTTCCACAGTCCCAGAATCAGACCGGAGATCACAGAACCAATCGCAACAGCGAGCAGGAACAATACTGCGTGGTTCGCCAGTGCTGCAACAAAGATCCCGCCATGCGGAGCTGGTACATTAATGTGCCACAGTTGTGTCAATCCGCCAGCAACAGCGGAACCCAGAATACAAGAAGTTAATACACGCAATGGATCAGCCGCAGCAAATGGAATTGCACCTTCTGTAATGAACGAGAATCCAAGTACATAGTTAGTCAGGCCTGATTTGCGTTCTTGCTCTGTAAATTTGGATTTGAAGAACGTTGTTGCAAGTGCAATCGCCAGAGGAGGCACCATACCACCTGCCATAACCGCTGCCATCCATGCACCGTCTGTGTTACCACTGGATGTGAATACGCCGATAGCGAACGTGTAAGCCGCTTTGTTGAACGGTCCACCCATATCGATGGACATCATACCACCAAGCAGCAAGCCCAGCAATACCGCATTACCTGTTCCCAGATTACCAAGCGCATCTACAAGCCATGTGTTCAGGGAACCAAAGATTGGATCAAAGACATAGAAACTGATGGCACCCACGATCAGCAAACCAAATACCGGATACAGCAAGATTGGTTTCAAGCCATCAATTGCTTTTGGCAATCCTTTGAACAACTTACGAAGACCAATAACTACATAACCCGCCAGGAAACCGGCAGCCAAACCACCAAGGAAACCGGCGTTTGAGTTAACCGCCATCAATCCACCGACCATACCAGGCATCAGGGCTGGGCGATCACCAATACTCATCGCGATAAATCCGGCAAGTACGGGAATCAGGAAGTGGAATGCACCTGTTCCGCCACCAATCGTTTGAAGCAGCTGTACAATCGGATTTTCAGGACTAGCAATCTGCTCAAACAAGAAGGAGATTGCAAGCAGGATACCGCCACCTACAACAAATGGCAGCATATGTGAGATACCATTCATCAGATCTTTATAGATTTTGCTACCTACACTGATTTTACCAGCGCTTGCTCCCTCTTCCTTGGCATTTCCGCCTTGGCTGCGATAGATCGGTGCATCGCCGTTAACAGCTTTGCGAATCAGCTCTTCGGGTTTACGGATTCCATCACTCACCGGTCTTTGCAATACCGGTTTGCCATCGAAACGTGCCATCTCTACATTTTTGTCTGCGGCAACGATAACCCCTTTAGCACGAGCGATCTCATCAGCCGTAAGGACATTCTGTGCTCCTTCGGAACCGTTCGTCTCTACGCGAATATTGATGCCCATTTCCTGAGCTTTCTTTTTAAGTGCATCTTCAGCCATAAACGTATGCGCTATCCCTGTTGGACAGGCTGTCACCGCAACAACAAAATCTTCCGAATTGGCATTACCTACAATCACACCAGAAGTGTTTTGTTGCTGACCACTAGTAGAAGTGGATGCGGCATTTGCTTCTTTTTCAGCTTTTGCTTTTTCTTTCGCTGCTTCCTTCTCCGCTGCTTCCGCCTGTTTGGCATCAAACAATGCACTAACTTCCGCAGGTGTATCTGTACTCATCAATTGTGAGATGAAATCGCTATCAATCAACAACCTGGAAAGAGCTGCAAGCGTACGCAGATGGGTATTACCTGCGCCTTCTGGAGCCGCAATCATGAAGAACACATGAGCTGGCTGATCATCCAACGCTTCAAAATCAAGCCCTTTTCTACTCTTGGCAAATACAACCGTTGGTTCGTTCACCGCTGTTGTTTTGGCATGTGGCATTGCAATTCCGCCACCGATACCCGTGCTGGATTCAGCTTCTCTTTTATAGATCATTTCCTTGAACAGGACCGGATCATTAATTCGTCCGCTTCGGTTCAGACTTGCAATTAGTTCATCAATAGCCTCATCTTTGGTTGTGGCTTGCAGGTCCATGATCATCGTTTCCTGGATCATCAAGTCTGTTATTCTCATCTTGGTACACTCCCTTAAGTTCAGTCGGCCTGCATAGGCAGGCCTCACTACAATACAATTACAATGAAAACCTTTTATATGACCGTTAGACTAGATCGTCGTAATGGTTACTTGATTGCGCAATTCATCAATCAGTTCACGTGTTGCCAGGTCATCCGAGAACGCAGTCGCGCTTCCAGATGCAACCCCTGTGCGGAAAGCTTCCAGCAAATCTCCGCTCTGTACATAGGTACCTACGAATCCGCCAATCATGGAGTCACCGGCACCAACCGAGTTTTTCACAGTGCCTTTTGGCACATTTGCATGATGAACTTCCGCCTTGGTAATGAATAGTGCACCCTCTCCTGCCATGGAGATCAACACATGTTTAGCACCGGCTTCCAGCAACTTACGCCCGTATAACACCAGTTCCTCGCGAGTATCAATCGTTACACCGAACAGTTCAGCCAGTTCATGATGATTTGGCTTCACCAGCAATGGTGCATGTTCAAGAGCTTCCATTAACGCAGGGCCCGTTGTATCAATTACAAATTCGGCACCCGTATGCTTGCAGACTTTAATGAGACGATCATAAAAATCCGTTCCAAGTGAAGGCGGTACGCTTCCGGAGAGAATGACAATATCTCCTTTGTGCAATGAAGACAATTTGTGAAGCAGCTGTTCTGCCTCTTCTGCACTTATTGCAGGTCCAAGACCATTAATCTCTGTCTCTTCTCCATGCTTCAGCTTGATGTTAATGCGAGTATCGTCTGCAATTGTGACAAAGTCTGTCCGGATGTTATCTTCTTGCAACTTGTCATTAATGAAACGTCCTGTGAATCCACCAAGGAAACCAATGGCCGTGTTATCTGCTCCAAGTTGATTCAGTATGCGAGAGACATTAATGCCCTTGCCTCCAGGGAGCTTCAAATCCCGATTCATTCGATTCAATCCGCCAAGCTTCAGCTCATCCACTTCCACGATGTAATCAATGGACGGGTTAAGTGTTATCGTATATATCATCGTTATCCCTCAATTATTTTAGTTTTCTGGGCGATTCCAGGCCGCCAATGTTCTGGCATCTGCTCGGTAATCAAATCGGCCTCCTCCAAATCAAACAATTTGGCAAAAGTAATTTCCCCTATTTTGCTGGAATCAGCCAGCACATAAGATTTTCCCGACAATTGATGTGCACGCCTTTTAATCAAGGCTTCCTCCGGATCCGGTGTTGTATACCCCATTTCGGGATCAACTCCGTTGCTTCCAAGAAAACATTTATCAAAACGGAAATTATCCATGTTCTGTAATGCGATACTGCCAATGACTGCTTTCGTATGAATTTTCATCATACCTCCGAGCAAATAACTGCGAATACGCTTGCTTACCAAAGCTTCAACATGTGAAAGTCCGTTGGTAACAACCGTTACGTCTTTAGCTTCAATAAAAGGAATCATGGCTAACGTTGTCGTTCCTGCATCCAGATAAATGCATTCGCCATTTTCGATCTCCTGTGCAGCCAAACGGGCAATCGTTGTTTTCTGTTGAATGTTTTTGAACGTTTTTTCTTCCATGCCCGGTTCCAGCGTTTTTTCATTCACCAGGGCGGCACCGCCATGGATGCGTTTGAGCATCTGACGACTCTCCAGATCGATCAAGTCACGTCTAATCGTTGATTCAGAAGCACCTAACACATCAACAAGCTCTTGCAATTTCACAATTCCCTGTAAATGTAAGCGCTCTATAATTGCAGCATATCGTTCTTCAGTCAGCATCTTCATTCCTCCAACTGCTTCTATAGTATCATAAACTCCTCAAAAAACAACCACTTTCATTCAAAATAATTTAAAAACATTCAAAAACCCGCATCTTTCGACTTATTTTCTTGTCCAATTGTCCCTTCCCCCGACTCCTGAAGACGCATCTGATAATCTAGTCCCTATTTTATCGAAGGTGGTGACCTGATGACAGATCGTCCACACAAACGGCGAAAACCCTGTGCCCTGCATCAGAAAAAGAAAGTTTCCTCTCCTCGCTTTGGATGGATCTCCTCCAATTGGAGCGGCTATGCTCGTACAGGAACACAGAACCAATACCGCCGCATCTCAGCGGAATGGACTGTCCCCTATGTTCTACCTAGTACACGAAACTCATATTCATCTGCTTGGATTGGAATTGATGGCTTCGAGAACAGTAGTCTCATTCAGACCGGAACAGGTCACGACTGGATTCATGGCAAGCCCAGTTATTATGCCTGGTGGGAGATCCTTCCTGACGCAGAGACCATCATTCCACATCCTGTTTCCCCTGGTCATCGTATTCGAGCAGTCATCGCCAAATTAACGCGCAAAACCTGGTGCATCACTCTTTCTAATCTAACACTAGGCTGGACCTTCCGCACCATCCAGTATTATTCGGGTCCGCAGTCCTCTGCGGAATGGATTGTTGAAGCCCCCACTGTAGGAAGCTCCATCGCCTCCATGGCACGGCTTACCCCCGTAACCTTCAATACGTGCCGCCTGAATGGACGCTCTCCTGCTTTTTGTACCTCTCAAAAAGGAATCATGATCCAAGGACGGCGTATCGTCTCGATCCCTGGCGCCCCTAATCGTTGCAAAGATGGATTCACGGTTCGTCGCAACACTTGAGTATGTGACGATTGAATGAAGTTACCTTACTTCGTGTTCTTAAAGTTGGTATTTCGTGTCCTTCGCTTCGAATCTCCATTAAAAATCCTGCAGCCTCCAGCGCTTGATGCGCGGCGTTGCAGGATTTTGCTGTTCATGGGGACTTTATGACGTTTATGACTCTACAACCATTGTATCCGGTTTGGGTTTAAGCCATTTGCCATCTTCATTAATAAAAGCACCCTTGAAGCGGCCCATCTCCAATTGTTCAATTAACCTCTCCTCGTCCATGACCAGAATCTCAGCGAGCTGCCCCGAGGTGTAATAATGAGTGGGATTGTAATCGAGCAGCACAGGAACAGACGTATCATATAGTTCTTTGATCAGATTTTCAAAGGAATGCCGACCCAGATTCTCCATATCTCTATAAAACTGCAAATGTTGGGACACCATATTACGGAAAGATTTATTCTCCAGATGCATCCACAACGTATTGCAGGCCCGAACACTCATATGATTTTGTTCCACATCGTAAAAGTGAACTTCTTCAATCTTCATGTATTTCTCTTGAAACGCTACGATCTTAATCAAAGGTACATTTCGTTTACGTGACGCTTTCTTCAAATGGGCTCTAAATTGTTCATAGTTCATTTCATTCATCTATTATCCCTGCCTTTAACATGTTCCAACCGACATTTTACAACAAATTAAAGGCAAGTGTAACCTTCATCATATGAAAAACAAAAAAACGTGCAGCATCAGATGCCACACGTTCACAATATTATAGAGTGCGATTACTCAGCGAGGGCCCACTTTTCACCCACGTAGCCGTAAATTCCTGTTCTTCATACGCATAGAATTGCTGTAAAATAATCTCCCGATCATCGAGGAACAACTGATCCGCTATGGCAGAGACCAGTTTTGGCACTGCACTCTTCGTTCCCGATATTGCAGATGCCGACAGACCACAGCTGGCAAGTGCAGAGTAGTTGAATACAAACAGTCCGTGCAACGGTTTCTCACCCTGTTCACTCCTGCTTGTCATTGCAAACCCGGAACTCAGGTATGGATGTGCGTCCAGCAATGCATTGCGATGCTCTGGTGGAGCCTGGTAACAGTCCTCCCAGCGCGCGATGTATGGCTCCACAAGCTTCAGTTCAGGACGGAGTGCCGGATCACTAAGCAGACCTGTGCTAATAATTAGAAAATCAAACTCATATGCTCCCTGTGCGGTATGCACAATAGCGCCTTGGTCTGTTTCTTCTACACTCAGCCAAGGCGAATTCAAATGCAGTTCGAATCCAGACCAGGCTGCCGCACGATTAAACGTATCATTGGTTGGGGGTTGATTGAATTTGAAGAAATGAGAGATCACTTCATATTTATCAGCAACCGGAAGAGCGTGGTATCGCTCGATCATACCGGATTGTTCCATCTGACGAATGGGATTAACACTAGGCAGTTGTTCCCGCCGTACAAATACATGAGCTTCCGCCACACCCGTGGCAAGGGCATAGCTCGCATTATCGAATGCAGAAGCGCCGCCGCCAAGCACAGCAACCCGTTTACCTTTTAACCGTTCAAAATCAATCGCTTCAGACGTATGGGCATACAGCTCCCGAGGTAATCTATCCGCAATCATGGAAGGTACATGCCACTCTCCGCCCCCTTGAATTCCCGTAGCAAACACGACTTTACGAGCAAGTATCACATCCATCTGAGCTCCTGCCTTATTCACATGAAGTCGATGTATACCGTCCTCTATTGGCTCAACCAGTGTCAATTTCACCTCATTAAGCACAGGCAGATTCAATACTTCCCGATACCAGCGCAAATAATTCATCCAGGCTCCACGCGGGATTTTATCTACCTCTTCCCAACCTTCGGGCCCAACCTGTGCTTCCCACCATGAGCGAAAGGTTAACGAGGGGATGCCCAGATCGATGGAAGTCAGATGCTTGGGTGTGCGCAAAGTAACCATACGTGCATAAGTCTCCCAAGGTCCTTCAAGCCCCGATGCATTCTCGTCAATGACAACAATATTGGAGATCCGTTCACGAAGAAGTCCAAATGCCGCCCCTAAACCACTCTGGCCTCCACCCACAATGACGACATCATAGATATGACCATCCGCATGTTCTCTTGGACGTACCCAGTTCGCGCCACCAAATGACAAATAAGCCAGATCATTCTTCACACGTTCATTTAAAGCTTCCAGGCTCATGATTCATCAACCCTTTCGAGATACATATATGAACTAGTCTTTCTTTGATTATTTGATGTAAGTTTGTTGTTAGTTATAATGAGAGTAATTGTGCTTTTTCTTTGTTTTTCTGAAATATATTAGCTTTATTATATGAGTTATCGGGGATGAATTGAAGTTGGCGGTAGGTTTATTGTCATCAACACTAAAAATATATAACATGCTTGTTAATTCCTACGAAACTCTAACTGGATTATTAATGCAATTCCTACTGAGCGGATCATTTGCAGAAAAAAAAGACAGACCAAGATGTAACCTTGGTCTGTCTTATTAAAGGAATGCTATTGGCCGGCTTGTTCACGGCGCTGCAATTTTTCATTGGTTAATTTCTCAGGGGTCACATCATGCCCCAGTGGGTCCACAACGGATACTGCCAGCATGGTTGTCAGTACCTGACCTCGAATAGCCTGCAAATATTGTTTTCTAAGCTCCTGCTGCTCGCTTTTTTCTGCTTTTGTCAAACCGACGCTGCTGCGTTGTTTTCGACTTAATTCGTTAATGCGTCCCAAAATAGGAATCATGAAATCCACCTCACTTGTTAGTCCACTTGCCAAAAGATATTTCGAATATCTTCAAACTAACTTATTACAACTTTACGAATTTGTCCATAGGCGCAATCCGTTAAGAAGTGTTTAGGTGATCTCATGTACAGACCACACAATACCATTTGTAGCACCACTGCCCAGGTTCAATGTAATCGTCAACCCGTTTGCAGCATAGAACAGTCCAATCACATCTCCCGCATTCAATGCGACTTCTACTGCCAAAGTCACTGAACCACTTCCCAGCACTGCCCGCAGTGTGAGTAGCGTAATCGCGACATTGAGTACGGGCAACAAACCACTGACAAGTGTCGTTACCGTAGGGGATGTTCTCTGTACAAGAAAGGCTGGGTTAACGCCTGCACCCAGAGATAGAGCAATCGCTGCAGTCGTTGAATAATTGATCGTGGCCACAATTGAGTATCTTCCGGTTACCGGGACGGTATAGTTTCCTGTGGTTGCATTGAAATTGGCATTACCGTAATAAGGAGCCGTGGTCGTCCAGTTGGTTAACTGAGTGCTGGTTGCTGTCGAAAGTGTAGCCAGGAATGCCGAGAACCCTTGTGTTGCAAAATTGGGGCCGGTTGGGCCCGTGGCTCCTGTCAGCCCCGTTGCCCCAGTCGCACCTGTGGTTCCTGTGATGCCTGTTGCTCCAGTCGCTCCCGTAGCTCCTGTTGCACTCGTTACACCGGTTATGCCGGTAGCTCCTGTAAGTCCGTTAGCACCAGTTGGTCCGGTTGGTCCTGTGATACCTGTAACCCCAGTAGTTCCCGTAACTCCGGCAACCCCAGTTGCACCTGTAGAACCAGTAGCTCCCGTAATGCCTGCTGTTCCGGTTATTCCTGTAGCTCCCGTTATTCCTGTTTCTCCAGTTGCTCCGGTCGCGCCAGTTATACCTGTAACTCCTGTTGAACCAGTACTTCCGGTGGCTCCTGTTACACCCGTTGTACCTGTAGTTCCTGTAGCACCGGTCACACCCGTGATACCCGTAATTCCTGTTGTGCCTGTGGCTCCTGATACACCTGTGAGCCCTGTAACCCCAGCTGCTCCGGTCGCGCCAGTAATACCCGTGGTTCCTGTTGTTCCAGTCGGGCCGGTTGGTCCTGTGATGCCTGTAACCCCAGTAGTTCCCGTAACTCCGGCAACCCCAGTTGCACCTGTAGAACCAGTAGCTCCCGTAATGCCTGCTGTTCCGGTTATTCCTGTAGCTCCTGTAACTCCCGTTATTCCTGTTTCTCCAGTCGCGCCAGTTATACCTGTAACTCCTGCTGAACCAGTACTTCCGGTGGCTCCTGTTACACCCGTTGTACCTGTAGTTCCTGTAGCACCGGTCACACCCGTGATACCCGTAATTCCTGTTGTGCCTGTGGCTCCTGATACACCTGTGAGCCCTGTAGCCCCAGCTGCTCCGGTCGCGCCAGTAATACCCGTGGTTCCTGTTGCTCCAGTAGCCCCGGTGGGCCCCGACACACCAGTCGTACCTGTGAACCCAGTGGCTCCAGTCGCACCTGTTGTACCCGTAACACCAGTTACGCCAGTTGTGCCAGCTATGCCAGTGGCACCAGTGGCACCAGTAGCTCCGGTTGTACCTGTCGTGCCGGTAACGCCTGTTGCACCCGTCTCTCCTGTAATACCCGTGGTTCCCGTTGCTCCGGTAGCCCCGGTGGGCCCCGTCACACCAGTCGTACCTGTGACCCCAGTTAGACCCGTCTCTCCAGTGGCACCAGTTGCTCCCGTCGTTCCAGTAAATCCTGTATTACCTGTAACCCCAGTAAGTCCAGTTACTCCCGTCTCACCAGTTTGGCCAGTTGTGCCGGTTATTCCTGTTTCACCAGTAATACCCGTTGGACCGGTTGGCCCTGTAGCACCAGTCGTACCTGTAACTCCGGTTATGCCAGTCGAACCAGTGGCTCCGGTTGGTCCTGTTGTACCCGTAACACCAGTTACGCCAGTTGTGCCAGTGGCACCAGTCGCGCCGGTTACACCAGCAACTCCCGTAGTTCCCGTTGCTCCAGTCGTACCTGTTGTACCCGTAACACCAGTTACGCCAGTTGTGCCGGTTATGCCAGTGGCACCCGTAATTCCAGTCGCGCCGGTTACACCAGTAACTCCCGTAGTTCCCATTGCTCCAGTAGCCCCGGTGGGCCCCGTCACACCAGTCGTACCTGTGACCCCTGTTACACCCGTCTCTCCAGTGGCACCAGTTGTGCCTGTCGTGCCGGTAACGCCTGTAACTCCCGTAGATCCGGTCGCCCCAGGCGTTCCTGTTGTACCCGTAACACCAGTTACGCCAGTTGTGCCGGTTATGCCAGTGGCACCCGTAATTCCAGTCGCGCCGGTTACGCCAGTAACTCCCGTAGTTCCCGTTGCTCCAGTAGCCCCGGTGGGTCCCGTCACACCAGTCGTACCTGTGACCCCTGTTACACCCGTCTCTCCAGTGGCACCTGTAATTCCAGTAGCTCCAGTCACACCCGTAATGCCAGTTATCCCGGTCGTGCCGGTTATTCCTGTTTCACCAGTAATACCCGTTGGACCGGTTGCCCCTGTAGCACCAGTCGTACCTGTGACTCCGGTTATGCCAGTCGCACCAGTGGCTCCGGTTGTACCTGTCGTGCCGGTAACGCCTGTTGCACCCGTCTCTCCAGTCGAGCCGGTTACACCAGTAACTCCCGTAGATCCGGTCGTCCCAGTCGTTCCTGCAACCCCTGTTATACCGGTTTCCCCAGTGGCTCCGGTCGCACCGATTGGTCCCGTTACACCTGTCGTACCGGTAGCGCCTGTTAAACCCGTCTCTCCTGTAATGCCCGTGGTTCCTGTTGCTCCAGTGGCCCCGGTGGGCCCCGTCACACCAGTCGTACCTGTGACCCCTGTTAGACCCGTCTCACCAGTTTGGCCAGTAATTCCAGTAGCACCAGTCGGCCCGGTTACGCCAGTTATCCCTGTGGAACCCGTACTCCCCGTTGCTCCTGTAACTCCAGTCGTACCTGTGACTCCGGTTATGCCAGTCGCACCAGTGGCTCCGGTTGTACCTGTCGTGCCGGTAACGCCTGTTGCACCCGTCTCTCCTGTAATGCCCGTGGCTCCAGTTAATCCCGTAACACCAGTTGGACCAGTAATTCCCGTTGCTCCAGTCGTACCCGTTTCCCCTGTGACCCCAGTGGCTCCGGTCGCACCTGTTGTACCCGTAACACCAGTTAAGCCAGTCGCACCGGTTGGTCCTGTGAACCCTGTTTCTCCAGTTACACCTGTCGTTCCGGTAATTCCTGTTATGCCACTAACTCCTGTTGCACCTGTAATCCCCGTTTCTCCAGTTGCGCCAGTTAAGCCCGTCACTCCAGTCGTACCTGTCACCCCTGTTGGACCTGTAGCTCCAGTAGTTCCGGTTGCACCAGTAATTCCTGTGGCTCCTGTTACACCAGTAACTCCCGTGATACCCGTTGCCCCAATCGTACCTGTTGGTCCTGTTTCACCAGTATTCCCTGTTAGTCCTGTAGTGCCTGTCGGACCGGTTATACCAGTAACTCCAGTCGTACCTGTGCTCCCAGTTAGACCCGTCTCTCCAGTGACACCTGTTGCTCCTGTCACACCCGTACTTCCAGTGACTCCAGTTATACCTGTTAGTCCTGTCTCTCCTGTTGAACCAGTCGAACCGGTTGAGCCCGTCACTCCTGTTGGACCCGTATCTCCAGTAGTTCCGGTTGCACCTGTAACACCAGTTGTTCCTGTCGCACCCGTACTTCCAGTAGATCCAGTTATACCTGTTAGTCCTGTCACTCCTGTTAGGCCAGTCGAACCGGTTGAGCCCGTTACACCTGTGGCCCCGGATAGACCCGTTACCCCGGTGACACCAGTGACTCCGGTTAGCCCCGTCTCTCCAGTTGCACCTGTACTTCCTGTTTCTCCAGTAACACCTGTCGTTCCGGTTACGCCAGTCACTCCCGAGATACCTGTAATTCCGGTTGCTCCTGTCGCCCCAGTCGATCCCGTCGGTCCCGTCGCGCCTGTGAATCCTGTTAGACCCGTTTCCCCAGTGACACCAGTCAGTCCGGTAACTCCGGTCACGCCTGTGATACCCGTGGTTCCAGTAATTCCAGTTTCTCCAGTTTCTCCAGTTGCACCGTTCAGTCCCGTCACACCAGTCAGACCTGTGACCCCGGTTAACCCCGTCTCTCCTGTAGGGCCAGTCGAACCGGTAGGGCCCGTTACACCTGGAGCCCCAGTTAGACCCGTTTCCCCGGTGACACCAGTGACTCCTGTTAGACCCGACTCTCCAGTGACACCAGTTGTTCCGGTTACTCCCATGGCACCTGTACTTCCTGTTGCTCCAGTGGCACCTGTTGGGCCCGTTACACCAGCTGTACCCGTGGTTCCGGTAATACCAGTTAGTCCAGTCGCACCCGTAGCACCTGTAATACCAGTTGCACCTGTACCTCCTGTTAAACCCGTCTCTCCAGTGACACCTGTTGCTCCGGTTACTCCCGTAATACCAGTTGTTCCCGTTATACCACTAGTGCCGGTTGGTCCCGTTACACCAGTCGTACCTGTGACCCCTCTTAAACCTGTATCTCCAGTAGCTCCGGTTGCTCCAGTAGGGCCAGTAACTCCAGTTATTCCTTTTTCACCTGTTGGACCCGTAAATCCGGTGTCACCCGTTGGTCCTGTATTTCCCGTCAGACCTGTAGCTCCGGTCTCTCCAGTGAGGCCTGTTGCTCCGGTCACACCAATTGTACCCGTAACGCCAGTTAAGCCAGTCGAACCGGTTGACCCTGTTTCGCCGGTGACCCCGGTTATGCCAATAGCCCCGGTGAGTCCTGTCGCGCCAGTTACACCAGCAATTCCTGTTGTGCCACTAACTCCGGTTGCACCTGTAACACCAGTTGTTCCCGTCGCACCCGTACTTCCAGTTATACCTGTTAGTCCTGTCTCTCCTGTTGGGCCAGTCAAACCGGTAGATCCCGTTACACCTGTAGCCCCGGTGACACCAGTGACTCCTGTTAGCCCAGTTGCACCAGTTGTTCCGGTTGCGCCGGTTACTCCCGTGGCACCTGTACTTCCTGTTTCTCCAGTCTCACCCGTAGGACCTGTAATACCAGTTGCACCTGTACCCCCTGTTAGACCCGTCTCTCCAGTGACACCCATTGCTCCGGTTACTCCTGTAATACCAGTTACACCCGTTGTGCCCGTTGGTCCTGTTTCACCAGTTGGGCCAGTCGAACCGGTCGGTCCCGTTACACCTGTGTTCCCTGTTAGACCGGTCTCTCCAGTGACGCCAGTAGCTCCGGTGGTACCCGTAACGCCAGTTACGCCAGTCGTGCCGGTTGGTCCTGTTTCTCCGGTGACCCCCGTTATGCCCGTAGCTCCGGTATTACCAGTAGAACCAGAGAGTCCTGTCGCGCCAGTTATACCAGTAATTCCTGTTGTGCCACTACCTCCGGTTGCACCCGTAACACCAGTTGTTCCCATCGCGCCCGTACTTCCAGTAGTTCCAGTTATACCTGTTAGTCCTGTCTCTCCAGTTACACCAGTTGCTCCGGTTACTCCCGTAATACCAGTTGTTCCCGTTAAGCCAGTTAAACCAGTCGTGCCGGTTGGTCCCGTTACACCTGTGTTCCCTGTTAGACCAGTCTCCCCAGTAACGCCAGTGGTTCCGGTACCTCCTGTGACACCCGTGGTTCCGGTAATGCCAGTTAGTCCAGCCGCACCTGTAATTCCAGTTTCTCCAGTTGCACCGGTCGGTCCCGTCACGCCAGTCGTACCTGTGACCCCTGTTGAACCTGTATCTCCAGTAGTTCCGATTGAGCCGGTTGCTCCAGTAGGGCCAGTAACTCCAGTGATTCCTGTTTCACCTGTTGGACCCGTAAATCCGGTGTCACCCGTTGGTCCTGTATTTCCCGTCAGACCCGTAGCTCCTGTCTCTCCAGTGAAGCCTGTTGCTCCGGTCACACCAATTGTACCCGTAACGCCAGTTAAGCCAGTTGTGCCGGTTGGCCCTGTTTCGCCGGTGACCCCGGTTATGCCAGTAGCTCCGGTATTACCAGTTGAACCAGTAACCCCGGTGAGTCCTGTCGCGCCAGTTACACCAGCAATTCCTGTTGTGCCACTAACTCCGGTTGCGCCTGTAACACCAGTTGTTCCCGTCGCACCCGTACTTCCAGTAGCTCCAGTTATACCTGTTAGTCCTGTCTCTCCTGTTGGGCCAGTCGAACCGGTTGAGCCCGTTACACCTGTAGCCCCAGTTAGACCCGTTTCTCCAGTTGCGCCAGTTGATCCCGTCACACCTGTCGTTCCTGTGACCCCTGTTTGACCTGTATCTCCAGTAGTTCCAGTTGCTCCAGTAATTCCTGTGGCTCCTGTTACACCAGTATTGCCGGTTATGCCTGTAACTCCCGTAGTACCGGTCGTACCTGTTATGCCAGTAACGCCGATTGTACCTGTACTTCCCGTTGCACCTATCGCCCCAGTAGATCCTGTAGCACCTGTAACTCCGGTGGTACCCGTTTCTCCAGTAGCCCCGGTGGGTCCTGACAAACCAGTCGTACCTATGACTCCGGTTGTGCCAGTGGCACCTGTTGCTCCGATCGTACCTGTACTGCCTGTAAATCCAGTAATACCTGTTGCACCTGTTATTCCAGTCGTTCCTGTTGTGCCCGCAATTCCAGTAACGCCAGTTATACCTGTAACGCCAGTTAATCCGGTTGTACCTGTTGGTCCTGTTTCACCAGTGACACCACTTATACCAGTGGCCCCAGTGAGTCCTGTCACACCAGTCGTACCTGTGATACCGGTAGTGCCAGTAGCACCAGTATTTCCAGTAACGCCAGTGATGCCTGTTTCGCCGGTCGCGCCCGTAGTACCTGTCGTTCCGGTTACGCCACTGACGCCTGTGATACCTGTGGTTCCAGTAATACCAGTTGCTCCGGACGGGCCTGTGATTCCAATTTCGCCAGTACTTCCCGTTAAACCATTGGCACCAGTCGGACCTGTAATTCCTGTGGTTCCTGTCGAACCTGTAACTCCCGTTATTCCTGTTTCACCAGTAGATCCTGTTAGTCCCATCACACCAATTCCAGTTGGACCAGTTGCTCCAGTGAACCCGGTAGCCCCAGCTAATCCTGCAACTCCAGTTGGACCTGTAAAGCCGGTTATACCGGTATTTCCTGTAGCACCGGTCACGCCTGTAACACCAAATCCGGTAATTCCAGTTGCGCCGGTTGTTCCTGTGACTCCAGTTGATCCAGTGCCAGTTGCACCTGTAGCTCCTGTACTTCCTGTAGATCCAGTTGCTCCCGCCTCACCCGTTGGACCGGTCGGACCTGTAAATCCTGTAGTTCCAGTCACACCTGTGGTGCCCATCAGTCCGGTAGCTCCTGTTGCACCTGTGACTCCAGTTATTCCGGTACTTCCCGTGGTTCCAGTTACTCCGGTCCGTCCTGTTAAAATGGTTGCTCCCCATATGCCGGGATACCCAGGGTCTCCGGTTAACCCAGTAGCACCTGTTGCTCCAGTGAATCCTCTCATTCCTTGATAACCCCGTGGGCCGCGAAGGAAAGGAATCCTGTGGCTTTTCTTTTTTTTGCATTTACGTCTGCTTTTCTTACAAGACTTACTCTTCTTCTTTGGGATAGAGTGCTTTTTTAATTTTTTGGCTTTCCTTTTACCTGTACTGATTGAGGAAATTTTGCGTTTCCTTTTAGACATACCGCTCACAAGAAAATCCCCCCTCCTTGTACACCACGTCAATCTCCGCATTTTACAATAGTACACTCTATGCCCGGGACTAGCTTTGTGCGCCCCCTATTCAATGTACCTATAAAACCTCCATAGTTAGTGATCAATCAATTACTTTTCTCTAAAAAATATATTCCCCTCTACTCCCCCTGCAACTCCAACTCCTTAATCGTCAACGCAATTCCTTCTTCAAAAGATGTTGCCACAACCGGGCCAATCCGTTCCTCATACTTCTGTCTACTCAAGATCAGGGGTTCCTCGGTCAGATATAACATTTCTACAATTTCTTTCATAACGGGTACACCTAGTCCAATCAACGACAATCCCATTCTTCCTAACGCCATCACAGGTTTGTTTCTTCCCGCAGCCTTCTGTGCCAATCGCACGATGTCATGACCCGAGATGATCCCCGATCCAGGAATGTTCCAATTCTGTCCATACGTCATCTCTCTGCTTGCCAGCTCCACCACCATGACCGCAGCATCCGGTAAATAAATATACTCTCTCGGTGTCTTCATATTCCCTATAAAAAAAGCCATCTTGCCTTTTGCTATCGCTTCAAGCGTTGAACCCAAATAGGAAGCCTGATTGGCCGATGGGCCATAATAATCTGGCAAACGAACGATCATCACCTGAGCTCTGCTCCATCTTGTGCTGAATAACATCTGTTCATAGGCAAGTCGTGTCTTGCCTTTGCGGGTATGTGGCTGCTTCGGATGTTCTTCTGTTACCTCGTTCATTTGTCTTCTGCCATAGGGGTAGATTCCATCTATTACCACCACTTTCAGACCCAAGTGTTCTGCCGCCACCATCACGGATTCGCCAAGCGGAATAAGCCTACTCTCCATCTCGTTATACGGGACGTTCGCACAATGAAACAGGACATCCGCTTCCTGGGAAGCAACGATAATATCATCCGACCGAAATGCATCTCCCACTGCGATTTGCAGGTGATCTGGAGATCCCAACTTTACCGCAAGTTGCTCCAGTTTTTGACGTGAGCGCCCAAATGCAATCGTAAAAATACCCCGTCTAATCAATTCCTCCGTAATTGCTGCACCTGTTCCACCTGTCGCTCCAATCACAATAGCTCTATTCATCGTATATCGACCTCTTTCATCCATTTAGTTATTGATTTAGTTATTGATCAATACTTACCTGAAAACAATATAAACCACAATTAGTGATTGATCAATAACTAAAATTCAAGAAGGGAATTTACCTCCCTCTCTATCGTTCCTTCAGCTCCGGCATATCGAGCGCATTAGATACATTACACAACATCCCGATTGCCAGAAAAATCATGGTTCTTTTCAGCGGTTCAGCAATTCCTGCAACGGTGAAAGCTTCCAGTACCATGCTTCGTACATCACTAATGCCTTTTTGCATGGCCTGACGAATGACTTCCTCCCGGATCGTTTGCGCCTGCATCTGAAGCAATATTTCGCTCTTGTGCGATTCCAGAATCTTATCATAGGCTTCAATGAGATCATTCTCCAACTGATCTGGTGGCGCCGTCTCCACCACAATTCGAAACGAATCAATCACCCGTGTCCATGAGACCTCAATTGCAGTTAATAATAAAGCTTCTTTTGTTTTGAAAAAACGAAATATATACGGCTGTGAGATCTGTGCCCGTTCAGCCACCTGGGCTGTAGTCGCACGATAATACCCAATTTCCGCGAAGACGTCAATTGCTGCAGAGATAATATCATTTCGCCGGTTAACCGACGCTGCTGTATCCTTTGCCATGATAATCCGCCCTCCAATAGTTAGTGATTAATTGATCAATAGCTTGAAGTATAACGAATACTATCCCTCAATGCAAAGGTATCGTGAACTTGTACAAAGCCAACAAACCCGCAGACGCTGGCTCAAGCCGCTGCAGGTTGTGTAGCTTGTCGATCATAGATTCTATACACAGGAAACCGAAGAGAACATGGATTGTCTGTAACAGATTCGTACCGTGCGGTATAAGAGTGTCTGTTCACTGCTGGAGAAGTTTGCGCAATCGGGATTCCGAATCCAGCTTCGGACAACTATTACAATATGCATGTGCGTGATTGCCGCTCCCAACCTGATATGCCAAACAACAATATCGGCGTATCAGGAACGGCGGTCCCTGCCACCCGGAATGTTCGAAGCACTGTAGCTCACTGGCAAATGTACATGCATTATCGTTTTGTCGATCCAGCCAGAGGCTTTGATCTGCTTGAATCTTTGCAAGCCGTTCATCTGTCTTCCATATGCTCTGATCATTGATCATACGTACATACAGTTGTTGCACATTATGCACAACTAAAGACCACATCACCTTATCGCTCGCTCCTGTACTAACGGCTACTGCTCGCAGAACAGGTTCCAGATGTAGCAGCACTCTTTTCTTGAGCAAACCACTCTCTGATCTGCGCTGAACAGGATCTCCACCCTCCAACAAGGTTCTCTTAAGCCGAGTCTCATATCGCATGCCACCTGCTCCATTCAATTCAAACCGCACATCATCGTCTGCAATGCTAAGTATAGTATCGTATAGACTGAAAGCTGAGATTACGGACATCACAAATACGGAGTAACGTTTGGCAAAAAGTGTACCGACGGCCACACTTCCTTTGCCGCCCAATTGAAGCCCTTGCTGCACAGCCTGTTCACGCAATATCAAGTTTCGTTTCTCTTCATTCAGCAGATCTTTCACATGGAAAGGATACTTGGAATCATCACAAGTCGCTTGGATCGTCGTCACAAAAAATTGCTGTAACGCTTCCGACATCTCTGAATAATCATGTCTTGGATAACGTCTCATCTATTAATCATGTCTTCAATTTCGTTGATAATCTCGCTTCGCCCAATCGCTCCCCAGCCCTTAAACAACCAGAACGAGTCTGTCGTATAGACCTGATCTGCGCCAACAGCCGGTACTCCCTTCCAGAGTGAGCTTGCATTGATGTTGTTTAAATACTCATCGGCATTGGGGTCAATCTCCAGAACTACAAAATCAGCATCCACATCTGCAATCTTCTCCATGGACAGGTCCTCACGTTGTTCGGCAGGTGTTACAGCCGTTGGCACAAATCCAAGATCATGATACAAAAGTGTGTTGGTTGGATGTCCTTTTGCCGCGTATATTTGCAAGGTCTTCTCTCTTACACGCAGATAAGCCAACTTTTTTTGATCCAGTTGTTCGATCTTCGCTTTTAGTTGCTTCGCCTGCTGCTCTACCTCGGCTATCTTTTCTTTTGCCAGATCCACTTTGTTGTACATCCCGGCAATGGTCAACAGATCCTGTGTCCAATATGTTGAATCATCAGCATAATCCAGCCATTCGGTACCAAGTACAATCGTTGGAGCGATTTTCTCCAACTGTTCATACGTACTCTCCGCAGTTCGACTCTCAATAACGATGACATCCGGATCAATCTGAAGGATAGCCTCCAGGTTAGGACTGTCTGCCGACCCTACCGTTGGAACGCCGGTAAGCTGATCTGCAAGGTAAGGCAAATAATCTCCTTCGTAACGAACTTCTACATTAACGCCTGCTGGTTTCTCACCAATCGTTAGCATGTGATCGATGTAAGCAGCAGATAATACCACCATACGCTCTATTTTTTGCGGTACAACCGCTGTTCCTTTAAGATGCTCAATCGTTTGTGTACCACTCTCTTCCACAGGTGTATCCTGTTGCGGAGGCGTTGCTTCTGTTACTTCTGATGCCTTGCTACATGCCGTCAGAACGAGCACAAGCAGGGCCAACAGTATCATCGTTGTTGCTCTCTGTCTTACCATTTGTAGTAAATCCCCTCTGCTATTTAATAATAATAATCATTATCACTATAGTAGGGAAAAGCATACAGGCTTACCATGGATTATTCCACTCTCTTCTCTTGCACAATATCACCGTAAGGTAACCCCAAGTTGCTCTGCAACATATCGCATGGCCCACATGCGTCCGGTGGGACCCAGCGTTTTGAAAAAAATATCTCCTGCATTATATACATGGCCTTCTTGAACAGCCTTTAATGCAAACCATGCACTGGATTGCTGTAATTGCCTCAGTTGAGCACATGCCTCTTCTGTGGGATCGACCATTACAAACACATGATCCGCGTCGTATAACTGCAAATCGCAAACTTTACTCTCTACAGCCCACTGTTGTTCCGGAAAATCACGAGGCAAATAAAATCCCAGATCATCATACAATAGGGCCCCTGTCTGATTGTTCAATCCATACATTCGGTAGAAATGGGAAGTCACCCGGATGAACATGGCACTCTGTTTCCCCCACCTCGATTGAATCCGCCCTCGAAGAACCCGGCTCAGTTCAGCATGTTGTTCTATCCACTGTACAGCCTGTTCGGTGCGGCCCATAATGTCCGCCATATACAGAAGCCTCTCCCCAAAATGGTTGGTGTGCTCTAGCATGGTGGTAGGCGCGATACGGTTCAGGGAGTCATTTGGCTCCAAACGATCACTTGTAATGATCAGGTCCGGTTGGACTCGCCTCAAATCATCATAGTTCTGATTGAAGCTATCCAGAATAAGTCCCTGATGACTGTGTGCTTGAAGCGCAGGTATGGCAACATGACGAGCCACTCTCTGACCATAGGATAAAGCGGATACTGGCCTCAAACCGAGCGTTATCACATAATCGTCCAACCCGTAATACAAGGTGGCGATGCGATTCACTTTATTTTTCATATACAACGTTGGGGCGATTCCTTCGTTTTTCTTGAAAACTCTGCTGAAATAGTGCTCGTCCTTATAACCCACTTGCTCCGCAATTTCCTTGATTTTATCTGAAGAAAATAACAGCTGCTTGGCCTTTGCCATACGTAGTTTCAGGATATATTCAATCGGGGTCATATTTAATTGTCGTTTGAATGTTCTTATAAAATGATTCACACTGAGCCCTGCCATGCGGGCCATCTGATCAATTCGAATGTCTTCCCTATACTGATGCGTCATATAATCAAGTGCCAAATCCATCCCCGCTACAGGGGGTGTTGCTTCATTCACGTGCATCATTAACTGAATCAACAACTGATGCAAAAGATGTTTCCTGCGCGTCTTTTCCAGACTCGTAAACGAGTGTTTTCCACTCACCAGGGTATCCATCATCTCCTGAATATCACGTGTATTGGAAGGAACATTAAGCTTGCCCGTCACAGGGAGATCAAATGCCTCGGTATGCCAAGCATTCTTACGCCGGGTAAGTGTAACACAGGAAAATAAAATGATCTGATATCGGACAGGTGCTTCCATATCCGTCTGAAACTCCACATGCATTCCTGGCGTCAACAAAAACCACTCGTCTTGAGTTACCGTATGTACAATGTTATCCATAGACAAAGATCCCTTGCCCGCGATGACCCTGCAAATGGCGAACCTTTTCCAGATCCGACGCTGAACAGCCCCCGGATTGCTAGAGTAATGGCAGACGTGGACAGCAGAGAAATGTAGTTGCTCCAGTTGTTTGATCCAATCATTTTCCTCCATGATGACGTCACCTCCCTGTTTGGATCGAACCCTGTAATCGCCTGATTAAAGCTGATCGTAACCAGCTGCAATTCCAGTTAATATGGATCTTTTCCATACTCAATTCCCTTTATTATAGATAGATTGATAACAATTCTCAATAACATACACAATCAATATTAACTTGCCCATTTGGACAACATATACGGACTGCAACGTAACATAGCGGGATAATAACGCTAGAATCAGCAACATTTTCTAACATGTTGCAAAATCATAAAAGGCATGATATATTAATTGAGCCATCAATGATTGACGCATCAAATATTGATACATCAATGATCGAGAGCATCCAAATAATCATTAGGCAATGGCATTGTATACTGCAACATTAATCATTGGTTAACATACGCCGTTGTTCATGATTCAGATTCACCCGGGAGGTCTAGTCATGACACGTATTGTTTCCAAAGAAGAACAAATCATCAATCTGTTGAACGTGTTGGGTAACAAAATCAGTCCCAAGTTCGAACGCTGTACAGGTATCAGTTCCTCTCGCTTTGAAATTCTGCATGAGCTGGATCAGGTAGATGAGATTAACCAATCCATGTTGCAGAAAATCATTAACATTGATAGTGCTGCGATTACACGCCACTTGAAACAGCTTGAGGCAGACCTGATGGTTACAAGACGTAAGAACCCCGATGATAATCGGGTAACTTTTGTTCGTTTGACGGACCACGGTCGGAAGCAGATTGAAGGCTACAAAGCTGAGAAGACCAATTTTATCAACCAGATTTTACAGGATTTCAGTGAAGACGAAGTTCAGTCACTCGCCGATTTCCTGGAACGTATGCAAAACAATTTCTAAACCCATATATATAGAGGAGAGATCCATTCATGAGTACAATTCAAAGCAAATTCCAAAAAACCAATGATTTTAACGAAATTACCTACGGTCGTCGTTCTGTTAAACTTTACGATCCTGAAGTGAAAATCAGCCGTGAAGAAATGACTGAAATTCTGTCAGAAGCTTCCCGTGCACCATCTTCGATCAATTTGCAGCCTTGGCGTTTTCTGGTTGTTGATACGGCTGAAGGTAAAAAAAAGCTTGCTCCACTTGCAAGATTTAATCAAAATCAAGTGTTGACTTCCTCCGCAGTCATTGGCGTATTCATTGACATGAACAACGTTGAATACATGGATGAGATTTTTGGTAAAGCTGTAGAACTTGGTTACATGCCACAAGACATTAAGGATATGCAGCTCAAAACCGTAATGCCTTATTACGAAAAGATGGCTGCTTCCGATCTTCGCGACGTTAACCTGATCGATGCTGGCCTTGCTTCCATGCAATTGATGCTTGCTGCACGTGCTCATGGTTATGACACCAACCCGATTGGTGGTTATGAGAAAGATCAAATCGCAGAAGCATTTGGCATGGACAAAGAGCGTTATCAACCGGTTATGTTGATCTCGTTCGGTAAATCGGCCAAAGAAGGTCACCCTTCTTACCGTCTGCCTGTAGAAACAATCACAACTTGGGCATAATATCAGGGACGGTTTCCCTGTAAGTCACGATTATACTGGTCAATAAACATACATTCTTAACACATTCCAAACAAAGACAATATGGAGGTTTTACATTATGATTATCATTCACGCTCATCTGCAAGTTAAACCGGACCAAGAGCAAACATTCCTCGCAGCTGCGAAAGAACTGATTGCTGCTACACGTCAAGAAGAAGGTAACATCAGCTACGATTTGGCAAAAAGCACAGAACGCGAACAACAATACACGATGATCGAGCTTTGGAAAGATGAAGCTGCTACAGCTTCCCACAACACCAGCGCGCATTTCCAAGCTTTTGTTCAACAAGCAGCAGCATTCATGGCCGCTCCAATGAACGTTGAAGTATTTGCTGGAGAACAAGTTAAAGCTTAATAGCGCTTTAACTGCCATGCGTATTTAACATGTGAAGAAACCGCTCTTGGTCATATGACCGAGGGCGGCTTTTTATTTTTCTTTTGAAAATAAGTTCACTTCAACAAAAAACACGCCAATTAAGGCGTGTTTCTTCACTCATTGAAGAGGCATTGAACAAGTGAACATGGACTACACGATCCGAGCAGGAGTAATGCTTTGCGGATTGTTAAACACATTTTTTGGGTCATACTTGGCTTTGACTCTCCGCAGTCTGGCATAGTTGGCTCCGTAGTACACTGGACCGGAATTCTTGATCCCTTGGTCTGGAACGTTGATATAGGAACCCACAATGTATGGTTGCAATTTCTTGCGAGTATTACGAGCGAGTGCGATATTTTTGGCGGCATGGGATGGTTTGAGCCACGTACTGGTCCATTCCACATAGAACTTCTCTTTACGCCAGAAGAAGGCGGTTGATCTAGGTGATTTGCGACTTACTGCTCCGCCCCAGTTGAGGAAATAGAATCCGCCTGGCCCCTCTTCCAAGTTCTCCAAAAATGCGCGCATCGATTTGATGGCTTTGTCAGGGAATGGTTTCTGTCCAAAACCGGACGAGAACTGGTTGCTATACCGTTGAGTCTCGGTCGGATCAGGTTGTAATAAGAACTTCACAACTTCCGTGTAAGGTAACAAACGAACAATGGAACTTGTCGGTGTGCCAACACTCGTAATCGGCTGCAATAGACGGAGTGCCTCTGTTTTTGACCCTAGGAACAGCCCCTCCATGACGACATTGCCACCCTTTTTCGGTCCAATGGACAACTCGCTGCCCAATCTCGTATCAACTGAGGGAGCCCACCTCTGCCATACTTTAAGTACCTCTTCGAATTGAGACCATGGCCAGTTAATTTTAAATACAGTCGCCTTCGCTGGAGCACGGCGCACTTTGAATTTGTAACGAGTGTATACTCCGAAGTTACCACCGCCTCCTCCCCGCGAGGCCCAAAAGAGATCTGAATTACGATTTTTATTGGCCCGAATCACTTTTCCTTTGGCGTCCACCATCTCTACCTCAAGCAGGTTATCACTGATAAGACCGATGGTACGCTGGAGAGGCCCAATTCCCCCACCTAATGTAATTCCACCGATCCCGACAGTAGGGCTGTCACCAAAAGGAGCTATGAATCCTTGCTTGGCAAGAGTATTCGCAATTCTCCCTACTCGGTTACCCGTACCCACAACAACCGTTCCATTTTTTTTATCAAGTTTGATGGAATTCAGATCACTCACATCAATCACGATACCGCCATTCACTTGGGAAAGATTCACTTCCAGCGCGTGTCTGCCACTCCGCGGACGAATCGGAACATTATTCTCACGAGCCCATCGGATCGCGTTGGATACATCCTTCGTCCGTTGGGCAAAAACAAAAACTTTGGGAAATCTGTCCGTATGCGGGTCCCAGTTCTTACGCGCCGCTTCATATCCTGGATCACCTTTGTAAATAACCCGTCCGGTAAGCTTGGTTGATGATTTCACACATCCCACTCCCTGCTGAATAATTGTCCTACAGCCTCTGCTGCATCAAGCACTTTATACTGTATGACGGACATTCGCGGAGGGATTGGGCTGGTGCCCTTAATTTCAAGGTTCGTGTTTCAGAGGACGCAAAAAGGAATTTCCCCCTCAGGCCATAGAACAACCTGGAGGAAAATCCCTTTAATGTCGAAAAACTAGTTTCTGCCCAAATCGGAATCAATTCTGATTAATTTACGTGCTTCCTGTTCCTTTTCACCATACCAGACGAGCACATCGGCAAACAGATCCATGATTCGAACAAAGTTCTGCTTATCCGCTTCTGAAATCTGATCTGCATACTTGAAAATCTCATCAAAGCAAAGCTCCCTTACAAATTCGGTATACTTCGCATATACCTCGCGACCTTTCTCCGAAGGTTTGACGTAAATATCTTTGCGGTTACCGCTTAAATGAAATTTTTCGAGCAGCCCTTTTTCCGTCAGATTCTTCACGTTCTTGGAAAATGTACTGCGGCTTACGCCCAGGCGTGCGGCCATTTCCGACATCTTCTCTTCCTTGTCCTCGGCTTCCAGAATGTATTCCAGCGTCTGAATCTGTGAAGCCGAGAACATCATGTCCGTACCGTAGCTTCGCTGCAGCTTATAAGTGTTTGAGTACGCATTACCGTATTTGATAATTTTCTCAATCAGTTCCCGATGGTCGCCCATCCAATCTAATTTCATGAGTAATCCCTTTCATATTCAGATTCTCTCTTACTCTACTGAAATCAGATCCGTTTTTCAATCCATGTAATTGCTTCTTCAATAACATCATCACGAGTCGGTTCATTAAAGATCTCATGCATCAGATGAGCATAAATTTTGAGTGTTTTATCCGTCGAAGCGATATCGCCGTAAAAGTCACGGGAATCCTTTTCGCTGACCAGCCCGTCATTGGCCCCATGCAGAACAAGTACGGGATCTGTAAACTGCTTGGGGTTCTCCTTGAGCCATGCTATGCCATTTCCCAGACTGTTAAATAAATCTACAGAGATCTGCTTTTCAACCAGTGGGTCATTCGCGTAAGCGGATACAACTGCGGGATCACTACATACGCCACTGCCCAGCTCATTAGGGAAATACGTGCCTATAGGAAGATCCATCGGCAGTTCTCCAGCAACTTTTGTATTGTAACGAGTGAGCGCTCCGGATAGTACGATGCCTTTGACCTTGCCTGGATATTTCGTTCCAAAGGACGAGGTTGCAAAACCGCCCATACTATGTCCGATGACAAACAGCGGAAGATCGCCGCTCTCTTGCAATGCCGCCTCGACAATGACATGAACATCTTCAATAAGATGATCAAATTCTTTATAAAACGTACGCTGTCCCTCGGATCTGGCATGACCACGATGATCGAAGCGATACACGCTAAACCCACGCTGATTCAGCTTCTCTGTCAAATAATCGTAGCGTCCTGCATGCTCAGCTAGTCCGTGTACAATAACGACAACGGCTTTTGCACTTTCCACTGTATCCTTGCTGAAATAAAGCTGTGTACCGTCAAAGGATTGAATCCTTGTCTCGATTTTAGTCATCGTTTCCCCGTCCTTTTTGTGATGTCCAAGCTTAAGCTCCGAGAGTTCATTTCCTCCGCCCCACCATGGACACGCTTATTATTATTATTTCCCTTAAAAATAATATTGTTTCTTACAGAAACAATATATCATCCGACATGGCTGTTGTCTACATCAATTTTAAAGCGATTCCAAATAAAACTCACTGATTAAACAGATAAAAAAGTGGACGGAACAAGTTCTTCCGCCCAACTTTTTTATCAGAGTGAATCAATAGAAACTGCCTATACATAACGTGTCTACATCAAACCCAACAGATTATAAATCATCACTGCTGCTTCTGCACGGCTGGCATTCTTCTTCGGTGCAAACTCATCGTTACCTACACCGTTTATGATGCCTGCTCCCTGGATTGTCTCTACCGCTTGCTTCGCATAACTTGCGATGTGTGCTTCATCCTTGAAGGCTGTAGCTTCACCACTTGCTAACGCCAGTTGCTTCATTTGGATCGCCTTGTATACCATAACCGCCATATCTTCTCGCGTAATGTTCTCATGAACTCCGTATCGTCCATTTGGTTTCCCATTCACAATCCCCAGCTTCTGCGCGGTTGCGATATTTCCATGGTACCATTCTCCTTGCTTCACATCACTAAAACTTGTCGTTGCGCTCTCATCCGATAGCTCAAACATATTCATCAGCATGGTGATGAATTCTGCTCTTGTCACTTGACCATTCGGATTAAACTCGCCGTCGCCTACACCCTTCACAATGCCTCTTGCTCCCAATGCTGAGATCGCATCCTTCGCCCAGTCTTGGGTCACATCCTTAAAGCTCGTTGCAACATACGCTATCGTATACTTGCTTAGATACGTTGGCTTGAACTCTACTTTTCCTGTCGCTGCATTGTATTTACCATTCGTCACCACTCTTAGCGCTCCGTTGTCCTTCACATCGTATACGACGACGTTGTTTGGATTTTCGCCAGCCTTTAGTGTATATGGCAATTCAATCACGAGATCATCTCTGCCATCAAACTCTGTAAGTTTCTTACCATCCATCGTTAGCTCGATATCGTATACGACCTCACCGTTCAGCTGAGCTTGTGCACCAGCTGGCAGTTGATTAGCTGCGATTTTCTTAATCGACAATCCTAACATTTTCCCTGCACTTGTTCCTGTTCCAAGCAGTTCGGTTGCTACTGTTACGACTGCAGAGCCTGTGTTGATCTCGATGCGATCTACCGTAGAAGATCCACTTGTTAAACGCGCATCTACGGCTAGCTCAATCTTTAGCCCGTTCAAGCTTGCATCAGCTTCAACTCGCATGTGTAGCTTACCTCCTGTCGTTTGATCAAGCGCATGCTTCATTGTATCTGCACTTAACTTCACTTCAGAAGTACCGCTCTCATTTACAACTGGTTTAATGTTTATTTGGCCGTTGTCCATGACCACTGGCTCACTTCCACCTGGAGCTGTTGGTACTGTAGGTGCAGGGATGTTACCGTCACCGCCACCATTTCCATTACCACTGCCTGGTGCTTGTGGTGTTCCATCAACCGATGGTGTTACCATAACCGTAGCGCTAGATGATAAACCACCATCCACTGTAGTTACTGTAATCCTTGCTGTTCCTGGTGCCACCGCTGTTACTTGACCTGTCGCACTTACAGTCGCTACAGCTGTATTGCTTGAGCTCCATGTTACTGCTTTTTTCGTTGCATTAGCTGGTGTTACCGTAGCTGTCAATTGCCCTGATTGACCTTCTACGATTGACAACGTTGTTTTGTCCAAGCTAATTCCGCTAACGGGTACGTTCTTCCCATTGAGTGCATCATACTCACTTTGTGTAATTGGAATTACCGTTCCGTGACGTGGACTAGCTGGTAAGTTGTAGTTAGAAGATAATGTCCAGACACCTGATGCAAGATTGGTTGTCTCGAATGGAACATAACCTCTTCCACCAAACTCATCTACGAATAAATACCATTTTTTATCGGTATTCGATTTGAAGATCGTTGGACCCTCAACCCATTTCATATTACCTACACCTTGATTAATCATCTTGAAGGCTGGATCCAAGATCGAGTTACCAACCTCTTGGAAGACCATCTTGCCAAATGGAGCAACAGTTCCGTTGTCTTGCTCATCCTTCGTAAATCGATACACTTTTCCATCATGCTCAATCATCGTTGTGTCAATGATGGAATATCCATAATCCAAATATACTTTCGGTTCAGTAAACGTATAGAAATCTCTTGTCTTGCTATACATCATTTTTTGATAAGCATCACCTGTATGGGATGCATCATCAAACATTCTTGATGCCCAAAATACGATATATTCACCTATTGTGTTGTCGTACATAATTTCTGGTGCCCATGTATTACCCGCTTCTTCCGGTGCAACCTCTACCATGCGTTGATCTGTCCAATCGACTAGATCATTCGATTCCCAAACCATAATGGAACGACTGCCCCATGTGTGTGCTCTGCCCCAGTTACCATTGCCGTTAATTTTCAGATCGGTAGCGATCATGTAGAACTTATCACCTTCAGGCGAACGAATAATGAACGGATCACGTACACCCTTCTCCCCTAAGGTAGAGGTCAATACAGGTTTACCATTATTTAATTCTCGCCAGTTCAACGGATCATTACCGTTACTTAGTGCAAAGTAAACTTGCTCCCCTGTTGCAGTACCTTCTCCAGTGAAATATGTGAAAAAGTATCCCGCATATTTTTCATCAGCAGGCAGTTCCTTCACCTTCGCAATGAATTCCTTCGTAGTGGATGCTGAATTCAACTTAATCGTAGCTGTAAGCTTCACATCTACATTTCCACTACCGTGTACCGGACGTTTTACTTCTCCAGTAACTGAAACGACGTTTGGTTGTGCAGAAGCCCAAGTAATCGTTGTTCCATATAGACCAGATGTTGGTAGTGCGATATGACCTCTTACATCATTAATGTTATGAACGACTAGTGCTGCTTTTGCTTCATCTACAGAAGTGACATCATTTGGCAATGCCTTAACCGTCAACTGAAAAGTTTTGTTAACTGTCTCTGTACCATCTGTAAATACTGCTGTTAACGTTACAACTTGATCACCTGTTGCGTTAGCTGGTCTAGTTACGGCACCTGTAGTTGAGATGACATTCCCCTTATCTGAAGTCCAGCTTATTGTCGTGCCATAAGCACCTGATGTTGGCAATGTTACATTGCTTATAATCGTATCTTTTGATGCATTAGCAGCAAGAAGATCATGAATCGTTAATTTCTCTGTCGCAGCCGATACAAGCATGCCCTCCATCAAAGCAATCTTCTGATCTGCATGAGCCTTAAGTGATGTAATATCTGCCGCAGTCATAGCACCATCATAGATTTGGAAGTCTGCAATCAAACCGCCGAAGTAAGGATCAGCTGTATAGAATGACTTACCGATGGTTCCACTACTGCCTGAAGTGTTTTTTATTTGTTCTAGTGTCATTCCATTCGTTGAGCCTGATGCAACAGCAACACCATCAATATAAAGCGTTAGTGTACCATCCGTGCCTGAAACAACAGTCGTAACTACTTTCCATTCATTATTCTTTAAGCCCGTGGTAGAAGCTGAAGACTCATTATTCCAAGCATTCGTCGCGATACCAAGGCGAGCTAGACCGTTAGCGTTATAACGTGGTGTGAAATACGTATAGTGCGTATTATTGTTTGGTCTTCCTAATGCATATAACCACTCGGCAGCGTTTTTACCGCTCCAGTTCACAATGGAGGAAACGGTCATATCCGTTAATCCACCGAGAACTCCTTGTGGTAGTTCTACATAAGAGTTCGTTGTGCCACCAGTAAAGCTTAGTACACCAGCATCTTGAGTACGAATCCATTCTGCTTTAGACGGATTCATCCATTTTCCGTTAAAGTTTCCTGTTTGGTCAATAACCGTTGCACCATCGATATCATTCATATCGTAGTGAAGAATGAGCTCTGCCCCAGGTGGCTGCTCTACTGGAGGAGTAACGTCTTCATCAGCTAATGTTGCAATCTCTTGAACGGATAATGCACGATTATAAATACGGAAATCATCAAATTTACCATCAAATAAACTATGAGAGCTGTTTCTCGATTTACCAATATAATTCATCGTTGTTTCCAGTAACATTCTCGGCTCAACGTTAAATGTCGAGCTACGTTTAACCTCTTGACCATTCACATACAATACGGCATCGAATTCATCCATTGTAATGGCAACATGCTGCCAAGTCTTCGTGGGTAATAACCCGGAATTTCTCACCGCATATTTATATTCTGATCCTAGTCGCGTGCTGTCATTGCTAAATTTCTCTGTAAAAGGTGTTACCACAGCAAACTCTAGACTACCTGTATCACCTTGTGTGCTCAAGTACATCGTGTTGCGATTAACCTGTCTACCTGTTTCGGAAGCAAAATCAAATATTCTTTGATTTGCTTGATTTCTGTCCATTTGAACCCATGTAGAGAACGTAGCCTTCTCCAGATTCAAGGATTGAATCAAGTTATCTGGCAGCTTCACATATCCTGTTGATCCATTAAGCTCTAATGCACCACCCGTTTTACCGATACGATCCTCTTCATTAATCGTTGCTCCACCTACTAGTGTTGCGTGATGACCATTACCAGAAATGTCATTCAACGTTGTACCATTTACTGTATCTTCATCAAATGAGTAATGTACAACCGGGTCTGTTGATGGTGCTGGACCTTTCCATGCATACTTCTCTTGCAAAGCATCATACTCTGCACGTGAGATTGGAATTACCGTTCCGTGTCGTGGTCCTGGCGGCAGTGCATATTTATCACTACTTAATACATTGTTCATATATTGCGTGCTACTATCCAGATCTGTTGTATATCGGACATGATATGGCCATGAATCAAGGAACAGATACCATTTGTCTTTTTTATTATCTTTAAAAATCGTCTGCCCTTCGTTGTTTCCATTATTTCCGATCAAGCCAAGTTTATTATCACGTGTACCCGGAACAGCGTTGTATTGAAGGCCGTTTGCTGCAATACCGTCCTTGTCATAATAAAAAGTTGGTGCTTTCTCCACATACACTTTAGTATTCACTTCTGATTTGGTGAATCGGTACAACATATCATTATGCTCAATAAACGTTGTATCAATGGTCGGAAGTGACTCATCAATCATGACCTTTGGCTCAGAGAAGTTGTAGAAGTCTCTTGTTGTTGCGTAGTACATCACATTGTACTGACCTGCAGGTCTTCCGTTATAATCACCGTATGTCTCTGTGTTTTTCATCGATGATGCCCAAAATACGATATACTCTCCAGTTACTGGATCATAGATCGCTTCTGGTGCCCACGTATTTCCTCCAGTCTTAGGAGCAACCTCGATCATACGCTGCTCGCTCCAATGAACGAGATCTTCCGACTCCCAAATCATCATGTAATGACTACCTGTAATTTGAGCTTGGTCGAAATTTGTACTTTCGCCCATTTTCAAATCGGTTGCCAGCATATAGAATTTATCCCCTTCTGGTGACCGAATAACAAATGGATCTCGAAGTCCTTTTTCACCCATATCAGATTGAAGGATCGACTTACCGTTATTCAAGCCTTTCCAGAACAATGGATCTTCTGCTGTAGCGAAGGATATCTCTTCACCACCCTCATATTCACCTGTAAAGTACGCAAAAAAGTAAGCATCATGCTGCACTGGCGCAATTGCTTGTTTAATCGTAACGTTAAACGTAAGCTCTTTAGAAGCTGCACCATTTGTAATTGTAGCTATTAGCGTAACGGGCGTATCCGTAGCTTGACGGCTTACCCAGCCTAGCTGTGTAGCGTCACCAGCCGCTTCAGCCGTTCCTTTCACAACAGCCGGTTTGCTAGATACCCATGTAATTGTGGAGCCTTGTTCACCTGTAGCAGCAAGACGTAAGTTACCTTTAATATTGTCAGCATTGTAGATCTCTATTTGTTCAGCGTCCAGATCAACCTTCTGCTGATCATCGAATTGCTTCAAGATGGTAACAGGGAATACAGCTGTAGTTGATATGCCTTGATACGTTAAAGTAGCCGTAAGCTCTGCCTGAACATTACCTGCTTGAACAGCTGGACGCTGTACCGTGCCATGATTAGAAATGACAGTAGGATGACTGGAACTCCAAGTAATGCACACGCCGTTTTTACCGTTTGTTGGTAATGCAACGTTTCTCGTTATCTTATCGGTACTCTTATCGCCTTCACCTAAGTAACGACTGATGTTAAGTTGATTCGCTGCATCATCAACAGTGAGCTGACGTATTTTGGAGATGTGAGTTGCTCCTTCTTGTTGATATAACTCGCCTACTTCTTGCTCCGTCAACGCGCGATCATATACTTGAAAATCAGCTACGCTACCTTGAAGATATGGATCGTTTGAGAAGATTGATTTACCGATAAAGCCAGAGAAAGTAGCATCCGGATTAATAATTTCTGACAGCTTTAGTCCCTTTGCATTACCCGAAGCAACCTTAACTCCATCCACGAATAACGTTATTCTATTGCTAGCTTCGGACAAGGACACCGTTACATGCTTCCACTGTCCACCGATAAGGTTTGAGTTTGCGCTACCTGTAACTAATGCTTCGTTCGGCCAGCCATTTTTAGAGATACCTGTAGCAATCATATTACCTGATCCGCTACCGTGACGTGGTGTTACGAAGAAATATTTGTTCGTTTCTGGTGTTAATACAGTACCCAAACCGAAGATCCAGCGATTCGTCCCATCATTCGTCCAGTTCACGATTGAAGATACTGTAATCTCATTCAGACCGTGTAGTAGATCTAGTCCATTTGAGCCTTTAGGAATCTCAACATGCCCACTATTAGATGTAGAGCTTCCACCATTGAAGGAAACAAATCCAACCTCACTGTTTGAAATGAATTGTCCATTGTTTGGATTTCTAAATATTCCGTCAAATGTAACTGCCTTATTGGCAACATCCTTCAGTACGAGTTGACCGTCTACTTCTTCGGTCGTTTTCATGTTGTAATGAAGAATAAGATCATCTTGTAGCGATTTTCCCTTAACGGTAACGGCTGATGTAGCTGTAAACTCTCCATCTTCCGTCTGTACCGTAATTGTGGCTGTACCTTCACTAACAGCTGTAACTTTACCCGTTGAATTGACAATCGCTACACTGGAGTCACTAGATGCCCAGATAACTCTTTTATTTGTTGCATTTGAAGGTGAAACAGTAGCCACTAATATCTCGCTGTCCCCCACTGATAAAATAAATGTAGGTTCATTTAGCAAGACACTCTTAACGGCAATCTGCTCAATAGAGTCATCCTTAGGTAGTAAGGTAACAATAAACTCCTTCGTTGCCTGGCTTCCACCTAAAGAAATGGTTGCAGTTAACGTCACTTGTTGCTCCATTTCTCGTAAGAACACTTCCCCGGTTGGACTAATCGCACTCTCATCACTAGAAGTCCATGAGATCATTGCGCCATTCTTATCTTCAGTAGGTAGTTCAAGAGATTCTGTAACTGCCGATATGTCTCCTAACGTTAGCTCTATTTTGCCTTGTTGTACTTGCTTTTCATTAAACGATTGTTCATATACTACAGCGATATCTTCATTATTTAGTGCCTCTCCGTAAATTCTTAAATCTTGAAAGCTACCCGCAAAAGTAGCATCCCCTAAATAATTGGAGCGACCGATGTAAGCATGCAAATCCGTACCAAAACTTGCTGTTGTTTTCTCTTTGGCGGTCGTGCCTATACTTACACCGTTAATGTAACCTGTAATAGAGCGTTCTGTAATGACCGTCGTATAGTGCACCCATTGACCGTCGTACGGTGTCGTTGAAGTGCCTGATACCCCTACCTCAGTCGTCCAAGGCTGGTCAATATTATTGTTATTCGTAAATACTGACTTAAAATCCCCACCTGGATTCGATGGATTAAACATCCAGTAATTCGTTGGCAAGTTATTGCCAGCTGCTGGAGTACCGTAGAATAATGCTGAGTAGTTCCCACTTCCAGTGTTGCTCTTGATCCATACAGATATCGTTGTATTTTCTTGATTATCAAACAAACCAGTAGGAAGCTGAACGTAGTTTGTATTACTATCTGTTCCCCCAGGTAAAGTGAGACCATCGGTGTAAGTAATGTCTCCTACGGCCGTTCCATGCTTTTCATTACCTGATATATCCTGTACATCCTCAAGCAATGGATAATGGGCCAACATCGTTGGTGTTATTGTGTCCGCTGAAGCTTGATTGCTAAATGGCAGAACAAGATTAAACCAGTTACTGAAGGTCATAAGTAAAACTAACATTAGGATTGTAATTTGCTTCCGCATAGCATTCTTCCCTTCGATTAATTTTCAGAAGCATACAACCTATATCTCTCACCTTTAAAACCAGACCACCTCGCTCAAGGAAATAGAGATACGTTTAAAAAAAGAATGCGCTTACATTTCTTCTCATATTACGTCTTCAACACTTCCAATTCAATGTAGTATCTTGTTAATAAGGTGGATTTTTTTATTGCAATTCACGCAAACTTCAACACTATCCCTATACTTCGAAGTAATCGTTTTCATTCTAAATATACTCTATGTTTAAATTAAAGGATTGAACGCCTGATAAACATAATATATATAGTTGGGCGCTTGTCATATGGACAACGTGTCCGAATACGATGCGGTAAGCCATGGGCGTATCGGATCGAAAAATAAGGAGGATTTTCATTTATGCCAAAACGATTTAGCAGAATGCTCGCGTTCCTCTGTTGCTTGGTAATGGTGGCGTCGCTAATGCCTACCAGCTATGCCGCCGCCACTGACAACATCGAGAACGCAGAAGCGAATGAAACACCCACCGCCATTTTTGGAACTCCCGAACTCGGGTCAAACGACCCACTCTGGGGACAGACCATGGAGCATCACATCAACAAAAGCACTGTACCCGCCGATCCCAGACCCCATGCCACGGGCACAGCCAGAATCCTTTGGGACCATGACTACCTGTATTCCAGAGTAGTTGTGAATGACAGTAATCTATATCAGGGAGCTGGCGGAGATCACCAGTACGACAGCCTGGAGTTTTATGTCGGCACCGGAACCGGAGGCTCAAACCAATGGCGCGTCAGCGCGACGGGCGTGTTCTCAGGGCAGGCCGCTCCGGGCAGAGCTGCATGGACCCAGATCACGGAAACCGGATATATCGTGGAGATGAGAATACCCAAAAGAACCTTGACCTTGGAGGAGGGCAAGCTTACCTTTGAGGTTTATATTAATAACTCAACGGAAAAGGGCGGTGACCGCTATGAAGTCGTTTCCAGTTTCGGAGATCCGGACGCGGCTTACACCAGCGCTGCTTCTTTTACAGACAGCCTGCAGCTCTCTTTAGCCAATGAAGTGGACACCAGATTCTCAATCACCGCCACTGCGGGACCGGGCGGCCGAATAACGCCGAACCCACCCGGCGATGTTCTGAGAGTAGATCGGGACTCTAACAAAGAATTTACGTTTACCCCCGATTCCGGCAAAATGGTGGATACCGTAACGGTAGACGGCGAGACCGCGACTCTATCTGCTGGCACTTATACCTTTTCGAATATTGAGGCTGACCATACCATTCACGTAACATTCAAAAACGATCCGGACGCGGGGATACTTCCCTTTATCGTATGGAATGACAACTTCGCCAGTGGCGAGTACACAACGGCTGTCATCATTGACTTAGGCGAGGGGAAGGCAGCGTTAGGCTCCGAGCTTAATCCGGGCTTGTTTACCATGTCAGCTAGGAACACAACCCTGAACGGCGAAGCGGTGACCTTTGAAGGACCACGCAAAATCACAAGGGTATACGCTAATGACGAGCCAAAGGTACGCGGCTATGTGGGGCAGGTCAGCAATTCACCGGATTATCAGGACGGACTGGCAAGCGGCCGTTACATCGTAGTTGAGTCTGAGTTTTATTCAGCGAGCGGCGGCAAAACAACGCTGGATGGCAGCAGTAACTCGACAAAGCAGGTTTACAACATCGTCCCAAACGGAGAGATCGTACTGACAGAGGGGAGTCCTCTTCGCAACGTGGTTTTTGAACAGGAAAAAGTTGTGAATCCGATCCTTGACAAGTTTACAACATTCACGGACAATTCGGTCAATCGCTCGCTCTACCTTCACAAGGATGATGATGGTAACGTGATGAAAGGATTGCCGCTGTATGTTTATACACATGGTATGTCACGCGGCGGCACAAACGCTGCGACAGACCAAAAAGCCGCTATGAAATCCGCCAACGGCTCAGTCGCTCTAATGAAAAAGATGGAGCAAAATCCCGATAAGTATGCCAGCCATGTACTGAATATTTCCTATAATGGCGTATCTGTTCCCTCAACAGATAATGTTAAGAAGGTCATAGACGCCCTGATTGCCAGCGGCGAAGTAGACCCTAATCGTGTTTACGCGGCGGGCTTCTCATGGGGCGGCCAGTATACAAACAACTTAGTTAACAGCCATCCTGGCTTCGCCGCCGCCGCCGCACCTATGGCCCCGGTAAGCGGTTCACCCAACGCTAATGCCAACGATGCTCACAACAACCTGGCCTATTGGATGTTTGTAAATGCTCATAATGCTGGAGGCTACCAGACTAACCTCAATAACTTCATCAATACCAATATGCCGAAAATGATCAACGCGAGGGCTTCGCGCTTTGAAAGTAATGAGGTTCTTACCTGGCCCTACAATCAATTTGATCAGCCAAATCTGAGGCCGAATCCGGCCAACACACCTGTTCTGGCTGATTACATAGCGCACGAAGTTGAAGCGGCGGTTCTTTACAACCAGATAACTATGGGGGATTGGAGCATAGCTCCCACGGCGCAGTCCTCTAACTTGCCGGCTTGGAACAATGACTACACAGACGTCTTTGATTGGATGTTCGCGCAGAGAAAACCGGTCGTGCCCGGTGCTCCGAGCGGCTTCAAGGCGACAGCCGGTGACGGACAGGTCACATTGAGCTGGACCGCTCCTGCTGACGACGGTGGCAGTCCGATATTAGGCTACAAGGTATGGTATGGCAACGTAACGCCGATCACACTGGATGCGACGGAGACCCAATATACCTTTAAGAACCTTACAAACGGCCAAGGCTACAACTTCACCATCATCGCGGTGAATGCAAAGGGCGACGGCGCGGAGATCAGTGCGACGACGACGCCGATGAAGACGACGACTCCCACTGTGCCTGATTCTGGTGGCAATACGGGCAACACCGGAAACACCGGAAATACCGGCAACATCGGTAATACGGGCAACACCGACAATACGGGCACCGGGACAGACGCTGGAACGCCGAAGTCGACCTACACAGTGAATACACCGAAGGATAACCCCGCGGTCACAGACAAAAACGGCAACACCACACTCCCCGGTGGCGGCGAGATTACGACCAAAGGCGGGACGAAAATTAAGGTGCCCGAAGGCACAACGATAGATTCAAATGGTAAGGTAACCATTCCGGCAGACAAGAGCGCCGTAGTGACACTACCCGGCGGCAACAGCACAGTGACCATTTCGGGCGGCTCGACGATCGCGAGCGACGGTACGGTTACAGTAGGTGGCAAAGACGCGCATGTGAACCTGCCAAACGGCAACCGTGTGGATATCCACGGCGGATCCAAGATACGGAGCGGCGGAGCGGTTGTGGTAGGACCGAGCGGCGCAAAAGTTAGCTTAGACAACGGCATGTCGCTGAACATCCGTGAGGGCACGGAGCTTGCGGTCGATGACGCCACCCCACTGGGCTTCCTCGTGATATCGGGCAATCCTTTCAGGGATGCCAACATGGACGACTGGTTCTACAGCTATATAAATTTCGCCTACACATACGATCTTTTCAACGGCACGACGTCCACGACGTTCTCACCCAGCACCGCAATGACGCGTGCAATGTTCGTGCAGGTACTGTCCAATCTTGAGAACGTAAACCTCTCCAGCTACACGAGTTCCCGCTTTAACGACGTGACGGACGGACAATGGTACACCGCGGCGGCCGAAAAAAGCATAGTTAACGGTACAAACGCAGACCTGTTTGACCCCAATTCACCGATGACGCGCGAGCAGATGCTGGTGATACTGTACAACTACATGAAGTACAAAGGCTATGAGCTCCCTGAAAGCCACACTAAGTCCTTCACGGACGAGAGTGAGATCAGCTCCTGGGCGTTGGAGGCCGTTCAGGCACTGCGGGACATCGGCATTGTAGTAGGCAAGCCGGACAACTTTTTTGCTCCCAAAGCCACCGCCACCCGCGCCGAAGTAGCCACGATCTTTGTAAGATTCGTCGAATATCTGGCTAACTGAAAGCGTATACAGATAAATGCAGACCCTTCCGGTTGGACAATATCCTGCCGGAAGGGGCTCCTTGTTTTCAAACTGCACTTTTTTTGACAACTCCACGGTCAGGACTTTTAGTATTTGCTACTCTTAAAGTAATATCTAATCTAAATTCGGAATACCTTTGACAGTCAGCATCGCAGCGCGTTAAAGCTACGGTAAGGGGAACTTACCCGGAAGAAGCGCTTTCCGGGCTATATGTACGGGAATCTTACGAAAAATAACGACTGCAAACCCTCCTATGGCTGCAGTCGTTATTATTAAATGTCTTTGAAGTTAACTGAACCGATTAAAGCACCGTTTTCCACATGCACTGTAGCCGGATTCTCATCAGCAAGAGAAACATTAATTTTTGTTTGATCTTTCCCTAATTCAAACTCATTTGGTAATGTGTAGACCTTCTCTTCTTTTACATTATCTTTGACAGCTTTTTCTACCAACTGTTTAAACACTTCACTTTCAGATATTTCAACTACAATCCAGCTTGCCATATCATCGACAGGTAAAAATCGAGCCAAATCACCTATAAAATCTAGGACTTTTTCAGCCCATTTTCCTATTTTTTTCCTTATAATTTGTTTTACTTCATTTATAATTTGATCTTCTATTTTTTCTCCAAGATTACTTGGTATGTTCAAACTAAGGACATTAAAATCACTTAAGCCAGCGATAATATCAAGCCCATTTATGGAAAAATTCATTTCTGCGGTAAACTGAGGGCCAAAGTAATCCTCAATCCCCAAAGTTAATTTTATATCAGGTTCTCCCTCAAAAAAGTCCCAGCTTATATCTATATCAAAACGATCGCCAGGTAAATCAACAACTTTTATTGAGTCATGAATGCGTTTAATATCTACTTCCACGACTACATTCAACAGCTCAAAACTCAATTTCACATTATTTAAACTTATTTTATTCGGTTCTGCTAAAGTTAAATCATCTACTTCAATGGATTTTATCTGGATATTTGCAGTAACTTTTACTCCGTTTTTTTCAACAATAACATTAGAAATTGGTTCAGGTTGCTTGACTAGAGAGAGACTTCTTTTCAAAAAGGTATTTAGAGTGGTCTGTGAGAGACTAATCTGTAGATTATTCACTTAACTCATACACTCCTTCTTAAATTTAATCTAGATTTCAGTATCAGTTATTAGCGAATAAATTATTCATACCTTTTATTGACCACGAGACCTCGTAACAATTCCAAGCTGCGTCTTTTATCTGTTTACTTCGAAGGTACCGTTGCAAACGGTCGCGCTTCTGTATTCAGCCCGAGACACTTCTGCATAACTACGCTCGCGTACGGAACTGCTTGCTGATCTCATATATGTCTGCAGTAATCTTGCGCTGAACCTCCGCAATAAGGGTAGCATACGGGCCGGGCGTCTTAAGCGTCGTATTGATTAGCTCGATGTCACGTTCGAATGCGGTGAGGACGCGGGGCAGTATGATATGCGATTTGATGAGCGCGCGGTCTTCCGGCGTAATGTCGATCATGTGCGAGGCGACCTTCGTCCAATCCCAATCTTAGAACATTTGTTCTTATTGTAGCGCGGGAGTGGCGGATTATACAAGCGGGAGAAAACCTCGCGACGTTGCGAGGTTCAGATAACGCAGATATCCGAAATTATTAGTTGTAGCGCTGCGCTCCCGTAACGACAAAAAGCCCGCGTACGGAAATGAGATCCGTTGCGGGCGTTTCCTTTAAATATTGTATCAAATATTATACTTAAATGGATCGGTCAATCTGAAAACTGACTTGTTCTTTACTTCGTTATACTTTATGAGTAGACGTTGTCGGTAGTCGTCCAAATACAACTCCAGTTTTTTTGCCTGCTTAAGGTAGTCTTTTATGTCTAAAGCGAAAACACTGTCAGGATCATAGTTTTGTATGTACGTATCAATAGCCTCGTAGTGATTGTTAAATACGTACAGCGCTCTAAGCCTCAATTCAATGTCTTCAAAAGTTAGTAAGTCTACATCGTTAACTATTTCTGCAAATAAATCAGAAACATTTTCTATATACTCTTTAATCAGCTCGGCTTGTTCCTGCAATCTCTCCTTGGTGACTTCGTTTTCTTTGAGAGAATTATAGAACTCAGTCATAAAGATTACTTTACGAGTTCTCTTAGAATAGAGAGTTAGTTCTTTGATGATCGATGAGTAACGTGTCATTAGCTGATCCTTACGCTGAGATAGTATAGGAGCGCGTATCCCCATATAAGTAATTACAGCAGCTATCATAGAACCCATAAATGCCAAAAGGTCCCAATCGGTTACGCTGACCTTCGGAAAAATAACACGGATCATCGCGACAAGTAAACAGGCTAAGCACAAACTGGCCAAAATCAAAAATGCAATCCATAAATATTTTGTTACTTTATTAATCAAACGTTTCTTCTCCCTTTACCCCCGCATATTTAAACGTACAGACTCCGCGCATATAACGTTCGCCCTTCTCCGCAACGCTCAATTCCGTAATATCCTCGATCACTCCGCTACCTACGAGCTCCGCGCCGATAAATATAACGATAGGCATCCGGTCCATTTGCGCGGTATATAGTTGAATATCGGAGGTTAGCGGGCGCATATGTAGACATAGTCCTTTCGTTGTGGGTTACAGGAATGGTTCGACAAATTGGTGCAAATTTCCTGCAATAAAATTTCGTGAACTACCGTAAGGTAAATTACTCAATCCCGCAGCCAAATAAAAAAAGACCGCAGTCCTGATACAGGCTACAGTCAATTTCGCTCTAAAAATATTATGTAAACTTTCAATATCAATCTGTGTACTCTATGTAATCTTTAAACTTCTCAAGAATTCCCATACCCTCTGTTTCCAATGTAGTGCCTATCTCTTCAAAATTGAGATATTCTTTCTTATCTTGAACTCCAATTGCTTCATATTCAATAGCTCTCTCGTGTTCCAACTTAGTCCCTTTCAGTTCGGTCACAATAGAATAATAGCTTTCCATTAAATCTAACATTTCTAATTCAACAGGTGTACTGGCGATCGCATGAGAGTAATTAATCTTATCCAGTAGATTAAATAATTGCAGATCCTCAGAATCCGAATACTCCGCCTCTTTAAAGTAGCCTAGGTCTTTAAATAGCCAGCCGTGAGTGTGGAAGTCCATAAAACTTTTAGCAAACTCCCCTCCAATGTCTGAACTATACTCTGCCTTTACTTTAAAGATCGGCTTTGACTTTTCATTCTGTTGTCTTCCAATCTCATTTTGATTAGAGCAGGCAACTAGACTCAAACAAAATAAAACTAACAATGCTATCCTTTTCAATTCAGTTAACGTCCTTTCTTATTGAATTCCTCCCATATATTAACACGAAACTATACATTAAGCACTACCTTATTAGTTCTTTTGACTCAAATATGACACTTAACGTAAACATACCCAAGACCCGGGCGCAGCCTATTCCGAAGCTGCGGCGGAATCGTGCTGCGCGGGACCTCTTACGCCTATTACTTCGTCTCACCTACGAGCTTAAACGTTCCGCCCGTCGACTCACCGATGTTATAATTTTGAACCGTGAGCTGTACGAAAGTGGAATCGTTCCAGGCTGGCGCGTTAGGGGACTTAGTATAGTATTCGCTCACTGCTTTGATGATTGCGTCAGATTTAACGCGTAATTCACGATCAGACAGTTCGTAAGCTCCCTTACTTTTGTACGATAATGCGAGGGAAGGCTGGTTCTCGACGTCAATAACAACATCGCTTAAATTACCGTCATCTCCCCAACTGAACCTAACTTTATTTACAACGAAATCATCCGTAACAATTCCGTCCTCGATATCATGGGCCATCGCCGTTAAGTAAGTTAGTTTTCGATACGTCTCTTGTTCCCCATTAATAACTGCTTGCGCGTCTGCAGTTTTTTGTAATTCATCATTCTTTTTCGAGAGTGACACAATCTGTTCGGAAAGATTATCTGTCTTGCTTGATAGTTCTGAATTCTGAGCAACTAGATAAATGGATGCAGAGACGGCTATAACCGATATTCCTAATGCTATCGCAGATAATACGTTAAGCCGCGGCTTGGGTTTGCTTTCTGATAAAGTTAATTCGTCCATTATGTACCTTCTCCCCTGTATTTTCGTAGTTCTATTCTACTATGCATAGGAAAATATTACTATATAGAAACGACAAAAAAAACGCAGCCCTCAACGGAACTTTTACCCGCGAGAACTGCGCCTCTTTTATTCTTCACTTGCTCGCCTGGTGGGTCACTTAGACTGTCGGTTCGTCTTGCGCGGCTTTTCCAGTTTCCCAATAACAGCGTTCAGAGGGGAAAACTCATCGTGATTCTTTTTAACGTTCTTATCTTAGAGGTGGGTGTAGTGGGCCGTCATACGTCCGTCCGCGTGACCAAAAATCACTTGCAAATGACGTTGTGAACCGCCTTCCTCTAAGAAGAGCGTTGCCCCTGAATGCCTCAGTAAATGTGGATATACACGTTTCTCAATTCCCGCCCTATCCGCATATTTCTTTAATTGGTGACGGAAGTGATTCGGAACCAAACGTTCCCCATAATTATTAAGAAATATATAGTCACTACCAAACTCCGTTGACTCGCGGATTAACTCTTGCATCAGCTTAGCAGTTCGTTTTGTGATCGGTACAATTCGTGGCTTACGCGTCCTGGTCACTTCTCGCCGTAAAGTTGCACAACATGCGGTGAAGTCAACGTCAGTCTTTCGTAATGTTAACGCCTCGTCTACGCGTAACATCCCGTCAATTAGGAGATTTATTACAACGAAATCTCGAAAGTCGCTGTACTTGCGTTGGTTTGGCGCTTTGAGAAGGTCGCTCATCTCTTCCGCGGTCAGCACGTCAATATCCTTCCCAATGTCCTGTACGTTCTTTAAATACGTAAACGGGTCTGCTCAATTACTTCCTCTTCTTTTAGAAACTTAAACATCGTCTTCATATTCTTAATGCGCGTGTTAATTGATTTCGGAAGCAGTCCCACAGTGCGAACAGATTCCGGAACGTTACAGTTATCACTAAATCTCCGCTTTTCATCGCGTAACCAAATTATGTAATCACGCCCTACTTCAACGTTGATATTCCGGATGTCACGAATGATCGTACGCTCGTCCAGAAATTCGCAGAAGTAATTGTAATTTTGTACGTATGTCTTTAGCGTATTCTCCGCTCGACCTTCCGACTTCTTCGCCTGGTAGTAATAATCGAACAAATAGTCTAACGAATGTTGTAAGCGTGTTGATGTGCGCTCACTCTTAATTGTTCTTCCTTTACGTTTATCCATTCCACACCGTCTCCTTCGATAATAAGTACGGTAAGAAAACGAGGGATTAGGCGCGTATATCTGCGATGCATGGAGCGCATATCTGCGAGTTGTCCACGTTAACAGTCAACGTCTAGACAAACGAAAAAACCCGCTATATTAGCGGATTCTCTACGAGTATGGAGCCTAGGGGGATCGAACCCCTGACCTCATCGCTGCCAGCGATGCGCTCTCCCAGCTGAGCTAAGGCCCCAGGATATGAAATAGATAACTTGTCCAGCGCTGCTACGTTCCACAGGCGACTCCTATATCATATAAAATCCAGCTTTCGCTGTCAATCACTTTCTCAAGATCCAAAGTGATTGGAGAAGAACAACCGATTTCTCTGGTACACACGGACTGGAACTCCAGACTGCTCTTCTCCCTTTACCAACTTCACTAATCCTCCAGATCGTCTTTGGACAACAGGGATTTCAGTTCTTTCATGAACATATTGATATCTTTGAACTGGCGGTATACCGACGCAAAACGGACATACGCCACTTCATCGACTGGAAACAACTGTTCCATCAACAGCTCACCAATCTGACGACTCTCAACTTCAGCATCGGCTGTATTACGCAGAGATTTCTCTACTTCAGATACCATCATCTCCAGGGTCTCTACGGAGACTGGACGTTTCTCACAGGCACGAATAAGCCCGCGGAGAATTTTGTCCCGGCTGAACTCTTCCCGGCTGCCATCTTTCTTAATGACAATCAGTGGAGTCTCCTCAATCATCTCAAACGTTGTAAATCTTCGGGCACACTGCTCACACTCACGGCGACGACGAATGGATTTTGCTTCGTTGGCCGGACGCGAATCAAGCACTTTGGTACCCATATAACCGCAATAAGGACACTTCAAAACAGATCACTTCCCACGTTTTACTTTTTACCACATATTCCCTGTACTGATTTTGTAATGAAAAATGCATTGCCGAGACATAATACTTTTACCAACTCACGAGGAGGTGAACAGCAATGGCACAAAGCAATGGTAACTCCAACAACCTGGTGGTAACTAAAGCATCCGCAGCACTCGAGCAAATGAAATATGAAGTTGCTCAAGAACTCGGAATCAGCATCCCACAAGACGGATACCAAGGTAACATGACTTCTTACGAGAACGGTTCGATCGGTGGATACATCACGAAGCGTCTGGTAACAATTGCAGAACAGCAATTGGCAGGTCAATACCAATAATATCTGCATCGTAATACGCTACACAGAGGAGCATGGAGCGGCCGGTGAATAACCGGCCTGCTCTGTGCTTCTACTTATATACTTAGAACGTATTATAGATCTTTACATACTGATTATAATAGTAAATGACTCTTTGTACATAGTGACGCGTCTCACCAAACGGAATATCTTTCACCGTATCGAACGAGCCATCCCATACACCATCTCTAAGCCAACTGTTTACTTTGCCTGGTCCCGCATTATAGGCAGCGATCATAACTGCTTCATTGCCATCGAATTGATCGGACAGATTCCGCAGATACCATGTGCCTAACTGAATATTTCGTTCTGGCTTGTGCTTCAATTCCTCCAGCGAAGTGTCGGGAATTTTGGCTTGTTCCAGTATCCAGTTGGCCGTATCCGGCATCAGTTGCATGAGCCCAATGGCACCTCGTTTGGATTCCTTGCTTGTCTTGAAATTAGTCTCCACCTTGATAATGGAAGCAATCAGAAACGGATCAACCTCATAACTCTGAGATTGGGCACGAATCTCTTCCTTATAATGTATGGGATAGAACCATGCCATCCAGTTTGTATTCAGAAATAACACCAGTACAAAGGACACAAACATCAACAGCAGTACACGTTTCTTACGCAATATTCTCATAACAAACCCTTACGCTGTAGATATGAGTCAATTTGCTGTTCCGTCGCAGGCCATAAGCCGCTGTTATCGATGACAATGTCTGCCAGCTGTTTTTTGCGCTCAATATCCATCTGTACATCCATTCGAGCCTCGGCCTGTGCTGCAGTCATTCCATCCCGACTCATCAAGCGATCTCGTTGCACCGATCTCGGGACATATACTACCATGACTTCCTCGAAACTGTCCTCCAGACCTGATTCGTAGAGCAAAGGAATATCAGACACCACAAGTTTATCCGGATGTTGCAATTCGTATGCAGCAGCCCGTTCGCGCATCTCTCTTCGGATCGCCGGATGTGTAATAGCCTCAAGTGCCTTTCGTTCCTCTGGTTGTTGAAAAACAATACTCCCAAGCTTTTTCCGATCCAGTGTTCCATCTTCGTTCAGTATGGCTTGTCCAAACCGCTTAACAGCGGCGGCCAACACGGGATGCCCGGGCATCATAACTTCCCGGGCAATAACGTCTGCATCGATGAGCAACGCTCCCTTACTGGCGAGATAGGCGGAAACACTGCTTTTGCCTGTCGCGATCCCGCCGGTTAAGCCTATATTCATCGTTTCACCTCATAACAACTTCATTATTCCCATAATCATTAACAATAGCGCTGGCAATACAGACAGTCTTCGCATCCAGCGCAGAGCTGAGAATCGTAGGCCAACCTTCATGCCGAGCGACAGAAACGCCCCACTAAACAGTGCAATAATGAGTGCTGTCCATAGTGTAGGGAATCCCAGAAGTGCCGCTCCCAAACCTGCTCCAAACGCATCCAGAGACAGCGCAATACCAAGCCACATCGCTTCTTGAGCAGATATACTCCCCGAGTTATCCATATCCGCCTTGGAAGGACTGCGAAGGATCTGAATGACAACGCCCAGCTTGCGCAGCTCCAGTGTAAATACCATTCGTTCCAGTGATCCATTTGAAGCCGACTGCTCCAGATCCAGTGCAAGCACCTGATTTCTGCCCTTTGAATCCGACAGTCTCTCTTGTGCTTCTCCCACTCCAGTTACCGTTGCTTCTGCTGCCTCACCCATTCCAGTGTCTGTTTCCAGCTGTTCTTTGCCTTGCTTTCGAATGAGTTGCAACAGTGACCATGCACCAATACCTATCAATATAACGGCTCCTACGATCGAAGCGATATCCGGTGACACCACATGGGACAACAACACACCTACTTGCATCGACAAGGCAATAACCAATCCCGAACAGATCGAAATAACAGCGATAGATAACAGGGGAATCTTAGTCCTCCGTAACCCATATGTAATCCCGACTCCAAAACCATCTAAACTAAGCGCCAAAGCAAGCGCCAGCAATGAAATAAAATGATGCAGCACCCCGGACTCCTCCTCTGTGCGGTACTCGTGCCAACTGAAGATGCCAGTATGGGTATACGCCCGCTTATTTCTGCCATATCAGTATATGGAGGGAGGAATCCAAGGGTGCTATGATTTCATCATTTCGTTCATTCAGTTCATGTTACAGCAGCTGACAGTTCGGACAAAAATGCGTGCCACGGCCACCAACCACCGTTTTTTCAATTAACGTACCACAAGTTGTACAAGGTTCTGATTTGCGTCCATAGATTTTCAGTTGATGCTGGAACATCCCCATCTCACCCTGTCCATTCACATAGGACTTGATGGAAGATCCACCTGCATTCACTGCATCTTGCAACGTAGCCACAATCGCTTCATGGAGCACCGTTAACTGAGCTTCGGTCAGTGTCTTGGCGATGGTCTCGGGATGGATACCTGCGCGAAATAGAGCCTCGTCCACATAAATATTCCCGATACCAACCACATATGCCTGATTTAAAAGTACAGCCTTGATTTTGGTTGTACGCTTGCCAACCGCCTCGCGGAATGCAGTTACCGTAAAAGCTGGATCAAGTGGCTCCAGTCCCAGCTTCAGCAAAGGTTTGGACACCAGTTCCTCACCTGCATTAAACAGATGCATCGTACCGAACTGACGCACGTCCTTATAACGCAATTCCGTACCATCATTAAAATGGAAGATCACATGTGTATGTTTCTCCACATCTTCATGCTGCTCGTACACACCGTACCTTCCTTCCATCCGCAGATGGGAGACAAGCACCAGCCCGTCCAGCAAAATACGTAAAAACTTGCCCCGGCGTTCCACCCCAATGACGGTATGTCCCGCGAGTTCCATTGCAAATGCATCTATGTCGTCCGGCCGCTGAATAATCCGCGGCAAGCTAACGGTAACATGATCAATCGTTTTGCCCACAATAAGTTGATTCAATGTTCTTCTGACTGTTTCGACTTCCGGTAATTCCGGCATGATGTTCTCACCTCCCCTATATTATAACGGAAGATGGCGCTCAGCGGGACCCTTTTCTTATATCTCAAACATGGAAGGGCCTATTGTAAAATACCGGAAAAACCGCGCAGCACTTGATTTATTTCGCTTCGTACCAGTTATCACCAAAGCTGACTTCGGCTTTCAGCGGAACCGACAGTTCCAATGCTTTTTCCATGACAGAAGGCACTAATTCCTTCATCAGTTCCAATTCATCCGCAGGCACTTCGAATACAAGCTCATCGTGCACCTGAAGCAACATACGGCTCTTCAACTTGCGTTCCCGCAGCGCTTCATCCATCTGTACCATGGCCAGCTTGATGATATCTGCCGCTGTTCCCTGAATCGGTGTATTCATCGCCGTACGCTCTGCGAAGGAACGCAGATTGAAGTTACTGGCATTAATCTCTGGCAGGTAGCGACGACGTTCCAACAGCGTTTTGACGTAACCATCCTGGCGAGCTTCCTTCACAATGTCATCCATATATCGGCGGACACCCTGGAATACTTCAAAATACTGATCAATAAACTGCGCAGCCTCTTTACGTGTAATATGCAGGTTCTGTGATAAGCCATAATCACTTATTCCATACACGATACCAAAGTTAACTGCCTTGGCGGAACGACGCATATCCCCATCCACATCCTCAGGATTCACGCCAAATACATCCGAAGCGGTCTTTGTATGAATATCCATATCATTAACAAATGCTTCCTTCAAGCGCTCATCGTCCGAAATATGTGCCAGTACACGCAGTTCAATCTGGGAATAGTCTGCTGCCAAAATGGACCATCCGGGCTCGGAAGGAACAAATACCTTCCGAATTTTGCGACCTTCCTCCATCCGAATCGGAATGTTCTGCAAGTTCGGGAACTGACTGCTAAGTCGTCCCGTTGCAGCAATGGTCTGACGATAATACGTATGCACCTTGCCATCCCGATTGGATATCTCTTTGAGTAATCCTTCCACATAAGTGGATTGCAGCTTGGCAAGCTGACGATATTGCAGAATATGCTTGACCACATCATTATAAGGAGCCAATTTCTCTAATACTTCAGCATCTGTGGAATAACCCGTTTTTGTTTTCTTCACCACCGGCAAGCCCAGTCTATCAAATAAAATCTCACCCAGTTGCTTTGGTGAATTCAGATTAAATTCCGTTCCTGACAGCTTGTAGATCTCAGCCATCAACCTGCTGATCTGTTCTTCAAACTCACTGCCCAAAGCCTGTAGATCTGCCGTATTGGCCTTGATGCCCTGTTTCTCCATGTCCGCCAATATGCGTGACAACGGCATCTCCAGTTCATGGAACAACGAATTCATCTCATCCGTTTCCAGCACCTGCTCCTGAAGTGGAATAATGGCTGCGACAGCAGCGGCTTTGCGGCACAGGAAATCACCCAAGATCTCTACTTCCGGCACCTTGTACTTGGCCCCTTTGCCCATAACCGTGTCATCCTCTACGAGCGACGGCAGACCGTACTTGGTCGTGAGTCCACTAATCGTCTGGTTGGATTCCGTTGGATCAAGCAAATAGGCCGCCAGTTGTACATCAAATGACGCACCAGCGAATTCAATGCCATGCGCATGCAGGGCCAGGTCAACACGATGAAGATCATACCCGCGCTTTGGCTGGTCTGAATTACCAAGCCATGCCCGCACTGGAGCCGCAGCCTCGGAATGAAGCAATTCGGGAGATATGAACGTATACGTTCCAGCGGAACCTAGAGCTAGTCCAATCAATTTCGCTTGGTGCGGGTTATCCCCATGTGTCTCCACGTGGAGGACATCAATGGAATCCAGTGAACTGAACAGCTCACTGATGTTGTCTTCTGTTGCAATGGAAGACTCCACTTCGGCAGCAGGGACCGCTTCCTGTTCAGAACCGATGCTGCCACTGAACGACAGGCGTTCGAGCAAGGATTTGAATTCCAGCTTCGCCAATGCAGGGCCAGCTTGTTCTTCTTTTAATCCAGCGAATTGCATATCCTCCCACGTCTGCTCCAGCGGAACTTCCCGGTGAATCGTCGCGAGTTGTTTGCTCATCCGGGCATCTTCGGCATGTGCCTCAATCTTTTCCTTCATCTTGCCTTTCAGCTCACTTGTGCCGTTCAGCACATCCTCTACCGATCCGAACTGGTGCAACAGCTTTAACGCTGTCTTCTCTCCAACCCCGGGAATCCCTGGAATGTTATCGGACGCATCGCCCATCAGACCCTTGAGATCAATAATTTGCAGCGGCGTCAGACCATAACGCTCCTTAATCTGAGCAGGATCATACAGCTCAATATCGGTTACCCCTTTACGCGTCAGCCCGATATGTACATGTTCGGAGGCGAGCTGCAGCATATCTTTGTCACCCGATACAACAAGCACCTGTCTGCCCGCTTCATCTGCCCGTTTGGTTAACGTTCCGATGATGTCATCCGCTTCAAATCCAGCCAGCTCAAACTGAGCGATGCCAAGTCCTTTCAGCAGTTCTTTGAGCAAAGGGAATTGCTCTGACAACTCTGGTGGTGTTTTCTCCCGTCCACCCTTGTATTCCTGATACCCTTCGTGGCGGAACGTGATTTTGCCTGCATCAAATGCAACCATGACATGTGTAGGTTTATGCTCTTCAAGCAGTCTCAGCAGCATCGTAGTGAAACCATATACCGCATTGGTATGCAGACCTTTCGAGTTGGTCAGAGGCGGCATTGCAAAAAACGCCCTGTAAATAATGCTATTTCCATCTATGAGAATAAACTTGTCCATTCCAGCACCTCGCGTATTATATGGTCAACCTCTTCAAATTACATCTACTCTCATGATACCATACCCACCTGTCACATCAAAAAGAATAGCCTCTTTCACTTCACATTTAATCACAAAAAAGAACCTTCTCCGCAGACAGCTGTACACAGCCTACCTGAGAGAAAGTCCTTTTCCATTCATATGATTGCATTACTCAATCAGTACTGATTCCCCAATTCCAAAGCAATGCTCTTCCTATTGATTCAGATCCGGACGTTTACCTGTCACCAGGTATACCGTGCTCTCACCAATGTTGGTTGCATGATCACCAATACGTTCAATGTAACGTCCAACCATCATCAGCAGCATAGCCTGAGAAGCCTGATTCGGATGCTCTGACATTAACGTGTAGAGATCACTGATCATGTGGCTGTACAGTTGATCGACCTGATCGTCCGTTTGAGCCATTTTATAGGCCAGGTCTGTGTTTTCTTTCAGGAAAGATTCGATGGATTCATCAATCATGGATTTCACGATTTCTGCCATTTGCGGGATATCTACCAGAGGTTTAATCAGCTTCTGTCCATCCATCCGGAGTGTCACCTTCGCCACGTCGAGCGCAAGATCTCCCATACGCTCCAGATCACTGGAGATTTTGAATGCCACGATAATACGTCTGAGATCCTTTGCCACCGGCTGTTGTGTGATGATCAGTTTGGAGCCAAGTTCCATAATTTTGTCTTCAAGGGCATTCAGATTCGCATCATTCTTGATGATGACCTGAGCTTTCTCCGCGTTCATCGTTTGTAAACTCTCAATAGCACCATCCAATGCTGCTCCTACATGTTCACCCATTTGTTTGAGCAAGGTACGCAGCTCTTCAAGCTCCTGATCAAATTCTTTTCTGCGAATCATAGATTTCATGTCCTCCTTATCCATCATCTCCGGGTATGCCGGGATCATTCCAATTCAGCTCGCTTAACCGAACCTTCCAGATATATAATCCTCGGTCCGGGAATCTTGCGGTGTGGAGAATAACGTCTCCGTATCAGCTGCCTCCACCACTTCACCATTCAGGAAAAATACCGTGCGTCCAGATACCCGTGCCGCCTGGTGCATATTGTGGGTAACCATAACGATCGTGTACTTGTGATGCAATTCTTTCACTAGCTCCTCAATCTTCAATGTGGAGATCGGGTCGAGTGCAGACGTTGCTTCATCCATCAGCAGAACGTCAGGCTGTACAGCCAGCGCCCGTGCAATACAGAGACGCTGTTGTTGTCCGCCAGACAAACTAAGTGCCGACTTTTTCAATACATCCTTCACTTCATCCCATAGGGCAGCATGGACAAGACTTTGTTCCACCAACTGATCCAGTTCAGCCTTTTGGGTTACCCCGTGCAAGCGCGGTCCATAAGCCACGTTATCGTATATGGATTTTGGAAAAGGATTCGGTTGTTGGAACACCATGCCAACTCGTTTGCGCAATGTCTCCACTTCAATCTCATTACTGTAAATGTCAGAGCCATTCAGCATAACCTGTCCTTCCACACGAACACCCGGAATCATGTCATTCATCCGGTTTAACGTGCGAAGCAATGTCGATTTACCACAACCTGACGGCCCAATGAACGCAGTAACGGTTTTTTCCGGCAGATCCATCGATATATTTTTAAGTGCGTGATGCGTATCATAATATAAATTAAGATTTTCAATGTGAATGAGGTCCTTCATGGATGTTCACTTCTCCTTCGCTGCAGGGACACTAAAACTCCCTTTACGTTGAGACCGATACTGATAATCTTTCATCGCTGCTCGGCCATCTTTAATATCCTACCCTTTCATTGTAAAAACAGTATCACTTTCATGTTAACGGAATGTAAAAAAGACATCCTTAACCTTCATGATCTGCTTGATGGATCAATCTGATTCCTGATGTCTGCCTTATTGACTACTTTATATTACTCACTATTCGAAACCATCTCATCCAGCTTCGTACGAATGTGCTCTGCCACTTCTCCAGCTTTCCCGCCTTCCATGGCGATCTCCTCTGCTATACGAGACAAATCTCTCACCGCACTATTCAGTTGTCGGAACGTTGCTCCCCCTGCGGTGACATGTACCGAACTGTCGTCAATCTCCGCTCCGCTTGCCTTAACCAGTTCAACAGTCTGAAGGGTCAACCCACCAATATTCTCTAGCAATGAAGACATGTTCCCCGCAACCTCACGGGTCTGTTTTGCGAGCGCTCGAATCTCGCCTGCAACAATCTGAAAACCTCGTCCATATTCACCGGCATGAGCTGCTTCGATGGAAGCATTCAGGGCGAGGAGACCACTTTGATCTGCCAGGGAGCGAATGGAATGTGCCATGCCTGAACCTGTTTTGATCGAATTCAGCATGTGATCCGCATGTTGACCTTGACTCTCCATATGCTGATGTACCCGGTTATAGGAAGCATCAACGTGTTTCAAACTCTCTTCGCCCTGCTTAGACAATGCCATGATCTCACGGGCCTCATGAACGGTCTGATTCGCTGCATTCACCAGCTTGGTGACCGCATTATTGATTCTGGATATCTCCTGTCTGCTCTCGGTTACTGTACGTATGCGCTCTTCCGTAACAGCCTGTTGCAATCTGCGAGATAGCGACATTACGTCACGCATCGTCAGCACACCTAGCAGTCTGCCTTGTTCCGTAACCAGCAGACAATCGTAGAAATGCTGTTCATCGCGTCCAAGTGCGATATCAATAATCGTTGAGGCTTCCATATGAATATCTGCAATAACCGGAGATGTATTCACTACTTGTATGACCGGCTTACGGTAGAATAGATCTGCGGCAAAACGGCCATTTAACATCCGATATAACGTCTCTCGCATTAACAATCCAGTGGGTTTCATCTGCTCATCACACAGTACAATACAGGGGTGTTCCTTATCCTGATTCATCATCGCAGCAGCTTCTCCACAGGTCGTATGGACCCCCGCGACAGGTACCTGACGATAATAGTCATGTAAATGGATTACAGGTTCTTCAGCAACCACTGTTACTTCATGATGCTGCTGTTCGGGTGTCACTATTTCTTCATTATGTAAAACAACATGAGGCTGGTCAGGTTTCACTTCGAGCAACATGGGCATAAATGCGCAATCTCCTTTACGTAATACCTCCGTCTTGAGGTGGGTTGTGTAGGTACAAAGTATCACTCAGATAAGTCCATGCTACTCCCTCTACGTAAAGAAAAATCTTCCTTTATGTTAAATGAACGTAAAATAAAACTCCCCGATCATTGCTAACTTGAATGATGGGGAGTTTTTCTTTTGACAACCAATTTATAACCTACACCACGAATGGAATCAATGTGAACCGATTCCGGGTCCAACTCCAGCTTTTTACGTAATGAACTGACGTGAACATCCACCGTTCGTTGACCTCCGATATAATCAAAGCCCCACACAGCGTTCATCAGATCATCCCTTGTCAGTACCACACCCGGCTTTTTAGCCAAATATAGAAGTACTTCGAACTCTTTCGGACGCAGACTGATGGATTGTCCACCCAGTGTCACTTCATATTTCAAAGGGTAAATCTCCAGCTCTCCCAGAATAATTCGTGAGCCATCCTTGTCCTCAAGCTGTGGTAAATCTTCACCATTGGAATAACGTCTTAATACCGCATCCACTCGGGCTAATAACTCAGATACACCAAACGGTTTGGTAATATAATCATCGGCACCTGATTTCAGTCCCTGTACAACCTCGGCTTCACCGTTCTTGGCCGTCAGAATGATAACAGGTGTACTAACACCCTGTATTCTTAACTTGCTCAGAATGTCCAGACCATTCATGCCCGGAAGCATCAAATCCAGCAAAATGAGATCAAATTCCTGGGACAAGGCCCGATCATATCCTGCAGATCCGTGATCCTCTGCCGTAACGTCATAACCTTCCTGTGTCAGGTTATACGTGAGTAATCTTGATAATGTAGGTTCATCTTCAATAACTAGTAAACGCTGTGCCATGATACCCCTTCTCTCTTCATAGGTTGTCTGTTGCCACAACACTTTTTCTATCATAGCACTAATTTGTTAACGCGGTGTAAAACAATACACACTTTTTACATTTTGATAGGGCGTGTCTGAAAATTCTGAAGGAAGCAGATTTTTCCGAATTTTCGTTCCAAGCCAGGAAGTTTTCCGCAGGCGTGCCGGGGCACGTCAAGGGAAAGTGACGCAGCAGGGGGCGAAAAGGCGGCAAAAGATGCACTTCAGCGAATTTTGAGACATGCCCTAACCAGACGCCTACATCTCTTCTTCCTGAATGAATGGAAGGATCACACGGAACGTTGTCCCCATGCCCAGTTCACTCTCTACAGACAATTTGCCATGATGTAATTCCACCAGATGTTTAACGATGGAAAGTCCAAGGCCTGTGCCCCCTGAATTACGGGATCTGCCTTTATCAACACGATAGAACCGCTCGAAGATTCGCGGCAAATCTTTTTTCGGTATGCCAATGCCTGTATCTGACACCGCAAAGACCACTTCATCATCGTTATCCATCGTCACCTGTAACTTCACTCGTCCACCATCCGGGGTATAGTTGATACCATTGGATAACAGATTGATGAATATCTGCTTCATCTTGTCCTCATCCGCTTCAATGTACAGTTCCTCCGGAACATGCATTTCCAGACGAATCTGCTTTTTCTCCGCCACCTTGGACAAGGTGCCCAGCACCATTTCGAAGAAAGAGTGTACATGCACAGGCGAGCATTGCAGTGGTGCGCGTTTCGATTCAATTTTGGATAACTCCAGAATATCCCCAATTAATCGGTTAAGTCGATCTCCTTCATCATAGATGATTTTCAGGAATGATCGCTCTGTCTCCTTATCCTGTACCCCGCCGCTAAGCAATGTTTCGGCAAACCCTTTGACCGCAGCGACTGGTGTCTTGAGCTCATGAGAGACATTTGCAACAAACTCACTGCGCATTGACTCCAATCGACGAATCGCCGTCACGTCCTGCAACAGGAACAACATGCCTCGATATCCACCATCATCTTCGGACATCGGTACTCCATCAATACGGATCAGTTTTTCCTCCGGGTTGAACACACTTACTTCTTCATGCATCCGTTCTTTCAGTGCAACACTCTCTTCAATGGTACGTGTTAATTCGTAGTGTCTTTTGAATTCAGTATAAGGCTTACCCGTAACCTTTCCCGCCTGAATACCAAGCATACGCTCCGCTTCCCGATTGACCAGTGCAATGGATTGCCCTGCGTCGATCATGACAATGCCTCCGGTCATGTTTGCGAGGACACTCTGTAACAACGCTTCATTGTCACGGATCGTCTTCAGCTGGGACTGCAAGCTGTCTGCCATTCCGTTTATCGCAAGCCCCAGCTGTCCGATCTCATCTCTTCGCGTTACATCAACTCTGGCATCGTATTCCAGCTTGGTGATCCGATGGGCCACTTTTGTAATATGCTCAATCGGGGAAGTTAATCCACGTGCAACCCGATAACTGACAAACGCGACAATTAGAAACAGCAGCCCAAGTGCAGCAAACATAATCATCCAACCACGCTGAAGACCCTGATCAACCGCATGCAGACTCATGGATAGACGAATGTAACCATCAAATTTGCCGCTAGGTATTTCAATCATGTCACTTTGATCCGAATTCACAGGTAGTGCTACATACAGCATGTCTTGTCCCAATGTCTCACTGTAACGTATGGATTGCCCGTATCCATCTCCAACGGCACCCTTAATCTCCTCACGGTTCAAGTGATTATCCATCGATGCCGGATCACTCTCGGAATCTCCAATGACCATGCCATCTTTATTGATGAAGGTTACCCGGGAATCCGTCAGACGATCCAGTTCGAGCGCCCGATCGGAATAATACTTTCGTGTGGCTTCCGAAGTTGGATCACTTGCATCATGGAATGGAAAAGTTGCTTTGAGCAAATTAATCTCGCGCACCATGGTTTGCTCCAATGCGGCTATATGCGTAGTCTTAAACACTCTGCCCATCGTATATCCAGCCACAATGACGGATACGCCGATCAGCACCATCATAATGATGGCAAGGCGAATTCGGAACGGTCTCATCTATCTCTTCCTTTATGATCAGATTAATATCTAATGAATTGCTCTACTTTGAATCCAGTTCAATTCGGTCCCCACGGGTACCCGGATTGGAAATCACAAGAAACTCCACTTCTTCGTCGCTCCGATTCATCATCGCACTGTGCACCCCATATATAATGTGCTGCATTCTGTTTGCTCATTTTCATATGACTGGTCCCTCCGAGTATAATTGCTCGATCTATCATATCACAGATTAGGGAGTTTCCAGTCAGACATGGCTATTAATAAATTATCATAGTTGTATCAACAGAGATGCCGACTTTTGTAAACAGGTGCTAACCGCATCTTTGACATACATATTCACCTGATATAAAAAAGACGCACCGCTCAGCCATGCTGAAAGCGATACGTCTCTCTATATAATCAATCTTATCCTGAATCTAAACGTTCTTAACGTATTATCCGTTCACCACTTCGCCACCATTCACATGCATCACCTGTCCGCTCACATACGAAGAGTCATCCGAAGCAAGGTATACGTAAGCGGGAGCCAGTTCATCCGGTTGTCCTGGCCGCTTCATTGGCTGCGTTGCGCCGAACTCACTTACTTTTTTCTCATCAAATGTGGATGGAATGAGTGGTGTCCAGATCGGCCCTGGTGCAACGGCATTGACACGAATTCCCTTCTCAATCACATTCATCGATAACGAACGAGTGAACGAAGTGATTGCTCCTTTGGTAGATGAATAGTCAAGCAGGGTTGGGCTTCCGCGATAGGCTGTGATGGAGGTTGTATTAATAATCGTACTGCCCTTCTTCAGATGTGGCAGGGCTGCCTGCGTCACATAGAACATGCCGAAGATGTTGGTTCGGAATGTACGCTCCAGCTGTTCTGGCGTAATATCCTCCAGATTCTGCTGTGGATGCTGTTCTGCTGCGTTATTCACGACAATGTCCAGTTTGCCCAGTTCATCTACTGTCTGCTGAACCGATTTCTTCGCAAAGGCATCATCACCAATGTCACCTGCAATCAAGATGCACTTGCGTCCTTCTTGTTCGACCTGACGTTTCGTTTCCTTGGCATCTTCGTGCTCGCTCAGGTATACAATGGCGACATCCGCGCCTTCCTTGGCATACGTAACAGCAACAGCACGTCCAATTCCGCTGTCACCCCCTGTAATAAGGGCCACCTTACCCGTCAGTTTACCTGCTGCCTTGTATTCAGGCTTCTCAAATTCCGGTCTGGGATGCATCTCCGATTCAATACCGGGGCGTTGATCCTGATGCTGTGCTGGCATTGTTTTTTGATTTTGTTGTGTGTTGGTTGACATCTAACATTCTCCTCTCAAAATGTGAACATATTTGGATTACAGAAGACATGGACTCTAACTGTAACCTTCCTTGTCTTTCGTTCTCTGAAAAAGTCTCATTCTGTAGGATGGCATGAACAGTTCAGATTATTCTTCTGCGATGAACAGCAAATTAAACCTCAGTGTGCTGTCTCTAATCGTTATTTACCACTCTCTTTGGATGTCAAACAACCGATTTGCTTTAATGCCTGTTTTGCCAAAATTCGAAATTTATTCGAAATTAGACTGTTTCATGATACAAAGTGTATTCCTATGCTGCTTGGGCTGATGTACAATGTACAGTATACTGATGTGCTTTAACTCTCATCTTTATTGGTTTAATCATTCTAACCTAACATGGAGACCTGACAATGGAATCGCATATTAATTCATATATAACACTCGTCGCTACTTCAGCCGTGCTGAATGTCTTTTTGTGTTTATATACCTATTTCAGAAGATCCGAGATTCCCAGTTCCAAAATATTCATTCTCTACACAGCAGCACTCTCCATATATACTTTTGGTTATGCTATTGAACTAGCCAGCAACACGCTGGAACAGATGAAGTTTTGGACCACCGTGGAGTATATAGGCATGCCCTTCTCCGCATCTCTAGGCCTCATGTTGATGATAAAGTACACAGGAAAAACGTTATCCAAAAAGGTAACTGCCGCGCTGTTTGTAATCCCTTCCATTACACTAGGTATGGTTGCAACCAATGACTTTCATCATCTATTTTATAAAAAAGTATGGCTGAGAGAAGATAGTACCGTTCCTCTGATGGATATCGCAGTGGGCCAATGGTATGTTGTACATGGTGCATTCACCTTTTCCTGTCTGTTATGTGCCTGCCTCATTCTGATCGGACAATGGAGACACACCAAGAAGATGTATCGTCGTCAATTACTTACTCTCATTACTTCACAGATTATTCCTATGGTCGCAGCTTTTCTGTATTTGCTTGGTTTGACCCCCGGCGGGATGGACCCCGTCCCCGTGCTCATGTGTATCACATCTGCCATGTATATCTGGGCCATTCTATCCTCACGTCTCCTGACCATCGTACCCATCGCCAAAGACAGTATTTTCGAGAGTATGCGTGAAGGTGTTATTGTACTGGATAGTTTCAATCGACTGGTCGATTACAACAGATCTCTGCGTGACATGTTGCCAGAGCTTAATACAACCATGATTGGCCAACCCTTGGATGATATCTGGCTTAATCTTGCTGGAAAGACGTTTCCCGTTGAATACGGAAGAGAAGGATTGCAAACCGATCTGTACTGGCAGTTAAACGGAGAGACCGTCTGTTATCAGGTCAGGACATCTTACGTGTATAACAAGGATGCACAGGCTGTGGGCAGTCTAATTATGTTAATCGATATAACGGAACAACGCTTCTTGCAAGAACAGCTGAAACAACTGGCTTATTTCGATGGTTTGACCAAAATCTATAATCGCACTCAATTTTTGCATAGAGGACGGGAGATTTTGAGTGAAGCTCAGCTTAATCCGCAACCTGTCTCATTTATTTTATTTGATATTGATTACTTTAAACGCATCAACGATACGTACGGGCATGATGTTGGCGATCAGGCCATCATTCATGTGGTCTCTGTTTGTAATCGATATTTAAGCCCTGAGATGTTGTTTGCCCGTTATGGAGGCGAAGAGTTTGTCATCGCTCTTCCGAACACCTCGCTTCCAGGAGCCGAGAAACTTGCCGAACAACTGAGAGTTGCCTTGTTGAATGACCCCCTGGATGTTAAGGGAGTGCCTATTACGCTCACCTCAAGCTTTGGTATTGCCCAGTACAATGGAGGGTCAGATTCGCTGGAGTCCTTGTTACGCGATGCTGATACTGCCTTGTACGAATCCAAGCGTAATGGTCGAAATGCAGTGCGGGCGTATACTGTGAGTACAACCTAACCAACGTAGACCGTGTCAGATGAATATGTATGATGATATGTATGGTAGTGATCCCTCTAGTTCCAGTTCAAAATAAACCGAGTACTACTGATTTCATCTTGGTAATAACAAAAAATAGACAGCCAATGAGGCTGTCTATTTTTTGTTTGTTTCAACGAAACACCATCTTACATCTCATCCGGCTTGTCCTAATTACGTCTGCAAACGCTTAACCAACAACTAACAATACATCTTCGTAGGGTGGATTAACCGTACGCCACGCACTTAGATCACCTGATTATTCACCATCAGGTACACCATGATTAGCAAGAATACAGCCAGAAGTGTACTGAACATACGGATCTTGCTTTGCTCAGGACCCACATCACGTTTGTTTTTCACACCTTCTGCAGCGAGTCGCAGCGGTTTACCCATAATTCCTCCAATAGCCGCAATAGCCAAGAGCAGAACAACAACGACAGCCATCCAGACATGAGAATACTCACCTTTGGTCATCAGGTAACCACCAGTAAGAAGTTGGATTACAAGTCCATACTGCGCGACTTTGTTCAAAGAACGAAGCGATGCAAAGGCTCCCTCTTGTGCTGCGGCATTCAAAGTACGGATTTTACCGACCACAAATGGCAGAATCAAATAGAATCCCATCGCCAGTGCTCCAACAATATGGAGCAAATACATAATCATTGTCAAAATTTTCATCCTCCTCAACATTTTCGGTGTGCTATACATCACATCCCATTATACTGGGGAACTTATCCAAAGAAAAGAAAACCTCCGGGTTTACCGGAGGTTTTCTTTTAGCTTCTGTTCAAAAAGTTTTCAAACTTACAGGTTTACTACCGAAATGACGTTGCGAACCGAATCAGCCGATTTATCCAACCCTGCTTTTTCTTCCGCTGTCAGGTCAAGTTCGAATATTTTCTCAATGCCATTACCACCCAAAATGGTTGGTACACCGAGGAACAAATCATTATAGCCATATTCACCTTCAAGATAAGCGATCACTGGAATGATACGTTTCTTGTCCTTCAAAATGGCTTCGGTCATCTGAACAAGCGAAGCTGCTGGTGCATAATAGGCACTGCCGTTACCCAGCAAATTCACAATCTCGCCTCCGCCAACACGTGTGCGTTGAACAATGGACTCAATGCGTTCTGCCGGAATCAGCGTGTCAATCGGAATACCACCTACACTCGAATAACGAACGAGGGGTACCATATCGTCCCCGTGGCCGCCAAGAACGAATCCACGAACATCTTCAACAGATACGTTCAACTCTTGCGCAATGAAGGTACAGTAACGTGCTGTATCCAGAACACCTGACTGACCGATAACACGGTTTTTAGGAAAACCAAGGGTCTGATAAGCTGCATAAGTCATCGCATCCACCGGGTTGCTTAGAATAATGACGATGGAATCAGGGCAATATTTTTTCACATTTTCACAAACGGACTTCACGATACCCGCATTCGTATTGACCAGATCGTCGCGGCTCATACCCGGTTTACGGGCGATACCAGCGGTGATGATTACAATCTCAGAACCTGCAGTATCTTCGTAGTTGGAAGTACCGACGATATGACTGTCAAATCCTTGAACAGGACTTGCTTCCATCATATCGAGTGCTTTCCCCTTCGTCGGGTTCTCCAGTTGAGGAATATCAACCAGCACAACATCCCCGAGTTCTTTTTGGGCAAGCATTAATGCGGTCGTAGCACCGGTAAAACCGGCGCCGACTACTGTGATTTTTTTGCGCTGAATAGTCAAGATTCACATCTCCCCTTACAGGTTTTTAATGATTTGATCCGCGAATTCAGAACATTTCACTTCAGTAGCGCCGTCCATCAGACGTGCAAAGTCATACGTTACTGTTTTATTGTTAATGGATGTTTCCATACCTTTGTAGATCAGGTTAGCTGCTTCTTGCCATCCCAAGTGCTCAAGCAACATTACTCCGGACAGAATAACGGAACCTGGGTTCACGACATCTTTGTCCGCGTATTTAGGTGCAGTACCGTGAGTTGCTTCGAAGATAGCATGTCCTGTTACGTAGTTGATGTTCGCTCCAGGAGCGATACCAATTCCGCCAACTTGCGCTGCAAGTGCATCGGACAGATAGTCACCGTTCAGGTTCAATGTTGCGATAACATCAAATTCGCCTGGACGAGTCAATACTTGTTGCAGAGCGATATCGGCAATCGCATCTTTTACGATGATTTTACCAGCATCTTCAGCAGCTTTTTGTGCTGCATTCGCTGCATCTGTACCTTCGTTTTCTTTGATGATGTCGTATTGTGCCCATGTGAATACTTTGTCAGCGAACTCTTCTTCAGCCACTTCATATCCCCAGTTTTTGAAGGCACCTTCTGTGAATTTCATGATATTACCTTTGTGTACCAATGTAACCGTCTTACGGTTATGGTCAATTGCGTACTGAACTGCTGCACGTACCAAACGTTTCGAACCTTCGGAAGAAACTGGTTTGATACCAATACCGGAAGTCTCAGGGAAACGGATTTTGTTAGCACCCATCTCCTGTTGCAGGAACTGGATCACTTTTTTCACTTCTTCAGAACCTTCAGCATACTCGATTCCTGCATAGATATCTTCCGTATTCTCACGGAAAATGACCATGTCTACCAACTCAGGACGTTTAACCGGAGAAGGTACACCGTCGAAATAACGAACAGGACGCAAGCATGTGTACAGGTCAAGCTCTTGACGCAGGGCTACGTTCAGGGAACGAATACCGCCACCGATTGGTGTAGTCAATGGTCCTTTGATCGCTACGATATACTCACGAATGGCTTCCAGTGTATCATTCGGCAACCACTCACCGTATGTATCGAATGCTTTTTGTCCAGCAAACACTTCATACCATGCGATTTTTTTGTTGCCATCATAAGCTTTTTCAACAGCTGCATCCAATACACGTTTGGAAGCTTTCCAGATATCACGGCCTGTACCGTCACCTTCGATAAATGGAATGATTGGATTACTAGGTACTTGAAGTGTACCGTTATCAATTTGGATTTTTTCGCCTTCAGTTGGGTGAGCAAATTTTTCTAATTTCATAGTTAAAATTCCTCCTAGGTTTCGTATATGCAGTATTCATCATACCACTAGTCTTGTTGAGAGAAGGGTCCTGAGAGCTTAAGCCAGTAAAGCCTCTGCTTTCCAACCCTTCACCTCGTCCATATTATTATACTGTTTTTGCGGCTATTAGCGAAGTTCAATAGAAACGTATTTCTGTTCTGTAGGGCCAGTGTACTCCGCACGTGGACGAATGATGCGATTGTCCGCAAGCTGTTCCAAAATATGCGCTGTCCATCCAGACACCCGGCTGATAGCAAAGATCGGAGTGAACAATTCCTGTTCGATCTCCAGTTGGGTATATACAGAAGCAGAATAGAAGTCTACGTTAGGCTTCAGTCCTTTTTGTCCTGTTACCAGTTCCTCGATCTTCACAGACATATCATACAAGCGCGTATCATTGTTCATCTCGCCAAGTTCCTTGGACATCTTTTGTAGATGTTTAGCGCGTGGATCACCGTTTTTGTACACCCGGTGTCCAAAGCCCATGATCTTTTCACGATTATTCAGTTTTTCCTGAATTGCCGATTCAAGACGATCAGGCGTACCGATCTCATTCAACATTTTCATAACGGCTTCATTAGCACCGCCATGCAGTGGTCCCTTCAGTGCGCCAATGGCGGAAGTTACACCGGAATAGATATCTGACAGCGTAGCAACCGTTACACGTGCTGAAAATGTTGACGCGTTCAACTCGTGATCCGCATGCAGGACAAGGGCTTGATCCAATGCTTTCACTGCGGTCTCGGATGGTTCTTCACCAGTCATCATATATAAAAAGTTCTCTGCGATGGAAGCGCCTTCTTTTGGAGCCACAGGTTCTTTGCCCTGACGGATACGGGCGATGGCTGCCACAATCGTTGGCAACTGTGCTTGCAACTTAACCGCTTTGTTCTCATTCGCTTCCGTTGTCATCTCATCCGCTTGCTCGTCGTACAGTGCAAGTGCAGAGACAGCGGAACGAAGTGCTGCCATGGTACTGACGTTTTTCGGGTACAATTGGATTTGTGCAATCAACTCGCTCGGAATCGGCGCGTAATCGCTCAGGCTTTTACGAAGGGATTTCAGTTCATCCGTTGTTGGCAATTTACCAAACCACAACAAATAGGCAACTTCTTCAAAGCTGGCATGTTCAGCCAAATCGTCGATATCGTAACCACGGTATGTGAGCACACCGTCTACAATAGAACTGATCGAAGAGGTTGTCGCAACGATGCCTTCCAGACCTTTGGTAGCTGTCATATTACATCTCTCCTTTAATAAGCGAAATCAGGAACAATAAGCGAAATCAGGAACCATTCCAGAGTGTCATATAAGTGCCAAAATGCACCTATTCTCTTTTTGTAAACATTTTCATTTTAAAATTAACAAATATTTCAAACTGTGGTTTTCCTATCTGTCAATCGGTATTTACTTATAACATCATACTGGATTTTGTCGTTTATGTGAACATGATGAGAGTTCATTCGCACATCAAACTTCTTTATCGGACCGATAAAGAAGTTTTGAAAGCCTTTACAAAAACAAGGTTGACATTTAATGTTTTTTAACCAATCCTGTCGTATGTAGAACTTTCTATTGCTATATTCTGTAATACTAAGGCATACTCTAGGCAAAAGAAAGAATCCCCATACATCTTGTTCAAAATCCGCTTTTGAACAAGATCTGATAACATCCCGGCGTTTCAAAACCTTGTAAATGCTCTATATTAATTAAGATAGCCATCTATTTCTAATACTGCTTCATGGATCATACATAGGTCGGCTTAATTGAACTAAGGAGAGTTGATGCTTGGATAGAATAATAATGAAACGCCTGCTCCGTGGCTTATGGGTTATCATTGCGGCCGTTCTGATCGCCGTTGCCATATACTTGCTGTTCCCGCTTCTGTACCCTTTTGCGATTGCCTGGATTATCGCCTATGCCATGAATCCATTAGTGAAACTGCTTCAGCATCGAGCACGATTCCCGCGCTGGCTGGCTGTGACTCTTTCATTGATCCTTTATTTTGGAGCCATTGCGGTGGTGCTGTCTGCGGCGATTACCCGAATGGTAAAAGAAGTCATTTCACTTACGACAAGCTTTGATCTTCATGTTGATGAGATCAAGGACACATTTGTGCGCTGGACCCAGAATGACACCATTCAGAGTTTGACTGCGCAGATCAATGAATTTTACAAGGAGAATCCCAACTACCAGGAAACCATCAACAGCAATATCAGTAAAACGACCGAAACGGTGGGTACAGCCGTGACCGATCTGGTCACCGGATTTTTCAACATGATTCTGAGTCTGCTGACTTCCCTGCCGAACATGGGCGCGGTATTAATCGTTGTTCTGTTGTCTACATTCTTTATTAGCAAAAGCTGGACCAGGCACAACATCACCGTATCTGGATGGGTACCCTCTTCCATTCGCAAGCCGATCTCCGACATATGGACCGACCTTAAAAAGGCACTGTTTGGATACGCAAGAGCACAATTGATCATGATCTCGATTACAGCACTATTCGTCATGATTGGACTGCTTATATTGCAAGTCAATTCAGCCTTCACCATCGCTCTGATGATTGGTTTGGTCGATCTGCTTCCTTATCTGGGTGTTGGCCTTATCATGGTGCCTTGGGCAGCGTACCTCTTTATGAATGGGGATCTGTATCTGGGTATTGGCATTAGTATTATCTATCTGATCTTACTGATTGCCCGTCAGATTATTGAACCGAAGGTACTTGCAAGTAGTGTAGGGCTCGACCCACTCGCTACGCTGGTTGGCATGTTTGTGGGTTTGAAGTTGTTCGGTGTTCTGGGCTTGATTATTGGCCCTGTCAGTCTCGTGATTCTCGATGCGTTCAATCGGGCTAACGTATTACGCGACCTCAGAACGTATATCATCAACGGACGTGTCCGATGAGGCATCATCTTATGAGCACGCAGGAAAAATAGAAAAGGGCTTCGTTCAACAGAAATCATCTGCTGAGCGGAGCCTTTTCCATTATACAAAACAACTGGTGTTTCATTTCGGACGACGATAAAACGTAATTTTGCCACTTTTCATTTTTTTCTCCAGCCACCCCAGGAAGAACAGACGGTACACCGGACGTGTTAATGGAAATACCAGTGTAAAGCCGATCAGATCCGTTACAAAGCCTGGAATCAAAAGCAAGAAACCACCGACAAAAATAAAAAGACCATCGACCATTTTTCTTCCAGGTACCTTGCCACGCTCCATCTCGGATTTGGCGTCCACAAGTACTTTTCGCCCTTCAAACTGCAACATTGCTATACCAATCAAGGACGTGAGAATCATGAGAAGCAATGTCTTTCCGGCTCCGATCCAGTCACTCATCAGAATAAAACCAAATAATTCAATCACCGGAATGATTAAGAGTAAAGCCCACATCCATTTTCGCATTGACGTATTACCCCTTTCCCGAAAGCCACACCTTTTCAAGCGCGCTGTATAACTCAGAGGCTGCCTTATCCAGCCGAACTGGTTTCCAGTCCCCATTCACCCATACATGCTGGGTAGAACCTGTAACTAGCCGTTCACCGGGGAGTGATTCATCAGTTGACCATACCCGTTCTCCAATCGCCATACGCTCATCAGGTTCTTCAGACATGCGTCTTACGTCATACTCATAATTCAGTCGCAGACCACTAAATGCAGCAATACGGGTGAAAATGATAATCTCATCATCATATCGGGCAGGCTTGTGATACTTCACATCCAGTCCGGTTACGGGAAGCAGTAACCCCTGTTCCTCCATTTTACGATATGTATACCCCATTTGGCGAATCATCTCAGTTCGACCGATTTCAAACCAATTCAAATAGTTCGCGTGGTAGACCACGCCCATCTGGTCACTTTCTTGATAGCGTACACGAAGACGTGCCGCATACCAGTTACCATTGCTCTGTTCTCGCACGTTATCGGCCTCCTTCGTTCTATCATTCATACGTGTTACCTCGTTGTAAAGTGTCAATAAGATGGAAAAAAAGCAACGGGACAATAAAGCCCCATTGCTTCTTTCCTGTTGCTTCTCCATCCAAGACGCTATTAAGCGTTGTTTGGAATTTGGCTTACTTTAATCAGGTTAGTAGAACCGGAACGACCCAAAGGTACACCTGCTGTAATCACAACCAGGTCTCCTTCTTTAACAAGTCCGGATTTTACGCCGCCTTCAATTGCATTTTCGAACAAAGCATCCGTGGAATCAACCAGTCTTCCTTTGACAGGAGTTACACCCCAAGCCAGAGCCAAACGACGGGAAGTTCTGTCTTCCGTTGTCACAGCGATGATTGGAGATTCTGGACGATACTTGGAAATCATGCGTGCAGTATGTCCTGATTCAGTCGAAGTAATGATCGCTTTTGCGTTCAAATCTTGAGCTTGAAGAGCAACCGATTGACTGATTGCTTCTGTAACTGTTGTTTGTTGAGCAACACGTTGTTTCAGGTACAACTCTTGGTAAGGCAGAGCAGATTCTGCTTTTTCAGCAATACGGGACATGGTCAGAACAGATTCAACCGGGTATTTACCCGCAGCTGTCTCACCGGACAACATGATTGCGTCCGTACCGTCGAAGATCGCATTCGCCACGTCACTTGCTTCCGCACGTGTTGGACGCGGGTTACGCTGCATGGAATCCAGCATTTGTGTAGCCGTGATAACCGGTTTACCTGCAACGTTACATTTTTGGATCATGCGTTTTTGTACCAATGGTACTTCTTCCGCAGGAATCTCAACACCCAGGTCTCCACGAGCAACCATCAGGCCGTCAGACACTTCAAGGATTTCGTCGAGGTTATCGACACCTTGTTGGTTTTCGATTTTGGAGATGATTTGGATATGTCCAGCATTGTGTTTTTCAAGCAATTCACGAATCTCAAGTACGTCACTTGCTTTACGTACAAAAGAAGCCGCGATGAAATCGACACCTTGTTCGATACCAAATACGATATCGTTAGCGTCTTTTTCGGTGATACCCGGCAGAGAAATGGCAACGCCCGGAACGTTAACACCTTTTTTGCTTTTGATCGATCCGCCGTTAACGATACGGCATTTGATCTCGGTGCCTTGCACTTCCACCACAGTCAGTCCGATCAGACCGTCGTCGATCAGAATTGTAGATCCCGGTTCAACATCATTCGGAAGATCTGTATACGTAATGGAAAGACGTTCTTTGGTTCCCAGAATTTCTTCTGTTGTCAAAGTGATGTACTCGTCTTGAACCAATTCGATCGGTTCAACTTCGAGTTTACCTGTCCGAATTTCCGGTCCTTTAGTGTCCAGCAGGATCGCTACTGTTTTGTTCAACTCTTCGCATGCTTGGCGAATCGCAATGATCCGTCCGCCGTGCTCATCGAAATCACCGTGGGAGAAGTTCAGACGGGCCACATTCATACCGGCCATAATCAATTTTTTGGTGTTCTCCAGAGATTCACTGGATGGACCAATGGTACATACAATTTTCGTTTTACGCATTTTGGGTTTCCTCCGATTTTAAAGGTATTACTCTTTATCTATTTTTCTTTTTCCAACTATTAAATTTACTATACTTTTGCTCATTTGTATAGGAAATTCGTCACATTATTCAGCATTTCCCGACAAATTACTCGCAACATCGACTTTTACAAGCTCTTGAGGGGCTTCAATGGATGCTTGAGGTTCAAACGTGACCGCTCCAATTTTACGGAATTTCTCATAACGATCCTGTTTCAGCTGATCCCCGCTCCAACCCTTCATATCGTCGAGATGACGGACCAAAGCTTCACTGATGAAAGCAGCAGACGCTTCATAATCCCGGTGAGCACCGCCGCGTGGCTCAGGGACAATCTCTTCAATGACTTCCATCTCCAGCAGGTCTTTGGCTGTTATTTTCATCGCTTCAGCCGCCTGATCTGCCTTGGATGCATCCTTCCAGAGAATCGAAGCAGCGCCGTTCGGAGAGATTGCAGAATAGATCGCATGTTCCAGCATCAACACACGATTACCCACAGCCATAGCGAGGGCACCGCCGCTTCCACCTTCGCCGATGACCACAACAATAACAGGAACAGATAGCTTCGCCATTTCCATCAGGTTGCGAGCAATCGCTTCCGATTGACCTCTCTCTTCTGCAGTATTACCCGGATACGCCCCTTTAGTATCAATAAACGTAATAATAGGACGGCCAAATTTGTTCGCTTGTTTCATCAGACGAAGTCCTTTTCGGAAACCTTCTGGATGAGCGCTGCCGAAAAAGCGGGCGATATTATCCTTCGTGTCTTTCCCCCGCTGTTGTCCGATTACCGTTACTGTCTTTCCATTCAGCTTGGCAAGTCCGCCAACAACCGCAAGATCGTCTCCGAACATGCGATCACCGTGCAGCTCAATGAAGTCCGTAAATATCAACTGGATCAGATCCAGCGCCGTTGGGCGCTGCTGATGCCGGGCCAGATGCATTTTCTGAGCTGCTGTTATACCAGTGTAGATCTCTTCTTCAAGTCTATGGTAACGTTCTTCCAGGCGGGCAATCTCGTCCGTGAAGTCGATCCCTTTTTCCTGTCCAAACTGTACGAGTTCATCAATCTTTTTGCGCATCTCAACCAGAGGCGCTTCATATGGCAACTCACCCGCCATTTAGACCCCTCCTTTTTCACTATGCATATCCAGAAGCTTGCCAAGAGTGGCCCGAAGCTCTTTCCGGTGCACAACCATGTCCAACTGACCATGTTGCATATTAAATTCAGCCGTTTGGAAATCATCAGGTAACTTCTGACGGATCGTCTGTTCGATAACGATTCTGCCGGCAAAACCAAATACAGCGCCAGGTTCGGCAATATTAATATCGCCCAAGCTCGCAAAACTTGCCGAGACTCCACCTGTCGTTGGGTCCGTAATGACCGAAATGTACAGCCCGCCCTGTTCATCCAAACGGGATAAAGCTGCGCTTGTTTTGGCCATTTGCATGAGGCTGAGAATACTCTCTTGCATCCGGGCACCACCTGATGTTGAGAAAATAATCAATGGTAACCGTTTCTCTGTGGCATGCTCAATGGCACGGGTAATTTTCTCCCCTACAACAGAACCCATGCTGCCTGTGAAGAAATCAAAGCTCATGACAGCCACAACTACAGGCAGGCCATCAATAGTCCCTTCCCCTGTAATTACCGCTTCCTTAAGACCTGATTTCAGGCGTTGTTGTTCCAGTTTGTTGCTATATCCAGGAAAGCCAAGTGGATCAACCGATATCATATCAGCGTCAAACTCAACAAATCCTTGATCATCAAGTACCATAGCAATGCGCTCCATAGCGTTAAGACGCATATGGTAACCGCAGGCAGGACATACTTTCAGATTTTTCTCCAATTCCTTGCTATATTGAATGGTGCCGCATTTGCTGCACTTGTTCATAAGCCCTTCAGGTATTTCACGTTTTGGGCGTTCTAGGACTTCCTGGCCTTCGCCGGGAAGTGCACGCTCGGAAGGTATGGTAGCGTACTTCCGTTTCTTCTGGAATATATCTTTGAACACAACTACACCTCTCCAGCCGTTGATTTGATGGCCGCAACCTGCAGAGCGCTGCTTGTGGCAGCTTCATCCGCGTGTTACGGTAAACCGCTTACGACCCACACGCTGCCATGGGCCTTGTCCAGCATTCACAACAAAAAAATCCGCCGGTACAGGGCAAGGATCACCGGCTTCTGTCAGCACGATTGATGTTACCTGCAAAAACCGAAAGATTGTTGCGCCGATGTTTGAATCTATCTTGGTAGGGTCTCCGGGAGCAACCAGGTCGGTCCTTGTCCTAACAAAAAAAGAAGGAAGGACAGCAGCATACAATACATGCAAGTCGATTCCTCTCTCCGCTTACGCGATTAGTCCCTTATGTACCGATGGTACTTCTTCATCTGCCAAGGCACGTTGATGTCGAACAACTCAGGAATGCAGAATGGAATTCAGCACTTCCTGGACCTCTTCCAATTCCCTAGAAGGGACGCGAATCTCAAATTGCTGCTTGGATAAACTGATGGGACGGGTCTGTACCAGAAAACCTTCTTCCGAAAGCTTGGTCTTGATCTTGTCCGCAACCTTTGCTGTCGGTGCAATGTAAATCACCGTCCACATGCCTTGTCCGCCCCCTAAGCTAATGTTCAGAGCCCGTATATTGGACTAATGATAACATACCTCACTTTTTTTCTGCAAGAAAGGGTTCAGGACCTTTGGGGAGAATTTGGGATCATGAGGGACATTAGTCCCCCACGAATAACTCATATGGTTGACGAAATCTTCTTGTTCATCCCCATCGATAAGCAGCATCAAGCCTATCAGGGCAGCCTCGGCCGCCCTTGATGACTTCATATGAGCCATTGGAGTGACAACAGCATATAAGCATGGAAATACAGGGGGTTAAAGGTCTGAGGGGTATTTTTTGGCTTTAATATTTTTGTGTGCAATTCGGGCAGAAGCCGCAGCGGCCACCCCTGCGACCAGATCATCCAAAAAAACATGAATGGCTGTTGTGTGTTCGTTCAAATCATGAATTACACCTATTTTTTCTTTATCCAGGTAACCAAAGCTGGTTAAACCAATCATACCATACACATGAGTAATGCCGAGGGCCAGAGTCTCGTCCACTCCATACAGAGATTCATCCGCTTCCATAATAGCCTGTAACGGTTGGGGCAAGAGTTTTTTCTCCGCAAGTTCGTCGAGAGCAATACCCGTATAGAGCGTATATTGCACCTCTCGTTTCTGCAGAACGGATTTCACGCTGGTTACACAGTCGTCCAAGGTCAGTTCGGGGTGGTACCCTTTTTGCAGACGGTATACAATTGCTGCGATTGCATCAATCCGTACACCCCGCCGGGCCAGCATGGCTTCTACGATTTCATATGACATATCTCGACCTCCCGCATCAATCCCCCGAGGACCGCGAGGTCCTTCGGTGTTCTCAAGTGTATGCAGCAACCTGTTAAAATGTTCATAAAATGTGCGGATGGTTAAGACCAGTCGCACCCTAAACCTGTTTCAGGATTGTACATTCCACTCTGGTCTGTAGCTGGCCTATAACAAGTCTGCAATTTGTTTGTTTAAACCCTGTCGTCAGGGAACCGCGCTCGCACTAAAATAATCAAAAAAAACCTGTTCAGCATTGAGCCAAACAGGTTTCATACTATGGATAAGTGCTATCACTTACGGGACAGCCTCTTATTTAATTTTGACTGTGCCATCACCCAGCATTTTCTCCATCTCGGAGAACAAGGTTGGTGATGGCTTAATCCGGTAGGTATCACTCAGCGCAAGCAACTTCTGCTGCTGCTCATAGAAGAGCACCGTCGCCACAGGTCCGGGATGCTCCTGAAGCAGCTGCTTCAGCCGTGCCAGAAGCTCAGGCTTCTCCGCATGCGGGGCAATCTTCACGAACACCCGCTGCTCCACGGCCCGCGGTTCGCGGCTCTGCTCCGGCCTGCCTGCCGCCTCAGCGGCACCGCCAGGCCGGGAAGCCGCCGCCATGGCTGCGCCCGTACCCGCCGCATCGCTGCGCGTCGCTGCCGAGCCTTGGCTCCCGCTGCTACGCGCACCGGAAGCATCCCCGCCTGCGCTGCTGCGCTGCGCTTCGGCTCCTGCGCCCGCTGGCCGCCGCGGCGAAGCCGCCTGCGCCGGGCGCGAAGAGCTGCCGCTGCCGGGCTTGACGCGCCGGTCACGGCTGCGCAGCTGCTGCTCCAGTGCCGCCGGTGACAACGGCACCACTTCCTCAGCCAGCAGCTTAAACCCTTCGTCCTGCTGCTGCACTTTGGCACGCACGACGAGCAGTTCACCTTTCCCGACATGTTGCTGGCTACGCCGCCATACCTCGGGAAAGAGAACCACTTCACAGCGTTCAATCTGGTCTTCCAGCTCCATGAACGCCATAGCCTTGCCCTGTTTCGTCGTAATCGACTTCACAGACACAACCATACCCGCGGCGACGGTCATCGTGTCGTCTGCCGCCTCGGTCAACTCCATGATCCGGTCAGCCCCACTCGATTCCAGCACATCTTCATAGTCATCCAGCGGATGCCCGGAGAGATACAAACCTAACAACTCTCGCTCTAGCTCCAGTTGCTGCCCTGAGGAATAAGGAGGAATTTCCGGGTATTCAATCTCCCAGTTTGGCGTCTCAACAAAGTCGAACAATTGAATCTGCAGATCCTCACGTTCCTTGCGCCATTTCAGCGCTGCTTCAACAGTCTCATCCAGCATCGCCAGCAATTGGGCCCGGTGCCCAGGTAATGTGTCAAAAGCTCCGGCCTGGATCAGCGATTCAATCACACGTTTGTTGCATACACGCAGATCCACACGACGACAAAAATCGAGTAAACTGTCGAACGGTCTCTCCTGCCTTACGATCATAATGCTTTCCATTGCTTGGGTACCGACATTTTTCACAGCGGCCAGACCAAATCGTATTGCACCCGTTAATTTTTCCTCATCCGGATTATCATTAGACACTGCAACGTTCTTCTCCACAGAGGACAGTTCACCTTGCTCCGCGCGCGAAGAAGACGCCTCTTGTCCTTCGTCATTACCATTATCCATTGAAGAAACCGTTACCAATCCCGGTTCCTTCCGGTTGTCGGATGCCTCAGGCATGGTTGTCGCTGCCTGCCACTCATATCCACCACCGTCCTCTTCCGGTCCAGGACCGGGATCATCCGGCAGAGGTGCTTCACCATATTCGGCTTGTCCCGAATGCCCATCATGCTCATGAACGTGATCTTCCCTCAAGGAACTCCCGTTACCATTCGTGGCATGTTCTTCGGAAGGGCTTCCGGCGTCACTCTCTGCATCTGCTCCCGCAGTCTGCTGCGATGCATTGCTCTGATCCCCAGTTCCTGCGCTGCCGGACGGCACAAATACAGGTGTAAACAGAATACCGCTCTCATTCACATCCGGCGGAAGCACCTCCATGTCCATACGCCGACATTCCACCACGTACTCTGCCACTTTCCGATGACTGCCCATTACGGCTGTTAACATGGATGCCATAAAATGAACCTGATAATGCGCCTTCAGATACGCCGTCTGGAACGCAAGCACACCATATGCCGCGGCATGAGCACGCGGGAAGCCATAGTTGGCAAACTTGACGATCATATCATAGACCAGGTCTGCCTCTTCTTCGCTATACCCTTGTTTCAGACTGCCTTGTACAAAGTGTCCACGCTCCAGATCCAGCACTTCCCGTTTCTTCTTGGAGACCGCTCTGCGGAGCAAATCTGCCTCACCCAACGAGAAACCCGCCATCCGGGAAGCAATCTGCATGATCTGTTCCTGATACACGATGATACCGTACGTATCTTTCAGGATAGGCTCCAGATCCACATGGGGGTAATCCACTTCAATCTGTCCATGCTTGCCCTGAATGTATTTGGATATGAACTCCATCGGACCCGGACGGTACAAGGCAAGTACCGAGATTACATCTTCAAAACTACTTGGCTTCATCTCTTTCAGCACACGGCGTACCCCGGCAGATTCCAGTTGGAATATGCCCATCGTGTCCCCTCGCCCAAGCATCTCGTACGTTAACGGATCATCATCGGGGATAAGGCGGAAATCCGGAATTTCTCCATGTTCCCCAATCCAGCGTACACACCGCTCAATGATTGAGAGGGTACGCAAACCAAGAAAGTCCATCTTAAGCAGCCCAATTGACTCCAGGTTTTCCATAGAATACTGGGTTAACGCTGTCCCTTCACTGCCCTCCTGAAGTGGCACTGCATCGGTCAGCGGGTCACGGGAGATAACCACTCCCGCTGCATGCGTCGAAGCATGCCGTGGCATACCTTCGACCTTCATCGCCATATCCAACAGCTCACGCGTCTTGGGCTTGGTTTCATACAGCGCCTTCAGCTCAGGTGTAGCTTCCATGGCCCGCTCGATGTTAATACCAAGCTGCGCCGGAATCAGCTTTGCAGCCTTGTCCACTTCACCATAAGGCACATTCAGTGCCCGTCCAACATCACGTACGGCTGCACGAGCAGCCATCGTTCCAAACGTAATAATCTGGGCGACATGGGCTTTGCCATATTTATGTGCGACATAATCAATGACCTCATCACGCCGTTCATCGCTGAAGTCAATATCAATATCCGGCATGGAGATCCGCTCGGGATTCAGGAATCGTTCGAAGAGCAGGTTGTATTTCATCGGATCAACATCCGTGATGTGCAACGTGTACGCTACCAGACTTCCTGCCGAGGAGCCCCGGCCTGGTCCAGTAACAATTCCTTGTTTATGCGCATAGGCGATAAAATCCCAGACTATCAAAAAATAATCCGAGAACCCCATGCTGTCGATTACACCGAGTTCATACGCCAGGCGTTGTTCCAGTTCGGATCGAAGCTCCGCGTCTGTCCAACGTGTGGACTGCGCATAACGCTCCTTCATTCCTTCTTCGCACAGCTGACGCAGATACGAAGAAGGGCTGAGTCCATCGGGAAGAGGTCTATATTCAGGCAAAATCGATTTGCCAAATTCCAGTTTCAACTCACAAGATTCCGCAATGCGGACGGTATTTGCCAGAGCTTCCGGTACATGAGGAAACAAACGAGCCATCTCTTCTTCACTTTTCAGATAGAGCTGATTCGTTCCAATTCGGAGCCGATTCTCATCATCCACGGTCTTGCCCGTTCCGATACAGATCAGCACGTCCTGAAGCTCAGCATCCTCTTCGGACAGGTAATGCGCATCATTGGTGGCTACAAGCGGAATCTCCAGCTCGGCAGCCAGTTTGATCAACTGCGGATTTACCCTTTTTTGCTCCGAAAGCCCGTGATCCTGAAGTTCCAGATAGAAGTCGGCACCAAAGATATTTTTGTAACGTAACGCCGCACGTCTCGCCTCTTCTTCTCGTCCATGCAGCAAATGTTGTGGTACTTCACCACCCAGACACGCACTTAGACAGATAATGCCCTCGTGATGGGCAGCCAGACTTTCCATATCTACACGGGGTTTGTAATGAAAACCTTCGAGATGTCCAATCGAGCACAATTTCATCAGATTACGGTAACCCGTCATATTTTTGGCCAGCAAAATCAAATGATGAATCGGTTGATCCTTGCGGCTTCCCCGCTCTTTGCGGGACCCTGCTGTCATGTATGCCTCGCACCCTATAATCGGCTTGATGCCTCGCTCAACGCAGGCTTTATAAAAAGGAATTGCACCATACATCACGCCATGGTCGGTCAGCGCAAGTGTCGTCATTCCGAGATCTGCAGCCTTATTCACGAGATCCGGAATACGCGCAGCGCCGTCCAGCAAACTGTATTCGCTGTGAACGTGCAAATGCACAAAAGAACTCATGTTTTTTTCTTCCTTTCGCCGCAGATAGTCGCAGCATTGATCTTCTGATCCGTCTGCTACCCTATCTATCTCATATATATGAATTAAATAAATAAAAAAATGGAATCACCTATTAAAATTCGTGACAACCTCTTAAAAGGAGACTTTATTATTCTATTTTATCATAACGTTCGGGGGCACGCCCATACAATAGAAGTACAAGCCGCTCCCCCTGTGACAGACCGAAGACAGGAGGTGTGCTGCTAGGTCTGAAAGGGGTGTTGCCAGTGAGCACATTTTTGTCCAAAGCCATTCTTGATTTCTTTATTGCGTTTGGAATCGTGCTGGGCGGCGCGATGATCGGAGGTATTGGAGCCGTGATCTCTCTTCAGCCTCCGACACAGACGATGCTCGATATTTCTGGAAAAATAAAGATATGGGCACTCGCAGCCGCTGTTGGCGGCACAATAGATCCCATGCGTGTCATCGAGAGTAATTTTCTGGATGGTAACCTGTCTCCGGCGGTCAAACAAATCCTGTATCTGATCTCTGCTTTTATGGGCGCGCATATGGGAACCGAGCTGGTAAAATGGGTGTGCGGCGGAGGCCGGAGCTAATATGAGACAGGAACAGCGTTCATGAGAGTTCCGCCATTTTCTCGTTACCGCCCGCTGATGCGAATGACCGCTGTGTTTGTTCTGGGAATGATCGCTGGATGTGTCGTCTACAACGGCGTATTTCACCTGAGTTACAATGCGTTGTGGCTGAACAATCAGGAGCTGCAGCTTCAGCTGCATCAGAATGAGGAGGATATCAAAACGCTGAAAAAATACAGTAAACGCCAAACCGTTATCAAGGAAATCAAAGTCCGTGCAGAAGAATCGGATAAGGGGCCAGACGAGGCTTCTCTGAAAGTGATGTTACAGAAGCTCGGAGACGAACTTGAGGTACTTCGGGGCAGAGATGTATTCAACATCGATGAGTATAGCAAAATGACGCGAATCATGCTGAATCAGAAAGTGTACTCGGTCAGGGAAAAGGAGTACACCGTTCAGGTCAAAACGATGCTGGTTATGGAAGGCGTACTGCAAGTTTGGGTACAGATTCGCATGCACGTTCCTGCGTAACAGCAAAAAACTGCCCTTGTCTGCATCTCTGCATGGTACAATAAGGGCAGTAAATGCTTTCCAGAAAAGGAGCTGCGTCTTTGTGTTCATTGATGTACTCAAATATGCTCTAATCGCCATCTTTGCTGTTGCCATGGTTTTTGCAGCGTTAAACAGTATTCGTTCACACAGAAGTTCGGATGCTACCAGCGCCGGTCTGTACCGTTCGTGGACAAATATCTGGATGGGTGGCATGCTTGTCGTGCTTGCACTGATTCTGATGTTTGTCTTCACGGGTTCCACTTTATCTGTGGTTGTGGAAGCGCTATTTCTGATTATGGGTGCGTATAATGTATTTGCCGGAATACGTAATCGCAGTTATTATGCACGGCTTCAACAACGGTCCAATAATGGATCAGGTAAAATCTCTGGACAATCTGCATAATTCGTTGAAGTGTTATTGTTGTGTCTGCAAAAAGAGAGTACTTCCCTTCATTAAGCGAAGCCAGAACCGCGCGACAGCGCAACCCGGCAGAGCTTCTCGATCAGGGAGTACTCTCTTTGTTTATGCCCGAGGCAACGTACCCTATTAGGCATGGTCAATCGACTGCAATGTCATTACGGCTTTGCATACCACACTGCCTTCACGGGTAACCACAATGTCCATTTTGCACGTTCGACGGCTGGTTTCCAGAATTAACGGTCGAACCAGGATCTGATCCTCAATCTGTACCGGTCGAACAAAATAAGTCGTTACATTATCCACCACATGGTCGTTCCCTGTAACATCCCACGCTGCCCGCCGGCCAGCCTGGGTCATCACATTCAAAAGAACACCTTCGGAGATCGTACCCAGATCCGTTGCCATCTGAGGAATGATGAATCCGTGAAATAACAATTCGTTCTGTTCACCACGCTCCTCGGCAAACCCGTTCCAGATCAGATGATCAAACGTCTCTCCCAGTTGTGGCTGCTTCTGTGCATCCCGCATCGCCTGAAGCACTTCCTTGCGTGTGACGGACGCAATCAGTTTGCGATTCCGATCCACAATGGGCAGAAAATCGATGCCTTCCCAGGTCATAATCTGGGCAGCAGAAGCAAGAGATGTCTGCAATGAGGCCGTAATCGGGCGGCGTATCACGCATTTCTCAATACTTTGATCTTCTTTCAGTTCACTAACATCCTTCAGACTCACAATCCCGATGACCCGGTTCCATTCATCCACCACCGGGAAGCGATGTTCACCCGTCTCTGAAACCAACATATGAAAATCTGCGGCTGAACTGGTCACCTTCAATACCTGCAAGCGAGGTTTCTGACCAATGATATCCTCAACAAGCATAATTTTTTTCTTAATCAGCCGGTCGAAGATCGCACGGTTAATCATTGAAGCCACCGTGAATGTATCATGTCTGGATGAAATAATCGGTAGCCCAAGCTCGTCAGCCATAATTCTTACTTCACGACTTGTCCCAAAACCACCCGTAATCAACACGCCCGCTCCCTGTTCGAGGGCAAGCGAGTGAGCATCTTCACGGTTACCCACAATCAGCAGACTCCCAGCGTCAATATAACGGGCCATTGCCTGTTCTTTCATCGCACCAATCACATACTTGTGCAGCGGTTTGGCGAGCCCTTCGTTACCACCCAGCACATGGCCCTCAACAATGGTCACCACATCAGCAAAGGTCAACTGTTCCGACATACCCCGAGGTCTCTTCTCGATCCGCACCGTTCCAATTCGTTCCTTGGTCACGACCAGCCCGAAGTTCTCCGCCTCTTTCACCGCACGATACGCTGTCCCTTCACTTACACCCAGCTCCCGCGCAAGTCCACGTACTGATATTTTGCTACCAACCTTCAGTTGTTCAATATGTTGAAGTAACTGTTCATGCTTCGTTACGTTCTCTTCCTGTCCGTCCAACTGTACCACCCCCGAAGATGCATCTGTACTATACTGTATCTATTATAACACGGCTTCAGGAAAATAACCCCACCCCTACCCATTCTCACAGGCAAGTTCGCCATCTGAATTTAATCATCCCATTAACCTCTAATTCTGTATGTACCAAAAAAAGACCGGTTCCTTTGTATCAAGGGATTCCGGTCTTCCATGTTGGATCTCATTCTGTACCTTATACAGACTCGCTCCGCTCCTGCTTGTCCAGCAGTTTCATCTCCCACTGCCGCAGCTTCGCCCGGCGAACGGCTTCCAGTGCACGCTTCTTCTCTTCATCCACACCGAGAATAAAATGCAGATGTGCACCAACGATTAATAAGGAGAACAGCACCCATACGATGCCAAAAATATTAACCCAGTCCATTCCTCCAGCAAAGGAAATCCGCGGCAGTGCAATGACCAGCATCGACAACGCAATAAGCAGATAGATCACATGTTTTGCTTTTTTCAACCTCTTCACCATTCACAGCTCCTTCGTTCTTGATCGACTCTATATGTCTAGTCTATGAACGATAAGGAGCTAATATGAAAGGTTCAGGTAAAAAAACAAGACAACCTTGTAGTACGTGTTCAAAAAGATCAGTTTTCAGTACCGAGAAGATGGAATGAAGCTAGGCATCCTTCGTAATCAAAAGTGGACTTTTTGAACTACTTTTTACGCTTCAGCGCCACCGTACAGATGACCCAGGCTATCAGCAATAATTTTATTCACGTCTTCAATGATGACACTGAGACGACGCTCCGCATCAAACAAGCGACGGATGTTCAGGTTCAAACTCAGTACTTCAAACAGTTTCTCCATTTTCTCCATCTCATCCGGAGCTGGCATATCCCCGCTCATCATACGTTGTTGCAGTTCCATTTGTTGATCACGGAAGTTATCCAGCATTGCTTTTGCATCTGGATCAGCTTCAATCAGCTTCATCGCGGAAGTAATCTCTTCCACCTCGCTGCTTTCTCTCAGTGCTTTGGCCAAATCATTGGCTTTGTCATAAATGTTCACTATTATTCCTCCTCAGATTGGTTTGTTCATCCGTGTTAATACACGCTTTTCTCTCCTGTCAAACAAGGGCGATCTGAAACAGGCCATCCATAACCTGCCTCAAAATCAAATGCATTTAATCCATATGGGTCAATCACCAAGGGTTATATGTCCTCATATGATGAAGCACATGCCATGTTCAGATGCCGTTCAACTTCGAGATCAGACATCAAGTTGCCGCCCGGAAGGAGATCCGTGATGTCCACTAAAAAAGTAACGATTCAGGTTACCGGCTCGGGCATCCTGCAGGACGACGTCATCATGCTGGGCGAAGGGGTGCTTAAGGCGCTTAAAATCCCTTCAGGAAGGCCGCTTCAGCTGCAATTTGGCTCTTTCCGCCGCGAAGTCACTGTTATTCCGGTACCAAGGTATGACGGGCTGCGCATCAATCAGACAGTTGCCAGCAAGACCGGTCTCGTTCCACGTTCGGTCCTGAGGGTATCCTATCGTTCTGCCAGCCGTACGCTTCGCCTTGGACCCTACATCAGTGTACTGGTTAGCCAGGATTATCCCGATCAGCCCGATCGGCCCTTTGGCTCCATCACGATGTTCTGTCAAGAACTGGTGAACGCCTGCCGTAAGCAAGGCGCCTATGTATCCTTTTTCACACCGGAGGATATTGGAGCGGTAACGGGTTATATGAAAGGCTGGGTGTATGATGACGGCTGGAAAAAGACTGTTCTGCCTGTAGCAGACGTCGTCAATAACCGGCTAACGTCCCGCAAGCTTGAGAACAAACCTAGCGTACAGCATTTTATGAAAGAAGTAAAATCGCTCTACGGCACGCAAACCTTCAATGAAAAGTTTCTGGACAAAAACGAAGTGTTTGACGCACTCAAGTCCATTTCAACGCTTAAACGAGTTCTTCCCGAGTCTCATTTGCTCAAGACGTCCGCCATGCTCAAGACGATGTGCAACCGACATCCGGTTGTATTCCTGAAGCCCGTACGTGGTTCTTTGGGCAAAGGGATCATCCGGGTCTCACGTCAGACTGACGGAAGCTTCCTGACTCTGGCGACTGGCGTCGGGGGTACCCGGAAACAAACGTATACTTCTCTGGATAAACTGTATGCCAGTATGTCGGGGAAAATGAAAACAACGCGTTATCAGATCCAACAAGGGCTGACTCTCATTGACAACAGTGGCAGACCCGTGGATTTCCGTGCGCTCGTGCAAAAAAACCGTACAGGTAAATGGAGTGTAACCTCCATCGTCGCCCGGATTGCAGGCGGGAGTCACTACGTATCCAATCTGGCACGGGGTGGAAGTCTCAGCACCGTCAAGGATGCTGTTGCCAAAACACAGTTGTCTGGATCAGCCAAAGCTTCCGCGTATGCAGGATTACACACCGCAGCACTGGATATCGCAAAAGGGATCGAGAGTGCCATCCCTGCTCATTTTGGTGAACTTGGTATTGATCTGGCTCTGGACACCACTGGGCGCGTATGGCTGCTCGAAGTCAACTCCAAACCATCCAAGAATGATAATACACCACTGAGTGAGAGCAAGATCCGCCCTTCCGTCAAAGCCATGCTTGAATACTCTACGTACCTGGCGGGTTTTTGAAAAGTTATTCCATATTGGAAACAAATCTGATAGAGGAGAGGTGCAGCGTAATGTTTCCAACATCTCAGACCAAGACACTGGCCATTCTGGTACGTGCAAACGAAGGCTCACCTCCCTTTACGGATGAACTTTTCTGCCGTCGTCTCAGTTTGGGGAGCATGAAATACGCCCTTCAGATTATTGTGATCCCGATATCGAATGATGCAGTCCATCTCCCTCTTCAATGGGGATACGTCTATCATCAAGGGAAGTGGAATTCGGTACCTGTTCCTGCAGTCGATCTCATTATGGATCGTTGTCTTCGCCCTATCTCCAGGTACGTCAGACAACAGCTTAAGGAATGGATACCAACCAACGGCACAGATCAACACCGTTATTGGTCTTCTTCCCTTCCAGGCAAATGGGAGGTACATCGTGTGTTGTCCCGAAATCCTGAATTGAGGTCACAACTCGCTCCCACAACCCGGATAGGATCGCATATTCCTTGGGAAACATGGCTGGACCGTTGGCCCAAAGGACTGTTCTTCAAACCGGTATCCGGGACTCATGGCAAAAATACCTTTCGCCTGTCTCGGGGAACGACTCCATCCACATGGATCGTGGAGGGGCGTAACGAGGACAATGAAACCTTTTTTCTTACATTCAACCATACCCAGGCTGTATCTTCCTGGCTAGCATTACATCAGGCTGAGCGTAAGATGATCGTGCAGCCATATCTGGAGCTTAGCCATCATGGAAGAGCATTCGACATACGGGCTCTAATGCAAAAGAATGGGCAAGGTCGCTGGACGCTTACCGGATGTATGGTACGGGAAGGACCCGAAGGTTCACTCACGTCCAATCTTCACGGTGGGGGTAAAGCATATCCTGCCCACGCATATCTGCTCCAGCGATATGGAACGATCCGCACGGAAACTCTGCTGAAGAGCATCCGGCAGACTGCTACTCTTATCCCCACCCTGCTGGAAAGCCGTTTCGGCAGGTTAGCCGAATTGGGGCTTGATTTCGGAGCAGATGCAGAAGGCCAACTCTGGCTAATTGAAGTCAACTCCAAACCAGGCCGCACCTCATTCGCAGAAGCGGGCGACCGACGCATGCATACCCTGACTTATACTCGGCCGCTTGCCTATGCCCGTTATCTGTTGCAACAACATGTTCTCACGGACGTCTTTCGTCCAATGAAATTGCCGAATACATCCAGCAAAGCTGGCCTGAAACCCATCCCGATTCACGGCGGCTGAGGCCCGCAGCGCCCGCTTGCCATGGAGCCCAAGGATCTTTTCAGGATAGGAGGATAAATCATGAGTTTGACCTTTTGCAATCTGCATTTCACCAAGCAACCGGATAAAGTGGTTTATGTATCCAACGCTTTAATGAAGAGCCTCAACCTGTCCGGCAAAAAAACGGTGCACCTTCGCTTCGGGCGTGACCGGGTACCTGCAACGATCAAACCAATCAAAAAAGCAGGTAAACATCTGTATCTCGCTTCAGGTATCCGTAATATGATGAACGTTCCCAAACGAGGCAGTATTTATCTCCGGAATTTGCAAAATGATGAGGTCCAGTTAGGCCCACTGATCGGTGTACTCTCTGATGGGCCTGCGACAAGCACGAATCCATTCGGTTCCCGTACTGGTTTCATCAAACAGTTACTCCGTGAAGGCAGCCGTAAATCCTACATTTACGCATTTACTCCTCGGGATATCAATTGGCAGAATGAGACGGTATCCGGTTTTTTTCTGAATGAAAACGGAAGCTTTACCCGCAGAACGGTACCTCTGCCCGATGTTGTCTACAACCGGTTACCAAGTCGTCGTTCAGACTTCTCACCAGCCATCAACCAGCTGCGGGAACGATTTGTTCGCCGAAAAATTCCGTTCTTCAACTGGAGCTTCTTCAACAAATCGGATATCTATACGTTGCTGGAGAACGAGCCGGCAGCAGGACGGTATATCCCAGAATCAATTACCAATCCGTCCGTTGAACAGATGAAGGAAATGTTGGAACGCCATCAGTTCGTCTACTATAAGCCTACTGCAGGAAGTCTGGGGAACGGGATCTACCGCCTGACTTATTCGCCGAAACGCGGATATTTCGCACGTTATCGCAAAAAAGGCGGTAATGCACTCCTGCGTTTTGGGTCCTTCAACAGTCTGATGCGCATGCTTCAGGGTAGACATGGCAAACAGCTACGCGGATATGTAGTTCAGCAGGGAATACGTTTAATTGAGATTGATGAATGTCCAATTGATTTCCGTTTTCACATGCACAAAAATGGTAACAATCAATGGGTTGTTGTCGGGATTGGAGCCAAAAAGGCAGGACGTGGCAGCGTCACAACACACATCAAAAATGGCGGCTCCCTAATGACTCCTGAGCAGGCGCTCAGTCGCAACTTCGGCGATCGTGCGGGAGAAGTTCTTCAGCATGCCAAATCCGTCGCTATTACACTGGCCCAGGCGATTGAAACCCAGCACCAGCATCTGATTGGTGAGATTGGCTTTGATCTGGGCATTGATCAGGAGGAACATGTATGGATGTTCGAAGCGAACGCCAAACCCGGGCGCTCCATTTTCCGTCACCCTTCACTCCGGGTGGAGGGCAAATCGTCGGTGGAGCACATCTTGGAACACTGCCTGTATTTGAGCAAGTTCCGGAAGAAGGAAGAGATTTGATGACCCTTCATGATGATTTCAAACCTGTCATTGCTGTTTTGACCATGCATGATAAACAGCGTATGTTCAGGGGAAATCATCAAAATTTTCAAGATATCTTACAGACAGGCGAGAGCATGGGATACGTGGTGTACATTGTAACTGTACGGGATCTGAACGTGAGTGGTCCAACCGTGAAAGGATATACGTACAACAAGGGGAGTGGAAAGTGGGTTTCACAACCTTTCCCCCTTCCCCATGTTCTGTACAATCGTATTCCCAACCGGGAAGACGAAGGAAAACCTTCCGTGCAGCGTAAAATTGACGAATGCATGCAATCAGGAATCGAACTGTATAACCCATTCTTTTTCAACAAATGGGATCTGTTCGAATGGCTCAGGAAATCCAAATCGACTCAGCAACTGATCCCTTATACTCGGCGGATGCGAAGTGCTTCTTCTCTGGGTGCCGTTCTACGGGCGTATCCCTATCTGTACCTTAAGCCCGAGAGCGGCAAAGCTGGCAAAGGAATCATGATGCTTAAATTTCAGGAAAAAGAACGGCTTCCCTATCGTCTCAAAATACAAACCACACGTAGAAGCACGACCTATAAAGCATCTACACTTGCCAAGTTATGGGCACGAATTCGCAAAGAAACCGGACATACGCCCTATATCATGCAACAAGGCATTGAACTGGCATCCTCTCGTAAACGCCCCTTCGATTTGCGTGTTCTTGTACAAAAGAACACCAAGGGCCAATGGAGCGTAACCGGTGTAGGAGCAAGACTTGCTGGCTCCCGCAGCATTACAACGCATGTGCCGCGCGGCGGGAGCGTAGAAGACCCTGAGAAGCTGCTGACCGAGCTTTTTGGCGAAGAAATGTCAACAAACCTGATGAAACGTGTGAAATCCACTTCATTAATGATCGCAAGACAGGTAGAACGGGGATCAGGTTTCACGCTCGGAGAAATGTCCATGGATCTGGGCATTGATGACCTGGGGGAACTCTGGTTCTTCGAAGCCAATGCAAAGCCCATGAAGTTTGATGAACCACAGATCAGACGGCGGTCATTGGAACGTATATTTCACTACAGCGCTTATCTTGCCCGTCAGTCCAAACGATGATAGACAGGAATACTGCAAAAAGAAGGTGATTGTTTGTGTCCTCACCTGTTCTCGGCATTATGACGTTGTACTTAAATGAACATCGCGCTCTTGAAGAACGAAGCGTTTATCGCAGAATGATTCTTGAAGGGCGCAAGCGGGGACTCGATATCTATGTATTCACACCAGCCGACGTACACCCCGGCGGCAAACAAATTGAAGCCATGGTTTTTCATGAGGGAAAAGGCTGGTCCAGGGAGTGGCGATCATTCCCGGACCTAATCTTTGATCGCTGCCGGATTCAGCGTAACCGAAGGTTCCAGCAATTGCTTGCTTTTCGTGAGAAATATGGGCATCTGCTCTTTCTGAACAGGCCACTGCGCAATAAATGGACCATCCATCAGACCCTCTTACAAAAAGCCAACTTTCGTGAACACCTGCCGGAAACCGCTCTATTTCAGGATATGTCCGATGTAAACCGGATGCTCAAAGTTTCTTCTCTGGTCTATCTCAAACCCATTAATGGAACAGGCGGACGTGGTATTCTGCGCATTGAACGCAGCAGTAGCGAGGCTAATACAGTGCTTGTTCAGGGGCGGGATCAGAAGCGTCGTATCATCACTCCACGTAAAGTTCATTTATCACGACTTGGCGCGTTGCTCCAGCACTGGAACATGAAAGACAAGTATCTTGTACAAAAGGGCATTCAACTTCAGCTTCCGAATGGACGTGTGCATGATTATCGCATGCTCGTTCAGAAGAACGGTGAAGGACAATGGGAGCTTACTGGATGTGCCGGACGCATGGGTGCAGAAAAAAGCGTAACCTCCAATCTGCATGGCGGCGGTCAGGCAATAGCGATGGACCGACTCATGAAGCAATGGATCGAAGATGACGACCTCCGGGCAGAAATTAACACAACTGCAGAGAAATTCGGCATTGATGTTGCTTCGTTTCTGGAAGATACGTATGGGGACCTATGTGAGTTGGCACTGGATTTGGCGATTGACAGAAGCGGGCGTATCTACCTGCTTGAAGTTAACCCCAAACCTGCACGTGAAGTATTCGCTCGCATCGGGGAGCGGGATATCTATTATAAAGCCATCACTCAGCCGCTGGAGTATGCCTTATGGGTATATCGCAACAGACCTCCCGGAACGGCCAGAAAGCCAGCCATTCCCAGGCCCGTTACGCAAAAATTACCCAGAGTAAAAAGAAAAAGGAAAGCCAAGTGAGTGAAGAAAAAGCAGGAGTCTATGTTCGCCAAGTGCGAGCATCTGCTCCTGCTTCACTGTTTTTTATTTCTGTTCTTTCGTCCATTGCAGCGTGTCGTTGTCAATCACAATATACCCTATTTCCTCACCTTGCACATAAGATAATGCCAATCTCATCAGGTCAGGTTCTAGTTCGCATGTGGTAACACGTGTAACCTGATCAATATGATCCGCAGGCAGGCACAACGTCAGAATACCCACTTTACCCGAGAAATCAGTCTTGCCCTGGATGACCGATGTTTCCGACTTGGAACCATATACCTCAGATACCCAGCCGGGCTGCTCCGTCAACGCGAAGGCTCCCTTCCCGATGCCCGCCGTAACCCATTGCATCGTCAGCGTTATGGAAGATGCCTCATAGCTCATATCCGCCGTCATTTCTCCAGCTTCATTGATCCTCAACGCAATATCCGCTTGCGGATGCAGGTGAAAACGTTGCTCCAGAGTATGCTCTGCTTCCGCCTCCAGCCAATCCACAATGAGTAGTAAAGGGATCTCCACCCCTGCCAGCATCCACCGACGATGTGTAACTGGATCTGGCAAATGTGTATATCCATCCTGCGAAGCATCAATGAAGTGATAGCTGTCATTGCTCTCCCAACGTAGCGTTGTGGCCTGAGCCTCCGGTTCACCCCATTGCTGTGTGGAGAGATAAGGTGTCTGATCCAGACCATCCACCGTGACGGTATTGTGCGCCCGCGTACTTTTAAAATACCGCCGCCATTCCCCTTCTTCATACGTGTAACGTCCGGTGTCCGTGAAGAAAAGCTGGTTCTTCCACATCCACTCTACATTCAGCGCATCCGCATGTCCGTGTGCTCCGCCCATGGCAGCTGCATCAAAAAAAAGATATTGATACTTGTCCCTCATGACATAATATCCGGTCTGCGGAAAAGCCCGGCTCGACAACGCCGGAGAAGAAGCAGCCTGTAGTCGGAGGCATCGCTCATATTTCTCCACACCCAGCAACCAGAGACACTCCGAGCTATCCGTTCCGCGAGCCATCAAATCATCATCATCCATGATCGCGCCAAGCAGGGTCAGTCGTTGTCGTCCATCGCCAACCCAATCCGAATCACCAATACCGGTAGACTGATGATCTGGTCGGATCAGCGCCTCAGTAAATGCAGCCATTTGGCGCAGACAGCGGGCATACCATGCCGAGAAAGGATGCCCTGAAATCTCGCCCAACCGATAAGGTGTGCCAAACATTTCGATGCTGGCATTGTGGTAATGTGTTGTCAGTTCAACCTGTATCCCTTCTTCACCCAACTGATGCAGCAAACACAGCTCAAGACGTTCCATCGCCACTTGACGCCAGTGTGGACTTCGCGGGTGCTGGTGGTAGAACGTAGCGATCATGAACAAGCCTTGCATATGCATAATGGCATGATTGATTTCCGTGCTGCCGAGGTAACGGGTCAAAAACTCGGCGTGCTCGTCCAGACCTTGTTGAAACTCCGCCTGAAATCCTTCGTCTATCAGTGAACTCGCTTCCATATATTTATATGCCGATATCCAGGACTGCACACGTAGTCCCGTCTCCAGCAGACGCCAAGGACCGGGTTTTTGAAAGAACACGGCCTCGTCGTAAACCAGATTTACAGGTACCGGGTTTTGCTGTCTCCAGCTACGGAAGTGGTCAATAAATGCTGTTACATATAGCGGATTGCCCTTCATCAGATACGCCTTGCCCAGATCGAGCATATGCCAGTGTCGATTGATGCCCCATGTGAACTCCAGATCATTGGTCGGGTTGTGAAGCCAGTCCACGGGTGTCCCCATCGGAATCCAGCGATTCAGATCGTTGGTATAAGGAACGATAAATTCATTCAGGATGGCACGATTGGCAATCGTGAGCGAATTTCGGGCTTCTTCCGGAAAATGTTTTTCATAATATTGGGCAGCACGTTGCAGATCCGTTGCCGAAAGGTAAAAATCGCTCATTGGGATGCCTCAAGGAAATCCTGACGGAACGGGGTAAACACATCCAGAATGACGGAGTCCTCCAGTGCCTTGACCCCATGCGGGACGTTAAAACCGGCATAAAAGCTGTCCCCTGCTTTTAAGATGTGAGTTTCTTCACCGACCTGTACCTCAAAGCTGCCTTTGACGATATAACTGACCTGCTCGTGCGCATCATGGGAGTGAACTTCTCCAATACCACCTTTAGCAAAGGTAACCTCCACCATCATTAATGTACCGCCCATACCCAAGATCTTGCGGGAACTCGTTTCGTTCACGATATGTGCATCGATAGACGCATGATTAATAATCATTTTGCTTTTCCCCTTTCCTTGTGAATAAGCGACCGAAGTAGTTAAACCACGGCCGCTATGAACGTTTATTAGTCTTCTGTGGACAATTTACCCTGAAGTTTGGAAGAATCAAACGAAGGATCAGCAGTTATGTTGGTCAGCCCTGCCGCTTTGGTTTTCTCCAGAGCTGCATTGTACCTTGTATCCAGATCCTTGATCACAGCATCGAGATCGCCACCCGTGAATACAAAGATTGAAAAAGCCTCACTCCATTTGGTGCCTTCCAGTGAACTCTCAGTTACCACACTTGGATTTGCCGGGAAAATGGCATCATAACGTTTGGGCAGGAAACCTTCAATGCCCGGAATGCTTGGTTTTTTGTCAGAGCTTAATACAGCAGGAATCAGTGAGATTCCGTATCCTTTTTCGTAATACTCACTCTGAAGATCTGTGCTGTACACATACGCCATAAACTTCCATGCCGCTTCCTTGTTGGCAGAATCTGCATTGATGCCGATGTAGGAGCCCCCGATGACTTGTGAAGCGCCCTTGATCGTTCCATCATTAGTTGGTACAGGAGCGGCTGCCCAATTTTCTTTTGTAGGAAACTGATCTTTATATACACCTGGTTCACCGGAGTGGTTAATGTACATTCCGATTTTGCCTTGAGCAAACTGGGCTCTGAGTGGATCGATGTCCAGACTTTCAACCCCTGGCAGCATGCTGCCATCCTGATTCATCTGACGAAGCGCCATTGCGATATCCTTGTACATCCCAAAATCAAATTGACCAGTCTTGTAGTTGTAACCATCAATACCAACATTATTGCTTGCACCTGCAATCGTATTGGCTGCTCTCCAGAAGCCGCTGCTACTCTTGAATGGGCTGGCAAAGCCATAGATGCCTTCACTTTTACCAACTTCGGTAATTTTTTTGGCATCCGCAACCATATCAGCCAACGTTTTTGGCGGACTCTCGATCCCTGCCTTTTTGAAAATATCCTTGTTATACACAAGCCGCCAGACCTGCCCTGTATTGGGGAGGGAATATATTTTTCCATCAATCGTATTTTTATTTTCAATCAAGCTGTCTTTAAACACGGCCTTCATCTCATCACTCATGTATCCATCGATCGGGGCGAGATACCCCTTCTGATAATACGTCTGAAAATCATTAACTTGCAGCACATCGGGTGCCTGCTTGCTGGCAAAAGCAATATCGACCGCCTGTGGATAGTTGTCCCCCATCACGGTCATCTCCACTTCAATGTTGTCCTTGTTCGTCTGGTTGAACTCATCGATCTTGGATTTCATAAAATCAGCATCATGGCGGTCCGGTGTCCAATATATGATTTTGGTTTTCCCTCCGGCATTCTCCCCGCTGGTCCCCGATTCGCTATTTGCCGAAGTACCACTGTCAGCAGAACAACCTGCCAAACTTAGCGCCAGCAATGCACTCAGCGTAGTCACCATCCACTTTTTAACCATTGATATGCCCCCTTATGCTTGTCTGGACAACCCGTTTGGTTATCCGTTAACGTAATGATAATCGCTACGCTTTCATGGAGGTGAGGGACATTCTGACTTTGCATGGTGGGAAAAATGACGATCCGTATCGGTTTCAGTTCTCATACATTTGTCGGAAGCAGGTTGGCGTCATGCCGCAATATTTCTTGAACAAACTGCTGAAATAAGGCCTGTCCTCATAACCCAGCCTCTGGCAGATCTCTTGCACCTGTACACCTGCAACCAGCAACTCTTTTGCCTTTTCCATCCTCATCTTAGTAATATATTGAATCGGCGTTATGCCCGTTTCCTTTTTGAAGGCATTGGCAAAGTAACTCGGACTTAAATGCACGGATTGGGCACAGGCATGCAGCGTCAGATTTTCTGCAAGATTCAGACTGATATATTCCTGTGCTTTGCTAATCGCCTGTTTGACATCGGTGAGTCGTTTTTTGTCCATAATCTCGCAACCCATACTGCTAAAATGCTTGATATATCCCCTCCATCCCTCAAACGTTAAGGAGCGCATCGCCTCAAGCACTGTCAGGTCGGCCTCCAGACGCAAGCGTTCCTCTGCTGTAATCTCATCACAAAAGGCACGGTAGATGGCAAAAGCCAGTCCAGACAGCAAACGAATCATCGTGAGCGGCTCGGGAAAACCTTCGGAAACCTGCCATTCTTCGAGAATTTCATCAATGATGCGGTGACAGGTGCTCTCGTTACCACATTTCAGGGCGTAAAAAAGCTCTTTCTCCTTCTCCAAAGGATATACCGGAGCCACACAGGCCTGATTCTCCAATTCAGCATACTGGAGGATGCAATTTCCTTCACTGTAAAAACGATAGGATATCGCCTGATCTGCATGTGCGTAGGACGTCCAGATCTCCTGTGGTCTGCGGGCAATCGTACCAACACCAATCGAGACTGTTTTTTTGCTGAATCGCTCCACATTTTGGCGGCATTGCTCCAGTAGCTCGGAGACATCTATGTGGCTTGGTGTGTTCAATATGGCTGCAAGCCGGTATCGGTTTTCCCGTAAAACAACGCCCTTGGTATAGCGGTTTATGGTTTCTCCCACAATATTTTGGACCGCAAAAGGAACGATTTCGGCATCCAGATGCATCGTGTATCCATATCGCGTATAACCATCCACCTCGATAACCATGACGAGAAGATTGGAGGAATCGAGATCAATATGCAGCTCGTTCCAGCGACTTTCATTCAGGAAGCCCCCGATTTCATGACGCAACAAGCCCAGTAGATAGCTGTGACGCTCGTACTGGCTGCTGCTCTCCACCTTCTGCTCCAACTGTTCCAACTGTTTGCACTGTGCCTGCTCTTCCTTAATCACCTGTCTTACCTTCAACACCGCACCGAGTATTTCTTCAGGGGTAAACGGTTTGAGCAAATAATCGGATGCACCCAGCTTGATGGCCTCCTGTGCATATTGGAAATCCGAATAACCACTGATGAAAATAAATCTGGCTCGCAGTCCGGCATCCAATGCCCGCTTCATTAGCTCCAGCCCGCTCAGCTTGGGCATCCTGATATCACTGATCACGATGTCTGGTTGCTGCTCCAGCAACAAGGACCAACCGCGCTCTCCATTGCTCGCCGTGCCTACAATCCGAACCTGATGATCTTCCCACGGAATAGTTGAAGATATGCCCTTTACAACCGCCTGGATATCATCCATAACACACATCGTCAATTGGCCCATACTGCCCCTCCTCAGGTGATCGGAATCGTGATAACAACCGTTGTTCCCACATCTGTACTGCTATGAAACACAATTGAGGCCACATCCCCATAGTGCAGGCTTAATCTGCCATGGAGATTGGATAGGGCATAACCTTTGCGTCCCCCGTCAGGAACATCCTCAGCATAGATACTGGCTACATCCATACCACATCCATTGTCAGCCACCTCCAGCCGTAGTGTGTCACCCTCACGATCAATGCGGATCAGGATAACACCCAAATCCTCTTTGTCACTGAATCCATGCAGGATGGAATTCTCGACCAAGGGCTGAAGCAATATTTTTAAAATATCGACAGCGTAACAAGAAGGGTCCCCCACCTCAATCCGATAAACGAACAGATCCTCATAACATTTTTGCTGAAGCTGCATGTATTGTTCAACATGTTTGATCTCCTGCTCCACACTGGTCATGTCTTTCCCATCATTCAGTCCCAGACGGAATAACAAGGATAAGGAGACGATCATCTCACTTACATCCTTTTTCTCTCCGCTCTCACTCTTCCAGAACATCGTATTAAGGGTATTGTAGAGGAAATGAGGATCAACCTGCGCCTGAAGCGCCTTGACTTCAAACCGCCGTTTGTCTTGCTCCGTTGTCCGTACTTCTTCAAACAAAATCTGAATCTGGTCCAACATCCGATTGAAACGATGCCCTACAGCGCTGACTTCATCGTCATACTTGCTGCGAAACCGTACATCCAGATCATTGGACTCCACCTCAACCATCAGGCGTCGCAGTTTGTTCAGTGGCTTCAGCAGAGCGGAGGCCAGCAGCCTGGACAACCCAAGTGCGAGTAAAATGCAAAACAACATGATCAGGATGACCAGCCAGCGTATCTTTTGGAGGGGGGACAACAAGTCAGCCTTGGACTGTACACTTACCATGACCCAATCCTCGTTCATCGACAATGCCGAATAGTTAACAAGCATGTCCTCCCCCTGATCGTTCCTGTAGGTGAAATCCCCAGCATCGTCACGACTAAACTGTTGTGTAAAGTCAGGCTCCATAATGAAATCGTAATTTCGGGACCTGGGCCGAATGACTTCATTTCCGTTTTTGTGCAGCAAAAACAGTTGAATCTGGTTATTCATGAGATCCTGCGTCAGAATGTCTCGCATCGCCTCTTCCTTCATATTGACGACCATATATACATTCGAATAGGTATGATTATCGATCACAATGGGTTTGAGCAACAGAGATAACACATTTCCTTGGGATTGGAACAATTCACTCTGATGTGAACCAAACCACATCGTATTCCAGCCTTGCAGCTTCACGTAGCGTCCGTATTCCTTGTTGAATGAGTTATTGCGATTCGGAAAATCTTTGGTCGAGAAAAAATCACCGATGGGTGTTGTCAAATATGCGGTATCAATCAGTGGCTCTACGAGCTTCAATTGAGCAAACGATGTTTGCAGCAGCGAGAGATTCTGATAATAATGAGATGTATTATTTTTTCCCACGTCCTTCATGACCTGGGTGAACGTTTCATTGAGCATAAAAGAAAAAGAGGATACAACAATGTGCCTTAGATGTTCATCCATAACCTGTACTGATTTGTTCAGAATGCTTTGTTTCAGTTCAAGTGCATTCTGCTCAATGCTTCGTGCAGCAAAGAGATAAGAGCATATCCCGGTCACACTGATGCACAAGACAACGAGAAAAATGTACAGCAGCTGTATTCTTTTTTTCAGGGACATTTTATAAAAGTTGAATATCATCGGCGCTCGCTCCTTGAACACGGCTTGGCCCGTCCGCTGTGAATTAAAATGAGTATAGCACAGTGGAATTACCCGTAAAACCGTTTCCATGATTGTGCTCACGCCTATCCTTTCACAGCTCCCAAGGTCACCTGCATGAATGATTTGTTGGCAAAAATATAAACGATGAGCAGCGGCAAAATGGACAGACAGGCTCCGGCCATCATCAGTTGGACCTCAGCCGCAGCTCCGATGCCATATCGCAGATTAGCCAGCCCAACCGGCAAAGTCTGCAAGTCCGGATTGCTCATGGTGAACACAAAAGGAAGAATATATTCATTCCATGAACTCTGGAATACACCCAGACCTGCAACGGCGAGTCCAGGCCGCAGGAGCGGAAGAATAATTCGCCAGTAGGTGGTGAAGAAATTACAGCCATCAATCATCGCCGCTTCATCCAGTTCGCGCGGGATGCTCTTGAAGAAACCAATCAGAATAAAGTATGTGGCAGCGTGTGCGCTGATCAATATAATAATAACGCCCCACAACGTGGTATTCAGCCCCAGCTTGACCATGAGGTCAAATTGCGGACGCAGCACAACCGCGCCTATGGAAATAAACAGAGTGGATGCCATGAGCAGGGTGTACCCCTTTTTCCCTTTGAAATTCACTCGATCCACAGCGTAGGCTGACATCGAAGCTACCAGCAGTGTGCCAACTGTTGTACTGATGCTAACAAACACGCTGTTCATCGTAAAACCCGAAAAATTGGCGCTTTTCCAAGCCTGAGCATAGTTGGAGAACTGCCAAATCTTCGGCCAGATGGTAGCTCCTCCGGTCAATTCCTGGTTCGTTTTGAAGGAACCGAGCAATACAAGTATGATGGGGAACAGCGACAGCAGAGCGATTGCGATCAAAAACAGCCAAAGTACCGTTCGTTTGGTCCAGCGAATGAGTTGGGGAGACCCTGAGGGCGCAAGCACGTTTTGAGTCATCATCGTTTCCTCCTGATTAATTTTATACGTGTTCAAAAAGGGTGGTTTTCAGTACCGAGAAGATGGAATGAAGCTAGAAATGGAGTAGCGGAGCGTAGGGAAAACTACGTGAGCAACGGACATTTCGGCTGAATTTCATATTCGATGCTGATGATGCTGCTAGGCATGATTCGTAATCAAAAGCGGACTTTTTGAACAACCTTTTAATAGACATCATTGAGCTTTTTGGATATACGGAAATAAATGAGCGTCACAGCCCCTACGATGAGAGCCGTTGTGAAACCGACTGCACTGCCATAACCGAGCTGCTGGAGTGATTGTGTGTCAGCCGACACGGGAAATAACAGTTTGAACAAATACAGATACATCACCTCTGTTTTGCCATACGGCCCGCCCTCGGTCAGTACCATAATACTCTCGTATCCTTTCAGCGCCGTGGTAATCGCCAGCATGATAATCATCTGCAGAACAGGACCAAGCAAAGGAATCGTCACATTACGCAGCTTCTGAAACTCACTGGCTCCATCCAGTGATGCCGCCTCGTAGAGCTCTTCGGGAATGCTCTGGAGACCGGCAATGAACAACAACATATAGTTCCCCACAGCACCCCAGATGGCAATGATAATGGTCGTCAGCATAGCATGCTCAGCTCCCAGCCAGCCGATCGGTTCGGAGATCACATGATACTTAAGCAGTAATTGGTTCAATATTCCGTTATAGGAGTTGAAAATAATAAAGAATACAATCGCCATGACCGAAGCGCTAAAAATAGTGGGAAGATAATAGATCGCCCTAAAGAGGGATCGCCCTCTCCATTTGCGATTCAGAATAATCGCCAAAGTTAACGACAGTGGAATCGTAACGACGAGTTTGCCCAGGGCATACACACCCGTGTTGCCTACTGAATCCCAGAATTGCCCGTCACGCAAAATGCGTCCAAAATTATCAAGCCCGATGAAGACAGGCGTCCCGATGCCTTGATAATCATAGAACATGTAACGCAGCGCCCATAACAGCGGATAGATCCCGAATACAACAGTTAAAAAAAGACTTGGAAAGATGAACATATAGGCATGTATTTTGGATGGTTTCACCAGAATCGGACCCCCTATAGCTTTTGAATGAAGTATAGAGGGAATATGGAGGAAAGCGGGATAGGGAAATCAACTTTCTACAGGGGAGAATGTGACTGCATGACCAAACAAAAAAACCTGTATTCAACGAATTTCCGTTGAGTCTACAGGTTCATATAATGCGGTTCGACGTATACAGCGTAGAGGCTACTCTGCTTCATCATACAGACGCAGCAGTTCTGTAAAATCAGAGATGAGCACATCTGAGCCTGCAAGCTCCTCATCACGACCAAACCCGGCATAGGCACAGCCGATGACCGCCTGACCGTTCATTTTACCAGCTTCCACATCAGAAGAGCGATCCCCTACCATCCATGCGTCCTGAATACGATGTTTCTCAAGCAGGATCTGCACCAGATTAACCTTGGAGGGAGTCTTGTACTGGCCTGCACTGTATACCCCTTCAAAGAAAGGCATAATCTCGTGTGCAAACGCCACACCCTTCACATAGTCCTCCAGCCCGTTACTTGCAACAAAAAGACGTACTCCTTGTTGTTTTAATGCTTGCAGCGTTTCTTTCACCCCAGGATACAATTGAGAACATCCTTGATCAAGCCCCTCAATCTCCAGTTGAAGCAACAGTTCGTCTGCACGGCGATGTGCCGCTTCCGATGCCTCAGGCATAACCACTTTCCATATATCTTCGAGCAACATGCCCAAACTTCCCAGCATCCGTTCCTCGGGTGGAGTTTCTCCTTCAAAATGCCCTTCGGCACGCAATGTATCAAATAGTTGCTGGTAAGCTGGCAACAACAGGGTCTCTGTCTGGAACAGCGTACCATCCATGTCAAAAATCATCGCTTCCGGTTTGAGCAATACCTTCTCTTTATTCATGTCCAATGTTCCTTTCGGATTGGGATATTGTATATGTAATTGGAATCGTTCCCTTCCCATGATAAACATAACGTTTGAACGTGTAAACCTACGATTGTAAAACATCATCAACCCCAACCTTATACAGTATCAACCGAACATTATATTGTAGTTAAACAAACTATATACAAAAGAAGTTCCTTTACGTATAATACTAAAAAATAGTTCTTTAGACACCTAATCTAAAGACCTACAATTATCACATTTCCGTTTTTTTCGACAACTACATATACCCCATAGAGAGGAATAACAAACATGAAAAAGCGAAAGACCTTTAAGATTTTTTATAAGATCGGATTAGGATATTTACTCGTACTGGCTGTACTGGCTGGTTGCATCCTGCTGATTCAGAACAGCACAAGTCAGCTCCAACGGGAACTGGATTTTCTGGTCGATCACGATATGAGGGTAGACGCCCTCACTTATGAACTCGAAAGAAACATGGTAGATATGGAGACAGGTCAACGCGGTTACATCATCACCGGTCAGGACAATTATCTCGATCCCTACACCCAAGGAAAAGAGCAACTTATTACACTCAGAGATGAACTTGCTGCTTTAATTTCGGATAATCCGGCTCAACTTGCACTTTTGGAAGACATACATACTAATATGGAGAACTGGGTCCAGGTCGCTGGTGAACCTATGGTCGCCCTTCGCCAAGCCAATAATACACAGGCCATTCGAGATTTTTTCGCAGATGATCCAGGTAAAAGAGACATGGACCAGATTCGGACTGCTCTCGATACGTTTCGAACCAACGAGCATACGTTAACCGATAACCGTACAGAAGCACTGAAGCAAAAAAACACAATACTGAACTTGGAACTGTATGGGGCACTTATCGTTGTGGCCATTATCTCGTTCATCACTGCTTTGGTCCTGTCACGTGCCATTGTTAAAAACATTCGTACCGTAAAGCAGGCATTAAATGACATCGGTTCTTCCAATGGCGACCTGACACTGAGAATCGCTACGCCAATGAAAGACGAAACTCGTGAACTCGCGGAGGCGGCCAATACAATGCTCACTGGTTTGCAGCAAATGATGCTGGACGTTCAGAGCAATGCCATGATTCTGAGCACAGCTTCGGATCGATTGGATAAAGGGGTGGCCGATAGCCATCTTGCAGGAAAAGAAGTTGCCACTGCCATGGAACGTGTCGCTGAAGGCGCTGATGAACAGGTTGCTCTTACGCAAACCATGGTAGCTGCGATGCAGCAATCCCTCAACGGGCTTAATCGTGTCGCCTCCTCGGCAAGTGATGTGGCAGGCCGTGCAGTTCGTACCGAATCCATTGCTGTGGATGGGCAACAGCGCATTGATAATGCTGTAGGTAAAATGAGTTCCATTGAGCAATCCTTCCTCTCTGTACAGGAAGCCATTAATGAAATTTCGAAGATGTCTGATCAAGTGATCAACATTGCAGATTCAATGTCGGGTATTGCGAGACAAACCAATCTGCTTGCACTTAACGCCGGAATCGAAGCTGCCCGCGCTGGGGATAATGGACGTGGCTTCGCTGTCGTTGCCGCGGAAATCCGTAATCTTGCAGACCAAAGTGCAACATCAGCGAAAGAGATTACAAGTATATTGGAAACCGTGGTTGCAGGTGTTCAAAGTACGGTGCAGGTGGTTGATGAGAGCACTCTACATGTGAATGAAGGGTTGCGGACCATTGAGGATGCAGGTAATGCTTTTTCAACCATTACTCAGCATATTCATAACCTCAGTGGTGAAGTTCTGGAGGTATCTGCTGTTGTCGAGGAGTTAACTTCCGGTAGTGAGGCTGTGATGAAGTCCATTAATGAAGTATCGGCTGTTGTGGAAGATACTGCATCAGCCACGGAAGAAGTATCTGCGATGACGGAGGAACAACTTGCTTCTCTGCAGGAAATGTCTGACACGTCCAAACAGTTAAATGAAATGTCCGACGCACTTGATCAACTGGTTAAACGCTTCAAACTCGCATAATCCGACTCAACCTACTGATCGAGTATCTAAATAGCTGTATCATGGGCATATATCAAAGGAAAGAAGCATCGCAGACAGACTCACCCGAGCCTCTGCGATGCTTCTTTGTGTTAAGGAGAGCTGAATCAGGAAAAGGTGCACCCGGCACCTCATATGAAAAAACCTAAGCACTCCTTTTCTTATCCTGATTGTTCCGTGTTCCGTAGCGCTTCCAGTATCAATTGTGCCTGATACCCATCGTTAAAATCATATATCTTAGCTGGTTTGCCCTGTATCCGGGCAATGACATGTTTAAGAACCGGCAATTCACTGGCGGATTCAAGCACTTCTACTGGAGACAGTGGCTGCCCCACCAGACCCGTCTTCAAATCTTCCCAATTTTCCAGAGCAATTGTGCCTTTTGTACCGTACACCACCATGGATACACGTTCTTCCCCCGCAAATTGAGAGATGCCGTTCAGCTGAATTCGGGTTCCATCTTCCAGCTCCATTGCAGCCTGTACTTCTAGTTCACAGTCTCCATTCTCAGGATATTGAACCTGAGTGCTCACTACCCGGATGGCACCAAACACCTTTTGAATCATATGAATCCAGTGAATCCCCACTTCAAGAATAAATCCACCCTGTTCCCGGCTCGTAATCCATGCATTCTGTTGCCATGATCGTGGCCACTGCGGGAATTGCAAAATAAGATCTATTTTGCGAATTGCCCCCACTGCACCCTGCTCAATCAACTCTTGCAACTTCAGCACGGAAGGTTCATGCGGCATCGAGAAGTGGATGGCATGAACAACGCCCGCCTGCTCTGCTGCATCCAGCATCTTTTTGGCTTCTTCTACACTATTGGCAAGTGGTTTCTCACAGAACACATGAATTTTGCGCTCCAGTGCTTCCATGACAACCGGGTAATGAAATTTCGGCGGAACTGCAATATACAGCAGATCAATCTGATGTTCATTCATCAATTGCTTGTAATCCGTATACGTCCTAACTCCCCGATGAGAAGCTGCAAAAGACGCCAAACCTTCCTCATTCGCATCACACACCGCTACAATCTCAATCTTTGTATCCATCTTCGTATTCTCGATTAGATGAACCATATGTAATCCCATTTTACCCAGCCCAATCAGAGCCATCTTGATGACTGTCATTCCATCCCCTCCCAATTCCTTTCCAGTATAGCAGAAAGCAAAGAAATGCGAATGCGATGATGCGTTGATACGAAAAAAGATAAATCTCAAACTTTCAAGTCGCTATTAGAGGCTGAAATTCATCATTTACAGTCATTATTTTACATTATTTGTAACCTCGTTGCGATTGGGTAATTCGTTGCAGGGATATATAACCAATTATTTTTACTTTATCCAGCAATACTTAAAGCGTTACCAACTTAAGAATCAGGAATTTAGACTCACAAAAACAGGTTGACAAAAAACCACAAAAAAAGATACTCTTCCTAATAACAATGAATATTTCCTCTTACAACCTTAGACTGTAACTTGCATTCAATAAATGGAATATGCGTATGGTTCTAATAACCTATTTCATGAAGTGAGGTGTCCCGCATGAGAACAGTTGCGGACTATTTGGCAGAAACTCTGCGTAATCTAGGTGTTACTCATGTCTTTGGTATTATTGGTAAATCCATCTGTCCTGCTGTACTGAAAATGGTGGATTACGGATTAGAGTTCATTCCAGGCCGTCATGAATCCAGCTCAGGTTTTGCCGCATCCGGTTATGCATTACAGACAGGTAAACTCGGCGTTGCCTTTGCCACATCCGGTCCAGGCGGAACCAATCTGCTTACTGCAGCAGCCCATGCAAAGGCTAACAATCTGCCTGTACTATTTATTACGGGTCATCAATCCATTCAGGAACTGGGGCTCCCCCAGTGTCAGGATTCTTCTTCTTATCTGGCTGATCTGGCCGAGATGTTCAGGCCTGCTACGCTATTCAGCAAACTGGTTGAGCGTGGAGATCACTTCGGCACACTGCTGAACCATGCCCTTTCCATTGCACTCGGCCCTAATAAAGGCCCTGTTCACCTCTGTATTCCTTTTGACGTACAGACCGAGTTGTTATCCCAATGCCGGATTGTCATTCCCGAACCGGAACCTCTGCTTAGCGTATCTAACCTGAATCGCATTTTTCCTCTCATTCAACAATCCAACCGCCCTTTAATTATTGCTGGTAAAGGTGTAAGTCGCGCCAGAGCCCATGATGAATTGCTTCAATTGGCCGAATCGTTCAACATTCCCGTCATTACTACTCCTGGTGGAAAAGGAGCGATTGCGTGGGACCATCCCCTGTACCATGGACCTTGTGGTGTTGGAGGTTTCCCTCATGCAGACGACATGTTGAACCAAAGTGACCTTTATATCGTACTCGGTTCACGTCTAAGTGACATGACCCTCTGCAATCTGAAGCCTGAACATCACCCGGCACACCTCATTCAATTTGACGCTGATCCTACATTTGTAGGCAAGATTCTGAGCGCTCAAACCTTACATATCACCGGTGATTTGAAGGACAACCTGCAATATTTGATGGGCACATTAGAAGACCTCCCTACTCCTGTGAGAACCACGACACCCATGGATTACACTGTCCCTTTACCAGATCTCCCCCAACTGTCTCTGGCTTCTGTGCTAGATGGAATGAGCGATCTGCTTCCGTATGATCATAAGCTGTTTGTTGATGATGGCAGCCATGGATTTCACGCGGTTCAGCGATATAAAGTCAAAAAACCAGGCAGCTTTGTGTTTGACGCTTACTTTGCCTGCATGGGGAACGCCATTGGTATGGCGATAGGTGCAAAGGCCGCTTCACCTGAAGAGACCGTTGTATGTATCACCGGGGATGGATGTTTCATGATGCTGGGGACGGAGATCAATACCGCGGTATGCAACAATCTGAACGTCTTTTTCATTGTCGTTAACAACAAACAACTGGACATGGCACTCAAAGGAATGGAAAAAACAACAGGCAGAATTGATGGCACATTATATGAAGTTCCTATGGATGCTGCCAAATTTGCCGAATCTCTCGGTGCGGTTGCGTTTCGAGCAGAAACTCTTGCTGAATTCTCATCTGCGCTGAACACAGCCCAGACGTTGAATCAGGTAACTGTTATTGAGCTTCTGACCGATCGAGATGAAATTCCACCCACGGCTCACCGCACCGTAAATTTGAATTAGGAGGAGCAGATCATGAGTGAACATGTAGCCCAGGGACTGGACCGTTTCGCCAAACTTTCTGGGGAGTACGGCGCAAGAGCTCTCGCACCCATCAAAGAACATTTTCCCGAATTGTCGGAATTTATTATGGGGATGGCATACGGGGATATTTTTCAGCGCACCACGATTACGGATCAATGGAAGGAAGTTGCTATCATCTCTTCGTTGATCACCCAAGGACAGTATGAACAATTGGGGGTACATTACACGATGGCTCTGAGCGTGGGAGTGACGGTGGATCAGCTCAAGGGAATATTGCTACATCTGGCACCATGTGTGGGTGCTCCGCGCATCATTAGTGCATTTAATATTTTGCTTGCCACCTTGGATGAAATACAGTAATTCACTTTTCTACATTTTTATACATGATTCGACTTTTTTATTGATCTTTTTACATTCCTACCTTTATAATATGGTTAAATTATCCTTCGAACCAGCTCGCATCTTAGAAGCTTTCAGCAGAGGCCCAATGGGCTGTGTATCCACTAACAGGATAGCCCTAACTCATTTAAAGGAGAGAGATCAAGCATGGGAAATTTCATTCTGAAGACTGACGTTCCAAACAAGGTGTTAAACATTGAACTGGAGGGTTCTTTCTCTCAAGAAGACGGTTTGCGTTCCATCTCGGCCTATCAGGATACGATCGCTTCTATTAACACCAAGGAGTATGACCTGAACATTGATTGCAAAAAGTTGAATGTTACTGCTCCGGAGATTGTTCCTCTTCTGGAAGGCTGCCTTCAATTGTTCAAAAAAGATGAATATAAAAAAGTCGTGTTGACCCTCGAGAACAACGCGATTCTAAAAATGCAATTGTCCCGGCTCGGCCGGTCAGTCGGTCTGGACAATCTCGAAATCATATCTACCGTTACCACTTAATAAACCAGGCGGACAAGCTGTGAATTCACCCTTCCGCTCAAGAGGAGAATGAAGATGGCCGGAATTCGTATTGTAGATATCGATATCTATCATCCAGCAACCAAGGTGCACAATGATTTCTATATTGAACATTTTGACGCAAGGGGTGTAGATATTCGTGGATTGTTACAGGCACTTGGTCGTGATACACGTTATAAAATTGACAACGATGACGAAAATTCACTAAGCATGGCCTATGAGGCAGTCAGTAACCTACTGGAAAAAACCGGACTAACCGGTGCAGATATTGATCTGATTGCTTATGCAAGCCAAACGCCAGAATACATCTTTCCTACGAATTCCCTGATGATCCATCGCCTGATTAACGGAGCTTCTCACACGATCTGTATTGACAGTAACGCGAACTGTGCAGGCATGACCGCTGCTTTCGAACAGGTTAGCCGGCAGATGCTGGGCAATCCTCGAATTCGCCGGGCATTAATCATCGGCTCGGATTACGTCGCTCCTCACGCCAGTCCCGATGATCCCGTGTACTTCGCCAATTTCGGTGATGCAGCAGCGGCGGTTATTGTAGAGCGGGATGAACATGCTGTCGGTTTCATTGATTCCATCTATCAGACGGATACCTGTGTGTATGGTAATTCTCTTTTTCCTGCACAAGGCTTGGCAAAGCTGGGCAAAACGGGTGTAGATGCGGGTGCCTTTCATGTGAAATTCATCCCATTTGATGATTCCATCTGTGTGGATGCTGCTTCAGAGTCCATTCGTACCTTGCTGATCCGTAACGAGATTGCTCCAGATGAGATCAGAGCCGCCTGCTTCTCCCAGCTATCCATTAGTAACATTCGGGCTGTATCCGAGAACGTCGGCATTGGTGACGATATTGCCGTCTATATCGGAGATGAGTTCGGATATACCTCAACCAGCAGTCCATTCATCGCATTACATCGAGCGGTTACAACCGGTCAGATTCAGCGTGGTGACAAAGTTCTGTTCTGGACCGTTGGAGCCGGGTGGCAAAATGTTGCCATGGTGGTTGAATATTAGGTATACACTTCAAAATCCAATAAAACCATCCCAGTAGTATACCGGGGATGGTTTTATTTTTTCCTTTTTCTCCCCTATCATTGAAGATTAAACATCTATAATTGTGAAAAATACCACTTACATATTATTACACAATAAATATGATTTAAAAGTGAAAAGTAGCAGTCCAAATTATTTTATCTTGGAACTGCTACTTTCAAATTTATTATAAATACGTTGTTATAAGAATCTGAATACTAGAAGGTTTAATCTGCCATTTCTGATTATCTGTAAACGGTCCCTTCGTATCTTGCAGCAACAATTCCATCCACAGTATGATAACTAACCAACACTAAGGTTCCTACATAGCCATCTGGCGTAATATAGTCCGTAAGATATTTCGGTACTCCAAAACCTACAGGGTAATAATGCACTACAGAAAAAAATTTACTTTCAAGCCTAGCAGATACTACGTCTGATACACTTGTACTGGTATTGGGTTGAATATTTGCCGCCGACACGCCTGCACTTGAAATGGAAGTGGTCAGAATAAAGGAACATGCAGTCAAAATAAGAACTTTACTAAGTCTCAAAATGATCATCTCCTAAATAGAGTTTTTAACTACAATTTCATTGTATAATATGTAAGTGGATTTAAAAACAATATTTGTAAAATATATAATTATGTGTAATTTTAATTTAAAATTAATTATTTAATAATACTATCTTTTCAAAGCAAAAAGCAGCCCTATCGGACTGCCAGACTTCTGCTTTTATACCAAACGTTCAGAAAATCTTCTTTGTCTCCCGATCGTCTTTCAGGATTTCTACAGCCTCCCGAAAACGCAAGGAATGCACGATCTCGCGTTCCCTTAGAAACTTCAGACTATCCTGCAGATCCACGTCATCGGTCAGGTCGATCAACCATTGATATGTAGCCCGGGCTTTCTCTTCTGCTGCAATGTCCTCGTACAGATCCGCAATCGGATCGCCCTTTGCAGCAATGTAAGCAGCTGTAAAGGGTACACCGGAGGAATTGGTATAAAACAAGGCAGAATCGCGTTGAGCATAGTTCGGCCCAAGTCCCGCTTCTTCCAGTTGATCCACCGACGCGTCCTTGGTCAACTTGTAGATCATGGTGGCAATCATCTCCAGATGAGAAAATTCCTCTGTAGCAATATCCGTCAGCAGACCGATAATCTTGTCTGGAATCGTATAACGCTGATTCAGATATCGAAGGGCAGCGGCCAACTCCCCATCGGCACCGCCATATTGTTCCATCAGCAATTTCGCCATACGAGGATCACATTTACTAACCCTTACGGGATATTGCAGTTTTTTCTCATACACCCACATGTAAGACGCCTCCCTCTACGTTATTAAAATACAGCCCTTCTTCTAACCCTCGGGCTTCCTGTCCCTAGAGTCCCTGCAAGGAAGCCTGAGGCTGATGTGTCACACTTGCCATGGCCAGGGCGTCTGAGACCATTCCCAAGGATATTTGGAGAAAGCATGCCCAAAGTTCATCAACGGTCCGTACAACTGCTGAAATTCATGGGCTACCCGCATTCGCTCCTGGCTGAACTTGTTGTACTGCTCAATGCTTTGGAAGTCTCCCGGATGGGTGTCCAGGTACAGATTCAGTTCCACTAACACGAAATCCAGCGCCTGAAGTTCTTCAAGCAATTCGTAGTATTTAGCGTCACAGGGTTTCGGCACTTCAGGTTCCATCCACTTCCACCTTCCTTCCCTTCGATCTAGCTGGTGTATAAGGGCTGTATAATGCAGGCCATAAGGTTCCCAATCTCAACGCTTCCGCCGGGCTGTACTGCGGCCAACCCATGGGCTGAAATGGAATAAATAACTGCGGAGGTACCAGATACGTCCGAATCTCTACTGGCGGACAAGGATCAAACGGCCCCACAAAAGGGGCGTAAGCACGAAGTTGCGGATCTTTCACAGAACAACGCCTCCTATAACATCGTTGGTGCAACTGAATATTACTGAGGTCCTTCCAGTTTCCCGTCTCTATAACCATATGACGCTGTCCCCGAAGTTAATCCGAAATTCGTTTCAACTATGTGTAGAATTTCTCCAAATTCTTATTTAAAATAAAAAAAAAGACCTTCGGTTCGTTCCCCTTCTAGGTAACTTCCAAAGGTCTTATATCCTGGCAGATCTTCGTAATCTGCGTCATTTCATACTTTTGCTCGTCTTATCTTACTCCTGCAACGAGTTCTATTCTGCTGGATTTTCTTCCGAATTCATGTCTTGAGGGACAGATTTCTTGTACACTCGAACCCGGGTAATTCGCAAGCGAGTCGATTCTTCCACTTCAAAAACGTACCCATTCAGCTCCTGCGTTTTCCCCTTGGTTGGATTGCCCCCAAGCTCTTTAAATAGCCATCCGCCGATGGTATCCACTTCTTCATCCTCAATGATGGCTCCGGTCCACTTATGAACTTCTTCAATAAGCGAACGACCATCAATGGAGAATGAATCTCCACTGCGTTCCATATGCGGACGCTCATCCTCAAACTCGTCATACAAGTCTCCAACAATCTCTTCCAGAATTTCTTCCGCAGTCAGCAATCCAGCTGTGCCGCCATATTCATCCACAACCAGCGTCATCTGAGAATGTTTCTTCTGCATCAGACGCAGCACATGACTGATTTCCATGGATTCAGGAACGTTTAAGATTGGACGGACGAGTGAACCCAGATCATGTTGTTGCTCCGGTTTAGCCAGTAACAGATCGGTGATGTGTATAAATCCAATGATCTCATCCTTGTCTTCTACTGCTACGGGATACCGGGAATGTTTGGTTGCATTAATGATCTCCAGGTTCTCTTCCAAAGACATATGTGTGTACAGACAATCCATGTCTGTACGTGGCAGCATCACTTCACGTGCCAGCATATCGGAGAAATCAAAGATGTTATCCATCAGTTTGATCTCATCTTTATCGATGACACCACTTTTGGCACTCTGCTTCATCAGAATACGAAGTTCATCTTCCGAGTGAGCTTCACCTTCACTGGCAGGTTCGATACCTGCCAGACGCAGCAATGCATTGGCCGATACATTCAGAACCCAGATGAACGGGAAGAAGATTTTGTAGAACAACAGCAAAGGTGCAGATAAAAACAATGCCACTCCGTCTGTTTTTTGAATAGCTAACGATTTAGGTGCAAGCTCACCTAGCACAATATGCAGAAACGTAATGATACAAAAACCGATAATGACCGACACGGTCGAAATAAGCCCTGTATCTCCTACACCAAGTTTAAACATGAGTGGCTCAACGAGCAATTCGGAGATGGCCGGTTCTCCCAGCCACCCGAGTCCAAGCGATGTCAGCGTAATCCCGAACTGAGTTGCCGATAGATAGGAATCCAGTTTACTATTCACCTTCAGTGCATAACCAGCCATACGATTTCCTTCACTCTGCAATTGAGTTAAGCGTGTCTGCCTTACTTTCACAAGGGAAAATTCCGCTGCGACAAATACGCCATTCAAAAATACGAGCAAAAAGACACAGACCAGATTAAATACCAGCTGCCCAAGATGAAATTCGGTATGAATATCCAAGTTGAAACTCCCCTTTTCTATCTATTTCAGGAATACACCTGGAATATCAACGTGTGATTGCCTTTCTCGATTTGAAATCCACACCCTTGTAATACATATCTGCCACCAGCAGGTTTGGTCCGCAACAGGATGCGATATCACAATGGCAGTTTACCGTTTGATTCAACGGATGTTCAGCTGACCATTCATGGAACACATCATCCAGTTTACGATCACGAATGTTGCCAAACGCCGGGATGTCCGCAAAATCCGTCACATACACATTACCCGTGAACATGTTGACGTTAACGCGGTTGCGTCCGTCCGGATCATTACGTACCGTCACATTTGGTTCGCTGTATAAACGGTTGATCAGTTCCCGATCCTGCTCTGCTGCACTACACGCGAAGAATGGCAGAGTACCAAAGAGCATCCACATATCTTTATCACGCACATCAAGCAAACGATGTATCGCTGCTCTCATATGGTCCAGTGATAACACGGGCAGTGAAGAAGCAAAGTTCGAATTATACATTGGATGCACTTCGTGACGAACACAGCCCATCTCACGAATCAATTGATGAATACCATCCAGCTTGTCGTGTGTACGAAAGTTAATCATGGACTCGGCAGAGATAAACATGCCTGCTTCACTTAATTTGCGGGAATTTTCAATCATTTTCTCATACATCTTCACCGCGACTTCACGTTTCACAGGTCTGCCACTATTTGCAAATCCGACTTGATGGAAATCGTCAGCATTCAGGTAGTTGAACGAGATATGCATAACGTCCAGATACGGCAAAAGTTGCTCATATCGGCTGATATCCAGCGTTAAATTCGAATTGATCTGGGAACGAATTCCACGTTCCTTGGCATATTTGAGCAGCGGGATGATCATCTCATCCACTGTTTTCTGGCTAAAGCTTGGCTCGCCACCCGTCAGACTAATCGTCTGCAGATGCTCCACTTCATCCAATCGTTTCAGCATCAGCGGTAATGGAAGAGCCGGCGCTTCACGCATCGTAAGCATATCTCCTACGGCACAGTGCTCACACCGCATGTTGCATAGATGTGTCACAGTCATTTCTACACTGGTCAACACATGGCGTCCATATGTACGCAGAGAGCCAATCGGATCCCACGGATCATTCGTTGGAGATAAAGGCATCGGTTGTACCGATCCTGAGTTTAGCATGGTCATTGTTCTTCACCTTATTCCTTTTATTAACCTAAAAAGTTTTATTTACATCATACCTTGTGTTTCTCTTTTTGGAGTTATCTTTTATCATAGCACAATTTTGAATGCTCCGGCATACGTAGACCCTGTCCATTACATGACAAAAAAACGCTCAGGCAACTCTGGACCGCATTACGAAACGGCCCCGATATTACGACATGAGCGCTAATCATTTCTAAGCTTGTTCAACTTTCCAACCGTTCACTTTGAGCCGCTGAAGGTGTATCCTCCACACCCTCTACACCTGTGATCATCACAGACAGTGCTGTAGACAGGTTAATTTCGTAGGGCGAAGATAAGGTCTGGCCGTCGGCATCCTTGAGCACCCGGATAAGTGGACGTTGAGGAACACGTGGATGAATCGCTGCAACTACCCCAACCTCTCCCGTACTGAGCGTGACCGATAGACCCACGGGGTAGATCGCTACACAATCCCTGAATCTCTCCAGCATTCGTTGTTCATAAAGCGTTCCTGAGCCCGTATACAGCACCTCTACGGCCTGATGTGGCAGCAAGGCTTGCTTGTAGACTCGATTCGTTGTCATGGCATCATACGAATCAGCAAGCGCAATCCACTTGGCATACTCATGAATCTCTTTATCCTTCAGCCCAAAGGGATATCCGCTGCCATCAATTCGCTCATGGTGCTGCAATGCACAATGTGCAGATAGAAGCGGTATACCTGGTTCGTCTTTGAGAATACGATGTCCATATGTAGTGTGCTGCTGAATGATTTTAAATTCCTCGTCACTTAATCTGGAAGGCTTATGCAGAATTTCTGGTGCAATCTGTGTCTTGCCAATATCATGCAGTAAGGCACCCAGACCAACCTCCATTAATTGCTGGCGTGTGTAACCCGAAGCGACACCAAGAACCAGTGTATACACACATACATTCAGCGAATGATTATACAGGTCAAAATCACTGGAGTTCATGTCCATCAGCATAATCATGGCTTCCTTTTGGCTGCCGATGTCCTCCAGAATGGTATTCATTACACCACTAAGCGCTTTACCGAAATGAGGAATCCGATTCTTCGTTTTCATTCCCGACATGCTCTGAAATTGCTGCTTGATCTCGACCAGTGCTTTCCTTCGGGTCTCTTCCTGCAACATTTCAGGAACGATGATGTCCTCTGTCGCAGCATCTTTAATATACACATAACCGACTCCGAGATCCTTAAGGCGTCCAATCAATCGACTGGTTAGCTCTACATCCTCACTAAGTAATACAAGGCCTTCTTCACTATAAATACGTTTCCCCAGCTTCATGCCAGGCTGCAATAAGTTTATATGTACTAAACGCACAGCCTATCCTCTCCCGCTCCGTAGATGTAATTACCACTAGCCGCCGCTTCAGCAGAAGGCAAGTACTTTAAATTTAGCTTTGACGCCAGCGGGCTCGCAGGCTGTCGTCCAGAGCCCCTGGTCGTTTTATTTCCGTTTCCAGCAAATCGCGTATGAATTCCGGAAGATGATAGAGCGTACGGGTTCCATGAGCAAGAGGAGGATACCCCACATTGAACGTAAACATGTCCAGTGTCCCAACAATATACTCACATTGTTCGTCCATAGGCTCCCCATTGATGGATATGGCCTGGATCTTCTCATAGGCTGGCGCATCTGGATTGTATTGAACTTCCATTCCGTCCATACATAACGTGCCTAGAATATGACCACGAAAACCAAATCCCACAATGGGCTTACCTGAAAACTCGTCCAACAAGGACTGCTCAAGTGCTTCACGAATATGACTTCCACTCAAGCATATTGTACAAGCATTTATAGGAGATGGACATAGGGAATGCAACATTCCTTTTGTAATATTACCTTGTGGAAGCTCTCCGAGAAGCTGACCTGCATTCACCAGAGACAGCTGTGCCCCCGTGAAATGACGAACAGCTTGTGCAAGCAAGGTAGCAAACGGGGATTCCCGGTCGTACGTGATGGGCAGCACCCGATCCGTTATCACTGCCGTCTGATTGAGTGTCCTTTCAGCCTCCGTACGATTCGTAGCGATTGCCAACGCGACCTGATCATCCAGTAATATACTCTTGGCAGCCATACAACCGCTACTTACCAGTTGGAGAGGTTCTCCCACACTTGTTCGTTCCAGAACCACTTTCCCAAGCCATTGGCCAAATTTTCCAGCTGCACCCAGCACAGTCTGACCAATGACTAAGGGTTCTTCGAGAACATGATGGGTATGTCCACCGAGAATAACATCGATTCCAGTAATTTGCTCCGCCAGTCTACGATCTGTCGAAAGCCCCAGATGTGAAAGAATAACCACCACATCCACTTCATCACGTAATGCTTCCACTTGAGCTCTTAATGACTCCACAGGGTCCAGAACATCCCACCCGAGCAATTCGTAAAACGTGGTAAAAGGGGCCGTTGCCCCCAGCAGACCAACGCGAAATGGACCTTTCTCCACAATCAGAGAAGGTTTCATCCACACTGGCGCAAGGCCAGTATCTTGCTCCACAACATTGCCGCATACCACAGGACACAGAAGTCCAGCGTAGGACTGCGAGAGCTGATCTGGCGTAAAGGTTAGTCCTTCGTTGTTACCGATTGTAATGGCATCGTAGCCCGTCAGGTTAATAACATCAACATTAGCCGTCCCCAGCGTCCCTTCTGTCTCAACGGCCATACGGTCCATATGATCGCCGATATCCAATACAAGGAAGTTGCCAACCTGGTCACGTTCCTCATTGATCATAGCGGCGATGGTGCTCATGGAGCCGAAGTGGCTATGAATGTCGTTGGTGTGCAGAATCGTTAACGTTTGCTTCTCCCTGGTGCTCATCACACCGCCTCCCCTGCTCTTCAATAAACGTTCATTCTTCTAATGGATAAGCATAACATTTTCCGCGTCGTTATGATATATTTATAGGGTTTAGAGATCAAAAAGAGGTGAGTCATATCTATGAAATTGACAATTCAACTATTTGCAGGCATTGCAGAACGTTTAAATACATCCCTTCTGGAGTTTGAGTACATTGGAGACATTCCAACCGCTACCGATTTAAAAGAAAAACTGAGTCTGGCCTACCCAGAGGCAGCTTCTCAGATAAGGACATCCTTTTTGGCAGTTAACCAGCAGTACGCTCCTGCCGATACTATACTTAGCTCAGAAGATGAACTTGCGTTGATCCCTCCCGTCTCTGGAGGCGATGGTACGGATATATCCGATGAACAGCTTCGCTCTACCGTTCCAGAGCATCGGACTGAAGATGGCTTATTTCTAATTACAGAGTCCACCTTGTCCGTGGAAGCAACAACGGCGCTAGTGATTACCCCGAATCACGGGGCAGCTCTTACTTTTGTAGGTACGACTCGTGAAATGACCGGTGAACAGCGCACCGTTCATCTTGAATACGAGGCCTATGTGCCGATGGCTCTTTCTCAGATGGCAGCCATTGGTGTGGAAATCTCCGATCGCTGGCCTGGCGTGTTATGTGCAATCAGTCACCGAATCGGGAAAGTGGATGTAGCAGAGATTAGTGTAGTCATTGCTGTTTCCTCGCCTCATCGCAACGACTGTTATGATGCAAGCCGTTACGCCATAGAGAGACTGAAACAGACCGTTCCGATCTGGAAAAAGGAAATTTGGGAAGATGGATCTGAATGGAAGGGACATCAATTAGGACCATGGAACCCCATGGAGAACTAAACAATGAGCCTTTACACCTTTTTAGACAGAGTGGGTTAATAGTAAATAAGTCGTTGTCAACCCATTTTTTTCTTGTTATTATAATTATATGTGTCGATATTAGTCGAGAAAAGGTGGTTTATACGTGAGAGTGCATGTTACTGATCTTAAACCGGGTGACCTGTTACAAAATGATGTATACAACAGTTCGGGTCTCCACATGCTGATGAAAGGTTCCACCCTCAGTGAAGATGACCTATCCAAACTGTTGCAACATGGAATCGAGTACGCAGATGTAGAACACACACCATCCGACCTACACTCTGATGCACAAACCTTACCTTCCGATCAAACCCGTCTGTTAACTAATTTGTTTAACGATACGATCAAAGGTACTGAATCTCTATTTCAACAAGCGATGGAGAAGGGTTTTATTGATGAGACACAGGTCGATGAGATTTTGTTTACCCTAACAGAACAGTTGGAAAAACAAAAAGATGTTGTCTCCTTGTTGCTTATGCTGGACGGGGATAGCGATTATACGTACAACCATTCATTGCAAGTCGGAATGCTCGCTTTTTATATCGCCGGCTGGATGGGTTACAATCCCGAGGAATGTCTAACGGTAGCCAAAGCAGGATATCTTCATGATATCGGCAAGTCCAAGATTCCTTCTGAAATGTTACATAAACCTGGTAAATTGACCACGGAAGAATTTGACGAAATGAAGAAGCACACATTCTATGGGTACGATATCATTAAAGAATCCACACAGGATGAAATTCTGGCAACGGTTGCACTTCAGCATCATGAGCGCGAGGATGGAAGTGGTTATCCTCATGGACTGCGAGGAGACGAGATCCACCCATATGCCCGTATAACTGCTGTAGCAGACGTTTACAGCGCCATGACGACGAATCGGGTATACCAGACCAAACAGGAACTGATCTCTGTTCTGTGTGAGCTGTACAGCCTCAGCTTCGGTCAGTTAAATGCTGAAGCAACACAGGAACTGATCAAGCACATGCTGCCTAATTTTATCGGTAAAAGGGTTCTGCTCACCACGGGTCAGACGGGACTCATTGTCATGAACAATCCTGCGGATTATTTCCGACCACTCGTTCAGACCTCTACAGCCTTTATCGATTTAGCGAAAGAAAGAGATATTGCTATCGTTGAGATTTATGTACAGTAACTGTTCATTGTACACAGCATGTATACGAAGAACCCCATAGTAACTGAAATAACCAACTCATAGGTTGGCATATGACAAAAGGGAAGCCGTAAACGGCTTCCCTTTTGTCTATTCCGATTCGATCATGTTGGATTACACGCAGAATGCTTTTGTGATGATAACCAACAGAATGAACAGTACCAAGATTGCACCAGTGTTTGTGAACATATTGTATCCGCCAACGCCGCCTACTCCGCCTACGTTGCCACCACAGCCATATCCTACTTCGCTCATGTGATTGCCTCCTCTTCATCAGGTATACCCTAACATATGACGTTTCCGGTGGAATGAACCGGGCGAACAGGCAACATTCGATAAATGGTTGTCTGTCTGCATCTACCTGAGTGGATTATCCTTTTGCTATTCCTGTTCTTTGCAGGGATCTATATGTCGGAATCCGAATGAACCTGGATGCCCTTTTCCTTGCGGTACATGATAACAAGTAATCTCCAGAATTCATAACTGCCTTTGTCGTTCATAATAAACGGTCGATAATAATCAAATGCTTGCTGCGCCCATGCGGGACAATCCATATTGGATAGTTGCTCCTGTTGCTGAATCCATCCCCCTTGAATCTCCAGCGTTTTCTGCATGGCTTCAAATATTTTCTTCTGCTCAGTGGTCATCGGCGGAGCCTCCTCTTCCTGAGATGCAGTTCCGTATTCGGCCTGTAGATATGCACCCGGTTCCGTCACACCATCATCGCTGGGTGTATACCCGTAAGATGGTGCACTTGTTTTACGAATCTCATAATGTACATGCGGGCCAGTACTCTGACCCGTGCTTCCCTGATTACCGATAAGCTGGCCTCGCTTCACCCGCTGCCCAACGGTTACGGCAATTCGCGAAAGGTGAGCATAACAATGCAAGTAGCCACGATGATCTTGAAGAGCAACGGTAAGCCCGTAACCGCCGAATCCGGAGCCTGTAACTCCTTCGGAAGCAAAACGTACCCTACCTTCCATAAAGGCGTAGACGGGGCCATTCCAGGGCTCTGTCACGAGATCAATTCCGCGGTGAAATGTCTGTCCACCATGAATGGGATGAATTCGATAGCCGAATGAACTTGTAATCCGATAGCCCTCGAAAGGGTTTACGCTCATACACTCACATCCTTTTCTATCATTAAATGCTTAAATCTATGAAATGGCTTGTGCTATTGGTCTTATTTTATTCCACAAAAATACCGCTCAGAATATCATTAGGGAAACCTTATGGTTTCTCCCACGTATATTCCAAGCGGCGCTATGCTACTATGATTACTCTATCAGTTACATATACTAAGTTTTCATTCCAACCACTATACACTCCTAATTCAGAGGTCTGTATATGACCCCTAGCTGATCCAATTCCTGTCCTGCTCTTCCATAAAATCCGGCTATATACCACCCTGCTGGTGCTTCAAGTTTAATTTGATCCGATGTCTTTTGTCCGCCTTCAATCTTATTTCCAAGATTGGTCAACAACTCCACGTAAAAGATCCGTTTGTCTCCATTTCGTGTCCCCTGACTAATGGTTGCCTGAGTTAGATACTCTCCGTCTGCCAAGTTAAGTGTGGCAATGTTTGATTGACCACCATGTTTCAGATTCGTTCCATCCCTGTACAACGTTGAAATACCGTCTACACGATTGCCTGAGTTAAGCACCACTGAGCTAGGTCTGGACTCCGGAATATGATTTAGATCATTAAACCCGGTCCCCCCGGATCCTCCGATTGTTGAACTTAGTTGGTACTGAGAAGATGTGTTGAACACGAATTCCGCTGTAATCGGATAATGATCGGAGAGTTGCTTCCCACTCGGATCAACAAACGTTTGATTTTCCAAACGATAACTCTGTGCATTAAGGGACAACGCTTTACTTCCGCGATACAAAATTTTGTCGACAATTTCATAGTTCGGGCCATGTATATTGGTTGCATCCATAAGAGCATCCCCATCAGCGGGAATACTTCCACCACGAATCAAATCGATCCACGGATCTCTTAATCCATTCTCAGACATGAGCAACTCTATATTGTCAGCGGCACGGGTGTACCGTGTATTGGTATCCCCAAATACGATAACCGCGTTCCCGTCCGAGTGCTCCTTGATGTAATTGGAGAGTTGTCTGATATTATCTCGTCTGGCTTCAAGCGATTTATCATCGCTACCTGCGTCCGCATGCAAGTTGTACACGTCCACTTTCACCTGAGGTGTGATCTCATATGTAGCTGCTGTAAATCCTTTTGGAGTCAATTCATCACTTCCATTGTCAAAAACACCAGATCGCTTATCCCAGGTAATACGTTTCAAGTCACGGAATGGATATTTGGACAGACTGTTCAACCCACTACCAAAACCCGCAATTCCGCTGGTTGTCGTCAAATACGGCAGAGTGACTTGGGATATCAGCTCATTATGATAATTAAAATCCTCTTGCACATTAATGATGTCATAGTCATTTAATTTTGGGGAAATCTGAACGGTGTACTCCTTGGGGTTGGAACTGGATACCAGCTCCGGAAGGCCACTTACATTGTAACTAAGTACGTTGAATGAACCCGATACCGATCCACCTTCTGTAGCACTCGCCGTTGATAAAAATAACGGAGAGCTCGTAAAGGCAACAACAGCAGACAATACCAAGGCTGCTCCTTTTTTAACTATACTTCTTCGCATCATACCCCTCCTCATATTAGAATCTATTCAAATATATGTAATATTCGTTAATGGAAGAATAACGCTGGTCTATTCATTTGTAAATATACAAATTGAACTAAAGAATATTTCCGCTTGCCACTCCGATAACAGAATAACCTTCTGATCACTGTTATCCCCAGATTTTTTGAATAAAAATACCCCCTAGAGAGACTTTTTAAAAAGTCTGCTCTAGAGGGTATTCGATCACATAAAACGATATCTACCGCTTAACATCAGCAACTAGCTTCAGCTTTACGGCTTCGAAAGGCGCTGCATTGGATTAACCAATGGAGCCCTCCATTTCGAATTTGATCAATCTATTCATCTCAACAGCGTATTCCATTGGCAATTCCTTCGTGAATGGCTCAATGAAGCCCATGATAATCATCTGTGTTGCTTCTGCATCCGTCAGACCACGGCTCATCAGATAGAAGAGTTGATCCTCGGACACTTTAGATACTGTAGCTTCATGCTCCAGCATGATGTTATCATTCATGATTTCATTGTAAGGAATTGTATCCGATGTGGACTCATTATCGAGAATGAGTGTATCACACTTGATGTTGGATTTCGCGCCCTCAGCTTGACGTCCAAAGGAAGCCAAACCACGGTACGTTACTTTACCACCATGTTTACTGATGGATTTGGATACGATCGTAGATGTTGTATCCGGAGCCAAGTGGATCATTTTCGCACCTGCATCCTGATGCTGGTTTTTACCAGCTACAGCGATGGAGAGTACGGAACCTTTAGCTCCACGGCCTTTCAATACAACCGCAGGATATTTCATTGTCAGTTTGGAACCGATGTTACCATCGACCCATTCCATCGTTGCATTTTCTTCAGCAACCGCACGTTTCGTAACGAGGTTGTAGATGTTTGGTGCCCAGTTTTGAATCGTTGTGTAACGAACACGAGCATTTTTCTTACAGATGATCTCAACAACCGCACTGTGCAGTGAGTTCGTGCTATAGATTGGAGCTGTACATCCCTCTACATAGTGAACGAAGCTGTCTTCGTCCGCAATGATGAGTGTACGCTCGAATTGTCCCATATTCTCGGAGTTAATCCGGAAGTAGGCTTGCAGAGGTACTTCACATTTAACACCCTTAGGCACGTATATAAAGCTTCCTCCGGACCATACCGCACTATTCAAAGCAGCAAATTTATTATCTGCTGGTGGAATAACCGTTGCAAAATATTCACGCAGGATTTCCGGATGCTCTCTGAGAGCCGTATCCGTATCCATGAAGATTACACCTTGGTCTTCCAATTCCTTTTGCATATTGTGGTATACAACCTCGGACTCATACTGAGCCGATACACCTGCAAGGAACTTTTGCTCTGCTTCAGGGATACCCAATTTATCAAAGGTTTCCTTGATTTCGGAAGGAACTTCCTCCCATGTTTTACCTTGTTTTTCAGAAGCACGTACATAATACTGAATTTCATTGAAATCCAATCCGTCGAGATCTCCGCCCCATTTCGGCATTGGCATCTTTTCGAATTGTTTCAAGGATTTCAAACGGAATTCCAACATCCATTCCGGTTCATTCTTAATCTTGGAAATCTCGGTAACCACTTCTGCAGTCAGACCTTTACCGGTTTGAAAGATGGATTTGTGCTCGTCGCGAAAACCATATTTGTACTCTTCCATTTCTGGTGCTTTTTTAGCCATCTTGCTCTACCTCCCTATCGTTATTGTACTTTGTTCTCTTCGTCAATCCCTTTGCGTAATGCATTCCAGGCCAGAGTGGCACATTTGATGCGTGCAGGGAACTTGTTCACACCGGATAGGGCTTCGAGATCTTCATAATCGTCGAAATCGACTTCTTCACCTTTCATCAGTGAGGAAAAACGGTTAGCGATATCGAGTGCCTGTTCCATCGTTTTGCCTTTGACGGCCTCTGTCATCATCGATGCAGAGGACATGCTGATGGAGCAGCCTTCACCCGTATATTTGGCTTCCTGGACGATTCCGTCTTTCAGCAAAATTTGCAGTGAAATCCGGTCGCCGCACGTTGGATTGTTCAAATTCACCGTGACAGCGTCATTATCAAATGTTCCGCGGTTACGCGGGTTTTTGTAGTGGTCCATTATAACACGTCTGTACAGATCATCAAGTTGCATCGCCAAAATACTCCTTTGTCTGGATTAAGGCGCTGACAAGCCGATCTACATCTTGTTCGTTATTGTATAGATAGAAGCTGGCACGAGCTGTTGAGCTAACTTCAAGCCAGCGCATTAGCGGTTGACAGCAATGGTGTCCGGCACGAATGGCTACGCCACTCGCATCCAGCACGGTTGCCACATCATGCGGATGAACATCACCCAGGTTAAAGGTAACGACACCCACATGCCGCTTGGCTGGGCCATAGATCGTTAACCCATCAATTTCGGATAGACGTTCCGTTGCATAAGCTGCCAGCACACTTTCATGATGTGCAATTTCATCCATACCAATCTGCTCCAGAAAATCAATGGCAGCTCCCAAACCTACCGCACCTGCAATAATCGGGGTTCCGCCTTCGAACTTCCAGGGAAGCTCTTTCCAGTTGGATTCGTACAGACCCACATCATCAATCATTTCACCACCGAACTCAATGGGTTCCATGGACTCCAGCAGCGCCTTTTTGCCGTAGAGTGCACCGATTCCGGTTGGTCCGCACATTTTATGACCGGATAATGCATAGAAATCACAGTCCAGATCCTGAACGTCCACCTTCATGTGAGGTGTGCTTTGTGCGCCATCAACAACGATGACAGCACCATTGCGGTGTGCAATTTCAGCAATTTGTTTCACAGGATGGATCAGACCCATAACATTGGATACATAAGCGATTGCTACAATTTTAGTATTGTTCGTAATCGTATTCTCTACATCAGCCAATTCAATATGACCGTCAGGCTGAAGCGGAATGTATTTCAATGTTGCACCTGTCTCCTTGGCAACTTGCTGCCAAGGAATCAGATTACTATGGTGCTCCATTTGCGTGATAACAATTTCATCGCCTTCTTTGCAATTGGCGCGGGCGTACGATGAAGCCACCAGATTGAGGGCTGTCGTTGTCCCGCGGGTAAAGATAATCTCCTGTGTACGGCGGGCATTGATAAACTTGGCTACCTTCTCACGTGCGCCTTCATAGGCGTCAGTTGCACGGCTTCCAAGGGTATGAACACCACGGTGTACGTTGGAGTTCTCAAACTCATAATAATGTTTGACTGCTTCAATCACAGCATGAGGCTTCTGTGAAGTTGCAGCACTATCTAAATATACGAGCGGGTGTCCGTTGATTTCCTGGTGGAGGATCGGGAACTGCTCGCGAATGGACGGGTTCATTGTCCCAGCTTCTTCTCAATCAGGGACTGCAATTGGGTGCGCAGTGCTTCCAGAGGAATATCCGCCACCACCGGAGCCAGGAAGCCATAGATGATCAGGCGTTCGGCATCCGTACGGTTAATTCCGCGCGACATCAAGTAATGAATCTGCTCAGCATTGACTTGACCAACAGAAGCCGCGTGACCTGCTGTTACATCATCCTCGTCAATAAGAAGGATTGGATTGGCGTCTCCACGTGCTTTAGGGCTCAGCATCAACACTTTCTCTGTCTGCTGTCCATCGGCTTTGGTAGCGCCTTTCTCAATCTTCGTGATGCCGTTGATGATTGCAGAAGCTTCTTCACGCATAACTGCACGTGTAATCATCTGACTTGGTGTATTCTTGCCGAAGTGACGAGCTTCTGTGGTGTAGTTGATTTTCTGCGAACCGGAACCTACAGCGATGACTTTGGAATCAGAACTTGATCCATTGCCTTTCAGCACGGTCATCGTGTTGCTCGCTGTGTCGCCATTGTTCATTTCGCCTACAATCCACTCGATGGAAGCATCATTCTCCAACACTGCACGACGGAATGAAACATCAGTTACATTCACACTCAGTTGATGAACCGATGCGAAACGTACTTTAGCACCGGATTTTGCGAATACTTCCACAACACCATTATGGAAAACAGGTGCGGACAATTCGCCAGATACATAGTTATCAACATAAGTTACTGAACTGTTTGCTTCTGCAACTACAAGCACGTGAGGTGCAAACGTTGCAGATGCGTCGTCCGTAAGCAACACTGCTTGCAGTGGTACTTCGATTTCGACATTTTTCGGAACATACAGGAAGACCCCGCCATTCCAAAGTGCCGCATGCAAAGCAGCGAGGGAATGCTCATCCGCTTTCACTGCTGTGTTCAGATATTGTTTTACCAGATCGCCATGTTCGCGAACCGCTGTAGCCAGATCCGTGAAGATAACTCCTTTTGCTGCCAGATCAGCAGACACCTTGGAGTATACCGTACCGGAATTGCGCTGGATAACCAGACTGCCTTCAGCTTGATCCTGAACCAGATCTTTGATAGAAGCAGGTACTTCTGTCAAAGAAGAAATGGCTTCACTTGTTTTATATGTTCCGTACTCGCTGACATTCCAGCGTTCGATTTTTTGTTTTTCCAGTTTAGGAAGCGCAAGCCCGCTCGCAAGCTTTAAAGCTTCAAGCCGCTGTTCGGTCAACCAGCCGGGTTCATTGTTGCTTTCCGACAAGGCGCGAAGCGCTTCAGATTCAACCGGAAGAATTGTTTGTGTAGTCATTGATTAATCCTCCTCCGTTTTGTCTTTACGCTTCTTGGCCTACAGTTTCGTCTGTAATTCCCAGCTCTGCCTTTACCCAGTCATATCCTTCAGCTTCCAGACGGTGAGCCAATTCAGGTCCGCCGGATTTCACGATACGACCTTGCATCATTACGTGAACATAGTCAGGCGTAATGTAGTTCAACAGACGTTGGTAGTGAGTGATGATCAGGAAGCCACGATCTTCGCTCTTCATAGCGTTCACACCGTCAGCCACGATTTTCAAAGCATCGATGTCCAGACCGGAGTCAATTTCATCAAGTACTACGATTTTTGGATCAAGCAGCATCATTTGCAGAATCTCGTTACGTTTTTTCTCACCACCGGAGAAACCTTCATTCAGGTAACGGTGAGCGAACTCAGGGTTCATGTCGAGTTCTTTCATTTTACCTTCCATTTGACGAATGAACTTGATCAGGGAGATCTCGTTACCTTCGCCACGACGTGCGTTAATTGCACTACGCAAGAAGTCGGAGTTCGTAACACCTGCAATTTCACTTGGGTATTGCATAGCCAGGAAGAGACCTGCACGTGCGCGCTCATCTACAGCCATATCCAATACATCTTCACCATCAAGTGTAATTGTACCGTCTGTTACTTCATATTTCGGGTGCCCCATCAATGCAGAAGCCAGAGTGGATTTACCTGTTCCGTTCGGACCCATGATTGCGTGGATTTCTCCACCTTTCATTTCCAGGTTGATGCCTTTCAGGATTTCCTTACCTTCGATCGTCGCTTTCAGACCTTCAATGACGAAATTCGTAGCCATGTGTATTGTTTCCCTCCATTGATTAAATTGATGTTAGTTGTCGAAAACGAAAAAGCGCCTATTATATCTGAACAGGGCTTCCCCTGAATTTCTCCTGTACTCGAATCTTCAAAGCAAGAACACTTTAGAATAATTCTAAACTGATTCTCAATGATAATCAAGTCATTTCCTAAGAACCTTTGTCCCTTGCATGAAACCTTATTCTTTCTGATTCTATAGTAAAAGACAAATTGAATCAAATCAGAAAACATCTTAAGCACAAATGCACAGTGAGAAAAATCACAGCAATTCAAGCTTTTATGTCATCTGCTGTACACTAATCTAAAAAAAGGACTCATCCATATTATGGACAAGTCCCTCCGTTAATAACGTTAAAATTTACAATTTGAGCATCTCGTTAATCTTCTGTACCTGTTCGGCAAAATCCGCAACGTCCACCACCGGCGTCATTTCGCGCGGCACTGGACCATTCGGAATAGAAATCCATGAACGACAACCGTTATATTCAGGCAGTACGGGGATTTCCATCGGTTCTTTCAAAAGGTACACACGTAAAATCAATACATGGAGCGGATCTTTCCGTTTCCATTTCAAACGGTCTTCGGCAAAATCCGCTGTCCACATATGAAAGTCAAGAAGTCGATCCAGCATCTCCTGATCTCGTATCTCCAGATCCTGCGTTACTTCGGCATATGCAGTAATACGGATTGTCGAAGCTTCGGGCACCCATTCGGCCAGTGATTCTTCAACATAGGATTGATCCGAGGACTTAATCAGTTCTTTACGCTGATGTTCATAAGTCGGATACAGGTAAAACGCCGGACTTTTCAGCTCAAAATGTCGGGTTTCCTCTACAATCCCGCCTTTACGCATCACCATAATCTGGCGACCCGTTTCCAGCGCTTTGATTGCAGAAGCCCATTCTTTTAAAGCCGGTATCGTCGGTTCTAACATAAGCGGTTCCCTCCCCAATCGTTCTTGTCAGCAGTATAGACGCTTAGGGCGTTTCTGACAACATGATCAGGGATCAAAAAGCTTACGTAAGAAACCCACTGTATTAAGCAAAATCTTGGCTATATTAACCCAGGAAAGAGCGAAGCATCCACATGTGTTTCTCCAGGTCAGCCTTGAAACCTGTCAGCATATCGGATGTTGGTTGATCTTCAGCTGCATCTGCAACTTCGATACCTTCCTGATATTCATTCGAAAGTGTAGCGAAGTCCTCGATCAGGTTTTGCACCATTGTTTTTGCGTCTTCTCCGCCTGCTGCTTCCTGGATAGAAGAAAGCTCCAGATACTCTTTCATTGTAGCCGCCGGGCTACCTTTCAGCGTAAGGATACGCTCTGCGATTTCATCCATTTGTACTGTAACTTCGTTGTAGAACTCTTCGAATTTCACATGCAACGTGAAGAAGTTAGGTCCTTTAACGTACCAGTGATAGTTATGGATTTTAACATACAATACGTTCAGGTTAGCTACCTGACGATTAAGTACTTGTTCCACCGATTTTGCTTGATCTGTTTTGTTTTTTGTAGCCATATTAATCCCATCCTTTATTTAAAATTAGTCTGTCATGCCATGATAAGCAGGTTGCCCCGCAATGCATAACAGAGAGTTAATAATGTGTCACCACATGTAGTGGAGAGGCTTGTTAACGGCGTTTCTCTCAACCGTCCGGCCTATTTGTTTTTACCCTTGAACCGGAAGTTCGAATCAGGATCGACTTGACTTGTCTCAAAAAAAAGTTCAAAAACCGCGTTATTTCCGATATACTGACATATACCAAGCAAAGAAGTGGGTTTTCCTGTTTCTTCATATATATGGAGGTGGCACCTTTGTCCCAATATCGCCCGTTTACCCCCCAGGATGCAATTGAACTGGCCAAAACATTACCGGGTCCATTTGCGGCAGATGCAAATCTGGATTGTCACGAGATCGGCGACGGCAATCTGAATTTGGTTTTCCACATCACGGATCAGAACTCCGATAAAAGTATCATTGTCAAACAGGCGCTTCCTTATGCGAAAGTGGTTGGAGAATCATGGCCACTCTCCCTGATACGTGCCCGCATTGAACGTGAGATTCTTCAGGAAGAACATCGTCTGTGTCCAGGGATGGTACCCGAAGTGTATCATTACGATGATGACCTTGCGTTAACGGTTATGGAAGATCTGAGTGATCATGTGATCATGCGCAAAGGCCTGATCGAAGGTGTTTCCTATCCTCTTTTTGCACAGCATATCGGGGAATTCATGGCAAGAACGCTGTTCTTCACATCCGACTTGGGCATGGATCAGCAATTGAAGAAGGAACAACAGGGCAGATTCATTAATCCGGACCAATGCAAAATAACGGAGGATCTGATCTTTGATGAACCCTACCGGATCGCCGAGAAAAATAATTATGATGTTTCCATTGAGGACGAGGCTGAAGCCCTTCGCACAGATGGAGAACTTCACCTTGAAGTGGCCTTGCTGCGGGAAAAATTCCTGACACATGGGCAGGCACTGCTTCATGGAGATCTGCATACAGGCAGTATTTTTGTTACACCTGAATCAACCAAGGTCATCGATCCCGAATTTGCATATTACGGCCCCATGGGATTTGATGTCGGTGCAGTCCTTGCGAACCTGCTCTTGAATTACGCATCCCTGCCAGGATGGATTCAGGATGAGACTGCTTTGCATGAACGTGAGACGCTTTTGCTGAAAATGGTTCGTGATGTATGGACTGAATTCGAATCTCGTTTCCGTGCCCTCTGGGTTAACGACCTCGTTGATCCGATGGCAAAAACTGCAGGCTATCAGGATCTGTATGTGCAACAATTGTTTAGAGATTCGATCGGCTTCGCAGGTGCCAAGATGGTTCGTCGTATCGTGGGACTTGCTCACGTGGCGGATATAGATACCATTCCAAATGCGACTGAACGTGAACATGCTCAGCGTAAAGCGTTGTCCATTGGTAAAGCATTGATCAAGAACAATCGTCGCTTAAATACCATCGGCGAAGTACTGGATATTGTATCCACAGCTGTTACTACTACTAAGGCTTAACATAAGGAACGGAGGAACCACCCATGACAACCCCTGAATATCAGCCTCTGTCCTCTCTCATCTGGAAAAAGGACAAGCTTGAAATGCTTGACCAGCGTCTGTTGCCCGAAACGATCCTCATGTTGAAACTGTATACACCCGAGGAAGTATGGGAATCCATCCACTCCATGAAAGTACGCGGTGCTCCGGCGATTGGTATTGCTGCTGCATTTGGTGTTGTATTGGGTGCCAAATCATATGACGGAACAACCGTTCAAGGTTGGTTGGACCACGTAAAATCCATATGTGCTCATCTGGCTACTTCCCGTCCTACAGCGGTGAACCTTTTCTGGGCACTGGATCGCATGATGCAAAAAGCAAATGAGGTCGTTGAATCCGGACTGAGTCTGGATGAGGGCAATGATGCTCTTGAAGTAGAAGCTCTGTTGATTCAGAAAGAAGACGAAGAAGTATGCCGCATGATCGGCGAGAATGCACTGCCTTTGTTCGAAGATGGTATGGGTGTACTTACTCACTGTAACGCAGGTGGACTGGCTACTGCGAAATATGGTACGGCAACTGCTCCAATGTATCTTGCACAGGAACGTGGCATTCACCTGAAAGTATTTGCAGACGAAACTCGTCCTGTACTTCAGGGTGCGCGCCTGACTGCATTTGAGTTACAGCAAGCCGGCATTGACGTTACGCTGCTATGTGATAACATGGCAGGCATGGTGATGTCCAAAGGCTGGATTCAAGCTGTTATCGTCGGAACGGATCGTGTTGCAGCGAATGGAGACGTAGCTAACAAAATCGGAACATACAGCGTGGCTGTACTTGCCAAAGCTCATAATATTCCGTTCTATGTGGCTAGCCCATTGTCAACCATCGACTTATCTACTCCATCCGGGGACCTCATTCCAATTGAGGAACGTGCTGCGGAGGAAGTGACCGAAGGATTTGGTAAACGTACAGCACCGCAAGGTGTTAAAGTATACAATCCAGCATTTGACGTAACGCCTAACGAATATGTAACAGCTATTATCACGGAAAAAGGCGTTGTTCGCGCACCTTTCCAAGAAAATATTGCTGCCTTGTTCGCGAAGGAAGAAGTTTAATTTAATGAGAGTATTCAAGAAAAAGTTCGTGTATAGAGCTAGTGGCTACTGATGTGCCCGGCTCTGTATTAGAACGCTTAGACGCTAAAGAAGGGGCTGTCTCATAAGTCATAAAAATGGCTAGGGACAGACCTGTTTTCCAAATTGTAAAACAAAAAGAAGCCTTTCCTTGGTAAAATGGAAGTGTCGAGCAACCATTTCTAAGGAGGGCTTCTTTTGTACATTCAATATACCATGGATCAACTTTTCTTGCCAATGGATTTGGAGACAGATATCCCCGAAAATCACCTTGTTCGTGTTGTAAATGACGCAGTCAATCGCCTGAGCGATTCCATTTTCTACTCGGCGTATCCTGGCGGAGGCCGCCATAGCTATCATCCCAAAATGCTCACCAAAATCATCATCTACGCCTACACCCAACGCATCTATTCATCCCGGCAAATCGCCAAGACTGTTCGCGGAAAATATCATGTTCATGTGGCTCTCTGGGCGGCAACAACCGGATTTTCGGACCATCAATCGCTTCCGTTCCGAGCGGATGAAAGAGGTACTGGAAACGGTGTTTACCCATGTGCTGGAACTGCTGGTTCAGGAGCAATACGTGTCCATGGATCACTACTTTCTGGACGGAACCAAGCTTGAGGCGAATGCGAATCGGTACACCTTTGTCTGGAAAAAGGCTGTCGTCAAGTACCAGGCCAAGCTGCAAGAAAAAGTACATACCCTGTTCCAAACCATCGAAGCGGCCGAAAGTGAAGAAGATGCGCTCCATGCGGGTACAGACCTCCCTGAGCTCGGGGAAGCGTCTGCACTCACGGCAGAAAAGCTAGAAAAAGCCGTTGAGCAACTGGAGGAATCTTTACAAGAAAAACAAAATCGTAAAGAAAGCCGTACGCCAGTTACGCAAAGACTTGCTACCGCGGCTGCAAAAGTATGAGCACCAGATCCAAACCGCAGGGGAGCGGAATAGCTATAGCAAAACCGATCCAGACGCAACGTTCATACGAATGAAAGAAGATCATATGCGAAATGGTCAATTGAAGCCTGGGTACAATGTGCAGATTGGAACGGAAAACCAGTTTGTTTTGGGTTACACGGTGCACCAGCGACCCACAGACACGAAATGTCTGAAGCCCCATCTCGATCATTTCGAAGAAACGCTCGGCAAAAGACCGAAGACCGTCATTGCGGATGCAGGATATGGAAGTGAAGAGAATTACAGCTATTTCGAAGAGCAAAACATCCAGGCAATCGTCAAATATGGGACGTACCACAAGGAGAAAACCAGGGCGTGGAAGCAAGCGATTGGCAAGGTGGACAACTGGAGCTATAACGAAACGGAAGATGCATGGACCTGTGCGGCTGGGAATACGTTACATTTTCGGTATGAAAGCGAGACGGTCACGGAAAGTGGTTACACGATTCGTACCCGCCATTATCGAAGCGAAGATTGTAGTACATGTCCTCTGAAAGCAACATGCACCAAAGCCAAAGGCAATCGGGAGATCGCGATCAGTCTGGACCTATATGCGGCAAAAAAACGAGATGCGGGAACGACTGCGCAGCGAGGAAGGATACACCCTTTCTGTTCAGCGCATGACGGAGCCAGAGAGTGTATTTGGACAAATCAAAAACAACCGGGGATTCCGAAGATTCCTGCTTCGCGGCTTGCAAAAAGTAAGCCTGGAGGTCGGGTGGCTTTGCCTTGCCCACAATCTGCTTAAAAAAGCCGCAATGACGGAAAAACGCAAAAAGGACAAAGCAGGATAAACCTCTGCTTTGTCCTTTTTTGAACCTATGAGTGTTATTTCTTTTTGCCGATACGCTTTTAAGGGCTTTTGAGACAGCCCCTTTTGTTAGTGCTTAGATCATTTTCAACAAAGCCTCTACACCCGTCATGCCAACCGTAATGCCCATGGCCTCGGCTTCTGTTGTCACCGACTCCATAGGTGCATGCAGCAGCTGCTCCAGTGTACGCACACCAACCGCCCGAGCCGCAATAATTTTGCGATCCCCGAGCTTCTCATTAAGTAATCCCACGTCGAGTGCTCCGCACATGATATATCCTTTGGATGTGTTAATGGTCAACAACGTTGTTTTGGGCAGCTTGACTTCTACCCCTACCAATACATGCTCTCCAACTACAATGGGCTCCATCGTCACCATAATTTCCCGATCCACCTCCTCTTCCACAGGTCACGATAATTGTATGCCTCATTCTGTATTGTCGTGTGGACACCTGCCGTGTTTGAGAAAATGTAGGTACTTACAGTTCAAATATATTGTTGGTAAGTCTTTTCGCAGATTTAAATAGTAGAAATATGCTTTAGTTGAAATATAAAAAGCTACCTCAGAAATGAGGCAGCTCTCATAATAATCGTTAATATTTTTGAGCGTCTATAAGTTCATCAAGGTCATACTTCAAATTATAATCAGTGTATATCACTCTAAGCCTTACAGCATCAGTAACCCTAGCCAACATCAAACTAATACTGGTTTTTTTCTTGTCAATTACCCAATTACATTCCAAAGCAACCGCACCTGAGAGTAGATTTTTTTCTATGTCATCGTCATAATGAACTCGCTTTCCATTTGGAGTTAAACCATCTTGGAAGTTAATTGAAGCATCATATTCGTCAAAGAGGTCACGTTTTATACTGAAGTATTTATAAACTCTGTCCATAGTCGTTTTCTTAAAATCATTAGGATAAATCTCGTATACTGCACGTACTAATTTGTTTTTGTAGAATATGTATACTAGTTTTGCGTTGACTCTGAATCCCGTTGTTTTGTACTCCAATAACGAGATATCCTTTATTTTTGATTGATCTAGCAATTTAGATTTTTCTTTCTTTTTAACCTGATTAACTGTCATACCCCAATTTACGTTCTTAAAATCATACTTAGTAGCTGCTGTTGCTGGTTCATATGTAGTTGAAACGACAAACAATAATAAAACTAAAAACGATAAAACCAACTTCTTCATATGTAGACCTCGTATCCTAAATTATGGAATGATTATACCATGCCAAAAGGAGCGGGTCTATGGGATTCGATAGAAGGGATTAGAACGCAGGGAATAAACACCAATAAAAGCCCCCCTCACCCAAGGTGAGTTGAATTGGGCCTACTTTAAACCGTATGCTCATCATTCTTTAATCGTCTTATCTCCGTTAACTCTCTTCTAATTCCCAGTACACGTCTATGAAGTACACTGCGGTCTATTGATTCAGCTACCGACTTTTTAAACTGGACATCCAAATCACTTAATTGCTCCTGAGCTAGTTTCTTTTTATGTATTGGTTTAACTTGAACTTTTGTAGTTTCAGGCTTGATAGGCTTCAATCTTTTCTGCTTCATAATCTGTTCAAATACGCTGTCCTCTTGACGCATGGTCTTCATTCCTTAATATGTGATGAACACATTGTATCATAACGAGAAGACGGTTGTTAAACGTCAGAGTACAAACAATTAAAGTGGGCATAAGATGAATGTTGTCTCATACGGGTTCATTATTTACGTGTAACAGCACTTTGCGACTCTACTCCAAAATGAGGTACGGTAGTTGCTCCGTACATACCAATACGTGCTCTCCAACAATAATGGGCTGCATCGCTCAACAAATTTCCCGATCCACCTCCTGTTCCACAGTTCACGAATGTTGTTTTCCTCATTCTGGATTGTCTTGTGGACACCTTCTAAAAGACGTGAATAATAAGGTTTATTTGTGATATTCACCCATTTGTTTCGGCATATTTCTGCGTCTCTAGCACTATGATAATTTCCTTTTTAATGATATAGTGAATTGAAGCGTTTTTTTGAGCTGACATACTTTTTAACGGGGCTGGGATGAATGAAAGAAACCTTATCCAATCAAGAGGACATCGGCTTTTTATTTAATGTCGATATACTTATTAAGAGCCGCTCAAATGCATTGGCACTGCAGTCCCTGTTGGAGTTCATAAACAATGAAGAACAAATTGCGGACTTTCGGATTCAATCCGGCATAGAGCTAGGCAAAATTATTGAAGCGACACTCCAGTCCAAGAAGGACTCTTTTGTCACACTTCACAACGAACGCAAAAAATCACAAGCCAACGCAGCACAGAAGGCGTCCACTGCAGCTCAGACACCTGCCTCACCTGCTCCAGTCAAAACACAGAATCAGCAAGAAAAACCGGTTAGCGAGAAAAAGCCTGCCACCCAAACATCCAATGTTTCCGATGGAAACTCGTTTGACGCGTGGATTGACACGCTCATTAAAGAGAATAAACTCACCCGTATTGTTGTCAATAACAAAAACGGTAAACATCAGAGCATTCCTTGCCGTATTCTGAATTTTGATCGAGATACCAGTATTGTGAGCATCTACCATGTCGATGAAAAACAGGTGTATACGTTCCGAACCAATGAAATCGATGAGTTTCTGTAACTAACTTCATCAGATTAAAACAAAAAGCAACTTGCGTTAGAATGACGGGACATTCTAACGCAAGTTGCTTTTTTAGTTCTATGGTTCATACAGGATTGAACCCTCAGAGATTTGTTTGGACCGATCAGGAGCGATCCTTACCTCGCTGCCATACATCTAATGCCAATAACAACCATCCGGCAATGAAGGCTACCCCACCAATCGGTGTGATGGCACCCAGAATCTTGATGCCAGAAATACTAAGCACATACAAGCTGCCTGAGAACACGATAATTCCGATAAACAACAGACGCGCTGCCCACTTCAGTTTTGTCGATGCTCCAAGTTGACCAGCCGTCAAGCCAATAATGAGCAAGGCCAATGCATGAATCATGTGATATTGCACACCCGTCTCATATGTAGCTATGGCCGCCGGTCCAATCGTATCCTTGAGCATGTGAGCACCAAACGCACCAATTGCCACCGACAGCATGGTCATTACAGCTCCAAGCATCATCCATCTACGTTGCATGTAAGTTCTCTCCCTTAATTCAACTACACTTCACACCTATTATTGTAGCGAATCCACTCCTCCTTTACCAGTCGGGGTGGAGCTTCATAGATCATATGTCTGTTTATACTTACTAAACCTATCCCTACCCTAAATATCGTAGAAAACTGGCGTAAATCCTTGATTTTTATCGATAATTATGGAAAAGTAAACAGGTATGTAATCGTTGTATTTTAAAAGGAGAATCATTACTCATCGATTAGGTTAATAACACTCAGTACGATGATTAAGGGAGGCAAGTCAACATTATGGATAATCGCGATTCCTATAATTCAGGGTATAACAACACGGATCAGGACCCTGACCATGCAGATTCATACAATAACAATGGGTATGAAGCATATCCGCCAGATCATGAAAGGCAACCAATGGTACCACTGAAACATTCCGGACCTGGGATCGCCAGCTTTGTCATTGGATTGGTTGCAATCTTGGGTTATATTCTGATATTCTTTATTGCCACCATGGCTGTAAACGAGTCCATCGGAGTTCTCACCCCGTTGCAGACAGAAGAGATCGCCTTGCATCCAGCAGTGGTTCTGGCTTCCTTAGCCATCCTGGTCTGCCTGATTCTCAATCTGGCCGGAGGCATCGTCGGAATTATTGGTCTTGTCCTCAAGAATCGAAAGAAAGTTTTTGCCATTATCGGAACCATATTAAATGGGATCATGATTCTGTTATTCGTTGGACTTATCTTGGTAGGCATGACGCTGATGTAACGCTTTGCATCAGCGTCATGTTTCCTTATAATTAAAATGAATGGGTTTACACATAAGTATAATCTATATTTTTTTGCCAAAATCATTGTTTTCAAAGGAGATTGACATGTCACGAATCAAAATTTTTGCGGACAGCACAAGTGATCTGGCTCCAGAATGGATCCAGCAGCACGATATCGGTATCATCCCCTTATATGTCGTGTTTGGTGAAGAGTCACTGAAAGACGGTGCTGAGATTAAGCCTGAACAGCTATATGAACGTGTTAGCCAAGATGGGCGTCTTCCCAAAACAGCTGCACCTTCCCCCGCTGATTTCATAACGGCATTTCAACCTTACATAGATCAAAGGGATGAGATTTTATATATCAGCTTATCTTCTGAACTTTCCTCTACCTATCAAAATGCACGACTAGCGAGTTCCGAGTTCCCGGAAGGTCGAATATCGGTCATTGACTCACAGAATCTCTCATCAGGAATTGCACTGATGGTGATGAAAGCTGTACATGCTGCTGATAAAGGGCAAAACCTGACTCAGATTACACACCTCATTGAGGCGATGAAATCAAATGTACGCACGGAGTTTGTTATCGATACACTGGAGTATCTGCATAAAGGCGGACGCTGTTCGGGCATGCAGAACCTGATTGGAAGCCTGTTGAAGATTCGTCCTGTCATCCGGGTAACAGATGGCAAGATGGCACCTGCCTATAAAGTGCGCGGCAAACGGGAGAAAGCTCTGGAACAAATGCTGAATAATACGCTCAGCCAGAAGGATCAGATCGATCCAGACCTGCTGATTGTTGTGCACACCATGGCTGAAGAGGATGCGCTTGACTTGCAGAAGTCTTTGCAGGAACAGACGGGTGCCCGAGTTGAACTAACCACTGCTGGTTGTGTAGTATGCAGTCACTGCGGCCCGAAAACGATTGGAATCATCTATAATACTGTTTTATAGTATCACACGTTACATCGTATCGTATTACCCAATCCTTTCTTCTAAATCTGTAGGGGTACATCCAATACTTGGACTGGCATACCGTTATAACTAAAAAGGGCATTCCGAGCTTAATCGCTCAGGATGCCCTTTAATAATTTTGCTAAACTTTTGAATGACCTACACTTGGTCCATTGCTCATTATGGTAATGGATCAATAACTTTTGGTCCGCAGATCATCCAGACTTTTGAATGCATATCCTTGCTTGCGAGCCTCATCAATGATGGAACCCAGAGCTTCCGTGTTATCTTTGGATACAGAATGAAGCAAAATGACAGCACCCGGATGGAGTTGTTTCAACACTTGTTGATGAGCATATTGTGCGCCACGCTGTACATTGGTATCCCAATCTTTATAAGCAACAGACCAGAACACATTCACATAACCCTGAGCATGACTCTCTGCAAGCGTACGATTGTTAAAAATTCCACGCGGTGGCCGTAAAAAGGTCGCTTGTTGACCCGTCAGCCGATTGACCTCCGACTTGACCTTCTCAAGTTCCTCTCTAAGCTTTTCATTGGAGATACGGGTCATATCCGGATGACTCCATGAATGATTACCGACAATATGACCCTCAGCCGCCATACGTTTGACCAACTCAGGCTGATCTTTCAGATAATGACCTGTCACAAAGAAAGCAGCCGGCACCTTCTTGGTACGCAAAACATCCAGTATGGCAGGTGTGAATCCATTCTCATACCCGTTATCAAACGTGAGATACAACTCCTTCTGTTTTGTATCCCCCAGGAAAATGGCATCATTATGTTGTAAGATTGATTTAAAGCCTTCCTGATCAATGGAGGGCAGTTGACCGTTTTGACTTTTTTTGAAGCCAAAGTGATACGCTCCGGTAACCGGTGATGCTTCAGTCTGTGCCGGTACCATACTGATGGATAACAGCCCCAACAGTATATATAGAACCATTCGCTTCATTCTATCCGCTCCTGTTCCTGAAAATTGGGTTAGTCGTTTGCACACACGAACACCTTCAGGTAATATGCCACAGGAACGGCTAATGTATGTAAATTATTAACGATCGAAACGTTTATTTTCAGGTTGTGGCGGAGATTGATGGAACAATTCAAGTAAGGTCTGAGGTTTGCCACTGGAAGCAAGCCATTCCCTCACGGTCTGTATGGCACGGGTCTGTCCATCTCCCCGATCACGCCATGTAAGCAGCTCGATAACTTTGATAATCAAGGCCGACATATTGTGATTATCCAGTTCAGACCGCTCTGCCCTCAGCTTGTGATACAAAGCCTCCTGCTCCCAATCCAGTAGAATCTCATCACCGATGGTTGGCTTCAAAAGTGTATACGCTCTGTCACAACCTTTACAACGAACCGTGCTGACCTGTTCATCTATAAATTCCGCTCGGATATCCTGCTGGCAATCCGGGCAATTGAACCCAACTTGTATGTTTTGTATGTTTTTGTTCATGACATTGTTCCTCCTGCGATGTGAGCATTTTGCATCATTCGATTCAAAATACTCCTTGGATATATGCATAATGCTTATGTATGTACTACATCTATACCCGATATTTTGTCGATTCACGCTTATTTTGAAGAAATCTGTAAGGTGCTATAATCTTGTAAATATGTTAAAATATTATACATATCATAGTAGGGAAAAGGCGGGATACTCATGTCAAAGGAAGAGCGCAACATAACCTGGCAATCATCCAGCATCAACAGGCAAGACCGGGAGAAGCATAATGGGCACCATAGTCGTGCCATATGGTTTACCGGGTTATCAGGTGCAGGAAAGTCATCCCTTGCATTTGCCCTGGAGCAGTATCTCTACGATCAAGGCGTACGCTGTTATGTTCTGGACGGGGATAATGTACGTCATGGACTGAACCGTGATCTCGGTTTTACAGCAGGGGATCGTCAAGAAAATCTGCGGCGAATTGGTGAAGTATCGAAGTTAATGGTAGATGCCGGGTTGTTTGTACTTTCGGCTTTTATCTCTCCTCATGAACAGGATAGGGAGATGGTCAGACAGTTATTTGAACCAGATGATTTCATTGAAATCTATGTGCGCTGTTCAATCCAAGAATGTGAGCGGCGTGATCCCAAGGGTCTATACAAAAAAGCCCGCAACGGTGACATCCCGCATTTCACAGGCATTTCCGCCCCCTATGATGTACCAAAATCTCCTTCATTTATCATCGATACAGAGCAATGGTCCATTGAGGAAGCAGTACAAGAGATCGTACAGCATTTGGAGCAGATTGGTGCTCTTCAACTGCCACTCCCTACGAAAACAGCCCTCGTTCATTAATTCTTGCTCATTATACAAACTACTTACATGAAAGGCGCACCAATCGTGGCGCGCCTCTTTACGTTATGTCATTGCTGGTTATACCATCGATAAATGAATAAAGAGAATAAGATACACATGCTCTATCATCACGTTTGAACGTCTTCTGATGTCCACTCACTTACTGCCCCACAACACCCGCTTGCATGTTCAAAAGTTTGCTGAACGTCCCTACCGGATCAGTAGATAACTGCTGGTACCCGCCCTCTTGAATCACCCGACCTTCATCAAGCACAATTACACGATCTGCCGTCCGAATCGTGGACAATCGGTGTGCAATCACGATAATGGTCACATGTCCTTTTAACCGTTCCAGCGCCTCATGGATGTACTGTTCATTCTCACTGTCGAGCGCACTCGTTGCTTCATCCAATACCAATACAGAAGGATTACGCAGCATGGCCCGGGCAAGCACCAATCGCTGACGTTCACCTCCGGATAGACGAATACCCCGATCACCAATGATCGTATCCAGACCCTGAGGCAGCTTCCGTACAAAAGCCGCAGAGGAGGAAAATTGCAAAGCCTGCCACATCTGTTCTTCACTTGCATTTGGATCAACCAGACGCAGATTCTCACGAATACTCGTATGAAACAGGAATGGGTCCTGGGAGACATATCCGATGGAACTTCGCCAGCTCAATAATCGTTCTTCTGACAGAGGCACACCGTCAATCAGAATACGACCAGTTTCAGGCCTTACGAGGCCCATAATCAGATCTATCAGCGTGCTCTTGCCTGCTCCGGATTTCCCTACAATTGCGGTCATACCCCTTGCTGGAATCGAAGCTTGCACATTTCGCAATGAGTACGTATCACTTCCCTCATAGCGATAGCAGACATCCTCACACGTGATAGATTCCTTCAGTTCCATAGGTTGAATCCCATCAGTTCCAACGTCTCCTGCCGAAGCAATCTCTTCACTAATCTCACGACTCTTCGCCGTCTGCGCTTGCAGTTCTCTGACCACCCGAAACGCAGGAAGCATGGAGCTGATGTACTCCAGATTGGACTGAATTGCCGTAAACCTTGGCCATAAGCGGGAAAAGATAAGGATGATGAGCAGCAGACTTGCTGGAGGCACCGTCATTACACGGAGAGAAAGATAGATGAATGCCGCAATAATGATTGCCGCGGACATCCGGTGAATCAGCTGTGTTCCACTGTTCAATTGGCTAAACTGAATGACATTGCGTTCTATCTGTCTGCACATGCGCTCAAACCAGTTCATGTGTGAACGCTCAAGCATGTTGCTCTTAATATCCTTGATTCCATTAAAATGCTCGGTAATGCCGTTATAATAACTTTGCGAGAATTCAGAGGTCTGGTCTCCGATCTGCTTGGCCCGCTTGACGAATTTTCTCAAGACAAAAAATAATAACAATCCACAGACCAGCACAAGTGCCGTCAGCTTAGCGGATAACCAGAAAGCAAGACCGATCTGAATGCCCGTAAAGATCAGAGAGGCAGCCATTTGCAGCATAATGCTCGTTCCTTGGCTCACACGTGCAAGTTCAGTCGTTAATATATGGTTAAAATCGGATTTTCGTTTTTGGAGAAAAAATGACCATTGCGCCATAATGATGGCAACATAGGTTTCCATGCGCAGCGTTCGTACAAATTGCTGCTGGATTCGAGTATTACGGATCGTCTGGAGACGCTGCATCCAGGCCTGTCCGGAGACAATCAACACAAAGGTGAACAATACGAGTAACAATTGGCTATTTTCAGAAAAACGATTCAACACGTCGCCAATCCAGGGAATGCTTAAGCCTGTGGAGCCCATCTCAAATATGCCAATCAGACTCAGCATCGGAACAAGCATGTAAATGCCGATCCCTTCCATGAGACTGATACAGATCATCCCTAGCAGATTCCAATATAAAATGGGCCCCGTGACATGATGCAACTTTCGCATGAAATACCTTAATTCCGAGATCATACTTTACCCCTTTCCGTCACCGTATACCTTTTAATTCGCCGCCAGAACCAGAGAAACGGACGTAACAGAAAGTACAGAAAAAACAAAGAACGTGGAAGCGGCAATTGATCCACATCCCATGTACTTGGATATAAACGTTCAATAAAGAAAAACCATTTCTGTTTTGTACTTCGAAGTTTAAACAGATACGATTGATAAGACTTCATATCAGCCGGACTTTCCAGCATGTCGTTCATGAACTTTGCGCCTTCGTTGGCTAATCGCTTGCCTTTACGGTCACTCAAGGACATCAAGGACCTGTACTCTACATCCAACGGCGTATTCAACAGATCTGAGGCTAAGTGAAGAGCCTGCGAACCGATCGATAAACGACCCTCCGCTTTCAGACGTCTCTCTAATTTCTTCACATCAAGTGGCATGCTGCGGATCATCTGGTCGATATCCAGTAACCAGCGCAGTCTGAACCAGCCGTGTCGTGCACCATGGGTTACGAGATAAGCCCATAGGTCTTCTTGTTCGAGCATACGGACAGGTGTCTGTGTGTATGAACTGAACCGGCTGCGTTTCCACAGCAATTCAAAATCGGTTTCTTTGCCCGAATCCGGGTTCAGGCGCCAATGGATCTCCACTTGAGTCCTTTTGACCGGATGGGTGTAACAGCTATGATGTTCCCGCCATTTCCAGCTGCGCACCGTAGGTGCCCGCTCCCCTTCCTTGGATACATATCCGAGGGTAGCCAGAATGCCTTCAGCCGCTTTCACATCATCAAACGGAATCAGGATATCCAGGTCTTTAGAGGTTCGCATCGATACATCGCCATAGAGATCATGGGCGAGCGCTGGCCCCTTTAGTGTAATATTGCGGATGCCGCGTTCACGAAAAGCTCCACACACCTGCTCCATTTCAGCTGTCAGATGTAACATGCGGAACGTATTGACCGTATATTGTTGTCTCAGACTCTCCATAACATCTACAGGAATGATTGCAGAGTTGAATTCTTTCATTTTCACATAAAGGACAGAATATAAGCGGTGATGATAGACCAGCCGCAGAAAGAGCTGCCAATCGGTTCCCTGCAAACGCGCCTTGAGTTCTTCAGGGGATAGGGCCGTCAGATCACCTCTAATCATGCTCAAAATCAGCTTAAGCTCCTTCGGAAACCCTGATGAATAGAGTTCACTTTCATGTATCATAGACAATCTCCCCAGATCCCTTCTCCGGACACCGTTTGCCAAACACACCGACAACCGTATATTGGTCCATAGTATCAGCTCCGGTCACGATCAATTTACCACTTCGCAGCCAGGCATGAGCCATCATATGTCCTTGCTTATTCCGTGCAGTCCCCATGTATAACGTACTCTCTATCTTGCGTCGCTCAAGCATCTTCATCCCGGCAATCGCCATTACAAGGCAGCGGCTTTCCCATAACGTATATTTACTGGCGAGCGAAATCGCTTTGGAAATATTCCGTATGGTGATGACCTCGCTGCGTTCGAGTCCTGTCATCGGTGTTTCTACCATAGGCGTACCCAGCCCTGGAGCGATTTTGGCAAATGGCATAGCCTTCTGAATGCGTGCCCAGCCAAGGAGGATATAGGCCTCCCATACCAGTCGACGCATCGACCGCGGGAGCGAGAGATAAACCTTTATTTTTCGCAACATGATTCTACACTCCGCGAGTAACGTCGATTAAACCTTCACGAGACAGATGTTCCAGGAATTGCACCACCTGCTCACGACATACATCTGGCTCAATCTCATACTCCGCTGCAAGTACCTCAACAACTTCACCCAGCGTGCGTTCCTCTGCGATCAGGTCCCAGATTCGTCCACCGGTACTCCCGAGATTATAGTATTTTCCAGAACTAATGCTCATCATAACTTTCTCACTGCCCATATCACTGACCAGATTGCCTTCCTTCCGGGTTACCCGGTCTTCCACATTCATCGGCGTAGTCGCTGTCATTGTCCTGTATGCACTCCTTTGCGTATATGATCTGTGATCCGATCCACCATCTCAAATGCTGTAAACTCAGCACCCGTTCTGACCAATCTGCCAATCTCCACACTTGCTGAAAGTCTTGAAGCCGTCTCGAACAGCCACTGTGCCAGCCCCTGTCTTGCAACGAGCCCACCACGGAACGTATGCGAGCATAACAGATGCAGTCGTTCCAGCCCCGTCACTTCAACCAGTTGAACAGATGTATGGTTTGCCTCCGGTTGTGGAGCAAGTTCAAATATTCCACCTAGTGGCACAGCCATCTCATGAAAATAGTGCTGAACAGGTATCGCATACTTCGTAATCTCTGCGTGAACCGTTGCGTACTCCTGCTCCTTCATGCCGAAGCCGTCCAGACTGGGTTGCCATAACTTCTGTTGCGGGTAACCAGGTGATACGATGGCTCTTCCCCCGGCATCCCAGGTCAGTGCAACAACATCATCGGTGAGAAGTGGATATCCGCGTGATGCCAGTGCGGCCGACAGTGTCGATTTGCCTGCTCCCGAATGTCCGACAAATGCGTAAGCCCAGCCATCAATAACCACTGCACTGCCATGCAATGGAAGGATGCCACGCTGCATCATAATGACCGCCATACAGGTGCCCAGGATGAATAATCTGACCTTTTTCTCATCTGCACCCGGTATGGGGGATACAACAATGCGCTTTCCTTGTTCCATTAGAAACAGACCTGTATCTTCGATTTTGAAAAAAAGACTGCCCTCTCGTGCCACAAAGTTGTCGTTGCCTACATCCCAATCCTCCCACAATGGGGTCAGATCTGAAGACTCGATGTGCACATCCACGACATCAAAATCAGTCTCCGCATCCTTGGGTGCGATCTGTAGTTCAGGCATTCGAATTTGGCTCGACCAGCGCAGACCATACGCCACATAATGCACAGGCAACAATGAACGACGCCTCCTTCGTAATAAAATGTAAAAAAAGCCCTTATATTCATGTTGCTCAATATAAGGGCGGAGGCGAAAAGCTGGATTTGTTGCATTTCCGCCCTTTAAGTATGATGACACTTCATAAAACTTAATAACTTAGGAAGTTGGATCGTACAGATCCGCATCGTGAACCGTTACCCAGTCAATTTGTCTGTAGCCAGTACCGGCCATCGTTTGATTGACTTCCAACACTTCAAGAGCTGGTGCTTGCCATTCCTTTTTTTCCATTTGCATCGTATTCACCTCCTTTTCGCACTTCTAAGTATGATGGCATATGGTAAAGCTTTCTAACTAGTTCCGTAGAGATCCGCATCGTGAACCGTAACCCAGTCGATATGTTTGTAACCTGTGCCCGCCATTGTTTGGTTGACTTCCAATATTTCCAGTGCTGGTTCTTGCCATTCCTTTTTTTCCCTTTGCATCGTATTCACCTCCTATCATGAGTCAAATGTAAGAAAAATCCGGGCCCACAGTTCACCGGGCTATATCAGAATTTCCGAATGAACCGATAGACAATCAGACTATGCATCATCAATCGCAGATCTGGATGTGAAGCAAGCTCTGGTCTCGGACTCGGAAAGTTCGCCAAGGCAGATTTGATACGCTCCGTGTTTAATATGCCAGCGACCTTGCTGTCAGAACACAAAGCACGTAACTCGGCAGTAAAAGCATCCCAATTGGGAATGATGCGATGTAACCAATCCGCCGGTTGTACACCCCGTACCCGTTGATTCAGTCTGACCTTGTCAGGCAACTCCGGTGAAGTAGCCCGGCGAATCAATGAACGATCCGTCCCGTGTTTCACATATTGTTCAATCGGAACGGACAGACAGAACCGGATGACTCTGGCATCACTTGTCGGATCACGTTCCCAAGCGCGGTAACGGAGAGAACATTTCGTAGCTACGGCACCATTTTTGTTCGCAATAGCCAGGTTATTAAATTTCTCGGCACGGACTTTGAGAGCATCCGCCTGGGCACCGCCCTGCAGGACAATAATGGATTTGAGTCGTTCCAGTACACCTGTTCTCTGCGCAAAGTCAGGATGAATCAACTGTACAGATGCCGCCTGACTGGCTCCTTTGGACTGCGCCTTGAACCAATCCGGATATGCCTTTTTCCCGGTGATCTTGGCTATACGGGAGAAGGGCATGCCTGTTCGTTCACTATACTGCTGCATCTCACGGAACCAGCGGTACCAGCGGCCACTTTTCAGTAGACTGGCGTAATAATCCAGAGCCGGGCCCCAGGAGATGGTGAAATTACCACGTGCGCCTGTGAGCAGGATGCCTGCATCTTGTTGGCTCGCTTTTTCATAGAATCCGCGAATCCAGAATGAATTTTCAAAGTATTTATAGGGCATTTCCATAATGTCGAGCCAGGTATCTACTTCACTAAGTGGACTTCTGCCTTCAAAATCAAGGTAGTTCTCTGTGATATTGCCGACATGATTAATGGTTGAACGTATGAAGGGCCGTTCGTCTGCGAGCAACGTTTTCGACGTATAATCTGTGAAATCCGGTACCGGAACATAACTATAGGCCTGCAGCCGTTTACCCTGACTTCTCAGTGTTCCGGAAGCAAAACCAACCACGGCTCCCGAGTCCAGTCCACCACTTAATGCAGCAGCCACCTGCCTGTGCGTTCGCAAGCGTGATCCAACCGCCTGCCCAAATACCTCCCGAAACGCTTCTACATACTCGCCATCGGATTTAAGCCTTAGAGGCTCGACTTCATTCCAGCGATGATATTGCTTCAGCTCCAGTCTCCCATCCCGGAAGACAAGTGTATGTGCAGAAGGCAGCTGGCTTATTCCCCGATATACGGTTGAATTGATATCTGCTGAATCATGCATGTCAGGAATGGCAAGGAATTCAGACAACCAGGTCTCATCAAGTTCTTTATGTACCCCTTCAAGCCCGAGCAACGGATTCATAAGTGTGCAGAAAGCAAAACGTGAACCATCATGTCGGTAATAAAAAGCTCTCATGCCTGTAATATCTCTTGCTGCATACAGTTTGCGATTCCGCTCATCCCATATCGCGAATACAAAATCCCCCAGCAATCGGACGGCTACATCGTCTCCCCAGCGCTGATAGGCACGCAGGATCAATTCACTATCCGCCAACATAGCCAGTTCAGCTCTGGATATCTGTAATTGATCTGCCAGTTGTTCCCGGTTATCCAGAATCGCATCTGCCGTGATGGTCAGACCACTTTCCTCATCATATAAAGGCAACTTCTCGCTAACCGATTCCGGTGTAATCCATTGGGCATGACAGCTGAGGAACGCCTCATTGCCTTTCCACACTCCTGTTGTATCCGCAGGGACATGCCCCAGGCTTGCGTACAGACGCCAGCTGTCTTCCCATAGCGCCTGCTGACCATCGTTGTGAACAATTCCTGCTATGGCGCTCATGACTTGCCTCCCCGTAGAATCTTGCGCTGTGAAGCCCAGGCGCTGATCTGATGACCAAATGGTACCCATGATTTGATACGCTGTATTTTGCTTTGAGCAGAAGCCAGCTGGACTTTCAAGCGTTCTCGCTCACTGTAACCCCGTTCCAGACGATGATCTGCTGCACGTAATGCGGCTTGCAGCTGTCTGATCGTTACCAGTGCAGCTAGCGTCGGGTCTGTCTTTTCCTGTTCTTCGACAACTGGGTCATTAAGATTCCCAACCGGATCATGAACGACAGAATCTGCCGGCTGCATTCGGTATTGTGGTTGCCACTGGCAACCGGTCGCTGCTGTCAACTGATGCGTGATTCGGTCAATGACCTCTTGATCCGGACTTGCATCATAATGTACACCCGTCCATTGTTCGGCTTCTGCCAGCTGTTCACTGTATCCCATCTGGTGGAACAGATCTGCCCCCATCACACGGCAATACAGTTCAACTTCATGGGGTTCTAATATTTTTTTCCAGTTGTTAACAGAACCCTGATGTGCCTCTTGATGCGAAGAGAGGAAAGGATCACCCACGCCCATACTGTAGAACATGTCAGACTTGGCACTGTCCAGAAACTGTCCATACTGCTCCATTCCCTGTTCATATCGAATTCCCAGAAACGCGCATAGTTTCTCAAGTTCTTCCTGAGGATTGGAAACCAATCGTTCATATTGCAATTCATATGCATTGGAATGGGGTTTGGCAAAATAATCATTCAAGCGGAGCATCCCAAGTGTGAGATCTACGGATTTCATATTTAATTTGGGGCTCTGCAGACTATGAATCAGGTCGAATCCTTCTCCTGTGTGGTGGTTTACCTTTTTGAATGATGCAGCTACGGCCAGAGGATTACGCTGGAGATGAATACGCTTGGACTGAGGGAACAGACGATCCAGCCATTCCAGCATGTAATAGTATCGTGGAGATTTATCAACGATGAAGTCTGCTCCGCTCCCTTCCAGGAATCCATTGTAGATCTCAAGAGCAAAACTTCTGCACGCCTTCTCGAAGACATCCTCAGATACCATGGCATTGTAGAACTGACGCATGATGGAGCTGCCACCATAAGCACGTGAATCAGCCTTGGGCAAATCGACAAGATTCATCAGAAACCACATTTCCTGGGTGGCAAATATACGACTATGATTTTGCAGCATTACGGTGGATAAGGAACTACCACTGCGGGGAACACATAGTAAGAAAACAAGTCCGTTACCTTGAGCGTCGATCAATGGCAGCCTCTCCTCTGTTCATTAGTATAAATATGTAGCTGGGATAGACCAGACTCTACCTTTGTGTTTGGCAAAACGAGTAATATGCACGCTATAGGTCAGCATTTTGCAATATTCCGTCGGAAGTTCACCTGGGAATGAAGCAAAACACATGGTTACATTCGACAACTCTCAGATACAATATGTATTTATAGTTTTACTCTATGATACAAAATGTATCATGTCAATCTTTTATTTTCACCTTTTCATAAATTCATACTCTTTCACTGTATTCTGCTGTCTGTCATTTAAGCACTTATTCATGATCAATTATGTTCTGATTGCACAAACGCGAATAAGCTCCAGACATGTTCTGTGAGGAACAATGCCTGAAGCCATACGTAATCCGTTGAGAAACTTAATATGAAAACGGGTAAACAACCATCAGGTAAACTTTACATCTGAACTTTTCCCAGGAGCTCCAACGCTCCCATTTCGCTCTTCTTCCTGATCTGCCCGTGTAGCATCCTGCATTCCCTCCTGTACCTTCACGGTTAACAATACGGCAATGCCCGCGACGAAAAAGAAAATTAACGACAAAATACCCCAACGTGTGGAACCCGTGATCTGCCCAACATAACCAAACACAAATGGACCAAAGATCGAAGAGAATTTGCCTGTAATATTCACAAAACCAAAATACTCTCCTGTTCTGCCAGCTGGCATCAGATTGCTAAACAGGGAACGCGCTGTGGATTGACTCACACCCTGCACAACACCAACCAACCCGGCGAGCACATAGAAGTGAATCGCTTGTGTCATGAAATAACCGAGAATCACAATACATATGTAGACCGATAAGCTAACGATTAATACCTGCTTTGCTCCCCAACGCTGTGCCCATGCTCCCAGTAATAATGTACACGGGAACCCGATGAACTGGGTTAACAGTAGCGCGAGCATCAGGTCGGCTGTGCCTATGCCTATACTTGTCCCATAAATCGTAGCCATCAGAATGATGGTATTAATGCCGTCATTAAAAAACCAGAAAGCCACCAACATGCGGATTAACTGGGGAAAACGCCGCATCTGACGAAAGGTTTGCCGCAGTCTGCGTACGCCCACCGCAGCATACCCTGTCCACGTTCCGGGCAGATCCGGTGATGCAGGCCGTCTCAGAGCATGGCGAAAGATCGGTATCGAGAACAGCAACCACCACAACGAGACGGAGATAAAAGCAAGTCTTGTGCCTGCCAGTGTACTGCTCATCCCGAACCAGCCCGGTTGCTGAATCATCAGCAGGTTCACCGCAAGCAGCAAACCTCCTCCAATATAACCATAGGCATAACCTTTGGAGGATATCATGTCCCTTCTTTCCACAGGTACCAGATCCGGCAGCATTGCATCGTAAAAGGTGTTACCACCCGCAAAACCGATCGTAGATATGACCAGCAACGCGGAAGCAAGGAACCAGTCCCCTTCACCGATTGCGCTGAATCCCAATGTAGCAAGGACGCCTATAATTGCAAATACACGCAGGAAGTCGCCTTTCCGTCCTGACAAATCAGCCAGCGTGCCTAGCAACGGTGTTAGCAGAGCTACGCACAACATGCCAATGGAGTGTGTATAGGCCAGGTAGGAGGCGGCGGTATCCGTATCCAGCGTTGTTGCAGCCACCGAAGCATAGAATACAGGCAGTACTGCGGCCAGCACAGTTGTCGCGTAAGCCGAGTTGGCCCAATCATACATAATCCAAGCCTTGATCGCCTTTTTATTCACATGAATCCTTCCTTTACATGCATCTATTAAATGATTGATGTCTTTCTCCTATTGTATAGGAAGGATATCACACTTGTTCACTTTTTCTGTAAAAAATGGGGCAGTTCTGTTCTTACGACTCACCTTACCTCTGAGGTGAACTTGCGTAATTGTATCATTTTATATCCACTCTCATCACATATCGTCCTCGCCCGTGAATATACTTAATTACCGACAGGCCAAACTGTGCCGCGTAATCAATGGGGGGTGCCTACATGTCAAATTCACACCAGCCTTACTCGTTCGTTGTGTCGAAGGAAGATTGGTCGCTTCACCGCAAAGGGTACCAGGACCAACAGCGCCATCAGCAAAAGGTGAAAGATGTCATCAAGCAGAATCTGCCTGATCTGATTACCGAAGAAAACATCATCATGTCTGATGGAAAACAAATCATCAAGGTACCAATCCGCAGTCTGGATGAGTACCGTTTTGTGTATAACTACCAGAAGCAAAAACATGTCGGTCAAGGAGACGGTGACAGTCAGGTCGGAGACGTCATCGGTCGTGATCCCGCTGCTTCGCAGAAACCCGGCAAAGGTGAAAAAGCTGGCGATCAGCCTGGCCATGATATTGTGGAAGCCGAAGTTAGTATTGAGGAATTGGAAGATATGCTCTTCGCTGAGCTGGAATTACCCGATCTGAAGCAGAAAGACAAAGACCTGATTGAGACACATACGGTAGTTTTCAACGATATTCGCAAAAAAGGCATGCAGTCCAATATTGACAAGAAACGTACCATTCTGGAGAATCTGCGCCGCAATGCAACGACTGGTACGCCAGGCATCCATCACATCAGTCCGGATGACCTGCGCTACAAGACATGGGAAGACAAAATCATTCCACAATCCAATGCCGTTATTATTGCCATGATGGATACATCCGGGTCCATGGGTTCGTTTGAAAAATACTGCGCACGCAGCTTCTTCTTCTGGATGACCCGTTTTCTACGTCGTCAGTATGAGAAAGTTGAGATTGTTTTCCTCGCCCATCATACGGAAGCCAAGGAAGTAACCGAAGAAGAGTTCTTTACCCGTGGCGAGAGCGGAGGCACCATCTGCTCCTCTGTATATATGAAGGCACTGGATATTATTGACAGCCGGTATCCACCTTCCAGCTACAACATCTACCCTTTTCACTTCTCTGACGGGGATAATCTGACCTCGGATAACGAACGGTGTGTGAAGCTGATCGGTGAGTTAATGAAGCGTAGCAATATGTTTGGATACGGCGAAGTGAATCAGTACAACCGCAGCAGCACACTGATGTCGGCTTACCGTCACATCAAGATGGATCAGTTCATGTATTATGTGATCAAAGAAAAAGGCGAAGTGTACAAAGCTTTGCGCAGCTTTTTCCAGAAACGGGAAGGAGGCAGCGTTAGATGACAGATGAGATCCGCGACCTAGAATACGCTATTGCCGAGATTATGGAGATTGCCAATGGTTTTGGTCTGGATTATTACCCCATGCGGTACGAAATCTGCCCATCGGATATTATTTATACATTTGGAGCCTACGGCATGCCGACCAGATTCAGCCACTGGAGCTTTGGCAAAACATTTCATAAGATGAAAATGCAATACGATTTTGGACTCAGCAAAATTTATGAGCTTGTCATCAACTCCAACCCTTGTTATGCCTTCTTGCTGGATGGCAATTCCCTGATTCAGAACAAATTGATCGTAGCCCACGTATTGGCACACTGCGATTTTTTCAAAAACAATGCCCGCTTCTCCAAATCCAACCGTAATATGGTTGAAAGCATGGCCGCTACGGCGGATCGGATCAGCAATTATGAGATGGAGTACGGAACGGAAGCGGTTGAAGCATTTATCGATGCTGTGATCGCAATTCAGGAACATGTGGACCCACAGCTGATTAAACCCCGCCATTTGGACAAACAACGTTACATGGAGATGAAAATGCGGGAGCAGCGCGGTGAGAAAAAACCACGGCCGGAAGGTCGCTATGATGATCTATGGTCACTTGATGACGTGCAGACGGAAGAAGCACCCGCTGAAGGTATTCAGGTCCATCATTTTCCGCCTGAACCGGAGAAGGATGTCATGTGGTTTATTCAGGAATTCTCCGAAGTGTTGACCGACTGGCAGCGGGATATCATGAGTATGATGCGTGAAGAGATGTTATATTTCTGGCCACAGATGGAAACCAAAATCATGAATGAAGGCTGGGCATCCTACTGGCATCAACGCATTATCCGTGAACTCGATCTGAACAGTGAGGATACGATCGAATTTGCGAAGCTCAACTCCTCCGTGGTGCAGCCATCCAAACAAAGTCTGAATCCGTATTATTTGGGACTGAAGATTTTCGAGGATATTGAACGGCGCTGGGAAAACCCAACCCGTGAAGAACAGGAACGTTGGGGCCGCAAACCAGGGCAAGGTCGTGCCAAAATGTTCGAGGTGCGTGAATTCGATTCCGATACCTCCTTTATCCGCAATTACATGACCAAACAATTAACCGAGGATCTGGACCTCTACGTATTTGAGAAAAAAGGCCCGGACTGGAAAATCACCGACAAGTCCTGGGAGAACATACGGGATCAGCTCGTATTTTCACGTGTCAACGGGGGCTCCCCTTACTTGGTCGTGCAAGATGCTGATTATCTGCGGACAGGGGAACTCGTGCTCAAACATCAATATGAAGGCATTGAGTTGGATCTGAAATATATGGAACGCACCCTGCCTTATCTGTATCGCCTCTGGGGACGTACCGTACATGTGGAGACACGTGTCGAGGATAAACCGATCTGGTTTACGTATGACGGCAAGAAGCACCACCGCAAGTTTATGTAAGGTTTTCGATTATCATGATTGGAAACGAAAAGATAAGGCAAAAAAAGTGGCAAGTTCTCCACATACACGGGAACTTGCCGCTTGGCATGTTTGTGAAGATATTATCGATATTCAATCAAATATTGAAATTCTTTCTCTTTTTCAAGTGTCTCTCTCGTAATTTGAGGACAATAAATTAACAAACTCGGCCTTCCATCTTCTTTATTAAAGATATAAATTGTAGGAATTAATGAAAACCCATTCTCCATTAAACAATAATATAATTTATTGAAAGGCTTCATGATATATCCAACTTTTTCATTAGTCTCGAAATTCAGAACCTGAATAGCCATTTCATCGTTTGGATTGTCATTGTCGTATTGCAAAGCTAACCTAGTATCCTTTGATAATTGTTTATTATTTTTTTTTGTATATGACCATCCTGCAATTTCGATATCTAATAATAACGATTGATTTTCATACACAACAGGAGCGATAAGTGAAAGCGAATCTGTTGCTAATCTGCCTTTAGTCAAACATAAGTAGTCCCATACTAGATCTTCTCCATTGCTGAGATTATGTTCTTCCAGTAACTTCTTGAAAACAGCTCTGTTAACACCTGGAGTTCTTCGCTCAAAAATTGAGAATAATTTATCACTTTTATACACTTTAATTTCGTCACTAAAGCCGATGAAAGGCGAAAAACCATGTTCTTTAGCGGCATTTAGAGAGTTATTTTCGTATTGAAAAATGTATACTTTGTTCTTTTTTTCAAGAATTCCCACTAAAAAATTTTCCCCTTGCGGACCTTTCCAAAATACCAAAAGTTTATTATAAATATATTTCATTTCAATAACTCCTCTAACATTAAGTCACGCCGTACAACTAAAAACCTGTTAACAAATTCCTTTTGAATATCACTCATTACAACAGAAGGAATTTCATTAATACACTGATAAATTTTAGTATCAGTTAATTGTAAAAGCGATGAAGCGTATTTTTTAATCTCAGGAGATATTTGAATCACCTTTTTTAAAAATTCAAAAAAATTCATTTTCCTATTATCTTCAATATGCCCCCAACGTATCTGGGGAGATGCTTTCTTATTAAATAGATAGGAATGGAACATTTGTTTGTCCTTAAACATTAGTTCTATTCTACGTTCAGGTAACTCTCTACCAAGAGACGATGAGTTATCGTAGAATGGCGCAAAACTGATTCTCGAAGAAACTTCATCTCTGACTATCCCAAAGTTATCCTGATGTCTATCTGTGTTCCCGATAAGTGTGTCAAATATAATCATTTTATATAAGTCATCCAACATATTTCTCTGAGCAAACAACTTTAATAATAATTGATAACTATATATTTCTTTGTTTCCTTTTAAACGCTGGCGGTCGTAACTATCATCGAATTCCATGATCATGTCAGCGCCCTCAATAAGACTCTCCAAGTCTTCCTCTATAAATGAATGACACAATGCACCATATATTAATGAAACGCCTTGAAATCTTGCTTCATCTAAATAATAATCTCGAAAAAAAACAGGACTCGCCTCAACACACCCTATATCAACTTTATGAACATTAAAACCTAATACTTTTCCTATGTCAGAAGCTAATTTCTCGGACCACATCTCTCCCGTTACTTCCTCGATGATTTTGTTTCCACTTGTCAAAGAAACGGGCAATTTAAATAAAACTAATTTATTATTTTCTGGATGCCGATACCATCTTTTCTCTTTGGAGCCAGATACACTTAATGTTTCGCTTTTCCAATTACTAATATCCAGGATAGTATACATAGACTGTTCGGCTCCTATTTGCAGGATTTCTTACTTAAATGTATTGGAGAATTACCCTCGTTTTATTAAATTATATGTTGTGTACATGTGAGTCTATATCAACCACTCTTACTTTAGCCCAATCAAGTCATCTGTTGAATACAGCTTGCCTTGTTTAATGTCTTTCTCGGAAGCTTCAATCATTTGCCGTATCTCCGGATCGGAGTCTAGCTCATCCACCCGGTTATAAACTTCATATTCCAGACCGGCAATACGAATGAATTCCTTATGATCCTTCTCATAGGATTCAATGACAGTGCCATCAGGAGCCTTAAGACTAAAGTTCATCCTTCGCAACCTCCTTCAATGATATTGCTAAACTGCTAGATAGATCTTTCACCTGAATTATAGCATACAACCATGTTGCATCTCAGCCATCAATCTTAGGATTACCAATGATATCAATCATATAAAATACAGCAGGCCCTGACGCCTTCTTTTCTAATCATTCCCCTTAAAAAACTGCTCTAAAAACTAAAACGGCAAGTTCCCTACACGTGATTAGGGACTTGCCGTTTAAGATATAGTTCAGCTAAACTGTAAAATCCTTTAATTGAAATGTTCACTCTGATTATACTGTTGGTGTGCCATTACCCTGCAATCGCAGCGGCACAAAAAAATCATGCTCCACTTCACTTGCCGGCAGTGGGCGACTGAAATAATAGCCCTGAATCTCCCGGCAATCATTCTGCATCAGAATATCCAGTTGGCCTTTCGTCTCAATGCCTTCCGCAATGACTTCCATCTTGAGATTCTGTGCCATCGATATAATGGTCGCCACAATGGCTTGATCGCTGTGACTCTCTGTAATGTCCGTCACAAACGAACGATCAATCTTGAGCTTGTGAATCGGGAAATGCTTCAGATAACTGAGTGAGCTGTATCCCGTACCGAAATCATCCAGGCTGATCTTGACACCCAGTGCCGTCAGTTCATTAAGAATCGCCGTGGATACGGCTGCATCCATCATCATGCTCTCTGTTATTTCCAGTTCCAGATATCGAGCATCCAGCCCTGTCTCCAAGAGTGCATTCTTGACCTGTTCTACCAAGTTGGATTGGTGGAACTGCTGGCTGGACAAGTTAACCGATACCGGAATGAGTGGTCCGCCACTGGCATGCCAGAGTTTCATCTGCCTGCATGCTTCCCGCAGCGTCCAATTGCCAATCTCATAGATCATGCCTGTCTCTTCTGCAAGCGGGATAAACACATTGGGTGCGAGCAGACCTTTGAGTGGATGGTTCCAACGTATAAGAGCCTCTACACCAATCATGCGGCTATCCTCGGTACGAATCTGTGGTTGATAGTACAGGACCATCTCATCGCGTTCCAAAGCTTTACGAAGATAACCCTCCAGCTCAATGCGTTCATATAGTTCCGAATCCAGTTGGGCCGTGTAGAATTGGAAACCATTTTTGCCGTTTTTCTTCACTTCATACATGGCGGAGTCTGCATGTTTCAGCAAAGCATCCACGCCCACTCCATGATCCGGATACATCGCAATTCCAATGCTGGCGGTTACGTAAAAGTCATTCTCCTTCAGTCGATAAGGTAACTGAATGGCTTCAACAATCTGTTTTGCAAGTTCTGCCACTCTTACTTCTGTCGCTTGATCCTGGGTTACAACGAGTGTGAACTCGTCACCGCCCATCCGGGCCAGCATGACATTCTCCATAGCCAACGGATCAGAAGCTTCTATGGCTTTCATGATCCGGTTGCTCACTTCTCTTAAAAATACATCTCCAATGGAATGTCCCAGCGAGTCATTAATCATCTTGAAACGATCTATATCCATCACCATAACGGCAAAAGAATTCCCTTTTTCTGCTGAATCGTTAATCGTACAAGCCAGCACATCATCCAACTTGCGCCGATTGGGCAACCCCGTCAACGGATCATGCAAAGCTTGGTGACGAATCTTCTCCTGAGCCTGTTTCTCCTCGGTTACGTCTTTGATCAAAATGTGACTTCCCACATGTCTGCCATCAATGACAACAGGAACTACAACAATACTAAGGTCCAGAAGTTCACCCTGCACGTCTCTCATTTTGGCCATGTAGTGCGCCTGCTCCAGCCCATGATCATCCCAATCGATGGAATCAAATTCACTTATCCACTCTATATCGATTTGCTGAGCGATCTCATCAATGGAACGATCCATGACCTCTTTTTCAGGATATCCGGTGATTGTTGTTACAGCAGCATTAATCCCTTTGACAATACCTTCCTTATTCACTGAAATAATGGCATCCGAATGGTTATGATACAGGGCCTGATACCATTGCTCATTCTCATGAATCCGTTGATCTTTCTGTGACATTCGCTGATTGATAAATATGCCAAACAACGTCAAGCCCAAAGCAATAAATGTGCCCGATGCGATCAAGTAGGCGAGAATGCCTGGCTCAATCTGCATACCTGAACTTACCATCGAGCCATGTGAATGATGGAAATGTGCGGCTGACATCCCGGTATAATGCATGCCAGAGATTCCAATACCCATTATGAGACCGCTGCCCATCTTGTAAACCCAGGTATGTCTTGATTGATGATAACGGAAGAAAAACATGAGCCACAATGCCGCAAATGAAGCAAGCGCTGCAATCAGAATGGATAACACCACTCTGCCTGGTTCATACGTAACCGGAATTGACATCGCTGCCATTCCCACATAATGCATTGAGCTGATCCCCGCCGTCATCAGTACTCCAGCAATCATGAGTTTGCTTATCCTGCCCGATTGTCTACCCGCAATGTTCAAGGCCACCCCCGATGCGACAATAGCAAGTAGAACAGATAAAACAACCTTACCGGTGGAATAGGAGACTTGCGTAGGCAGAACAAAAGCCAGCATACCTACGAAATGCATGGACCAGATTCCCAGCCCCATCGATACTGCACCGCAGGTAAGCCATACATTCCGCGCCATCCCGCTAGCCTGACTTACACGGCCTGCAAGGTCAAGGGCAGCGTATGAAGCTAACGATGCAATAATATAGGATAAAATAACAAGTTCTAAGTTGTACGTGCCATGTAGGTGCTCCACTCACTCTGTCCTTTCAACCGGGAAATGCCTTGTATGTATGCAAAAATGTAAAAAAGAAGCGAGTGCGCTGTCTGGATGACAGGCACTCCCTCCGCATCATTTGACTCGTGACAACAGACTTAGTTGAAGCCGTTGTCATACATTGGAACCCGTTTATATGAATGTATATAGTCTAAACGTCCCAGCCTTTAAAATCAACACTTATTTCCAGATATACAATGTTGAATAGCTAACATTCTCATATTCCAATTCACAACTAAATAGTCTATTTACGAGTCAGTAACAGACTGCCAAAACCGGAAGTATCTTGATAAGAATTACCTGATGAGTCACTCCAGATGGACACACTGCTTCGCTTGCCATCCCCCGCGCCATCATCATTAACTTGAAGATCGAATCCAATCCATCGTTGCCCTTCAGCACGAACGCTATCTAGTGGGATTGCCACTTCAACTGTATACCCTCCGCTTGTTAATCGGGTAGCTGATTTGAAACTTTCTTTCCGTGCATTTCCACCAAAAGAAGCCTCATTATCAAAATTGACCCGGTACTGGGCGTCATCCTCCTGATAGAATGTTGTCTGATCTTTGCTCGGATCGATAAAAATCTCGATTGAATCCTGCTCATGTGCATTAGAACTTAATTTGCTTCGCAAAGGATCTTTCACATCTGCCAATACGTACAGGTATTTCTCATCCCATAACAGCTGTGCAGTCGCCGTTGCACCGGATTTTCCGACCACCCAGACATCCGTTTTAACAGATGCAGCCTTTTTCCAGACGTTATCCTTTTTTGCATCAATGACAGGTTTGCCATAAGTGACCTTGGTTTGTTTCAAGACAGAACCAAGCTTCAGTTTGCCCCGGTTGGCTGGTTTGTCAGGCTGTTGATTGGAAATATCATTCCAAACGATGGTCGCTATCTTTCCAGCAGCATGTTCATCCGTAATCCGAAAATCCAGAGACAAGACCTGACCTTCGGTAAGTAAAGCAGCTGACATAGGCAGTGATGCGTATACAACATACCCGGTTTTTGTCTCCTGTACGTTGTAAGTATTTTTATCTTTGCCTTTACCGCCATCCCGTTTAAATGTATATTGACCATTTGCAGACGGCGGATTTTTCTTCTTGGCAGACAGATCAGCTTCAGAAGTTGCAGCGCCTGTCCCCTTGACTTCTTCCGCGAGGAAAACCTGCACCTGATCCCCTTTGCGACGTGTGGTATCCTTCACTTCCACTCGTAAATTCACCTTTTTGGCATCCCACATCATACGAGCCTCACCCGTAACCGCAGATGTACCATCTGCCAGATGATTAATTTCGAGTCCTTTCACAGCACCCCAAAGAATATCTTCCTGTCCTTTGTGGTTCGGGAAAGAAGGGCTGGCCTTAAGTGCTGGCCATTCATTACGATAGATCGGAAGGGTGGTAGGGTCCACCAGTGCCCAAAATGCCGGTTTTGCTTTTAATTTACGATCAAATAACAATGGTGCATCTTTGCGTCCTTTGACTGGATGATTATCAAGCCATGTACCATCATCCGCAAGTCCCCATACTGTAACGCTGTCCATTACACCGCGTTTTCCCAACTCGTCGAACAGGTCGAACAGTTCACGATAACGATAAGCTTGTTGCAACATTAATTCACCTGTGACAGGCATCTCCAGTTCAGAATTACTCGAATAGATCGAAACGTCCAGCTCTGTAACCTGTACATTTACACCAAGAGCGATCACTTTCTCAAAAGCCTCACGAATGAGCTTTACATCCGGTCCGTACATGGATACATGCATCTGGAATCCAACCGCATCAATCGGTGTTCCTTTGGCAAGCAGCTTCTCTACAAGCTTCACCATATCATTCACCTTGTTTCCATTGCCCTCCATTCCATAGTCATTAATCACCAGTACAGCATCGGGGTCAGCCTCACGTGCATAACGGAAAGCCAGCTCAATGTAATCACTGTCATCTCCGTCGCCATCTACATCCCCAATAATATCTCTCCACTTGGAGTTACTGGCCTCATTCCGCAACCCGCCTCCGTCTGAGATGACTTCATTGACGACATCCCATGTATGAACCTTTCCTTTGTACCGGGTCACGATGGTTTGAATATGGGTTTTCATCCGTGCAAGCAACTGTTCCCGCGTGGCAGGTTTCGATGCATCATTCGGATCAGTAAAGAACCAATTCGGCACCTGACTATGCCATAACAGCGTATGACCTCTGATTTCCATGTCATTTGCTTCGGCAAACTTCACCAGTCGATCTGTCTCTGACCAGACAAACTCTCCTTCCTTGGGCTGCATCGCATCCATTTTCATAAAATTGTCCGCTGTAATACTATTAAAGTGTTTCGTCAACAACTGGGAATGCTGGTTTTCCGCGTCTAGTGCAGACTGGTTGATGGCAGCTCCCATTGCGTAATTTTGTCCCACGATATCGACCAGATTCGGAATATCCTTCTCAATTTCAATTTTCTGAGCAGCCGTAATCAGAACATCATCCACGTAAAATGAAATCGTATCTGCCGGCGTCACTTCCTCTGACGTCTTCCATGGTGTCTCCACATACATGCGGAATCCGGTGATGCCACTATTTTCTTCGGGGATCACCACATCCGCCTCGATTTTTTTCCACTGTCCTTTGTTCAGAGTTGCAGAGGCAAACGTAGCATATTCTCGACTTGAAGCGTCGTTATTGTACTCTTTCTCCAGTGAACCGTTAATGACCTGACTGTCCGGTCCTTCATCGTACATGGCCCAAAATGAAATATGAACCGTGCTGCCCTTCTGTACATGATCTATTACTTCAATTAAGGGTCCATGGAACGTTTCGGTACGTGAAGAGGTTCTCAGGCTGCGTGTACTGTCATGACCTACTTGCGTTACGATATCAAGCTTTTCACTTGCACGTGGACGCCATTGTCCCAACACACCATCTTCAAAATCAGCCTTGAACAGTACTTCATCATCGCCAGTCTTAACGTCCGCTGCCGAAGCACGTGTCCCTCCTGTTCCCACACTTGGGAACAAACTGAAGATCAATACAGCCGACAAGCACAAGCTCCACCATTTTCTCAAATGCATCCGATCTCCTCCTTGGTTCGTTGTTTGTGAAGAATAACCTTTGCTCTGCCATGTGCCAGCCCTTTACAAGATCGTTATACAGGATGGATAGATGCTAATGGACAGAAAATTGTAAGCACTTTCATTATACGATTGCCATTAAACTTTGTTTACCCGTTAAACTATAGGACTTGCACCACTCCAAAAACCATATGTTTCCAAATGAGATATAGAACGACAAAAAGCACAGCTTATTAGCTGTGCTTCGTGTAAACATCTTTACTATTTACGTTTTTAAGCTTTTAAAGGTGCTGTCGTCTGACGGATGACCAGATTGGAAGGTTCCGTCACAACAGGAGGAGAATAAGATGGATTCTCGATCATGGCAATCAGATATTCGATGGACTTAATACCAATGGAATAGATATTCTGATTCACCGTGGTCAACCCCGGTTTAAATACCTCAGCATAATACGTGTTATCGAACCCGACAACCGAGATATCTTCTGGTACACTCAGTCCATGCTTTTCAATTTCATGAATCGCACCAAAGGCAGACATGTCTGATGCACAGACAATTCCCGTTGGTTGATCCTGAAGTGCCAGCAATCGCCGGGCAGCCTTGCTTCCTCCGTCGAAGGAATAATCGCAGATCTCCAGATATACCGTAGAATACGGGATGCCGCATTCTCGCAGTCCTTCCCGATATCCTTCCAATCGCAGATTGGCTACAGCAGGTCCAAGTGTCCCTGAGATATAGGCAATTTTGCGGTGCCCAAGCTCATGCAGATGTTTGACACCCATCGAAATCCCGTTCGCGTTATCCGTAGTAATGTAACCGGCACGTTTGCCCAACATGTCCGTATCAACAAACATCGTTGGAATCTCTGCATCCACCAGTTCCTGAATACTCGCGTTTTCTCTGCCTTCCCCGAATACCACAACGCCATCCACATTACGACTGCGGCAATGTTTGATAAACGAGTACGCCGGATCATCGAATCGAGTAGACAACCGGACCAGGTCATATCCACTGTTCTCCAGCGCTGTCTTGATCCCTTCCAGCAGCTCCGACACAAAAGGGTTCGTAAACGGAACTGTTAACAGTACTCCCACCGTCCATGAACGGCGTTTGACAAGTCCACGTGCGACCACATTGGGTTGATATTTCAATAATTCGATGGCTATATTGACTTTTTTGCGTGTTTTTTCACTTACATCAGGATAATCGTTTATCACTTTGGAAACGGTTGCAACAGATACTCCCGCTTCCTTGGCTACATCATGGATAGAAGCCATCTGATCACCTCAACCTCTTTCAAATCCCCTGTCTCCGGCTGCATTTTCTATAACATCGGCAGGTTTGTCTACCCATTATAGCTTAAAACAGCCTGAAACGGTATGGAAGGTTCCTAATGCTTTTAAGCTCTATTCCTGCTGTTCCAGATTCTTCAAATCCAGAGACAGTTTCTCCATTGTTGTTGCAAATACAGCGAGTTCAGCCGAGCGTGAAGCTTGGCTACGTGCTCCGCGAGACGTATGATCCGACTCCTGCTGCACACTGCTCAGTTTCTTCATGATCTGCTCCAGATTAGACTGAATTTTACCCTGGGCATCCCGAGAACTAGCTGCAAGCTTGCGCACCTCACTGGCAACTACTTCGAAGCCACGTCCGAACTCTCCTGCATGAGCAGCTTCAATCGCTGCGTTCAGACCGACAAGATGACTCTGATCCGATATCTCGCGAATGAGTTCACCCATTTTTCCGATCTGCTGGATCTCTCCTGTTAATTCGGTAAGCATAACCTGAGCCTGATCCTGAGAAGCCGCTGTTTCTTTGGCTACACTTGATATAGCCATTGCACTTTCATTTAATTCACTAATCATGCCTGTAAGCTCTTGGGTAATCTGCGTAATTGCCTGTAATGTATGTTTTTGGTCATCGGCAAGCTGATGTAACTTTTCTTTTTCTTTCTTCTCATAGGCCTCAAGGACAAGTTGTGAATCCAGGTTAAACATTTTGCTGAGCGCTTGAATGACAAGATGCCAGGAATCAGGGATAACCTGTTGGAATATGCTCGTTGCAATATCCAGGTAGACCATATAGGTACCCAGATAATAATCTTCAGACAGACCAATCCGTGAATGCACAAGTCCAATCGCAATCCGTTGCTCAATATATGCGTCGTCCACGATTCCGTCTGTCATTGATAACCAGTACATCTTCTGTGTTTCTTTTAGACGATCAATGGTAGAGAATCTTGCGATCAGATCTACCAATCCAGGATAATTTCCCACATGATTGTAGAAATGATCTACCACTTCATTAACGACTTTTTTAAAAACAGGCCGATGATCAGCAAGCAGTTTTAGATCCCCTGCGGTTAACCCCATGTAATCAAGTTGCTTCTGTCTTGTTGCGGAAATACTGCTCATATCTGGTTCAGTCAGCTCCTTAATAAACACTAAATTACTTTAAATTGTAAATATATGTATTGATTATAGACTAAAATACCTAAATATACATATACCATTAGAACTAATTCTCTTTAAAATCAACCTTATTTGTCAGCTTTTTAGACTAATATGACCTTCATGTAATTAAAAAGGCCCTGACCCTGCTGTGAAGGAGCCTCACAACAGGCATCAGGAGCCTGATCCGGAATGGTTCGTTGCCGATTAGCGATTAAGCAGACTACCCACATAGCGTAACAGTTCATTCGCGCTGGCTGCGGTGTATCCATGTTCCTCAATTAAGCGTTTAATGACTTCATTCATACGTTTCAATTGTGTTGCATCCGGTGTTTTGGTTGAGGTTGTGATCTTGACGATGTCTTTCAGATCGGTGAACAACTTCTTCTCAATCGCTTCACGCAAACGGTCATGGCTGCTGTATTCGAACTTGCGCTCCTTGCGGGAGTATGCCGAGATTCGGATCAGAATCTCTTCTCTGAACGCTTTCTTTGCATTCTCGGAGATCCCGATCTGTTCCTCGATGGATCGCATCAGACGCTCATCCGGGTCCATCTCTTCATCCGTGAGCGGGTCACGAATCTTGGACCAGTTGCAGAATGCTTCAATGTTATCGAGGTAATTCTCGAATAACGTTCTTGCGGATTCCTCGAATGAGTACACAAATGCTTTCTGTACTTCCTTCTTGGCCAGTTCATCATACTCCTTGCGTGCAAGAGCAATGAAGTTCAGATAACGCTCCCGCTCTTCCTTTGTGATCGAGGCATGTTGGTCCAGACCATCCTTGATCGCCCGCAGAATGTCCAGCGCGTTAATGCACTGAAGATTTTGCTTGATCAAAGCACTGGAGATCCGGTTAATGACATACCGTGGATCAATGCCGGACATCCCTTCATCCAAATACTCATTTTGCATCTCGCGCAGATCGGCTTCTTTGTATCCTTCCACTTCTTCACCATCATACATGCGCATCTTTTTAACGAGATCCATGCCTTGTTTCTTCGTTTCCTTCAAGCGGGTAAGTATCGAAAAAATGGCTGCAGTCCGCAGTGCATGCGGTGCAATATGAACATGCTTCATGTCACTTTGCTGAATGAGCTTGGCATAGATTTTCTCTTCCTCGGACACTTTCAGATTGTATGGAATCGGCATGACAATCATCCGGGATTGCAGTGCCTCATTCTTCTTGTTGGAGATAAAAGACTTATACTCCGATTCATTCGTATGCGCCACAATCATCTCATCCGCACTGATTAAGGCAAAGCGTCCTGCTTTGAAGTTCCCTTCCTGCGTGAGCGACAGGAGATTCCACAGGAATTTCTCATCACATTTCAACATCTCCTGGAACTCCATTAACCCACGGTTCGCCTTGTTTAACTCCCCATCAAAACGATAGGCTCGTGGATCGGATTCGGAACCAAACTCGGTAATGGTGGAGAAGTCGATACTCCCCGTCAGATCGGCAATATCCTGCGATTTCGGGTCGGATGGACTGAACGTTCCTATTCCCACGCGATTATCTTCGGAAACAATGACCCGTTCCACCGGCACCTTGCTGATATCACCGCCATATTCGGTACGCAGTCTCATCTGGCAGGATGGGCAAAGGTTACCCTCAATGCGGACTCCAATTTCCTTTTCCACTTCAGGGCGAAGCTCCAGTGGAATCAGATGCAGCGGTTCCTCATGCATCGGGCATCCATCAATGGCATATATGGCACCTTTCTCTGTCCGCGAGAACTGTTCAAGCCCCCGCTTCAGCAGCGTCACCAGCGTTGATTTCCCTCCACTTACGGGACCCATCAGGAGCAAAATCCGCTTCCGTACATCCAGACGACGTGCTGCCGAGTGGAAGTATTCTTCAACCAGCTTTTCAATCGAACGATCCAGTCCAAAGATCTCCTGTTCAAAAAACTTGTACCGCTTATGCCCACCTACTTCTTCCACGCCAAACGATTCAATCATCTCATACACTCTGGCGTGAGCCGTCATTGCCGGAGTCGGGTCCTCTCTCAGCAGTGCAATATAATCTTCAAATGTTCCGTTCCATGTCAAACGGTCACTCTCTGCCCGATGTTCCGCAACGCGTTCAAAAATATTCATGCTTGGTACCTCCCATGGCTCCTTTAGTGTGATTGTCAACCATTCCGAATGGTATGAAGAAATCAATAGAATTGCGGCTCCTGCTTGAATACCAATCTTGCGGTCCTGTGTAGTCCCGCCACCCTCTGTCCAAACGTCTTGTTTTGTTGTGAAAAGTGTATTACATACCTATGCGGCAATTCGGATAAGTTGACCTCTTTTTTTCAATCAACCGCTTCGAATTTTGGCTTTTCCCTGTTCTATCAGACATCTTGTGCCTTCAGAAAAAAAAGAACGAATATGATATAATGAGGGTTCTAAATTCAGGAAACCGGACAACACATGGTCAGAGACAGGCCACTTCTGGAAAGGAGCACGGACGATGGCAGTGAAATACGAAACCGAATTATATTCGCCTGTGAAGGCTTTCTTCGAGCAGCGTGGCTTCGACGTCAAGGCGGAAGTCAGACATTGTGACCTCGTCGGAGTCAGATCGGACCAGGACGAACCACTGATCGTGGAGATGAAAAAAACATTTAACCTCTCCCTGTTACTGCAGGGCATGCAGCGCTTGAAGCTTAGCCCGTTCGTGTATCTGGCCGTCGAGCGCAATCGCAGTAAACGCGGAGCCGTGAACCAACGCTGGAGCGAACTGGCTGCACTATGCAGACAGCTCGGTCTGGGGCTGCTGACTGTCACATTTTACAAAACCAAAGCCCCCCTGATTGATGTATTGTGCGAGCCCTCCGCCCTGATCCCCCTCACTGGCCACAATCAGGTTACTCGTAAAAGCGGTGTTCGGCGGAAACGATTGCTCAAGGAATTCGACGAACGCAGCGGAGACTACAATACGGGAGGTAGCACACGAAGACAGCTGGTCACAGCATATCGTGAGAAGGCTTTGCGTGTTGCATCCGCTCTACGGACGAACGGAGAAGCCTCTCCGGCCAACCTTGCCAGACAGACAGGCGTAGGTTCTGCCGCAGCAATTCTGCAAAAAAATTATTATGGCTGGTTTGAACGCCTCTCCCGTGGAAAGTATATACTGACGATTAAGGGAGTACAGGCGTTAACCGAGCATGCACACATGCTTGAGGATAATGATATGATCGAACGAACCATTAATGAACTTGATGTAACGTATTCTGTATCTGGTGAAAATAAGGACGACCTTGCACACATCGCTGAAGCAGCGGAGTTTTACTTAAAAAGTACAGGCAAGATCTGAACCGGAATCATCTGAAGTAACGGATGTAAAAAAAATGAGAAGGCAAAAAAACACCTGTAATCTCCACTGGAGACTACAGGTGTTTTGATGTGTTCTATATAGAAGATTGTTATTAGAATTTTACTGCTACTTCGGAAGCCAATTTCAGACCCGCAGTAACGATTTCTTCAGCACGATCTGCAGAAGCGTTATGTCCTTCAACGATAACCACTTCAGGGTTTTGAATGCCCCACAAGCCGATAACTGTTTTCAGGAAGTTCAGGGACATTTCAGCAGCTGCCATTGGGCCTTCGGAATAAACGCCACCACGTGCGTTAAGCAAAGCTACTTTTTTGTCGCCAGCAAGTCCTACAGGACCTTCAGCAGTGTATTTGAATGTTTTACCAGCTTGGCTCAGGTAAGCAATGTAGTTTACCAATGGAGCTGGAACAGTGAAGTTCCACAGTGGGAATGCAAATACAACTTTGTCAGCTGCCAGGAATTGATCTTGCAATTGTGCTGCAAGTGAAGCTGCTTTTTGCTCGTCAGCTGTCAGTTCAAAACCGTTAGCTGCTTTGTAAGTGCCTGTGATAGCAGTGTTACCATAGAATGGGAATTCTGTATTGTAGAGATCCAACTCAGTAACTGTGTCACCTGGGTGGGACTCTTTGTATGCGCTCAAGAATGCATCGTACAATTTAACACTGACTGCTTGATCTGCAGGACGGTCATTTGCTTTAACAAATAAAATATTAGACATGTTGAATTTTCCCCCGTTAGATAAAATATATGAGTGCTTTTTCTGAACTGGCCACCATTGTAGCTTATATAAAGAAACCAACAACTCATTAATTCATATTATATATAAAAATGTTAGTGGATGCAATAACGTAATCACTTTGGTCATGAACCAATTTTAATTTTTGCTACAAAATCTATTTTTTGATCTGACTTAGCTACGAGCCGTAAATTCGGAAATGGCTTCACTGATCAGGTTCATGCCAAGCAGCAATTCATCCCGGCCCGGATGGCTAAAGTTCAATCGGATGTAACGTTGATCCTGTACACCTGTGGAGCATAGTGATCCAGGAAGAAAGGATACACCTTTGGGCAAAGCCGCTTTAAGCAGAGCGCCACTATCCAATCCTTCCGGCAACTGTACCCACAGATACATTCCGCCCTCAGGGATATTGTACTGACACCCTTTCCAGCCCGGTCTTTTCAACAGTTCAAGCATCAGTTTGAGTCTTGTCTTATACTCCCGATTCAACATGGATAGGTGATCACTCCAACGAAAAGGGGAATGGGCAAGCAGTTGATACAACAGCCGCTGATTCATCGGACTGGACTGACCATCTGCAATCCGTTTAACCGAGGCCATCGCCTGAATCAGCGCAGGATGTCCAGCGGCCCATCCGGTTCGAAGAGCGGGCGCTACCGTTTTGCTAAATGAACCAATGTAGAGAACATGTCCACCCTGATCGGCAGTATCCAGTGCAAAGAGTGAAGGATATTTACGATAGAATTCCGTTGGCTCAAGGCCATCGAAATGGAGCTCTCCGTAAGAATCATCTTCCACAAGCAGTACACCATAGCGCGAACACAGCTCAAGGACTGCCTCCCGCCGTTCCATACTCCACAAAGCACCGGTCGGATTCGAGAAACTGGGTGCAGCAAAAAGCAGCTTCGGTCTAACCTGCTGCATGTGATGCTCCAAAAGGTCTGGCAGTATGCCGTCCCGATCACCCATTACGGGCACAATCTTGGCTCCTTGCATCTCCAGAACCTCAAGACAGCCTGGAGATGTGGGATGTTCAACCAGTACAGAATCTCCTGGCTCAAGCAATAGACGCATCACCAGATCGATGGCCTGCTGAGTACCAGTGGTCAACAGAATCTGCTCGGGTACCGTTCGTATGCCTTTGCGTGCATTCCAGTCTTTGTTCAACCACTCTCTTAGGGGGGTGTAGCCTGCTGGCTCTCCATATTGCAATGCGGAGGGGCCTGAACTAAAGACAGACACGGCTGCTTCTTCCAACAATTTGAAAGGAAACAACTCCTCCGCAGGCAATTCTTCTGCCAGAGAAATGAAATAATCCCTGCCAGACATCTCACGTATATCCCTCAGTGGTGATGACAAAAGCCTGTTGGTACGGGAAGCAAAGAAATATTTCATCGATCCGTTCCCCTTTCGTCCCTATTCCGAAACTATACTCGCAGTCCGCAGCCCTACAACCTATTCCTGCTCACCATCGAATATGACCGGATGCATACCGAACTGTTGTGATCATGGGAAGAACAGACCTGTTTCGTCAGGATCCCGTCTTCACTTGTCTTGCATGCAAGGCATAACGTTCAATGGCCTGTGCTCTACTGCTCACTTCCAGCTTCACGTATATTTTACGCAGGTAATTATCAATGGAACGTCTGCTAACGTTGATCTCATTCGCTATTTTATCATAGGTTACACCCTGAACAATTCTTTCCATGATAAAAGTTTCGGTTTCTGTTAATTCAATGACACGTGCTTCTGTCGGAGACTCCACAGGTTGCGCCCACTCCGCACTGTTTAACCACGACAATGGAATGGACACATGGCCCTCACGCAATCCAGAGATCAGATGAATCAGCTGGCTAGGGGAAGCCTGTTTGGATAACATGCCGCTTGCACCAAGGCTCATCAGATGACGAAACAGCTTCACATTGTCTTCATCCGTCAAAATAATGATGTGACTGTGAGCTGACAGATTCTTCATCTGGGCAATATATTGATCTGCCTGACCTTCCGGAAGACGATAATCCATCAGAATCAGATCAGGCTGGTGAATATTCACCAGATCGAGCCCTTCTGTTCCGGTCGAAGTCATACCACGTACCGTCAGATCTTGCTGCTCTTCCAAAATCAATTTTGTACCGAGCATGCTGGTGGGGTGGATATCTATGATGACCACCTGCCATACTTTTTTCATTGTTGTTCCCCCTGTTATGTATTGGACAAATAACTTTTAAATTCTGTCATGATGATTTCATCGTCTATGCGACAATCCGAGTATAGAAGAAGCATAGGTCGGATTATGTCGAAAAACAGAAAAATACAGGAGGAAGCCGATAAAAAAGCTCTATTTTCACTGTATTTTGTTATAAAAACACCATGACGTCCATCTTTCCATCCCCGGAAAGGTCAAAATATAGTATAAATTTCCTGCATTTCTATCTAAAAAAGTCGAAAAACCTGCCCAAAGTTCCTACTTATTGCATCTATAAGAAATTGTATCCTAGGACTTCCTTCCGATGCAATCTCTTTTTACTCTATTAAGTAAAGAATTTCATTTTTGCGTAATCAATAGGGGCATGATAGAATGAGGACTGGAAATTTTTTTGTACCTATAAATGACCAGGAGTGATGATATGAAACCATCTGCCCCGTCCTCTGACATCCATCACACCCGGAGCGCCAAAGGCAAGGCTGGATCTTCAATCAAGCTGTTTCTGGTAATGTGGATTGTTCTCATTGCACTAGGAGTCGTTGGAACCTACTATTATAGTAACCATCTCCAGCAACAGATGATTAACCAGCTTCAAGCCCATAATCAGCAGCAGATTGCAGCGCTAAAAACCGACTACGAAAATCAGCTAACAACGATATCAAAGGAAGTAGAAGACCTGCAGGGACAGGTTCAATCCTTCAATGAATTGCTGACTTTCACCAAGGATAATGCAAGTGACAAAACGGATAACAGCAACAAACTGTATACCCAGCTGAGCGAAGTCAAAAAACAACTGGAGACACTCCAGAAAAAGATGGACCTGCTCAAATGATTACACCCGTCAAACAGGTTAATCGTTTTTTTATGCTTGCACTCGCTCCTTTTGTTGGATTGATATTATGCCTGCTGCTGCTTCGTCCTCCACTTGAACCCGGAGGTTTGATGCCTACCGAACTGTCAGAGGATACGATTACACCCCGGACCCAAGCAATTAGCCAAGAGCTTGCGGGGGCAAAAGATGCTGCTGTCCAGACTTCTTCTTCTATTAAAAGAACGACACAGCTCTATAATAAAACAACAAGTACGATGTCTACACTTGTGCAGAAGGCTTCCACCCAAGCGGATCGTCCGGAAAAGATTTACAACAACCGGATTTCATCCAAGCTTGGCGTTCCATTTGAACGGGTAGACAGTGACCGGCTAACGATTGAAATGTACAGAGTGAATCCTGGTAGCTATAAGGGCTATGCCATGAAGATCAAGCTAAAAGACCCTACTGCCATGCAGATGGCTCTAGACAGTGAACCTGGGCGTTCTGAGACGACCATGCAGGCTGTGAAGCGTAACGGCGCAATTGCCGGGATTAACGCAGGTGGATTTGCTGACAGTGGGGGCAAACGTTATCCACTTAGCACAACCGTCATGGACGGGAAGTACGTGAACGGTTTCCAGGCCAGTTTCAAAGATCTGTTTTTTGTTGGACTTAACGATGCCGGTAAACTGGTCGGAGGCAAGTTCTCCGACAAAAACTCACTGGATCGCCTGCAACCACAATTCGGGGCTACGTTTGTTCCGGTGCTGCTACAGAATGGGCGGAAAACCCCAATTCCCGACAAGTGGAAAGTATCACCCAAACGAGCACCACGTACAGTCATTGGCAATTATAAAGATGATCAGTTATTGATTATTGTAGTTGACGGATATAATGAGGGCGGAAGTTCCGGTGCTACCCTTGAAGAGTTGCAAGGGCGATTGTACAAGCTTGGGGTGATTGACGCCTATAATCTGGATGGCGGTGGATCATCCTCGCTTATTCTGAATAATCGGGTTGTGAATAACCCTTCAGATGGCAGCCTCAGACCGGTTCCCACACACTTTTTATTTTACAAATAATAGGGTGAAGCATTTCTTTTCTACCTATAATGGTTATAATAGAAGAAAATGAGCTTGTGCAGGAGGTGCGAAGGGCATGTCATTTTCACTGACATTCTGGATTATTGCAATCGTATTGACTCTCTTCATTACAGGCATTCTCACTTCATCCTACAACAATGACAAAACAAAAGGCTTGTAAAGGCCAAGCCTCTCTCCGGAGAGGCTTTTTCTATTGCTTCATCCTCGAAATAACAAGAGACAAGGCTTAAAAGAATGATTCGATTCTTCTAAGCCTTGTCTCTTGCTGTATTCGGGATCAATAGCTAACCGCCCGGTCATTCCGGATGGATATAACCGAATCAGATGGAATAGGCCCACTCACCGACCCACCCTCAACTAATGTCACATAAATTCGTTCATGATCGACGGGTTCTCCAGCAATAATCTTGATCAATTGTTCAGCAGCGAGCGATCCCCACTTGCGTTTGGAATAATCAATGCTTGCCAATCTCGGCTGGACGTACTTACTCAATTCAATATTGTCGAATCCGATGACGTCAATCTCCTGACCAACGCCAAGTGTACTGTCTGCCAGACGATCACACAAGCCAATAGCCATCTCATCATTGAGGCAGAATACCGCTGCGGGTCCATCATACACCTGCACAATCTGATCTGCGGCTTGTTCTCCACCACTCTTCTCGAAATCTCCCGTAATCTCAATCCATTCCACATCGGCTTCACGTTCCGCAACCTGTCTTACAGCCTTTAAGCGCTGCACAGAGTCAAACGAACCTTCCGGTCCTGTCACCACGTAGATTTTTTTATGTCCCTGTTCAATCAGATGCTCCATCGCAAGTGTTGCCCCGGCCTTATTATCCAGCAGAACCTGATTAATGTTGGGATGATCCATCTCGCGGTCCAATACAACGATTTTGTGCCCACGATCGGCATACTGCATTAGTTCCTCACTTGCAAACGTATGATCCAGAATGATCGCACCATCAATCATTCTCTCTGGAAGCATGCGATGGGATTGTTTACCACTGCACACGATCAGGTCATAACCTTGAGCATTACATACGGCTTTCATGCCACTCAGCAAGTCTCCATACACATCTCCTCTAAAATCGGTCAAGAATACACCTAGAATTTTGGATTCCCTCTTCTTCAGTGTTCTTGCTGCGGCATTTGGAACATAGTTCAGTTCTTTGGCAATGGCCAAAATTTTGGAACTCGTCTCATCGGTCACTTTGTTGCTGCCATTCAGCGCATATGACACAGTAGAGATGGAAACTCCCGCCTGTTTGGCGATATCCTTGATACTGACCACATTCTTCGCTCCCCTGTTATGTTCATCAGGCCTTCCATAACAAAAGGCCTGACACATTACTCTTTCCATTCATCAGATTAAACAAGTCTGAATGATTTCTTCTGAGTATCCCGACTGTTTGCACCCACAAGAATATGGAACTCGCCTCGATCACTGCGGTAGCTTAAGTCAGAATGGTGATAACGAAGCTGTTCTTCATTTAACGTAAACGTGGCTGTACCACTCTCGCCTGGCGCCAGTGCAAGTTTCACATATCCTTTCAGCTCACGCATAGGACGAACGACTTCACCCGTTACATCACGAACGTACAACTGAACGGTCTCTACGCCTGCGCGCTCACCCGTGTTCGTTACACGTACCTGGATGCTCAGGGACTCTTCGGCAGTCATCTCGTTACTTGACACTTCAAGATCACCATAAGAGAACGAAGTGTATGAGAGACCATAACCGAACGGAAGCAAAGGTTCATTCGGGCTGTCAATGTATTTGGAGACATAACGTTCTTCCGTCTTCTCCGGGTTCAGTGGACGACCTGTATTGAAATGGTTGTAATAGACCGGAATCTGACCTACGGACTGCGGGAAGGACATCGTCAGACGTGCGGATGGATTCACTACACCTGTCAGAACATCTGCAATCGCGGCTCCGCCTTCACTACCCGGGAACCAGGCTTCAAGAACGGCATCCGATTCATCGATTACACCATGCAGATCCAATGGACGGCCGTTAAAAATAACGCTGGCAATCGGTTTTCCCGCTGCTTTGAGCTGTTTAACCAATTCCAATTGGGCTGCTGGCAGACGAATATCCGTGCGCGAGCCACCTTCTCCACTCATCTCGGAGTCTTCACCAAGAGCAAGGACAATCAGGTCTGCTTTGCTTGCCACTTCCAGGGCTTCGGCAATCTGCTCAGCTGTAATCGTATGAACATTACTGCCTTGAGCAAATTGAACTTTCCCACCCGTCAGGCGTTCTTGCAGAGCTGTTCCCAATTTAACTGCATCTTCCTTAACCCCTTCACAGGACCACCAGCCCAGAATATCAGGACTCTGTGCAAAAGGACCAATGAGGGCTACATTAGCATCAGGTTGAAGTGGAAGCACGCTGCCATCATTTTTCAACAGGACAGCCGATTTGGTTGCCAGTTCATACGATACCTGACGGTGCTCTTTGGAGAATACAATCTCACGTTCACGTTCAGGATCAGCTGCACGAAGTGGGTTATCGAACAATCCCAGCTTTTCTTTCAGTTGCAGAATTCGCAGAACGGCTTCATCAATGAGCTTCTCATCCACTTCACCACTCTCAATCAGTTCAGGCAAATGATGCACATAACAAGGTGTCATCATCTCCATATCTACTCCTGCGCGAATGGCACGATATGCCGCTTCACGATCATCTTCCGCAGCACCATGCGCAATCATCTCGCGAATGGAAGCCCAATCCGAGATCAATACACCATCAAAGCCCCACTCGTCACGCAAAATGCCGCGCATTAACTTCTCATTGCCACTTGCCGGAATACCGTCAACCGTATTGAACGAAGTCATAACCATCTCCACGCCCGCATCCAACGCTGCTTTGTACGCTGGCAAATAGTACTCACGCAAGTTACGCTCAGACATGTCCACCGTATTGTAATCCCGACCACCCTCAGCCGCTCCATACGCCGCAAAGTGTTTAACACAGGCTGCAAGACGATCTGGCTCATCCTTCAAGCTGTCGCCCTGATATCCACGTACAAACGCAGCCGCGAACAAACTGTTCAGATAAGGATCTTCTCCTGTCGTTTCCATCACACGGCCCCAGCGCGGGTCACGAACCAGATCCACCATAGGTGCAAAGGTAACATGCAAACCGGATACAGCTGATTCACGTGCTGCAATTTCAGCACTTTTCTCAGCCAGTTCTGTGTCCCATGAACAACCGATCGCCAGTGGAATCGGGAAAATGGTTTTGAATCCATGAACTACGTCAGCCATGAACAAAAGCGGAATGCCCAAACGGCTTTTTTGCATATAAGCTTGCTGTACATCAATGATGGCCTGCGCACCGGACAACCCCAGAATGGACCCACTGGCATCTACGGACTGCTCCGTAATTCCCATCTCTTCCATCGGCCCTGTGATCTGACCTTCAACATTTGTTCCTTCATAGAAGTTGGCAGTCAACTGAAGAAGCTGAGCTGTTTTTTCCTCCAACGTCATCTGTCTTACCAGATCTAGCAACTGCTCGTTATTCATCTAATCGTATCCTCCACTATAAGTTGTTGAAATAAAGAACCCGGCTGCGTTCGGGGAGAGACCGCGCACCGGGTTCAAAATTAATTACTGAATGATTACTAGAATTTATCGTTTAGCTCATCCAGATAAGGTTGAACCAGGGACATTTTACTGTTTACCCATTCTTTCCAGTTTGCCTCTAGATCTCCGTTTTTGAGGATCAAGTTGGCATATTCATTCTGGTAGTCGAATGAAGCCTGACTCTTAGCTTTGGAATCGTACAGGTTGACATCCCAATCGTATGGTGCAAGCGATTTGCCTTCTGTACCAAGTTTTGCTTTTTCTTCGAACAATTTCACGGCTCTATCACGGTAATCTTTTTTGATTGCAGGGTTTACAACACTGAAGTCGTCACCGAGCAGATAGAGACCTTCGAAACGTGCTGGATATTTATCTTCCAATACCGTTCCTTCTGGCAACAAGCTAACGAGTTCGTTGTTTTCATCATATTTCCAATCTTTTCCTTCAAAGCCCATGTTGATGAGCAACTGTCCTTCTTTTGTTGCGGAGTAATCGATCAGATCCATGATCCGTTCGAATTTCTCGTCACTAATCTCCGGATTGAAGATCAATGCAGACCAGAAGTTGGCTTGTTCCATGTTACGGTATTTACCGTCATCGCCTACTACGATTGCTGTGTGTACCAGTTCATCACTATCTACACCCAGATTTTTTTTCATATCGGAATCCAGACCTTGTCTGTACGAAGCCAGTCCGCCCAGACTTGTTACAGCAGCTGTACCTGTTACTTTGAAGTTGTTTTGACCTTCATTGTTTTTCCATGTGTAGAACTCAGGATTGAGCAGTCCATCTTTATAGGCTTTTTGCATCAATTTAAGTCCTGTCAGCGTTTCAGGATCTGCTGGTCCCCAGTGGAATTGGCCATCTTCACCTTTGTAGAACGGAGAGTCAGTCATGGCATGCACACTGTTTGGCATAATCATGTTTGTCATGGCATCTGCCGCATTGTAGGACAGAGGTACAAGTTTGTTACCCACTTTGCCTGGATCTTTTTCTTTTACTAGTGCAGCATATTCGTTCAATTCGGTCGTTGTATAAGCATCTTTCAGTTCAAAACCAACCGCTTCAGCCCAGTCTTTACGAAGCGCAATGACACCAATTTGGTTCGTGAGTGGGTCAGCTGGTTTGTTCTCGAAGTAGATTGGTCTAGGCAGGACATATGTTCCACCTGTCAATTCTTCCAACTTGTCTCCAAGACCCGTCAAATTGTAAGCTGCTGCCACGTTAGGCCAGCGTTCTTTCCAGTCATCCGGGAATTTGTAGAACAAACCTTGTTCAATGCTGTTAATGGCATCGCCATGTACGTAGTTCCATACCGCTACATCCGGCAAGTCGCCAGAGTTGATCCACAGACGAAGTTTCTCGCCCCATGAATCCCAATCGATATAGTTGTAGTCCCATGTTAAATTAAATTTGTCTGTCCAGAACTTGTGGAAGTCATTATCCAGGTTCCCGTTTTTGATTTCTGTCAGGTTAGCTACAGAGATGGTCAGGTTGTCTTTGTAATTTCCCTCTGCATCTTTTTCGTTACCACCTGAAGCTCCTTGACTGGAACAAGCGGTCACCATCAGCATAACTACACTAAGCGTGATGGCAAAGAGAGCTCTTACTGACAACTTTTTGTTCGTTTTCATGTTTTACCCCCATGTTTTTTAGTAGAATTTTATTGCAAAATCCTATACGTATATCAGGTCTTGATTGCCCCTGTTAATACCCCTTTGGCAAAGTGTTTTTGCAGCATTGGGAAGAAACACATAATCGGTACCATGGTGACAAATACGGCCGCCATCTTCATGCCCATTGAGAAGTTGCTTGCCTGGGCAGCATCCACACTGGATGCATTGGATGCATTCGTCGTAGATGTCACGATAATATTTCGGAGTACATTCTGGAGCGGTAACTGATCCGCTTTTCGAAGGAATATCATCGCATCATACCAACTGTTCCAGTAAGCCACACCGTAGAACAACGTAATTGTAGCCATAATTGGTGTAGCCAGCGGAAGAACAACGGAGAACAAAATTCTCCACTCTCCTGCTCCATCCAGTCTCGCCGATTCCATGAGTGATTCAGGCAAGGTGTAGAAGTAGTTCATCATCAGAATCATGTTAAACGCACTGAAGCTTCCCGCCAAGATAACGGACCACAGCGTACCTGTAAGATGAAGTGATTTCATGATCAGGTACAGTGGTACGATACCACCATTAAAGATCATGGTGAACAGTACCAGGAAAAAGAGAAATTTCTTAAACGGAAATTTGTTGCGACTAAGGCCATATGCCATGCTTGTTGTCAGGAACAAGCTGAGTGGCAAGCCGATGACTAGCAATATAATTGTATTTTTGTACCCTGTCAGAATCGTTCCGTCAGCGAACAACGCCTTGTAGGAATCCAATGTCCATTCTTTAGGGAACATCAAAAATGGATTGTCAGCATATTCTTTTTGTGTTGCAAACGAAATCATGATGACATTCCAGAACGGAATCAGGATCATCAGGGCAAGCACTAGTAATACGGCGAAAATAATGTAATCGAGAAGTGTCATTTTTTCTGTACCAATTCTCGGTTTTTTGTTAGCTTTCTTGCTCATCTCATTTTTCCTCCTCTCTTATCGGAACAAACCGTCTCCGCCAAGCCACTTGGCAAATCTGTCAGCAAGAAGCAGCAAGGCCATATTCACCAGGGAACGGAACAAGCTGACCGCTGTCGAGAATGAGAAATCGGTAGATGACTGGAACGTAATCCGATAGATATATACATCGAGTACTTCCGATACATTTTTGGTAGCGGCATTTGCCAAGTTGAAGATCTGGTCAAACCCGGAAGACATCAATCCACCAACCGAGAGAATAAACATGATTGTGATGGTTGGAAGGATGTTCGGTAAAGTAATTTTGAACATCTGTTGCATACGGGAAGCCCCGTCAATCTGTGCTGATTCATACTGATCCTGATCAATACCGGATATGGCAGCCAGGAATATAATCGCGCCCCATCCACTTGATTTCCAAATATCAGTCAACAGCAACATTGGTACAAAGTTGGATTCGGACCCCAGGAAGTTAATCGTTGGCAATCCGAGTAATCCGAGCGCGCTATTTACCAGTCCGTCATATGCCAGCACATTGATGACTACCCCGGATACGATGATCCAGGACAGGAAGTGCGGGAACGTAAGAACGGTTTGGAACAATTTTTTCCCTCTGCGCATCCGCAATTCATTCAGCAACAGCGCCAGAATAATCGGGAACGGGAACTGAATAATCAATTTCAGAATATTGATGTACAGCGTACGCCATACTGCGTCGATAAAGGTTGGATCACGGAAAACATATTTGAAGTTCTCGAATCCGCTCCATGGACTTCCCCAGATGCCCAGGTTAGCCTTGTAATCTTTGAATGCCAGAGACAGGCCACCCATCGGCATGTAGGCAAACAGAATTAGCCAGACAAGCCCCGGAATAAGCAGGGTGTATGTCATTCGGTGCTTCCAGATTTCAGTCCAGAGCGAATTGCCCTTCACGTTTCCCTTCAGCTTTTTGCTAGGTCCTTCGGCTGCAGGTTTCACATTGCATCTCCTCACTCTACTATGGTCTTGTCGTTGTACAGAAAATCAAACATTGTTCTCAGGTGGTGCTCCCAAAATTTCCATTCATGAGCCCCCGGCGTCTCCACATACCGAAAATCAAAGGCAGTCCCCTGCATGTATCTCGCATAGTCGCGATTCATCTCTACAAAGGGGTCACTATCGCCACAGCAACTGAGGATATCCGGTAAAGGAACACCCTGTTCCAGCAGCTTGGCCGACAGTGCGTAAATATCCTGATCGGCTTTCACCTGTAAACGTTCTCCAAAAACCGCTTTCATTTCCTTGATCATGGTCGCTGGCATATGGGGATCATGAAGTCGTGTCTGGATATCCGTTACGCCGGATAGAGACACTACTTTGCGATATCGCTCTGGATAAGTTAGTCCACATTTCAGTGCACCATATCCACCCATGGATAAACCGGCGACGTATGTTTTCTCCGGATCAGGATTCAGATTGAGCAGACGCTTGCATATTTCAGGTAACTCCTGAGTGATGTAGTGGAAGTAGTTCAGGCCGTATTCCATATCGGTGTAATAGCTTCGATTCGCTTCCGGCATAATGATAGTACAGCCATATTGCGCTGCATACATCTCAATTGTGGTTAACCGCTGCCAGGTACTCGCATTATCGCCTGCCCCGTGCAACAGATATAGTGTACCGCCTGAAGTCTCTCCGGAGTCACTGGACACAACATGTATGCTGGTATTCATGCATAAGGTTGGCGATCCAGTTTCGATCGTTATATGTGCCATAAATGTAACCCCTCTCATCATCGCCTGCTGTCTTTACTCATTCGTTTCTCTGGCGTTGGATTGCAGGCTGTTGTAGATTCCCTTGTATTACGATGGGTTATCGAAACGATTTTCTCGAATCGTTTCAAAACATAGCCAACGTTGATCCACATGGACTTCATTACAACACTTTTAATGTGGAAGCGATTTCTTCGAATCGTTTCGAATAAATCATAAGCCCGATGAGTAAATCCTGTCAATAACCTTTTTACAAATTTCGCGTTTTTTTCTCGAAAAAATGCTCTTTTAAGTCTAAATTTGCGTCCAAAGACACTATTATTACGAAAAAATGAAAATTTAGTAAGTACTATTACAACTTTAATTGACACCAAACCAGGTTTATACTAACATGGGTTCTGATTTTGCATTCGAATTACGGAAACGTTTCACCAACCGATTTTACTCAGGTTTCACCTGATATTAGGGAGGTTAATATGTCTGAGCAACTCAAAGGTTTCATTCATACGATTACGGAGCAACAATTGAACGTTTTTTCCATTCGCATATTACAAAAAGGGCATCTGCTTGCCCATTGGGACCGGGATAAGGATCAGCGCAGGGTACAACATTCCATCAGTAAATCCTTCACGTGTATGGCCGTTGGTCTTGCGCTTGAAGAAGGTCTGATACATCTGGATGCGACACTTGGTGATTATTTCTCTTATGATCATGTCCCCACTGCACAGCGCAATCTCCCATCGCCGCAGGAATTGAAACTAAGTGATCTTCTCCGAATGTCTTCGGGTCATGACTCTCCCCCTCTTTGGGCTGATGAGCGAGCTTCATTGACCGAAAAGGACTGGGCGAAATATTATATGTCTCTGCCTCTGGACCGGGTACCTGGAGAACAATTCACATATAGCAGTGGGGATACATTTATGATCTCAGCCATGCTACAGGCTGCTACCGGCCAAACCGTGAAAGATTACCTGACTCCACGGTTATTTGATCCGCTTGGCATCCATGATGTAGAGTGGGAAACCTCTCCACTCGGCGTAACGCTTGGCTGTGCAGGTCTTTGGATAAGTAATGAGGAACTGAGTCGATTTGGACAGTTACTGTTGCAGGAGGGCTTTTGGGAAGGCAGACAGATTGTACCTGCGGATTGGATTCGACAGGCTACGTCCCAGCAGATCGAAACGACTGGAGACGGAGATTGGGGAAAAGGTTACGGGTATCAGTTCTGGATGTGTTCTCATGGCGCTTACCGTGCCGACGGCGCCTATGGTCAGTTGTGTATCGTAATTCCCTCAAAGGAAGCTGTCATATGTATTAATAGTGAGGAAGAAAATATGCAAGGCATCCTGAATGCCGTCTGGAATGAGGTTTTACCCCTTTACACCCAGCGTTAGTCTACTTATTTTATCTTTTTTTCAAATTGCAATTATGCCATTCAATTGAGAATAAAACAAAAAAAACGCCACGGGGTCAATGGACCCCATGACGTTATTTCTTATCCGTGTTGTGGAAGCTGAGTCATTTCATCTAAACATTGTGCGCATATGTAACGCTCTTTGAACTCGTTGACTTCCTCGATGGATCCGCAGAAAATACATTTTGGACGATATCTCTCCAAGATAATATGGTCCCCTTGTACTAAGATCTCTACAGGATCTCCCTCATTCATTTGATACCTTTTACGCAAAGATTTAGGCAATACGATCCTACCTAATTGGTCAACTTTGCGAACTACTCCAGCTGGCTTCATAGCTACGGCACACCTCTCCTATCTTACTCTAAATTTCTAGGTACATTTGTACTATGTTTATAGATTCGCCAAGATTTTGTCGAATCCTGCTGGAAATAAACATTTTTTGTCCTTTTTTTTGAAAAATGTTTTTTTTCCGAATTCTAGCCGTCATTTATAACCAAATTTTATCCTTCTAACCCCGGGAAATTGAGCTGGCGTAACGCTTCATATACAATAATTGCTGCCGAATTGGACAGATTTAATGATCTAACGTCACCAGTCATTGGCATTTTCATACATGTATCGGGATTCGCAGCAATTAATTCAGGTGGCAGGCCTTTAGTCTCTTTACCAAAAACGAGGAAATCCCCATCCTGAAAATTAAAATCACTGTATCGGTTCTTGGCCTTCGTAGTTGCGTAGAAGAAACGACCTTCCGGATATTTTTCCTGAACCTCAGCAAATGAGTCGTGGTATTCAATATGAACAGCATGCCAGTAGTCCAGCCCTGCACGTTTCAATGTAGCATCATCTGTTCGAAATCCAAGTGGACGTACGAGATGCAGATGGGTACCGGTTGCCGCACAAGTACGCGAAATATTGCCTGTGTTCGCCGGAATTTCTGGTTCAACCAGAACGATGTGTAAAGCCATATGTGTTCAATCTCCTTTTCATTTTCATGTTGACGACAACCCTCTAATCTTAAAGAAAAGCCCTCCACACGTCAATGTGGAAGGCTCTGGTAAGGCACAGGATTAGACACAAAGGTCCATTACACCATACCTATACTTAATTATCCATTTGTCTTCTGGAAGTGGCTCATGAAGTCTGTCAGTGCCTTAACACTCTCATAAGGAGCAGCATTATAAATGGAGGCACGGAGACCACCCACACTGCGATGTCCTTTCAGACCTACAAATCCTTCTTCCTCCGATGCCTTGATGAACTTTTTCTCCAGTTCCTCAGAAGCAAGACGGAAGGTTACATTCATAAGGGAACGATCTTCTTGTTCAACACAACCACGGTAGAAATCACCGGAAGCATCAATTGTGTTATAGAGCAATTCCGCTTTTTTCGTATTTTTTTGCTCAATACCAGCCAGTCCGCCCTGTTCTTCAATCCATTTCAATACTTCATTCACCATATATACCGAGAAGGATGGCGGCGTATTGTACAGGGAGTTGTTATCAACATGTGTGCTGTAACGAAGCATAGTTGGAATCGTTTTAGGCGATTCACTCACCAGTTCCTCACGAGCAATTACAACCGTAATTCCGGATGGACCCAGGTTCTTCTGTGCACCCGCATAGATCATGCCGAACTGATTAAGATCAAATGGTTTACAGAAAATATCACTCGACATGTCCGCAATCAGAGGTACTGAACCGGTATCAGGGAACGACTTGAATTGCGTACCTTCGATCGTTTCGTTGGAAGTCAGATGTACATAAGCCGTACGTTCTGGCAAACTCAGATTCGAAACATCCGGCAATTTCATGAACTTCTCTGCTTCCGAAGATGCAGCAACATGTGTCTCGCCGATCAACTTCGCCTCAGACAGAGCCTTCTTGGCCCAGCTGCCGGTCATCACGTAACTTGCAGTCTGTCCTGCTCCGAGCAGGTTCATTGGCAACATCGCGAACTGAGTGCTTGCACCGCCCTGCAGAAAGAGAACCTTGTATCCTTTTGGATTGCCTAGAAGCGACAACAACCGCTCCTGAGCTTCATTATGTACAGACTCATACACCGCTCCACGGTGAGACATCTCCATAATCGACATGCCTGTATTACGAAAATCTACAAATTCCGCCTGTGCACGCTCCAGTACCTCAAGTGGTAACGCCGCAGGTCCTGCATTAAAGTTATACGCTCTTTTTGTCACAAAATCCCCCGCCCTTTCCATCCGTAACTCTGACATACAAACAGCATTTTGCACAATTCGATTAGAATCGCTCACGGGTATAAGAGTTGGACAGGAAGAAGCATCCTGATCCAACCAACGTATAGACAAATTGAATCATTTTGATCTATATCTTACTTATTGAAAGTCGCTCTATGGATTTGTGCAAAATGCACTCAAAGTAAATATTATCGCTATGATATCAGTATTTTCTATCTGCTTCAAGGGCAATATGCACTTAAGTGTTGAATTCAGGTCATCAAATTCCTTTATCACCCTGCAAAGTTAAAGCACTACATTGTTTAATTCAAGGAAAAGCCTCCGAGAGCGTGTCCCGGAGGCTTTAAGTTGGAACAAGAACTGTTCCGACCCCGACCAATTAGCAGTCGAAGTAAAGGCTGTACTCGTGCGGATGAATGCGGATCGCTACTGCTTTCGCTTCATCACGTTTGAGGTTGATGTAGTTTTCAATGAATTCTTTTGTGAATACGCCGCCTTCAGTCAAGAACTCGTTATCAGCTGCCAATGCATCAAGTGCTTCTTCGAGGGAAGCTGGCACACTGCGGATGTTTTCTTTATCTGCATCAGACAGGTCATAGATGTTTTTGTCGAGCGGACCATATCCAAGCTCAGTTGGGTTGATTTTACGTTTGATTCCATCCAGACCCGCCATCAACATTGCGGAGAATGCCAAGTATGGGTTAGCTGTGGAGTCTGGTGTACGGAATTCGATACGACAACCTTTTGGTGTCACAGCTGCAACCGGAATACGAACTGCCGCGGAACGGTTACCTTTGGAGTAAACCAAGTTTACTGGTGCTTCGTAACCAGGTACAAGACGTTTGAATGAGTTTGTACTAGGGTTAGTCAAAGCGATCAGTGCCGGAGCATGGTACAAGATACCTCCGATGTAGTGCAGAGCCATTTCACTCAGGTTAGCATATCCCGCTTTGTCATAGAACAATGGGGAATCGCCATCAAAGATGGATTGGTGAACGTGCATTCCGCTACCATTATCACCGAACAATGGTTTTGGCATGAATGTTGCTACTTTACCATATTGACGTGCAGTGTTGTGCACGATGTATTTGTATGCAAGCAGGTTATCTGCTGTTTTCTTCAATGTATCAAAACGGAAGTTGATTTCGGCTTGACCTGCTGTCGCCACTTCATGGTGATGACGCTCGATCGACAGGCCCGCTTCTTCCAAAAGGCGACACATTTCGCTACGAATATCTTGTTGTGTATCCACTGGCGCTACTGGAACATATCCACCTTTAGTGCGTACTTTGAAACCAAGGTTTCCGCCTTCTTCTTTGCGGTTCGTGTTCCACGAAGCTTCTTCGGAATCTACATAGTAAGAAGAGCTGTTCGTGCCGCTCTCATAACGTACATCGTCGAAGATGAAGAACTCGGATTCAGGTGCGAAGAATGCCGCTGTACCTACACCGCTCTCTTGCAAATAAGCTTCTGCTTTAACAGCGATACTACGTGGGTCACGCTCATAACGCTCGCCATCCGGAGTGAAGATATCACACATAACATTCAATGTAGGGTGTGCAGTGAACGGATCGACATAAGTCGCTTCAGGGTCTGGCATCATAACCATATCGGACTCTTCAATTCCGCGGAAACCTTGGATAGAAGAACCGTCAAAAGCTACTCCATTTACGAACGTGTCTGCATCAACAGCCGAAGCTGGCAACGAGATGTGATGTGCACGACCAGCTAAATCTACAAAACGAAAATCTACCCACTCGATGTTGTTCTCTTGAATTGATTTCAATACGTTTTCAACCGACATGTATTCGTCCTCCCAAATATTCCGAACATTAAACAACCCCACTAAGAAAATGTCTAAATTCGAATTTTTTTCTGTCGTCATTATAAATTTTAAAACATGACATCGTCAATACTTATGTAAGGTATTTTTTGAAGGGATGTTAGATATACTCACACTTTATAAATAACATAAATTCATATAACAACTAGTTTTATATACATTTAACTGGTTTAATGCGGTAAAGCGACCCCTATTTTAACCTAAATCATGGGAAAAACTTCACATCATAAATGTTTCTTATCACTATTGATTAATAAATACGTTCAAAACTGCAAAATATGCAAAAAACCGAGCATCTATCTGATTCCGTTGCAATGAACGAGATCAGAGGAGATGCCCGGATGATGATCCAGACCTTGACTATGAAATTCTTATTAAACGCCTACACGTGCCGGGAAAAATTCTGCCGGCTGTTTGGCTGTGCTGAATGATTTACCCACGATTGGTGCCAATTTCTCCAGATCCTGCAATAGGTTAGCGAATTGGTCAGGGAACAAGGATTGCACACCATCTCCTGTCATGGAGTTATCCGGATCGGTATGCATTTCAATGATCAAGCCATTGGCACCCGCAGCAACGGAAGCTTTTGTCATCGGTTCCACCAGTTCACGTCGTCCAGTACCATGGCTCGGGTCAGAAATAACCGGCAAATGGCTCAGAGACTGCAGAACAGGGATCGCGGACAGATCCAGTGTATTCCGTGTGTAGGATTCAAACGTACGAATACCACGTTCACACAGCATAACATTTGGGTTACCACCCGCAAGAATGTATTCAGCCGCATTCAACAATTCATCGTATGTCGCACTGAAACCACGTTTCAACAATACCGGCTTGCCACACTCACCCAATTTGCGGAGCAGGTCAAAGTTCTGCATGTTACGTGTACCTACTTGCAGAATATCTGCGTACTCGGCGCAAATATCCACATACTCAGGTGTCATGACTTCTGTAATGGTCAGCAGATCATGTTTCTTGCCTGCTTCCGCCATCATGATCAATCCTTCTACACCCGTTCCCTGGAAGCTGTAAGGACCCGTACGAGGCTTAAATGCACCACCACGTAACACTTGCCCACCAGCAGCTTTCACAAGCCCTGCAATCTCATCAATCTGTGCAGCGGATTCAACCGCACATGGTCCGCCCATGACAACAAGTTCTTTTCCGCCGATATCTACACCTTTGATGGAGATCACCGTATCTTCCGGATGGAAGTCGCGGCTTGCCAACTTGTAGGACTTCGAGATTTTAACGACATTCTCGACACCTTTCATTTGGCGAAGATGCTCTTGCATTTTAGGTTCAACTTTACCAATCAAACCAATGATAGTACGATCCTCTCCGCGAGAGATATGCACCTGAAGCCCTTCTTTTTCAATAACTGCAACGATATCCTGAATCTGTTCCTCCGGTGTAGCTTTGCCTGCAATAACGATCATATTAATTCCCATCCTTTCTTGTATGAGAGCACAATCATTTCTTAACGTGCGTCTGATTAAATATAAAAACTCTGTCGCGCTTAAACGCTTGTTCGCTTTTAAGCTTTTATCCGTTAAAGTGAATATACCATAGTTATCTGATTGCGTCAAGGTACACATTCCTTATCCATATACAAAAAAAAAATCCTGCTCCACAGGCTCCGACATTCGGATCTGCATAACAGGATTCTTCTCATTCACATCTCGTTTTTAATTCACATACACTTAGACTTACTTTTACATTTCCTAAGGTGTACGTGTTTTTTCTCTAACTGGAGGCAAAAGTTTGCTCATGTTCACGGTACGTTTGATCTCCCACGTCTCCGGCTTGTCATGTTCATACTGTTCCAGGTAAAGGATGACTTCTTTCGTGATCGGTGTTGGTGTTGATGCACCCGAAGTAACCGCCACCTTATTTACACCTTTCAGCCATTCTTGCTGAATCTCGGAAACATCGGATACACGGTAGGCCGTAACACCCGCAATCTCCTCCGACACTTGTGCCAAACGGTTAGAGTTATTGCTGCGAGGATCACCCACCACGATAACCAGGTCCGATTGACCTGCCTGTTCCGCAACAGCTTCCTGACGAACCTGAGTTGCAAGGCAAATCTCATTATGAATCTCTGCGCCCGGAAACTTCTCCAGCAGACGGCTCATAATGTGTTTGATATCCCACTGGCTCATCGTTGTCTGATTTGTAATAAGGATTTTGCCTGGAGATACGTTCAGCTCTTCGATCTCTTCTTCCTTCTCGATCAGATGAACGAGATCTGGTGCAACACCAACGGCACCTTCTGGTTCAGGGTGATTCTTTTTGCCGATATAGATGATCTGATAACCCTCTGCCGTCTTCTCCCGAATGAGATCATGTGTTTTGGTGACATCAGGGCATGTTGCATCCACTGTTGTCAATCCTTTGTCCCGTGCCAACTTGCGCACTTCAGGAGATACACCATGAGCTGTGAAAATAATCGTGCCACTCTCCACTTGGCTCAAAATATCCATCCGGTTCGGACCATCCAATGTAATAATACCTTCATCTTCAAAGGAATCCGTCACATGTTGGTTATGCACAATCATACCCAATATATAAATAGGTCGTGGTAAATCCAGATTGCGTGCCGCTTGACGCGCGAGCACCATCGCATCCACAACGCCGTAACAATATCCCCGCGGCGAAATTCGTAGTACTTCCACTTGGTTGCCACCCGCTTTCTTTCTCGGCAACGTTGCCGATGTAATTGCAGTCCTGTCTATTATACCTTTATTCGATAGGCGGAGCAAAGACAACCGGCAACCAGATAATAAAGGTGGTTCCTTCTCCACGTCTGGTCACAACCTCAACCGATCCATGGTGTTCCTCAATAATCCACTTCGCAATCGAAAGTCCCAGACCGATGCCCGGTGTAGCCCCGCGGGATTCATCTGCCCGATAGAAGCGATCAAAGATGAACGGCACTTCGTCCCGATCCATACCAATACCGGTGTCGCTGATGCGCAGTCCCACCTGACCTTTGTATAATACGGCATCCAGCGTCACAGAACCTTCAGGTGTGTATTTAAACGCATTTTCGATGAAAATAAACAACATCTGTTGGAGATAGTCCTTGCTACCGTTCACATAAATGCCGTTCAGGATGGAAAAATCTCCTGGAAGCCAGTCTGCCTGACGATCCAGAAATTGTGCTCTGCGTGCCACTTCCTGTACGAGTATCTGCAGCGGGATCGGATTCAGTTCAATTTTCTGACCCGTATCCGCTCTCGCCAGCGATAACATGTCGCTGATCAGCCTGCTCATACGTTTTCCCTCGTCCGCCATATCTTCAATGGCTTCCAGCGACATTTGTTTGACAGTCTCCTCATCCAGATTCGGTCGGTCGGTTCCTTCCTGATCCCACAGCTTCTTCAAGAAGTCTACGTTCCCGCGAATGGTCGTCAGCGGCGTACGCAGTTCATGTGATGCATCGGATACAAAGCGGCGCTGGGCAGCATTCGTCTCCTCCAAACCACGGAATGACAATTCTGTACGTTCAAGCATATTATTCACCGTTTCAATCAGACGCCCGATCTCATCCTTCGGCCCAGCATATTGAATACGTACACTTAAGTCATCTCCAGATTGAATCTGATTGGCGGCATCAATGACAGTCACGAGCGGGCGCATCGACTTCCGGGCCAGAACAAGACCTGAGGTTATAGCCAATGCCATCGCTACCAGCCAGCCAAAAACCAAAATATTAAGCAACGCTTCCAGCAAGCGCTCTTGTGAACTTACATTCGCACCAACCTGAAGAATTCCACGTACTTCATTGGTACCCTGAAGAGAAAGGGGAAGCTGATTCACCAGAAACGGCGTTCCATCCACATAGATCTTGGATATGCCTCGCTCTTTAAGTATCTCATTGGCTTTTAATACCGGAAACTGAATCTGCAGTTTCTCCATATTACCCGAAATTCTGCCTGAGCGACTCTGATAATCCCAGAGTTGAATATAGATTTGTGCCTCCTGAAGCTGACTCTCTGTAAATGGGTCCAGATCCAACGACTGTGAAAGAGGATTAACACCGATCTGCTCCGTAATCCGGGTACTCTTCACCTTCAATTGCTGTTCGACTTCCTGATAGGAGTTAAAATACACAAAGGCATAGATTACAACGCCCCAAAAGATAAGAACAGCCGCCAAAATGCCAGAATACCATGCGGTTAGTCTTAACCGGATGGACATATCAAGAGTCACCTCTCAGAATATAGCCGGCTCCCCGGATGGTCTGGATTAGACGCTTGCCACCGTATTCTTCGGTCTTCTGTCTGAGCATGGCAATGTACACTTCAAGCACGTTAGACTCACCGCTGTAATCATAACCCCAGATTTTATCCATAATCAGATCACGGGACAGTACCCGTCTTGGATTTTGCATGAACAGATTCAACAGTTCGAATTCTTTGGCAGTCAGCTCCAGCCGCTGCCCATCTCGCAATACTTCACGTGAGTCATTGTCCAAAATGATATCTTCATACATTAAGCGGTTGTCCGGCGTACCCGCACTATCTGACTTGCGGCGCAGCAATGCACGGACACGTGCCAACAATTCTTCCAGCGCAAAAGGTTTTACAAGGTAGTCATCGGCTCCTGTGTCCAGTCCGGTCACCCGGCTCTGTACTTCATCCTTGGCCGTCAGCATCAGCACAGGCACTTTACTGCCTGCTTCTCTCAATCTGCGACATACCTCAAATCCGTCAATCTGCGGCATCATCACATCCAGCACAACGATGTCCGGCTCCTTGTCCATCAGTTTGCTGAGGCCTTCGGCTCCATTGGAAGCCGTCTGTACCTCATATCCTTCAAAAGCCAGCCCCCGGCGGAGCATGGATACAATTTTTTCGTCATCATCCACAATCAAAATAGTTGAGCGCATGGTGGTCTTTCTCCTTTATCCTAACGTTTTATCCCATTGTAACAGGCAGAAGCACAATCTGCATCTTCAAGTAGGCGTCTCCAATCCGTCCTGGTCCATTGTAACTCTGCTTCATCAGGGCAAAAAAACGGAAGGGCCTTCAAACCCTTCCGTTCTGTCAATCCTTACCTGATATTTATGGTTGCTGCTGTTGTGTATCTGTTGTTTGTGAAGTATCAAAATCATTTTTGTTGCCGATTTTGATTTTCAGATCCATCTTCTTACCATCACGCACCACGTTCAGTGTAACTTCACTACCGATTTTCTGTTTCTTGATAAAATCAATCAGATCTTGACTTGTCGCGTACGGCGTACCATTGGCACCTGTGATGATGTCATATGCACGAAGATCTGCTTGGTAAGCCGGTGATTGGAAGATCGTGCTGGCTACAACTGAACCTTCGGTAACGTCTGTTCCCATTTGTTTAGCAACTTCAGGCGTGAGAGCCATCAGAGACGCACCGATAAAGGGTACTGGCTCTTTGGGAACTTCTTTGTTCTCTTTAAGATATTTAACGGCTTCAGAGATGACGCTCGACGGGATTGCAAAACCAATTCCCTGTGCATCTGCGCTTACTGCAACGTTCATTCCGATAACTTCCCCATTCAGGTTAAGCAACGGACCACCGGAGTTACCCGGATTAATCGAAGCATCTGTTTGCAGCAAATGGCTGTACTCACGTGTTTTTCCTGTTTCTTCATCTGGAATGCTGATCGTACGTTCTTTGGCACTCAGTACACCTGCTGTAACCGTGTGTTCGAATCCTTCAGGGTTACCAATAGCTACAAGCCATTCACCGACTTGAGTACTGTTGGAATCACCCAGTGGAGCTACAGGGAACGCATCGTCACCACTATTTTTCTCAATTTTCAATACAGCCAAATCCAGATCAAAGCTGCTTCCCAGCAATTTAGCCTCATAAGGCTTGCTGTTGTTCTCCAGGGTTACCTGGATTACATCTGCACCCTGAACAACGTGTTGGTTCGTCAGGATATATCCTTCTTTGTCAAAAATGAACCCGGAACCAATGCCCATAGGCACAAGCTGATTACCGCTTTGTGGTTGCTGGCTTTGGCCTTGATTGCCTTCCGTTCCGCCCCCATTTCCAAAGAAGTATTGGTACAGCGGATCACTTGTATTTGATCCACCCTGACCCAATCCTGTACGTGAGGACTGCTTCGCGAGTGTTTCGATTTTGACAACAGCCGGACTTGTACTTGTTACTACGGAAGACACATCTTCTTTGCCTGTTGGCAGTAACGACGCTGTGACATTGTTGCCTCCGCCTGTGTTTGTAGACGCTTCCTGTCCTGAACTTTGATTGTCTGTGTTCGTAAGTGCCGTCTCCGGTGTGAACATGTTTGTTCTATCAGCTGTGTACATGAGAACGGTGATGACCAGCATCCCGGCAATAAAGGAAAATAGAAGTGATCTTACGGAAGAACGTGGCTTGCGGTTATTATAGTTCCAGTTGCCTTTGCCGCCATTCCCTTGATCTCCACCGTTACCTGAGCCGTTTCCGCCGCCTGCTGATGATCTTTTCGCTTGTTCGGATGGTTCACTATTATAGTAAGTAGGTACGGGTCTCACCGGATCAGGTTTTGTAATCTCTACATTTCCTTCTTCACGTTGATTATTGCTTCCCATGTGATTTGCTGTATCTTCCTGATTCACGGACTGAAAAGGTCCATAAGAATAATAATAGGAGGATTCGTCCGTTCCGGAAGAATTGCGATTCTCCGTTTGTTTGGTTTCGTTTTCCTCGTCTTGACGGTTCGATCTATAGTTGCGTTCGTCCATGCCTCTCTACCTCCCAATCTCTTATTCCCAAGAGATATTCTTTAACTGTCCTTATTTTGTACTTTAAACCTTAACCGTACCTTAAAAACAATTAAAAAGGAGATAAAAGCACATAAGAATAGACTCTTTTCCCCGTCACGACAGCATTTTACCCTTTCGTTTTCACCCATCCCTGACGATGCGCATAGATGGCCAACTGTGTACGATCGTCCATCTCACATTTCATCAGCAGGTTACTTACATGTGTTTTGACGGTTTTGATACTGATATGTAATTCTTCTCCGATATCTTTGTTGGTCTTTCCCTCTGCAATAAGCAGCAGCACTTCCTTCTCCCGTTCAGTCAGTCCCGATTCACTCTCTCTCGCTGTACGTTGTCTGATTCCCCGGGTTAACGCCTGCGAAACATCACCTGTCATAACAGGCATGCCTCTATATGCCCCTTGCAGAGCATAGATCAGTTCTTCAGCAGAGACTGTCTTCAGTACATAACTTACCGCACCCGCTTCAATCGCTTGCACAACCAGATCATCCTCCAGGAAACTGGTGAGCATCACAATTTTCATCCCTGGAAATTCAGTCATGATGGCTTTTGTTGCTTCAGCGCCATTCATTACAGGCATCATCAGATCCATCAGAATCAGGTCCGGCATTTCACTATCATTTAACTTACGTAACTGATCAAGCGCATCCTGCCCATGGCCCGCTTCTCCCATCACATGAAAAGTAGGTTCCAGCATCAGATATGTTTTCAAGCCCATGCGCACCATATCATGGTCATCCACAATCATCACGTTTACTTTACCACTCATTGCGTCTCCCCCTCTGGTTCACTCAGGAACGTTCGGGAATTTCGGGATCAATACCCGTACCGTCGTTCCCGCTCCCGGTTTCGATATAATCTGAACTTGCCCCCCAAGCTTCTCTGCCCGTTCACGCATGGTAGATAACCCGTATGAACCCGGACGCTCCGCTTGCTGTAAAAATCCCTGACCATCATCGCTGATGCTCATGCTGATCTGATGTTCACTCTCCCGTATGGACAGACTAACCACTCCAGCCTCTGCATGCTTCACAACATTGGCAACTGCCTCCTGAATAACAAGAAACAGCTGGTGCTCAATGGCATCCGAGATTCCGCCATCCAGTTCCAGCTCTTTCACACCTTTAAGACCATTCTGCCTGCAATAATCAGGAAACCAACTATCCAGTGCTGCGGTGAGGTCACGCCCTTCCAGCTCCACCGGTCGAAGTTGGGCAATCAGTCCTCGCATCTGACGCTGTGCAATATGTGACATCTGGATTAACTGGTCCAGTACTTTGCCACCATGTTCCGGATTCATCTCCAGCAGTCGCGGTAAGGACGAAGCCGACATATGCATGGCAAACAGCTGCTGGCTAACCGTGTCATGGAGGTCCCTTGCCATTCGTTTGCGCTCTTCAAGCACAGCCCGCTCCGAGGCTTGCTCCTTCTCAATGACTTCCTGCTCACCGAGGCGCTGAAGCAGTCTCATCTTTTTCTCAATCGAATCCATCATGACATTGAACTCCTGATAGACACGACCAAACGAAGCGTCATCCGCTTCAGGCATGCGCACCGCCAGATTACCCTTGGACACTTTCAACATGTTGAGATCAAGCAGGTCGATCTTGCGTTGGAGCCGTAATGCAGCGATATATCCGGTGATAACGGTGGCCAGCACAACAACGGCAACATAGGTCCATGCCCTCTGACGACCAGCCCCCATCAACACCTCTCCATACAATAGATAGAATCCGCCCAGTGTAATCAGACCAGTTAGCGCAAAATACATCATCAGTTCCCATTTATTGGCCTTGAGAATTGTTCGAATCATGCGTTAACCCACCTTATTCACTTTGACGTCTCCGATAAACACACTTACAATAATCCGTACCTTTTTGCTAGCTTCATGGTAATGGGCAGTTTCAGCCTGGGCACTACTCAGGAATCCGCCGCGTTTCTGATTCAACAGTGACATATCTCCAATGAAGGAATTTGTCGTCACCGTCACACCCAGATCCATATCTTCCGGAACAAATACTTTCACATCCCCAATAAATGAAGAAATGACAATCTTCGTCTCCCCATAAGGAATCTGTGCTTTGGTCAAATCAATTACGGTATCTCCGATAAAAGCCGAGATGTTCATTGGTTTCAACGAGAACACTTCCTGCCCCATGTACAGATCCCCGATGAACGCCGATTTATTAATGGTATTGCCACTGCCATAATCCCCATAACCATTTCCGTAGCCATCATCATAATGTTCTCCATATCCGGTATCGTTAGAGTTATACGATTGATGTTTCTTCTTATATTGATGCCCTTGTGATGATGAATCCGTTGATCCTGTGAAATGAGGGCCATGTGCATCATTCTTCTGTTCCTGTTTTGGTTTGCCAAATGTTTTCTCGAACTGTTCGTCAAACGATGACGGCATCTCCAGATCCTCCGGATCTAACGGTTTATAAGGTTGCTCAGGTGCTGGAGGTGGCTGCATCTTGTCATGATGTTTCCGATCACGACGTCGTGGCCCAATCAGTACAAACAATCCTCCGCCAATCAGCATAACCGGGATCAGATAACGAATGAACTCCCCCATGGAGTAATCAATCCATCCCAGGTTACGGGCAAGAAAGTAACCGCCGATCGCCAGTACAATTACGGGTCCAATAAAGGCGTAACCCCCGTTGCGACGAATCTCGGATATTCCTTTGACCCCCCACCAGATTAGAAATAACGGCCAATATGTTCTGAAAATATATCCTACATCAATGTCATATCCCAATTGTCTGAACAAGATCATCGCACCAATAGCAATAAGAGGTATGCCAACCCACCAGCGGTCACGCGTCGATCGTTTCATCGCTCATGTCTCCTTTGTCTGTATTATGTATCCAGTGTAACTCAGACAAGACAATGAGAACAGCGGCGGCAGGTGGAATTCATCTCGGTCTCGAGACTGAGATGGGAGGATATTAATGTAAAAAAATTTGCATATCTAAAACACCCCGGAGCTGCTGCTCCAGGGTGCTGAATCATCATTAGATTAATGAATCTTCAATTATTTTTTGTATTTTGATGCTTTGCCTTGACCTTGGCCAGTTTGGCCTGTGTTTTCTACACCGAACTCGGCATTGTATTTTTCATCAGGTGTTTGGAAATTATCTTGTACTTTGTTTTGAGCGGATTGCTTCACTTTTGCTGCTGCATTCTCTTCTCCAAACTCTGCATTGTACTTCTCGTTTGGCGTTTGGTACCCTTGTGATTTTTTAGCCACAACGAATCACCTCTCTCTTCATATTTACGATGCATTGCTGCACCGCGGGGTTCGTCCCCAGTCAGTATTATGTGGAGAGAGCACTTCAGTTATTCATGTGACCATGTGAAATTAAATGGCCTTGTCCAACCACGAATCCGGTACGGATTTGTACACATCGATTGCATCGGCCAACTCGCTGAGCATCTTTTCTGTGCATTTCCCAGCGCCTTGCCTGATCACCTGTACCTCCACATCCTTTTTGCCCCACTCTTTGTACACTTGCTTGGTAGTCGGGAAATATAGATCGATTTTATTGCCTTTGATCGCTGAACCCGTATCTGCAACAATTCCGTAACCATAGCCAGGAATGTACAGAATGGAACCCATCGGGAATAATTTTGGATCAGCTGCAATCGTGGAAACTGTTTCTTTATCACGACGTACTTTGACACCAGAATACGTAATTCCGTATTGAGGATGTTTTGGTCCTTTTCCTGTAGACTCCACACCTGCCGTATATCCCGTTGCTGTAACCTTTTGTGTACCCAGGATTTGTTCTGAACGCGGAGCAAGCACAGGCATAGACGGATCTGCCACTTGTTTCTCAGGAAGCTCAGGTCTTGGAATGACCATTGGTTGTGGTGACCACAATAAAGCCATATACACCATGGTCGTCAGCTGGGCTTCATCGCTGTATTGATGGCTAACCTGTTCCGGAAATTCTTGATCAGGCTTGCTCGAAGTCTCAATAATCAGACCTTCACTTCTACTGTTGTGACTCTCCACATGCAGTACTGCACTTTCCTCTTCAAATGTATAGGCATCCGCATGATTCAGGTTAATCATCATCCCGGCGAACATCACACAGCCAACCAATAAACCCCGTATATGTTCCTTTTGAATTGAGAATTGCTTTTTCATTGTATAACCTCCCCCTCACTGCAAAGGTTTTCCAAAAAGCAATTAATCTATACTTTTTACTGCAAACACTACGAAAAACGCCTGAATAACATAGGTCAATCCCATGTTATCCAGGCGTTATTCAGAGTGATCAGCGCAAATTATACACTGGTTATCTGATAAATCATTTGTTCATTTATACCAAACGTGTTGCAATTTCTTCTTTCAATTGAGCGATTATTTCATCGACCGGTTTCATGCCAAGATCGCCTTCTCCACGCTTACGCACGGATACCGCTTCTGCATTACGCTCATTCTCACCAACAACAAACATATAAGGCATTTTCTCCAGCTGCGCCTCACGGATTTTATATCCAAGCTTCTCGTTCCGCAGATCGGCTTCAGCAGAGATTCCCGCACGTTTCAGTTTCGCTTCCACTTCACGCGCATAATCGTCGAAGTTTCCGGATACCGGGATCACTTTTGCCTGTACCGGAGACAACCACAATGGGAAAGCTCCTGCAAAGTTCTCCAGCAAGAATGCTGTGAAACGTTCCATTGTACTAATTACACCGCGGTGAATAACGACTGGACGATGTTTCTGTCCGTCATCTCCCACATATTCAAGTTCAAAGCGCTCAGGCAACAGGAAGTCCAGTTGAACTGTAGACAATGTCTCTTCTTTGCCCAGGGCTGTTTTGATCTGCACATCCAGCTTCGGACCGTAGAATGCCGCCTCACCTTCAGCTTCATAGAAAGGAAGATCAAGTTCTTCCACAACTTCACGCAGCATGCGTTGGGACATTTCCCACATCTCGTCGTTCTGGAAGTATTTCTCGGTATCCTGCGGATCACGATAGGACAGACGGAAACGGTATTCGTTGATACCGAAATCCTTGTACACTGTTTGAATCAACTCGATAACACGAGCGAACTCTTCTTTGATCTGATCCGGGCGTGCAAAAATGTGTGAGTCGTTCAGTGTCATTGCACGTACACGATGCAGACCTGTTAATGCGCCCGACATTTCATAACGGTGCATCATACCAAGCTCGGCAATCCGGATTGGCAGATCACGGTAGCTGTGCATGCTGGACTTATACACCATCATATGGTGAGGACAGTTCATTGGACGGAGAACAAGTTCCTCGTTATCCATAACCATTTTCGGGAACATATCTTCCTGGTAGTGCTCCCAGTGTCCAGATGTTTTGTACAATTCCACGTTACCCAGAACCGGTGTGTATACATGCTGGTATCCCAGGCTTTCTTCCAGATCCACAATATAACGCTCCAGAGTACGGCGCAGCTTCGCACCGTTAGGCAACCAGATTGGCAAGCCTTGACCGACCAGTTGGGAGAATGTGAACATTTCCAGCTCTTTACCCAACTTACGGTGATCCCGTTTTTTAGCTTCTTCGAGAAAGTGCAAATGCTCGTCCAGCTGTGCTTTTTTCACAAAAGCCGTACCATAGATACGTTGAAGCATTTTGTTTTTGCTATCTCCACGCCAGTAAGCACCCGCGACATTCATCAGTTTGAACACTTTGATTTTGCTAGTTGATGGTACGTGAGGGCCACGACACAAGTCGAAGAATTCACCTTGCTCATAAATCGTAATCACGCTGTCCGCTGGCAAATCACGAATCAACTCAAGTTTGTAAGGATCGCCCACTTCTTCGAACGTTTTGATCGCGTCCTCGCGGCTAACTTCCTTACGTACAATTGGCAAGTTCTCATTCACAATACGTTCCATTTCCTTCTCGATCTTTTGCAGATCTTCAGGATTGAGCGCATGTTCGAGGTCCATATCATAGTAGAAACCATCTTCAATGACAGGGCCGATACCGAGGCGCACCTCTTTGTTACCATATAAACGTTTCACTGCTTGAGCCATCAAGTGAGCTGTACTATGACGCATCACTTCAAGTCCTTCTGGTGAATCCAGCGTTACGATCTCCACCAATGCTCCCTCATGAAGTGTTGTGGACAAGTCCACCACGATACCATCCAGCTTGCCGGCTACGGCATTTTTGCGCAATCCGCTGCTAATTGAAGCGGCTACGTCCTCAATGCTGCTGCCATCCGCGTACTCACGTACCGAACCATCCGGTAATTTAATGTTCACTGCCATTTGTCTCATTCCTCCTGTTAATGTAACCTTTGTGTCCAGATATTTATGGACTGATTATCTATTGCTATTCCAGTCATTTTGCAAAGGAACGCAAAAAACACCCGTCCCGGCAAAGGGACGAGTGATATATACTCGTGGTTCCACCCTAATTCAGCTGATTCATCCATATTCGGAAATACAGCCCTCATTGGCATGACGATAACGGGCATGACCCGGCAGATCCTTACTCGCGGATAATCCCCATTAAAGGCGATATTCTAACTCCACTTTCAAAATTGCAGCTACAAAGGGGTAAACCATACGTGATATCCGGAGGAAATTTCAGCCAAGGTTCCTCTCTCTGCACCGATCTTGCGTGTGGTTGTTGTCTTTGTCAACGCTTTTGGTTCAATGGTTCACATGAAAAATTCATGGATCAACAGTTATTATAATTGCCGAGATCACTTGCGTCAAGACCTGTCAACAATCCTGAGCGCAGCACTTCGCATTCCGGGCAATGATGACATATTTGCACTTTGTCTTCAAAGATCTGGCATATGGTCGAGATGATTGGCAGATCCGGGGTGCGTGTATGGAGCATTACCTTCTCAGGAGAGATTGAGATGAGTGTACTTACAATCATATCTTCGATATCCATCTCCAGTTCCAGACCCGGCATTTCCACAACGACCTGTTCATCCTTTTGCACGGGTAACAGATTAAGTCCAGCATCCAGTACCTGAAACTCATGCATTCCCTTGTGTACAAGATGAACCAGAGGTACTTTGGCTTCTTGAAAAAACACAAAATATTTTAACAACCCCATAAACTCTTCATACTGCCGATCCATCCAGAACTCATCGAGTGCATACTCCACTAATTCCTGAAGCTCCTGCTTGTATGGCCGTATGCGGAAGTTGATAATGCCTTCAAGGTGAAAAAAGTGAACATCCTCCAGATCCTGCCGTAGTCCACTGGCTAACGTAGTACGGCGACGCTCCCGAAGTCCGGGCTGATCCAAATCACCATTTAATAGAAGTGGCATGCAGATTCGATTGACCTTCTCCACCTCATGCTCATCCATGACAGAACACGCCTTGGCGATCATATCCTCCACCATGCTCCGTTCTTGTGTCTCCATAATGAAGTCGGCGAGTCCAAGGGAGAGCAGATCACTGATCCGGGGAAGCCATTGCTGGAAGTCTTCGTGATTCTCATTCCCTCTGCACACCCAGGTTGCTCTTCCATCATTATGTTTGAAGGTGAGCCGAAATCCTCTTTTACTTATATGTAAACCTTTGGTTTTTTCCTTGACACAACGATAAAATTGATCCGCTTCCTCTTGCCCCGATACATCGGTCCATACAGCAAACAGTTCCACAAGAATCACTCCTTTCCTTCCTGTTCAAAGTATATGGCAAGGCCGATGGGGATATACGAAGCGGATTGATGGAAAGCGTGTCATGATTTCTCAGTATATTATGAAGAGGTTTGGAGTTAAGACAAAAATGTGTTATTATTTTAATAACAGTATGTTTCACGGGAAAGGAGGGAAGCCAAAATGAGACAACAACCTAGAATACTCCACTACACTATCATTATCATTTTGTGCGTTTTTCAAGCCTTGTGCTTCCCTATTCCGATGCAGTCCGAATCTGCCGTTGGGGTGTCTGTAGAAGCAACTTCCAACAAGGAAGTGCTGTTGCAAATACCCGAATCCCAGCAGAAACCTGTCATTCGCAAATATCCACAAGTTATGTCCAAGCTGATTGCGGTTACGCATAATAAGCCTGTCTTTCTTGTCCTCGCATTGTTATTGATGCTGCGAATCCCTACAACGGGTCTGTCCTTTAAACCGTGGTATTGTCTATTTAAACGCAGATTATTTCTGCTACCTATTAAGTTTACCAGCATGTATGTATCCCTCACCCCTATAGCACCAAAATACGTGAACGCTCTTCACTAGCCGTTACGACGTATTTACAGGTTGCTTTTGCATGAAGACACCTCTGTAATTAAAGACGGTGCGCTTGTGCATAACTTATAACCCTTTTAGCACACGTTAGATAAACCCATGTTTATGACAGTACCTATTTTTGTTGTACCCACACCGACAAATTCAAATCATATGGCTGTGTCAGGAATTTCTGGCTCTGTTTACCCGCATCTTTTGATGTTCCCTTGAGCAGCAGATTAATCATTTTCGGGAAATAAGCCTGTCTTCTATGGCCAGCCCCTAATTATAAGGAGGCAACAATCCATGGATGTACGCGAAACAGACTTGCCGGGAATCGGCAAAAAATTTCAGATTGAAACAAGCAGCGGTGATAAAATTGTCATTATTATTCACGATGACGGTCGCCGGGAAATGTACCACTTCGAGTATGATGATCCCGATCAAAGCATCTCGATGATCACACTTGACGATTACGAAGCACGACAGATTGCTGCTATTGTTGGCGGATTAACTTACAAACCAAAACAGCTTGAAAATATTGAAGTAACGTTTGACGACCTGATTATCGAGTGGTACAAAATCGAACCATCCTTCGGAAGTATCGGTAAATCCATCGGTGAATTGGACGTACGTCAAAACTCTGGGGCAACGGTTATCGCCGTTGTAGAGAAAAATCACAAAAAACATATCAGCCCAGGTCCGGAGGTAGTTATCAGTGCAGAATCCACGGTGGTAGCCGTTGGCGAACGCAATCAGCAGAAACTGTTTAAATCCCTCCTCCTGACTGGAAGGGGGTAAATAGATGGATCATTTGATATTCGAAGTAGGTCTGGCCCTTGTGCTCATTGCAGCAGCCGGCCTTTTATCGGCAAAACTAAGATTTTCGGTCGTTCCATTTTATATTCTGATCGGGATGGCCGTTGGGCCACATGCCATGAAAATCTGGCATCTGGACTTCCGTTTTATTGAGAGTCAGCCTTTTATTGAATTTATGGGTCGGATCGGTATTCTGTTCCTTCTCTTCTACCTTGGACTTGAATTCTCGGTAGGTCGTTTAATTAAATCGGGTCGCTCCATTGCAGTTGGCGGCTCGATCTACATCGGCATTAACTTTACGCTGGGATTAATATTCGGTTTTGTGTCCGGTTTCCCAGTTGCAGAAGCACTTATTATTGCAGGTATAACTACCATCTCTTCCAGTGCCATTGTGGCCAAGGTACTCGTTGATTTGAAACGAACGGCCAACCCGGAAACAGAGATGATATTGGGTATTATTATGTTCGAAGATGTATTCCTCGCTGTATATATCTCGATCTTGTCCGGACTTGTGCTTAGTGATTCATCCTCCATCGGAGGCGTCATCATGTCTGCACTTATTGCCCTCGGATTCATGCTTATCGTGATTATCCTTGGACGTAAAGCAACACCGCTACTAAACAAATTGCTTAAAATTCGATCGAATGAGCTATTCTCTCTCGTTGTATTTGGAGCCTTGTTCCTGGTAGCTGGTTTCTCTGAAACCATTCATGTTGCCGAAGCGATTGGTGCATTACTGGTTGGTCTGGTGCTTGCTGAAACAGAACACGCGAAACGGATTGAGCACTTGATTCTACCGTTCCGTGACTTCTTCGGAGCAATCTTCTTCTTCAGCTTTGGATTGTCCATTGATCCGTTGTCCTTGGGTGGCGATGCCGTATGGTTAGCTCTGATTGCAGTTGTTATTACATTGTTCGGTAACTTCCTGGCGGGTATGCTGGCCGGGCGCAGTGCAGGACTATCACCCAAAGCATCGGCGAATATTGGATTAACCATTGTGTCACGGGGTGAGTTTTCCATCATCTTGGCCAACATGGGTAAAGCCGGGGGACTGTTGCCAATGATTCAACCATTTGCCGCGCTGTATGTCCTGATTCTGGCCATTCTGGGTCCTTTATTAACCAAAGAGTCCAAACATGTATTCCGTTTATTGGATAAAATATTCAAGTTCAAAGATCCTCGGAAAAAGAAAGAAGAACCAAAGGTGCTGCAGAAAGAAGGATAACACCTATGTCTGTACAGAACAGACATACTAACGTACTTCGCGGCTCTTACGCCGATCTTTCTGTGACTAACCCAGGGAGAATGGCTCGAAAGCCGCACTAAGGAGGATGACCTATGAAAGCACCTCTGATATCGGCTAATCCGGTGCCAAACACCGCCAAGACCAGGATATCGTCTACCCGCCGCTGGTTAAACCTGTTTCTCGTTATTGCGGGCGGAATTCTGGCCTCCGTGGGACTTGAATTGTTCTTACACCCCAATAAGATTATTATTGGAGGCATTACAGGCATTTCCTCACTCTTCGCCCACTGGACCGAAATGAGGATTGGATTGTTTCTATTTTTATTCAATGTTCCGTTTATATTTCTGTCTTACAAGATTGTGCAGAAGAAATTTGTACTGGTTACTGTTCTAGGTCTGGTTGTCTTTTCGATCGGTGCCATTGTGCTTCATCCCATGCCGCCACTTGTAGAGCATCCGCTGGCTGCCGCCATGTTTGGCGGATTATGCCTCGGACTCGGAATTGGGCTCGTCGTGCGGTATGGCGGGACACTGGATACGCTGGAAATCGGTGATCCGTCTTCCCGCCCACCTGAACGTGTATTTAGCGGAAAACGGATGCTTATCGAAAAAATAATCATGCTGCTTAACTTGTTGATACTGACAGCCGCTGGTGTTGTCTTTGGCTGGGACCAAGCGATGTATTCCGTAATCGCCTATCTTATTGCTTATGAAATGGTGTACATTGCGTTCAGGGGCTTCTCTTCCAAACGCAAAGTATGCATTTTGACTACACAAAGCTCTCAAGTTGAAAAAGCTGTACGCAAACGGCTGCGCCGTGAACCTGGAAATCTGGAAGCCACTTCTGACTCAACACAACTCGCGATGGCGGAAGGATGGATCAGGCAAATCCCGGGTGCACTTTATTATGAGGTACATGTGCTGGAGATGATCTGGTTGAAGTCCATTGTGCGTCACATTGATCCACATGCGGGCATTGTAACGAATCCGGAAAAATAATAGCTCATGTAAGTTGAACTAAAGATATTTACACTGACACTACGATGACAGAACAACCTTCCAATCGCTGTTATCCCCAGATTTTTTCTATTCCCTTTTCACAAGGGAAAAATCCGGGGATAGCGTATGCTTTCGGAGCAGCTTTCTTTCAGAAAGCTTTCAGGCGAACGCTTCGCTTTTTCAGGTTTTTTCTGTCCTCTTTCTTATCGTGTAATTTTAATTCAACTTACAAAAAACGCTCTCTTCCCCTATGGATGGACAGTATTGTCCATCCATAGGGGAAGAGAGCGTTTTTTTTCTGTTATTATAATTAATTGTTATTATAGTTCAACGATGGCTTTGACTACATGTGAATCTGGCAAAAGCCATTGGTCTATTGCCGTAGGTAACTCATCAAATTCCACGCGGTGTGTGATGTACCCATCCATACTTAATTTCTTTTGACGCAAGGTCGACAGGACTTGTTCAAAATCTTCACGGGTTGCGTTTCGACTGCCCAGGATACTCATCTCCCGCTTGTGAAATTCGGGGTCATGAAAGGTAATATCCGCTTTCACCAGTCCCACGAAAATAAGTTGACCACTATGAGCAACATATTGAAGCGCCTCATTCATGGAATTCACGTTACCTGTTGCGTCGAAGACAGCTGTAGCATAGTCGCCTCCCGTAATTTTAGCCACTTGTTGTACAGCATGTTCATTAGCCTGAACCAGGTCATCAGCTCCAGCCCAAGTCCGGCTAAGCTCCAGCCTGTCCAGATTACGATCAACAGCAATAACATGCGCCCCCGCCTGTTTGGCAAATGCCATCACACCCAATCCAATGGGGCCAGCTCCAATCACAATCACATGCTCACCAGGTTTAATTCCTGCTCTTCTGACGGCATGGGCTCCAATGCTTAATGGTTCTACCATTGCCGTCTCATCCAGCGTCAAACCTTCTGCTGAGAGCAGATGTGAGACAGGCACGCTGATTTTTTCTCTCATGCCTCCGTCTACGTGCACACCCATGACTTGCATGGACGCACAACAATTGGTTTTTCCACTGCGACATGCAATACAGTGACCGCAGTGCAGATACGGAATAATACTTACCTGATCCCCAGGCTGTAACCCAGCCTCGTTCGGACCGATTTCTTCAATAACAGCCGCCAGTTCATGACCCAGAACACGAGGATAGGTAAAAAATGGCTGGTTGCCTTTGTATGCATGCAGATCCGTTCCACAGATTCCAATCCTCCGAATGGCAACCAACGCCTCTCCTTCTGCTCGTTCCGGTTGTGGCAGGTCCTGGAGCTTCAATTGATCTATTTCTTCACATACAATGGCTCTCATCGTCGTTCCCCCTTGGGTGCTTCTACTGTCGTGTTGCTTGGCTTCGTATTATATTCAGGTCGTCCGCTTGACCACGTCTCGTTATGCAATGGAGCCAGAATGCACAGCACTTCATCCAGCAGGCTCTGATCGATCGGTTCCTCTATCCAGGCTGCATTATTGAGGATATTGCGCTGGCTGGCACTGCTCACCAGTGTTGTCGGAATTCGCTCATTCGACGTGGAGAATTGCACGGCCAGCTTGGCAATGTCACTGCCTTGTTCTGCACAGAAGCGGGCAGCCTTCAGGCAGAGCTGTTTCACCCGATCATCTGCCGGATGCCAGGCAGGAGCCCCTCGGGTACTCAACAAGCCCATAGAAAGAGGCGAAGCATTGACGAGGCCAATTTCTTTTTTTTCCAACAAGGGCAATAAAGATAATAATGAGGTATCATTCAATGAATAATGACAGTACGAGATGATCGCATCCGCATCGATCTGTGGCAGTACCTTCTCGAACAAAGGCAAGGGTAAGCCACAAATGCCCGCATGTCGTATAACTCCCTGCTCTTTCAGACGCAGCAACGTTGGAAAGGCTTCTTCTACGATGATCTCTGCTGGCACAAATTCAATATCATGCAGGAACAGAATGTCGATATAGTCTGTATGCAGTCGATCCAGGCTCTCTTGCACGCTATCCAGAATCCGCTGACGTGAAAAATCAAACTCATTTTCCCCATACCGTCCGGCTTTGGTTGATAACATATATGAATTTCGCGGCAAGCTACGGATGGCTTCACCCAACACGGACTCCGCTTTTGTCAGCCCGTAGTAAGGCGAAACGTCTATGTAATTCATCCCCGCATCTACGGCCGCATGTACAGTGCGAATCCCTTCGTCCCGGTCAATGTCACGAAATACAGAACCGAGTGAGGATGCTCCAAAACTCAATACAGGTACGTCCAGTTCCGTCTTGCCAAGTATTCTTCTCTTCATCGGTTTAACCCCTTCCAGCGTGTCTGACTACACAAGTTCCCTTTCATTGTAACAGTTCAATTTCAATATAAAATATCGCCAATTGCGTAACATGTACTGTTTGATGACCTCGAACCGCAGAAAGAAATCAAAAAGCCCGCCGTCTCTCCAAACGGAGTAGTCAGCGGGCTTCGCTTCATAAATCCTTATCTAACGATCAAAGTTTATAAAGAGTAGTATTGAATTAATTAGAATTAGTTCTGCATTACGAAATCTTCATGCACGGCATTCTCTTCGTCGAACATACGCACGATGTCATATCGAGTGTTACGTTGTGCCGGGATATAACCGGACTCCCGAATCAAACGGAGAATGGATTCAATGTTAACTTTATATGTTGCACCAGCAGCAGATACAACGTTCTCTTCAATCATCGTGCTACCGAAGTCATTACAGCCAAATTCAAGCGACTTCTTACCGATCTCAGGACCCATCGTTACCCAAGAGGATTGAATGTTCTTGATATTATCAAGCACCAGTCGGCTGATGGCTACAGTCTTCAAGTACTCTTCCGGAGTCTGACGCTCCAGCTTAAGGTTGGTATTGTCTGGCTGGAAGGTCCAAGGAATGAATGCCAGGAAACCTTCGGAGTCATACTTGTTCGCGATACATTCGTCCTGAGCTTCACGTACACGGAGCAAGTGTAATGCACGCTCTTCCATCGATTCACCAAGTCCGATAACCATCGTTGCCGTGGTGTTCATACCGATGCGGTGTGCAGTTTGCATAACGTCCATCCAATCCCGCCATGAACCTTTCAAGCGGCTGATTTTCCGACGTGTGCGGTCATCCAGAATTTCAGCGCCGCCACCAGGCAAGGAATCCAGACCAGCTTCGTGAATGGCACGGACAACCTCTTCCAAGGTAAGGCCATCGGATACTTCAACCATTTTCATAATCTCCGCTGGGGAGAAAGAGTGCATCGTGATGTTCGGGAAACGCTCTTTAATGGCTTTCAACAGGTCTGTATAATAGCTGAAAGGCAAGTTTGGATTCGTTCCACCTTGCATCAAAATCTCGGTACCATTCACATCTTCCGTTTCCTGAATCTTCTGGAAAATAACTTCGTCTGGAAGCACATAACCTTCATCCGAACCAGGTCTGCGGTAGAAAGCACAAAAACGGCAGTACACATCACACACGTTTGTGTAGTTGACGTTACGCCCAATTACAAATGTTCTGTATGGTTCAGGATGCATGCGTTTCATAATGACATTAGCAGCTGCCCCGATTTTGTCCACTTCATTGGATTCAAATAACTGAATCGTGTCTTCCAAGTCCAAACGTTCGCCCCGAAGGGCTTTATCTAAGATACGGTCTACCGTACTCATCGTAAAAAAGCCTCCCTCATGAAGAGAAATTATATAACGATCCGTCCCAACTTGTTCAAGAGAAGCAAGTTCTGGTGGCAACATCGTATTTCTGTACTCCACATATCGTAACACAGGTTACATGTGAAAAAAAGCACCTTATGTACAGGTGCTTTAAAAATAAGTAAAAATGTTTACATATGGAATGGAATTTATTCGAGATTAAGTGACACGCATCGGCGGATTTGGGCATCCACTTTTGCTAGGATTCCTGAAGTGCTTGCTCCAAATCTACAATCAGATCTTCGATATCTTCCAGACCTACAGAGAAGCGCAGCAACCCATCTGTAATGCCACGGTCACGGCGAACCTCAGCCGGCATTGCCGCATGAGACATCATCGCTGGGTAGGACAAAATACTCTCCACAGCTCCTAAGCTTACAGCAACAATAGGTAGCTTCACCCGGTTAAGAACTGCTTTTGCACGATCACCTGAACCGACGTCAAATGAAACGACAGCTCCATATCCTGTGGATTGGCGCTCATGTGCCTCACGGCCCGGATGTTCCTCCAGTCCAGGATAAAAGACAGCGGTAATATCACTGCGCTCATTAAGCCATGCCGCCAGTTTAGCTGTGCTCCGTTCACTATGAGCCATGCGAGCCCCCAAGGTTTTCATCCCGCGCATCAGAAGCCAGGATTCTTGTGCCCCGAGTACAGTTCCAAGTCCATTTTGCAACTGTTTCAGTTGTACGCCAAGTGATTCCGTGCGAGCAACCGCTAACCCTGCCAGTACATCACTGTGACCTCCAAGAAACTTCGTAGCACTATGTACGACGATGTCCACACCAAGCTCAATTGGACGCTGATAGTACGGAGTCATAAAGGTGTTATCCAGAATCGTGATCAGGTCATGTTCCTTCGACCAGTCAGTTACGGCAGCGATATCCGTAATTCGCAGTGTAGGGTTGGACGGTGTTTCCATATAAACTGCCTTGGTGTTTGGCTTGAGTGCCGCTTTTACTTCATCTATATTGGTCATGTCTACAAAGGTTGTCTCGATCTGCATACGGCTTAATATGGAAGTAAGCAAACGATACGTACCTCCATATACGTCTTCCGTTACAATCATGTGATCCCCTGCAGAGAACATCATGAACACGCTTGAGATCGCAGCCATCCCCGAAGAATAGGCAAAGCCTCGTGCGCCGCCCTCCAGCAATGTAATGTAATCTTCCAGAGCCTGACGTGTCGGATTACCGGAACGACTGTAATCATGTTGAGGCGGATTGAAGATATCAAAATGATGGAATGTTGATGCTTGGTAGATCGGTACACTGGAGGCTCCAGTCGTTTTGTCAATCTCATCGCCAAAATGGAGCAACTTGGTTTCAAATTTCAACTCGGAATTGGGCTTGTTGTTGGACTCACTCATGAGTGCACGCCTCCTTCCACTTCCTGTTGTGCAGCTGTCAGAGCATTGCCGAGATCTGCAATCAGATCATCTGCATGTTCGATGCCTACGGAGAACCGGAGCAGACGATCATCCACACCTACGGCTTCACGAATTTCAAGCGGAATATCCGCATGAGTCTGTACTGCGGGATAAGTCATAAGTGATTCAACTCCGCCGAGACTTTCGGCAAAAGCAATGAGTTGGATATGACGCAGCAACGGTTCAACATAACGTGCATCCTTCACTTTGAAAGAGAAGATACCTGTGTTACCCGTGGATTGTTTGTTCTGTATCTCATACCCCGGATGATCGGATAGACCTGGATGATACACTTCAACCACCGCTGGGTGCTCAAGCAAGTATTTGGCAATAGTAAGTGCATTGTGCTCATGACGCTCCATGCGAAGAGCCAGCGTTTTCATACCTTTCATCAACTGGTAGGAGTCACTTGGAGATAATACCGCTCCAATGGAATTATGCAGGAACGCCATCTCAGCAGATAATGCCTCACCTTTGGTAATAATTAGTCCGGCGAGCACATCATTGTGTCCGCCCAGATATTTGGTAGCGCTATGAATGATGATATCGGCACCCAGTTCAATCGGACGTTGGAAAAATGGAGTCAACAACGTGTTGTCAACAATGGTCAACAGGTTGTAACTTTTCGCCCAGGAAGCAACGGCTTCCACATCGGTGATCATCATCAGTGGATTGGTTGGTGTCTCAATAAATACAGCTTTTGTATTCGGCTGACGAACCTTCTCCAGTGCTGCAATGTCATTCGTGTCCACATAACTTGCCGTTACGCCGAAACGGGACAGAATACGTTCCAGTAGACGATAGGTTCCACCATACAGATCCAGCGATACAATCAGATGATCCCCTTGACCAAACATGGCAAAAATCGTTTGCAGCGCGGCCATTCCCGAGCTACAGGCAAACCCTGCATCACCGGACTCCAGCGCTGCAGCGGCTTCTTCCAACACTTTACGGGTTGGATTAGTCGTACGAATATAATCAAACCCCGTGCTTTGCCCAAGCTTCGGGTGGCGAAACGCAGTGGATTGATAGATCGGAAAGTTAATGGCGCCTGTTACCGGTTCATTGATGGATCCAATTTGTGCTAAGCGGCTTTCGATTTTCAACTTGTTGTTGTCTTCCATTGCTGCATCCTCCTGTAATCTCGATTAGATTTGCGGGCCAATATCGTAAGGTGTTTCTTGATACACATAGTAATTGAGCCAGTTAGAGAATAATAAGTTGGCATGAGCGCGCCAAGTAGCCGGCGGCACACGGGAAGGGTCGTCATTCGGATAATAATGTCTAGGCAATGCGATATCCAACCCTTTGGCTGCATCCCGGTCATACTCCCACTTTAATGAGAATGGGTCATACTCGGCATGTCCTGTGGCAAAAATCTGTTTGCCGTCTTTGGTAGCAACCAGGAAGATCCCCGCTTCCTCGGATTCAGCCAAAATCTCTAAATTCTCATTCTTTTCAATATCTTCGCGTCTCACTTCCGTATGACGGGAATGTGGAACGTTGAATACTTCATCAAATCCACGCAACAACGGAACATGAGGTTTATTAATGGTATGTGGGAAAACGCCAAAACACTTTTCATCAAGTGCAACCTTGGGTACGTCAAAATGATGGTATAAACCTGCCTGGGAAGCCCAACATATGTGGAGGGTTGAAGTCACATTGGTTTTGGTCCATTCGAAGATCTCCTGGATTTCATTCCAATAGTTCACGTCTTCGAAATCCATCTGTTCCACCGGGGCACCCGTAATAATCATTCCATCGAAACGGCGGTGCTCAATCTCATCGAAGGTTTTATAGAACAGATCCAAATACTCCTGAGACGTATTCTTCGACGTATGGGATTTGGGATGTACGAGAACGACATCCACCTGAATAGGCGTGTTTCCCACCAGACGAAGCAATTGTGTTTCGGTCGTTTCCTTAGTGGGCATCAGGTTTAATATAGCGATACGGAGTGGACGAATATCCTGCTGATATGCAGAAGTTTCATCCATGACGAAGATATTCTCTCCTTCAAGTACTTCTTTTGCTGGTAGAGTATCAGGTATTTTGATTGGCATGGTAAGTCTAACTCCTCCTTGTGCATAAATAGATGCAGCAACCCTGGCCTGATGTCTTCACATCAATACAGTTATAGACTGCCTTGAGCTTGTAAAAACATTGAATTGCTCTTTCATCCAACGTTACAAACAACCTCAAGTTCCTTAGCGAAAATCACTGCTGAGAAGTCGGGGCATATGACAAAGACCTTCCTCGGATTTCGAGAAAGGTCATATGTAAAAAAGATATGCGCCTCTCTCATCTCTCAGTTACAACAGTGCCACTTGACACTTAGTCGCTGCAAGAATTAGCACCGTGCGGTATACCGCCGGTTGCCGGGTTTCATCGGGCCAGTCCCTCCACCTACTCTTGATAAGATTTCGCTGTATTAGATTGTAATTTAATATGGTTCACCGTCTACTTTATTACATTAATGCCCTCACGTCAAGTTGCAGTTCGATGTCTGCTTCCCAGATCGGAACCGTTCATCATCTGTTGTCATACACTGCCTCAGGGCGCGAAATAGACACATTTTTGCGCTTGAAAGCACCTTGTACCAGCGGTATACTAAACAAGGTGTTATAAACCCTTATGTGAGAGGTGACATATTAAATGGATGGCGACCCGAGGCCTGACTGGCAGCCGAATTCCGACAAACTGCATAGAGAATTGACATCAGCATGCCGGCAGCGGGACGTGACTTCCGTTTGATTATATAGTGAACGCAGCCCTGATCTCCAGGCTCCGCTGCCGACCGGCTGATTTGTTCTTTTTGCGCCCATAATGATAATATCCGCCAAGTTGGCGGGTGCAGAAGGAGTAGATTAACGATGAAAATACGGTTGGTAAACAACGGTGTATTTATTCCGGTGGACGACATTCAGCAGGCGCTGACTCCACCAGCGGAAGGATTTTACTGGATTGATGCAGACGTAGACGATTTGGCGGTACTTCAGCCGCTGTTCTTGATGCATGATCTGGCTGTGGAAGACTGTCTTAGTGACGAAGAACAACGTCCGAAGATTGAAATTTATGAGAACCATTATTTTATTGTGATTAATAGCATCCGTTTTGATGATGAAGAGATATTTCTACGTGCGGTCAACTTATTCCTTGGCAGACATTTCATTATTAGTGTTACAAAGCACAAGATCAGCGAATTGCGCACACTGAAACCCATCCTGTGGGAACAGGAAATCAGTACACCGGATCGTCTGCTGTATTTGCTGGTTGACTTGATTGTTGATAATTATTTCACCGTAGGTGACCGAATTGAAGCACGGATCGAGAAGCTTGAGGAAGACATTCTGATGCACACCAAAAAGTCACATCTGAATGAAATCATTGGGCTGCGCAGTGAGATTCTGTGGCTGAAGAAAGTGCTCGGACCTCAGAAAGAGGTCATTAACACCCTGAACAAAAAAGATCTGCGTCTCATCGATGATCAACTGCAAAAGTATTTCAGTGACATCTATGAGAATGCTGTAAAAATATCTGAAACCTTTGAGACTTATCGCGACCTGATGGGCAACTTGCGAGAAGCCTACCAATCCAGTATTGCGAACCGGGCGAATGAGATCATGCGTGTATTTACCGCCATTACCACGGTCTTCATGCCGCTGACGGTCATTACCGGTATATACGGCATGAACTTTACGAATATGCCAGAGCTTAACTGGAAATACAGCTATTTTGTTGTGATTGGCCTGATGGTTACCCTGGGCCTGAGCATGTTCTTCATTTTCCGCAAGAAAGACTGGGTATGAACTCTTACGAAATAACAAAGACGAAGCGCTTCTCCGGGAGAAACGCCTCGTCTTTTTTTCATTTCTGATCATTAACCAACATTCTTCTCTGTCTCTGCGTGCCGACGGAAGCGGATTCGAATCATGCGCAGTCTTTCATAGACCTGCTCCAGACTTCCTCCATCGGGTTTCTCTCCTCCATACACCTTATGTAATACTGGCTTCAGGAACGTATCTCCCAGCTCCTCATACGCACTCCATACGGCCTCTTGTTCGTTCTCTGGCATCACTGCCAGCTCCACATCAAGAAGACAATCGGTGTCATAACCTTCTTGATCCAGTGCCTCTAACAGCTCAACCAACTCGCGTCGGGATAATCCGGATCGATTAACAATCTCCTCTAACGTATACCCTTCCTTCATGCCTTCAAGCACCTGCTTACGCGTGGTGAACTTATCAAGTTCCTGCTTGTACTTCTGCTCTCTCTGCTTGTATAACCAACTCTCATACTCTTCTTCCTTCAGCGCCGTGTATACCCAGTCCAGCGGGAATGTCGTTGAACGCTCCAGCCCGTTTGTAATCTCCATCCATTCCGTACCATACTCAGTCGCTTTGCTCTCTCCTACGCCCGGCAGTTGCATCAGTTCATCCAGCGATTGCGGAACAAAGGCACTGATCAAACGCAGCAGACGATTCGTTGCAATAAAATACGGTGCCTTCCGGTCAGACACAGCTCTCTTCCTGCGCCATGTGCACAGATCCGTATATAATTGCTCATTGCCGTACAACTCACTGTAACAATGGAGTCGCTGTCCACCATAACTGCGTGATTTCAGATCATCATTCTCATGAAATAATCCCTGCAACTGCGGTCGGTACCCCTCACTCATCTGTATGGCAAGCTGATGACGGTAAATATGAAGCAGCTCCTCCCAAGAAGTCCCTTCATACCAGATGCTATCCTCACGCTCTCCTTCCTCGTAGCGACTCCATCCCAGCTGCCAACTATCTTCCTCTTCCCCAATCCATAACTGTGCATACTCTGCATTCTGATCTGACATTCTGGACAATCTGTTCATGAAAATGACTTCCATTTTCGTTCCCTCCCTTTGAATATTCAGCTTATACGAGTTAGAGATACTACCTATAGGCAGCACAAAAAAACACCCCTCCTGCAAAATCCATGCAAGAGAGGTGCTTCCTCATTAACCGTACTATGCTGTTGCCCATATCATACCACAATGGTAAAATTCGTCAATCCCTTTATAATCTACTTATTCAATGCCAATTTGGCAAGCGCCAGCGAACCACACAGCCCTGCATTGTCGCCAAGTCCTGGTGAAACAACATACTGGTCAATGTCGGATTGAAGCGCCGGATGCTGAACGTATCCAGCCAGCAACTCCTGCAGTTTGCTACGAACCATCGGGAACAGGTGCTCCTGCTTCATTACTCCGCCACCCATGACGATTTTCTGCGGAGAGAGAATGAGAACATAATTCATCAGTGCATGTGCCAGGTAATGTGCTTCGATCTCCCAAGCTTTATGATCTGCAGGCAGTTCATAAGCCGGTTGCTCCCAACGTTTGTTAATGGCTGGGCCAGCTGCAAGGCCTTCAAGGCAGTCACCATGATACGGACAGAAACCCTCGTATGTATCCTCTGGATGTCTGCGTACAATGATATGTCCCATCTCTGGATGTGACAATCCATGGACCATTTTACCGCCAACCACAGCACCTGCACCAATACCTGTACCCACAGTGATATACAGACAGCTCTCAAGACCTTGTGCAGCGCCCCAGGTTGCTTCTCCAAGTGCCGCACCATTCACATCCGTATCAAATGTCATCGGTACATCAAAATGCTCCTTGAGCTTGCCAATCACGTTATACTGTCCCCAATGTGGTTTTGGTGTTGTTGTGATATAACCATATGTTGGGCTTCCTTCAATCGGATCAATCGGACCAAATGAACCTACACCCAGAGCTTCAATGCCTTTGCCTTCAAAAAACGAAATCACTTGAGCCATGGTCTCTTCCGGTGTTGTTGTTGGAAAACTTACGCGTTCCAGAACTTCTCCGTTTTCTGTGCCAATACCACATACAAATTTGGTTCCGCCTGCTTCAATTGCGCCTAAGATCGTCATGTTAGTCACACTCCCAAGTTAGTTTAAAAAGGAATTCGAATTGCTTTACTTGATGACACGATAATTACCCTGCTACTTGTTCTCCAGCTTGGACAATCGTTTCATTAACGTTTGCCTCCAGCTGTCTGACAGCGCAGGAATGGCCAGCAACGCCTGAATACCATCGACATTTTCTTTCCCCTGATGCATGATTCGATTGGCTTCAAGAACCGTCATTGAGGCTGGATCGGTGCTGATCCGTCGAAATATCGATGAAGGCCTTACCTCACCTTCTTGCAGTACACGAAAGTAAAAGCCGGTATATCCACTCTCCTGAAAATAAACAGGCAGCTCCTTATAATCATACCTCGCACCCAGCTTGAAGCAAGGTTGTCTGGGCTGACTGACCTGCACTGTGGCTTCGCCCAACTCGTACACATCACCAATCCGTACGTCTTCTTCGGCACAGCCTTCAACCGTCAGATTTTCTCCACAAGCTCCCCAATCCAGCTTGCGATCCATCAGTTGTTCCAGCGCCGGATAACGACTGTAATCGTATACACAAACGGCTTTGTCAGGGCCGCCATGATGCACCAGATCCGCCTGCGCGTCCCCTGTCATTCCAGTGAATGACAGGAAAACCGCGTCGGATACAGGATGTTTCACAATGCCGCTCAGCACTTCACGCTTCTGCCCAGGGAGCGGCTGCGGCAGTCCTACATTAATGGCCAGAACAGCTGTATTGCCCTCCCCTGGCTTTCGATCAGATGTGAGTGTCATTTGCGTCATACCTCCCATAATCACTTTCTTTTAACGCACAGAGCCGCCAAATACAAGCGTATTACTCAAAATCCGACCTGGAGAAGTCAGCATTTTGCCCCCGGCATACATGCCTGAGGATGCACCACCATCCAGATTCATGGCCTGTTTGGCACCAAGCTTCTGCATCACCGCTGCCCACTCCTTGATTGTTGCTCCGGAAACGGTAGCCAGCATAACAGAACCGTCTGCCATGATCGCAATACCACTTCTGGCTCCGGAAGCATTAAGAATCTTGGCATCCTTGAAACCTTCGCTCGTCGGATTGACAGCTACCTTGCCGTCTTTCACCAGACGGGGTCCTGCTCCCACAGCAGTCACTACATCTTGCCAAGGAATCTCTTTGCCTGCTGCGTTCGTATACTTATAATTCATTTCTACGGTCGAACCAACGGTGAAACGATCCGAAGAAGACTTCTGGTTACCTGTGAAGACCAGTACCGAGCCATTCTTAGGAATCGCTACATTTGTATTGGGCACTTTTTTGGTCACAATACCTTTCTCCATGACAACCGCAGTGCCACCTTTGAACCCAACTGTGGCACCTCGTTCAGGCGTATACAGCATCGTAATGCTTGCGTTCGCTGAAGGTGTTCGATTAATAAAGGTTGCATACCAACTCCGTGATTTACCTTTTGTATCCGTTACTTTACCTGTCAAACTCACCTGAAGTGAATCCATGATCGCCGAGCCGTCTTCCTTAAATCCGATGGATGTTCCGTATCTTCCAATATGTATGACCTTACCATTTGCTATTAACATACCGTATGGATCTGGTGCTCCGTTATATGCTTCAAAAAATGCTCCGTTAATGGCTGCTTGTGCACCATAGGCTTTCACAATCGATGGCAATGTTGCCGTCTGGCCAACTTGCTTCTTCGCGAGTCCCACGGTAACCGGTGTTCCCTTTGGAATCGAAACGGTCTGTACGGTAAAATTACGTCCTGCTGCTTTTACTTTCTGTACTTTGGTGCTAATTGCTGCTTTGGCATCCACTGTCTGTGGTGCACTTACTGCTCCCGAAAGAATTACGGGCAAGGCCAGGACGAGGGCCATAGCCCCTGTCCACCACTTTTTCCCTGTTCGTACGTTCTTCATGTTGCTCACCCTATTGCCACTCCCATCCAAGAGCCAAGGCTCTTCATCTCAAGTTGTTCAAACTTGTCCATCACCATATCCGGATCAAGACGCAATTCACAGATATCCAGCGCACAGGCAACCGGAACAGCACAATGAATCTCTGCCAGTTTGCGGGACAGATGAAGCATATCCAGATCATTCTCAATCTTGTTACGCACCGAAGGGGTCAGTTTATCCATGTTACTCAAAATCCCTTCAATGGATCCGTATTCCTGTACAAGCTTCAACGCTGTTTTCTCACCAATTCCCCGTACTCCGGGATAATTGTCGCTGGCATCTCCCATCAGACCCTTCATGTCAATCACTTGACGAGGTGTCAGTTGTTTCTCTGCCATGAGCGTTTCAGGATTATACACCATGTAGTTGCCATGGCCTTTTTTCATAATAATGATACTTGTGCGGTCATTGATCAGTTGCAACATGTCGTGGTCACCCGTCAGTACCATAACATTCATATCTGTCTCTTCGGTATAATACTTCGCAAGCGTCCCGATACAATCGTCGGCTTCGAATCCTTGTGCACCTATATTCGGAATACCCAGGCTATCCATCACTTCACGAATCAGGGCAAACTGGGGAATCAGGTCATCCGGAGCTTCGGCCCGGTTGCCTTTGTAGGCTGCATATTCTTCACCGCGGAACGTCTTACCACCCATATCCCAACAACATACGACATGACTTGGCCCAAAAGTCTGAACCGCATCCCAGAAATAACGGATAAATCCGTAGACTGCGTTGGTAGGCAATCCTGCCTTTGTACGTCTGATATATCCGCTTGCAGATGTCGCATAAAAAGCACGGAACAACACCGCCATACCGTCTACCAGCAACAAAGTAGGTTCATTACGTTGATTCACTTGAATTTGTTCTCTCCTGTCCTGATTCTATAGAAATTAAACTAAAGTATATTTACACTTACCATTCCGATGACAGAACAACCTTCTGATCGCTGTTATCCCCAGATTTTTTTGATTCCCTTTTCCAAAGGGAAAATCCGGGGATAGCATATGCTTCCGAAGTAGCTTTCTTTCAGAAAGCTTTTATGCGAACGCTCCGCTTCTTCAGGTTATTTCTGTCCTCTCCATTTTCGTGTAAATGTTTAGTTCAATTTCTATAGCAAATAAAATATCGAACTAATTCTATCATTATAGCATAGTTCCGCCAACCATCGATCAGCCAAAAAAGCCCTGAATTTTGAACAATTTAAGGCTGATATTCAGCGCGTTTATGCGTTATTCCATTCCTGCTCGTACTTTTCTTCCTTGAACCCAACCGTCACCTTTTCTCCATTCGTAACGATTGGACGTTTGATCAGACGACCATTGGAAGCCAATAAACGAATCTGTTCATCAGCTGACATTCCCGGAAGTTTGTCCTTCAGTTGTTGTTCTTTGTACACTTCCCCGCTCGTATTAAAGAACTTTTTCACTTCCAGTCCACTCTTTTGGATGAGTTCTGTTAGTTCAGATTCTGACGGCGGTGAGTCAAAAATAGGGATTAACTCCAGCTCATGTCCTTGAGCTTCAAGCCATTTTACAGCTTTGCGGCATGTGCCGCATTTGGCATATTGATATACTTTTAAGTTACTCATTGATTTGCCTCCTAGTGTGTGGCTCCGGTTTCGACTTCTCGCTTCCCTTGGTTTGCTTCGCAAATCCAAAAGTCGCTCCAAATCGATACCATCGCCATGCAACTTTACTGACTTTTGCGAATGAGCTCAAAACACATTCGCTATATTTTTTGGATCAAGACCTTAAAACTTTAAGGACTAAAGAGTCTACAACCATAATGATTAGCCTACGGCATGTTGTTCAGGTGCATTAAGTCCCCTCACATGGAATAGCCCACCAGCGTTGACCTCAACCAAGGCTTGCCGTACAGAAAGCTACGACACCTACTACACAGAGGGCGTATCTAAGGAAATCTAAGAGTCCCGTCGCAGCTTCCTACAGTTCTTCTCTGGGAGCTGCCTCATCATTCAAACGCTGCTCCAACGCGGCCATATCTGCTGGAAAAGGAGCTTGGAACGTTATGCGTTCCTGTAGAATTGGGTGTTCGAACGTCAGCTCACAAGCGTGTAATGCCTGGCGTTCGATCCAGCTGTCCCGTTCTTCTCGAACAGCCATGGTCTGCTCATCGATCTCATGCACAGGTAGTGTCTTGTACATTCGATCACCTATCAACGGGCATCCGATAGAAGTCATATGTACCCTGATCTGATGGGTTCTGCCACTTTCCAGCTTGAGGCTTATCGCACTGGCGTTGCCCCCTGACCAACGTGTTAAGGTTGTGTACAACGTTCTTGCAGCGTAACCATCAGGTGTTACGACTCGACGGTGTGGCTCTTCAGGATCGCGGTCAATCGGTCCGTCCACCGAACCTTGTTCCGGGACAGGGCTTCCGTGCACAAGTGCAATATATTTCTTATCCACTGTTCCAGCGATCATCTGTTCAGACACATGCTGATGCACATAAGGGTTCTTGGCTATTGCGAGCACACCGGACGTTTCCTGATCAAGTCGATGAATCGGTCTGAACCGGAAGCGTTCACCCTTGGTTTTCCAGTAATGAACAACGCCATTTGCCAAAGTACCCGTGTAATGTCCATGCGTCGGATGAACGATGATGCCCGCATCCTTGTTGACAATAAGCAAGTGCTCATCTTCATACAGAACGGTAAAGGGAATAGGCTCAGGCAAAATATCATCCGATTCCTCTTGCTCCATCCGAACTTCAACGACATCACCTGCAGCTACCTTGACGCTAATATACACGCGCTCTCCATTTAACATGACACCTTGTTCGGTCATCTTAATTTTGGACAAAAGCTTACGCGACACCAGCAGCCGGCGCTGAAGCACGGTCTTCAGCAGCCAGCCATCTTCTTGTTCGGTCACCGTGTAGACAATCGGCGAATAATATTGGCTCATTCTTTGCGGCGGAATACTTTTTTGCTCCGCACATATTCAATATCCGCCACCTGTTGTCTCGCGTTGGCCGTCCGTGCAACCACGAAGAAATAATCAGACAGTCGGTTTAGATACCGTCGTACAGACGGGTTAATGTCCGTATGTTGTCCCAATGTTACCGTGCGACGCTCTGCGCGACGACATACAGTACGGCACACATGAAGAGCAGAAGACAGCTGACTGCCACCAGGAATAATGAATCGTTCCACTTTTGGATTCTCTGCATCATACTGGTCGATCCATTGTTCCAGACGTGTGACCATTTCATCTCTCACCTTATATTTGGTCTCACTAATCTTCACAAAGGCCAGATCCGACCCACAATCAAACAGTTCCTGCTGAACTTCCAGCAGATGTTCACGCAGATCTTCAAATTCCCCTTGAGCCGAGTCAATAAGGCTGATCGCCTGGCCTACAAAACAGTTCAACTCATCAATCGTACCATAAGCCTCAACTCGGTCATCATCCTTGATGACGCGTCCACCGATGACCGAAGTCTGTCCTTCGTCACCTGTTCGTGTATATATGCCCATCGTTATCCCTCCAATTGGTAATATAATAATGAATACGGGAATGCATTTTTTCAGAAACCCCTCTATCGCTTTACACGTATATAAGAATTGGTGTGCTCTGCAGAGTATACGACAAATCGAAGGAAACCAAAAGTAAAGGAGACGATTATGCAAAACTGGATAACCGATTTCATGGAACAATACGGCTACATAGGCATTGCACTCATTATTGCTCTTGAGAACGTATTTCCCCCGATTCCATCCGAAATCATCTTGCCGTTTGGCGGATTCATGACCACCTATACCAGTCTCACTATTCCAGGAGTTATTATCGCTGCAACCATTGGTTCTGTCCTTGGTGCTGTGATCCTGTATGGCATTGGTCTACTCATTGACGTCGAACGCCTTGAGAAAATTGTGGAACGCTGGGGACATGTTCTGCGCATCAAAAAAGAGGATATTCACCGTGTCGATGCATGGTTTGACAAATATGGCATGTGGACCGTATTATTCTGCCGAATGGTTCCCCTCGTCCGTAGCCTTATCTCTATTCCCGCAGGCATGTCCAATATGAAATTTGGTTTATTCCTTCTCTTTACAACCATTGGTACATTGATCTGGAATGTCATTCTAGTCTGCGTTGGTGCTGCGCTTGGCGCATCATGGGAGAGCATTTTGCACTTTATGGACGTCTATTCCATTGTAGTGTATGTCATTCTGGCCATCATTGTCATCGGATGTATCATCTGGTGGATCAGACGTAGCAAAAAGCAGAAATAAAAAGAATAGCTTAATAAATAAAGCCTCCTCGCCACCAATTCGTGGTTAAGGAGGCTTCTTTATATCACCCGTTTATGTCATCTCACTATCGTTCATCTTCATTTCGCATGCCCTGACTTTTAAGATCGATAGCCAGACCAGATACCAGCAAGTACATCTTTTCAGCATGTATCTGCAGCATCCGATTAACCGAAGCCATTCTCGCTGTAAATATTCGTTCTTCTTCGGTAGGATGCAATGTGCCATGCATTTCATTGGTAATCACAAGCAACTTCCCCTGATAAGACAATAATGCATCAAGCAAAAGCTGTGTCTCTGAACGCTGATGATCCAGATCCTCTGTTGCCCTGAAACCGGCAGCCATCCAGGAGGTCAGACTGTCTACAATTACAATTCGCTGATCCGCCAAAAACAGATTGGATTCCCGATTAATCTGGGTGATCACCTCTGTCAGATGCTGACCGTTCCCGGCATGAATGGCACGATAATGAGCGGATGGCAATTCGGGAATAACGGGATCATGATCACCGGTGGATAAATATACACCCTCCCGGCTAATCCCGGCTGCGTACTTGAGGGCAAACCGGGTTTTACCACTACCTATGCCGCCTGTGACCGTAATCAGCAATCCGCTTCCCTCCTTCCATAGCCATTCTGAATTTTCTTTACTCTGTCAGCGCCTTCAGCACTTTTTTGGATTCTTCGACATTGGAAGATGACACTGGAATGGTTGCGAACAAATTGCTCGCAGCATATTCTACATCTTTAAACATTTTCATATCTTCGAGCGGAATGCCGTAAAGATGTGATTCTTGCTTGAGATCTGAACCTCCATCTCCTTCACCCTTCTCTACCAATACTCCACCCTCAAATACACCCCGTTCAAACTTCTTGGGATCAAAAGTATCATCCAGCGGAACATTGGAGCCATTACTTCCGTATTGTTTCATGTCGGACTCAGGTAAAATGAAAATATCATGTCCTCCAGCCGCATATTCTACCATAATTTTCTGAACATCATACATTGCACTGGTAATCACTTCCACCTTGGGTTCCTCACCCAGTTTCTGTTGCAGATTGGCCTGTAACTGTTCTGAGATTACAGATGGATTTCCTTGGTTATCAATGATGAATATGGAAAAACCATCTTTACCTCCACAACCAGCAAGCAGAAAAACGATAGAAATGATTGCAGTAAGCCCCCAAAATCTCTTCATTCCAGTTCCCCCTTTAGTCTCCTATGTCCAATATATCACAATTGTTCCACGCAAAAAAATAACCTGGCTTATCGGGGGATCACCTTGCCTTTACACACAAAAAAGAAGACCCTCTCAGGTCTCCCTTTCTAATTCGATTAATGAAACGTTTCAATCCAGCATAAACGTTATTTTGCTTTAATCGGGTTGGCCTTCATATATTCATTAATCTTTAAATCCAGCAAACTGCTGATTTCAATTACAATATCGGATGTGAATGATTTCTCTTCGAGGAAGATCTGTTCCATCTTGCGACGAAGCATATGAATTTCATCTTCCAAGGAAATGTCATGCAAAGATGCGTTATCGGGTTTCACCGACCATCGGTCGCCATGATCGCCTTCTGCCAGATAGTGCCCACGATTCGTCGGTAAATCATATTCAACACAAAACAAAGCTAACCCCTCCTTGGAAAAATGGTTTCCAAATATATGAAAACTTATTTCAAATTTGAATTATATCACATTATTTTGTAAAAGAAAGTTATTTTTTTCCAATAATAACAATATCACATTTTAAAAAGATTCTACTTTAGTATTAACCCTCTTTTTGCAGTTTGTAAACAAAGTTTCCGATTCGTTCCAAAGCTTCATTTAATTGGGTTACAGAAGTAGCATAAGAACAACGCAAGAAGCCTTCACCCTGAGGACCAAAAACATTCCCCGGAACAGCAGCTACTTTATTTTCTGTTAACAATCGCTCAGCAAACAGGTCGGAACTCATACCCGTCTTTTGAATGCTCGGGAATGCATAGAATGCTCCCTGAGGTTCATGACAATCAAGTCCAATATCTCTGAATCCCTGCACAATTAAACGTCTACGCTGATTATACGATTCTACCATCCGATCCTTCTCACCCAAACCATTCGTCAACGCCTCAAGTGCAGCAACCTGACCCATGGCCGGCGCACACATTACCGTATACTGATGGATTTTGAGCATGGCTGCAATAAGCTCAGGATGACCACACATGTAACCGATCCTCCAGCCTGTCATTGCAAAAGCCTTCGAAAATCCGCTTACGAGAATGGTCCGCTCCTTCATGTCAGGGATAGCTGCAAAGCTAACATGTTTTTGCGTATACGTCAATTCAGCGTAAATTTCATCCGCGATCACAATCAGATCATGCTTTTTAATCACTTCAGCAATAGGCAGCCACTCTTCATACGTCATGATGGCTCCAGTGGGATTACTCGGATAACACAGAATAACCACTTTTGACTTCGGCGTGATTCCTGCCTCAAGCGCTTCAGCTGTTAACTTGAACTGATCTTTCGCGTAGGTTTCAACACCAACCGGTATACCGCCACCGATTGAAGCGATTGGTGAATACGCCACGTACGAAGGTTCAGGAATGAGAATCTCGTCGCCAGGTACGATTAATGCGCGCAAAGCCAAGTCAATCGCTTCACTGCCACCCACGGTAACAATAATCTCATCCTTGGGATCGTATTTGGTATCAAACTGAGTATCCAGATATTCACTGATGGCTTCTCTCAACTTCGGCATACCTGCGTTGGATGTGTAGCTGGTCATACCTCTTTCCAGCGAGTATACACAAGCTTCACGCATATGCCAAGGGGTAACAAAATCAGGTTCACCCACACCCAATGTGATAATATCCTTGTTGTCTCCAACCAGATCAAAGAATTTACGAATTCCGGATGGAGGTATCTGCTGCACGAGGGGTGCCAGATAAGATGTCATTTTCTTGTTGTTCCCGGTTGTCTGTTCATTCACTATCATGACACATCTTCCTTTACGGCGAGATCATGAGACGGTTGTCTTCCTGATGGTCTTCAAAGATAATCCCGTCCTGCTTATATTTTTTAAGAATAAAATTCGTTTTGGTTGAAAGTACAGAGTCTATCGGAGACAGTTTCTCCGACACAAAATTAGCGACTTCACGCAGGTTGCCACCTTCCACTTCAACGAGCAGATCGTATGCACCGGACATGAGATATACGGACTTCACTTGCGGATAGAGATAAATGCGTTCGGCAATCCCTTCAAAACCACGACCACGCTCCGGCGTGATCTGCACCTCAATCAGGGCCGTTACTTTTTCATCATCTATTTTGCTCCAGTTCACGACGGTTGCGTATTTCACGATGACGTGGTCTTGTTCTAGCTGTGCCACGGCGTTCTTGATCTTGTCTTCCGACTCCCCCAGCAGCGTCGACAGCAGTGCGGGAGTCCTTCTCGCGTCTTCCTTCAACAGATCCAGAACTTTTAATTGCAGATCGTTCAAATCTTTCATGGTTTTCCCTCCAGCGTCATCCAGGTTCCTGAAAATGAATTAATACTTATATTACATGAATTTGACGTTGATGCATAGACAAAAGACCGCCTGCCCTGAATTCAGGCAAGCGGTGGTATGGTCCTGGATAGTTAGGTGCTTCAAACCTCTTTTACATAGGTTACATGTAATAAGGGTTACCGTAATTCGGTTGATGCTGAGGCACATTAGGAGCTTGGCTATATGAACTGTTCTGCGTATTCTTTTCCTGAATGAATTGCTGACACTTTTGTTGGGTCTGGTGGGCGGACTGAATTTGCTTGTCCACATCCTGACGAAGTGCCTTGGACGAGACAGAATACATGTTGTTTTGCTGCATCAGATTGAACAGTTCCCCTTGTAATCTTAGGGTATCGTTTGTCAGGTCTGTGAACATTCGACGAGTCATGGGGCAGGAAGCTTCCGTTGTCGCAGTCGTATATTCGCGCGAGGTTCGTCTTAAATCTGCAAGAATCGACTTCAGCAGATCCTGCTCCTGCATAAAAGCGCCATTAGATGATAAAGATTGAGAATACATGCGTTTTCCTCCTATACAGTTAGAGTTGTCTTCAATTACTGACTTGCGCCGGTGCAAGAGACTGATGTTGCTGCAGTGCATTGACAAGCGTGTTCAGATGCTGTTCATGTGAGCGAACATAGTGATTCAGTGCTTGTTGAATTTGTGGATTATGTGTGATGGAAGCTGTGGCTGCACACTGCTTAATCAGCAGTTCTTCATTGGTGATAGAGTCCGCAATGTAGTTCAATTCTTTGGGACTCAGCGCTTGCATAGTATGATTCTGCATGTTTCGATGGCCTCCTCGGCATAAAGTTTATGCGCAATTATTGTTAACCCGGTCACACAAAAGTATACAAATTTAAATTATAAAGGAGATGTTTCTAATGGATCTGGTCTATGGCACACCTTTCTGGCCCTCCACTTTCAATTCAACATTTAATTATTCTGCTCTGCAAGAAGACATCTCTTGTGACTGCCTCATCATTGGTGGGGGCATGGGGGGCGCATTGACATCTAAACTACTCACGGAACACGGTGTTAACACTGTTGTGATTGATAAGCGAGACATTGCCCACGGCAGCAGTTCTGCCAATACAGGTCTTTTACAATACACCAATGACAAAACACTAACCTCATGTATCCACACTTTTGGTGAAGCAATAGGCGTACGTTTTTATGAGCTTTGTCGTGAAGCCATGAAACAACTTGCTCAAATTGCAGACAGCCTGGATACAGACCCTTGGTTTATCCCACGAACAAGTCTTTGTTTTGCAAGCAGTGAAGATGATGTGGCCCTATTGGAGGAAGAATATCAGACCTTGAAGCGTTATGGTTTTGAAGCTGAACTGTGGGATGCCGACAAAATAAGCCAGCATTTCCCCTTCAGCAAACCCGCTGCACTGTACACCATGGGAGATGCAGAAGTGAACCCCTATCGTTTTGTTCATGCCTTGTTTGAATCCGCCAATAAGCGTGGCGCTCGAATCTATGGTCAGACGGAGATGATACACTGTGAATACGATGAAGATGGTGTAGTCTGCCACACTGCCAACGGTAAAATCCGTGCCAAGAAGGTCATATTTGCTGCCGGTTACGAGACACAGGACATCAAAAAGGATCGCGGAGCCTATCTGAAAACGACCTACGCGATTGCTACCAAACCGTTGTCTGATCTTAGTGAATGGTTTGAACACAGCATGATTTGGGAGACAGCTCGCCCATATTTGTATATGCGAACAACACCGGACGGAAGAATCATCGCAGGCGGTTTGGATGAAGAAACACCTCGAGAGGATCAACGTGAAATACGTTCAAAACACCGGGGAGATACACTACTGGAAGAGGTCCGTTCCTATTTCCCTTTAGATGATCTTGAAGTCGATTATGCCTGGGGCGCTGTGTTTGGTAATACGAATGATGGCCTCCCCCTGATCGGCACACATCCGGATTATCCGCATTCATATTTTGTAGAAGGGTATGGAGGTAACGGAACCGTATACAGCATGATTGCTGCTTCCTTAATTGTGGATGCTATTACTGGCAAACAAAACCCTGATATGGATCTGTTCTCTCTCACACGTACAAGTAAACCATCTCCTGTATAACATCAAAATAAATCAATACAAACAGGGTACAGCACACGGAAAGTTCTCTTTCCCGCCGCTGTACCCTGTTTATATATTGGGAAGCCTGCTAAGCCAAGGGCTCTTGCCCTTCCGTTCGGTTCAATAACTTGCGCATAAAGATCCATCCAATTAGCGGAGACGCACCAAGGACAATAATAAGCCAGGTCAACATGCGTAGAGACGGAGCATTTAAGACCGTCACAATAAATATGGCCAACCCACATAGTCTGCCAAGCATCAGGCATAACTCTCTCAAAACGACAAGTTCAACCCTTTTCTCCACATTTTCGCCACTTGTGCCCATCATGTCGAATCCCGCTGATATCATCGGTAATACATATAACGGCATCGCAACAGCACTCCCAATCCCCATGATTAACAGCGTACCATAGGTCACTTTCCAGAGAAGAGGAAGAAGCACAACGAGCAGAATGAGGGCTCCGATGAACATGCCTTTTGATCTATACTGTGGTTTAAACCATTTCCCGGCTGCCCAATAACTTACTAGAGCCACAGCAGAAGTGATGAGTGAGAACTGCCCCAATTTGTACTCCTGTGCGGTAGCCAAATATACAAGCAGTGCAATCAGGAAGGCAAAGACACCTTCACGTGCACCCTGAGCGAATAAACCCAAGCCTAAGGTCCTCCAGGGACTATCCCGCTTGGATAGCTGTATCCAAGGTTCTGACCAGCGGTATGTACCGCTCACCTTTCTTTTTTTCAGAAAAAAACTAAAAACTACCGCTATGACATAAATAACGAGTGATACCGTAAAGATGAGCCGATATCCCGTGTTGTCTGTCATGCGAGTAATAATCAGACCGGAGAACCATGGACCTATAATTCCTGTCATCGAACCAAGTAACCCGACCCAGCCATTGAATAAATCCCTGTTTTCCCGATCCGTTATTTCAAAATACACAACATTAAATGCAATCCAGAATAACCCCAGGGAACAACCCAGTAGTATACCCAGAGGCCATATCCAGTCTACAGCTTTGGAACCAGCCCAGAGGACTATCATATAAAATATGCCGGACAGCGCAGTACCTAGTCGTAGTGCACTCATTTTATTGTGTTCCTTGACCCATTTGCCAGCAAGCCAGAATGTCAGTCCAATGGCCAGTTGCTGGCTGAGAGTGAACCACCCCAACATGGCATAATCCGGACGGCTTTTCCACAGAAACACATTCAAAAAGGTTCCCGACAGCGCTCCGGCTAACGCAAACAATCCATTCACGCCCAAAAGCAGAATGGATTGTCGGCCTAAAGTAATCTTCATCTGCTCCTCCTTCATCCACCTGAAGTGAACTGTGTACAGGTAGTCTTAGGGTTAACGTGCCCCAAGCAAGAGGAAAACATGATGAATCTTTAGGATTGCTATGAAATTGGTTAGAATCTCCGAAATGTTTATTCCGGCGTACTCAGGTTCTTGATCAGACGCAGACGATCTTCCTCAGACAGACTGTATTGAACTTGGAAACATCCAGAGCACACATAGGTTAGCACCTTGAATGGTGTTGACAATAGTGACCCTACACCCGAAGCAGCGTTAGCAACTGGTGTGAAGTTATCCTGCGTTGCAGCTTGTGTACCTGCGAGAATCATGAATTCCCGGCAATTCGGGCACTCTGGTACTTCTTCCTGATGATCAAGTTGCTTCTGTACACCTTGTTCATACTGAATGAGATCATTACCTTCATCCGCGTATTTGGTTAACGTTCGCAACTCCGGCAATTTAAGTTCGACTTCATCCCCCCACAGATCAGAAAGATCCGTAGTCTGTTTCTCGTTCGTTACATCGTCTACATCATAGATGTCGTCCTCAGCTTCATCGTTCTCTTCATCATCGATGTTAATGTTGAGCGTTCGGTATCCTTTTAACTCATTGTGGCAATAAGGACACTCTTCTTCAGGACCGAGCTCCTCATCCCATACAATCTCCGTCTGACACCAAGGGCATACTGTTGTTTCCATATTGATCAACCTTTCTCTTTCATATAATCATGTATTCATTACATAGATGACACCGATGGCAAAAAACACGATCGATGCCGCAAACAGAATCCGTATCAATATCTTCATGACCGGTCCCCCTAGATAATGCTCGCGCCAATTACAAACGACAGCGAGACTGAAATAATCATGGATATCAATCCGACAGCTCGGTTATCCGATTCGATCTCCTTATCAATGGAGAACACGGGTGTCAGGAATTCGAACAAAAAGTAGGCAATGAGCAGAAGGATAAACCCTACGAATGACCACGTCATGGCTTCATATACCGAAGATTTCGCTTGTATGCAGAACCGCAATACGTTGCAGATCCCGAAGATCTTACCTCCTGTAGCCATCGCAACGGCCACATTGCCCTTCTTGATCTCCGTCCAGCATTTATACTTGGTCACCAGTTCGAAGCAAGCCAGAAATACAAGCAGCTCCATAATCGCTACCGAGAAAAAACCGAGTACCATCCCCAAGGGATGAGACAGCAATTGGTCAATGCTTTCTATCACGCACCGTTCCCCTCTCCCCATCTGCGACCTTCATGAATAAGGTCGCAGAATATCATTGATTCATGGACCGGCTATTCCAATTCTGCGACGGTCACACCGTTCCCGCCTTCTCCGTAATTGCCCAGCCGGTAGCTTTTTATATGTTTATGCTTACGCAGGTAATCCTGAATACCGGAACGTAAAATTCCTGTACCTTTACCGTGAATAATATAAACTTGGCCCAGGTTGGCAAGGAAAGCTTCATCAATGAACCGATCTGTCTCCATCAGGGCTTCTTCCAGGTTGGTACCACGCAGATCCAATTCACTTTTCACATTGTCATCACGTGTACGTTTCATACCCGTTACCGGTTTTTGTTTCGGTTTGGCTGCGGGAGCCGATTGCTGCAGTTCCAGGTCATCCAGGGATACTTTCATTTTCATAATCCCCAGTTGTACCATAGCGTCTTTGCTGCCCGCCATCTCTACAACATGGCCTTTTTGATTCAAACTGTAGACAAGCACTTCATCACCAGGACCGATAGCACGAGTCTTCGGCGCTGTTGCCGTCTTCTTGACCGTTTTTCTGCGTTTCTCCGGTTCAGCCTCGTCCAGCTGTTTACGGGCAGCAATGAGTTTGTGCTCCTTCACAGAAGCACCTTCTTCCATAGCCAACAGGCGAAGATCTGCTATAATCTTCTCCGCTTCCGCGCGAGCCTTGTCCACAATGCTGCGTGCATCTTCTTCTGCTTTTTCAATCCGGCGATCACGCTGCTGCTCCAGCTTCTCCAGTTCGGTCTGATGACGACTGCGTAATTTCTCCATATCCTGGCGCAAGCTCTCGGCCTTCTCACGCTCTTGTTCAGCCGTAAGACGGTTCTCTTCAAGAGAAGCAATCATGTGCTCAATCCGTTGATCCTCTTCCTTCACTTCGCCACGGGCGTAGTCGAGAATGTAACCCGGCAGTCCCAGTCGCTCTGCAATGGCAAATGCATTACTTCGTCCAGGTACACCCACCAGAAGGCGATAGGTTGGACTCAGTGTGTTGATGTCAAATTCCATGCTGGCATTAATGACACCTTTACGCTCATATGCGTATGCTTTCAGTTCACTATAGTGAGTGGTTGCAACCATGCGACATCCCGTCCGGTGCATATGCTCCAGCATGGAGATCGCCAGTGCGGAACCTTCAGCCGGATCTGTCCCTGCGCCAAGTTCATCGAGTAATACCAAACTTTTTGGTGTCATGTTTTTCAGAATGCGAATGATGTTGGTCATATGACTGGAGAAAGTACTCAGATTCTGCTCAATACTCTGCTCGTCCCCAATGTCTGCATAGATCGCATCAAATACACATAACTGACTGCCATCCTCAGCCGGAACAAATAAACCGGACATGGCCATCAGGCTCAGCAATCCAATTGTTTTGAGCGTTACCGTTTTACCACCCGTATTGGGACCTGTCACGATAATGGATGTGTAATCATTGCCCAACTCTATGTCGATTGGAACCACGTTTTCAATTGGAATCAGTGGATGACGGCCTTTCTTGAGCTTCAGGAACCCGCGGTCATTCATGCGAGGCAATGTTGCTTTCAGTTCACGAGCCAGACGTGCTTTGGCAAAGATAAAATCAAGTGATCCCAGCAAGTCGACATCATACAACAGCCACTCTCCCTGCTCACTGACAAGTGCCGTCAATTTCTGCAAAATAATTTCTATTTCGCGTTCTTCCCGAATCCGGGTTTCACGTAATTTGTTGTTCATTGCAACAATGGATTCCGGCTCAATGAACAATGTCGCACCCGAACCGGATTGATCGTGCACAATCCCACCAAAGTACGAACGATATTCAGCTTTCACCGGGATAACAAAACGGTCTCCTCTGATGGTGATGAGCTGATCCTGAAGCATCTTGGATACGGTAGAGGATCGAATCATGGAATCCAGTTTTTCGCGAATCCGCGCTTCTCCGCCTCGCAGCTCACGACGAATCTGCGCCAACGTAACGCTTGCACTGTCGGCAACCTCTGCATTATCGTCAATACAGATTTTGATGGCATCCTCAAGCGTTTTTTGCTCTGACAGTTGATCACTGATATAGAACAATGATTCGATGGGCTCATCTTCATGCAAAGTACCAATTTGACGTTTCAATCGCCGCGCCGCAAAGGTTGTATTGGATATTCCCAAAAGTTCGTGAGGGTTAAGTGTGCCTCCAATTTCAGCACGTTTGATGGAAGCCGTAATATCTACAATTCCCCCAAACGACGGTGAACCTTTCAGACGATCAAATGTGAAGGCTTCATCGGTTTGCTGCAGCAACCGCTTCACTTCTTCAAGTTCACTGCTTGGTTCAAGTTGCTCCGCTTTCTTTTTTCCCATGGTTGTCTGGGCAAAGCTAAGCAATGTATTTAAAATTTTGCGATATTCCAGTGTGTGTAAAATTTTCGTGTCCAAGTGTACAACTCCTTCCAAACTATATCTGTATTATAACGAAAGAAACTTTCTTACGCTATTTAACGAATCCTTCCACACATAACTTCAACCATAGCACCACAAACTACAGGTGTCAGGATTGTGCAACCTCTCCATCCCCTTGGAGTTGCCCTGCTCAGTTCAATCCGAATAAAAGGAGGTAAACACCATGAATTTCCTGGGACATGTCGTGCGATTTATCATCGCTGCAATTGTATTAATGGTGGTTAGCTGGATCGTTCCCGGATTCGCCGTTGGTGGCTTCTGGAGCGCCCTGTTGCTTGCTCTTGTCATTGCCCTGCTCGGCTGGATCGTTGAAGGTATCTTCGGCAAAAGAGTCAACCCGTTTGGTCGCGGTATTGTCGGATTTATCGTTAGCGCACTGGTGATTTGGCTTGGTCAATATGTTGTAGATCATGTTGAAGTCAGCCTGCTCGGTGCCATTCTCGCTGCGCTGGTTATCGGGATTATCGATCTCTTCATCCCGGTATCCACCCCTTTTGATGCCGGACGAAGCTCCAAAAGTTAATCTCCACTTCACCTTAAAGTCCCCATGTATTCTCCTAAACCTCTGAAGGCCCTGGGCCGGAAGGGGTTTATTTCATTCAGGCAGTGCACACGCTCTGCCGTACACGTACAATTTTCAAAAAAACGACATACGCAGCGTGTACAGGCATCCACATATTGCGGTATGATGACTGGAGCAATCATTCAAATTTTATCCATATCACGCTTTAAGGAGGCACATGATGAAGAAAGGCATAACATGGCTCGCTGCCTGTATGTTAATTCTGGTCCTCACTGCATGTGGAGGGGCGAAACAGTCCGCAGAATCTGGCAGCAATGGATCCGATGCGGATGCTGGAGTTACAGCCAGTGAAGAATTGGTCATCAAGGCAAGTAACTATGAATTCGATCAACCTGAGTACCATCTTAAAAAAGGCGTTCCCGTTAACATTGTTTATAAAAATGAAAACGGAAATCACGGTATCCTTGTGCCTGAGCTGAATCTTCAACTGGATACCAGAAATAGCTCCAAAGTCATAACCCCGGACAAAGTTGGTGAGTTTGAAATGTCCTGTTCTGTCTTCTGTGGTTCAGGACACAGCAGCATGATCTCCAAAATTATCGTTGAAGAATAGTATTCAAGACAAGGAGCCCCCGCAGCGACGGGAGCTCCTTCTTTAGTATAACAAATTGTACCAGAGTACGTTGCCCACGATCCAGTTCTGCTACATTCATTCCGCTAGGTCTGGTCCTGTTCAATCAATTCAATCCATTCGTTATATTCCGTCTGCAATTTCGTATATTCATCATGCAACTGACGATATTCCGTGTTCAGCTGCTCTGCCTTCTCCTGCTCCATTTCACGTTCAACCTGTAACAAACGTAATTGATTGGCCGCTAGTTCGTAACGCTCCCCCATCTCAAGCAGTTCAGTTTCCATGATCTCTTTCTCTTGGGTCGCTTCTGCACGTAACTTGTCCAGCTGCTGTCGTTCTTGTTCCAGTCCCTCCAGCAACTCACTACTTGCCGCACTTTCTCTCTTCCAAACCGTCAGTTCATTCTCAAGTGCAGCCCAGCGTTCCTGCCAGGTTTGTTCCTGAGCCGCCCATTCATCCGCACGGCGTTGCCATACCTGGTCGTTCTGCTCTGCTTGTTCAACGCTTGAGCGAAGTTCTTCTTCACGTCTTGTCAACTGCTCCAGACGGGATGCCAACTCGGTCTGTTTGGCTGACAGTTCTTCGTATTTGATCTGCCACTCCAACGCTTCTTCCTCAGTCTGGGCTAGCCGGCTCTCTTGCTCAGAGTAACGCTCGGAAAGTCTAGCTGAAGACTGTCTCGCTTCTTCAAGTGCGCTCACAATCTCCTGTTTCTCCTTGCTCAGTTCATCCAGCTTGGAACTGTAATTCTCTTCACGCTGTAATGCATCACTGTAATCATTACGGATTTGTTTATAGTTATCCTGAAGTCGGTTCAGCTCTTCCCGAACAACATTTAGCTCAACTTCAAGCTGATTACGTTTCTCTTCCAAAAGCTCTGCATCCTTCTGGTATTGCACAGCCTCTTCATGGTTGAAACGAGACTCTTCCTTCACCACGGACAATTCATCATGAAGGGATTGCACACCAGACTCCAACGTTTCATTTTGTTCAGCAACTTCAAGAATCTGATTCTCCAGGTCTCCGATCTCAGCCAATCGCTGCTCAGCAAGGTCCTTCAAGGACTGCTCACGTTCCGTAAGCGTGCCGATCTCATTCTGCAATGTACGCACCGCAACATGAGCTTGTTCAAGCACTTTTTGCAGTCTGCGCTGTTCCTCTTCCGACTTCACTTCAGCCTCACGAAGCTTTTGGGCTTCCTGCTCAAGCTGTGCATGTTGCTCCTGAAGTTTGCGGAGCTGTGCTGTGAGAGAGGTTTCTCTATCCACAGTCTCATTATACTTCTGCTTCCATTGTTCCTGTGAATCACGGGATTGCTGGGCAGCCTGTTCCGTTTCACGCAGAAGCTCCTGCAACTGGGAACGGTCCTCTTTCAACTGCTCCAGTTGTTGCTCCAGTTCCGTAATTCGGCGAGTCTGAACTTCCTGCTCCTGTTTACGGACCCCATGCTCATGACGTAACGATTCCAATTGACCACGCTCGTGCTGAAGCTGCTGTTCTTGCTCTGCAACCATGTCCTGTGCACTGATGAGCTGGGTCATCACTTCTTCTAATTGCTCTTCGACATCTAATAGTCGAGCCTCCGCCTGTTTACGTTGTTCCTCAAGTTGCTGTTTGAGCTTGCCCTGTTCTTCTTGCAATAAGGCCTCTGCCGCCGCTTCGGCTTCTTTCGCCTGGGACGCTGCTGCTTCCTTGGCTTGCTGCAATTGTTCCTCGAGGGCTGCTTCTTTCTCCATCCATTCGAGTTCCAACTGCTCGGATAACGCCTTGAACTCCGCATTCAACTGATTTATCTCAGTCAGGCGCTTCTGCTCCGCTTGTTCCTGTAAGGCAGACCGTTCCTGATTCGCCTGATCCGTGAGCTCTTGTGTCTGTTGCAGCGCTTTTTCTTCAGCCTGTTGAAGACGAAGTTCCATCTGTTGCTGAAGTTCGTTATATTGCAGCGCTGCTTCTTCCTGAGCTTTCTTCAGATTGCTCTCTGCCTGCTCCAACTCGGACAAAATGGCCGACTCGGCTTCTTCCTTGGCTGCCTGAACCTGCTGCGCAGCCTTCGCTTCAATCTGTTGACGTTCTGCAACGGCACGGCTTTCGGCTTCTTTTAATTGAGCTGCAGTCTTGTCCTGCAACTCTTTATATTGTGCCGCAGCTTTGGCCTGTGCCTGCTGCAATTCGGCTGCAGAACGGTTCTGAGCTTCTTTGAGCTGGGAAGCAGCCTGTGCCTGTGCATTTTTAAGCTGGTTAGCCGCTTTCTCTTCCATTTCCTTCAGCTGTTTCGTTCCCTTGGCTTCTGCTTCCTTCAGTTGTGCTGTCGCTTGGGCCTGCAATCTCTGCACTCGCTCCGTTGCTTGAGCGCGTTCTTGCTCCAGCAGCTTATTCAACTTGGCTATCTCTGAATTTTTGTCCGATTCGGACTTTTGCAACGCCTGCTCTGCTTCAATCTTCAGCTGTTGCAAATCAGCAAGAGCCTGGTCACGCCGTTCCAATTCTTGTTGATGTTCATTTTGTATGGCGTTCAACCGATTCAATTCGTTTCTCAGTTCTGTACGTTCTCCAGTGAGCATCTTCAGTTCATTACGGATTTCCTGAGTCTGAAGAGACTGTTCAGCCATATGTACAGCCGCCAGTACCGCAATACGCGGAGTATCCAGACGGGAATTTTGCTTGGAGATTGCGCCCATACGCTCATCCACCAGGTTAGCTACTTGTTTCATATAGTCGGCACTGCTGCCAACCAGTTTATAGGAAGTCCCGTAGATCTCTACGGTGACGCGTGTACGATCAGGTGTAGTCACAGTTGTGCCCTCCTTCAAGTCTGTATGTTGATTCTAAGCTGTAATCACAAAAAAGTCACATCGATCCTCTAATGCTAAGGATTCGATGTGACTTCAAACAATTCCTGCTAATCTTTGTTCAAAAAATCTTCTTTTGTCCTATTTACGCAATTCCGCTCCGAATTGCTCTTCCAGACGAGCCACTACACGGGCATGAACTTCAGTAACTTCCTCATCGGTCAGTGTACGTTCACGATTCCGGTATACCAGTGCCATCGCCACGCTTTTCTTGTTTTCACCCAGTTTACTACCAGTAAACAAATCGAACACCTGTACAGTTTGTAACAATTCACCCGCTGATTCACGAATGGTACGCAGCATGTCTCCAGCTTCAACATCCTCATTCACAACAACCGCGATATCACGTTCCATGGCCGGGAAACGCGGAAGTTCACGATAACGAATGTCAGCGTCTGCTTCATTGTAAATCGATTCAAGTGCAATCTCTGCGATATATACATCATTCAGATCATACTGCTGTTGCAGTTCCGGGTGCAATTGACCCAATGTACCGATCAATGTGCCTTCCCCGCCATCCTTACCTTCCAGGTAAACCGATGCGGAACGTCCCGGATGGAATCCTTCAGGTCTGTTTGCTACCAAGCGAATGCGTTGTTCAAGCCCCACATAGGCGAACAGATGCTCAAGAGCACCTTTCAGATCGAAGAAGTCTACTTTCTCCGCTCCAACATTCCACTGCTGGCTTGCACGATTCCCGGTGAGCAGCAGCCCCAGTACTGGGATCTCATGCGGTTGCTTGGTCAACTGATCTTCTTCGGTGAAGAACACATTGCCCACTTCAAATACAGCCAGTGAATCCTGTTTACGGTTCATGTTATACACCGCTGCATCCAGCATTTGCGGCAAAATACTCGTACGAAGCACACTGCGGTCCTCACTCATAGGCATCGCGAGTTTCACGGCTTTACTTCCTTGTGTCAACGCCGGGAACAGGGTCGCTTTATCCGGGTGTACAAAGGAGTAACTGATCATTTCCTGCCAGCCACTGCCGGAGAGCAATCCACGAATCGTGCGGCGCATTGCTTGAGAGCGTGTATATGCCCCTGGAGTCGTCGGTCCTTCAATCCATGTGGTTGGAATGTTGTCGTATCCGTACAGGCGTGCAATCTCTTCAAACAAGTCTACATCGAGCGTAATATCCCCTCTGCGTGTTGGTACTTCCACATCCAGCAATCCTTGATCAGCATCACCACATGCAAAGTGCAAACGAGCAAAGATCGTTTTTACCTCAAGCAAAGACAGATCGGTTCCCAGATAACGATTCAGTCGATCCAGCGACAATTGAATTACACGTTTCTCCGCAGCTTCCGCTCCAGCTTCCACGATTCCCTGGTGCACTTCACCTTCAGCATAACGCTGAATCAGTTCAGCCGCACGATCCAAAGCCGTAATGACCGCACCCGGGTCTACTTCCTTCTCAAAACGCATGCTTGCTTCGGAACGTAGCCCCAGTTGGCGCGACGTTTTCCGAACGGTTCCGCCATCGAACTTGGCGGACTCCAGCAACAGATTCACCGTGCCTTCCGATACCTCGGAATTCTCGCCACCCATAACCCCAGCGATGGCTACAGGTTTCACGCCGTCCGTGATGAGCAACATGTGCGGCTCCAGCTTGCGCTCCTGTCCATCCAGCGTAACAATCGTTTCGCCTTCGTTGGCCATCCGCACTTCAATATGGCCCTTTTCCAGCTTATCCGCATCGAATGCATGTAGCGGTTGACCGTATTCCAGCATGACATAGTTCGTGATATCAACGATGTTATTGATTGGGCGAACACCTGCCGCCATGAGACGGTTTTGCATCCACAGCGGGGAAGCACCCAGCTTAATGCCAGTTACATAACGAGCTGCATAGTGAATGCATTGCTCCTGTGCCTTAATCTCTACAGAGATATGATTCGCAGCTGCATCACCAATTTCAACCAGTTGGTCTTTGGGACTTGGCAGCTTCACTTCACGACCCAGAATGGCACCCACTTCATAAGCTGCACCACGCATGCTGAGACAGTCAGAACGGTTCGGTGTCAGGTCCAGTTCAAGCACATGATCGTCGAGACCAAGAATCTGGCTGATTGGCGTGCCAACCTCCGTTTGTTCCGGCAGAACGAGAATACCTTCCTGCTGATCTTTCGGCAACAATTTGTCGTTCATGCCCAGCTCTTTGGCGGAACAGATCATGCCAAGGGAGACAACACCGCGCAGTTTGGCTTTTTTGATATCCAATCCACCAGGGAGCTTTGCTCCAACCAGGGCTACGACTACTTTTTGGCCTGCATCCACATTTTTCGCACCACACACGATCTGCAGATCTTCTTCCTGACCAGCATCGATGACACATACATTCAGTTTGTCTGCATCGGGGTGTTTCTCCTTGCTCTTCACATAACCTACAACAACTTTATTGACACCCTTGTTGCGGTTCTCCACTACATCAATTTCGACACCCGCACGGGTGATTTTCTCCGCCAATTCCTGTGGCGTCACACCTTCAAGGGAAATATAATCAGACAGCCAATCTGTCGATACTCTCATGGACGTTCACTTCCTTCATCTATAAATTGGTGTTCCCGGTTCATTCGCTTGCTATATATGGTTAATCTTTCTTGTCTTAAAGTTACAGCCGTCCAAATTGCTTCAGGAAGGTCAAATCGCTATTGTAGAAGTGACGGATATCATCGACACCATACTTCAGCATCGCAATACGTTCTACGCCCATTCCAAATGCAAAACCACTGTATTTCTCCGGATCATAACCACCCATTTCCAGTACTTTCGGGTGAACCATACCGCCGCCCAAAATTTCAAGCCAGCCTGTTTGCTTACATACGCGACAGCCGCTGCCGCCACATTGTACACAGGTTACATCCACTTCTGCACTTGGCTCTGTGAACGGGAAGAAGCTTGGACGCAGACGAATTTCTGTGTGGGAACCGAACATTTCGCGCACGAATTGCAACAGGGTTCCTTTCAGATCGCTCATACGAATGTTTTCGCTGATTACCAAACCTTCAACCTGGTTGAATTGGAAAGAGTGCGTCGCATCGTCATCATCACGGCGGTATACTTTACCTGGGCAGATGACTTTGACAGGCACTTCGCCCTTCATGCTCTGCATGGTACGTACTTGCACAGGAGATGTATGGGTACGCATCAACAAGTCTTCGGTAACATAGAAAGAATCCTGCATATCGCGCGCCGGGTGATTCTTTGGCAGATTCAATGCTTCAAAGTTGTAATAATCCATTTCGACTTCAGGACCTTCCGCAACGCGGTATCCCATACCGATGAAAATATCTTCGATCTCCTGTACCACTTTGGTCAGTGGATGCAGTCCGCCTTGACGTCCACGACGTCCTGGCAGAGTCACATCAATTTTCTCGGATTGCAGACGCTTCGCTGTCTCTTCCTTCTGGAACTGATCCTGCTTGCTGTCGATGACTTCCTCAATGGCAGCCCGAACATCGTTGGCTACTTGACCAATAACTGGACGTTCCTCCGCACTAAGCGCACCCATACCACGCAAAATTTCAGTCAATGCACCCTTTTTCCCCAAATACTTTACACGCAGATCACCGAGCGTCTGCGGATCATTCACACCAGACAACTGCTCCAGCGCTTCGATCTTCAATGCCTCTAAACGTTCTTTCATGTGTAATTGCCCCCTTTTTGTGGTGTTTTTGCAACAAAAAAAGGCCTTCTCTCCCCTGAAGGGACGAAAAGACCGTGGTACCACCCTTGTTAGACATCCATTGCTGCGTGGCCCTTCTGGCCTGCAACTGGTTCTGTCTCACTTTGTACGGAATAACGACCGTTAACCGTTTGCCCCTACTGTTGCCTCTGTGTCTGCACACAAACAGGTTCAGGGAACCGCTTCGGAGTGAATTTCGGCAGCCTTGTTCTACAGAAACGCTCTCAATCTACGGCGCTTCCTCCCTGTCCAGAGGCACTGCTTACTTATCTCCATCATCACGTTTGCTTTTAAGTTAAACCTCTAGAGGTTGTCAAAAAGTCCGCTTTTGATTACGAATGATGCCTAGCGGCATCATCAGCGTCGAATATGGCATTCAGCCGAATAAGCAGATGCTTACGAAGTATGTTTCCTTCGGAAACATTGTAGTTGCTCACGTAGTTTTCCTACGCTCCACTACTCCATTTCTATCTTCATCCCATCTTCTTGGTACTGAAAACCGATCTTTTTGAACACTTACCTATATCGATGTAATCATCGATGATCGTTCATAATTATATGCAAAATAGATCGAAATAGCAAGCCGTCCATATTCTAATTTATGCTTGCACCCTTATCTTTCAATTGTTTCAGGCGCTGCTGGATTTCGCGAATCTCAGCTGCCTCGACTGCTCGCTCATTCGAATGCTCGGGCTGTGTCAGACTGTCTTTTCCAGCAGTGCTCACAGGAGACAGCAACTCCGATAGGCGCATCTCCAATCGTAACCGCTCATCATCGGATTCCCGGGTCTCCAGCGCCACCTCCCGAAGTTTGGTGGACTGCTCCCAATCCGATACGCCTCCTTCAAACAGAGTTGCTGTGCCACCAGCCTCCAGATCGCATAACCGATTCGCGAGTGACTTCGTCAGCATCCGGTCATGGGATACAAGCACCAAAGCACCCGAAGCCTGTTTTAATACATTTTCCATGACTTCCTGGGTATCGATGTCCAGATAATTCGTCGGTTCGTCCAGCACCAGCAGATTCGCTCCGCCAAAGTACAGTCTCAGAAATGCCACTCTGCACTTTTCCCCCATGCTCAAATCCCCAATGCGCTTGAACACATCATCTCTGGAAAATAGGAAACATCCCAGAATGGTACGTGCCGCACTTTGTGTCATGGATGGAAGGGTAAGCAAGCTCTCCAGCAGCGTCAGATTTTCGGGAAGCCCTTCCAGCTCCTGTGAAAAGTATCCGATTTTCAGTTGCGGATGCCGTGTGACCTTGCCTTGCGAAGGCTCCAGTTCACCAATCATCAACTTCAGCAGTGTTGTCTTGCCCGTTCCATTAGGGCCCCGTACAGCAAGCCGATCTCCTCGTTCCACAGTAATTCGAAGATTGCGCAGCAATGATTTGTCTCCCGTATATGAAAAACTCACCTCTTCCAGCGCAAGCAGCTGGCGTGCAGCCAGTGGATTCATCTGTAATTCCATGTTCAACTTTGCGGCTTCACGAGGTTTATCCACCCGTTCCCGCTCCAAACGTTCCAGCTGTTTTTGTTTCGCATGGAAACGTGAAATATTTTTGTTGGCTTTGGCCTTATAGAAGCTCTGGGTGATCTTCACCTCTACATCGGTCGCCGAATTATGCGCTTTATGGAACCATTCCTGATAATTTCGAATCGTTTCTTCCAGCGCCTTACGTTCCAATTCCTGCCTGCGGTAGATCGTTTCCTGTTCGCGTAATTCACGCTCTTTGTGGATCTTGTAGTCGGAGTATCCGCCCTTGTATTTGGTCAGGGCATCTGGACTGAACTCAATGACTCCTGTTGCTACCTGATCAATAAACGTACGATCATGTGATACAAATAACAGCGTACCTTCATATGAGGATAACCACTCTTCCAGCCAGCGCATGCTTCCCTCATCCAGATGATTCGTCGGTTCATCCAGGATCAGGAATTTGGGTTTGCTGACAAGCAGCCCCGCCAAACGAGCCTTTGTTTTTTGTCCACCACTCAAGGAATGATAGGGTCTATTCCAATGCTCCGCGGATAATCCAAGGCGAGTCAGTACTTTCTCTACCTCAGTCTCCCACATATAACCGTTCAACTGTTCATATTGCTCCATCACTTGTGTATAAGCTGCAAGCAACTCTTCATCCGCTTCAGTGCTCATGCTCAAACGTTGTTCCAGTTCTTCCAAATTCCGTTTCACTTCATAGATCTGACCGCTCTCACGCCGGACCGCATCCAGTACATTCATCCCGGTCTCAATCTCCGAGCGCTGGCGCATGAACCCCCATTCCTGCTGAGGAATATGACGTTCAATCCGTCCACCACCATGCTCCTCACCCAAAATGATACGTAACAACGTTGTCTTGCCGCATCCGTTGCGACCCAAAATGGCGAGTCGTTCGCCCTCATTAATCTCCAAATTCAATCCTGTAAACAATTCAATACCGTTCCATTCTTTTGATACTTCATGTAAGCGTACCAATGTCATCATGAGGCCTCATCCTTCCTGCATCCTTTTTGCTGAACAAAAAAAACCGCTGGCATCAGCCGGCGGTTTGGCAATTCAGGGTTGGATCAAGCATTCAAAGACAGATCTAAGGTAAGCTACGGCATGAACAAAGAAACCCCAAATACAGGGTACACGTAAACCTCAATGGCTTACTTGCTCCATACCTTTTCCCATAGCTGAATTTGGACACACGAATCCCCTCATTGCTCAGCCGCTCTGGCTGACTGCGTCATAAAACCGTCTGCAGTTAACTGGGGTTCAATTCATGTGTTTTACTTCATGGGACGTATGGTTACCTCTCATTCATGTGTAGTATCAATTTCTCCGTTATTGTACCAGATCATTGTAAAAAAGCAAAGGGTATATAAATTAAACTAAAGAATACTTACTTACTTACTTACTTACTTACTTACTGGCCACTCCGAAAACAGAACAATCTTCTGATCGCTGTTACCACGGGATTTCTTTTAAGGTAATAGAAAAAAGCCCCTGCATCGCAAGGGCTCCGGTACTGCTTCATTAAGCGGGTGATGGGAATCGAACCCACGCTATTAGCTTGGAAGGCTAAAGTTCTACCATTGAACTACACCCGCATGATTGAAGATTTATTGTTAAGTTCCTTAGGAATTTAACAGTGATTTTACAAATAATAATATACCATGATCCTCTATAGCATGCAAGTGATATTTCCCATTTTTTTCATTACGCATCCATCAAAAGAAAGCAGGAGCACCCTCGCGCCCCCGCTGTTCCCTATCCAGTAGGCTTATCCACATCTCTCAAAAACTGCTTTTCAAATTCAGCGGCTTTAATCGGTTTGCTGAAGAAATAACCCTGAGCCTCGTGACAGTGTTGATTGCGAAGAAAGACCATCTGATCTTCGTTCTCCACGCCCTCAGCTGTGACTTTCAGTTGTAAATGATGCGCCATTGAGGTGATGGTAGATACGATCGCTGCGTTATTGCTGTCCTCCATGACTTCATTCACGAATGAACGGTCAATCTTAAGCCGATCAATCGGCAGATCCTTCAGATAGTGCAACGAGCTGTATCCCGTTCCAAAATCATCAATACTGATATGCACACCAATTTCTTTGATTTTGCGCAACTGTTCGAATGAACGGTCTTTATCAAATGTCATGCTCTCTGTAATCTCCAGTTCAAGCCATACAGGTTCTAATCCTGTCTCCTTGAGAATGCCATTGATATTGTCCAACAAATGGGAGTGCCTGAATTGTCTCATTGACAGATTCACCGAAACACACAGTTTACGATAACCGGCTTCCTGCCACTGTTTGTTCTGTGCACACGCTTCACGAAGCACCCATTCGCCAAGTGGCACAATGAGCCCACTCTCTTCTGCCAGAGGAATAAATTCCGCCGGAGATACCGAGCCTCGCTGCGGATGCTGCCAACGCACCAAAGCTTCCATGCCAACGATTAGCCCACTTTGCAGATTAACCTGCGGCTGGTAGACCAGGTAGAACTGACCTCGATCCAACGCCTTGCGCAGATCATTCTCAAGCTGCAAACGCTCCTGTGCCTTCATCTGCATCGCATGGGCAAAACGATTCAGTTCCATTCCTTGTTCCTTAGCACTGTGCAAAGCCGTATCAGCATTCTGAATAATCTCCAGTGGTGACTCCCCATCATGTGGGAAAATGGCCATCCCAATTCCAAGTGTCAGATGATACTCATTGCCATCAACCAAGACGGGCTTCTCAAAAAGTTGCAAAATGGATCTTGTCCGACGCAACGCTGTATCGGTTGAACTGAAATCTGTCATCGTTAATGCAAACTCATCTCTTCCCAATCCAAAGACTTCTTCTCCTGGAAGGGACAATTGTTTCAGTCGTTGACCTACCTGACGCAAAACACGGTTAGCTGCTTGCTGTCCAAGCGAATCATTTATGGTTTTGAACCGATTAATATTCAGGACCAATACACCAACAAGCTGTTCCTGCACCACGGCGTCATCCATCATCTTTTTCAACTGCTGTGAAAGGCGACGACGGTTTGGAAGTCCCGTTACATCATCATGATGAGCAATATAGTTCATCTTGGCTTCCGCGACCTGCTGTTGCAGGAAAGGTGTGTCCACTACGGACGTATACAGCCCTTTTTGAATGAAAAAATATGCCATACAATTACTCATCAATCCTAATAACAGATTGAGATCGTTCACCCCAGTTGCTGAAACAAAATAACATTCACCAAAAAAGAAACACAGAATGCCACATAGAATGGTTGGTAAATCACCATCTTTGGTTTTTTTCCATTGTACAAACAAAAGAACTGCAATAATGCCATAGAGCAATCCAACCATAAGATGAACTCGAGTGAAGATACCACCAAGCACTTCCCCATCAAGCATACTCGGCAACATGCTCCATTCCTGAACAGCCAGTATGTACAAAATAACAAAGGTACCCAATGTCCCACTTAAAAGTAAGAATTTGCGTGGTAATGCAAATTCTTTCTCATTTAAGGTATACACGAGCAGTAAACCTACGGAACATACCAAAGATCCCATGGTTGACATCATTAAGGAGAACTCCGATTCCATCATGGCTCCATTTGGAATCTCTTCTGCAAATGAAACGATATGAACCAGTTCAAACAGACCAATCAATAAAAAGAGTGTTGTCAATAATGTCCTCCGAAGCGTTAGCTTCTGTGTCCGAAACAACCAGCTTTGATTATAGACGCCGATACAAGCCGCTACCGCAGCAAATCCACCCAAGAGTGTCAAAACCGGGTAACCCGATATGATCAGATCAGAGCTTGAAGAAGAACGAAACCATTGACTTGCGAGGAAACATAATAAGCCGCCCACAGCGACCCAACTTATTTTTCTCTGATCTTGCAGATTAACCTTCATGCCGTGTTTTCCTTCCCGGGATCACCTATCCTGAATTACATTAACCAAACTCAACAACTTACTACACGATTCGACAAAAAACATATTAACCAACGTTCAATTCACATGCATACACATGCTATCTGGTACATAATAACATTTAATTTTGTATACGTGAACTAAAAAATAGTTACTCCTAGGAATATTTATTCACAAATATATAGAAAAACAAGGCATTAAGAACTAAAAAAACATGGATCTCCAGTTAGAGTCCATGTTTTCCTATTTTACAACTGTATTTCAGACTATATTACTTATCAAAATTCACTTCTGGTGTTGTTAATTTATCATAGAAATCAACAACCTTATCCTTGTCTTCCGATGAGCGAATCGCCATCGCTGAACGTGGATGCTCGTCCAACGCACCTGTAATCATGTAAGGCAGAATGTAACCCCATTCTTCTTTTTCTCTGAGCGGAACCATCAACTGTTCCAATACACCAAGTACTGGACGCAGATTGTATTTTGTTCCTTTCAGATGAGCCACGAGCAATTCGGTTGGACAGTTTCCAGCAGCACGGCCCATACCATACACAGAAGCATCAAGCAGTTCAACGCCAAGTTCTGCCGCAACCAATGTGTTAGAAAACGCAAGTTGCATATTATTATGTGTGTGAACACCAAGACGCTTGTTAGGCAAGTGAGTCTTGAACTTTTCTACCAGATATTTCACATCATTATGGTCCAAGCTACCGTAGGAGTCTACAATGTAAACAACATCCACAGCGCTTTCTTTGATCAATTCAAATGCTTCCAGCAATTCATTCTCCATAACATTGGAGAGTGCCATAATATTAAGTGTAGTTTCATATCCACGATCATGGAATGTTTGAACCAGTGCAAGTGCCTTGTCTACATCTTTGCTGTAGCAGGCAACCCGGATCAGATCCAGCATGCTCTCACTGCGAGGCAAGATATCATTTTCGTCCACACGTCCAACGTCAACCAGTGCAGACAATTTGGTATTGCCTTTTTGAGGAATAACTTTACGCAGGAAATCATCGTTCAGGAAACGCCATGGTCCTGCTTCCTCGGCGCCTTTAAGCAACTTCGGAGAGTTTTTATATCCAATTTCCATATAATCAACGCCAGCTTCATTCAATCCAGCATATAGCTGTTGAACAAAGTCCACGCTAAAGTCCCAATTATTCACCAATCCGCCATCACGGATCGTACAATCTACAATTTTGCAATGATTTGTCTTCATTAATGTCTGCTCCTTTTCTGACCAACTTGTGTATTCCTCTCATGATACTTGAACGTGACAAGAAAAGTAAAGGGATTCCGGACTTATTTACTTCGATAAGATCTCCAGATTCGGTCAATCTCAACCATATCGGAACGATCGGGAGCTTTCTCTCCATAACGGACGGCATTATACGTTTCTGGCAGTCTCGCAGACAGCTCATCTTCTTCTAACTTCACACCATTCTGAATAATGGTCTGTGCAGCCTCCAGCGGAGTGTGCGTCCCCTGTATTTCCACGCCTCGATGAGCGGCTCTTTCAATCCAAGTCCGATAATAATAGCGAACACGTTCAGCATCCTGCGCAGGTGGCGCCTCTTTCTTGCGAAACCAATTCTTTCGGACTTTTGCTGGCGCATCAAGCGTCTCACTGACATCGATATACTCCGTCCGTGGTTCTGCCTTCTTTTCACCTGGTTGTAACATCCCCTTGAATCGGTCCATAAGTCTGTTTATCGTTTTTTGTCCCAACCTCAGAAGCAGCCACAGAATTGCTCCTGCTACAGCACACATCACTACCCAACCGAGGATGTTCCAGAAGACTGAGGGCTCGGATGGCGGCTCTCTCCAGTCATTCGGTATATTTAACTGCTGATTGGGGTTGTCCATTGGTAATCGCGGCTCCTCGCCGGAAATCGGACCAAACCATCCCCTGATCCATGCAAGCAAGCGGTCACGTAGCGGCCCCAGCCAGGCAGCGAGACTTGGGAAAGCACCGATTGCAACGATAACAATAAACATCCACATGAACCGCTGATGATTCGCACGTGCAAAATCTCTCAATACCAATCTTCTCTTGCTGTCATTGAGTATTGCCTGATCCAGTTGCAGCATATATCGTCCAACCAGCCAAAAGGCAAAACTAATCACTCCCGCAATATAGATCCATAGGGTATAGGTACGTATCGGTTGCATGAATTCCAACGAGTTCGAAGCAATCATAAGCACGATTGCACTGATTACACCCATAATCTGCAAACGCCATAACAACACTGAATGAAAGACTGGCTGGAAGGTCAGACCTGCATAAGCCGAGATGACTCCACACAGTACCAATGTGATGATATCCGGCAACGGGAGAATAAGGCTCATCCCAACAACGAGTGCGAAGAGAAATCCTATGACGAGTGCCGCTAGTCCACGAATGAGTGTATTTTTCTCGCTAAAACCTGGAATTTTATGCTGAATGAACTGTCCCAACCAACCTACAAGAACAACCAGGATGAATAATGTGTACGGCAAATGTTCCATTGCGTAGAATGAAGCAAGCGTAAATATCGGAAAAAGGTATATGCCAGCCATCAAGACGGCAAGCATCGCTATGAGTCCTGTGGTCGTTGCTACCGGTCTGTTCCTCATGCACTCACCGCCTTTGTATTGCCCTTCACGTCCTCTACCGGGAGAATCGTTACACGATGTCCTTGTTCGTGCAGACGTGCAATCTCGTGCTCCATAGCGGCAGATACATAGGATGTAATCAGCAGATAGCTGCGGATTTGCTGTGCTTCTTCATTCAGACGTACTTCATCATTCAGGAATTGCTCCATGGGCACCATGCATTTCAACTCTGTCTCAGCCATAGCTTCCAGTAACCGTTCCAGATGGGGCGTGCCATAATCCGGCTCAATCCGAAGCGTATCGCGGCCTCCACCCACATGATAACCATTATGGGCGAAACCTGCTGGCAACCCTCTACCGATGGCATCCACTGCAGCCGTGGCAGCGTAACGAAGTGCCCGTTCAATCTTTTCCGGTCGAGTAACAACACTCCACATATCTGCAGATTCCTGAATGTTGACTACAATCCAGGATTGCGGATCAGCCGTCCACCCCTGTTTGTAGACTTGTAATTCACCTGTACGTGCACTCGCTTTCCAGTGAATACGATTCATGGGGTCGCCTGCACCATAAGGCCGAACACCCAGAATCAAGAAAGGATCTTCAACGATCCATCGTGATACTTCCACTTCTCCCTGCCATACCTGATAAATTGCAGGAAGATCCTCTGCATTCACTAATGAAGGATACACAATCATAGACATTTCCAAAGGAATCGGTTTGGTGGAACGCCACACACCAAAGAGATCCCCACCTGTCATCGTTGCTGTATTTAATGGATAAATCCCACGCTGAGTACATGTAAAAGGATGCTTGCGCGTAATACGAGTAAACGGTTTTAACGTAAAAATACTCTTATGGTTCTGATAGATTTCGCCTTGACTAATATCCATACCTGAACCGGAACGAAATACAAACGACACTGGCATCATCGATTCAAGTCTGAGCCACGGTACGGAGACTCGTTTCTCATTCGATATCGTCTCCACCATCTCAAGTCCATCTCCAGCGTAACAACGCAGCTTGCTGAATTGTCTGCTGTACCTGAGTTTTCGCAGTGCAGGTCGTCCAAACCACACACCATGTATAACAACGACAATGCCTCCAACAAGGACAAGCCATAATAATGCCATAAGATTAACGCCCGCTTGTAGCGAGATTCTCCGTAGGCACTTCTGTCTGATTCAGAAGTTCCTGGATGATACGCTCCGCCAAGCCCTCTTGTTGTCTGATCCGGTTACGGAATACCAGTCGGTGCGCCAGCACAGGTTCCGCCAGTACTTTAATATCATCAGGCAAAACAAAGTCTCTGCCATGCAGTGCAGCCCATGCCTGACTTGCCTTGAGTAATGCCTGAGCCCCTCGTGGACTTACGCCAAGCGAAAGCTCGGGATGTTGCCTTGTTGCTTCGGTTAACTGAATGATATATCGTAGCAAATCTTCGTTGATTTGCACTGTTTTATACGTATCCTGCGCCTTCAAAAGTTCTTCACGACTGATCACTGCCGAGAGATCATCAACAGAACGACTGGCTACCGTACGTCTCAAAATTTCTACACTCTCTTCACTGCTTGGATAACCCATGCGAATTTTCATCATAAAACGATCCATCTGCGCTTCAGGTAGTGGAAAAGTTCCCTGGTTATCTACAGGATTTTGGGTAGCAATAACGATAAATGGCCGTTCCAGTTGTCTCGTTGAACCGTCGATACTGATCTGCCGCTCTTCCATACACTCCAGCAAGCTTGATTGTGTACGCGGTGTAGCACGGTTAATCTCATCGGCTAATACAAGATTGGCAAACAAGGGGCCGGGTCGGAATTCAAAATCCCCTTCTTTTTGATTAAAAAAATGAATCCCTGTTAAGTCAGAGGGCAGCAAGTCCGGTGTAAACTGTATCCGTTGGAATGTGCAGTCCAATGAAGAGGCTACCGATTTGGCGAGCATCGTTTTCCCAGTACCCGGTACATCCTCCAGCAGCACATGTCCTGACGCTATGATCGCTGTCATCACCAGCTCTATCGTATGCTCTTTTCCCACAATCACTTTTCCCACGTGATCCATCAGTTGTTGATTCATTCGTTCCATTCCTTGGATTTCCATCTGCATCTCATCCTTCCGTTATGGAGCTTATGTATTCGCATTCATTACTAACTATAACCGTTATTGGCAACATAAAACAAAGGAGTTGGCAAATGGCCAACTCCTCGACTCCCCGCTTTTCTCAATATACCAAGGGTAACATAATTATAAACCGCGTGCCTTCGCCCTTTTTGCTATCCACAGAGATGGTGCCTCCATGGTTCTTGATGATTCGGTAACTCACCGAAAGTCCAAGCCCCGTTCCGCTCTCCTTGGTCGTGAAGAATGGATCAAACAGACGTACAAGCGTGTTATGGTCCATCCCATGACCGTTATCCGCGATGGAGATCTGCACGAACTTGTTTTCCGTGGCGGTAGATATTCGAATTAGACCCGTATGTTCTTCGCCAACTTCCTCAATGGCATCCATTGCGTTTTTCACCATATTCAAAATAACCTGCTTAATCTGTTTGACATCAATGGACACATTCAGCGGGGCATCCCCTTCATCCAGTACGATCTCGCATCCCTTCATCAACCCTTCGCTTTCGGTCAGCAAGACCACCTCTTTGAGCAAAGAGTCGACGGATATCACGGTCTTCTGTGGAGCTGACGGTTTGGAAGAATTCAGAAATTCGTAGATGATGTCATTCGCCCGATCAATCTCCGTCAGTATGATTCGAGCGTACTCGTCTTTGCCGAGCTGCAGCAAATGGGGTCTGAGCAATTGGATGAACCCACGGATTGCAGTCAACGGATTACGAATTTCATGAGCAATAGATGCTGAAATCCGCCCCAGCATCGCAAGTTTGTCATTTTGATAAGCGGTCTGTTCAATTTGTTTATAATCAGATACATCTTTGACGCTGAACAAGAAGTCGCCATCCATCTGATCACCGTACGTCACAGTAACCAGCCAATGCCTTCCGTATTCATCAATCAACTCATGATAGCGCTTACGGTGAAAAATAGTTTCCCGATAGATACGTAAAATTTTCTTTTTCTTGAATCGGCTCATCTGCGGATGATGCAGCATTTGCATCAGGGTGCAGCCGCTCAACAGACTTCGTGGAAGCTCCAACAACTTTGCCATCTGAACGTTAATAAACGTCAATACACCGTGACTGTCAAACAACATAATACCGCTATCCAGATGTTCCAGTACATTCTCGTACTTGTTGTTATCCAGATGCACAGGCGGGAAACCATCCGTTGGTTGAGGCACTGTATCCTGAAATTCACTAATCATGTCAGGTTCCTCCTTTTCACGTAAATGATAAACTTGCCATTCGGACATCATATCATCACAGAAACAGGAAGGGCCGATTTTATTTTTCATTACCGGTGCCCTTTCGTTGGGGGGCTGAGCCGAAAATATGGATGGCATGGCCGGAACTCAAGCTGGTCTATTCCCGGTAACCAACAGTCGATCCGGAAAATCATATACGTTTGTCCCATTCTGACCTTCTCCTATTCCCAAACACGAACATTTTTTGCTCCGCCTCTTTTGCAAGTCTGTTTTTATCATAGACAAGTTTATAGAAGAGAGTCAATCGGAGAAAGTGTCGAATGGAAATTATTTTAAAAAAAACCTCGAATTAGTTCCAGAACACAGCACAAAAACGAAGCCGTTTCACCCAGTAGGCAAATCAGCTTCGTTTTTAATATCTTTAATTGGTGATATATCCGAGATCATCTATAGTCCGGTCTTATTATGCTGAATTTTCAGTCTGCGCTGACTCATCACAGCTAATCGACGTTTAAGTTCGCTTTCCCACTTCTCGTCTTTGGTTTCCTTCGCGAGCCTGAGCAAATCCAGAGCCATATCAATCTGGCGCTGCACAATGACCATAGCATCCTCGCTCTCACGGTTTACACAGTTTTCAAAAATCGCATCCTCATCTTCTGTAACATAATCTTGAAAGTCGATCTCGGATGCACCGTCTCCATGCGCATATTCAGCCAGGATTTCGTATTCGTTTTCCACTTTATAATGCACCTCAACCCGGTGACACACCGGGCAAAACAGCAGGGGAACATTATGAACCTGGGTGCGGTAATGCTTCAGCGTGCCCTTCGTTCCAACCATACTTGCCCCACAACAGTAACTCATTTTTGTTCACCCTCCTTATTACGTGCCGGGACTTTTTTGTTAAAATGCCATCCCGTACACTTACAGCACTTCCAAAAAGGAATAGTTCCATCAGTGTATCACATTCATGTACAGATTATAAATGCAGAGCACCGGAATATTTACCGGGTTTCCATACCCTATTCGCCTTGAAGGCCATCAATTCCTCTTTCAACAGATAAAAAGAAGACTTTCTTCTAATATATTATTAACACGCTTAGCTGCTTGTTCAAACACTTTTGATTAACTTCGTGATAACTTCCGGCAAAAGGGTGCAAAAAGCCCTCAATCCCTAACGGGATGAGGGCTTGAACAAAAGCCGTCCAAGTTAATCTGGCTTACAGGTTAGTGTCGCCTGGTTTCCAGTTCATTGCACACAATCCGCCGGATTGCAGTGCTTGCAGTACGCGAAGTGTTTCTTCAACACTACGGCCTACATCGTTGTGGTTAACCACTTGATATTTCAATTCGCCTTCTGGATCGATGATGAACAGACCGCGCAATGCTACGCCTTCTTCTTCGATCAGAACGCCGTAATCTTTAGCCACTTGCTTCGTGATATCGGAAGCCAGTGGGAAGTTCAATTGACCCAGACCATTGCTGTCTACAGGTGTGTTGATCCATGCTTTGTGGCTGTGTACGGAGTCTACGCTCACGCCAAGGATTTCTGTATCCAAAGCTTTGAATTGCTCGGAAGCAACGCTCAAAGCTGTAATTTCAGTTGGGCACACAAATGTGAAGTCCAAAGGATAAAAGAAGAATACAAGCCATTTGCCACGATAATCGGACAGTTTAACGGAACCAAAGTCTTGTCCGTCTCCCGATACTGTTTCCATTGCGAAATCCGGTGCTGGTCTACCTACCAAACGTTCTGCCATAACTAAAAATTCCTCCTTTGGGATTATGTAAGCATCCTTACGGATTGCTCATCATCAAGAAAAACGCGTACGCTTTTCCTGTAATTAAAATGATTTGAACCTTGATAACAAGTACAAGTAAAATGTTATCATCCGGACTTCCCAAAGTCAAGATTATAAACATTATTTTTTTATAATCATTATAAATAAGGATTTTTCGTGGCAAAAATGATAAAGGAAAAGCCCTCTGTACATTCCATAACTGGAAACAAAGGGCTGCCTGTAGTTGATAATATAATTACGCCTGTTTCTGAATAGCCGCCACGATCAAATCGCCCATTTCGGTCGTGCTGATCGCTGTGCTCTTGTCTACAGCAATATCACTCGTACGGTGTCCTGCGTTCAATACATCCGACACAGCTGCTTCAATGGCATCCGCACCTTCTGCATAACCAAAGGTTGTACGGAACATCAATGCCAAAGAGAGAATGGTTGCAATCGGATTAGCGAGGCCTTGACCTGCGATATCCGGTGCAGAACCGTGTACCGGCTCATAGAGTCCAAAGCTGCCCTCTCCCAGTGATGCAGATGCGAGCATACCGATGGAACCTGTCAACATCGCTGCTTCATCACTCAAGATATCTCCAAACATGTTTTCCGTTACGATGACATCAAAGCTGGACGGACGACGCAGCAATTGCATCGCGCAGTTGTCTACCAGTACATGCTCCAGTTCAACATCCGGATAATCCGGTGCTACCCGGTTCACGACTTCACGCCAGAGACGGGAAGTTTCCAATACGTTGGCTTTGTCTACAGAAGCCAGCTTTTTGCGACGCCCTTGCGCAATTTCGAACGCCTGACGAACGATCCGCTCCACTTCTGTTACATTATATGCACATGTATCCACAGCCTCTTCGCCCTGTGCACTTTCACGTCTGAACTTCTCTCCGAAGTAGATACCACCTGTCAACTCACGTACCACCATCAGATCTGTACCTTCCAGTACTTCAGGCTTCAGAGTTGAAGCATCCTTCAGGCAATCAAATACAACAGCCGGACGCAGGTTGGAGAACAATCCAAGTGCTTTGCGAATACCCAGCAGGCCTGTTTCCGGGCGAAGCTCCTTGCTGTTGTTATCCCATTTAGGACCACCAACCGCTCCAAGCAGGACTGCATCTGCACTTTTACATACGCTCAGTGTTTCTTCAGGAAGAGGTGTACCCTTCTCATCTATCGCGATTCCGCCAAACAACGCATGCTCTGTCTCAAAACGATAACCAAATACTTCCTCCGTACGTTTAAGAACTTTCTCAGCCTCAGCTACGACTTCAGGGCCAATTCCGTCACCTGCAATAACTGCAATTTTTTTTACGTCTGCCATTGGGTTGTCCACTCCTTATATTTCATTCATTAATTATTCATAAAGTAACGTCTCATATTAACTCTCTCTTTTGTATCATATTCCAAGGTCATTTGACCAAGATATACAATCTATGACTTTAATAGATTTTACCTATAAGCCAATAGAGATTGGCCTTTCCAAGTTGTTCTGACCTCCCGGCTGGGTTAAAATATAGCTGAATTCAAATCAGGTACGCAGGAGGGATAAGCAACATGCAATATTCGTATTTGGGTAAATCAGGCCTCAAGGTCAGCCGAATCTGTCTCGGTACCATGAATTTCGGGCCTGCTACAGATGAAAAAGAAGCTTTCCGCATTATGGACGCAGCACTTGATGCAGGCGTGAACTTTTTTGATACCGCTAACATCTACGGTTGGGGTGAAAATTCCGGCCTTACCGAAGAAATTATCGGACGTTGGTTCAACCAAGGTGGTGGCCGACGTGAGAAAGTGGTTCTGGCCACCAAAGTCTATGGCTCCATGCATGATGATACAGATGGCCCCAACAACGAAGCTGGCCTCTCCGCCTACAAAATCAGACGGCATCTGGAGGGTTCACTCCGCCGCTTACAGACCGATCATATCGAGCTATACCAGATGCATCATGTAGACCCTGCCATATCGTGGGACGAGCTGTGGGGTTCGTTCGAGAATGCCGTTCATCAGGGTAAAATCGGTTATGTAGGATCGAGTAACTTTGCTGCATGGCAGATTGCAATCGCTCAAAGTGAAGCCAAGAATCGTCATTTCCTCGGCCTGGTTTCCGAACAACATAAATATAGCCTCAACTGTCGTTTGCCTGAGTTGGAAGTACTGCCCGCAGCCAAAGAGCTGGGCCTCGGCGTCATTCCATGGAGTCCACTGGATGGTGGATTACTGGGACGTAACGCTCTGCAGAAACTGGAAGGAACACGCAGTGGGGGCATCGCTGGACGGATCGAGCAGCAGCAAACTCAGCTTGAAGACTTTGCCGCACTGTGTCGTGATCTCGGTGAACCACAGGATACGGTGGCTTTGGCATGGGTTGCAGCCAATCCGGCAGTGACCGCCCCGATTATCGGACCACGTACGCTGGAGCAGTTTGAGACCGCACTCAAATGTCTGGATGTAACTTTGGATGAAGCCGTGCTCAAACGTCTGGATGAGATTTTCCCAGGTCCAGGTGGACATGCACCTAATGCATACGCGTGGTAATAGCTTGAGAGCGTAAGCCAATACAATAGGTAATCGTAGAAAATGTAATGTGTTTCACTGTTATAATCATATAAATAATAAGCAAAAGAGTCTGACCCTCCACAGGAGAGTCAGACTCTTTACGTCCCTCACTGAACGTAACAAAGCAAGCCGAACGATCTTCTATATCCATTAAATTAAAGATAGATCATTCTAGCAGCATACATGTGTCTCAGCTTAAAGTTCAGTTCAATGAAAGGTGCGTGCTTCTTGTATTGGAGCCTACAGATTAACGTTTACACGGTTCGTGTATGTCTTGCGCTTCTCAATCAATTGATTCAGGCCGTCTACATAGGCACGTGCACTTGCACCCAATATATCTGTGCTTACGCCACGTCCTTGTACCGAAACCTGATTCTGAGTCAGCACAACATGCACTTCACCCAATGCATCCTTACCATGCGTTACCGATTTGATGGAGTAGTCAGACAACGTTACATCTTCCCCACTCACTTGGTCAATCGCATTGTAGATCGCATCTACCGATCCGTTACCCTCTGCTTGCTTCTCAATTGTATCCCCGTCAAGCGTTGCAATGCGGACTTTGGCCGTTGGTACCGATTCGTCTCCGTACGTTACGAAGATGGATTCCAGTTTATACACCTCAGGTGCATCCTGCAATTTCTCTTCAATTACGGCAAGCAGATCTTCGTCAGTAACTTCTTTTTTCTTATCAGCCAGATCTTTGAACTGGGCGAAAGCCCGATTCAATGCTTCTTCTTCCAGCTCATATCCCAGATCAATCAACCGTTCACGGAAGGCATGACGACCAGAATGTTTACCCAGTACAAGTTTACTTTCCTTCAGACCGATGGACTCTGGGGTCATGATCTCGTACGTGGTTTTTTCCTTCAGCATACCATCCTGGTGAATGCCGGATTCATGTGCGAAGGCATTTGCCCCAACAATGGCTTTGTTTCCAGGCACAACCATACCTGTCAAACGGCTAACCAAACGACTGGTCCGTGCAATTTCAGACAACTGCAGCGATGTTTTCGCTTGGAAAAACTCCTGACGTGTCTCCAGCGCCATAGCAATTTCCTCGATCGCCGTGTTTCCGGCACGTTCACCAATGCCATTGATCGTACCTTCGATCTGATCAGCTCCGTTGAGAATGGCTGCAAGTGTATTGGCCGTCGCCATACCCAAGTCATTATGGCAGTGGGCACTCAGCTGTACCTTTTCAATACCGTGTACATTCTCCTTGAGATGTTTGAAAATGTTTCCGTATTCATATGGGCTCAGGTAACCAACCGTATCTGGAATATTCACGACAGCTGCACCTTCTTCAACAGCCATATTCACCATTTCCACGAGGAAATCATACTCAGTACGACCTGCATCCTCAAGTGAGAATTCAATCTTCGAGAATGTTTTCTTTGCATAACGAATCGCAGAACGAGCTGTATCCAGTACCTGCGCTTTGTCCATGCGCAATTTATGTTGGCGGTGAATAGGTGAAGTTGCCAGGAAAACGTGAATGCACGGGTCCTGTGCACCTTTAAGTGCTTCCTTAACCGCATCAATGTCTTGCTCTCTGGAACGGGACAAGCCAATTACAGTCACATTTTTGACCGCATTTGCTACTGCATTGACAGCTGCCAGATCACCTGGAGATGCCGCCGGGAAACCCGCTTCCATCCGGTCAATGCCAAGCCGCTCGAGCTGATGGGCAATTTCCACCTTTTCACGAGTGTTCAGATTGACTCCCGGGGATTGCTCTCCATCACGTAGCGTTGTGTCAAATACATAGATTTTACGCACGCTTCGCACCTCCTGTACTTGTTATTATATGTTTCTCTGAACCAGCAATAGCGGCTCACGCATAAGCACGGCCGCTATTCCCAGTTAAAGCTCTAAGTTTACTTGATTACCTTAAAGTGCATGTTCTAGAAGTTAATGCTTACTTCTTGATCCAGTGCATCATCTCACGCAATTGTCCGCCAACCACTTCGATTGGGTGTTCAGCTTCGTTACGACGAGTTGCTGTCAAGAATGCACGTCCGGATTGGTTTTCCAGAATGAAGTCGCGTGCGAATTTACCTTGTTGGATATCTGTCAGGACTTCTTTCATTGCTTTCTTCGTATCTTCAGTTACAACGCGAGGTCCAGTTACATAGTCACCGTACTCAGCTGTGTTACTGATGGAATCACGCATGCTTGAAAGTCCGCCTTCATACATCATGTCAACGATCAGCTTCAGTTCGTGCAGACATTCGAAGTATGCCATTTCAGGAGCGTAACCCGCTTCTGTCAATGTTTCGAATCCAGCTTTTACCAATGCACTCACACCACCACACAGAACAGCTTGCTCACCGAACAGATCTGTTTCTGTTTCTTCACGGAAGGAAGTTTCGATAACCCCTGCGCGTGTACAACCGATACCTTTAGCATAAGCCAAACCGATTTCTTTAGCTTTACCCGTTGCATCTTGCTCAATCGCGATCAGGCCCGGTACACCAAAACCTTCCACATAAGTACGACGTACCATGTGACCAGGGGACTTAGGAGCTACCAGCAATACATCGCTGTTTTTTGGAGCAACGATTTGACCGAAATGAACGTTGAAACCGTGTGAGAAGAGCAATGCAGCGCCTTCTTTCAGGTTTGGTTCGATTTCGTTTTTGTATACAGAAGCTTGAGTTTCGTCTGGCAACAAGATTTGAACTACATCTGCGCGGCTTGTTGCTTCAGCCGGGGACAGAACTTCAAATCCGTCATTTTTTGCAGTGTCGAAGGATTTACCTTCACGAAGTCCGATGACTACGTTCAATCCACTATCACGAAGGTTTTGAGCTTGGGCGTGGCCCTGGCTACCATAACCGATTACCGCGATCGTTTTTCCTTTCAATACGTTAAGCTCTGCATCCTGTTCATAATAAGTAGTTACTGGCATGTTTATAAGTCCTCCTTTGTATTGTAAAGAACCCTTCATTAATGAGCGGGTGTCTCAAGGGACCGCCTCGCTTGGAGTGTCAAAGCATCTCTGGCCTGATCCGATCCGATCCGTTCAGACACCCGCCCATTAATGCGGGAATGTAGCTATATTTTCAAGCGTTACATCACTAAAATGTTAAATTACAGCTGTTAAGGGACTGACACTCACATAAGATCAACTGTATATGTTAGCTAACCGTCGTCCCTCTTCATTCATTATAGCTTTATACGTTGCCGCGTACCAATGCAGTTATGCCTGTACGGGACAATTCGCGAATGCCATATGGCTTGAGCAATTCAATCATAGCATCAATTTTGTCGGTATCTCCGACTACCTGTACAATCAGGCTACCTGGACCAACATCTACAACGGATGCGCGGAATGTTTCTACCACACCCAGAATTTCAGGACGCTCGGAAGGCTCTGCTTTCACTTTAATCAAAGCGAGTTCACGGGCTACCATCGGTTTCAGGCTGAAATCAACCACTTTAATAACATCGATGATTTTATACAATTGTTTCTCAATCTGCTCCAGCGTTTTATCGTCACCAATGGTGACAATAACCATCCGGGAGAGTCCAGGTTCTTCCGATTGACCTACTGTAATACTCTCAATGTTAAATCCGCGTCGACCGAACAACCCTGACACACGCTGAAGGACACCTGGCTGATCGTTTACCAATATTGAAATCGTATGTCTAATCATTCGTCAGCATCCCCCATCAGCATTTGATCAATTGTTGCTCCCTGCGGAACCATTGGATACACATTTTCATCCTTGCGTACTACGAATTCTACAACGACTGGTCCTGGTGTATCCAAAGCTTCCTGCCAAGCACGCGCTGCTTCTTCTTTATTCGTTGCACGCAATCCTTTCACGCCATATGCTTCAGCCAGTTTTACAAAATCCGGGCTTCCTGCCAGATCAATGTGGCTGTAACGGTTCTCATAGATGAGTTCCTGCCATTGGCGAACCATTCCAAGTACCTGATTGTTAATGATCACAATTTTTACCGGTATATTGTTAATAGCACAGATTGCGAGTTCTTGGGAACACATCTGCATTCCGCCGTCACCGTTAATGGAGATAACGAGTCTGTCCGGATTGGCCATCTGAGCACCAATTGCAGAAGGGAATCCAAAGCCCATCGTTCCGAGACCACCCGAAGTTACCCATGAACGCGGTTGATTAAATTTATAATATTGTGCTGCCCACATCTGATGTTGTCCCACATCCGTAGTCACAATCGCTTCACCTTTGGTTGTATCATTCAACATTTCAACAACCCACTGCGGTTTCAGCACTTCGTCTGAATCCGTATAGCTGTATGGCTTCTCTTGTTTCCACTGTTTGATCTGGTCTCTCCATGCATCTGCACGCTCTGCACGTCCAACTTCTTTGTTGGCTATTTCAAGTACGGTCTTCACATCACCAACGATTGGAATATCGGTTGCAATGTTTTTACCAATCTCAGCCGGGTCAATATCGATATGAACGATTTTGGCATGTGGAGCGAATCCGTCCAGCTTACCTGTTACCCGATCATCGAATCGTGCGCCGATATTAATCAGCAGATCCGACTGTTGGATGGCCAGGTTGGATGTGTACGTTCCGTGCATTCCTGGCATCCCTGTCCATAGTTCATGCCCACTTGGGAATGCACCAAGCCCCAGAAGGGTTGTCGTAATCGGAATGCCTGTCTTCTCAACAAACTCGAACAGTTCTTCATGTCCTCCCGAGTATACCACACCGCCACCGGCCAGAATAATTGGACGTTCTGCTTCCTGAATGGCCTGAGCCAAACGGTCAACCTGCAGTTTGTTTGGTACTGTCCGTGGATTGTACCCTCTTAATGTAACAGGTTCAGTACTCGGTTCAAACAAGGTTTTGTTGGCTGAGACATCTTTCGGAATGTCGATCAGTACAGGACCTTTACGGCCGGTGTTGGCAATATGGAATGCCTCATGAATGATACTCGACAAATCCTTAACATCTTTTACCAGATAGCTGTGTTTGGTGATCGGCATTGTAATCCCGGTAATATCCGCTTCCTGGAAAGCATCCGAACCGATCAGGCTGGAATTAACATTTCCCGTAATGACAACCAGCGGCACAGAATCCATATATGCCGTGGCTATTCCAGTAACCAGATTGGTTGCTCCCGGCCCGGAGGTAGCGATACAAACACCAACTTTGCCGCTTGCACGTGCATATCCGTCAGCTGCGTGAATTGCACCTTGTTCGTGACGGGTTAAGACGTGTTTGAAATCCTCGAAACCATACATTGCATCGTAAATGTACAACACTGCGCCACCCGGGTAACCAAATACGCAATCCACACCTTCAAGCAACAAACTTCTCAGCAGAATCTCGGAACCGCTAATGACCTCCGGCTTCATCCATTTTTCACGTAATTCATCTGTCGATCGTACTTCTGGAATTTGAGCTCCCATTAGTCATCCTCCTCTCGGAATTTACACCATTCTGACATTTAAAGTTACAAAAAAAACCTTCCATCCCCTGCAAACAGTTCATGCTTGCGAGGGACGAAAGGTTATCGCTTCCGTGGTACCACCCAACTTTGTCCGAAATTTCGCAATAACGGACCTTACCAGGTACAACAAAACGAATAGCTCAAACGAGCATAGTTGTTTCCCATACCTGTTGTCTGTAACGCAGACATACGATTTTCCCTAATACGCGAAAGGAGTGACATCCAGTGCTTTTCAGGAAAACAGCTCCGAGGTGAGCTCGTATATAAGGGGTAATGGTGGTGGTTTCAGCAATTCCAGCCACTCTCTGAGCAAAAGAGCCCTTAAAACTTCGTCCTCTTCATAGCCGATGAAATATTCTCGTTAAATGTTAGGAACATTATATGATTCCTCCAACCGATAAGTCAATACCTGTTTTGCATAAAAATTCAGAGAACCTTCCTTCCTCCCTCTTCAGCCTATAAGGTTGCCCTAATCCTAGCGCTTCATTCAGTCACCTTTTATCTTGCTTCGGGCATAGGATATACGAGCAGCACGACTGGTCCTGAAAGGAGGCTCCGCATGGTGATTCGGCAACGCACATCCAAGCTGGATGATGGCGCCATCATGAAGCTGATTGACACTCAACTTGTTCCTTTATCCCATATGAGCGAAAAGGAAATTAATAAAATCCGCAAAGAAATACCCCTGCGAATGAACAGGGGCATGACCTTTGTTGTCTCGCCGGAGCCAGACAAAGCTGCTGTGGCATTCATCCATTTTCTCATGCATGGGGAATTGCTCTATGTCGATATGATGGCCGTTAGTCCGAAAGAACAACGCAAACGTTACGGGCAAACTTTGTTGCTCAAAGCAGAGAGTTTTGCAGTATCCCGGGGTTGTCGAAGATCTAAAGTGATGGTGGATGAGGGCAATACCAAAGGGCTTCAGTTTTATCAAAAAAATGGATACAGCGCGATTCGATACATCATGATAAGCCGCTGCTACGAATTGGAAAAAACATTATAGAATGTCCTAGAAAAATCCTGGTGGGCGTGGACCTGGACCATAAGGGCCGAATCCAGGACCAGGTCCATATCCGCCACCAGGTCCTCCAGGTCCATATCCTGGTCCGTAGCCTGGACCATATCCAGGACCTGGTTTTGGTCCAGGTCCATATCCGGGACCGAAGCCGGGACCACCTCCATAAGCATAAGGCAGTGTGGCAATAGCGAGCAGATCGAACAATACCAGTGGAAGAATCGCTTTTGTACGTACTTTTTTGCCATTCAGACGCTTCAGTACCAGTTTGTTGCCCGATACTTTCAACAGCTTTCCCGTAACCCGAGTGCCGTCTTTTTTGATTGCAACAATATTTTTGCCTATTAATTTCATCGCTTCATCACGCGTAACTTGTTGTTTCATACTTTCCCCTCCTCCTCGGATCGTTCAAAACAGTGTATTCGTCCATCACTGAATTCGCCTGTTTCTTTGTCCCTACCTGAAAATATGGGTATCTGCACGAGAACCAAGTTAAGCATGTAAAAGTCGATGGGCGTTCAAGAAAACAAAAAAAAGGCCCGCACAAGGCGGACCCTTTATCAAAACTCTGAATAGCTAACCTGATATGGGAAAGGTTGTTACCTTTTACCCGGATCATATGCTTCACCGAGTGCAGACGGAGCCGAAGAACGTCCAACTGCTGCAACGAGAACGATGATGGTAAGCAGGTAAGGCAACATGAAAATAATTTCCTGGGGAATACTTTGTGACCATTCAAACAACTGTACATAGTTTCGGATCGCTTGTGAGAATCCAAAGAAGACAGCCGCACCAAAGGCACCAATCGGATTCCACTTACCAAAAATCATAGCTGCAATGGCAATATAACCTTGGCCGGAAACCGTATTGTGTGAGAATGTACCCGTAGTCGTCAACGTAATCGCAGCTCCACCAATGGCCGCAAGCGCACCACTGATCATAACGCCAATATAGCGATAACGAAGCACTTTAACACCCACCGTATCAGCCGCACTTGGATGTTCACCTACAGAACGAAGGCGCAGACCAAATGGCGTTTTGAACATGATGTAATACGTCAGGAATACGAACAGAATAGCCAGATATGTCGTTGGATATACGTTCTTGAAGAAAGCTTCCCCAAGCAAAGGAATGTCTTTCAAGAATGGCACATCAAACTTGCTGAAGCCTTGAACCAACGGTGAATCACCAGAACCTTCAAACAACAGTTTAACCAAGTACAACGTACTTCCTGCTGCCAAAAAGTTAATGACGATACCACTGATAATCTGGTCTGCCTTAAATGTGATGGACGCAACGGCATGAATCAGCGATACCAGTACGCCCAATACAATCGCGAGCAAAACCCCCATCCAGGCCGATGTCGTTCCACCCATGCCCGCTTCTTGAGCATAATGCGCCCCGATTCCAGCTGCAAAGGCACCAAAGACCATAAAGCCTTCAAGTCCAAGGTTGGTTACACCTGATTTTTCCGAAAAAATTCCGCCGAGTGATGCAAAAATCAATGCCGTAGCAAAGACAAGCGTCGTATTGATAATTTGCCCAATTGTCAACAAGTCCATCTACAACACCTTCTCTTTC